>JAICWO010000008.1 GCA_025934775.1 Gemmatimonadaceae bacterium | reverse complement strand
GCCTCCGCGCGGCTCATGCCGCGCGCCACGTACTCGCGGACGCGCATCTCGAAGTGGAACCGGAGCTCGGCGTCGACGTCGGCGCGGGGGTTGGCGCCCCAGAAGCTGAGATACCGGCGCCACGCCGGCTGTGAGTCTTTGCTCATTCGCGGAGCCTCATGCCGGCGAGGGCGGCGCCTCGAGCGCGGCGAACACGGCCTGCGCGAACCGCGTCCAGGTGGCCGCCTCGACGCGGAGCTGCGCGCGCCCTTTGGGCGTGAGCGTGTAGAACTTGGCGCGCCGGTTGTTCTCGGACGTGCCCCACTCCGACGCGATCCAATCGCGCGATTCGAGCCGGTGGAGGGCGGGGTAGAGCGAGCCTTCTTCGATCTGCAGCACGTCCTGCGTCGCCTGCTCGATCCACCGCGCGACGCCGTAGCCGTGGGTCGATCCCCAACTCAGGGCCTTGAGGATGAGCAGGTCGAGCGTGCCGCGGAGGATGTCGACGTTGGTCTGGGCCATGACTCCCATCGGAACTCTAGGGTAAGCCGCACGATATAGCATTCCCATAGGAAGTCAATGGGAGGGCCGGACGCGCCGACAGGGCGGCGCGTTCGGCACGCATCGGCCCCCAGGGGATTCCGGTTCGCCGAACAAACGGCGGGGAGCGCGGTACTGAGAGGGCCGATCAGATCGCCGATCCGATGGCCGAAGCCCGCGCGCGCACCCATCTTAACGATGTTCGGCAAAACGTCGTCTGCCGTTCACGCGTAACACTAATGAAGGAGCCGCGCTCCGGCGCGCGGCGTCGCAATCCACCCACCACGGTTTCCGAATGCCAGCTCTCTCTCCCGCACTCCGCCGCGGCGCCACTCGGCCGATCAGAGCGGGCTTCACGCTGATCGAAATCCTCGTGGTGATCGTCGTGATCGCGATCCTCGCCACGCTCGTCGCGCCGAACATCTTCCAGCACGTGGGCGCCGCGAAGGACGCCACGGCCAAATCGCAGATCGAGATGCTGAGCGCCGCGCTCGACGCGTATCGTCTCGACAACGGCCGCTATCCCACGACCGAGCAGGGCCTCAACGCGCTGTGGGAGAAGCCGACGATCGATCCGCCGTCCAATTGGCGCGGCCCCTACCTTCGCAAGCCCGTGCCGCCCGATCCGTGGGGCAAGGCCTACATGTACACGTTTCCCGGGCAGCAGAACACGCTCGGATTCGATCTCCTCACGTACGGCGCGGACGGCAAGCCGGGCGGCGACGGGGAAGACGCCGATATAGTAAGTTGGCAATAGCAATCTCTCATGCCCACCTACGCATACCAGGCCGTTGATGGCGCGGGCAAGCGGACGCGCGGCGAAGCGCACGCGGTGAGCTCGAACGCGCTGGCGCGCTCGCTCGAGGAGCGGGGGCTCTTCGTGCTGGATGTCGCCGAGTCGGCGGGTGCGGGTCTGGGTGGGAAGCGAAGCTTCCGGTTTGGCCGCCGGCGCGAGGTGCTCGAGGTGACGCGCGCGCTGGCGGCGCTCCTGCCGGTGGGCATGCCGCTGGCCCACGCGCTGAACGCCGCATCGGGCGTGGCATCGGGGGACGTACACGCCGCGCTGCAGGATGTGCGCGCGCGCGTCGAGCGCGGCGACACGCTCTCGACCGCGCTGGGGCAGCATCGCGCGCTCTTCTCGCCGCTCTACGTCGGTCTCGTGCGCGCGGGAGAGAAGAGCGGCGATCTCGACAGCGCGTTCGCGCGCCTCGCCGACCAGCTCGAGCGCGACGAAGCGCTGCGCGGCAAGATTCTCTCGGCGGCGATCTACCCGATGCTGCTCGCGACCGCCGGGGCTGTCGCGGTGACGGTGCTGCTCTTCTTCGTGCTGCCGCGGTTCGTCACGCTGCTCGAGGGGAGCGGCGCCACGCTTCCCAGGTCGACGGCGACGCTGCTCGCGCTGTCGAAGGCGCTGCATCGGCTCTGGCCCGTGCTCCTGCTCGTGCCGTTCGCGATCGCGGCGTTCGCGGCGTGGGTCGCGAACACCGATGAAGGCCGCCGCGCGTGGGCGCGCGTGCTGCTCGCGCTGCCCGGTGTCGCGACGCTCCGCCGCTACGCGCTCGCCGGCCGGTTCGCGCGGCTCGTCGGCGTGCTGCTGGGCGGCGGCGCGCCGCTCCTCGCCGCGCTCGACGATACGGTGGAATCGATCGGCGATCCGATCGCGCGCGACGACGTGACCCGGGTGCGCACCAAAGTGCGCGAGGGGAGCTCGCTCCGCGGAGCGGTCGCGGAGAGCGGGCTCTTTCCGCCGATGCTCGCGCAGCTCGTCGGCGTGGGCGAAGACGCGGGGCAGCTTCAGACATTTCTCATGAAAGCCGCCGACATCTTCGAGGAGCGTACCGAACGCGCCACCCAGCGGCTGGCGACGCTGCTCGAGCCGGCGATGATCGTGGTGTTCGGTGCGATCGTCGCCTTCGTCGCGCTCTCGCTCCTGCAAGCGATCTACGGCATCAACGCGAACTCGTTCAAGTGACGCGCGCGCGCCGGGGGTTCACGCTCTGGGAGCTCACGATGGTGCTCCTCGTGATGGCGATCGCCGCGACGCTCGCCGCGCCGGCGTTCGCGCGCCTCGTCGACGACAAGCCGCTCGAGCCGGCGGATCAGGTGCTCGGCCTCCTGCACGACGCGCGCAAAGTCGCGATCGACGACCACGCGGTCGTCACGCTGCGGCTCGATCCAAAAACGCTCAATTATCAGCTCGACACGGCGACAGCGTCGGGAAGTGGGACGATGACGACCGGCACGCTCGATCTCGGACTCGCGGCGACGATCGCGTCGGATCAGCCGCGCCTGCAGTACGTGTTTCAGCCGACCGGCGCGGCCTTCGCCGATACGGTGGTCGTGCGCTCGGGCGCCGTGCCGCTCATCGTTCGCGTGGATCCCTGGAGCGGAGTGGCGCGTGCGGATTCACGGTAGCGCGCGCGCGGGCATCTCGCTGCTCGAGGCGGTGGTCGCGATCGCGATCGTCGGCATCACGTCGGTGTCGGCGCTCGAGGCGGTGGGCGGCGACATGCGCACCGCCGAGCGTTCGCGGCGCGCGATGGAAGTGGAAGCGCTCGCGACGACGCGCCTCGATTTCCTGAATCTCTTCAACTACAACTCGATGGAGGCGCTGCCGGACTCGGTGAAGAGCGGCAAGTTCGGGGCGCCACTCGATGAGTACACGTGGACGACGTCGGCAACGCCGGTCTCCGATCAGCCGGGACTCTTCGACGTGCGCGTCACCGTCAACTGGGCCGAAGGATCGTACGTGGTGAAGACGTACGTCTTCCGCAGTCCGCCGGTGTTCACGCGATGACGCGCGCGCGCCGCGGAATGACGCTCATGGAGCTCGTGATCGGACTCGCGATCACCGGAATGATGGCGACCGCGGGCGCCGCGACGTTCGCGTCGGTGATCGATCACCGCTACACGATTCGCCACGCGAACGCGACGACTGAGCGCGCAGTCGCGATGCGCGACATGCTGCACTCGTGGCTCGAGGCGGGCACGATCCAGATTCAGCGCGGCGGCGGACCGCGCGGCTCATTCCGGGCGGGCGGGACGCAGTCGCAATCCGGCGGCGGCGCGATGAGCGTCGGTGCGGTCGCGGCGGCGCAGGCGGCGGGCGACGAGCTCCGGTTCACGACGAACGCGCTCAGCCCGTCGCTCCTGCCGAACACGAGCATCCGGCTCTACGTCGACGCGGATCCGAACACCCCGGAGCACGGGCTCTCGATCGAGTACCAACCCAACTTCCTCCAGCCGCTCATGCGCAAGATGCTCGATTCGACCATCGGCACGATGACCGTCGAGTACCTCGACTCGCGCACGAATCGTTGGATTCCGGAGAGTGAAGGCGCGACGATCCTGCCGAGTGCGTACCGGGTGACGTTCGGCGCTGCCGAGGGCGACACCATCTCGCCGATTCTCCAGGTGCCGATGCTGTTCGAGGTGCGCGGCCTGTCGACGAGGGTCGTACAATGAGCGCCCGACGCGGAGTCGCGCTGCTCGCCGCGCTCTGGCTCGTGGTCGCGATCGCGGCCGTCGCGCTCCAATTCAGTCTCGAGGCGCACGAGCGGCGCCAACTCGGGATCGACGCCTCGGAGCGCGGCGTGCAGCGCGGCCTCGCCCTCGGCGCGCTCGCCGCGACGCAGGCGCGGCTCGAGCAGGCACTGCGCGCCGCGCCCGCCGGCTCGAACGCGATCATCGCCGGCCTCCGTGCGACGGACCCGTGGCTCGACGCCGACTCCGTCTACTCCGGCGATGTGATGGTCGACAGCACGCCGGTGAGCGTTGTGGCGGCCGATCTCGGAGAGAAGTTGAATATCAATAATCTCAATGAGAACGAGATTCAGACCTTTTTCACCTTTCTCTTACAGGATTACACGAAGTCGACGCAGCTCGCGCAATCGATCATGGACTGGCGCGACCCGGACAGCATTCCGCGGCCGAGCGGCGCCGAGCGCGACGCGTACATCCGCGCCGGCATGCTCGCGCTGCCGACGAACGCGCCGTTCCGCGACATCGACGAGCTGCGAAACGTGATGGGCATGACGCCGGACATCTACGCGCAAGCGGCGCCGTATCTGACCACGCACGGCGACGCATTGATCAATCTCAACACCGCCCCGGTGCCGGTGCTCCGTGTGCTGCCCGGCATGACCGACGCGACGATCAATCTCATTCTGCAGATGCGGTCGCAAGGCCGGCGGATTCAGAGCGTCTCGCAAGTGCTCCCCGGCGCGACCGATCGGCGCCGCCGGGTTGCTGGCCAACTCGCCACGCCGCAAGCGCTCAATGCGCTGCAGGCGCGCGCGACGACGCAGACGACGTGGATCGAGCTCACGATTCTGGCGCGAGTCGGACCGCAGGCGCCGCCGACGAAGCTCGTGGCCGTGGTGCGGCAGAACGCCGATCGCACCACCTATGTGGATTCCATGATATGGTAGCCGCGCGACGCGGGACGGCGACTCGGCGCCGCGTGAACACGGGAGTCTCGATCTCATCGAGCGAACTCTGCGCGGCCGACGTGCGTCTCGGATCGAGCGACGCGTGGCGCCGCGCGCTCGATCCGCCGCCGCTCGATGGCGGACCGTGGCCGTCGCTCTCCGCGGCGCTCCACGACCTGGCGCGTACCGTTGGCACGGAGAGCGGCTCGCTCTCGATCTCGCTGCTCTCGCCGCTCATCGAGGTGCGCCGCGTCGATCTGCCGCCGGCGCGCGCGGAAGATTTGCAGATTCTCCTCACCCGCAATGCGGGACGCTATTTCGTGAATGCGCGCGGACCGCAGGTCGTCGGCGTGAGCACGCTCGCGCGCGGCGGCCGCGGCGAGTCCGCGATCGTCGTCGCGGCCGCCGCATCAGCGCGACTCGTCGCCTCGATTCGCGCGGCGGCTGAAGACGCGGGGTGGCTCGTCGACACGATTGCACCGGCGGAGACGGCGTGGGCCGCCGCGGCGCTCGCCGCATGGCCGGCCTTCGAGCGCGGTACCGCATTCGTCGCGATCGCGCACGGAGACCGCACGGATCTGTTGCAGCTCGAGCAGCGGCGGCTCGCGGGTGTCCGCCGCTTCCGCGCGGCGACGGATGACGCTTCGCTCGTCGCGGATGCGATCGGGGCGGGCGCGCGCATTGGGATCTTCGGGGCGGCGCAGCAACGCGGCGCCTTGAGCACGGTGCTCTCGTCCGCCGGCGCGCGCGTCAACGTGAACTCGGCCGGTTCCGATAATGCCGGCATGATCGCGGCGGAGTACGCCGGTGCCAGCATTGGTCCAGCGCTCAAGAGCGAGGCGGCGATCTCGAGAGAGCGAGACACGGTTCGCCGCGCACGCTGGATCGTCGCGGGCGCCGCTGCGGCGCTGTTCGCGATCGCTGCCGGCATCCAGCTCTGGGGCGTGCACCACCAGCTCGAGCTGGTCCGTCGCGATCGCGACGAGCTCCGGCCGAAGATCGCGTCGACGCTCGTCGGCCGCACGACGATCGAGGCCGCGTTCAACGATCTCGCCGCGCTCGCGTCGGCCGATCGCGACGCGACACAGTGGTCGTCGGTGATCGCGGCGCTCACCGACGGCCTGCCCGACGACGCGCACCTCACGGCAATTCGCGCGCGCGGCGATTCCATCGTCGTCGAGGGACTCGCGGATCACGCGGCACCCGTTTTCGATTCGCTCTCTCGCATTCCGCTGCTGCGCGACGTCAAAGCCGCCGCGCCGGTGCGCCGCGAACTGCAAGACGGCGGTGCCTCGCTCGAGCATTTCGTGATCGCCGCGCGCGTGCGAACGACGGAGGGCGCGCGATGAGCTGGCGAACCATGCAATCGCGCGATCGCCGGGCGATCGCATTGGGAGGGGTCGCGCTGCTTCCGTTCGCGCTCTTCCTGTTGGTCGTGCGGCCCTATCGCGCGTCGCTCGCCGACGCGGAAGACGCGCTCACGTCGGAACGCGCGGCATTGGCACGCGAGCGCGACGCGGTCGCAACGGCACAGCGGAATCCGCGGCTTCAGCGTGTCGCAGATTCGGCGATGCGCGCCATGCGTCCGCGACTCTTTCAAGGCAAGGACGACGTGATGGCGAGCGCGGAGCTCGCGTCGTACGTCGCGGACGTCGCACGCAACGCGCGTGTCTGGCTCGAGGAAGCGAACACCGGGGCCGCCGCCCCGGCCACCGAGGGTGTTAGGAAAATTCGTGTCGATATCCGCGCCGAGTCAGATCTGGCGGGGACCCTGGCATTCCTCCATCAGCTCGAGCACGGCGCGAAGCTCGTGCAGGTGGATCGCATCGACGTGTCGCGCGTCGCACGCGCCGAGCCCGGGACCGAGGTGTTGACGATCGTCGCGACGGTGTCTGCCTTCGCGACGCGTGACTCGCTTCCGCCTGTGACGGGCGCCCATGCCGTCACGCTGAGCGGCGGGACGGTCCGATGAGCAAATCCGAATGGACGCGCGATACCGTGGTGCGGATCGGACTGGGCGCGGTCGTCGTTGGCGTGATCGCTGTCGTGTGGACGCTCGTCGTCGCGCTGCGCGTGGAGCCGCTCCCGGCGCCGAGCTCACGGAACACGGAGAATCTCGCCGCGATCGCGATGTCGGCGAGTCGGCCCGGCGTCGATCTCGATGCCGCGGTCGACGGTGACATCTTCTCGCCCGATCGCGCCGCACCGGCCACGCGCTACAGTATGCCCAACGAGAAACAGGCGAGCGATGCGTCGGCCGGCGAGTCGGAGAAGCCGGTCGTGCTCGGAACCGCGGTCGCGACCGATGGACGAAGCTTCGCGACGCTCAAGCTGGGCGAGGGAGCTCCGACGCTCTCGCACGTTGGAGATCACATTGGAGATTGGACTGTGCGCGCGATCGAGCGGGGGAAGGTCACGCTCGTGAGCGCCAACGGGACACGCGCGACCGTCGCCGTGCCCAAGCCAGGGACCTGATATGCACCGTGCACGCACATTGATCACGCTGGCCGCGTTCCAGGCGATCGCGCTGCCGACACTCGTCACGAGCGCGGTCGCGCAACGCGGCGGCCGCCCTCCCAATCCGCCAAAGGCCCAAGTCGCGTCGGACACCGCGCGGCACCTGGGCGGCGTGACGCTCGACTTTCAAGATCAGGAATTAAAGGTCGTCCTCGACGCGATCGCCGCGGCCGGGGATCTCAACGTGTCCATGAGCAACATCCCGAGCGAGCACGTAACGCTTCATCTGGGGAAACCGGTGACGCGCGACGCGATGGCGGAGCTGCTCAAGTCGGTCGCCGAGCAGCACGGCCTCAAGGTCACGCAATCGGCGGCGCTGATGCAGATCGCGGGCACTCCGCCCGAGCCCGCGGACCGGCTCACGCCGGCGCAACGCCTGCAGCAGCAGCTCATCGAGCGTGCGATGTCGCAGAATCAGGTGCAGGAGATGCGGCTGTTCACGTATCGGCTCAAGCACGCGAGCGCGGTGCAGCTCGCACCGGTCCTGACGAGTCTCTTCGCCGGGTTCGCGGGAACGGCCGTCGGCGGCCGCGGGGGACAGACCATGATCCCAACCGGGAACGGCGGATTCCAGATCATCACGACGCCGGCGGCGAGTGCGCCGAACAACATCACGCAGATTCCGACGCCGTTCGGCGGTCGGGGTGGGCGCGGCAACGTCAATGCGACGACCGCGCTCTCTCAGGCGCTCGGCTCGCTGTCATCGCAGGCCGGCGACATCCGTATCGTCGCCGAGGAATCGAGCAACTCGCTCCTCGTGCGCGCGACGGACGCCGATTGGGCGCTGATCCGCCAGGTGATCGACGGCGTGGATCTGCGGCCGCTCCAGGTCCTGATCGAAGTCACGATCGCCGAGGTGCAGCGCACGCATGACCTGGACGTCGGCGTGTCGGGCAACTTGAAGCGCGACAAGAACAATCCGAACGTGACGGTGACCGGTCCATCGCAGGCGAGCGCCCAGGACCTGATCGCCGAGCTCACCGGCGGTCATGGAACCATAAATTACGATATTGCAATAGCGGCGCTCCAGCAGCGCGGCGACGTGCGCGTGCTCTCGCTGCCGGTGATCATCGCCCAGAACAACCGGCAGGCGGTGCTGAACGTGGGCTCGCAGCGTCCGTTCGTGCAGGTGTCGCAAACCGTGCCGAACGATCCGACCGGCCGCGTGCAGACCGTGCAGTACATCGACGTGGGTACCGTCCTCACGATCACGCCGACGATCAACCCCGACGGCTACGTGAATCTCCAGGTGGATCAGCAGGACAACAGTGCGTCGAACGAGATCCAGTTCGACGCGCCGGTGATCAACAAGCGCGAAGCGACGACGCAGATCTTCATTCACGACGGCCAGACGACCGTGATCGGCGGCCTCGCCGGGAACACGCGCAATCGCACGACGACCGGCATTCCGGTACTGAGCCGCATCCCGATCATCGGGCCGCTGCTGTTCGGCGAGACGATTCACAACGACGACGTGAGCGAGCTGTACCTGTTCCTCACGCCGCACATCATCGCGAGCGACGGCGACGTCGATCGTCTGCGCGACGCGGTGCGCGACAGCAGCGCGCTGTTGCAGCAGCTCAACATCGGGCCGCACATCGTGCCGAAGCCGGACACGGTGCGGCGAGACAGCGTGATGCGGCGGCCGCCGGGGGAGGACACGGCGGACGGCGCGGTGACGGCGCTGTCATCCGGAGCGACCGACGACGCGGTGGTGTCATCCCGAGCGCAGCCGCGAAGCGGCGAAGTCGAGGGATCTGGGCTCGTGGCGAGTGGGATCTCGCCACGAGCCCAGATCCCTCGACTCGCTCCGCTCGCTCGGGATGACAGGGACAGCAGGCTCGCTCGGGATGACAGGCCATCCCGCCGTTCGCGCACCATCGCCGCATGACCGCCGCCCCGCACTCCGCCACCGAGCTCCTCGACCTCGAACGGCTCACGACGACGCTCTCGGCGGACTGGCTCGAGCAGAACGCCGTGCTCCCGCTGCGCGTCGACGGCGAGGTGCTCGTCGTCGCGACGTGGGCCGATCGCGTCGATCCACTCGCGCTCGACGACTTGCGCCTGATCTTCAACGCGCGCGTTGCGCTCGAGCGCTTCGAGGAGCACGACGTGCGCACGGCGATCCGGCGCGTGTACGCGCCGGAGGCCGCGACGGCGGAAGGCCTGATCGCTGGACTCACCGGCGAGGTGAGCGCGAACGGCATCGAGGAGATTCCGCTCGACGATCTTCTGCATCTCGCCAACGAGGCGCCGGTCGTGCGGCTCGTGAACCTGCTCCTCATCGAGGCCTTGGACGCGCGCGCGTCGGACGTACACCTCGAGGGGTATCAGGATGGGCTTCGCGTCCGCTATCGCGTCGACGGCGTGTTGCAGAAGGCGCCGGCGCCGCCGCCGCATCTCACTGCCGCGATCATCAGCCGGCTCAAGATCATGGCGGAGCTCGATATCGCCGAACGGCGGCTGCCGCAGGACGGGCGCATCCGACTTCGATTACAGAATCGTCAAGTCGATGTGCGCGTCTCGACGGTGCCGACGCTGCGCGGTGAGAGCGTGGTGCTCCGGCTGCTCGACAAGGAGCGCGGCCGCATCTCGCTCACCGAGCTCGGCATGGCCGCGGACACGCTCGAGCTGTTCAGCGAGGTCGTGTCGCGGCCGCACGGAATCGTGCTCGTCACGGGCCCCACGGGATCCGGAAAGACGACCACGCTCTACGCCGCAGTGGAGATGATCAAGACCGGCCGTGAGAAAATCCTCACGGTGGAGGATCCCGTCGAGTACGAGCTGGCCGGCGTGCCGCAAGTTCCCGTCAATGAGAAAGTCGGCATGACGTTCGCCGGCGCACTGCGCGCGCTGCTCCGGCAGGATCCGGACATCATTCTCGTCGGCGAGATTCGCGACGCGGAAACGGCGCAGATCGCCACGCAAGCGGCGCTCACCGGCCACCTCGTGCTGTCGACGCTCCACACGAACGATGCGCCAACCGCGCTGACGCGCCTGCTCGATCTCGAGATCGCGGCGTATCTGGTCGCGAGTACCGTCGACGCAGTGCTCGCGCAGCGCCTCGTACGCGTGATCTGTCCCCGTTGCAAGGCGGAGACGCGCCCCGATCGTGCCGCCGCGCGCCGGCTCGACATCGAGGCGCTCGGCCTCGAACGCGTATGGAAAGGCCAGGGCTGCGACGAATGCCGCGGCACGGGATATCGCGGTCGCACCGGCGTGTACGAGCTGCTCGTGATGGACAACGAGCTCCGCCTCGAGGTGCAGCGGCGGCGCGGCTCCGAAGAGCTTCGCGGCATGGCGACCGCGAAAGGGATGCGCACGCTGCTCGACGACGGCATCCGCGCCGCGCGCGCGGGTGTCACTACGATTGACGAGGTGCTGCGCGTCGCGAGGGCGTAGAGTCGGGGCGCCCGTTGTCAGGCGCCATTCGTCGCATCGGCGGCGGGATCGTGGTCCTTGAGCCACTTGGTGGCTTGGTGCAGGGTCGCCTTCACGGTGCCTGGTGCACAACCGAAGCGCCTTGCGATGTCGTTGATCGGCATACCTTCGGCATATCGCGCGAGAAGGATATGCTTCTGGCGCGTTGGGCGGCTGAGGATCAACGACAGGCGGTCGTCATCGAGTTTGGCGGAACGCAACGCATCTCGAACATTCTGTGTAATCGGCGCTGTGATCTGGATATCTGTGCCTACGGCGACTTCGATTCGCCTGCGCCTCCGACTTGCTCGGCACACCGTGCGACAGATTCGCAGGAGCCACCCCGTTGCACAACCATCTCCGCGAAACTCATGTCTGCGCTGCCATGCGACAACGGTGGCATCACTCAACAGATCCTCATGATCGTCTGAGCTTGCTGTCCCATCGAGGTGCCTCAGGTAGCGCCGGAGTTGAGGCTCGGCGCGACGGAACGCCAGGGTAAATGCGTCTGGCTCGGCGAGTGGCGTTGGAGCGAGGGTCCGTGGGGCAGCTGGCTCGCCCGACTGGAGCATTTCGATCCTTGGTGACGCGGAGAGTACTAAACGTTTCTGACCAAGCCGACTCTATAAGAGTGCAAATACGGAGTCGATCACGCAAGTACTTATTACGGACCTCTCCATTCAACCCGCTGGCACGGCTGGCCGCGCGCAGCCCTCTGCGTCTGCAGTGTGACGTGTTCGTCGGCAGCGCGAGTACTCATTCACCCACGTAGGTCAACGTTCTGGTACCAACCGACAGGTATGATTTGCATCTCCGTGCCGCCACATCACATCGGGGGACCCCGTTGACGCTTCGATCACTCGTCACTGCACTCATTGGGGTGACTTGGGCTGGAGTATCGCCGCACTCGTCCGCGTGGCCCTCTCCTCTGCGCGTGCGTATGTGTCGGGATTCGGCCGAGAAGCTGAAACCCGTCCGACTACGTGACGGCCGACGTGTGTACGTCGAGCCGCAGGCATTCGTTATTGCCGGGCGACGAATGCTTCTTGCCGGCCAACCGGCGTACGTTTGGCGCCGAGAGGGTGCCAGCTACGTGCCAGAAGCAGGAGATTCGGTGTTGGGCGTCGTGATCCGGTCAAGTGGCGAGGCGGAAATCGTCTCGTCGCCAGTTGCTCCGGCGAGGGCGTCGGACGTTCGAGCCGTCGCGCGGTACGATGGCACGTGGCGTGTTGTCCTCGCAGTGGCCGGACCATTGAAAGATGTTGAATCAAGAGATCGCATGTCGACATACTGGTCAGCGATTACCGATGGCCGCGTGTGGCGACAAGTCGTCAAGTTGCCATCAGTGCCGGGGCGCCTCAAGACCGCCTATGCGTCGGCTCTCATCGAAACGCGAGACCTGGCCGCAATCGCAGTGCCGCTCGAATCGACTGACTCGGTCAAGCCTGGCACCATAAGAACCGACGTCGCTGTCTTTGAGCGTGTCCATGGGCAGTGGACAGTGCATGTGGTCGAGACGAAGCGCGTTGCATACGTCGCGATCGCGGCCTCACCAGACGGTGCATTGGTGCTCGGCGTTGTACGAAACGACAGCACACTGACAGCCGATAACAACTCCTTCTTTATGTTCGAGCAAGATCCAGGCGAAACGACGTGGCGCGACCTTGGGCGCGTCATTCGCGGCGGTACGCATCCCGTCCATCATCCTGAGTTGGCATTCGTCGAAGATGATGTCGCCGTGATCTACCGCGTCCCGTCCGATTTGGGCGAATCCTCACGGCTGGCGGTCCGCACTCGGCGGGGCACGACGGAGCAGGCGATCTCGGACCACGTCGAGGACGTCAAGCAAGCTACACTCGATGGGCAGCTCCTCGGGGCCGCGAGTCTTCTCTTCGGCGGGAACAAACCCAGCTCGTCACGAACGCTGCTCGTGCGGCGATACAAGGGCGCAGGCTTCGTCACAACTGATTCAGTACCTACTGAATTCCAGTCCGTCACTGGAATAACAGCCACTGCCGACACCCTCTATGCAACCGGTCCTATTCAAGCTCGATCCGCGCAAGAGCCCGTTGTTGCCTCATATCTCTACACCGCTGCTTGGCGGTGCGATCCTCGATAACAGGCACCCCTCACGTTGCACGCCCCCATGGGCATATGTCTGACATCAAATTGGAGGCTTCGCAGATGAAAACGATCGCGAGAGTGCTATTAGCCGCCGCAGGTGTGCTTACCTCGGCATCATGCCGTGACGCGGTCGCGCCCGCGGTGCAGAGGATGGCGCCTATGGCACGATCAAGCCACGTCATAGAAACCGGCCAGCAGGATCCACCACCGGAAGCGCCGCCAGAACTTCAATCGCTTACCGACCTCACTGTCACACCGGATGCTGGGTTCACCGACAACACCACGGCCTTTGGACAGAGCGTGCTCAATTACAACTCGACGGACGCCGTCGCCACAGTGGATGTCGATGTTACAGCCGGCACAGCATCATATGGATCCGCGCACGCGACTGTGTCCGCGTCCGACCTCCTGGCGGGTGGAAAAGGAATGATAGCGAATGCCACAAGGGTCTTCTCGCGTACGTGCGGCAACGGCCCATCGGTAGTCATCAATGCGACCGCCTACGGCCACGTCTGGAATAAGTACCTGCTGCCCGTTGCGCCATTTTCGCTGATCGTTTGGGGCGACAAACAAGATACTCAAACAAAGGGCGCGTCTCGCCCGCAGACTGTATGTCCGGCGCCCAAAGCTAAGGCGACCATCGCGTACGGCGGCGCCTCTGGGCAATCCGTGAGCATCACCGTTCCGCCGGGTGGGAGTGCGAATGTGGGTCTCGCCGGAGGCGAAAGCTTGCCTGGTCAGGACGGCGGTGCGGCGCTCACCAGTTACAGCTGGTCGGCAAACGGCTCAACATTCGGCTCCGGCGTCAGCACAAGCTATAACGCGACCTCAAGCACGACGTTCACGCTGGCCGTTGCTGACGAGGATTCGCATTCGGCGTCCGCATCGGTTTCCGTCGACATCTCAGAACAGGTCCTGTCGTGCCCGGATGGCATTACCCCGATTATCGGTGGGTGCGATGGAGATGGCACAGGCGGGCCGACTCAACTCGGTGTGTCCGGATCAATGGCCGACTGTGACCCAAATCCTGAAGTCCCAGCTCTGCCGGCGCAGGGGGGCATCTACTGCTACTTCACAGATTGGTACCAAATTCAGGCGGACGGCTCGCGAATCTACCTGGGCTCGGACCTCGACTACTGTGACGTCGAATAGGCGCGCTGTGGAGGACTCATCAGTCTCGTCCATACACTAACATTTAGCGAGGGATTTATGATATCGCAGCTCGTTACTTTGCTTGCTGTTGCGACAGCCACGCCATCGTCTCTTGCGATGGCTCGAGCCACTGCCGGACCGCAGGTAGCTGGTCGACAGATGTCCTTCGGGCCAGAGAAGACCGCGGAGGACGGAGAAGTCTCAGTATTGTTGGTGGAGCAACTCGGCGCCCCGCAGATTGTCGCCGTCGTTCGTCGCACAAAGGGCAACAGCGGCAAGAACATGCTCGTGATTAAACGGTCGGCCCTGACCCCAGAGATACTTGTTGCGGGGCTTAAAGCAGCGGCGCGATCAATAAAGAAGAACGGACGTCCAGACCAGCTAATCAGCATCTGGATTCTTGAGAAGCAGCGCCTTCCACCTTTGTCTGACGCACAGATGCAGTGGGCCCAATCAACCATCGGCCAGTTGCGGCAAGCGCCCATTGAGACAGCCGACCTCAAGCTCGGGCAGAGACCGACGCTACACGTATTGCTCAAGGACGTGCCGTGATCGTTGGATTGCGCGCATAGCCAACTCGAAGCGCCCTCCGCCTCGCGGGGTGTGGAGATGGGCACGAACACTCCCAACGGACGAACGCGCGTCGCAAAGAATCAAATCGTGACCGCCTTACTTGCCCCCTTTGTGACGGTCGCTCGATCGGATTATTCCGGCTCGCGCGTGCACGTGTAGTGGATTGCCGAGCGGCGCCGATGAAGATCGCGTGCCACACGCCGAGGGCGGCCTTGCCGCCTTCGGCCTTGTGCCGAGAACACGGACGCAGACCTCTTTGGCGAGGCATCCAGCGTCCAAAGGTGCCCGCGCGGAACGCCACGATCGTCCCGCGCGTTACGAATATCGCATCAGAAATCTCGGATGAGACCTGCGACAGATATTGGCTACTGGTAGACCTGGGTACAGCTGTCGCACCGGTCATCGGTCTTGTGTACGCGGAATCGCCCAGTCGATAGCGCGAAACGCGGTGAGCACGGCGGTCCAGGTGAGTTCGGCCGATCGAACTGTGTCTCCAAAGGCCGTCGATTCCCTGGTTAGTGCCAAGAGGATGTGTTCCGGGCCGATGTAGCTGTGGTGAAGTTCCGCTGCTACACACCCCGCAACTTCGAACATGAAGTTCGGTGCTGGCTCGACTGCCGATGGCTCCTGTCGCCGGTCCAGACTTTCAACGGCGGCCATAAGAGCCGCCCGATTTTTGCAGAGCCGTGCGATGAGGTAAGTGGCGACTGTCGGACAGTCCTCGCGCAAGATGGCAACTAGCCAGTCGGCGCGTGACGGCGCTTCTCGTGCCCGTCCGCGAGCTCGTTCCTCAGCGTGCGCTTGAACGAGCTTCGCGTGGTCTGTTGCGACAATGGGCGCGGACTGTGGAATCGGCTTCATCTTATACGAGCGCCGGTTCGTTCGTACCTGGCAAACACTATGTTGTCGGGTGCGAGTTTATAGTGTGGTAACAGCAAGCACAAGGCAGCTGCCGTGTGTCGACCGAGGTCCGAATCGTACGGCTCGCGCAGCTAAGGCGGCGCTGCGCGTCGCGAGAGCCTGAGCCCGGCTCGAATTTTCGTCGCTTTCACTCGCCGGTTGCACAGGCGTTGCGAGTAGGTGCCGCGGAGCCGCCACTGTGGCGCGCCCACCCAACCGCAGCAACGAGGTACCCATGAAACCAACTCTCTTGACCGCGGCCGCGCTCGTGCTGTCGGCCGCCGTCGTGGCGCAGGCGCAGGATACGAGCACCACGCGCATTCCCGTGCACAAGGACGTCACGTACACGAGCACCGGCACGGCGAGCGGGACGCTGCTGCCCGACACCGTCACGACCGACACCGTGACGATGGGCGAGTGGTACATGCCGACGGGCACGACGTGCAGCACGGTCGATCGCACCGCCGCCGCGGGTGTGGCGATCAAGACCGATCTCTACAACGCGAGCACCATGATCTCGCCCGATTCGGCGAAGGTCATCGCGCTGTGTGCGGTCCCGGGGCAGATCGGCTCGGGTGAGATGAACGTGGCGAACGGCCGCACGGAGTACGCGATCGACATCATCCCGAACCACAAGCGCACGCACACCAAGGTGATCGTCGACGCACAGACCGGCGCGGTCCTCTCGTCGAAGCAGTTCGGCGGCGTCCGCGGCGCGACCGGCTGGCTGCGTGAGAGCGCGGAGCACAAGGAGAACGTGAAGAAGGCGCAGAAGGATACGATGCCGTTCTGATAGCGAGAGTCGAGAGCAGAGAGTGGAGAGTAGAGAGGGCGGGCTACTCTCCACCCTCTACTCTCTACTCTCCCGATTGTCATAACCTCGTCAGACCGCGCGCCGCATCCATTGCCCGCCTCGCGCGCGGGAACGATGATTCGAGTGATGCGCGCCCCCAGCCCCCTGCCTCCGCGCCCCTCGAAGTTCGGCGTTCGACCCTCACGGCCGCGCTCCAACGCGAGTCTGCTCGCGGCGCTCCTCATGTGCACGCTCGTCCTCGCGACGATGCTCGCCTATGAAGCGCATGACGCCGCGCGCTCGCACCGCGCGACCGCGGAGCGCGCGCTGCACGATTACGCGGCGGTCGCGGCCTGGGAGCTCGTCGCCGGAGTCAACGACGAGCTGCAATCCACGATTGGCGGAGCGCTCGCACCGCTCACGCGGACGCGCGCCACGTCGCCGTACGAGCTGCTCCCCGCGCCGGCACTGCTCTCGTCCAGCGCCGACGCCGCGCTCCGATGCGCGAACCCGGCCGCCGACTCAGCGCGCTTCTACTTTCGGCTCGACTTCCGCGACGGCACGCTCGCGACCTTCGGCGCGCAGCCATCGCCTGCGATGCGCGTCTGGCTCACCGATACCGTGACCGCACACGGTCGCGCGATCTATCAATCCGATTGGGACTACGCCGTCGTGCTCGGCGGCCCCCGCGGCGAGGCGCCGTCCACGATCGTGTACGCGGTGAAGTACGCCGAGCATCGCGCGCCGATCGCGGCGTTCGGACTGCGCACGTGCGGCGACGTGATCGGCCCGGCGATGCTGCGCACGATCGTCGCCAAGCGGTCGCTGCTCCCCGCGTCCGTGACCGGCGGCGCGCCGAACGACTCGATTGTCGGTCTCACCGTGCGCGATCCGGCGAGCCGGATCGTCTATCAGAGCGCGCGCGGCCAGTCGTCGCCGTACACGGCCTCGGCGCCGCTCGAGCAGGCCGGCGGCTTCACCGTGCACGCATCGATCCGCGAGCGGGCGGTCGACCAGCTCGCGCTCGGCGCGCTGCCCGGGTCGCGCGTCCCGCTCCTCGTCGGGCTGCTCACACTCACGGCGGGGATGATCGTCATCACGATTCTCCAATTGCGTCGCGAGCAGGAGCTCTCGCGCCTGCGCTCCGACTTCATCTCGAGCGTCTCGCACGAGCTGCGCACCCCGCTCTCGCAGATTCTCCTCTTCGCCGAAACGCTCAACCTCGGCCGTGTACGCACCGATCAGGAGCGCAAGACCGCCACTGACGTGATCGTGCAGGAGGGCCGCCGCCTGATGCACCTCGTCGAGAATATTCTGCATTTCTCGCGCGCCGAGCGGCACATGGTGCGCCTCGGGCCGGAGCCGCTCGACCTGAGTCAGGCGGTGCAGGCCGTGGTCGACGACTGGCGGCCGCTCGCCGCCGCGGCCGGCGTGACGATCGACGCGCTGTATGTGCCGGACGTGCTCGCGCTCGCCGACCGGAGCGCGCTCCGGCAGATGGTGCTCAATCTGCTCGACAACGCGCTCAAGTATGGACCGCCGGCGCAGCATGTGAGAATTGGAACGAGCATAGTAGCAAACCGGCCGCGCTTCTGGGTGGAAGACCAGGGCGAGGGCATCCCGCCGCGCGAGCGCGAGCGTGTGTGGCAGTCGTTCTACCGGCTCGACCGCCACGCCAACTCCTCCATCGCCGGCAGCGGCATCGGCCTGTACGTCGTGCGCGAGCTGGCGCGCCTTCACGGCGGCGACGCGTGGGTGGAGGACGCACCGGGCGGCGGCGCACGGATCGTGATCGAGCTGCAACCGGCCGAGCGCGCCCGCGGCTTCACGGGCGAGCACGTCGCGGCGACGATGTCCGCCACGGCGGCGCCCCATCGCGAGCCGACCGGCGTATGACACGCATCCTCGTGATCGAGGACAACAAGAATCTCGCGACCGGGCTGCGCAACAACCTCGAGATCGAAGGCTATGAGGTGGAGGTCGCGAGCGAGGGGACGACCGGCCTGTCGCTCGCGCGGGGGTCGCAATCGGATCTCGTCATTCTCGATCTCATGCTCCCCGGCATGGACGGTTACCGCGTGCTTCGCACCATGCGCGAGGAGGGCATCGACACGCCGGTGCTCATCCTCAGTGCCCGCGGCGAAGAGACGGACAAGGTGCTCGGCTTCCATCTCGGCGCGGACGACTACGTCGCGAAGCCGTTCGGGCTGCTCGAGCTCCTCGCGCGCGTCGACGCGCTGCTGCGCCGCGCGGCGAGCGCGCGCGGCAAGCCGAAGCTCGGGAGCGTGGTGACGTTCGGCGACGTGCAGGTCGATCCGGGCACGCACACCGTGCGCCGCAGTGGCGAGGAGGTGACGCTCCGCCCCAAGGAGTACGATTTACTCATTGCACTTCTTCAAAGACGCGGGCAGGTCGCGACGCGCACCGAGCTCCTCGAGGAAGTGTGGGGCTATTCGGGCGAGGTCTACTCGCGCACCGTCGACACCCACGTCGCCGAGCTGCGGCGCAAGCTCGAGGAGAACGCCGCCGAGCCGCGGCACATTCTCACCGTGCGCAAGACGGGATATCGAATTCAGTCCTGAGGGATCGAGCCGTCTCGCGTCCACACGAGAATCGCCCCGCAGCCGGCTCTCCCGCTTGGTGGACCGGTCGGCAATCCCGGCGGCAGCGACGCCGCGCCCGCGTACACTTCGATCGCCATGATCTGTTTGGGCGACGGAAGCAGCTTCAGATCGAACTTCGCCGAGGTGGACACGCCAACGCCGGCGAGCGGGATGCCGTCGAGGTACACCTGCATTGGGCACGGCGTCCATTCCCGCGCGCTTTCGGCGAAGAGATGCGTGCCGTCGGTCGCCATGCGAACGGCCTTCGCTTCGCGCAGGAGGTCGGTGACCCCGGCCACGTTGCGCGATTCGATGTATTGCTGATCGAAGAACTGTCCGTTGCTCCGCTTGCGCCGCTCCTCGAATTCGCGAAGTCGCATCGAGCCACTCGGCGCCGACACGGTGACGCTCGGTAGCGCCTCAGCGGTGGGGGTCAACGTGAACGCGAGGCGCAGCGTGTCGCCGGCCGCGACGGTGACGCCGGTCGCGATCGTCTCGTATCCGAGCCGCCGCACCGCGAGCACGTAGTTGCCCGCGGGGAGGCTACCAAGTTCGAACTTGCCGTGCGCGTCGGAGCGGGTGCGCGCGTTCGAAAACGCGATCGAGATCTCGGCGGCGTCGATCGGGTTGAGGGCCGTGTCGGTGACGGCGCCGGTGATCGTGGCCCGCGACCGCTCTCGCGACGGTGACTGGCCCGCGGCGAGCAACGGCAACGATACCGCGAGTGCAATCGGGAAGACCTGTCGGCAGAGCATGACGGCACGTCCTCGGGTTCGGAACGCGACTAACATCACGGCACTCGGAGACTCTCGCAAGCAATCAGGTCCGGGGTCCATTGGAGCGGATGTGCCCCTCGCGTGTCATCGCGCGCCGCAGCATCGTTCAGGCATGCCATCCACGACCTCCCTCGCGCGCCGCGCCGCCGCCGCCGCCGCGCTGCTGCTTGCCGCGGGCCGGGCGTCAGCCCAACAACACGTCGACATACTCATCGCCGGCGGAAGTGTCGTCGACGGCACCGGCTCGCCCGCCCGCCGCGCCGACGTCGGCATCACGGGCGATCACATCACTTTCCTCGGCGACGCCTCCGCGTCGCACGTCACCGCGACGCGCACCATCGACGCGCACGGCCTCGTCGTCGCACCCGGCTTCATCGACTCGCATACGCACTCCGCCGGCGACCTCTCGAACGCGAAGCGAAAGTCGAATCTCGATTACCTGATGCAGGGTGTCACGACCGTCATCACCAACAACGACGGCGGCGGCCCGGTCGACATCGCGAAGCAGCTCGCCAGCTGGCACTCGAAAGGCATCGGCACCAACGCCGCCGTGTTCATCGGATTCGGTTCGGTGCGCCAGGCGCTGCTCGGCATGTCGGCGAACGCACCGACCGCGCAGCAGCTCGACTCCATGCGCACGCTCGTCGTGCGCGGCATGGACGCCGGCGCGATCGGCCTCTCGACCGGATTGTTCTACGCGCCGCAGAGCTATTCGACAACCGACGAAGTCATCGCGCTCGCCAAGGTCGCCGCGGCCAAGGGCGGGCTGTACGACACGCATCTTCGCGACGAGAGCTCGTACGCCGTTGGACTCATTGCCGCGGTGAACGAGGCGATCCGCATCGGCCGCGAAGCACGCATGCCCGTACAGATCTCTCATATCAAAGCGCTCGGCGCCGACGTCTGGGGGCAGAGCGACACCGTCATCGCGCTCATGAAGCAGGCGCAGGCGAGCGGCGTGAGCGTTTTTGGCTGTCAGTATCCATATACCGCGTCCGGCACGAGCCTTGGCGCGTCGCTGCTGCCGCGCTGGGCCGAGACGGGTGGGCACGACAGTCTACGCGTGCGCGCCGCCGATCCGGCGACGCGCACGAAGCTGCTCGGCGAGATGACGGAGAACCTGCGCCGGCGCGGCGGCGCGTCGACGCTGCTCATTACGTCCACGCGCGACTCGAGCATCCTCGGCAAGCGGCTCGATGCAATCGCGCGCGAGCGGAACACGACGCCGGTCGAAGCCGCGCTCGCCATCATCCTGCGCGGCGACCCGGGCGTCGCTTCGTTCAACATGACCGATGCCGACATCGACAAGTTCATGGTGCAGCCGTTCATCGTCACGTGCTCCGACGGGAGCGACGGTCACCCGCGAAAGTACGGCACGTTCCCGCGCATTCTGCGCCAGTACGTCTACGAGAAGCACGTGCTCACGCTGCCGCAGGCGGTCGAACGCAGCAGTGCGACGACGGCGAAGGACTTCGGCTTCAAGGATCGCGGCGTGCTCGCGCCCGGCGAGTTCGCGGACGTGATCGCGTTCGATCCGGCGACCGTCGCCGACCGATCGACCTACGAGCAGCCGACGCTTCTGGCCGCGGGGATGAAGTACGTGCTCGTGAATGGCGTGGTCGTGATCGCCGATGGGAATTACACCGGGGCGCTCGCCGGACGCGTGCTGCGGCGGGAAGTAGATTAGCTGCATGCCAGACACGGAATTCGGCACCTTCTTCATCCCGGGCCCGACGGAAATCCGCCCCGAGATCCTCGGCCAGCTCACACGCCCCGTGATCCCGCACCGCGGCAAAGCGTTCGAGGCGATGTTCGCGCGCATCGAGGCGGGACTGCGCGACGTGCTGCTCACGGCGCGCCCCGTCTACGTGGGCGCGACGTCCGCGACCGGCTTCATGGAAATGGCGATCCGCAACGCGCCTGAGGGAACGATCCTCTGTCTCGTGAACGGCGCATTTTCGGAGCGGTTCGCGGTGGTCGCCGAGTCGTGCGGCCGGCGCGTGGAGCGAGTGATCGTGCCGTGGGGCGCCGCGTTCGACTTGACGGTCGTCGAGGATGCGCTCGCGACGCGAAAGTTCGTCGCCGTCACCGTCGCGCACTGCGAGACGTCGACGGGTGTGTTGACGGACCCGCGCACGATCGCCGAGCTGGCGCATCGCTATGGCGCGCTCGCGCTCGTCGACAGCGTCTCCGCCGCGGGCGGCGCCGAGCTCATGGTCGATGCCTGGGCGCTCGACTTCCTGCTCACCGGATCGCAGAAGGCGCTCGCGCTTCCCGCCGGCCTCGCGTTCGCCGTCGCTGGTCCCGAATACGTGGAGCGCGCGAAGTCGGTGCCGCACCGCGGCTTCTACTTTGACGTTCTGCAATATGAGAAGTATGCTGCCAAGCACCAGACGCCGAGCACGCCGGCGACCAATCTGCTCTACGCGCTCGAGGCGCAGGTCGGCGACATCGGCCGCGAGGGGATCGAGCGACGCTGGGAGCGGCACGCGGCCATGCGCGACGCCACGGTCGCGTGGGTCGACGAAGTGCGCGAGCGCCGCAACGTCGATCTGAGCATCGTCGCGCCCGAGGGCTCGCGCTCACCGACCGTGAGCGTGGTGCGCGTGCCGCCCGGCATGTCGACGACAGACTTGCGGCAGTCGATCGCGCAGCGCGGCTACACGATCGGCGGGGGCTACGGCGAGCTCGCCGCGACGACGATTCGCATCGGGCACATGGGCGATCACTCGCTCGAGGGGCTGCAGCGCTGCCTGCACGCGTGCGAGCTCTCGCTCGCCGAGCTCGCCGAGAAGCGGCGGCTCGTGCGGGTGTGATGCCGGCGCGGGCGGCGCGCTACCGCCCGCCGGCCTCCGCCGGATCCACGCGCAGGACTGTCATCATCCCCGACCCCAGATGTTCGGCGATGTGACAGTGCAGCATCCAGGCGCCGGGATTCGACGCGTCGATGAGGAGATCGACCGTCGAGCCCACGGGGATGATTGCCGTGTCCTTCCAGACGAGGTTCTTCGTCCGCACGCCGTCGCGCGCCACGACGAGCATCCGCTGGCCGTGCAGATGGATCGGGTGCTGCATTGGGTGAAAGGATTTCGGATCATTGAATATCCGAAGTTTGATCACCGACCCCTGCCTCGCGTGCCAGTCGATGTCCATGTTCTCCTTGCCCGTCGCGTCGTCGCGAATGATCCAGCGCACCTGCTTGGACGTGGAGAGCCAGTTCATGTCGGGCATCCCGTCCACCCACTCGACGGGCGCGTAGTACGCGGTGTCGACGTTCATGAACTGCACGGTCGCCAACGGCAGTGAGAGCGGCAGGCCGCTGATCGAGACCGTCAACGTGAGCCGCTTGTCCGGTGCCTTGCCGAAGTACTGTCGGTAGCGGTCGATGTCCTGCGTCACCTTGGCGTTCGACCGCAGCGTCGCGAACTGCTTCGCATAGCTCGGCGCGGCCGGCGTCGCGCCGACCGTGACGAACCCGAGGGTGTCGACTTCGGCCGCGAATTCGCCGGCGTAGTGGTTGATCGCCTGGATCGCGTTCACGAGCGCGTACCGTCCGGGCTTGTCGAACGCCACCTCCACCACGTATCGCTCGGCGGGCGCGATCACCACGCTCGGCACGCGCTCCTCGTGTTCGAACTTGCTCACGTCGCCGGCGACGACTTTGATCGGCGCGCCGCTGAAGGAAAGGTTGTACGTGCGGGAGCTCGCAACGTTCGTGACGAAGAAACGCACCACGGCGCCGCGCTTCACGGTCAGCGAGTACCGTGGCTCGCCGTTCACCAGCAGCACGTTGCCCACGCGGCCCATGAGGGCGAAGTCGGGCGCGTCCTTGCCGAACGGAATCAGCGTGTCGCCGTTGATGAGCAGATCGTCGAGCACGAGCGTCTGCTCGGCGTTGACCGGCGAGTAGTAGTCGCGATCCGGCGAGTCGACGCGCACGTTGCCGAACAGGCCCATCGCCTGCTCGATGTCCTCGCGGACGTGCGGGTGGTACCAATAGATGCCCGCGTCGGGAAAGTGCACGTGGTACACGAAGCTGCCGCCCGGCATCACCGAATCCTGCGTGATTCCGGGCACGCCGTCGTTATGATTGTCGAGCCGCACGCCGTGCCAATGCACGGTGCTCGGCAGGTCGATGCGATTGTGATAGCGCACCACGATCGTCGCGTTCTGCAGAACGCGAATCAGCGGACCGGGGACCTGTCCGTTGTAGCCGTACATCGCGAACGCGCGGCCGTTGATGACGCGGCGGACGAGCATCGCCGTGAGGTCGAGCGTGTCGCCGTCCTTCAGCCGCGCGATCTGTGTCGGATTCGCGAGCGGAAGGGTGCGCGGGTCGACGCCCTTCGCGGGGAGAAACTCGCCAACCGGCGGCTTCAGTCCGACGAGTCCCGGAATCATCGGCATCCCCGCCGGCATCGGGATCGGCATCGACATCGACCCCATCGCCATGGACGACGTGTCGTGCATCGCGGGAGCCGGCTTCGCGCCCGGCTTCCGTCGCCCCGAGTCCGCGGGCATGCCGTTCATGCCCGGCATACCCGTCATCGAGCTCGGCTTCTTCGCGGGCTTCGTTGGCTTTTGTTGCGCGGAGGCAATCGCCGGCACCAACGCGAACGCCAGCGTGAACAGCACGTTCTTGCCGCCGATCACGGCGGAATGCCTCTGAACAACGGATGGCTCAAGAAGGATTGCAGCCAGCCGCTCGGCGACGTGCCGTGCAGCACCGTTGGGCCGGTGTGCGGCGATGTCGCGGTGGATTCAGCGGCGACGACCAGGAGGAACTTGTTCACCTCCGCGCGGCCGACGGTATTGTCGCCGTTCGTGACGGTGCCAAGTCGGTCCCAGCGGCTCAGGTCCGTGCTCACCGCCCATGCGACGTATGCCGAGTATCGGCCAAGCGTCGAAGGGTCGGGAAGGCCGGCGGCCGTGATGCGCACGTCGTAGCTGGCGCGGCCGTCGGCCGTGACGGCGACTCCGAACGGCGACTGGCCGAAGACGAGGCGCGCCTGGCCGTGCGCGTCCGGCGCATTTTGAGTATTGAAAAGAGAAATGTCGAATGGCCCGGCGCGATCCGCCGCGGCGACGACCGTCGCCGCGAGCAGGACGCGGCCGAGCCATCCGCCGAGCATCACCGCTGGCGCGTGTCGGTCTGGTGGTCCGGCGTCACGCGCTTTGGCGGTGCGCCGTCCGGCCCGTTGTCGTAATCCTGCACGCTCGAGATGTTCGGCATGCCGTAGTCGTGGCCGTTCCAGCCGTTGAACCCGTCGACCTTGAACAGCCAGAGTCCGCTGCGCATGTCGGAGAGCACGACGAGCCCGTCATAGTTGCGCACGTCGACGCCGAACGCGCCCTGCTCGACGCTGTTGTCCGCCTGCCACCCGTTGTCCGGTGTGCCGCCGAAGCCGTGCTCGTGCTGGCACTCGCAGGTGTAATAGTAGCCGTCGGTGTGCGGATTCTTGGGATCTTTGAGATCGAACATCTGGAAGCCGTCCTCGTACGCGGAGACGAACACGTACGGCCAGCGCACCTCGTGGTTGTGCGAGAGGTCGCGCCAGTCGGCGGTCCAGGCGCTGATCGGCAGGTCGACGTTCTGCGTCTTCCCCTGCTGACCGGCGGTGAGATCCCAGATGCGGAGCGGCGTGTACTGATACTCGGTTTCGGTCACCGCATAGTGCCCGTCGGGCGACGGCGTGAAGGTGTGCGCGATGTCCATGCCGAGGCTCGTGATCGTGAAGAGCTGCTTGGGCGACTCGGGATGCGACACGTCCCACACCGAGTATCCGCCCAGGCCGGCGCCGTAGAACTTGTCCTGGTGCGCGGCGGGATCGTAGGCGACGTAGAAGTCGTGATAGCCGCCGCCGCCGATCTGGCGATAGGGCGTCGGGTTCGGCACCGCGCCGATGAGCCACGTGCTCTCCGGGGCTCCGCTCACAACCTTTGAGAGATCGTAAATGAGTGCTTTTGACTGATTGATCGTCGCGAAATACAGCACGCGGCCGTCCGAGTGCTTGTACGCGAACGTGTTGTGGAACCCGCCCGGCGACTGCGGATACCGGATGCGCGCCACGACCCTGACCGACTTCGGATCGGGGAGGCCGGTCACGTCGAAGATCACCGCGCCCAAGTCGGCGTCCGGGCTCCCCTGCATGAATTGATACGACTGCGCGTAGTAGTACTTGTTGCCGATCTTGAAGTACTTGCCGTCCATGGCGCCGATGCCGCGGTGCAGCTCCGGATTCTCGATCGTCCAATCGAAGATCTTCTTCGGCGCGCTCGGGTTGGCGATGTCGTAGATCTGCGCGTCGAAGTTGACGAAGCCCGAGATGTAGACGTACGGCCGATTGCGATCCTGCTCGATCTCGATGTCGGCCGCTTTCCAGGCGCCCGGATGCGTGACGACATGCGAGAGCATGTGTGTTTTGTCGTTCCCGCCGTGCTTCTGATCGAATGCCTTGAGCGTCATGCCGGGGTCCTGCGCGCGCGCGACGGACGCGAATGCGAGCAGGGCCGGGACGATGTAGGATCGGCGCATCGAGTGTCCTCGGATTCGTGGAGAGTCGGCGGCGCCTCGGCTCATGGGAGCGCAAGCGCCTCGACGGAGTATGCGCGGTGGTCGGGAGACCGGCAAGTCACCGAACGGCGTCTTGTCATCCCGAGCGCCGGAGCGAAGCGACTCACCCAATGGTCATCCCGAGCGACCGAGCGAAGCGAGGGAGTCGAGGGATCTCGTGTCCGATTCGAGATCTCGACCCCGACGCAAGATTGCTCGCTGCGCTCGGAATGACGGCTACCGCGCTTTTCGCAACGCCTCGATCGCACTCGCCACCGCCGCCCGCGTATCTGCGTGCGTCAGCTTCGGCTGTTGCGCCTCGAGGAACGTCAACCGCT
This sequence comes from Gemmatimonadaceae bacterium, assembly GCA_025934775.1. Taxonomy (GTDB): domain Bacteria; phylum Gemmatimonadota; class Gemmatimonadetes; order Gemmatimonadales; family Gemmatimonadaceae; genus JAQBQB01. Next base: position 244,115 of record JAICWO010000008.1, on the reverse strand, counting down.
GCTGCGCCGGTAGACTCCCCACCGCCGTGAGCGTCCACGTGCGCACCCACGACCGCGTGTCGTCGAGATCCGCCCCCAGCAGATCGAGCGCGTGCTGGTTCCCGCGCCCCGCGAACGCCGCGATCACCCGCGCCGGCAGCGCTTGATCTCCCACGTGCTGCTGCACGTCGTCGAGCGCCGTCGCGTCGTTCGATCGCGCGATCGCGATCAACGCGGCGTTCTGAATCGCGTCCTGATACGACGGCGTGCGCAGACCCTCGAGCAGCAGCGCGTGCCGATTGGCCGAATCGAGCCGCACGAGCGCCGACAGTGCCGACGCGCGCACCTGATAGCTGGAGTCATGCTGCCACGCATCGCGCGCCAGCTCGAGCGCCTGCGGCGCGCTCAGCGTGCCGAGGTCCGCCGCCGCGGCCGTGCGCACCTGTGCCGACGTGTCGTGCAGCGCCGTGCGCAACGCGGGAATCACGACGTCCGGCGCGAACAAGTCGACCGCGCTCGCCGCGAGCGCGCGCGTCAGCGGATAGTCGGCGCTCGTCACCGCGTGTGCGACGGCCTGCGCCGCCGCGGCGTCGGTCGGCCGCTTCTGGAGCTGCGCGATCACCCACTCGCGATCCCATAGATCGGAATCGCGCTCGAGCTGCGTCGCGAGCCACGCCGTCGGCTCGTCGAACGTGAGCGCTTTGAGCATGCGATTGCCGTCGTCGAACACGACCATCGTCGGCGCGCTGTTCACGCCGTCGATCGCAATCGTGTCCACGCGCTGCCGAATCCAGACCGAACGCACGACGTCGCCCCCGGATGTGCCGACGCGAATCGCGATCGGCATCGTGAACGCTTCGGCGATCGGATACCGCATCCCGGTGCTGTCGGTCTTGAGCGAATCGTTCTGCGTCTGCCGCGCGATCAGCGTCAGTCGATGCGCGGCGGCATCGTAGTTGGATGTGACCGTGAACGACGGATAGCCCGTGCCGTAGATCCATTCCTTCCAGAACCAGTCGAGGTTCTCTCCAGTCGCGTCGAGCACCGCCTGGCGCAGGTCATCGGACGTCGCGTTGCCGAACGCGTGGTCCACCAGATAGCGGTGCAGCGACGCCCAGAAGCGCTGCTCGCCGAGGTAGTGCTCGAGCATCTCGAGCACGAGCGCGCCTTTGGGATAAATGTTGTTCGATCCCATCGACGCGAGCGGCATCGGGCGGCGCGCTTCGATGTTCATGTACTGCCGGTATTCGTCGGCGTAGTAGTCCTGCTCGGCGTGCGCGCCCAGCTTCTGCGCCCAGTACTGCCCCGGCATGAACTCGGCGAAGCCTTCGTTCAGCCAGGTGTTCGCCCAGTTCTCGGTGGTCACGTAGTCGCCGAACCACTGGTGCGCGAGCTCGTGCGGAATGAGAATATACTGATACCAGGGCCGGTCCTGATACGCGCGCACGTCGGGGAGCCAGTCGACGAGCGTGGTCGCGCTCACGTTCTCCATTCCGCCAAAGAAATCGGCGACGGTGGTCTGCGCGTACTTCTGCCAGGGATAGGGAACGCCGGTGAGACGCGAGTACGTGTCGATCATGTCCGGTGTGACGTGGAACAGCCGCCATGCCAGCGCGCTGTCCTGCGGATACACGTAGTAGTCGACCGGCACGCCCTTCCACGAATCATGAATCTTCGCGAGCCGCGTCACGATCAGCGACACGAGGTACGTGGCGCTCGGCCGGCTCTCGTTCCAGTGCAGCGTGTGCGTGCCGTTCGGCCCGGGCGTGTCGCCGGCCAGCGCGCCGTTCGAGACGGCGGTATACCCGCTCGGCACGGTCGCATCGACTTCCCACGTCATCTTGTCATTGGGGAAGTCGTATGTGGGGAACCAGAAGTGGTTGTCCATGTCCTCGCCCTGGCTCCAGATCTGGCGGGGCGTGTGGGCGCGCTCGTCGATGAACGTGAGACCGCGCCCGTTCGTGATCCGCGCATCGTAGTCGATGGTGAAGCGCACCGTGTCGCCGAACGCGGCGGGCCTGGCCAGGTGAATCACGAGCGTATCGCCGTGCCGCCCGGTGCGCAGCGCGCTTGCGCCGGCCGTGACCGATCGGATGGCGAGCCGCGAGCCGGCGTCGAAGATCACGGAGTCGAGCGGCGCGCGGCGCGACACCAGCGTGCTCGCCACGCGGCCCGTGAACGACAGCGAATCCCAGTTGAAATCGCGTACGGCGATCTGCTGGTGCACGAGATCGAAGTCGTGCGAGCGCGTGTACGCATCGTTCGTCATGCGCTCGAGGTTGGGATTCCCGCCCTGTTCGGCGAGCAACGGCGTCGCGGCGACGGCGAGTGCGAAGACAAAAAGCGGAGCGCGCATTCGATCGGCTCGATGGAGATTGGTCTCGCGTAATCTATGGCCATCCTTGGACCGAGCCGAAGCGCGATGCGTCCGATTGACGGCCCCGGCCGTTCTTCTCAACTTCGTCCCATGCTCGCCTCTCGGCCCATCGAGACCCCGCTCGGCCCCATGCTCGCCGCCGCGAACGAAGCCGGCCTCGCGCTCTGCGAATTCGCGGATCGCCCGATGCTGCCGACGCAGATCGAGCGCGTGCAGCTCGAGCTGCACGACGAGATCGCGAACGCGCCGCATCGCTATCTCGATCAGGCCGAACGCGAACTCGACGAGTATTTCAAAGCCGAGCGGGAGACGTTCACCGTGCCACTGCTGATCGAAGGATCACCGTTTCAACAGGCAGTGTGGCGCGAGCTGCTCGAGATCCCGTTCGGCCGAACGACCTCGTACGGCGACGTGGCGCTCCGCGTGGGCCGGCCGGATGGCGCGCGCGCGGTGGGTCGCGCGAACGGCGACAATCGGATCGCGATCATCATTCCGTGCCACCGCGTGATCAACGCGGACGGAACGCTGTCCGGGTATGGCGGAGGGCGGCGCCGGAAGCAGTGGCTCCTGCGCCACGAGCAGCGCGGGCTGCAGCTCAGCTTCGACGGCGTGGGCGAGTAGCGCCGCTACCGCGCCGGCACCAGACGCGCCGTGAGGTTCACGGTTTCCGGCTGCGGACAGGCGCCGTTCGTCGACGCCACGACGATGTTCGACTTGCTCCACGGAGCGTACCTCGCGTGCAGCAGCGTGACGTCCCAGACCCCCTTGGCGCCGAAGAACGACCATGGACTGACGATGAACGTCGCCGAATCCGTGGTCTCGACTGGGCCGTTGGACGTGGCGCGCAGGTGCGCGACCGCGGTCGTGCTGTCGACGACGTTCGCGCCGGTGACGCTGTCGCGAATGTCGATCACGATCGACGGACGCAGATCCGCGGTGCACGCCGTGGGCTCCTGACAGGCGGTGACGATCGCGAGCGCAGCCGCCGATATCAGTCCTGATATGCCAATGCTAAAATATCGCCGCATGTTTTTCGGTACCGGCCGCGCGGATCATCCCAACGAATACTCGAAATCGTAATAATGCGTTCCGTCTTTCTCGATCGTGATCGACATCGAGCCCGTGAGTCCGGCCAGCTCGCCGGTGCCGGAGTCCGGCACGACGGTAATCGCGAGGCTCGGGGCGCCACGATTCATGATTCCAGTATGCTGAAGTACGAACGTCCCACGACGGCCCTCCAGCGATCCGTTGACCTCCTCGATCGCCGAGTACGCCGCTGAGCCCTGTGTCGCCGTTCCGGCGCTCAGCATCTCGCCGATCGCCGTCGCTTCGAGACCGCCGTGATACTGCTTCGCCAACAACCGTCGGCTCAGCACCGGCGTGCTGGTCAAATGCGCGTCGGATTCCAGGGTGAGCTTCACCTCGAACGTCCCGTGGACTTTCATGCGAGGAATCCTCGATCGTCGGCCGTGGGACCGTACATCTGCGGCACCGGAATGTCGAGCAGGCGAAGGTAGACGCCGAGCTGCGCGCGGTGGTGCACGAGATGGTTGATGTGCGTCTCGACGGTCGCGCCGCGCGGCGACGTGAAGAGAACGCGATCGCCGTGCTTGAGGTGCCAGGGCGTGTCAAAGTCCGAATCTTCGAAAGTACTCAATGCCGCGCGCGCGTCCTTCACGCCCTGATCGAATCCGGCGAGCAGTGTCTCCGTGGGCTGATAGGAGTACCCCGACTGGCCGGCGAGGTCGAGCGCCGGCTCGTTGATGGTCGTCGCGATCCACGACGGCATCCACGACACGAGTTGCGCGAGATGGCCGAGTGAAAACGATCTCGGATGGGGCTTCCATTCTCCCTTGTCGCTCGGCACGCGCTCGAGCACGCGGCGAGTAGGCGGCATTTCCTGTTCGAACTCGGTCAGCAGCAGGTCGCGGATGCGCATGGGCGGATCTCGGTTAGCGGACGACGATGGGAATGGTAATGCTCGCGAGCGCGCGAAGCACGGCATTGGCATCCTCGGCACTGTCGCCAACCACCGTGATGACCGCGCGGCCGGGATTCGCGAGCACCAGGGAATCCGTGTGAACCCCGATCCAATCCGTCACCCGCATCCGGTCCCTCGCGCGAACATGCATTGCTCATAATAGAACAAAAAACCCGGCAGCGCGTAACGCTGCCGGGTTTTTCATCGTGCGATATCGTGCGATGACGAATCGGACTACTTCGACTTCGACCGCGGATCCCGCGGCTGATCGTTGCCGCCAAAGCCCGCGAAATCTTGCTGGTCGCTCCCGTTCACCCGCTCGACGCGGAACGACTGCTTGTACGTCTGGCCGTTCACCGTCATCGTCACGAGGTAGTCACCCGTGTTCGCGAGCCCCGCTCCGCCGGCGAAGTTGAAGCCGCCGCCGCGGCCATTGCCGGCGCACGGCGAAGGCAGACCGATCAACTGCCAGACGCGCGCAACCGGGTCCAGCGCCTGGTCGCCCATCGCGCCCTGCGGGTTGCGGCCACGACCGCGTCCGGCGCGCGCCGGTGCCGCGGCCGCCGGAGCCGCGCCAGCCGGCGGCTCGGCGCAGACGTTCGCAAACGCGCCGCGGCCAAATCCGCCGCCGCGACGACCGTTCACCGCCTGCTCGGCGGGACGCGCGCAGAAGTTCGCTGCCTCCCACTCGGTGGTCGGATGCTCGCATGCCTGACCGCCCGCGCCGCCACGCCCACCACCGCCGCCGCGTCCGCCGAAAGCCGCGGCGCCGGCCTGCTGCGGGTTCGCGACCGCGTTCACCTGCGCACGCGCCTGACGAATCGCCGCGGTGTCGTAGCCAGCCTTCGTCAGCGAATCGAGCACCATCGGTGCGCGCACGTGCAGCAGGATGCTGTCGCGCCGCTGCGACGGCGACAGCTCGACCGCCGCCGCGCGCCGCGGCGCCTGCGCGAAGTTCCACGTCACGTGGTGCGTTCCCGCGCCGCCCGGACCGTTCAACGTGGCGAGTGTATCGCCCTCGACGTTGCTGACGATGAGATGCACGTTCGAGCCCGCGCTCGACGCGAGGCGGTAGACGATGTCCGCGCCGTACGGCGGGTTCGCGTACGTCATGTCCGACTGGCCGTAGCCGTTGCCCGGCAGGTTGAGCTGCGGACCTTCGCCCCACTGATACGCCGTCTTCGGCTTGAAGAGATGCGTGCCCTGCGCCAGGACCTTGGGCGTCATCTCCTCCAGTGCCGCGATGTCCGTGATCCACAAGCTGCGGCCGTGCGTCGCCGCGATCAGGTCGTGGTCGCGCGGATGGATCGCGAGGTCGAACACCGGCACGGTGGGCAAATTAGTAGCGAAACGCGACCAATGTTCGCCGCGGTCGATCGAGACGTACGCCGTGCGCGAGCTGCCGACGAACAGCAGGTCGCGGTTGTGCGGATCCTCGCGAATGACGTGCAGATAATCCGCCGGGCTCGTGCTCGGCAGATTGTTGACGAGCGACTTGAACGTCCGGCCGCCGTCGTTCGTCATGAAGAGATAGGGCTTGAAGTCGTTCGAGCGGTGGTTCTCGAACGCCACGTAGAACGTGAGGGTGTCGAAGTGTGAGGGCTCGAGGCGGACGACGTACGCGTCCCACGGCACGCCGAGCGGCGCGAACTTGGGCGTGAGGTTCTCCCAGTTGGCGCCGTCGTTGTGCGTGATCCATACATTGCCGTCGTCGGTGCCGGCGAACAGCAGCCCCGGCTTGATCGGCGACTCCGCCAGCGACACGACCGTCCCGTACTCCTCGGCGCCGGTGATGTCGAGCGTGATGCCTCCGGTGTAGTGCGCGACGGTGTCGAGCCGCGCCTGGACGATCCGCTCCTGCGCCGGGTCGCTCTTCACCGAGAGATCGGGCGAGATCGGATAGAGGTCCTCGCCGCGCTTGAGAGATTTCAAAACCCGGCTGCCGCCGAGGTAGAACACCTGCGGATTGTGCGGCGACAGGAAGTACGGCGATTCCCAGTTGTAGCGGATCTGGAGATCGGCCGAGTCCTTCTTCTGCTGCGTGCGATAGGCCTCGATCTTCCGCTGCTCTTCCGCCGTCGCCGGCTTCATGGGATCGCCGCGCACGATCGCGATTGAATCTTCCCACATGCGGTAGCGCTCCTGCCACGTGGGCTTGTTCACGCGGCCGCGCTCGCCCGTCTTCAGGTTCGTCTGCTGAATGCCGGCGTTCTGTGATTCGCCCCAGACCATGTCGGGGTTCGTCGGATCCTGCGCGGTGTAGAAGCCGTCGCCGCCCGAGATCGTGTACCAGTACGTGTTGTTGCCCGGCGTCGTGCGGCGCTTGCTCGGTCCGCACCACGCGCCGTTGTCCTGCGCGCCGGAGCAGATGTTGTACGGGACTGCGTAGTCATACGTCACGTCATAGAACTGGCCGAGCGGAATGTTGCGCGGATACCAGAAGTTGCCGCCGCGGTCGTACGTGATCGCGATGCCGCCGTCCATGCCGACGACCCAGCGCTCGCCGTCGTTCGGATCGATCCAGAGCGCGTGGTCGTCGACGTGCACGCCGACGGTCGCGTCCATCGTCGTCTTGCCGCCGTCGTTCGACACCTGCATCGTCGTCGACGAGAAGTAGACGCGGTTCTCATTCTTGGGATCGACGCGGACTTGAGAATAGTAGAAAGGCCGCACGTCGATGTTGTTCATGTGCTGCCAGGTCTTGCCGCCGTCGGCGGAGCGATAGAGGCCGTTCGCCTTGGGGTCGCGCTGGAACTGCATCGGACCGGGCGCCTCGGACGCCGCTTCGGTGAGTGCGTACACGACCTGCGGGTTGCTGCGGGCGATCGCGATGCCGATGCGCCCCTTAGGGCCTTCGGGATAACCGTTGCCCTTGATCTCCGTCCACGTCGCGCCGCCGTCGGTGGACTTGAAGAGACCTGAGCCCGTGCCGCTGCCGCCCGAGTTGAGCGAGAACGGCGTGCGGTACCGCTCCCACAGCGAGGCGTAGACGACGTCCGGGTTCGACGGATCGAGCTGCACGTCGATCGCGCCGGTGTAGTCGTTCTTCCCCTTGAGCACCTGCTTCCAGGTCTGGCCGCCGTCGGTGGACTTGTACAACCCGCGCTCCCCGCCGGATTTCCACGCCGGACCGAGCGCGGCGACGTACACGACGTTCGCGTTGCGCGGATCGACCTGAATCCGGCCGATGTGCTGCGAGGTCTCGAGCCCGACGTGCGTCCAGTGCATGCCGCCGTCGGTCGACTTGTACACGCCGTCGCCCGGCTCGATGGTGTTGCGCGAGTTCGGCTCGCCCGTGCCCGCGTAGATCACGTTCGTATCGCTCGGCGCGATCGCGAGCATGCCCATCGCGACGACGTCCTTGTCGTCGAAGATCGGCCGCCACGTGATGCCGTTGTTGGTCGACTTCCAGATGCCGCCGCCCGCGGCGGCGATGTACAGGGTCTTGGACGGACTGGGGATGCCCTGCACGTCGGAGACACGGCCCATGAAGTTGGACGGGCCGACGTTGCGCCACTTGAACGCGGCGACGACTGAGGAATCCAGCATTTGTGCCGACGCGGGAGCGGCGAGAGCGACTGCGGCCGCGACACCGGCGACGGCGGTGAGCACACGGGGTCGTTGCATAGCGATGCCTGCTGAGTGGGGAGACTTTCCGGCAAGAACGTAGAAAGACATTACAGTTACGAGGCGGCGGATGCGAGTGTTGGGACGGCGCTCCGTGCTCGCTGGCGCGGCGTGAATCCCGCTTCTATCGTCGTACGCCGCCGAGCAACTTCCAGTCTCCAACCTCCAACCTCCGCCTTCATGCGTCACGCCGCCGTGATCATGCCCGGTCCGAATCAGCCGCTTCGGATCGAGGAGCTGCCGACTCCCGCGCTCGAACCCGGGGCGGCGCTCCTTCGCACACTCTACTCCGAGGTGTGCGGCACGGACGTGCACATCCATCACGGAAAGCTCGACGTCCCGTTCCCGATCATTCCGGGACACGTGTCTGTCGGCGTCGTGGAAGCGTCGGGCGGACGGCTCAAGGACATCTACGGAAACGCGATCAAGGAAGGCGACACGGTCACCTTTCTCGATGTCCACGAGACGTGCAACAACTGTTATTACTGTCTCGTCGCGCGCCAGCCCACGCGCTGTCCGCACCGCAAGGTGTACGGCATCACCTACAGCGCGCGCGATGGACTGCTCGGCGGCTGGGCGCAGGCGATCTGGATGAAGCCAGGCGTGAAGATGATCAAGCTCCCAAAGGAGCTCGAGCCCGAGACCTTCATCGGCGGCGGCTGTGGGCTGGTGACCGCGCTTCACGCGGTCGACATGGCCGAGCTCAGACTCGGCGAATCAGTCGCCGTGCTCGGCGTGGGTCCCGTGGGACAATCGTGCGTCGCATTCTCGTCGCTCTCCGGCGCAGGCGAGGTGATCGCCGTCGGCGCACCGCGACAGCGACTCGATTTCGCCCGCCGCATGGGCGCGACCGCGGCGCTCGGACTGGATCTCCCGGCGAGCGCGCGCACCGAAGGCGTGCGCGGAATCACGGGCGGCCGCGGTGCCGACGTCGTCATCGAGGCGAGCGGCGCGTCCGAAGCGGTGAAGCAGGCGCTCGACATGGTGCGGGACGGCGGACGCGTGATCGTCTGCGGCCAGTACACCGACAATGGGTCCGTCGACATCAACCCGCACTGGCAGCTCAATCGCAAGCACATCGACGTGAAAGGCTGCTGGGGATCGCGATACGACCACTTTCACCGCGCCGTCGAGCTCACGGCGCGTCACGGCGACAAAAAGCCGTGGCGCGAGATGGTCAGCGGCCGCTACGACCTCGAGCACGCCGACGAAGCCCTCGCCGCCGTCGAAGCGAAGACGGCGATCAAGGCCATCATCGTCCCCGGTGGGGTGTGATCGAGTGAAGGCTTACAAGGTGCGAACACGTGGTCTCCTGAGAGTGGAGAGAAGAGAGTAGAGAGTGGAGACGGCGGAGGGAGGCTGGAGGCTGGAGGCTGGAGGTTGGCAACTGCAAGCTGTGCGGCTGACTGCCCCCGTTCTCTCAACTCTCCACGTTCCACGTTCCACGGTCCACGGTCCACGGTCCACGTCCCACGGTCTACGTTCCACGTCCCCCGTCCCCCGTTCCAACCTTCCCACGTACACCACCTGCCTCTTCTGCCACGCTGATCTCAACGCGAATCACTTCCTGCCGACATTTCCCGTCGGCCGGCGGCTCGCGTTCGATCCGAAGAAAGGCCGGCTCTGGGTGGTGTGCACGCGGTGCGGGCGATGGAACCTCACGCCGCTCGACGAGCGCTGGGAAGCGATCGACGAGTGTGAGCGGCTGTTCCGCGGCACGCGCCTCAGACTCTCGACCGACAACGTCGGTCTCGCGCAGCTCCGCGGCGGGTTCGAGCTCGTGCGCATTGGGCCAGCGCTCCTCCCGGAGATCGCGTCCTGGCGCTACGGCACGCGACTCGCCCGCTTCGAGCCGGAGCACGAGCAGTCGCGCGGCCTGTTCGTGCGCGGCGCGCAGCTCATCGCCCGGGCGACGGCGTCGGCGCTGGTGCGCTACGCGCACTCGGTCGGCTTCAGCGACGACACGGTGCTTCGCATGCGCACCTTCCGCCGCGGCGCCGGCGTGCTGCTTCGCACCAGCGACGAGCACGGGCTTCCAATCATCGTGCGCTACAGCCACCTCGGCGAAGCCGAGCTCGTACGTCCGGTAAGGGACGCGCCATGGCAACTGCGCCTGCATCATGACACCGGAGTCGCGACACTCGCCGAGTCGGCGGCGCTGCGCGTCGCGGGCAAGATGCTCGCGACACTCAACTTCGGCGTAGCGAGCCAGTCCGAGGTCGACCACGCGATCGCCAAGTTGGACGATGCCGGGAATCCGGAGGGGTACTTCACGCGCGTCGCCTCACTCGCGATGCGCACATCGTGGGGACGATTCCCCAACGCGCCCGCCGAAAGCACATTGCCGGCGAAAGGATCGTTTTCAGAGCGGCTGGCGCTCCAGCTCGCGAGCCGCTCGTTTTGGGGTCGCGGCGGCACCGGCAGCGACGAGCAAACACCGTTGTATCGGCTCCCTGCGGTCGATCGTCTTGCCCTCGAGATGGCGGCGAACGAGGACATCGAGCGGCGAGCGCTGCTCGGTGAGCTCGAGGCGCTGCATGCCGCGTGGCGCGAAGCGGAGGAGATCGCCGCGATCGCCGACGAGCTGTTCACCGACGACGTATTCGACGAGTTCAAACGCCGGTATTTCGAGCGTCTGGCGCGAGCGGAGCAGTAGTCGGCGGCGGTTCGGTTGCGTGGCGCATCCCATTCTCCGCGCACCGCCGATTATCCGCCAGCCAGAAGCGCCGCTGCTTCGATGTCATTCACGACAATCCGTGCTCGTCTGCGCCTGGCGACCGCCGGGATCGCCGTCGTGTTGCTCGCCGCCGCGTCGCTGGGGTGGTGGTCGGTGCGGCATCTCTCGAGCGACATCCAGCGTCGCATCGCCGATGCCGCGCGCGTCCAGGCGCTGACGAATCGCTTCGCGTTCGACGTCGCCGACGAGCTGCGCGCCGGCGAAGCGTACATCGTCGATCCAGGTCCACAGCTCGAGCGCGAGTTCGTCGATCGCGGCCGCGATGCGCATCGCGTGCAGGCGGTGCTCGTGCGCTCACAGCTCGCCGCGGCGGCGCGGGACAGCGCCTCGGACGCCGAGCTCGTCGCGCGCATCGACGGCGAGCTCTCGGCCATCGAAAACATGTACGCGCGGGCGCACCGTCTCGTGGATCTCCACGACATCGCCGGCGCACGCATCGTCGTGGCCGAGCCGGGGCTCGCCGAATCCAAGCTTCGCGACGATGTCGCGGAGCTCAGCTCGAATCAGGCGAAACGGGTCGTGGAGTTCGGCGCGTCAACGATGCACGCCGCGACCGAACGTTCGTTGGCGCTGGCGGGCCTCCTCCTCGCGGCCGTGCTGCTCATCGCGGCGCTCGCGTGGGGCATCGGTCGGTCGATCGCGCAGCCGCTGCAGCGACTCGTGCGCCACGCGGAGGCGCTGCATCGCGGCGAGCGCGAGACGCGCACCGATCAAACGGGCATGCCCGGCGAATTCCGCATGCTCGCCACGGCGATGAACGACGCCAGCGAATCGCTCGCGTCGCTCGCCGAGGCGCAGACGGCGCTGCACCATGCGGAGAAGCTCGCGGCGATCGGCACGCTCATCTCCGGCGTGGCGCACGAGCTGAACAATCCGCTGCAGACGATCCTGCTGCAGACGGAGATTCTCAAAGCCGGCGCGCGCGATCCGGACGTGCTCTCGGAGCTGGAGACCATCAGCACGCAGGTCGCGCGGTCGCGCACGATCATCACCGACTTGCTCACGAGCGTGCGTCAGGAGAACGCGCATCGCGACACCGCGCCGCTCGAGACCACGCTCCCCGCCCTCGAGAGCGAGCTCGCGCGACTGGCGGCGCGGCACGGGGCGACGCTCGACTTCCACGTGGTGCGGCCGCTGCCTCCGCTGATCGTCGATCGCGTGGGCTTGGCGCAGGTATTCACCAACCTGGTGAGCAACGGCGCGTCGGCGGCGGGCGAGGGCGGCACCGTGTACGTGCGCGCGGCGCGCTGCGTGGGCGGATGCGAGATCACGGTCGACGACACGGGACCGGGAATTCGGCCGGAGCACCTCTCGCGCGTCTTCGAGCCCTTCTTCTCGACGAAGGAGGTCGGCAAGGGCACGGGGCTCGGTCTGCCGGTCTCGCGCGGGATCATCGAGTTGATGCACGGCACGCTCACGGCGGAGCCGCACTGGGGCGGCCCGCGCACCGGCGCGCGCTTTCGCGTATTCCTGCCCATCGGACAAGCCGTCGCCCCGGCGGCGGACCCGTCGCCCCGCGCGTCAGGCCCCATCGATGCGCCGGCGCTGGACGAGGGCGCGGAGCGCCGCCCGCGGCTGCTCGTCGTCGATGACGAAATAGTAATTCAGAAATTGGTACATCATCTGTTCACGCGCCGCAAATGGGTCGTCGACCGCGCCTCGGACGGGCTCCAGGCGCTGGCGCGCATCGAAGCCCGCCGGCTCGCGGGCGAGCGGTACAATCTCGTGTTCTGCGACCTCCGCATGCCGGTGATGTCCGGCATTCAGCTCCACGACGCCCTCGCGCAGCAGGATCCGGAGCTGCTCGAGCGTCTGGTTTTCCTCTCCGGCGACCTCGTCTCCGACGACGTGCGCGAGTTCGTCGCGCGCTCCTCCTGTCGCGTGCTCAGCAAACCCCTCACCGCCGATGCGCTCGTCGCCATCGCCGAGGAGACGGTCCGTGCATCGGTCTAGCCGCGTCCGCGCGGCGGCGCTCGGCGCGCTCGGCGCGCTGCTCGCCGCGGTGGCGGGCTGTCGCTCGCACGCGCCGTATTGGGTCGGAGCGGCGGGGCAGTTCGACGGAAGCGAACCGGCGCGCGAGAATCTCCGCGGCGTCACGCTCGCCGCTGAAGAGGTGAACGCCGCGGGCGGCATCGACGGCCATGCGGTCCGCCTCGTGATCCACGACGACGGCGGCATTGGCGAATCCGCCGCGCGCGTCGCACACGAGCTGGTCGCCGATCGGCGCGTCTCGGTGATCGTGGGACACACGACGTCGACCGCGATGCTCGCCGCCGCGCCGGTGTACGATGGACGCATCGCCGCGATCGCGACGACGGCGACGGCGCCGATGCTGTCCGGCATCTCGCCGTGGGTGTTCCGCGTCGTGTCGAGCGATTCCGTGACCGGTGCGCAGCTCGCGCAATTCTCGGCGCAGCGCGGCTGGCGATCGGCGGCGATTCTGTATCAGAACGACGTCTACGGCCGCGGGCTCGCTGACGCATACCGCGCGAACTTTCCCGGTCGCGTGATCTCGAGCGATCCCGTGCCCGCCGACGTCCAGGATCTCTCGACGTTCGTTCGCTTCTATCGCCAATTCGCACCCGACGTCGTCTTCGTGGTGGCGGGGCGCAGCAAGATTCCGGTGCTGCTCCGAAAGGCGCTGCTCGATCGGCATCTGCACGTGGCGATTCTCGCGTCCGAAGGCTCGATGGATCTCCGCCTCGGATCGCAAGGCGCCGATCAGATCTACGTCGAGGCGCCGTTCAGCTCCGACGACGGCGGCCCGCAGGCGACGCGCTTCGCCGCGAGGTTCGAGGCTCGGTACGGCCACGCGCCGAGCCATGACGCGGCGCTCGCGTACGACGGCGCGCTCACCGCGTTCGCGGCGCTCCGCGCGGTCGGTCCGGACCGGTCGGCGATCCGGACCTATCTCGACCGACTCGACGCCGCGCACGCACCCGTCGGCGCGACGGGCAGGATCTACTTCGATTCGCTCGGCGATCGCGTCGGCACACACGCCGTTTTGTTGCAGGTGAAGCAGGGACGTCTCGCCGTACTCGCGAGCGTGCTGCACTGACCTGGGGACAGTGTGGCAAATTGTGCATCACCGATGCACAATTTCTTGCCAATTGCGCCGTTCCGCGTCAATCGAAGTTGTGGGATCGGTCACAGCCGGTGTGCGACTTGCGTGTATAATCGCAGGTCTCACTAGTCACCGGACACGATTGTCGTACTCCAGCGCACGACCTTCGCCCCCTGACTCGCACAAAGCGATGGGGCATCATACCACTCCCGCGTCGTTCGGCCGGATGCTCGGCCGCTCGCCTCACGCGACACGCGCCGGGCTGCTCAACAACTCCGAGATCATCGTCTGGCAATCGAGTCGCCGTCTCGTCATGGCGCTCGGGTTGGGCGTGGTGGCCGCGGTGCTCCGCGCGACCGGCACCATCGCCGGACCGGCGTGGCCGATCTTCGTGATCGTGCCGGCGTACATCGCGCTCGTCGCGCTGCTCACGCTTCGCATCGAGCGGCGGCACCGCGTCGGGCGCGCCGCGCTGCTCGCGCTCGCGCTGGCGGACGTCGTCACGATCTTCGCCGCCGTCGCGCTGATGACGCCCGCGGCGTATTACGCGCGCGCGCTGCTATTGAGTCTTTTGGCATTACAGTTCACGCAGATGTTCTTCGGCCGGACGCCGGCGCTCACCGTCGTCGTCGGCTCCGTCGCCGCCTACGCCGCGCTGCTCGCGACCGCGCACTCGCGCGGCGTGCCGGTCGAGTGGACGGAGCAAGCGTGGCTCCTGGCGCTCTATCTCCTCGTGGCGCTCAACGGCATGGCGCTCCAGGCGAGCGCCAACCGACGCCTGGCGTCGCTCGTCGAGCTGTTCACCAACGCGCAGCGCGGCGACTTCTCGCGCACCTTCGTCGACGAGCGGAATCGCGAGCCCGACGGCATCACGCTGCTCGGACGGGCCTACAATCATCTGCGCTCCGAGCTCGCGACGATGGTGATGACCGATCCGCTCACGCACTGCTTCAACCGCCGCGGCTTCGAGCAGGTGCTGATGCAGACGGTCGCGGCGGCGATGCGCCGCGGCGGCGAGCTCGCGCTGCTCGCCATCGACATCGATCACTTCAAGGCGGTCAACGACACCGCCGGCCACCTCGCCGGCGATGCGGTGCTGCGCGAGGTCGCGGACCTGCTCACGCAGTCGTCGCGCGTCGGCGACGTCGTGGCGCGCGTCGGCGGCGAGGAGTTCGTCATTCTCCTGCCCAACGCGGACAGCGAGATGGCGGGCGTGGTCGCCGAGCGCGTGATGGCGACCGTGCGCGCGCATCGCTTTCGCACGGTGCGGGGCCGTCACGAAGTCACGGTGAGCATCGGCATCGCCGCCGAGCAGGTGATCGATCCGCACATCGCGGGCGCACTGCGCGCGCGCGCGGATGAAGCGCTGTACGTCGCCAAGCGACTCGGCCGCGATCGCGTGGTGATGTGGGCGCCGGGCATTCGCTCCAACGCGACGCCCCCGTGGTCGACGTTCGCGTTGGCGGAGTGACGCGCGGCACCTTTCGCTCGCGCGCGCGACACGCATATTGTCGCGCATTCACACCCGCACCATCCGAGCTGCCGTGCTACCGGGAGCACGGCGCGCGACGGAGAATCCGACGCTGGGTCGTTCTCCGACGCGGGGGATGCACGAGCGCCCAGCGTGCCGTCGCTCGTGCAGCCCGCTCGCTTCGAATCACATCGCGACGAATCCCTGCCGCAGCGCCGGCAGCGAGCCGATGATGAAGATCAAGATCCCGAACGTCACCGCTTTGCCCTTGGAGACTTTCCCCGTCGCGTAGAGTCCGATCGACAGCAGCACGGTCACCCAGATCGTGATGAGATCGAGGCGGCCGAGCAGCTGCAGCACGAGCGGGTTCGCGGTGTCCGGATCGAGAAAGCGCGCGGGGCTGAGCGAGAGCGCCAGCTGCCCCGTCATCTTCGACGGATCCATGACGAGCCCCTCGATCCCGTTGATCAGGACGCCGACGATGCGCGGCACGTACGACCACGCGGCGACGACGAGCGCGGCGTGATACGACTGCTTGGCGCCGACGAGCTTTCCGACGAGCCACGCCACGGTACCCATCACCCACATCGTCACGAGCATGATGACGCCGAGGCCGTAGCGCGCGATGTTCTCCTGCGCGCCGCGCATCTTGTCCATCATCTCCTGCGTGATCTGCGGATTCTTGCGCATCGCCGCGGTCGTCGCGCGCGTGAACTCCGCGTCGAACACGGGCTGGAGCGCGTTGTACGTGAAGATGAAGATGACGGCGATCGAGATCGCCACGATCAGCAGCGGCGGCCAGACGCTGCTGTTCTGCCGGCGGCGAAACACGTCGGCGGGGCGATAGAACATCTCGAGGAAGTCGTCGAACAGCGACGGCTGCGTGGGCTTGGGGGCGGCGGCTGCGGTGGATTCAGTCATCGCGGGTGGAGGGGGAGGGAGGGAGGAAGGAGGTGGGAGAGCGAATACTACGAGCCTTCGCCCTGGCTCAGTTTCGTCTGCATCATCGCCGCGGCTCCGAGCATTCCGCCGAGTCCCATCGACTCCACCGCGGTGCTCGGCACGAGCATCAGCGCACCTTTCTCTTTCAAGCCTTCATACAGGATGTTCATGGCGCGAAGGTGGAGCGCCGTGGGATTATCATGATACGACTTCGCCGCCTCCTGGAACAGGTTGGCAATCTCCACCTCGGCCTGCCCGAGGATGATGCGCGCGGATTTCTCGCGCGACGCCTGTGCCTCGCGCGACATCGCGTCCTGGAGCGACGTCGGGATCACGACGTCGCGCATCTCCACCGACTGCACCGTGACGCCCCACGGCGTCGCGCGCTCGTCGATCAGCTGCTGTAGCTCGCCCTCGATCCGCTCCCGGCCGCTCAGCAGGTCGGCGAGCGAGGTGCGGCCGATGATGTCGCGGAGCGCGGTCTGGGAGGCCCAGCTCACGGCGCGCGCATAGTCCTGCACCTCGAGCGCGGCCTTCTCGGGATCGTAGACCATCCAGAACAGCACCGCGTCGACGTTCACCGGGACCGTGTCGCAGGTGAGCGTCTCTTCCGCGTTGAAGTTGGTCGTGATCACGCGCTGGTCGATCCAGGCCGTGATCGAATCGACCAGCGGCACGATCCAGAACAATCCTGGTCCGCGGAGTCCGCGGTACTTGCCGAGCCGGAGTACGACCGCGCGCTCCCACTGCTTGGCGATCTTGGGCGAGAGCGCGAGCACGATGCCGAGGACGATTCCAATGATGAACGGAATCCCGTTCGACACCGCGACGGTGACGATCGCGCCGGCGATCCAGGAGGCGAGCAGAATGAGGAACGCGACGATGTTGAATCGCGGATTCCCGGCCGTCCCTTCGGCGGCGCGCGGGTCGCGTGACGCCATCGGAGTTCTGGGCATGTCAGGTTTTCTCCTTGCCGGATCGCGTCTCGAGTGATTTGAGGTACTGCACGACGTCGCGCAGGGTGAGCCCGAGCGCGGCGGCGTCGGCGAGCAGCCGCTCGACGAGGGGGCGGAGATCGCGGTCGCGATCGCGCTTCGTCGCCGCGGGCGTGGGTGGAGGGATGTCGCGCACGAACGTGCCGATGCCGCGCTGGGTCGCGAGGACGCCGGCGCGTTCGAGCTCGGCGTACACTTTGGCGACGGTGTTGGCGTTGACGCGGAGGTCGACGGCGAGCTGGCGTACGGTGGGGAGTCGTTGGCCGGCGCGGAGGCGTCCGGCGGCAATCGCCGCCCGGATGCCGCGCTCGAGCTGCGCGTAGATGGGTGTCGGGTCGGCGGAGTCGACGGCGAACATGATCGATTGTACTAGTACAGACGTACAATGGCAAGCTCGCGTGCGGCGGTCGGGCTTCTGTGACGATCGGGACGTCGCTGCCCCGAGCCTCCCACGCGCGATGCCGCGTTGGTGATGCGCTGCGACCGCCGCGTCGAGGGCCAACTCGAACGATCGCGCTGGCCGGAATCGCGCGCGCGGGGATATGTTGGCGCACCTCCTTCCCAGAGCCGTTCCGTGCCGCGAGATCTCCGCATCTGCCGCCTGACGCGCGTCCTCGCGCTCGCCGGCGCCTCACTCTCACTCTCTCTCGCGGCGCTCGCGACGCCCGCGACGCCCGCGCTCGCGCAGCGGACCTCGCCAACGGTCGCGCAAGCGGGCGCGCCGCACGCGGATCCCGACGCCAAGAAGGTGCTCACCGCCGACGATTACTCGCGTTGGCGCGCGATCGAGAGCGAGCGCATCTCGAGCGACGGCCAGTGGGTCGCGTGGGTCTATCGCTTCACCAACGTGCTGCCATCGGAATCCAAGCCCGAGCTGCACGTGCTGAATCTCCAATCCAAGCAGGACGTGGCGATCGCGAACGCGTCGAACCCGGTCTTCTCGCCCGACGGCCGCTGGCTCGCGTATCAGGTCGACTCGCAGCCGGCGCGGAGCGGCCGCGGACGCGGCGGTCCGCCGGGCGTCGATGCGCCGCCGGCCGGGCTGCCGCCGCTCCCGAGCAGCGGACGCGCCGCCGGGGCGCCGAGCGGACCGTTGCATCGGGTCGAGCTTCGCGAGCTCGCGACGGGCGCGACGAAGGCGTGGCACGACATGCAATCGGCCACGTTCGCGCCGAATTCGAGATTTCTCATGGTTCGGAACCGCCCGGCGGGCGGCGGGCGCGGCGCTGGGCTCGGCGGCGGCGGCGGAGCGTTCGCCGGTGGCCGCGGAGCCGCAGGCGGTGCCGAGCCGGCAAGCCGCGGCGCCGATGCCATCCTCTACGAGATCGCGACCGGCCGCAGCCAGTTCATCGGCAGCGTCGCCGACGCGGCGTTCGATCGCTCGGGGAGCTTGCTTGCCTACACCGTCGATGCGGACGTGCGCGACGGCAACGGCCTGTTCGTCATCGATCTCGCGAATGGGAGCACGCATCCGCTCGACAACGACGCCAAGATCTATGATCGCCTCGCGTGGAACGACGCCGGCACCGGTGTCGCCGTGCTCAAGGGCGTCGAGGTGCCGCGAATGCGCGAGCGCAACAACGTGCTCGTCGTGGTGCCGGACATCCGCGCGGCAATGGGTGAGGTGCGCGTCGCGGCCGCGACCCTCGGCGCGTCGGCGAGCGGCTTCCCGGCGGATTGGGTGATCAGCGATCGGGCTCCGCTCGCGTGGAGCGAGGACAATGGGCGCGTCTTCTTTGGCGCGATGCCGCAGACGCCGGCCGCCGATACGGCACGCCGGCGCGGCAGCGATTCCGTCGCCGATGTGGATGTGTGGCGCACGGCGGACCGCTATGTCCAGTCGGCGCAGATGATTCGCGCCGATCAGGATCGGAACTTCAGCTATCGCGAAGCGTTCGACGTCGCGAACCGGAAGTACGTCGCGCTCAGCGACTCGACGATGCGCGACCTCCAGATCTCGCCGGATGGCCGCTGGGCGGTCGGCCGCGACGCGCGAGCGTACATCTCCGACTTCAAGCCGGCCACGGCCGACTTCTATCGCGTGAGCACCGCGACGGGCGAACGAACGCCGTTCCTCAAAGGGCAGCTCACGCAGGGTGCGATCTTCGGGATCTCGCCCGACAGCCGCAAGTTCGTGTATTGGAAGGACGACAAGTTCCAGGCATACGATCTCGCGTCGAACATGTCGACGACGCTCGGCGGCAGCGCACCGAGTTTCGTGAATACTGATTACGATCATCCCGGCCCCAAGCCGGCGTGGGGCGTCGCCGGCTACACGAGCGATGGCAAGAGCGTGATCGTCGAGGACAAGTACGATCTCTGGACGTTGCCGCTGGACGGCAGCGGGTCGGCGCGGAACATCACGAACGGGTTCGGCGCGAAGAACAAGATCGTCCTGCGCCCCGAGCGTACCGAGCCGATTGATTCAACGGCGAGCCGCCGCGCGCGCACGGGGCAGGAGATCGATCTCGCGAAGCCCGTCACACTGTCGGCGTTCGGCGATCTCACCAAGAAGGCCGGCTTCTATCGCTTGGCGAACGGCCAGCTCACGGACGTCGTGTACGACGACGCGTCGTTCAGCGTGCCGGTGAAAGCGACGAAGGCGGATCGATTCCTGTTCACGCGTCAGACGTTCGCCGATTTCCCCGACCTCCGTGTGTCGGGCGAGGACCTCGACCAGTCGACGAAGATCAGCGACGCAAATCCGCAGCAGGCGGAGTATCGGTGGGGACACCGCATCCTGTTCGACTTCACCGATCGCGACGGCCACAAGCTGCAGGGAATGCTCGCGCTGCCGGACGACTACAAGCCGGGCGAGAAGCGTCCGATGCTCGTGAATTTCTACGAGAAGAATTCACAGAATCTCAATCGGTATCCGACGCCGTCGCTGCTCACGGGCATGGGCTCGTCGCCGATCGAGGGCGTGAGCCGCGGCTACATCATGATGATCCCGGACGTCTACTATCACACCGGATCGTCGCACACCGACCAGCTCGACGCCGTCGAGTCGGCCACGCGCAAGGTGATCGCGATGGGCTACGCCGATCCGAAGCGCATCGGTCTCAACGGGCACAGCTACGGCGGGGAAGGTGCGGCGTTCATCGCGACGCGGTCGCGCCTCTTCGCCGCCGTCGGTGTCGGCGCGGGCGTGACGGACCTCTACACGGACTTCAGCCAGGAGTGGGGCTGGTCGTATCAGGTGAGCGGCGGCAGCGGCGAGAACGGCAATCAGTATTATCTCTACGGCCAGGGGCGCTGGGGCGTCTCGCCGTGGGACAAGCCCGAGCTCTACCACCAGGAGTCGGCGCTCACCCACGTGCCCGAGGTGACGGAGCCGATCCTGATCGAGCACGGTACGGCCGACCCGACGGTGAACTTCATCGAAGGACTCAACTTCTACAACGCGCTCCGGTACAACGGGAAGAACGCGATCCTGCTCGCGTACCTCAACGAGGGCCATGGGCTGCGTGGCATCGCAAACCGGAAAGATTTGACGATTCGCTATTTCCAGTTCTTTGACCACTACCTCACGGGCGCGCCGGCGCCGAAGTGGATGACCGACGGGGTGCCGTTCCTGAAGAAATCCGAGCTCGAGGATCCGGGGCGCGACACGCCGTGATCGCCTACTTCGCGACGATGTCCTCGAGCGCCTGGCGCACGCGTGGATCATCCGACCGCCCGAGCTGCGCGATTGCGCGACGGCGCACGGTCGCGTTCTCTTCGCCCTTGATGATCGCGACCAGCTTGTCGATCGCGGGCTTCTCGCCGCTCCGAACGTACAAGCTCACCAGCGCGTCTTTCATGTTCGGGTCCGTCGTCGTGTCGTACAGCTTCACGAGATCCGTGATCGAGGCGCCGGACCGGCTCGCCGCCTCGACCGCCCGGCGTCGTGTCACGATCGGCGTCTCGTCGTTCCGCGCGAGATCCATCAGCCACTTCGTATTCTCCGATCCGCCCATCTCGGCCAGCGCCGAGAAGACGGCGTCGCGCGCGCGGTCGTTCTTGAGCGTGGGATAAATCTCGCGCAGCAGCGCGGCATCCTGCGCCGTCGCGTATTCCTGCCCGAGCGAGCGCAGGGCGACGATCAGCACGTCGTCCGGCAGATCGGTGCGGCGCACGGCCGTGCGAAGATACTGCCGCGCCCGCGGATCGCCCGACCGCGCGAGCGTCGACATGGCTTGCTGCGCGAGCCACGTGCTTTGCGTCTGCTGTGAGAGCTGGATCAGCGGCGGAATGCCGGCGCCGTGATCGAGATTGCCGAGCACGCTCAGGGCCGACTGACGCACGGGGCGCGAATCCGATTCGTCGCGCACGATGGAGAGAATCTCGTCCGTGACACTCGACGGGATCGTCTGCATGCCGAATGTCGCGCGGGCCATCGACGAGATCGCGGCACGCCGCGTCTCGCGCGGCAAAGCGGTGTTTCGCGCGATGGCGACGAGCGCGTTCGCCGTGTTCGCGGAATCGGCCAGCATCGCCGGGAAGATGGCGTCGCGTCCCGCGCGGCCGTCGGCCTTTTCGGCGAGGCCGAGCAGATAGTCGACGGCGTCCTGCGCGCGGACGCGGCCCAGATCCGTCACGCCGCGCAGCGTCGAGTCCACCGGGCCCACGAATTCGCGAACCGAGAGCGGCAGCTTGTCGGCGCGATCGATCACCACGCGCACCGGGCCGGCGACGCACGGGTCCATGCGAGATCCGTCACCGGAGAAGACTCCGCTGTAGCTGTTCGGTCCCATCTGAATGTAGCTGCGGCCGTCGCCGCAAACGCCGGGGCGCGCGGCGAAGCTGAACATCACGCGGCCGTCGGGCGCCGCGTTCACGCGCGACTCGAGCGATTGCGCCGCGAGTGCCGGCGCCGCCGCGGCGCACACGAGCGCCGCGGTCCGAAGCATGGATGCGCGAATCATGGATTTTTGTCGATGAGGTCGATGATGGCTTTCTGGGCGCGCGGGTCCTTCTTGCGCGAGAGGGCGCGGATCGCGGCGCGGCGCAGGTCGTAGTCGGTGCCGCTCTTCGCGATCTCGACCAACTTGTCCGTCGCCTCGGGCTCTGTGCGATTCGCGAACGCGATGATCAACTGATCGCGCAAGCCGCGCGAGTCCGCCTGATCGTACAGCTTCGCCAGTTCGGCAACCGAGAGCCCGGAGCGGCTGAGCCGCGACACCGCCGTCGCACGTACGCTGGTCGATTCGTTCGAGTTCTTCGCGAGCGACAGCAGCCACTGATCGTTGTCGTTCCCGCCGATGCGCGCGACCGTGTTCACGATCGCGCTCTTCAGGCGCTCGTCGTCGGATTGCGTGAACAACGTCTTCAGCCACGCCGCGTCGTCCCCGGTGGCGCGGTCGCCGTTCATGCTGTTGACCACCTCGACGCGCAGATCCATCGGCGCGTCCTTTCGCTCGGCGAACGACCGCATGCTCTGGTGCGCGCGCGGATTGTCGCTCGTCGTCAGGGCCCGCACCGCGGCGCGTTGAATGCGAATGTCGTTGTCTGATTTCAGCATGTCTTCGAGCGCGGCGATTCCCGCGTCGCCCGAGAGGCGCGGCAGCCACATGATCGCGTTGGTGCGCACGTCGACGCTCGGATCGGATTTCGCGGCGGCGAGCACCAGGTTCGCCGAGGCCGTATCGGCGCGGCGCGCGAGGATGAAGAGCGCGTTGCGACGGAGCGTCGCGGAGCACTCGTCCTTCCGCGCCAGCACTTTCCGAATGGGAACGAGCGCCGCGTTCGGATCCATCTGACTGAGCGCGTTGAGCGCTTCAGCCTGAACGGAGAGGTCCTCCTGATCGCACGGCGCACCGGCTTGCGTCGCCTGCTTCTCGATCACCGCGGCCGCGTCACGATCGCCGCGCAGCGCGAGGGCGTGATTGATCCGCGCATACAGTGCCGGCGCGTCGAGGTCGCGTCCGCGGCGCGAGTCATCCGCCGTCTTGGCGGCGAGCGGCTCGAGCAGCTTCGCCGCCGCTTTCAGATCGTCGGTCGAGCCGAGGCGATAGCGCGCGTACGCTTCGAAGTAGGTGGCATCGCTCACGTAGGCCGATCGCGGGAACGATTTCGCGAGACTGGCGAAGATGTCGGCGGCGCGGCGGTAGTCGCCGCGGTTGAACGTGTCTCGCGCGACGCGATACAACGAATCCGCGGGATCGCCCTGGGCCCACGGCGCACGCGGCCGCACCTTCATCCACGGATCCGTGGATCCCATGTCGACGCGCATCGACGAGAGCTGGGAGACCGGCGCGGCCAACGTCAGCTGGGCGATGCGCGCGTTTTCCGTCGCGACGCGTGCCTGCTCGCGGATCTGATCCGCGTCCATCAGCCGCATCGCCTGCGCGGCGTCACGCATCTGCTCGCGGGCCTGCTCCATGTCCACCCGTTGGATGTCCACGTCGCGAAGGGCATCCGCGGCGCGGAGCATCTCGTCGGTCAGTTGCGCGGGATCGAGTAGATCGAGGCTCGGCGCGCGGGCGGGGGGCGCCGGTCGTGCCGGCTGTGCCGGCGGCGTGGGCTGCTGCGCGTGCGCCGCCGCGGCGCTGAAAATCACAATGGCGAGCGTGATCCGTTTCATCGCTCCTCTCCTCAGTTCGCAGAAATGTCAGCGGCCGCCGTGCGCAGCCGCGGGATGACGTCGTGCTGCTCCATTGCCTGATTGATCAGATCGAGATCCGTGCGGCTGTGATTCGTCTGCAGCCGCACCACTTGCACGAGCACCAGCTCGAGATCCTCGAGCAGGCTGTGCATCGATGCGTCATTCGCGGCGGGAGAATCCATGAGCAGCCGCGTGGTCGTGAGCAGCTCGTTCGCGCGATTCACCAGCTGCGAGTCCGCCTGCCCGGACTTCATGGATGCCGGCAGCGCGATGAGCAGCGCCGCCGTCTGGCCGAGATACCGTTCCGTCGCCGCGTCGTACGGCTCGTCGTTCGCGACGGCGCCCACGCCCGCGGTCTCGCGCACGGGCGTTGGCGTGGATGTCGGACCGATCGGCCGCATCGACGTCGACATGCGACCGATGCCGACGCCAATCACGAGCATCGCCGCGGCGAGCAGCCAGATGCGCACCGCCGTGGTCGACCCGCGCACGGGACGTATGCGCGGCGCGATCGCGCTCCACATCTCGTCGAGCGGCGGCTCGGATGGCGGATTGTACGTGTGCGCTGCGTCGCGCATCAACTCGTCGAATTTGTCGTTGCTCATGATCCCGACTCCGGTGCCAGATCCGCGAGCACGGCGCGGAGTTGCGCGCGTGCTTGCGAGAGCCGGCTCTTGCAAGTCCCTTCCGCCACGCCGAGGACGTCGGCGATCTCCGTGTGCGTGTAGCCTTCGATGTCGTGCATGATCAGCGTGGTGCGATACGCGTCCGGCAGTGCGTCGATCGCGCGATGCAGCCGGTCGCGCAGCACCGGGTCGACCGACGCGCCGTCGGATCGCGCGGGATGAACGTCCTCGAGGTCCGTCTCCCGCTCCCTGAACCGTTTGACGCGGCGCATCGCGTTCGCGACCACCGTGACCGTGATGCGGTGCAGCCACGTCGACAGCGCCGAGTCCCCGCGAAACCGATCGAGCTGACCAAAGGCCCGCACGAACGTGTCCTGCGTGAACTCCCGCGCCAGATCCGCGTCGCCGGTCAGCCGATAGGCGAGCCGGTACACGCGGGGCGCGTGCGCGTCGTACAGCTCGCGCGCGGCGACCCGGTCACCGGCGAGGACCCGGGCGATCAGATCGGGTTCACTCACCTGATAGGCGGAGGAAACGGCAAATGCGGTTCTGGTCACGTGATGCCGGTTAGATGCACGGATCGGCGAAAGCGTTCGCTCGGCCCCCGTCTCGAGCGAATGTCGCTGCCGGCACGGGGACAGGCCAGCCGGTCGGCGCGCGCGCTCGCGCTCCTCAGCATCCACGGCGTCGTCAGCTACGCCGTGACCCCGCGGACGCGCGAGTTGACCGAGGCGGATTCGGCGGGTAACGTCCCGCCGGCATGGATACCCCCACCTCGGTGAAGGCGGCTGGCGACGGCGCCGTCGCGACTGGCGAACCGACGCTCGCCCGCAAACTCGGCGCGTTCGACGCGACGATGATCGTGATGGGCGGGATCATCGGCGCCGGCATCTTCGTCAATCCGAGCGTCGTCGCGCGCCAGGTGCACACGCCGGCGCTCGCACTCGGCGCGTGGGTGATCGGCGGCGCGATCGCACTCATCGGCGCGTTCGTCTATGCCGAGCTCGCGGTGCTGCGTCCGAACGTGGGCGGGCAGTACGCGTACCTCCGCGATGCGTACCATCCGATGGTCGCATTCCTATATGGATGGTCGCTGCTGCTCGTGACGCAGACGGGCGGGATGGCGGGCGCCGCGATCATCTTCGGGCGCTACTTCCGCGAGTTGAGCGGGATCGGTCTTTCCGAGCAGGCGGTCGCGGCGCTCGCGCTCGGCGCGCTCACCGTGATCAACTGCCTCGGCGTTCGCGCGGGCAGCAACGTGCAGAGCGCGTTGATGCTGACCAAGCTCGCCGCGATCGCGGCGCTCATCGGCGTCGGGTTGATGGCGCCGACCGTGCCGCACAGCGCGGCGCACGTGCAGCCGGCGACGCCGAGCGGAGGAGTCGTCGGACTCGCGACGGCGATGATCCCGGTGCTGTTCGCGTACGGCGGCTGGCAGACCGCGAGCTTCGTCAGCGGAGAGATGCGAAATCCGCGGCGCGATCTCCCGCGCGGTCTGTTGATCGGTGTGATCGGCGTGATCATCCTGTATCTCACCGTGTCGTGGGTCTGCCAGCACGTGCTCGGAATCGACGGGCTCGCGGCGACGAACACGCCCGCCTCCGAGGTGATGCGTCTGGGACTCGGCGAGCGCGGCGCACGGTTGATCGCGCTCGGCATCGCGATCTCGACGGTGGGCTTCCTGAGCCAGAGCGTGCTCACGGCGCCGCGAGTGTACTACGCGATGGCGCGCGATGGCGTGTTCTTCGACGTCGTCGGCAAGCTCGATCCGCGCTCGCGCGTTCCGGTGGTGGCGATCGTGCTCCAGGGGGTCTGGGCGGCGGTGATCGCGCTCACGGGCAAGTATGATCAAATTCTAAACTACGTCGAGTCGCTCGACGTCTTCTTCTTCGGACTCACCGGCGCGGCGCTTCTGGTCTTTCGCGCGCGCGCCGCGCGCGCGGCTCGCGCGACGCGATCCGACGAGGAGCGGGATCTCGTGCGCGTGCCGTGGCATCCGATCACGACGTGCGTTTTCGTGCTCGCCTGTTGGGCCGTGTCGCTCACGACGATCGTACGCTACCCGAAGAACGCCGGCATCGGCGTTGGCATTCTCGCGCTGGGCGTGATCGCGTACCAGTTCTGGCGGAAGCCGCGGGCCGCGAGCTCGCCGCTCCGCTCGTCGGAATGACGGCTGTTGTCCCGCCGCGCCTGAGCGTCCTCGCCTATGGACGTGTTTGCCACCGGAAATGGACGATTTTTCGCGCGTGATACGCATCACGAATCCAGCAAATCGTTGCGTGTGCTGCACTTGATTCCCGCGCGGGCGACGCGACACGCGGCACCGAGCGTGCGTTCACTCGTGCATGCAGTACATCAACAGGAGGCTTGATGCGCAAACTCGAGCTCATTGCAGCATTCGCGATATGCGCGACCGCAATGCCGGCGATGGCGCAGGGGCGCGGCCACGATCACGATCGCGACGATAATCGCGGCCGTGGTCTGGGAGTCGGCGGTGTTCCGCCTGGACAGGTCATCGCGGCGCAGCATCGGCGCAACGATCGCGATCGTGACCGCGACGGAGATCGTGACGATCGCGACGGCCGCTACGGGCAGAACGGCGGCTACAACCTTCCGAACGGGGCGGTCGTGTTGCCGAATGGACAGGTCGTCTATCCGAATGGATCGCGCTACCCGAGCCGTACGGTGTACTACCCGAATCGCAACACGCTGCCGAACGGCCAGCAGTGCTCGCGGATCACCGATCGCGATGGCGATCTCAGGACGGTGTGCCGCAGCCGTCGCGACGACGGCGACGCGGACGATCGGTTGCAGAACGCGCGTCGCGGCCACGGTCACGCGATGAAATTCAAGAAGTCGAAGCACGATCGCGATCGCGACGGCGACGATCGATAATCTCTACCGGACAGGCCAGAGCCCCTCGGATTTCGTCCGAGGGGCTCTCGTCTTAACTTGGTGTATGCGACGCGCCACCATCTGCATCGCCATGCTCGCCGCGATCGCGGTGGCCGCGTGCACCAAGGAAGACACCAGCATCCGCGGCCACGGCCTCAGTGTCGAATCGGTGCCCGCGGCCACGCAGGCGCGCATCTACGAAGCCGCGGCGCGGGGCTCGTTCGATATCGACGATCCATCACTCTCGCTGCTCCTCGACGGGCGATTGCTCCCGCGAGACATCGGCCTCGCGTCGGCGGGTGAGCTTCCCAGTGACGTCCGGACGGCGATGCGCCGCAACGGCGCGGTGAAAGGCACGTGTGAACCGCCGCTCACGGGCGTGCGCGGCACCGTGCACTGCAAAGCCGACCTCCCCGGGTATGTCGTGCGCTTCTCGCCGGTCTTCAAGGTCGGCGGCGATACGGTCGAGGTGTACCTCTATGCGCAGAAATACGATACCCCAGCCTCCGGAATCTCCGAGACGCTGCGCTTCGAGCGCGCGTACAAGATCGTGGGGAGCGGCGATCGCTGGCGCGCCGTGGCCGAAGGCCGCATTCCGAAGGAAGTTCGCGGCGAGCCGCGCTGATCGCGCATGACCGAGACGATGACGGCCGCGCCCCGCCTGTCCGCCGCGCAGGCCGCCGAGCTGGCGGAAGAATATTTCGCGATCCGCGGCACCGCCGAGCCGCTGCCGAGCGAGCGCGATCAGAATTTTCTGATCACGGCTGATGGCGGCGAGCGCATGGTGCTCAAGATCGCCAACGGCGCGGAAGATCGGGCGATGCTCGAGGCGCAGCAGAAGGCGCTCGCGCACGTGGCGAAGCGCCTCGCGGTGACACCGCGCGTGCTCGCGATGCGCGACGGGTCGACGCTCGCAGGCATCGATGCACCCGATGGTTCGCGACACATGATCTGGGGCATCACGCATCTCGCCGGGATTCGAATGGCGGAGGCACGCCGGCGCTCGAGCGATCTCCTGCTCGACCTCGGCCGCAAGACCGCGGCGCTGACCACCGCGCTCGGCGGCTTCGATCATCCGGCGATCCATCGTGATTTCTATTGGGACCTGGCGCGCGCACGCGCGATGGTCGATGGCCATCTCCCCGCGCTCGCTGACGCCGACCTGCGCCGTACCATCGACCGGCTCGCCTCGCGGTTTGACCGGTACGCGGCGCCGCTGCTCGCCAGGCTCCCGCTCACCGCGATCCACGGCGACTTGAACGATCACAATGTTCTGGTCGCCGCGGGCGGTGCGGTCGATCAGAACGCGCAGGCGGTGAGCGGCATCGTCGACTTCGGCGACATGACGTGGACCTACCGAGTCGGCGACCTCGCGATCGCGATCGCCTACGTGATTCTCGGCAGCTCGGATCCGCTCGGCGATGCCGCACAGGTCGTGCGCGGCTACTCCGACGAACGTGTGCTCGGCGATGCGGAGCTCGGCGCGGTCTTCGGCCTCGTCTCGCTGCGGTTGTGCGCGAGTGCGTGCATCGCCGCCGAGCAACTGCGACAGCGGCCGGACAATGAGTATCTCGGAATCAGCCAATCGGCGATCGCCGCATTGCTGCCGGCGCTCGCGTCCACGCCGTTCGCGCTCGGCGAAGCGGTGTTCCGCCAAGCCGCCAACGTGGATCCCGTACCGCGCGCGCGGCGCGTGGTCGAACATCTGCGCGCGCAGCCGGCGTTCGCACCCGTGCTCGGCGTGGATCTGCGGACGGCGCCGCCGCTCGTCCTCGATCTCAGCGTCGCGAGTCCGCTCATTTCCGGCGACCTGACTCTCAACGACGAGCCGCATCTCACCGAGCGCGTGTTCTCGGCAATGCGGAACGCGAACGCCAACGTGGCGGTCGGCCGTTATGACGAGCCGCGTCTCCTGTACGTTGCGCCGGCATTCGCCGGCGGTCCGGGAGCGAACGACGAGCACCGTACGATTCACATCGGTCTCGACTTGTTCGCGGAAGCAGGTACCGCGGTCCGCGCGCCGCTCGACGGCGTGGTGCACGCGTGCGCGAACAACGACGCGCCGCAGGATTACGGCGCCGTGATCATTCTCCGCCACGAGACGAACGACGGCGCGGAGTTCTTCACGTTGTACGGACACCTGAGTCGCGCATCGCTCGACCGCGTCGCCGTGGGCCAATCGGTACGCGCCGGCGAGGAGTTCGCGACGCTGGGTGTCCCCGCGGAGAACGGCGGCTGGACGCCGCATCTGCATCTCCAGATCATCGTCGATCTACTTGAGCTCGGAACGGACTTCCCGGGCGTGGCGCGCCCGAGCCAACGCACGGTGTGGACGGCGCTCTGTCCAGATCCCAACCTGCTCGTTGGCGCACCGGGAATCGCGGCGGCATCGACTCCTCGATCACGGACGCTGGCGATGCGCCGCGAGCACATCGGCGGCAATCTGAGCATCGCGTATCGCGAGCCGGTCAAGATCGTGCGCGGCTGGATGCAGTATCTCTACGACGACGAAGGACGACTGTACGTCGACGCGTACAACAACGTGCCGCACGTTGGACACTGCCACCCGCGCGTCGTCGACGCGGCGGCCGCGCAGATGCGAGTGCTCAACACCAACACGCGCTATCTGAACGATCTGCTCGCCGAATACGCGGCGCGGCTCTCCGCGACGCTGCCGCGCCCGCTCGACGTGTGCTATTTCGTGAGCTCGGCGAGCGAGGCCAACGAGCTCGCGCTTCGCTTGGCGCGCGCGTACACCGGCCGCCGCGAGACGATCGTGCTCGAGGCGGCGTATCACGGCAACACGACGTCGTTGATCGACATCAGCCCGTACAAGCACGCGGGCCCGGGCGGGGGCGGCGCGCCCCATTGGGTGCGCATCGCGCCGTTGCCGGACGACTACCGCGGCCCGCACAAGCGCGGCGATCCCGAGGCCGGCGCGAAGTACGCCGAGCAGGTTGGCGAGCTCGCGCGCGCGATGGAGCGCGAGGGCGGCCCGCCCGGCGCGTTCATCGCCGAGACGTGCCCCAGCGTCGGCGGGCAGATCGTGCTTCCGAACGGTTATTTATCGAACGTATATGAGTATATACGTATGACCGGCGGCGTCTGCGTCGCGGACGAGGTGCAGACCGGGCTCGGGCGCATGGGCACCAGCTTCTGGGCGTTCGAGGATCAGGGGGTGGTGCCCGACATCGTCGTCATGGGCAAGCCGCTCGGCAACGGGCACCCGATCGGCGCCGTCGCGACCACCCACGAGATCGCCGATGCGTTCGACAACGGTATGGAGTACTTCAGTACCTTTGGCGGCAACACGGTATCGTGCGCGATCGGCCTCGCCGTGCTCGACGTGATCCGCGACGAAGAACTCCAGAAGCACGCGCGCGAGGTGGGCGAGTACCTGCTCGCGCGGCTCCGACCGCTCGCCGAGCGCTACACCGTCGTCGGCGATGTGCGCGGGTCGGGCTTGTTCCTAGGCGTCGAGCTCGTGCGCGATCGCGAGACACTGGAGCCTGCCGGCGCCGAAGCGTCGTACGTGGCGAATCGGATGCGCGAGCGCGGTGTGCTGCTCGGCACCGACGGGCCGCATCACAACGTCGTGAAGATCCGGCCGCCGATGCCGTTCACGATGCGCGACGCCGACGTGCTGGTGCGGGAACTGGAGCGGGCGCTGGGCGAGCTGCCGGAGTGCTCCGCGCCGGGCCGCGACTCTGATCGAGCGTGATCAGCACGACCGCGCCGACGATGATCGCCGCGGCGATCGCGATGCGCGACGTGATCGCCTCGCCCGCGAACGCCCAGCCGAGGAAAACGGCAATCACAGGATTGACATACGCGTATGTGGATAGCCGCGCCGGGGCGACCGTGCCGACGAGCCAGCTATACGCCGTGAAGCCGACCAGCGAGCCGAAGACGACAAGATAGAAGAACGCGAGCACCGAGCGCGGGCTCACGCCGGCGATGTCGAGGTGTGTCGCTTCGCCCGTCGCGGCGCCGATGACGATGAGCGCCGCGCCACCGATGATCATTTCGAGGCCGGCGGCCAGGAGCGGCGCCCCTGGCAGCGGCGCGCGCTGCGCGTAGACCGATCCGAGCGCCCACGCGCACGCCGCGCACAGGAGCGCGAGCACCGCGGTGTGATCGATACTGTGCGATCCCGAGAGACTGCTCGGTCCCACGAGCACGACGAGGCCGACGAAGCCCGCGGTGATCCCCGCGATCGAGAGCATGCGCGGACGCGCGCTCCGTCCGTCGCGCATCCAGGCCATCAGCACGATCCAGAACGGCTCGGTCGCGACGAGCAGCGCGGCCAGGCCCGAATCGACGCGGGTTTCCGACCAGACCACCACGCCATTGCCGGCGGGGAAGAGCAGCAGGCCGACGATCGCTACCGCGATCCAGTTTGCTTTCGTGGGCCGTGCCGCGCCGCGCGCGATCGCAACCGCGCTGAGCACGGCGCCCGCCATCGCGAAGCGCACCCCGGCCATGAGGAACGGCGGCAGCGTCGCCACCGCGAATCGGATCGCGAGATAGGTCGAGCCCCAAATGATGTAGACCGCGGCGAACGCCAGGATGATGCGAAGCGCGGCCGGATGGCGGCCGTCACGTGTCATCGGACTGCTCCGCCGAGACCGGGACGATCGTGCTTTCCTTGATGGTGTCGAGCGCGATGATCGTTCGCGTGCTGCGCACCGCCTTCGCGGCGCCGAAGCGTTTCTTGAGGATGCGACTCAGGTCTTTGGTATCGCGCGCGCGGACTTTCACGACGTAGCAGTCGTCGCCGGCGACGTTGTGCACCTCGAGCACCTCAGGCGCCTTGGCGATGAGCTTCGCCACGTGATCGGTGCCGGTGGGTTCGGTCGAGCGCACGAGGACGAACGCCAGCAGTCCGACACCGACCGCCGCGTAGTCCACGAGCGCCGTGTACCCGCGGAGCACGCCGCGCTCCTCGAGCTTGCGGACGCGCTCGAGCACCGCCGACGGCGCGAGTCCCACCTGGCGGGCGAGCTCGACGTTCGGCGTGCGGCCGTCCCGCTGAAGGATGTTCAGTAATTTGGCGTCAATTTCGTCGATCATACGGAAAATATGCCAAGTCACAGAATGCAAGGCAAGCTGGACCCGAACGGCCGCGGCGGATAGTGTTCCCCGCGTGTCGACAGCGCTCCCGACCACGCCCAATCGCGCCCCGCGCTACGCCGCGGCGATCTTCCTGAGCAGCGGGCTTCTCTTTCTCATGGAGCCGATTGCCGGCAAGCGGCTGCTGCCGCTCCTCGGCGGCTCGGCCGCGGTGTGGACCGCCTGCCTCGCTTTCTTTCAGATCGCGCTGCTGCTCGGGTATCTGATCGCGCATTGGCTCGTGACGCGCGCATCGCGCCGCGGACAGGCCGCCACGTACGCCGCGCTGCTCGTGCTCTCCGTGGCGCAGCTCGCGATGGCGCTCGGCGTGCCACTGCGGGCCACCCCGCTGCATCCCGTGGCGAGCGTGCTCTGGCTGCTCACGATCACCATCGGCGTGCCGTTCGTCACGCTGTCGGCGACCAGCTCGCTCTTGCAGGCGTGGTATGCGTGCACGAGTGCAACATCGAGCGCAACGTCGAGCGGAACGGCACATCCGTATCGACTGTACGCGGTGTCGAACATTGGATCGCTGCTCGCGCTCGTGCTGTATCCGTGGCTCGTCGAGCCGCGACTTCCGCTGCGCGCGCAGGAAGCGACGCTGGCGATTGGCGTCGTCCTGCTCGCCGTCGTGATATCGACGATCGTGCGCGGCGTGCTCCGCGCGGCGGCGCACGAGGATCCGGGTGACGCTGCGCTTCCGGCCGCGACGGCGGACATGCGCGACGTGTCCGCCGCGCGGCGTACGCTCTGGATCTCGCTCGCCGCGTGCGGCTCACTCCTTCTCTCGGCGGTCACGATCCACCTGAGCCAGAATGTCGCGACCATCCCGCTGCTCTGGATCGTTCCGCTGATCGCGTACCTGCTCAGCTTCGTGGTGGCGTTCGGCAACGAACGGTGGCGCCCGCGGTGGCTGACGATCGCGCTCGTCGCCGCCGGACTCGCGGCGGTGGGGTGGGTGCTGTACAAGGGTGATCTGTTCATGTCGGTGCCGCGCGTCGTGACCGTCTTTTGCGTTTCGTTATTCGCAATCTGTACATTCTGCCACTCCGAGCTCCATCGAACGCGTCCCGCGCCGGCGCGGCTCACCACGTTCTATTTCTGTCTCGCCGCCGGCGGCGCGATCGGCGCCACGATCGTGGGCGTAGTCGCGCCCGCGGTGCTCACCGGGACGTACGAGCTCGCGTTCGGCCTCTGTCTGGCCGCCGTCCTCGCGCTGGTGGCGACCTGGGACCTGGGATGGATCGCGCGCGACTTCTGGGCGGCGGCCGCGGTGGTGCTCGCCGCGCTCATCGTGGGCGAGGTGCGCGAGGACCGCCACGACGCGATCGCGCGCGAGCGGAATTTCTACGGGACGCTGCACGTCACGCAGTACTACGATCGCTCGTATCGCGCGCCGGTCCGCACCCTCTACAATGGAATCATCGAGCACGGACAACAGGTCTTCCGCGCCGCCCTGCAACACGCGCCGACCACGTACTACGGGCACCCGTCGGGAATCGGCCTCGCGATCGACCACTGCTGCGGCGATCGGCCGCGGCGAATCGGTGTGATCGGCCTCGGGACCGGCACGCTCGCCGCGTACGGCCGAGCCGGCGACACGCTCCAGTTCTACGACATCAATCCCGCCGTCGAGCCGACCGCGCGCCGCTACTTCTCCTATTTGCAGGACGCGGTCGCGCGCGGCGCGAGCGTTCGCGTCGTTCCCGGCGACGCACGATTGTCGCTCGAGCACGAGCCGCCGCAGCGCTTCGACGTGATCGCGGTGGACGCGTTCTCGGGCGACGCCATCCCCGTCCATCTCATCACGAGCGAAGCGCTCGCGCTCTATCGCCGGCACCTGCGCGCGGGCGGCATCGTCGCCTTTCACGTCTCGAACCGATATCTCGATCTGCCCCCGGTCGTCGGCGAGCTGGCCGCGAACGCGGGGATGAACGCGCGGCTCGTCACCACCGAGGACGATGACGCGCTCGATCTGTTCGGATCGGACTGGGTACTGCTCGCCGACGACGGGGGATTTTTCGCGCAGCCCGGGGTTCGGTCAGTCGCGAAGCCGGTCACGATACCAACTGGATTACGTCTCTGGACGGACGACTATAACAGTTTGCTTCCGATCCTTCGGATGCGAAGCTCGTCGTCAGAGTAGCGCGGCCTTTCGTCGTAGATCCGCCAGCCCCAGCCATGGCACGCCCTCTGCCATAGTGGAGGGACGGTCCCAGCGTCGGACTTCGTCATCGACAACATTAAAGAAAGGTCGCAAGAGATACAGCGAGTATGCGGGCACCCCACAGTGACCCGGCGGCGCAGGGCGGCGAATCCGCCGGCAGTGCAGGTACCTCAGAAGGGCCCATTCACAAATGCCGAACCGGCATCGCCGGCTTCGACGAGATCACCCGCGGCGGGCTCCCGAGCGGACGGACGACGCTGATTTTCGGCGCACCGGGCGCCGGCAAAACCGTCTTCGCGCTCGAGTGTCTCGTGAACGGTGCACGCGAAGGACGCGAGCCCGGCATCTTCGTCGCGTTCGAGGAGAACACGCGACAGATCGTCGCCAACGCGGCGACGTTCGGCTGGGACTTGCCGGGCCTCGAACGTGAGCAGCTCTTCTTCCTCGATGCCCGGCTGTCGTCGACCGTGATTCAGGGCGGCGACTTCGACATTCAGGGGATGCTCGCCGGGCTCGCCGCCAAGGCGAAGGCGATGAATGCCAAGCGCATCGTCTTCGACGGCATCGACGTCCTGCTCACGATCCTCGATGATCCCGGCAAAGAGCGCCGCGAGATCTATCGCCTTCAGGATTGGCTGCACGAGCTGGGGCTCACGGCGATCATCACCGCGAAGGCCTTCGAGGGCGACCGGCTCTCGACCGAGCGGTACGCGTTCATGCAATTCATGGTCGACACGGTGGTCGCGTTCCATCACCGGATGATCGATCGCGTGTCGCTGCGCGGGGTGCGCGTGCTCAAGTATCGCGGATCGGGATTCGCCGAGAATGAATTCCCGATGATCATCACGGCGAGCGGCGTGCAGGTGTCCGTCTTCGAGCCGACCGCGTTGGAGTACGACGTCTCCGACGAGCGCGTGCCGAGCGGCGTGGCGCGGCTCGACACGATGCTCGACGGCGGATACTACCGCGGTTCCGGCGTGCTGATCTCTGGCGCGCCGGGGACCGCGAAGACGACGCTCGCCGGCTCGTTCACGGCTGCCGCCTGCGAGCGCGGCGAGCGCGCGCTGTACGTGAGCTTCGACGAGGCGAGCAGTC
Organism: Gemmatimonadaceae bacterium; assembly: GCA_025934775.1. Taxonomy (GTDB): domain Bacteria; phylum Gemmatimonadota; class Gemmatimonadetes; order Gemmatimonadales; family Gemmatimonadaceae; genus JAQBQB01. The sequence continues at coordinate 208,461 of JAICWO010000008.1, read as the reverse complement.
AGATCGTTCGCAACTTGAGGTCGGTGGGACTGGATCTCCAGCCGCACGTCGACGCGGGGCTGCTCGAGATGATGTCCGTGCGCACCGAGGCGCGCAGCGCGGAAGAGCACTTCATGGCCGTGCGCGCGCGCATTCGCGAGTGCGCGCCTCGTTCGCTCGTCATCGATCCGATCTCGGCGCTCAACAAGACGGGCGGCGTGATCGCCGCCGTACACGGATCGCTGCGCCTCCTCGACTACGCGCGCGCCAACGGCATCACCGTCCTGTGCACCAGCCTCGTCGCGAGCGAGAACGCGTTGGCCGAAACCACCGAGACGCAGATCTCGACGATCGCGGACACGTGGATTCACCTGTCGTATCTCGTGCGCGCGGGCGAACGGAATCGCACGCTGACGATCGTGAAGTCGCGCGGCATGGCGCATTCCAACCAGGTGCGCGAGCTCGTGCTCTCCTCCCACGGTCTCACACTCACCGACGTGTACACCGCGGGCGGCGAAGTACTGGTCGGCACCGCGCGCTGGGAACACGAGGCGATGCTGGCGGAGACGGAGGCGCGCCGCATGGCGGAGCTGGACCTGCGGCGCTCCGAGCTCGAACGCGAGCTGGACGCGCTCCGCGCCGAGCAGGCGCGGTGGGACGGACGCCGCAGCTCTGACCGTCGCGACTTGCGCCGACTGCGCCACGCCGACCCTGACCCGGCCGATGTCGCCTGACCGGTCGTCCGTGCCGGCCGAAGAGCCGCGACTCGTGCTGCGCTTGTACGTCGCGGGCGACGGGCCGAATTCCACCGCCGCACGAGCGAACCTCTCGCGCCTGCTCGGCACCTATCCGCCGGGGAGCTACGAGGTGGAGGTCGTCGACTGCCTGCGGGAGCCGATGCGCGCGATCGAGGAGGGCGTGTTCGTCACGCCGACGCTGCTCCGGGTGTCGCCGCAGCCGCGGCGGACGATCGTTGGATCGTTGAGTGAGTCGATGAACGTGAGCGCCGCGCTGGGGCTCGAGCGTTCGTCCGCCGACCGTGCGTGAGCGCATGAGCGCCGAAGAGATCGCGCCGCTCGAGTACACGCCGGAAGTCGAACGGCTGATCCGGCGGCTGAGCGATACCGAACGGGAGCTGCAGCGCCTCGGCGCGGGCGAGCTCGACGCCGTGGTGGACCATGCGTCCGCGACGACGATCGTGCTCAAGAGCGCGCAGCAGGCGATCCTCCAGTCCGAGGCGCGTTTTCGAGATCTCATAAATCGGTGCCCGGCGCTCGTCTGCGAGATCAGCCCCGACGGGCGGATTCTCTTCGCGAACGACGCCGGCCGGGCGATCCTCGGCTATCGCTCGCGGACGCTCGAGAACGCGCCGTGGTGGACGACCGTCGTTCCGGACGGGTATCGACACTCCGCGCAGCGGCTGATCGCCGAAGTCGCGCATGGCGACGTCACCGGCTTCGAGCTCCCGCTGCGCACGCACGACGGGGCGATCCGCTGGTTCTTCGTGAACACCGCGAATCGGTACGACGACCGGGGCGCGCTTCAGATGGTCGTCGTCTTCGCGGTCGACATCACCGAGCGCAAACAGGCGGAGGCCGCGGCGCGGGAGCTCGCCGAGGCGCAGCTCGCGCGCTCGGAGGCGGAAGCATCGAACAAGGCGAAGACGGATTTTCTCGCGGTGATGAGCCACGAGCTCCGCACGCCGCTCAACGCGATCGGCGGCTACGCGGAGCTGATCGAGATGGGCCTCCGCGGTCCGGTGACACCCGCGCAGCTCGAGGATCTTCGAAAGATCCGCCGCAGCCAGCGACATCTGCTCGGATTGATCAACGACATCATGAATTTCGCGCGGCTCGAGACCGGACACGTCTCGCTCGAGCCCCGCGACCTCTCGGTGAACGAGACGCTCGCCGTGCTCGACGCGCTCACCGAGCCGCAGGTGGCGAGCAAGGGTATTCGGTACATGCGCGGACGATGCGATCCGGGGCTGACCGCGTGGGCCGACGAAGAGAAAACGCGACAGATCCTGATCAACCTCGTGTCGAACGCGATCAAGTTCACGGACCACGGCGGCGAGATCTCGATCGACTGCGAGGCCGATGCGTCAACGGTGTACTTTCACGTGCGCGACACCGGCCGTGGAATTCCGGCCGACAAGCTCGAGGCGATCTTCGAGCCGTTCGTGCAGGTGAACAAGCGCTTCACGCGCGACGAGGGCGTTGGACTCGGCCTCGCGATCAGCCGCGATCTCGCGCGGATGATGCACGGCGAGCTCACCGCCGAGAGCATGCTCGGCGCCGGCTCGCACTTCACGCTGACGCTGCCGCGGACGAAGCCCGTCTAGTCGAACGCTGGGCTCGCGGCGCGGGAGCGGTCGCATTCGCGCAGACGACCGCGAATCGTGTGACGTTCCCGGGCTCGTCGTGGACGTCGCGCGCGAGCACGGCGAGTCTGTACTTCCGCGCGGCGTACTCGCTGCAGATCGCCGCGAGCTGCGACGGCCGCTCGGCACCGAGCCGTGCGTACCACCGTTCATCGGCGTTGAGCGTGTGTTCGCCGTAGCTCGCGAGCTCGAGCGCCGAGCCCGCCGTGTCGAACGCGGTGACGGGAGCGAGCGCCGGATGCGCCTCGAAGAAGCGCGCGCACTGCGCGAGGGCCGCCGGGTGGCTGCCGACCCACCGTAGGTCGTCGATCGTGGTGCCAGGGATCGCGACCAGGCACTGATGCACCGGCACGTCGACGTCATTCACCTGTTCGATCACCCGCGGATACCGCTCGAGCGCGTCGCATCCGGGCGCGACGCGGCCGATGATCGAGTTCCACACCGGGATCACGGCCCATTCCGCGGCACCGATGAGCAGCGCTTCGAGGGCGGCGGCGAACGTCGGCATGGGCCGCGCGAGCGCGCCGTCGCGCCAGACGCGCCGGACTGCTTGTTCACCGAAGGCGCCGGGCACGCCTTGGTACGCCACGCGGAGCAATGAGGTCTGCATCAGAATCGAATTGGAGAGTGGGAAAAACAAAAAAGCCCCCGAGGATTGCTCGGGAGCTCGAAGCGGCGAGTTGGACTATTTAGCTAGATGCGCGCGCGCCAGACAGCTCCCGGATTCGGAAACTGCCAAAAAAAAGAAAGACGTGGAGAAGGGGCGAGCGGGCATGGAGGCAAGGTAGGAAATGGGGAGTGACGGCGCAAGAGTTGGGTGGGGTTGGGGTGGCGGTCGCTTTTGTTGCGGGTTGTGGGTTGCGTGTTTCGTGTTGTCGTGTTCGGCGCCCGCGGCGGCAGTCTGATAAGAGTCGCACCGATTTGGTTGCGCAATCGCCGGTATTAGTTCGCAACCTCGCTGTATGCAAGATTACCGGAAGCTCCGCGTCTGGCCCAAATCCTTTGCGCTAGCCGTCGCGGTGCGGCGTACAGTCGAGCGATTTCCACCGCAAGGATACGCCGACCTGAAGGCGCAGATGCAATCGGCAGCGGAGTCGATCTACTTCAACATCATGGAAGGATGCGGCGCCGACACCAGCAAAGACTTTGCGAGGTTTCTCTCAGTGAGCATCAAGTCGAGCTCTGAACTGGAAGGTCAACTGGAGCTCGCGCATGCCTACGGCATCATCGCGTCTCGCCGTTGGCAACTCCTCAGTTCCGAGACTATCGGGACGCGCAAGATGCTCTTCAACTTGCGGCGCAGGGTGCTGCAAGCCGGCCCGGCGTTGAGCAAAGACTCAATACCAGAACACCCGCAACCCACGACCCGCAACAAAAGCGACCGGCGATCACCTCAGGCCCACCACGAGACGAAAGCGGGCGATCAGCATCCTGATCGCCCGCCTCCCTCCCTCTGACCGCCCCTAGTACCGATAATGCTCCGGCTTGTACGGCCCCGCGACCGGCACGCCAATGTACTGCGCCTGCTCCGCCGTCAACTCCGTCAGCCTCGCGCCGAGCTTTCCGAGATGCAGTCGCGCCACTTTCTCGTCGAGCTCCTTCGGAAGGATGTAGACCTTTCGCTCGTACTTATTCGCGTTGTTGAACAACTCGATCTGCGCCATCACCTGGTTCGTGAAGCTCGACGACATCACGAAGCTCGGATGGCCGGTCGCGCAGCCGAGGTTCATCAGGCGGCCTTCGGCGAGGATCATCACCGAGTGGCCATCGGGGAACGCGTACTCGTCGTACTGCGGCTTGATGTTGATCCGCTTGATGCCCTTGATCTTCTTCAGGCCGGCCATGTCGATCTCATTGTCGAAGTGGCCGATGTTGCCGACGATCGCCTTGTCCTTCATCCGCGCCATGTGATCGGCGGTGATGATGTTGAAGTTGCCGGTCGCGGTGATGAAGATGTCGGCCGAGGAAACCACGTCCTCGAGCGTGACCACCTGGTAGCCGGCCATGCACGCCTGCAGCGCGCAGATGGGATCGATCTCGGTGATCACGACGCGCGCGCCCTGGCCCCGCAGCGCCTCCGCGCAGCCTTTGCCCACTTCGCCGTAGCCGCAGACCACCGCCAGCTTGCCGGCGATCATCACGTCGGTCGCCCGATTGAGCCCGTCGATCACGGAGTGACGGCAGCCGTAGATGTTGTCGAACTTCGACTTCGTGACCGAGTCGTTGACGTTGATCGCGGGGAAGAGGAGGGTGCCGGCCTTCATCATTTCATAAAGACGGTGCACGCCCGTGGTCGTCTCCTCCGTCACGCCCTTGATGTCGGCGGCGACTTTGGTCCAACGGCCGGGATGCGTCGCCGCTTCGCCGCGAAGCAAGTCCAATATCACGCCCCACTCCTCGGGCTCGTGCTCCGGGTCGAACGCGGGCACGTGCCCCGCCTTCTCGAACTCGGCGCCCTTGTGCACGAGCAGCGTCGCGTCACCGCCGTCGTCGAGCAGCATGTTAGGGCCGCCGCCGTCGGGCCACATGAGCGCCTGCTCGGTGCACCACCAGTATTCCTCGAGGGTCTCGCCCTTCCACGCGAACACCGGCGTGCCCGCCGGACGCTGGGGCGTTCCCGTGCGGCCCACCGCGACCGCGGCCGCGGCGTGATCCTGCGTCGAGAAGATGTTGCACGACACCCAGCGCACGTCCGCGCCCAGGTCGACGAGCGTCTCGATCAGCACCGCCGTCTGCACGGTCATGTGCAGCGACCCCATGATGCGCGCGCCGGCGAGCGGCTTCTTCCCCTTGTACTCCTCGCGGAGCGACATCAGGCCGGGCATCTCCTGCTCGGCGAGCCGGATCTCCTTGCGCCCGAATTCGGCGAGCGAGAGGTCCTTGACCTTGAACGGCGGACGGTCGGTGGTGTGCTGCGTGTCGATCAGTTCTGCGACGCCCATTTTAGAGTCCTGTGAAGTTGAAGTGCGTTGAATTGCCTTTCCTCTGCGGTCTCCGCGTCCCCCGCGGTTCAATGCTGGTCCTTCCGTGCACTCGCCACGAACAGCGACGGCCCCTTTGCCTCTGGATCCGCCGGCAACGGCCGGTACCGGCAGCTCGCGAATCCCGCATCCGACAACCACTGGTTCATCTGCTCGCCATCGAAGCCCTGCCAGACGTGGCCGAGCTGGATGACGTAGTCCACGCGATCGTGCGACATGAGGTCGACGATCAGCAGACGCCCGCCCGGCTTGAGCACGCGCCGCACCTCGCGTATCGCACGCATCGGGTCGGCGACGAAATGCGCGACGAGAAAGAGAATTGCGGCGTCGAGCGCGCCGTCGTCGATCGGAAGCGATTCGAGCGTGCCTTCGCGCAGCTCCACGTTCGCGTGTGACGCGAGGCGCTGCCGCGCCGCGGCGAGCATCGGACCCGACTCGTCGACGGCAATCACGCGTGCGACGCACGGGGCGAGCGCGTCGGTGATGTGGCCGACGCCGCATCCCAGGTCGCCGAGAACCCACGACTCGTCGACGAGATCGAGCAGCGCGAGCAGGTCGGTGCGCTCGCCGATCATCTCGCTCCGCATCGCGTCCCACATGTCCGCCTGATTGCGGAAGAAGAGAAGCGCCTTGTCGCGACGTTTGGCGAGCACGCTGTCGGCGCGCCGGCCGTCTTGCGACGCGCCGAGTCCCGCGGCGAGCTGCGCGCGCACCACGGACCAGAGCTGGCGCGTGGCGTCGTCGAGCTGGCTCGCGACCATCTTATAGAAGCGGCTCGTGCCGTCGCCGCGCGCGATCAGCCAACCGTCGTCGGCGAGCACCTTGAGATGCCGGCTCACCGTGGACTGCGGGAGCTGGAGGATGGTGCACAGCTCGCCCACGGTCAGCTCGTGCCGGTCGAGGAGCAGCAGGATGCGCCCGCGCGTCGGCTCGGCGAGCGCGGAGAGGCGATCCAGGACGGTAAAACGCGGGGCGGCGGCCATATATCCGTATATCCGGATGGAATAAAACACTTCGCCGCCCCGGGGTCAACACACCAGGTGCCGACGGCCCGTCCGCGTGGCCAGCCCAGCACTCTCTCCGCGCACCGCGTTCAACCTTCGGACGGAGCACGCTCCCACACCCCGCCCACCTCCGATCGTGCCGGTGCGCACGCCGGCGGCTACACGTCGCACCTACGGGAAGATGTCGATCCGAATGAAAAACCTCCCACTCCGTTTGGCCGCGATCGCGGCGGCGGTCGCCGCTTCGCTCGTACCGCTCGTGGCGCACGCGCAGCAGGACACGAAGCTGGTCAACAAGGCATACATGGACACCACGTGCGCCGCGTGCACCGACTTCTACGAATTCGCGAATGGCAATTGGATCAAGACGCACCAGGACGCCATTCCGGCGGATCGCACGAGCATCTCCAGCTTCGGCACGCTCGGCGATCACAACACCGAGGTTGCGCACAAAGTCCTGCAGGACGACTCGGCGGCGGTGAAGAGCGGCAAGGCGAAGCCGGGCAGCGAACAGTGGAAGATCGGCACCTATTACACGTCGTGCATGGACACGACGGCCATCGACGCGCTCGGCAGCAAGCCGATCCAGCCGACGCTGGACAGGATCGCGGCGATTCAATCGTCGGCCGATCTCGTGGCGGCGTTCCCGAAGCTGCGCGGGGCCGGCGGCGGCGGGCGCGGGGGCGGCGGGCGCGGGGGCGGCGGGCTCACGCCGTTCGGCGTGCGGCCGAGCGCGGATCCCAAGAACAGCAACGAGACGATCGTCTCGGCGGGCCCGGGCGGCCTCGGATTACCAGAACGCGAATACTACTTTCGTACCGACCCGCGCTCGGTGAGCATCCGCGAGCAGTACGTGGCCCACGTGGCGCGCACGCTACAGCTCATCGGCGAATCCGGGGAGCAGGCCAGCTCGGACGCGAGCACGATCATGGCGCTCGAGACGTCGCTCGCCCGCGCCGAAAAGCCGCGCTCGCAGATGCGCGATCCGAACGCGTCGTACCACAAGATGACGATCGCGGACTTCAGCGCGATCACGCCGCACATCGACTGGCAGACGTATCTGAACGCGATGGGCGGGAAGGCGGCGACGATGGTGAACGTCACGCAGCCGGACTTCTTCAAGGCGCTCGACTCGCTGATCACCAGCGTCCCGGTCGCGGATTGGAAGGCGTATCTCCGCTGGCACGCGGCGAGCGGCGCGTCGAGCATGCTGGGTTTAGCGTTTCGTAATGAAGCGTTCCGCTGGCAGCAGGCGACGAGCGGCGTGCAGCAGGAGCCGCCGCGCTGGCGCGCGTGCTACGCCGCCACGAACGGCGCGCTCGGCTGGGCGGTGGGGCACGAGTACGTGACGCGCACCTTCACGCCCGCGGCGCGCGAGCGCGCGCGGGTGATGGTCGACAACCTCGTGAACGCGCTCAACGAGCGCATTCAGCAGCTCGATTGGATGAGCGCCGCGACCAAGAAGGAAGCGTCGACCAAGCTCATGGCGTACATGCGCAAAGTCGCCTATCCCGACACCTGGCGCAGCTACGCCGGCCTGACCGTGAAGCCCGGCGAGTACGCGGCGAACGTCGAGGCGAGCGGCGACTTCGAGTCGCGGCGGAGCTGGGATCGCGTCGGCAAGCCGGTCGACAAGACGGAGTGGAGCATGACGCCGCCGACGGTGAACGCGAGCTACAGCCCGTCGCTCAACCAGATCCAGTTCCCGGCGGGCATCCTCGAGCCGCCGTTCTTCGATCCGAACGCCGACGACGCCGTGAACTACGGCGGCCTGGGCGCGGTGATCGGCCACGAGATGTCGCACGGCTTCGACGACCAGGGGCGCCAGTTCGACTCGAAGGGCAATCTGCGCGACTGGTGGACGGCGGAGGACGCGGCCAAGTACAAGGTGAACGCGCAGAAGATGATCGATCAGTACAACAGCTACACGGTCATCGACAACGCGACGCACGTGAACGGCCAGGCCACGCTCGGCGAGAACATCGGCGACTTTGGCGGCCTCACGGTCGCGTACTACGCGATGGAGAAGGCGCTCGACAAGAAGGGGCCGAGTGCGCGGAAGAAGATCGACGGCTACACGCCGGAGCAGCGGTTCTTCCTGAGCTGGGCGCGGATCTGGCGCGAGGTGCAGCGTCCGCAGGCGGAGCTGCAGCAGGTGAACACGAACCCGCATTCGCCGGGCAAGTGGCGCGTGAATGGACCGCTCAGCATCATGCCGGAGTTCGCGAAGGCGTGGGGCTGCAAGGAGGGCGATCCGATGGTGCGGCCGGACAGCCTTCGCGCGAGAATCTGGTAATATTATTTTTCTAATGGACGACCGACGGGCGGCGCGATGAGCGCCGCCCGTTGCGAGGAACGCGAACGGCGGCGCAATTTGTGGCGTCCGGGTTCAACGCATGCTGCCGGACCACCCACCATCTGCCATGATTGCCCATGACGAGTCGGCGTGATTTCCTGAAGCACACCGGGGTGGCCACCGCGATCGCGGCGGCGAACGCCGCGCTCAGCCCGGGCCTCGCGCACGCGCTGACGGCGACGCCGACGTATCCGTACGGCGTGTCGTCGTTCGAGGAGCTTCCCGTCAAGGAGCTCCTGATGGAGGCGCTCAACGCGGCGAAGGCCGCGGGCGCGACCTGGGCCGACGCGCGGATCAGCCGCTATCGCCAGAGCTTCGTGGGCACGCGCGAGAAGCAGATCGTGCAGGTGGGTGACACCGATTCGATCGGGATCGGCGTCCGGGCGCTGGTGAACGGCGCGTGGGGGTTCGCGGCGTCGCAAACCCTCACGCGCGACGGGGTCGCGGCGGCGGCGCGCGAGGCGGCGGCGATCGCGAAGGCGAACCGGCTGCCCGGATCGGCGCCCGGGGTGCTGGCGCCGGCGCCCGCGTATCCCAACGCGACGTGGAAGAGCTCGTACGAGATCGACCCGTTCACGATTCCGGTCGAGCAGAAGGCGCAACTGTTGATCGACGCGAACACGGAAGCGATGAAAATCGCCAATGTGAAGTTCGTGAACAGCTTTCTCTTCTTCATCAAGGAAGATCGCAACTACGCGAACACCGACGGCTCGGTCATCACGCAGACGGCGGTGCGGAGCTGGGTCCCGTTCACCGTGACGGCGGTGTCGCCGGATTTCTCCGACTTCCAGTCGCGCGGCAACGTCGTGCAGCCGATGGGGCGCGGCTGGGAGTTCGTCGTTGCCGCGGACCTCGTGGGCAACGCGCGGAAGTGGGGCGAGGAAGCGGCCGAGAAGCTGAAGGCGAAGGCGGTGGACGTCGGCCGGTACGATCTCGTGCTGCATCCGTCGCACCTGTGGCTCACGATCCACGAGTCGATCGGGCACCCCACCGAGCTCGATCGCGCGATGGGCTACGAAGCCAACTACGCCGGCACGAGCTTCGTCTCTCCGCCGGAGAAGGTGCTCGGCACGCTCAAGTACGGGCCGACGTTCATGAACATCCAGGGCGATCGCACGCAGGAGGGCGGCTGCGCCACGATCGGCTGGGACGACGACGGCGTGAAGGCGGAATCGTTCCTCATCATCAAGGACGGCATCTTCCACGACTACCAGACGAGCCGCGAGCAGGCGCCGTGGTTAGAGTGGTATTATAAGAAAAATGGTATGCCCGTGCGATCGCACGGCTGCTGCAACGCGGACAACTGGAGCGACGTGCAGTTTCAGCGGATGCCGAACGTCTCGCTCGTGCCCGGCGAGAAGGACACCCGGTGGAACGACCTGGTCGCGGCCACGGATCGCGGCATCGCGATCGTCGGCGACGGCTCGTTCTCGATCGACCAGCAGCGCTACAACGCCCAGTTCGGCGGGCAGGTGTTCTACGAGATCAAGGGCGGCAAGATCGCCGGAATGCTCAAGGACGTCGCGTATCAGATGCGCACGCCGGACTTCTGGAACGCGATGGACATGATCGGCGGCAAGTCGGAGTACATGATGGGCGCGAGCTTCTTCGACGGCAAAGGCCAGCCGGGGCAGATCGGCTCCGTGAGCCACGGCTGCGTCCCCGCGCGGTTCCGGAACATCAATGTGATCAATACGGGGAGGAAAGCGTGAGAGATCAGAGAGTGGAGAGCGGAGAGTCGAGAGTGGAGCGTGGTGAGGCGAGGGCTCCTCGCCACGCTCCACTCTCGACGCTCCACGCTCCCCCAGCCGTCCTCTCGCGCGCCGACGCGCAGGCGCTCATCGAGCGCGCGATCGAGCGCTCGCGCGCCGACGGAATTCAGGTGAACGTCGGCGGAGGGTATCAGGCGAACGTGCGATTCGCGGACAACCGGATCTCCACCGCCGGCGGCGTGTCGCAGGCGAACGTGACGATCGAGAGCTCGTTCGGACCGAAGCACGCGGTCACGTCGACGAACGACGTCTCGGACGACGGGCTCGAGCGGGCTGTGCGGCAGTCTGAAGCGCTCGCCAACCTCGCACCCGACGATCCGGAGGCGATGCCGCTCCTCGGTCCGCAGCAATATGAGAACGTCAATTCGTATTTTCAGTCCACGGCTGACCTGGGACCGGACGCGCGCGCCGAGGCGGCGCGACTGGCCATCGAGCCGTGCCGCGCGGCCGGCGACCTCGAGGCAGCGGGATTCCTGATCGCCGGGATCGCCGCGTCGGCGGTGGGAAACAGCAAGGGACTGTTCGCGTACCAGTCGGGCACTTCGGCGAACTACACGCTCACCGTGCGCACGGCCGACGGCACCGGCTCCGGATGGGCCGGCGCCGACCATCCTGATTGGTCGCAGCTCGACGTCAGGGCGGTCGCGCAGCGCGCGATCGACAAGGCGCGGCTGTCGCGCAGGCCCGCGGCGATCGAGCCCGGGCGCTACACCGTCGTGCTCGAGCCGCAGGCGGTCGGCGATCTCGTGCAGCTCCTCGCGTTCGCGCTCGACGCGCGCTCGGCGGACGAAGGGCGAAGTCCGTTCTCGAAGCAGGGCGGCGGAACGAAAGTCGGTGAGAAGATCGCCGACGAACGCGTGACGCTCTTCTCGGATCCCGCCGATCCGCAGCTCCTGAGCAACACCTTCGACGGCCAAGGCCTCCCGGCGCGCCGGCAGGTCTGGATCGAGAACGGCGTGTTGAGAAAACTCACATACTCGAGATTCTGGGCGCAGAAGAACGGTCAGCAGCCGGATGCGGGAACGAACGCGGTGAAGTTCGCCGGCGGGACGGCGAGCACGGAGGAGCTGATCACGTCCACACAGCGAGGCGTGCTCGTCACGCGTCTCTGGTATTTGCGCGAAGTCGATCCGCGCACGGTGCTGTATACCGGACTCACGCGCGACGGGACCTTTCTCATCGAGGACGGCAAGGTTACGAGATCCGTGAAGAACATGCGATTCAACGAGTCGCCGCTCTTCATGCTCAACAACCTCGAGGAGCTCGGACGCGCCGTTCGTGTCGCGGGCACCGAGGCCGGCGGCGACGTCGTGATGCCGGCGATCAAAGTGCACGACTTCAACTTCACGAGCTTGTCAGACGCGGTGTAGCCGCTAGACGCTACTCAACGCATCCGGGTCCTCGTAGCGTTCGGATTCCCAGGCGTTCGCGGCGGTCATGTCGCTCGTATCCCGGGCGTCGCTCTCGCGCATGCCGACCAGCTCGAGATACGCATTGACGCGGCGAACGAGGTCCTTGGGCTCGATCGGCTTGAGGATGTAGCCATCGAACGTGCCTTTCGCGCCAGCGATGTCCGCCGTCGAATCGACGCGCGCGGAGAACGCGATGAGTGGAATGCGCGCGGTGGCCTCGTTCGCCTTGAGCAGACGACTCGCCTCCCAGCCATCCATGCCGGGCAAGCCAATGTCCATCAGCACCAGGTCGGGACAGAACCGCCGAGCGAGCTCGACGCCGTCGCGGCCGTTGTCGGTTTCCTCGACGCGATAGCCGTAGTGCCTCAGGATCAGTCCGTAGACCCGGCGCGCATCGTCGTTGTCTTCGACGAGCAGGATCACGCGCCGCGCGGCGCCGTCCTGGCCCAACCGGTCGCTATCCTCGTAGCCGTCGATCCACCGTAGGGAAGACATACCGCTCGCCCGCTTTACCCCAGTGTCATCGGCTGCGAATGCAGAAAGTAGACCGAACCTGGACGCGATCGTCTTGTGGCGGCACCTGCGTTGTATGCGGCGTTCAGGCCGCTGCCCGGCATAGATTTGCGGAGTGACCCGCCGCGCGTACGCGTGGTTGGGCGTTGGACGATATCGTCCTGAGGTTCAACCTGGTTCCCCCGCCGCTGCTTCGATCTCCCGCTCAGGCCGCCGCGCTCGATTCGGCCACGATCACCCGGGCAAAGCTCGGCGACATCGACGCGTTCACGCGCATCGTGGAAGCGTATTATGCGCGCTGCCTGCGGTTCGCGGCCTCGATGCTGCGGAATCCTGACGAAGCGGAAGACGTGGTCCAGGACGCGTTCGTCCGGCTGTATCGCGCCCTGCCGCGCTACGAGGAGCGCCAGCGCTTCGAGTCGTGGCTGTTTCAGATTCTCGGAAACTGCTGCCGCACGGCGAACACCGTCGCGGTGCGCGAGTCCATCCGGTCGAGCGACGACGAGCGCGCGCTGGCCCAACTGCCCGCGGGCGATCGCGCCGATCACCGTCTCGACAATGAATGGAGCATCGCGGTTCGGCAGGCGCTCGCCGAGGTTCCCGAATACAATCGAGAAATTTTCGTGCTGCACTACATCGAGGGATTTTCGTACGAGGAGATCGAGCGGATGACGGGCGTCAAACGTTCGGCGCTCAAGATGCGCGTCAAACGCGCGAGCGACTTCCTGCGCGGCCGGCTGGGGAAGGTGGATCGATGAGCGATTCCGATCTCGATCCCATCGTCGGCCGCGCCGTGGACGAGCTGCGGCGGCTGCCCGTCGCGGAGCCGGCTGCCATCGCGCGCGTGGTCGCGGCGTCGGCGGCGGCGCGTCTCACGCCCGCCGACGAACCGCTGATTGCGCCGCCGCGAGAGCGCTCCATCACGAAGCGTCTCGTGGTCGGGGGATGCGCGGCCGCGGTGGTCGCGCTCGCGACGCTCGGCGCATGGCAGTGGCGCGCGCGCGTGAGCGCTCCCGTACGAGCGACCGCCGCGATCGCGATGCAAGCGCCCGCCTCGACCGCGGGGCAGCGGGAGATCCGGGAGATCTCGTCCGCGGACGTCGACGCGTCCGCGGTCGCGCACCAGTTCGTGTTTCAGAGCTCCGCGGCGCACACGGTCGCGGTCGTCGGCGACTTCAACGCGTGGAATCCGGCCGACGCGGAGATGACGCGCTCCGGAACGAGCAACTTGTGGTCGATTACGCTTCCCATCGCGCCGGGTCGGCATGTTTATGGTTTCATGATCGACGACACGCTGTTCTCGCTCGATCCGCAGGCGCCGAAAGCGCGCGACCCCGATCTGGGCACCAACGGCTCGGTGATCATCGTGGGTAAGCCGTGAAGTACGCGCTGCTCCTTGCCGCGGTGACGGCGGCCGCGCACGTCGCGCGTGCGCAGGACTCGACAGCGCTGGGCGCCACGGACCGGGCGACCGCGATGCGATTGCAGCAGATCGTGGATCGCGCGCGCGCGGACGGCCTGCCCGTGCAGCCGATCGTGGCCAAGGTGCGGTACGCGAGCCTCGTGGTGCACGCACCGACGCCCAAGGTGATCGCGGCGGCCGAAGCGGTGGCGGAGCGTCTCGCGTTGGCGAGGCAGGCGCTCGCGCCGCGGGCAAGCGACGGCGAAATCGACAACGCCGCCGATGCGCTCGGCCTCGGCGTGCCGGTGAGCGCGCTCGAGGCGCTCCGTGCCGCGAGCCCGAACAAACCGATCGCCGTTCCGATCGGCGTGCTGACGCAGCTCGTGGCCAGCCGCGTGCCGATCGCGAAGGCAACCGCGATCGTGAAGGACCTGATCAAGCGCGGCGCGAGCGACGAGCAGCTCGTCGCGCTCGGGAACAACGTGAACGAGGACGTGGCGCTTGGCCGCAAGCCCGACGCGGCGGCGGAGATCCGGGCGAACGGACTCATTCCGCTGCTGGCGCCGTCGGGAGCGAACGCGAACGCCGCCGCCGCCGGGCCGACCTCCGCCTCGCCGGTTCCCAGAAAGCCGTAGCCGCCGGGCCTCCGCTTATTTTGGGGGATGCGCCGAGCTCGGCTCACTCCCCTGGCGGTGTTCGTCGCGTGGTCCGTGATCGCGGCCCGGCCGGCGCGCGCGCAGTGGACGGGATCGGTCGACGCCGGCGGCGCGCACCTCAAGCAAACTGGTATTAAAGAATCAGACGCGGCGACCCTCGGCGCCAGCACCGACTGGCGGACGGACCGCGCGGCGCTGCAGGCGAGCTTTCTCGGTGCGCGGGCGAGCGACGACGGGTGGACTGGGCAGGGGCTCGCCGTAGGATCCATCGTCGGGCCGCTCGGGCGCGCGGCGGCGTGGGAGCTGCTGCCGGTCGCGGGATTCTTCACCGAGACCAACGGCCGCCCGACCGTGAGCGAGGAGCTCATCGGGCGGATCAGACTCGGCGCTGGCGCCACTGGAATCGCGATCGGGGCCGGCGGCGGGAGCACGTCGCTCGGCTCGGACACGCATGGTCTGTTGGTCGCCGCGGCGAATGGTTGGCACGTTGCGGGCGCGGAGCAGTTCACCGCCGGCGTGTCGTACGTCGATACCCGTTCGCCGCTCTTCCGACAAATTCCGTCGGAGCCGGTTCGCTACGCGGATCTGACGACGGCGTGGACGCACGACGCGGAAAGCTGGTCGTTCGCCGCGTCGGGCGGGCTGCGTCACGGATGGGCAGGGGCGCCGAGCGCGGATAGTTGGGCGGCGGCCAGCGCGACGGCTTGGCTGGGCGAGCACGTCGGGCTCGTGCTCGGCGGTGGACGCACGCTCGAGGACGTGACGCGCGGCGTGCCGCGCACCACGTACGCGAGCGTTGCTCTTCGGATCACCACGTCGCCGCACACGCGACTCGGGCGCGCACGCAGCGCCGGACCGCAGCTCGCGGTAACGATCGCGCCCGATGGCGCGCGCGCGATCGTCGTGACCGCGCGCGACGCGAGCACGGTCGAGCTCATGGCCGACTTCACCGACTGGCGTCCCGTCGCGCTCGCCCGCGCCGAGCACGGCACGTGGCGCATGACGCAGGCGATCACGCCGGGGCTGCACCGCATCGCGATCCGGATCGACGGCGGCGCGTGGACCGCGCCGGCGAACCTCCCGCGCGCGAGCGACGATCTGGGCGGCGACGTCGGGCTGATCACGGTGCCGTGAATCGCCGGGCGATCACTCCACGTCGAGAATCTTGCCCATGAAGAGAATCGTGCCCGATAAGCGTTCTCTAATCACGAGCAGGAACGGCCGGTCGACGCGCATCGGGGCGCTCAACTCGACGGCCGTCGTGGTCACACCGGTCGACGTCACCGCCGCGGCTTCGGTGCCTTCCTCGTCCACGCTCACGTGCGTCTTCTGCCGAACCCTGGAGATGTAGAGCTGGCTGCCGAGCGGCGACATGCGCGAGAAGTCGGCGCCATTCGGCGCGAACGGCGCGTGCATGCCGAGCACCTCGAGGTCGGGGATCATGTCGCGCTGCCACGTCGCGGTGAACTTCGGCAGATCCAGCGCGACTTTCGCCGGCCGCAGCCCCGCGACGATCGATTGCCAGAGCTCGGGCGTGAGCGCGCCGGCGAGGGAATCGATGCTCGCGCCCGCGGCCGGAAGGATGACGTCCATGGTGAACGCGGAATCGCCGTACGGCAGCTCGACGGCTTCGTAGCCCGGCGTGCCGGCGTACAGCATCGTGCCTTCGCGGTGCATCAGGCGCACGGGCTCGGCGCCGCGCCGGCCGCGGAACACCGTGTCGCGCGTGAGGGTGGGATCGAATCGCTCGCGCCAGCTCCCCTTGAAGTAGATGGCGTTGACGAGGAACATCACGTCCGCCGGGTCGATCTCGCTGACGATGCTCGGGATGCGACCGTTCGTCTTCGCGCTCACCCAGCCGTTGATCGCGGCGAGCGAGGCGGGCGTGTTGTCGAAGTCGAGCGGCGAGATGGTGGCGCCGAAGTAGGTCGCGTCCTCGGTGAGAAATTGCTGATTGAAGGGAAACGTGTTGCGATACCAGATCGAGTTCGCGATCTGCATCGTCACGTTCCGGTCGAGCGAGGTGAGCAGCGCGATCGCGTGCTGGTATCCTGAATCGACGTTGGCCGCTGGCACGGAGCCAAAGCCGAGTCCGGAGCGCATCTGTTCGAACGTCTGGCCGGCCGCGCCATTCATGGCCATGCCGAGCGAGAACGACGCGCTGAGCGGCGAGACGAAGATGTTCGAGTCTCCGACCGCGGCGTTCTCCTGATGCCAGAGTGTGAACGAGAAGTCGTTCGCGGCCGCCAGCACGGACTGTTCGGCGGGCGAGAGGGCGCGCGGCAGTGTGGTGAGCGCCGCGCCGGGGTGCGGCTGAGTGATGAGACCGTCGCCGCAGCCGGCGAGCAGCAGGGCCGCGAGCGCCCAGGAGGGCCGACTCACGACGAGACGAAAACGAGACAAGCGCATCGGGATACCTCGACACGAGAATTGCGCGCGGCGCGGGTGCGTCGGTGGTCCGTTGCCGAACCACGTGATCCGGCGCGCGGTCACGGGCATCATCTTGACGATCAGTGACGCTGGAGTAGCTTCCATTCGGCGCGGCGATTTTCCCCGATTTGACGGGCCGCGCGCGGTGGCGAGCACGCCCCGAACACACCCGTCTAAGTCGTGCGCCAAGCGGCCCGCGACACGTCAGTCGAGGGCCGCTTCAATTTTTCTCGATGTCAGATGCGCGTCGCGCGGAGATTGTCATGAGCTCGTACACGTTCACGTCGGAGTCGGTCAGCGAAGGCCATCCCGACAAGGTCTGTGATTTCATCGCCGACTCGATTCTCGACGCGCACCTTGCCGGCGATGCGAACAGCCGCGTGGCGTGCGAGGTGCTCGCCAAGAGCGGACAGGTGGTGCTGGCCGGCGAGATCACGTCGCGCACGAACGTGGATTACGAGAAGGTCGCGCGCGACGCCATTCGCGAGATCGGCTACACCGACGGCAAGGAGGCGTTCAACGCCGACGGTGTGAAGGTGATCCAGTTCATCAGCAAGCAGTCCGGCGACATCGCGATGGGCGTCGATACGGGCGGCGCGGGGGACCAGGGGATCATGTTCGGCTACGCGAGCGACGAGACGCCGGAACTGATGCCGCTCCCGATCCAACTGGCGCACCGCTTGTCGCAGCGCATCACGCAAGCGCGAAAGAAGGGCGAGCGAAGCTGGCTCCGTCCGGACTCCAAGACGCAGGTGAGCGTTCGATACGAGGATCACAAGCCGGCGCGCGTGGAGACGGTGCTCGTCTCGACGCAGCACACGGCGGACGTGGCGCAGGACGAGATCCGCGACTACGTCGCGAGCTGCCTCTGCCCGGAAGTGCTCGGCGCGTGGTTCGGTGCGCACGTGGAGATTCTCGTGAATCCCACGGGGCAGTTCATCGAGGGCGGGCCATCCGCCGACTGTGGCGTGACGGGCCGCAAGATCATCGTCGACAGCTACGGCGGCATGGGCCGCCACGGCGGCGGCGCGTTCAGCGGCAAGGATCCCTCGAAGGTGGATCGCAGCGGCGCGTACTTCGGCCGCTACGTCGCGCGCCAGGTCGTGAAGCAAGGCTTCGCGAATCGTGCCGAGATCCAGGTGGCGTACGCGATCGGCCGCGCCGAGCCGGTGTCGGTTCGCGTCGAGACGTTCGGCACGGGTGACTGGCGTGCGGCGGAGGAGTTCGTCCGCACGTTCGATTATCGGCCCGCCGCGATGATCGAGCGGTTAGCGCTGCGGAATCCGATTTATCGGAAGACGACGAATTATGGGCACTTTGGGAAGCCGGAGCTGAGCTGGGAAGCGTGAACGGCGCGTAGGGTCGCGCGCCGCGCTCGCACGACCCTACAGAAACAGAAACGCCGCGCATTGCGCGGCGTTTCTGTTTCGACCCTACGATTCCCCTCAGAGCGGTACTACCAAATCACCGCCCGTACCGAATCCGGCCGCACCATCGCGTCGCCCTCCTTGCAGCCCCACGCCGCCTTGAACTCCGGCATGTTGCTGAGCGGTCCGTCGACGCGCCACTTGGCGGGCGCATGCGGATTCGTGTTCACCTGCGCCTTCGCCGCTTCGTCGCGCTGCAGCGTGCGCCACACCTGCGCCCAGCCGAGGAAGAACCGCTGCTCCGGCGTGAAGCCGTCGATCACCGGCTGCCGGCCCTTCTCCTTCATCGACTTCTCCATGGCGAGATACGCGATCTTTAAACCGCCCAGATCGCCGATGTTCTCGCCGAGCGTGAGCTTGCCGTTCACGTGCGTCGTGGAATCCACGATCGTGTAGGCGTTGAACTGGTCGACGACGCGCTGGGCCTGCGCGTTGTACTTCTTCGAGTCGTCGGCGGTCCACCAGTCGCGGAGGTTGCCCTTGGCGTCGAAGCGGCGGCCCTGGTCGTCGAAGCCGTGCGACATCTCGTGGCCGATCACCGCGCCCATCGCGCCGTAGTTCACGGCGTCGTCGGCGTTCGGGTCGTAGAACGGCGGCTGGAGGATGCCGGCGGGGAAGACGATCTCGTTCCAGATCGGGTTGTAGTACGCGTTCACCTCGTACGGGACCATGCCCCACTCGGACTTGTCCACCGGCTTCCCGACCTTGGCCCAGTTGCGGGCGATCGCCCACGCGCTGAGGTGTTTAGCATTCTGGTAATAGTGGCCGCGCTGGACGTCGAGCTTCGAGTAGTCGCGCCACTTGTCCGGGTAGCCGATCTTGCGCGTGAACGCGTCGAGCTTGGTGATCGCCTGCGCCTTGGTCGAGTCGCTCATCCAGTCGAGCTGGCCGATCCGATCATGCAGCACCGAGACCATGTTGCCGACGATCGCCTGCGCGCGCGCCTTGGCCGCCGGGCTGAACGTCTTGGCCACGTACTCCTGGCCGATCGCCTCGCCGAGGGCGCCGGTCGTGCTCGACGTGCACAGCTTCCACCGCGGAAGCCGCTCCTTCTGCCCCGTGAAGAGTTTGTTGAACGCGAAAGTCTCATCGGCGAAGCGCTTGGGCAGCATGCCCGAGGAATAGCTGAGGAGCCGCCACCGCAGCAGCGTCTTCCAATCATCGACCGGGATCGTCGTCAGGAACCCGTCCATCGCCTTGAAGAAGTCCGGCTGCGCGACGTTGATCTCGGCGACCTTGGGGGCGCCCTGCGCGGCCATGAACGATTCCCACGAGATGTGCGGCGTGATCGAATCGAACTGCGCCACGGTCATGAGATGGTACACCGCGTTCGGATTCCGCATCGACACCTGATCCATCGACGCCTTGGCGAATTCCGTCTCGATGCGCATGACCGTCTGCGCATGCGCGGTCGCGGAGTCCGCGCTCTCGCCGTCGAGCTCGAACATCCTCCCCACGTGCGCCACGAAGGCGTCGCGGATCTTCCGCATGCTCGTGTCGGCCGAGAGATAGTAATTCTTCTCGGGGAGGCTGAGGCCGCCCTGGCCGGCGCTGGCGATGGTGCGATTCGAGTTCTTTAAATCCGGCCCGGCGCCCGTGCCGAACGGCGCGAGCCCGTCGCTGTGCTCGAGATCCGCCAGCGCGCGCGGCAGATCGGCGGCGGAGTGGATCGCCGCGATCCGCGCCATCGACGCGGCGATCGGCGTGGTGCCGAGCTTCTCGATCGCCATCGTGTCCATGCAGGCGTCGTAGTAAGCGCCGATCTTGAAGCGGTTGCTCCCGGCCGCCGTCTTGCCGGCGCGCATGTCCTTGGCCGCGGCGTCGATGATGTCGTGCACCACCGCCTCGTTCTGGTCGTGGAGCTCGTAGAAGGCGCTCCACTCGGGGTAGGCTGCTGGAATGGTGTTCCGCGTGAGCCAACCGCCGTTGGCGAACGTGTAGAAATCGGTGCACGCCGCGCATGTCGTGTCGAGGTTCGCGCGGTCGATCGCCTTGTGCGGGGCGCCCTGCTGCGCGGCCATCGGCTGCTGCGCCGCGAGCACGCCCGCGGCGGCGCAGAGCGCGGCGGCGAAGGAGAGTGTCTTCAAGAGATGTCTCATGAGGGGGGGAAGGAGGGGTGGTGCCATTCAGAGACGCGCGAGCGGCGCGCGAGGTCAATCTCGCGCGGCGTCAGGCAACTATGGAACTCGCGGCCGAGGCCGCCGGTTCGCGGCGAGGCTCAGAGCCCGATCCGCACGCCCACGTGCACCAGCGCCATGTGGGTGTCGCTCTCGATCGGCGTGATCTCGATGTGACCGTCCGGAAAATCGTGGATGCTGTCCGGACGCAGATATTTCGCGTGGCCGCCCTCGAGGTACTGCACGCCGGCGTCGAGCAGCACGTGCATCCGGCGCTGGTACACGGGGACCGTCACGCCGCCGCCGGCGACCCACACCGGCGTCCAATCGTGCTGGTTGGTCGTGTTCGCAAACTCCGAGGTGCCGTCCGTGCCGTTCACGTGGCTGTCGGTGAAGAAGAACTGTGCGCCGACGCCCGCGTTCACGTATGGCCGGATCATGCCAGTCGGACGCGCGAGCTGGGGGCCGAAGCTCAACGCCGCGACGTCGTTGTCCGTGACGACGTCCACCTGGACGCGACCGCCGATCGTGCTGCTGAGCGGGACCCGCTTGGAGTAATTGCCATACTGCGCGATGCCCACGTCGGCCCGCAGCGAGAACATTCCGGCGTGATCGAGCCGGAAGAGATACGCGCCGTCGACGCCGTAGCCGAAGTTGATGTTCCGCGCCATCTCGCCCAGCGGTCGGCTCTGAATCACGGCGAGCGATCCTGCGCTGCGAAGCGCGAGCTCGGACGGCGGCCCGTCGCGGCGGCGCCCCGCGGCGCCGGTAGAATCCTGCGCAACGAGCGGTGTCGCGAGCGCCAGAGCAGCGGCGATCGCACCGACGATCCGAAAAACCCGCATACGAACCTCGACTGAGTGGAGTACGTCGTTCGTATGGGGCACTACGGGACGCCGCGCGGGCGAGTTCCACCCCGAGAGCCGCCGAGGGCGAGGAACTTGCGCTAGCGACGCCGACCATGGCTAGCAAGCTCAAACGGCTCGTCCGCGCCTTCTTCGGCCACTACGCCACGTGGCTCGGCGTGTACTTTCTCGTCGCCGCGATCGGGACGTTCGTGTGCATCGCGCGGGAATGCAACAACTTTCTGATCTTCCGCGCGGCGTACGCGCATCTCGCCGGCCAGCGCATTCTCTATCTGCCGTATCCGCGCGAGCACGCCGACTTATTCAAGTACAGCCCCACGTTCGCGCTGCTCTTCGCGCCATTCTCGCGCGCGCCGTTCGCGGTCGCGTTGTTCGCGTGGAATCTGCTCAACGTCATGCTGATCCACCGCGCACTGACGCTGGTCATGCCGCCGGCGCAGCGCCTCGAGGCGATTCAGCTCGCGGGAATCGGTCTCGTGACGACCGTCGACGGCACGCAGAGCAATGGTCTCGTCGCCGCGCTCGTAGTGCTGGCGTTCGCCGCGCTGGAGCGCGACCGGATCGCGCGCGCCGCCGCGGCGATCTTCGCGGGCGCGCTGATCAAGCTCTTTCCACTCTCGGCATGCGCGTTCGCGCTGCCGCGGCGCGATCGCGCGCGGTTCGCCGTCGCATGCGCCGCCGTCGGCGTGGCATTGATCGCGCTCCCGTTGCTCGTGACCGACGTGCCGACGCTCGCCGCGCAGTACCGCGCCTGGTGGGCGATGGGCACCGCCGACGCGACCGACCGCGGCGCGTCGATCATGCGGCTCATGCACCTCGCCGCCGGCTACGACGGACCTAATTGGCCGATCCAGCTCGGCGGCGCGGGGCTGCTCATACTCCCCGTGCTGCTGCGTCCCGCGCGATGGGCGGACGGCGACTTCCGGCGCACATTTCTCGCCTCGGTGCTCGTGTTCTCGGTGATCTTCAACCACAAGGCGGAGCAGGCGTCGTTCATCATCGCCGTGACGGGCATGGCCATCTGGTATGCGACGTCGCCCCGTGCACCGGTACGAAGTGTTCTCACGGGTGCAGTATTCATCTCGACGGTGCCGATATTCATGGCAGTGGCGGCGCCCGGCCTCGTGACGTCGAGCGTCGATGCGCCACTCCTCGCCGCGTCGGCCTGCTGCGCCGCGGCATGGTTCACCATGCAGGGCGAGCTGCTGGACCTGTTCCCGGAACGCGACGCGCGCGCCGAGAGCGAGTTCATGTCGATCGGCGACGAACCGGTGATGTGACGGTGTAAGGCCGTTGCGCGCCGGTGCGCGGCTCGTAAGTGTGTAGAATCCGCCATGCGCGGAGACACTGCGACCCGGCTCCGGATGCGACGACTGGCAACGACAACCGCGCGACTCGCCATCACGCTCACGGCGTGCGCGGCGCTCGTGGCGCACGCGCAAGGCGCACCCGCGGTTCGCCCGCTCGCGTACACGCGCCTGGTGCTGGCCAACGGCCTCGTCGCCTTGATAAACGAAGACCATTCGGCGCCGGTCGTCGCCGTCAACGTCACGTATCATTTCGGCGCGAAGGACGAGCAGCCAGGCCACACGGGACTCGCGCATCTCTGCGAGCATCTGATGGGCGAAGGCTCGCCAAACGAGCCGGAGCCCGAAAAGGTGTTCATCCAATCCATCGGCGGCACCTCCGTGCACTGGGCGGAGACGGGCGAAGATCGGATGCAGTTCTACGCGACGGTGCCGAGCAATGAGCTCGAGACCATGCTCTGGCTGGAATCCGATCGGATGGCGGCGCCGCTGTCGAAGGCGGACGAGCAGCACGTCGCGTCGGTGCGCGAGGTGATTCATCAGGAGCGGCTCCAGAATCGGGAGACGCCGGTCTTCGGCCTCGCGCGGTCGGCGGTGACGCGAGCGCTGCTCGAGCCGCCGTACCAGATCGACCCGCTCGGCCCGATGGCCGATCTCGACGTGGCGACGGCGGCGGAGGCGCGGACGTTCTGCGCGCCCTACTTCGTGCCGAACAACGCGATCGTCTCGCTGAGCGGCGATCTGTCGGCGGCTAATGCCAAAACGCTCATTACAAAATACTTCTCGTCCATTCCAGGCGGAACGAACCCGCCGCATCCGGTCGTTGCGCCGCGCACGCTCGCGGCGAATCCCCGGCTCGTGCTCGAGGATCCGAAGGCGCGCTTCTCGGTGCTGGTGTTCGCCTGGCACGGCGCCGCGTACGATGATCCGGACCGCCTCGCGCTGCTAGCCCTCGCGTCTGCACTCTCCGACGGCCGCGGCGGCCGGCTGAACCGGCTGCTCGTCTACGACCGCGCGCTGGCCACACGCGTGTCGGCGGACGCGTTCGACATGGAGCGGAGCGGCGTGTTTCAGATCGCGGTGACGCCGCGGCCCAACGCGCCGGCGACGGTGATCGAGCAGCTCGTCGACAGCGTGGTCGCCGACGTGATCGCCCACGGCGTCGCGAGCCGCGACATCGCGCCGTTCCAGCACGCCGCGCCCGTGAACACGATCACGAGTCTCCAAACCCGCGCCGCCCGCGCCGACACGCTCGCGCACGACGAGATGTTCGCCGGAGATCCCACCGCTTACGCCAAGCAGCTCGATCGGATTCTCGCGCTCACCGGCGACGACGTGTCTCGAGTGGCGCCCCGGTATCTCGCGCGGCCGCACGTGGTGCTCAATCTCATTCCGGCGGGCAAGCTCGATCTGATCAGCCGGCCCGACCTGCCATACACGAACGTCACGCCCCACGCCGCCAGGGTGACGCCGTGAGCGCGCGCGTTCTCGCTCTGGCGATCGCGACGACCGTGCTTGCGCACGCTGCCGCCGGTCAGGCGCTCGATCGGGCGCGGCGACCCGTCGCGCCGCCGGCCCCGGTATTCCATTTTCCGAAACAGTATTCTCAAACGCTTCCGAACGGCCTGCGCGTGGTCGTCGTCGAGAGTCACGCATTGCCGCTCGTCGCCGTACGCGCGGTGGTGGGGGTGGATTCCCTCGAGGATCCGTCGGGGAAGCAGGGGCTGTACGACATCACCGCCGACATGCTGCGCGAAGGCACCGCATCCATGTCCGCCGAGCAGATCGCGGACAGCGTCGCATCGCTCGGCAACGACGTGGCGCCGTTCCGGTTCACGACGATCACGCCGAACTTCGGCCGGTCGCTCGCGCTCATGGCGGCGATGCTGGCGCGGCCGGCGTTTCCGGCGGGCGCGCTCGAGCGCGTCAAGGCGACGCTCACGACCGCGGAGCAGCGGCAGCTTCAGAGCCCGGCGACGTTCCCGCGTCGGCTGCTGTTCGAGAAGCTCCTCGGGGCGGATCACCCGATCGCGCGGAGCGTGGTGAGCGCGCCGTCGGAGATCGCGTCGATCACCCGCGACGACATCGTGCAATTCTACAATTCATATTTCCGTCCGAACAACACGACGCTCGTCGTGGTCGGGGACGTGCAGCCGGCGCGCGCGATCGCCGCAGTGCGCGCGGCATTCGGCGGTTGGGCACGCGGCGCGGTTCCGAGAATCCATGTTCCAGCACCGCCGCGCGCGGCGCCGACGACGATCTATCTCATCGATCGGCCGAACGCGCCGCAGACGCTCACGTTCGTCGGCACGTTGGGCCCGGCGCGCACCTCGCGCGACTACGCCGCGCTCCAGGCGCTCGCGCCCATACTCGGCTCCGCGCCGGCGAGTCGGATTCCACTCGAGCTTCGCGAGCGGCACTCGTACTACTACTCGGGCACGCCGTTCGCGATCGCGTGGCGACCCGCGCCGCTGCCGTCGATGCTCTACGGCTCGGTGCCGATCTACGCCGCAAAGACCGACAGCGCGCTCGTCGCATGGATCGACGAGCTGCGCGGCGCGCGCACACGGCCGCCGACCGAGCAGGAGATGATACGCGCGCGCGGCTTTCTCATCGGCACGCTCCCGGAACAGATCGAGACCGATGACGGCGTCGCGGACCGCGTCGCGTTCCTCGCGCAGAATCATCTGCCGGCCGATTTCTACGACACGTATGCCAGATCGGTCGCGGCGGTCACGCCCAAGGACGTCGCGGCCGCGGCGACGCGATACGTGGATCCCGAACATCTCGTGATCGTGATGGCGGGCGACCGGAAGCTGCTCGAGCCGCGTCTGAACGCCCTGAAGATCGGCCCGGTCGTGATCGTCGAAGACAAATAGCCGGGCGCGCCAGTCTCGTCTGGCTCCGCGCTTCAGCGTACATTGAACGAGCGGGTCGCGAGCCATTGCTCGGACCCGCTTTCGTCACGAACTGGTGGGCTCCTCATGACCGCAAAACCAAACCTTTCGCTGGTCACCTCGCCGCGTCCGCTGCCGGCGGATCATGTCGAGCGCAACGCCGGCGTGCCGCTGGATCTCGACGTGGTGCGCGCGATTCGCGTCAACCGCAGCGCCGTCGAGCGTCGTGCGGCGACGATTCCGACGCGACGCACGGTGAAAAACGAATGGCAGGCGGCGTGGCTGCTGCGCGCGGTCACGTTGATCGATCTCACCACGCTCTCGGGCGACGATACGCCGGGAAACGTGCGGCGACTGTGCGCCAAGGCGCGGCGTCCCGTGCGCGACGACATCATCGATGCCCTCGGCGCCCGCGACCTCGGCATCACCGTCGGCGCGGTGTGTGTCTATCACGCGCTCGTGAAGACCGCGGTCGACGCGCTCGCCGGATCGGACATTCCTGTCGCCGCGGTTTCCACGGGATTCCCCGCCGGGTTGAGCCCGGTCGAGCAGCGCGTGCAGGAGATTCGCGCGAGTGTCGCCGCCGGCGCGCGGGAGATCGACATCGTGATCACGCGCGCGCACGTGCTCACCGGCAACTACGCGGCGCTGTACGACGAAGTCCGCCGCTTCCGCGAGGCGTGCGGCGACGCGCACATGAAGGCGATCCTCGCGACCGGAGAGCTCGCGACGCTCGGCAACGTGGCGCGCGCGAGCATGGTGGCGATGCAGGCCGGCGCGGATTTCATCAAGACGTCCACGGGCAAGGAAGGCGTGAACGCGACACTCCCCTTCGCGCTCGTGATGTGCCGCATGATTCGCGAATACTACGAGCGCACGGGCTGGGCGATCGGTTTCAAGCCAGCCGGCGGGATTCGCTCGGCGAAGAATGCGCTCGAGTATCTGTATGTGATGAAAGAGGAGCTGGGCGATCGCTGGCTCCAGCCCGATCTCTTCCGCTTTGGCGCGAGCTCGTTGCTCACCGATATCGAGCGCCAGCTCGAGCACTTCGTGACCGGCCGCTACGCCGCGGCGCATCGGATGCCGATGCCATAGCGCGGAGAGTGGAGAGTGGAGGGTGGAGAGATGCCGCCCCGATCGCCCTCCGAGTCTCCACGCTCCACTCTCGACTATCTACTCTCTCCACATGCCATCCGTCTCCAAAATCTTCCGCACGATGGAATACGGCCCCGCGCCGGAGAGCGACAAGGAAGCGCTCTCGTGGCTCGGGAAGCACGAGCGCGTGTTCGGGCATTACATCGACGGCGCGTGGACGGAGCCGGGGACCACGTACGACGTGATGAACCCCGCGACCTCCAAGGTCATCGCCCGCGTGACCGACGGCACCGCCGCCGACGTCGACGCGGCGGTGCGCGCCGCGGGGCGCGCGCTCCCGGGGTGGAAGGGACTCGCGCCGCACGCGCGGGCGCGGCACCTCTACGCGCTCGCGCGCGCCGTGCAGAAGCACGCGCGCCTGCTCGCGGTCCTCGAGAGCATGGACAACGGCAAGTCGATTCGAGAGACGCGGGACATCGACGTGCCCCTCGTCGCGCGCCACTTCTATCACCACGCCGGTTGGGCGCAGCTCCTCGGCGCCGAGTTCGCGGGCTACGAGGCGGTCGGCGTCGTCGGCCAGATCATTCCGTGGAACTTCCCGCTGCTCATGCTGGCCTGGAAGATCGCGCCGGCATTAGCATGTGGTAATACCGTTATCCTAAAGCCCGCCGAATTCACGCCGCTCACGGCGCTGTGCTTCGCCGAGCTCGCGCACGAGGCCGGGATCCCGGCGGGCGTGATCAACATCGTGACCGGCCACGGCGACACGGGCGCGGCGATCGTCGATCATCCGGACGTCGACAAGATCGCGTTCACCGGATCGACCGAAGTCGGCCGCATCATCCGCAAAGCGACCGCGGGCTCGGGCAAGAAGCTCAGCCTCGAGCTGGGCGGCAAGAGTCCGTTCATCGTCTACGACGACGCGGACCTCGACAGCGTGGTCGAAGGCGTGGTCGACGCGATCTGGTTCAACCAGGGGCAGGTCTGCTGCGCCGGATCGCGCCTGCTCGTGCAGGAGGGCATCGCCGAGCAGCTCGTCGCCAAATTGCGGGCGCGGATGGAGAAGCTGCGGGTCGGCGCTCCGCTCGACAAAGCCGTCGACATGGGCGCGATCGTCGCGCCGGTGCAGCTCGAGCGCATCCGCTCGCTCGTGCAGCAGGGTGCGGACGAAGGCGCGACGATGTGGCAGCCGTCGTGGGCCGCGCCGCAGGATGGGTGCTTCTATCCGCCGACGTTATTCACGAACGTTGAACCGTCGTCGACGATTGCCCAGGTCGAGATCTTCGGCCCCGTGCTCGTGACGATGACGTTCCGCACCCCAGATGAATCCGTCGCGCTCGCGAACAACACGCCATACGGCCTCGCCGCGAGCGTGTGGACGGAGAACATCAACCTCGCACTCGACATCGCGCCCAAGATCAAAGCGGGCGTGGTGTGGGTGAATTCGACGAACCTCTTCGACGCCGCGGCGGGCTTTGGCGGCTATCGGGAGAGCGGATTCGGTCGGGAGGGAGGGAGAGAGGGGATGTGGGAGTATTTGAAGAGAGCGGAGAGTCGAGAGAGGAGAGTGGAGAAGAAGCGCGGCACGGCAGAACGCCGGCCGGAGCGCATGTCTAGCGCCGCCTCCACTCTCGATTCTCCACTCTCCACTCTCCCTTCGATCGACCGCACCCCCAAACTCTTCATCGCGGGCAAGCAGGCGCGGCCGGATCAGGGCTACACGCGGCGCATCCATTCGCCCACGGGCACGCTGGTCGGGGAAGTCGGCGAAGGGAACCGTAAGGATATTCGTAACGCGGTCGAGGCCGCGCATGCGGCGGCGGGCAAGTGGGCGCGGTCGACCGGCCACAACCGCGGTCAGATTCTCTACTACATCGCGGAGAATCTCTCCGCGCGCGCGGCGGAGTTTGCGGCGCGCATCGACGCGATGACCGCGTGCGGCAAGCGCGCGTCGAAGCAGGAGGTCGACGCGTCGATCTCGCGACTGTTCACGTACGCCGCGTGGGCGGACAAGTACGACGGCCTCGTGCACAGCGTTCCGATTCGCGGCGTCTCGATCGCGATGAACGAGCCGATCGGTGTGATCGGCGTGGCGTGTCCCGACGAGTTTCCGCTGCTGGGGCTCGTCTCGCTCCTCGGGCCGACGATGGCGACGGGCAACGCGACGATCGTGGTACCGTCGCAACCATATCCGCTCGCGGCCACGGATTTGTACAGCGTGCTCGAGACGTCAGACGTTCCCGCCGGCGTCGTGAACGTCGTCACTGGCGGTCGCGACGCACTGTCGAAGGTGCTCGCCGAGCACGACGACGTCGAAGCGGTGTGGTATTTCGGAACGCGCGACGGAGTGACGGCTGTCGAGCTCGCGTCGGCGTCGAACATGAAGCGCACGTGGGCGACGTGGCGCGAACGCGATTGGCTCGACGCCGCAGACGGCGAAGGGAGAGAATTCCTTCGCGCCGCGACACAGGTCAAGAATGTGTGGGTTCCCTACGGGGAGTGACCGGCCTCGAGTGTCGTTGTTGAGAGTTCGCGAACAAAACACACGGTGAACTGTTTCGTCTACATGGGGTAGCGCGACGGGCGTCTACCCCGTCTCGCCATTCCTTCCTCCCTGCCTCTCGCACCGGGCGCTACCGCAATGCCAGCCTATCGTTCTCTCGCCGCCGCGCTCTTCGGGGCGGCCGCGCTCGCTGCGTGCAAGAGCACCGAGCCCATTCCGCACACTCCGACGCACATCGTGATGGTGTCGGGTGCGAATCAATCCGCCGGCGTCTCGCAGGCGCTCGACTCGATGCTCGTGGTGCAAGTGCTCGACGGCGCGAACCGCCCGGTGGCGAACGTGCCGCTCACGTGGAGCGTCGCCGGCGGCGGCGCGGTTTCGTCGACGACCACGACCACGGACGCGACCGGCAAGTCCTCCGTCTCCTGGACGCTCGCTCCGGTGACCGGCACGCAGGTCGTGACGGTATCGAGTGCCCAGATCATTGGCGGATCGGTGTCGTTCGTCGCGAACAACGGCGCGGTGATCACGGGCAACGTGACCATCGGCGCCGGGAACGCCTACGGCTTCGGTTCCACGTTCTCGCGAATCGATCCGCGCGCGCCGCGGCTGGCGACCACCACACGGGCGCCGGCTCGGCGCTTTACCGGGCGCATCGTCGTCGGATTCAAGAACAACGTCCTTGGCGTCGCCGCGGCGGGCTCCGGTGTCTATCGCTCGATCTCGGTCGCACGCTCGGCGCTCGCGCGATTGCAGAATCAGGTCGCCGCGATCACGCAGTCGCGTCCATTGAGCCACGCGGAGCTCTCGCCGGCGATGCTCGCCGTGAGACTTCGCGTGGACGACACGACGCAGACCGCCGCGATCATGCAATCGCTCGCCGCGGATCCCAGCGTTGCGTGGGTGGAGGAGGACGGGATCATGTCGGTGCGCGACGGCGCTCCCAAGCCGATGAGCGCCGATCAGATCATGCGACTGGCGTCGACCGTCACGCGGCCCGCGATCGCATCCGTCGGGACCAAGCTGCCGAACGATCCGTTCTATTACGCGCAGTGGGGCGCGAACATGATCGATCTGCCCAAAGCGTGGTCGATCACGACGGGCAGCACCAACGTCACGGTCGCGGTGATCGACATGGGTGTGCGCTTCGAGCATCCCGACATCGGCTCGAGCTTCACGAATGACGGCTACGACTTCGTGTCGCAGATCGGCTATGGCACGACGGAGAACTACTGCGAGGGGGGCACGTTCACCACGATCGACGGTGACGGTGACGGACCGGACGCGGATCCCACCGATCCCGACGACCTCGACTTCGATGCGGCCGACAATTGCTGGTCTCACAACACGCTCGGCGATCACGGGCTCTGGACGTCCGGGATCATCGGCGCCGCGGGGAATAACGGTGCCGGCGTGAGCGGCGTGAATTGGAACGTGCGCATTCGTCCCGTGCGCGCGCTCGGAACAACCGGTGACGGCTCGATCTTCGACATCTCGCAAGCGATTCTGTACGCCGCGGGTTTGCCGGCGCCCGGCGCGGGCGGTGCGTTGGTGCAGGCGAAGACTGGCGCGCAGATCATCAACATGAGCTTCGGTGGCGCGCAGCCGAGTGCCATGATGGCGAACGCGATCACGGCGGCGTCGAACGCGGGCTCGCTGCTCGTGGCATCAGCGGGCAACGACGGCCTCGACGAGCTCAATTATCCCGCGGCGTACCCCGAGGTGATGGGCGTAGCCGCCGTCGGCCAGGACGGATTGCTCGCGACGTATTCGAGCGCGGGCACGGACATCTCGGTCGCGGCGCCCGGCGGTGATTTCCGTCTCGACGATGCGTTCAATGGCGGCGGCGGAATTCTCGGACCGGGCTGGGATTTCGAGAATCACGCGCCCGTGTACCTGCTCGGCTTCGGCACGTCGGCCGCGGCGCCATTCGTCGCCGGCGTGGCCGCGCTCGTGCTCGCGCAGAATCCGGGGTTCACGGCGGCGCAGGTGCGGCAGCGGCTCGAGCAGTTCGCGGTGCGGCCGCCCGGCGGCGGCCGCACCGATCTCCTCGGCTGGGGCATTGTGAACGCGTACGACGCGCTCACGCAGCAGGCCGGTCCGCCGCGCCAGGTGTACGCGCGGCTGATCGACGCGGTGACCGGCGCGACGGTGAAGACCACCGCCGCCGACGCGAGCGGGAACTTCGCATTTACGAAACTCTCACAAGGCACGTACTACGTGCAGGCGGGCGAGGACGAGAACGCGGATTCCACGCTTGGCGTTCCCGGGCGCCGCTTCGCGTGGGCGGGCGGCTTCGGCAAGCCGACCGTGTTCAACGTCTCGGGCCAGACGCAGGCGACGGCGATTCTCCTTGGGATGCCGACGGAAGTCGAGCCCAACGACGATCTCTCGACTGCCAATCTGTTGACGCCCGGCAGCTACGTCATCGGACAGATCACGCCGCCCGACGTGCGAGACGTCTACGCGGTCGCGATCCCCACGACCGGCACCTACACCTTCGAGACATCAGGTGTGGTCGGGACGTGCGGCTTCGGCACGGAGCTCGACACGTTCCTGTCCGTCACGAGCCAGTCGGGCACCGCGGTGGGCAGCAATGACAACACGCAATCGGGCGCCGGTCCGTTCTGCTCGCGCGTGCAGGCGACGATCGTGCCCGGCATCTACTACGTCACGGTCACTGGCACGGCCGCGAACAATCTCGCGTCGCGCGGCCGTTATCGATTGCAGGTGCGCGCTGGCTCGTGATGAGCGTTCAAGTATTCGCGGCGGCTCCCGATAATCATTTCCGAGGGAGAGAGAGCGAAGCGAACGAAACGAGCGGCAGCCCGAGAGAGCTGCCGCTCGTTCGCATCGACGCCTCGCTGTTGCTCAGCCATAGCAACGAAACGGCAGAGGCGGGGTACAACCCAGCAGGCTAGGCCACCGGAGGATCGCATGTCGAAATTCTGTTTTTCGGTAAACGGTGCGGAATCCCGGCAGGAAGGCATCGTCGAGAGCGAGTCGTTCGTCGCGGCGATCGACGCTCTGGGCGACCACGTCGACGTGCGCATGGGCGACGTGCTCGAGATTGGCGTGCTCGGCTTTCCGCCGGCGCGATATCAGTGCGTGGGCGCGATCAACGGCCGACATCCTGTGTGGATGCCGGCCGTGAGCGAAGCCGCGTGAGCAGAGTGAGCCGCGTGGAGCGCGTGACGGGCGGCTAATTCTTCCGGAGCTCGATGCTGCCGCTGCCGGTCACGAAGCGGAGCAGCGGGCCGCCTTTGCCGATCGTGCCGCGGATGTGCTGCGGATTCATCCGGCCGACGATACTGATCTCGAAATCCGAGCGCAGCGATCCGCTTCCCGTCATTGCGTCGATGCGGCCGTTGAAGTCGTCGGGGAGCGTCACGCTGATCGATCCCGATCCTGACGTGAAGCTCATTCCGTCGGCGGCGACGAGCGATTTCATGCGCACGTCGATCCCGCCATTGCCGGTGTTCGCGTTCACCGGCCCCGCCGACGTGTTGACCGTGATGCGGCCGTTGCCGGAGTTCGCCGTGACGGGCCCGTTCGCGTTCTCGATCGTCACGTCGCCGTTGCCCGTCGTGACGTCCACGCGGCCGGAGGTCTCGCCGACCATCACGCGTCCGTTCCCGGTGACGGCGTGCACGTCCGCGCCCGCGCGTTCGATCGAGACGTCGCCGTTGCCCGTCGTTGCGTCGAGGCGCAACGACTTGGGGATCGCGATTTCGTACGCCACCCGCACGTGCACGTCGCGATCGCCGTTGTTGCGATCCTCGCGGCACGACCGCTGATCGGGGTACACCGTGCAGATCAGCACCCCTACACCAGTCTCCTGAACCTCGAACGCGACATCGCGAATCGATGAGCCGCGGCGCGGCGTCTTGGTCGCGCGCACCTGCACCGTATTCCCCGACGCTTCGCGTACGGTGATCGGCCCGTCGGGATTGATGATCGTGAGCCGCGCCCCGGACTCGAGCTGCCTGGACCAGGTCCACGTCGCATCGTCGCGGCCTTGCTGCTGCGCCAGCGCGCCCTGTGCGACGAGGAGCGACGCGGCGACGATTGAGAACGTTCGAATCATGAGAGCCCACATGAAGAAGTCGTGACCGCCGAGATCAGCTCGATCGGTGCGGTCACGAGATGGGACAGCGACATGCCGGCGAAGGTTTGCGCGTGGCTACGAGATCCACCAGAGCGTCGCGAAGAATAGGACGAACTTGAACGCGATGATCATCGGCACGATCGTGAGTCCGAAGATCGCGGTGCGCACGACCGTCGCGGCGCGCCCCCCGCGGTAGACTACCCGCTGCGCCGCATACAGGTAGCTGCAGATGCCCACGAGCAGAACGCTCGCGGACAGCCACTCGCTGTCCGGCGGCAGCACACGGAGAGTGAAATAGGCAATCATTGCCCAGCCGCTCACCGCGGTCCCGAGCGCGACGATCGCGACGAGCAGTGCACCCACCGTGTGGGTCGCGAACACGAGATGCTCGGCGAAGTACCGCTTGGTGCCGGCGTAGAGCATCAGAAAGACGAGCGCGTAGAACGGCACGAGGACGATCAGGATCGTCTTGCCGAGTTGCTCGGTCGCCGCATCGTACCGCGCCTCGAAATTGTTCCTCAAGCGCGCGAGCCGCGGACTGACGCGCGTGGTCGGCGCGGCGAGCGCCGGATACCGTGCGCGGAATACGGCGCTCGTGACGTTGTGGTACACCATGTCGTCGACCTGCCCGCGGAATGACGTCGTCAGCACGTTGATCCCGAGCTGCGACGCGGCGAGGAAGTAGATGATGTTGCAGACGAGGAACACGCGGAACGGCGGGAGGTACCGAAAGCGCGAGC
Organism: Gemmatimonadaceae bacterium; assembly: GCA_025934775.1. Taxonomy (GTDB): domain Bacteria; phylum Gemmatimonadota; class Gemmatimonadetes; order Gemmatimonadales; family Gemmatimonadaceae; genus JAQBQB01. Next base: position 174,513 of record JAICWO010000008.1, on the reverse strand, counting down.
CGTGAAAGTACTCGCGCGTCAACTCGCCAGGCTTGAAGAAGAGTGCGCGCATGCTCGCGATCACCGCCGAGTCGATGTCGACCAAACTGGCGATCGCTTCACGCACGTAATGGCGGACCGAGAGGTTCCGCACCGCATGCACTGGTGCGCCGCACGACGAGCAGAACTCGCCGAGCGCCGGCGCGCCGCACCGCGCGCACGCGGGCGGTGCGAGCGCTGCCGTCCGCTCCACCGCGCTCGTCTCGGTCACGCCTCCTCGCGCTCCAGGAGCCGCCGCTTGCGTTCCACGCCCCACTTGTAACCCGCGAGTCCGCCGTCCTCGCGCGCGACGCGATGGCATGGGATCACGACCGCGACGCGATTCGTCGCGCACGCGCGCGCGACGGCTCGCGTTGCCTTCGGCCGCCCGATGGCGCGCGCGATCTCGCTGTACGAACGCCGCTCCCCGGGCGGAATCTCGCGAAGCGCTTGCCACACTTGCCACTGGAACGCGGTCCCCCCCACGTCGAGCGGAATCGACGCCGCGCGCACGCGCCGCGGCTCGCGAACCACCTCGAGTACGGCGCGCACCCACGCGTGCCGCGCGTCGCTCGTGCGCTCGACTGTCGCGTTCGGAAAATCCGCACGGAGCGTGCGCTCCACCTCGGCGTCCGTCGCGCCGAGCTCCACGGCGCACACGCCCCGTTCGGTCATCCCGACGAGCACACGTCCGAGCGGCGAGTCGGCGATGGTGTAGGCGATGCGGACGCCGGCGCCCTTCCGCCGGTACTCCCCCGGAGTCATGCCGAGCAACGCGTCGGCGCGCTCGTACACGCGGCTGCTCGACCCGAAGCCCGCTTCGTACGTCGCGCGGCTCACGGTATCGCCGGCTCGGAGCCGCGACTTGAACCGGCCGACGCGATGAGCGTCCTGATATTCTTTAGGACTCATGCCGACGATCCGCTTGAACGACCGCTGCAGGTGCGCGCCGCTCAATCCGCTCGCGCCGGACAGCTCGGCGAGCGACACGGCGCGGCCCGCGTGCTGATCCAGATACGCCCGCGCGCGTTCGATCGCGCGCGACGTGTTGTCGCGGGGATCGGCGCTCCGCGGCGTACAACGCTTGCACGCGCGAAACCCGGCGTGCTCCGCGGCGCCTGGATCCTCGTAGAACTCGACGTTGGCGCGCGATGGCCGCCGCGCCGCGCACGACGGCCGGCAGTAGATCCCGGTCGATCTGACCGCGTACACGAACTCGCCGTCGTAGCGCGCATCGCGCTCTTGCACCGCGCGCCACGCCTCCGCGTCAGTCGGACGAGAACGGGAGGTACGAAGCTCGGCTGCCATGGTCGCCATTAGTATCTCTCTGAAAGGGGCGACCGCAAGCTGTCCACGTGGAGTGCGTCGCGGCTATCCGGGGATTGCTCTGGAATTGGAGAGTGGAGAGCGGAGAGGAGAGGGTGGAGAATCGATGGTGTTCCGTCCATTCTCCACTCTCCACTCCCTACTCTCTACTCTCCACTCTCCAGCCTTTAGACGTTCTTTATCTCCGCGAGCAATCCCGTCAACGACGCCTTCGCATCCCCGAACAACATGCTCGTCTTCTTGTCGTAGAAGAGCTCGTTCTCGATCCCGGCGAAGCCGGCGCTCATGCCGCGCTTGAGGACGATCACGCTCTTGGCGTGGTCGGCGTTCAGGATGGGCATTCCGTAGATCGGCGACGACTTGTCGTTGCGCGCGGCCGGGTTCACCACGTCGTTCGCGCCGATCACGAGCGCCACGTCGGCGCGATCGAACTCGCCATTGATCTCGTCCATTTCATACAGCCTGTCGTACGGAACGTTCGCCTCGGCGAGTAGCACGTTCATGTGGCCGGGCATGCGTCCGGCCACCGGATGCACCGCGAACTTTACCTCGCCGCCACGCTTCTCGATCACCTCGGCGAGCTCGCGCACCGCGTGCTGCGCCTGCGCCACCGCCATACCATAGCCCGGGATGATGATCACGAGCTGCGCGTACGCGAGCTGGATCGCCGCATCCTCGACGCCGATCGAGTGCACGGTCATCCCCGCGCTCGACTTCGGGCCCGCTTTGACCTCGCTGCCGAACGCGCCGAACAACACGTTGGTGAACGAGCGGTTCATCGCCTTGCTCATCAGCACCGAGAGGATGAAGCCCGACGAGCCGTCGAGCGAGCCGCTGATGATCAGGATGACGTTGCCGATCGCGAATCCGGTCGCGCACGACGCGAGGCCCGAGTACGAGTTGAGCAGCGCGACGACCACCGGCATGTCCGCGCCGCCGATCGGCAGCACGAGCATGACGCCGAACAGGAGCGACGCGCCGATCATCGTGTAGAACGCCCACTGCTTGGTCGGATTCGAGATCACCGTCACGAGCAGCACGACGATGAACAGGAAGACCAATCCGTTCAGCAGATTCTGACCCTTGTACGTCAGCGGCTTGGACGGGAGCCACTCCTGGAGCTTGCCGGCCGCGACGATCGTACCGGCGACGGTGATGCAGCCGAGCATGATCTCGAAGCCGAGCGCCGTCATCGTCACGCGATCGGGCGGCGTGCCGTTCGCCATGCGCGTGTAGTACTCCGCCACGCCGACGAGCGTCGCGGCCAGCGCGCTGAGCGTGAGCGAGAGCGCGATCCGCTGGGGCATCGCGGTCATGGGGACGCGCGTGCCCATCGGATACCCGATGATCACGCCGAGCACGATGCCGCCGACAATCCAGCGGTAGTCGACGATCGTGTGATTGAGCAGCGTGCCGACGATGGCGCAGAGCATGCCGACGGCGGCGAGCTGCATCCCCCGCCGCGCCTTGTCGGGACGCGTGAGCATGCGCAGTCCGAGAATGAACAGGACCGACGCGGCGAGGTAACTGCCTTGAATGAAGGTGTCGCGCATAAGGGGTGGAGAGTAGAGAGCCGAGAGAGGAGAGTGGCGGAGGCGATTTCTCGACTCTCCACTCTCCTTTCTCCACACTCTATTTCTTCTTATCCTCTCGTTTAAACATCTTCAACATCCGATCGACGATGATGAAGCCGCCGACGATGTTGCTCGTCGCGGCGACCACCGCGACGAAGCCGAGGATCGTCGCGACGCGGTTCTGCGCCGCGCCGGCGGCGATCAGCGAGCCGACGAGGGAGATGCCGGCGATCGCGTTCGTCGCGGCCATGAGCGGGGTGTGCAGCAGTGCCGGCACGCGCGAGATCACCATGTAGCCGGTGAACGCGGCGAGCACGAACACGTACAGCTCGAGCAGTTGTGAGCTCATTAGCGGACCACCTTGCCGTCGTGAGTCATCATCATCGCGCCCGTGATCTCGTCGTTGGGATCGAGCACGAGCGCGCCGTCCTGCACCAGGTGCTTCATCAACTCGAAGACGTTGCGGCCGAACATCTGGCTCGCGTGGAACGCGACGGTGCTCGGCAGATTGACGGGCGCGAGGATCGTGACGTCGTGCGCCGTCACGGTCTCGCCCGGCTTGCTCAGCGCGCAGTTGCCGCCGGTCTCCGCGGCCAGATCGACGATCACCGAGCCGGCGCGCATCGACTGCACCATCTCTTCCGTGATCAGCGTCGGCGCGGCGCGTCCCGGGATCTGCGCCGTGGTGACGACGAGATCCATGTCCTTGATGTGATTCCCGATCGCCGCCAGCGTGCGCGCCTGCTCGTCTTCAGTCTGCGCTCGGGCGTAGCCGCCGGCCGTCTGCGCGGAGTCGCTCACGACGTCGTTGGCGACGAAGGTGGCGCCGAGGCTCAGCACCTGCTCGCGGGCCGCGGGGCGCACGTCGAATCCGGACACCACGCCGCCGAGGCGGCGCGCGGTGGCGATCGCCTGGAGGCCCGCGACGCCGGCGCCGATCACGAAGACTTTCGCCGGCGAGATGTTGCCCGCCGCGGTCGTGAGCATCGGCAGGAACTTGCCGAGCGACGACGCGCCGATGAGCACCGCCTTGTAGCCGGACACGGTGCTCTGCGACGAGAGCACGTCCATCGACTGGGCGCGCGTGATGCGTGGCACCAGCTCGAGCGCCAGCGCGGTGACGTGCCGCTGGGCGAGGGCGGCGGGGATCCGCGCGTCGTGCCCGGGGCGGAGCAGCGAGATGAGCGCCGCGCCGTCGCCGATGAGAGAAATCTCATCAGCGGTGGGCGGCTGCACCTTGGCGACGACTTCTGCGCCGCCGAACGCCGCGGCGGCGTCGGGAACGATCGTCGCGCCGGCGCTCGTGTACGCGTCGTCGCGGAAGCCGGCTCGAATTCCGGCCCCGCGCTGTACCGCGACCTCGAGCTTCAACTGCTTGACCAACCGGGCGACACTATCAGGCGCGAGCGCGACACGCTGCTCGCGCGGAGCGGTTTCTGTCGGTACGCTGATTTTCATGAAGATCCGGTTCACCGGCGGGCGGGGCGACACCCCGTGAAACGATTACGCACGCCGCTGGGGAAATGCTGACGCAGCTTGAACCTACGCGCGCCGGCCGCCGGCGCAAATCAGGAGAATGCGACGCGCGGGTCATCATCTCCCCGACACCGAATTATGTTCAATGGTCCGAACGCTCACACACGCATGCCTCTGCATCGCACCGTCTCGACCGCCGCCGTGTGCCTCGGCCTCGCCGCCTGCTCGAGCGTGCGGCTCAGAAGTCCCATCACGCCGGCCGCCGCACCGCCGGCTACGTTCGTCATGACGACGTCCGACACGCGCACCACGCGCGTGATCGACGTGCGCGATGGACTGTCGAAGTCCGCCGCCTTTCGCGCCGTCTCCGACTTTCTGTCGCAGAAGTACGCGGTCGACGTGAGCGATTCGCACGCGGGCTTTCTGATGACGCCGTGGCAGGCCCCGATCATTCGCGAGGGCGTGCCCGATCTCCGCTACCGCACGCGCGTGATCACGCGGTTCATCGGCGACGACTGGAAGCAGCTCTCCGTCCGCGTGGAAGCGAACTGGCAGCGCGGCGACGAGTGGGACGTCGGCTACGACAGCCAGATGCTCGAGGACGCCGTCGTCGAGCTCAGGACGCGGATCGGCAAGAAGAGCTGAGTCGCGCGGTCACGGCGCCGACGACTTGAGATCCACGATCACCCACTTCTTCCCGCGCAGCTCCAGCGTCGCGTCGTAGTGCAGCGTGGACCGCAACGGGATCGTCGATCCCTTCGCGGTGATGCTCAGACTCGCGCCGAACGGAACGTGCGCGGTGTTGCCGCTCCTCGTGATCGTGCCAATCACCGGCTGGGCCGCGAGCTTCTCGGCGCGGGAGAAGAGATTGTTCTGCAACCCAGTGAGCTGGCTCTCCGGCATCGCCGGGTACGCCGCCTTCACCTGCGCGGCGTCTCGCGTGCGGAACGCATTCACGAAGTTGTCGATCGGCTGCACGATCGCCTGCGCCGCCGCGACACTGTCCCTCGCCTTCGCCGCTTTCGCGGTCGAATCGCGCACGTAATTCGAATCGAGCGGCACCGGCTTCGGCGCCGCCACGATCGCGCCCGCCGACTGCTGAGTCGCGCCCGGCGCCGCGGCCTGCGGCGGCTTCGCGACCGGCGTCTCGTATTTCGCGATCGCGCGCCGGGTCCCCCACTCCAGTCCACCGAGCAGCAGCGCCGCGCCCCACGCCACACCCATGACGATGCGCGCGATGCTCGTCCGCTGCTTCGGCAGCGGCATCGTTGGCTGGAGCGATGCGTCCGCGACGGCCGTGACCGCGCTCCGCGGCGTGAGCGTCGTTCCGCCCAGCGCCGACGGCGACCATCCCGCCAGCGCGAGCGCCGGGTCCAGTGCATCGCGCACTTCCGCGGCGCTCGCGATCCGGTCGGCCGGTGAGCGTGCGAGCATGTGGGCGATCAGCGTGTCGAGCCGCCGCGGAAGCTGCGGCAGCTTCTCCTGCACGTGCGGCGGCGGCTCGTGCAATCGCCGGCGGATCATCTGCTCGCGCGAGTCCGCCGCGAACGCCGCCTCGCCCGTGAGCATTTGATAAAGAATGCAGCCCAGGCTGTAGATGTCGGCGCGCGGATCGACCGGATCGCCGAGCAGCTGCTCCGGGCTCATGTACTCCGGCGTGCCGATCACGAGGCCGCTGCGCGTGAGCGCGTCCTCGCGCGAGTCGGTGATCGCCTTCGCGATGCCGAAGTCGACGACTTTGGGCACCTCCTTCCCGCCGCGCGTTCGCGCCACGATCACGTTGTCGGGCTTGAGGTCGCGGTGCACGATCCCGAGCTCGTGCGCGGCGGCCAGACCGTCGGCGATCTGCCGCGCGATCTCGATCGCGCGGCGCGGGTCGAGTGCGCCGTCGCGCGCGAGAATTGTCGACAGCGACTCGCCGTCGACGTACTCCATCACGAGATAGACGATCTTCTCCGATTCGCCGTAGTCGAAGACCGCGGCAACGTTCGGATGGAGAATCCGCGCGGCGTTCGACGCCTCCCGGGCAAAACGCGTCGACGACTCGGCGTCGTTCAGCAGCGACGGGTTCATCACCTTCACCGCGCACTGCCGGTTCATCTTGACGTGTTCGGCGAGATAGACGCGGCCCATGCCGCCTTCACCAAGCCGCGCGAGCACGAGATATCGCTCGGCGATCACGCGGCCGACGAGGGGATCGCCCGCGGTTTTCGGGCGGAGCGGCGTGCCGTCCTTGGGGCAGAACCGGTCGCCGGTTTCGTACTCGCTGCCGCACTGGGGACACACCTTTGCAACAGCGACCGCCTCGTCAGCCTGCGGCGTGGGCTGCTGCGCGAGCAGTCCAGAGCCGAGGCCGCTCCGCAGCATCGGAGTTTCCGGATCGCGGTCGTTGGGATTCGTCATCGTTGCTGGTGTGCCAGCCAAGAGTATGCCCATTGCACGGTCCTGCGCTACCCGTTGCCGGCCCCATTGGTCCCGATCCTGCGCCGAGGGTCGGATCATCATGCCATCTCGCCAGCCGATAGAGCGACCTCCGACGGTGCGTAGGTACCCGATTGGCGTCGAGGTCGTAGCTCACAGCGAGTCCGGGGCCGCCGTCCACGCGCGGGTCTGGGCTCCGGCGACAAAGACCGTCGAGCTCGTCACCGAAAACGCGTCGCCCGCGCCGATCGCGTTTCCACTCGAGGCCGAGGGCGATGGGTATTTCTCGGCGCTCGTTCCGGGTCTGAGCGCCGGATCGCTCTATCGTTATAGGCTCGACGGGGGCGAAGCGTTCCCCGATCCGGCGTCACGATTTCAGCCGTCGGGCCCGCATGGCGCGTCGATGGTCGTCGATCCCTCGTGCTATCGCTGGACGGACGACGCATGGCCTGGCGTGAGCATCGACGGCCAGGTGCTCTACGAGCTGCACGTGGGCACGTTCACGCGCGCCGGCACCTTTGCCGCGGCGATCGACCGGCTGCCGGATCTCGTGGACCTGGGCGCTACCGTGATCGAGCTCATGCCGCTCGCGGACTTCGCGGGAAACTTCGGCTGGGGCTACGACGGCGTGGACCTGTTCGCGCCGTCGCGACTCTACGGCACGCCCGACGAGCTGCGCGCGCTCGTGGACGCGGCGCACCGGCTGGAGCTGGGCGTCATTCTCGACGTCGTGTACAACCACATCGGGCCGTCGGGAAATTACTTTAGTAAATTCTCATCAGGGTACTTCAGCCCCGGACACACCGAGTGGGGCCAGGCGATCAACTTCGACGCCGACGATGCGCGGCCGGTGCGCGAGTTCTTCATCACGAACGCGCGCTACTGGATCGACGAGTACCACTTCGATGGCCTGCGCTTCGACGCGACGCAGCAGATCTTCGACGCGTCGACGCCGAACATCATGACCGAGGTCGCGGCGGCGGCGCGCGAGGCCGCTGGCCGGCGAAAGACGATCCTCGTGGCGGAGAACGAGCCGCAGCGCGCCTCGCTCGCCCGGCCCGCCGCCGCGGGCGGCTCCGGGCTCGACGCGCTCTGGAACGACGATTTCCATCACGCGGCGCGCGTGGCGCTCACCGGCCGGTCCGAGGCGTACTACGAGGGCTATCGCGGCTCGGCGCAGGAATTCGTCTCGGCGGCGAAATATGGATTCTTGTATCAGGGCGAATGGTACGGGTGGCAGCACTGCCGGCGCGGCTCGCCGGCGCTCGATCTCGCCCCCCGGCAGTTCGTCACGTTCATTCAGAATCACGACCAGGTCGCGAACACCGCGGGCGGACGCCGATTGCACGAGGAGACCAGCCCCGGCCGGCTCCGCGCGATGACCGCGCTGCTGCTGCTCGCGCCGCAAACGCCGATGCTCTTTCAGGGGCAGGAATTTGCGGCGTCGGCGCCTTTTCTCTACTTCGCCGACCACGCGCCGGAGCTCGCGGCGCTCGTGCGCGAGGGGCGCACGAAATTCGTCTCGCAGTTTCCGAGCGCCGCGTCGCCCGAGGGTCGAACCTTGGTGCCCGATCCCGCCGAACCCGAGACGTTCGTACGTTGCAAGCTCGATTGGGCGGAGCGGCGCGCGCATGCGGCGGTTCTCGCGCTCCACCGCGATCTGATTCGGCTTCGGCGCGAGGATCCCGTGCTGCACGCACAACGTCCGCGATCGCTGGACGGCGCCGTGCTCGAGGAGCACGCCTTCATCCTCCGCTATTTCGGCGAGGGCGATGGCGACCGGCTGCTCGTGGTGAATCTCGGTGCACGCGTTCACGCGGATCCACTCGCCGAGCCGCTCGCGGCGCCGCCCGCCGGCACGGCGTGGAAGACGACCTTCTCGACGGAGTCGCCGGTGTACGGCGGCGCCGGGACTCCAACGATCGACACGAACGACGGCGCCTGGCGAATTCCGCCGGAATGCGCCGTGCTACTCAGCTTACGACCATGACGCGACGCCTGCTCGACCGGGTCGTGCGGCGGCTGGACCTCCCAGCCGATCGCGACGCACGCGCCCGCTGCCTCCTCGATACGGAATGGCTCGTCACCAACGGCCTCGGCGGATACGCGTCGTCGACGCTCGCGGGCGTGATCACGCGGCGCTACCACGGGCTGCTCGTCGCCGCGCTGCCGAATCCGCTCGGCCGCACCGTGATGCTCAACCACCTCGGCGAGCGGCTCGTCGCGAATGGCAACACGACGAATCTGATCAGCGAGGAGCGAACGGCGGGGAAGATCGACAGCGACGTCGCGGAGCGTGTGGCCGAGGTGCGGCTGGAGGCCGGGCTGCCTGTCTGGGAGTTCAAGTGGGCCGGCCTGCATCTCGAGAAGCGTGTGCTCATGCCGCACCGCCAGAACTCCGTGCACGTGAGCTATCGCCTGCTCGAGGGACCCGATCGCGTGCTGCTCCAGCTCATGCCCGCGCTGCACTTCCGCGGCTACGAGGATCCGGTGGGCTCGTCGGTCAACTCTCCGGCGACGACGCGCTACACGATGTCGAGCTCGGGCGGCGTACACGTCGTTTCCGTCTCCGGTGACACGCCGCCGCTGCGCATCCGAATCGATGGCGCCGAGGGATCGCCGTTCATCGCCGACGAGCGCGTGACGAGCGAGTTCTTATATCCGGTGGAAGAAAGCCGCGGCTACGAGTTCCGCGGAACCCTGTGGACGCCCGGCTACTTCAACGTCACGCTCGAGCGCGACGCGTGCGTGACGTTGATCGGCTCCGTGGAGCGTGAAGAGGTCATGCTCGCCCTCTCGCCGAGCGAGGCGGCGAGCTGCGAGCAAGAGCGGCGGCGGCGCTTGATCTTCTCGGCGGTGCCGCAAGCGCAGGACGAGACCGGCGCGGCCTTGGTGCTCGCGGCCAACCAGTTCATCATCACCCCGGCCGGCCGCGTCGCCGACGCGACGCGCGCGTCGGCAATGGGGAACGAGATCCGGACGGTGATCGCCGGCTATCACTGGTTCACGGACTGGGGTCGCGACACGATGATCAGCCTCGAGGGGCTGGCCCTCATCACGGGGCGCCAGCGCGAGGCCGAGTTCATCCTCCGTACGTTCGCGTACTACGTGAAGAATGGCCTGATCCCGAACATGTTTCCCGACGGCAGCAATCACGGGCTCTACAACACGGCGGACGCGACGCTCTGGTTCTTCCACGCCGTCGACCGCTACGTGCGGCTGACGAACGACAACGTCACGCTCACGCACTTGCTGCCGGTGATGTGCGACATCGTGGAGCACCACATCTCGGGCACGGACTTCGGCATCTGCGTCGATCCCAAGGACGGACTGCTCCACGAAGGCGCGGCGGGCTACCAGCTCACCTGGATGGACGCGAAGGTGGACGGCTGGGTGGTGACGCCTCGGCGGGGCAAGGCGGTGGAGATCAATGCGCTCTGGTACAACGCGCTCAGGCTGCTGCAGGGCTGGCTGACGGACATCCGCGGCGTCAACGCGGCGAAGGAGATCGCCGCGCGCGCGGACGGTGTATATAAATCATTTAATGAGCGTTTCTGGATGCCCGGCGAAGGCTACCTCTACGACGTCATCGACGGCGAGGAGGGCGACAGCGCGCTCTGCCGGCCCAATCAGATCTTCGCCGTTTCGCTCGATCATCCCGTGCTGGCGCGCGAGCACTGGGCGGCCGTGCTCGAGACGGTGCGCGCCCGGCTCCTGACGCCGGTCGGTCTTCGCTCGCTCGCGCCCGACGAGCCGGATTACAAGAAGAAGTATTTCGGCGATCTGCGGTCGCGCGACGCCGCGTACCACCAGGGGACGGTGTGGGCATGGCTCATCGGGGCCTGGATCGACGCGTGGATCCGCTGCCATCCGGAAGATCGCGCCGGCGCGCGGCGCTTTCTCGACGGCTGCATCCACGCGCTCGGCGAATTCGGCCTTGGTACGATCGGCGAGATCTTCGACGCCGAGCCTCCGTACACGCCCCGGGGCTGCATCGCGCAGGCCTGGAGCGTGGCGGAGGTGTTGCGGTGCTGGGTCAAGACCGCGGAGGACACCGCGACGTGAGCTACTCCCGGATCTCGCGGCGATCCCACCGGATGTCCCGGCGATCGCGCGTCACATCGACCTTGTCCTGGTGAACGTCGCGGCGGTCGCTCCGCATGTCCTGCAGGTCGCGCTGTGCGTCGCGGTATTCGCCCTGATTGATGTCGTGGCGCACGTCGCGCTTGTCGGCCGTGAGCTCGCGCGAGTCCTGCCGGACGTCCCGGCGGTCGCGCCAGACGTCACGATGATCCTGTCGCAGGTCGCGGACCTCCCGCTTGGTCGGCGCGCTCGCCGTCTGCGCTCCCGCCACCCCCGCCGCCGCCACCGCCATCACCACCCCGAGCACCACCGCGTTCACGCTTTTCATACGACCCTCCTGCTGCTGTTCACCGGTTGATCGCGCGCGCCGATCGTCGACACGCCACGCACCGAGGAGGACGTACGCTCATTCGAGATGTTAAATGGCGGATAGTTGACACACGGCGAGTGTGATGCGGGTCACGTCGAGTACGGCACGGCGCGCCGGGCTGGTACGAACCGCCGGATACAGTTGGATTGGTCTTGGGACGCGGACTGGACGGGCCTGCGGCGTCCAGACGAGGAGCGGACAGACTACTCGATGCTTACGACTCGAATCCCAACGAGCCCTGATCCATTTGGGCACCGCCGCTTAGGACGCCACTACTGGCAACTGAGGCAGCTCCCAAGAAATCCTCCGGGCTCGTAGCGAGCGATGCGTCGCTGCAAAATCGTGTCCGCACCCCGTCCGGCTGCCATAGGTCCGTCCAGTCCGCGTCCCAACGCCAATCCAACCGTATTCGGCGGGCCCGCCGCGCTACCATCCGTTCCGCTGTCTGAGATTTCTGATGTGCGCCACATGATGCCTGCTGTGCCACGCGTACATCGCCAGCATCTGATCCAGCGACATGATCCCGTTCTCCGGATGATTCAGCGTGCGCTCGAAATCGGTCGCGCTCATCGCCTGCAGCAGGCGGATCCAGCGATCGTGAATCACCTCGAGCATCACGAGCGACGTCTCGACCGGGGTCGTCTGCGAGTCGGGGAGCTTGGCCCAGGCCGCTTCGTCGTACGTCTTGATCGTCGGCGTGTCCTCGGTGAGCGCGAGCTTGAATCGGATGTAGGCGTTCGCGTGGCTATCGGGGACGTGGTGCACGAGTTGCCGCACGGACCAGCCATCAGGCCGGTACGACGTCTCGAGCTGCGCCTCGTCGAGCCCGGTCACCACGGCGCGCAAATTCGCCGGACACTGCGCGACGAGGTCGATCGCATCGCGGCGCGCGGCCGGCGTGAGCGAGTCCGGGCGGCTGAACCGGCCGACGGGGTAGCGGAGATCTTCCATGGCTCGGCTCCGGTGCGGGTGAGGTCGGGGCGATGAGCTGCGCTGGACGTGAAGTGTATCTTGGCCGAGAAGCGCGACGGGAACGGCTGTCCTCGTGCGCGTACTCGTCCCGGTCGTTGTAAGACAACACGGAGAAAGAACGAATGAGTGGAGATACGCAGCTCAGCGGTCCCGACCTCGCCCAGGGTGTCGATGCCAAGTCGATCAAGCCGGGCGACAAGATTCTTGGACATGCGAACGGCGAGCCCGTGCTGCTCGCGCGAGTCGGCGACGAGTATCTCGCGATTGGCGCGACGTGCACGCATTACAGCGGCCCGCTCGCGGAAGGCGTGATTGACGGCGAGACCGTTCGCTGTCCGTGGCACCACGCGTGTTTCAGTCTGCGGACGGGCGAAGCGTTGCGCGCGCCCGCACTGAATCCGGTCGCGTGCTGGAACGTGGAGCGGCGGGGCGGACAGGTAGTCGTGACCGGCAAGCAGGAGCACGATCCGCTCGCGCCAACGTTCCCGGCATCGGTCAATCGCGCGGAGTGGCCGCGCCACGTGGCGATCGTGGGCGCCGGCGCGGCGGGCAGCGCCGCCGCGGAGATGCTCCGGCGGTGCGGCTACGACGGACGCGTCACAATCGTCGACGACGACAGCGGCTCACCGTACGACCGGCCGAACCTCTCCAAGGACTACCTCGCCGGCAACGCGCCCGAGGACTGGATCCCGATCCGCCCGGACGGCTTCTACGCGCAGCACGACATCGACGTCGTGCGCGGCCGCGCCACCAAGATCGATACCGCGAATCGCCGGCTCGAGGTCGAGGGACACGCGCCGATCGCGTACGACGCGCTGCTCCTCGCCCCCGGTGCCGAGCCAGTCCACCTCGGCATGCCCGGCGAAGACCAGCCGCACGTGCATTATCTGAGAACGCTGAACGACAGCCGTTCGATCGTCGCGCGGGCAAAGGACGTCGAGCGCGCCGTCGTGATCGGCTCGAGCTTCATCGGCCTCGAGGTCGCCGCATCGCTGCGCGCGCGGAACGTCGACGTGCACGTCGTCGCGCCCGAGAAGATCCCGCTCGAGCGCGTGCTCGGCGAATACCTCGGCAATTTCGTGAAGTCGTATCATGAAGAGAAAGGCGTCACGTTCCATCTGGGGCACACGTGCACGTCGATCGAACGCGACGCGGCCGTGATGGACGACGGCAAGCGCTTGCCCGCGGAGCTCGTGGTGATCGGCGTCGGCGTGAAGCCGCGGCTCTCGCTCGCCGAGCAGGCCGGGATCGCGATCGATCGCGGCGTGTCTGTGAACGAGTACCTGGAGACGAGCGCCCCCGGCGTGTGGGCCGCCGGCGACATCGCACGCTGGCCCGACCCGCACAGCGGCGAGCGCATTCGCGTCGAGCATTGGGTCGTCGCCCAGCGGCAGGGCCAGGTTGCGGCGCGCAACATCCTCGGCGCGCGCGAGCAGTTCGATCAGGTGCCGTTCTTCTGGAGCGCGCACTACGACCTGAGCTTCAACTACATCGGGCACGCGGAGAAGTGGGACGAGGCCGAGGTCGAAGGGGATGCGACGAAGCATGACGTCGCGGTGCGGTTGAAGCGGGGAGGGAAGATGCTGGCGTTGGTGACGTTGTTCAGGGATGAGGAAAGTTTGAAGGGGGAGATTGCTATGGAGCGAGAGTAGAGGCTGCGAGTGGGTTCTGCGCGCGATCGCAGTCGTTGTGTGTTATGAGTTGTCCGTAATCCGTTCTTCCGTTTGATGCTCCGCGCGATGTCTGCGTCGGATAAACGGAAGACGGAGAACGGACAACGCAGAACGACAGCGACCGGCGCCGCCCGCCTTTCGCTTTCCGAAGCCTTGACTTTTCCCCTCCCCCGCCAAATTCTTATCTCACAGAGACAATTTCTTATCCCTACCTGATGCCTCGCCTCTCCCCGTCTTCCGCCCAGCTCAGCCGCCGCGAGCGACAGATCATGGATCTCGTGTACAAGCACGGCCGCGCCACCGCCGCCGAGGTGCACGAGCAACTGCCCGATCCACCGGTCGCCGCCGCGGTGCGCACGCTGCTGCGCATCCTCGAGGACAAGGGGCAGCTTCGGCACGAGAAGGAAGGACAGCGGCACGTCTACTATCCGACCACGCCCCGCAGCGTGGCGCAGCGATCGGCCGTGCGGCATTTGATCGGGACCTTCTTCAACGGCTCGCGGGCCGCCGCCGTCGCAGCCCTGCTCGACGAATCCGATCGTCCGCTGTCCGAGGACGAGCGTCACGAGCTGAACGCGGTCATTCGACGGCTGCGGGCCGAAGGCAAATGATGGTCATCGCCGGCGGCGGCCTTGGCTCGATGTGGATCCCGGCGGACAGCGCGCGCACCGTCGCCACGGTCTACACCGTGTCGCTGCTCGCGACGCTCCCGATCGCCGGGGTCGCCGCGGGCGCGCTGCTGCTCCGGCGCGCGAGCGCATCCAGTCGCGCGCTGTTGCTGCGATCCGCGGTGTTCGCGCTGCTCCTCGCCTACATCGGACGCCAGCTTCAGGTGCACTGGTTCGCGTGGACGATCCCGTCGCCGCTCGCGGCGCCGCTCGTCGAGCTCGGGCGTATTCAGGTGACCGCCTCACCCACGGTCACGGCGCACGGGTTCTCCGTCGCTGACGTACTCGTGCTCGTGTACTGGCTCGGCGCTGCCCTCGTGCTGGTGCCGACGCTCGTCGGCTCGATGATCGTGCGCCGCCGACTGCGCATCATCTCAAACACGAACGCACCCGCGCTTGCGCGCGCGACCCAGGCGGTGTCGCGCATGCTCCGCATTCGCCGATCGGTCGCCGTGCACGTCTCGCCGCGCGCGACGGTGCCGGTCACGTTCGGTTGGATTCGTCCGGTCATCCTCCTCCCGCCGCACGCGCTCGCGTGGTCCGACGCGGAGCTCGCGATCGTGCTCACGCACGAGCTGGCGCACGTGCGCGCGGCGGATTGGATCTGCGGCATCGCCGCGCGCGCCATGTGCGCGTTGTACTGGTTTCATCCCGGCGCATGGTGGATCGCGCGGCGGCTCGAGGAAGACGCCGAGCTGGCGTGCGACGAGCGCGTGCTCGAGGCCGGGGTGCGGCGCAGCGACTACGCGGAGCTGCTCGTGCGCGCGGCGTCGATGCTTCCCGGCGCGCGAACGCCGAACATCACGAGCGCGTTCGCGCTCTCCGGTCGCGGCCGTCACGGCATTCGCGCGCGGCTCGCGGCGATTCTCGACTCGAGCCGCGTCGCCCGGCCGCTCGCGCAGCGCTGGTCGCGGCTGTCGATCGCCGCGACGATGGCGCTCGCGCTGCCGATGTCCACCGTCCGGCTGGCGCCGACGCGCGGCCTGCTCACGTCGCTCATGCGCGACGCGCGCTGGGAATCGCGCGCCTACGCCGTGCTCGGCCTCGCCCAGCGGCAGGACACGATCGCCGTCGCGCGCTCGGCGGCCGAGCAGGACCCGAGCCCGCGGGTGCGCGCGTGGGCGCGGTACGCGCTCGCCGAATCCGGCGTGACCGCGGCCGCCGTGGCCGGGGCGGCCGCCGCGGCGCCAATTCACCAATAAACATTCTCTATCCAGTACTTTCCCATGCCGATCGCGTCACGCCTGAAAGAGAGAAATTTTTATCTTGCGCTCACGATCCTCGCGCTCGTCCTCGGCTTCGCCGATCTCGTGCGCGGAGGGACGACGTTGTCGGCGTTCCTGCTGGCAATCGCGTACTGCGCGCTGATTCCCCTGGCAATCTGGGCGGGCGCGGGTGCCGAGGCGGAGGCGGAGGCGGAGGAAAACCGGCCGCCGTATCTCGTCGCGCTCATCGTGTGCGTCGTCGTGTTCGTGATCTATCTGCTCACGATGGCACCCTCGACGGCGATGTGGGACACGAGCGAGTACATCGCGGCCGCGTACGCGTTCGGCCTGCCGCATCCGCCGGGCAATCCGTTCTTCGTCATCATCGGCCACGTGTTCGCGCTGCTGCCGATCGCGGGGAACGTGGCGGCGCGCGTGAACATTCTCGCGGCGATCTCGAGCGCCGTCTCGGCGGCGCTCTGGTTTCTGATCACGGAGCACGTGCTCGCGCGCTGGCTCGAGGCGCGCTGGCAGCGGATCACCGGCGGAATCGTCGGTGCGCTGATCGGCGCAACCGCGTTCACCGTGTGGAACCAGTCGGTGGTGAACGAGAAGGTGTACACCGTCTCGCTGCTCGGCATCGCGATCGTGTCGTGGCTCGCCGTCCGGTGGTCGGAGCGGCCCGATGGTCCGCGCGCGGATCGCATGCTCGTGATGATGGCGTACCTCTGCGGGCTGGGCTACGCCAATCACATGGCGGGCATGCTGCCCGCGCCGGCGATCCTGATCGCGATTCTCGTGCGGCGGCCGGCGACGCTGATGCGGTGGCGGTTGTTACTCGCGTGCGCGGCGCTGCTCGTCGTGGGGGTCACTCCATTCGCGACCCAGCCCATTCGCTCGGCCCATCATCCGGCGCTCGACGAGGGGCATCCTACCGGCTGCCTCACGAAGCTCGAGTGGTCGTGCACGTTCTCGAAGGGCACGTACGACGCGTTCATGTACAACTTCAATCGCGGGCAGTATGGCAAACCCGCGCTGAGCGACCGGCAGGCGTCGCTCGGGCAGCAGATCGGAATGTGGTGGTTGTACTTCAAGTGGCAGTGGCTGCGCGACCCCAGCAACGTGCACGCGCTGTCGCAGGCGATCCTGGCCGCGCTCTTCCTGGTGCTCGGGCTGCTCGGCGCATGGATGCACTTCAAGCACGATCGATCATCCTTCTGGTATTTCGGAACGATGATGTTCACCGTGACGCTCCTGCTGATCTATTACCTGAACTTCAAGCTTGGCGCGTCGCAGGACCCGACGTCCCGGAGCCCGCACGAAGTGCGCGACCGCGACTACTTCTTCATCTGGAGCTTCTCGATGTGGGGCGTGTGGGCCGCGCTCGGGCTGGTGCACGTCTGGGAGCTGATCGCGTCGCTCGTCGCGACCGAGCAGCGCCGGGTGGCGAAGATCCTGGTGGAGGCGCCGACGAAGCGCGCGTGGCGGATGGCATCGCCGGTGCTCGTGCTCGCGATCGTGCCGTTGTTCGGGAATTGGGGCGCCGCGTCGCGCAAGCATCATCGGGCGACGCGCGACATGGCGGCGGATCTCCTCAACTCCGTCGAGCCCTACGGCGTGCTCATCACGGCCGGCGACAATGACACGTTCCCGCTCTGGTACGCGCAGGAGGTGGAAGGCATCCGCAAGGACGTCGTCGTCGCGTGCACCTCGCTGCTGAATACGGATTGGAACGTGCGGCAGATGATCCAGCGTCCGATCTACACGTACGATGCCGCGAAGGGGCCGGCGATCTACCGCACTACCGCGTGGCCGAAGCCCGCGACGCCGCCGCTCAGGATGACGCTGGCCGACGCGAGCACGATTCCCGAGTATTACCAGTTGCAAGGCCCGATGACGTTCAGCGACGGGCCGATTCACGCGACGATCGATCCGCGGAATCTGGAGTACGGCGTCCTGCAGCGCTCGGATCTCGTGGTGCTGCGTATGATTCAAGACTCGTGGCCGCGGCGTCCGATCTACTTCGCGCGGTCGGACGGCGGGTATGCGCGCTCGCTCGGACTTCAGAATTATTTCATCACACAAGGGCTCGCGCAGAAGCTGTTCGTGCCGCCGGCGAGTCCGTCGCCCGATACGCTCTTCGTGCAAGGCGACGGTTGGTTCGACCTCCGCACGACCGACAGCCTGTGGCACATGTTCCACGCGCCGGGGTCGATCGCGGCGGAGGGGCAATGGGTGGATCGGGCATCGGTGGGCATGCCGCTGCTGTACCTGTTCACCGGCGCGGAGCTCGCCGACGGCTTGCGCGCCTCGGGCCGCGCGGCGGAAGCGAACGGCGTCCTCTCGACGATGGGCGCGATCGCGCACGCGACGAGCCTGGACGACTATATGAAAAACCTCACGGCGCAGATGCAGGCCGCGCCAGCGCAGGAATCAGCGGGCGTCTCGCTGCACGTCGATCAGAGCAAGGTCAAGTCGCAGTCGAGCGAGCCGGCGCGGGCGGGACCGAAGAAATAGCCGTGTCATTTCGAGCGCAGCGGAGAATCTTGCGTGCCGGCCGGGGTCGCGACTCAGAGGGAAGATCCCTCGGCCGCTTCGCTCCCTCGGGATGACGGATTAGATATTTCTATAATACCGCAGCCCGCCGGTGCCGCGGCGGAAGCCGGCGGCGAGGAAGGCTTCGGCGTACGAGCTCGCCGCCGCCGGCTGGCCATCGATCGATTCGAGAATGATGTCGCGTGATGACCGGGCGGTGAGGTGCGCGACGAGCGCCGCCGCGGCGCGCTCGACGAGCGACGGATCGGCATCCGGCCGGACGTTCACGCGCGACCCGCGCCGCTCGGCGATCATGACGACCACGCCGCCGACCGTCACGAGCAGCGCGCCGCGGGCGCGCGGGCGCACGAATGCGTCGCGTGCGGGGTCGGCGGGAGCGGGCAGGTTGTACACGTTCGCGGGATCGCTTGCCGCGATGACGATCGCGTTCGGTTCAGCGCCGGCATCATCAGTCGCGCGCAACAGCTCGACGGCGTGTGGCAGCGCGAACTGCGCGCCCGAGAGGCCGCGCACGAAATATCCGCGTCGCACTTCGCCGCGAAACTCGAGGCGCTTGAGCTCGCGGTAGATCGCGCGCCAGGAGATCGCGGGGCGTTCGCGGCGCCACATCTCGCGCGACACGATTCCATATCGATCGAGAAGCTGCCGCGCGAGAATGTCCGCCCACTCGTCTTCCGAGACGTCCGGACCGAGCACGCGCGGTACTTGCACGAGCGACCATCGGCCCGGCCAGGTAGTCGGTTCGGCGGCCGCGGAGTCCGGCCGCTTCCACTTTGGCAGACGACGAAGATTCGGCCGCCGCTGTACCACATGACGATTTGCTGATGGCGTGAAGTCGGCCGGGAGCCAGCGCGTGGGGTCGGGCTGCATGCGGTCGCGAGGCGAGATCGTTGGACGCCAGCGCACGACCGCTCGCAGCGATCCGACGGAGTCATTCGTGACGAGCCCGGCCCCGACCAGCTCTCGCAGCGCATCGCGCAGACGGCGAGAGGTGAGCACGGTGGTCGCGAGCAGCTCGTCGAAGAACGAGGCGCCGTCACGCTCGAGCGACTCGAGCACGCGCTTGGCATGGTCGCTGAGCGGCCGCTGCGCGATTGCGGGAATCCACGCGCGCGCGGTGCCGCGGCGCAGCCACCGCACGGTCGAGAGGTTCGCGGCTTCGTCCGGCTTTGCATCGCCGCTGCCGCCGATCCACACCAGCTCACCGGCGGCAATGAGACGCGAGAGTGCGTCATCGTCGTATTCCTCGACGCGCGCGGGGAAATACTCGCGCTCCCACAGCTCGGCGGGGCGCGCGACGCCGTACAACTGGCGAATCGCGCGTACGGTTCCTTCGTCGCCGGAGCCGTGCGTCGTCGGATCGAGATACTGCCACCGCTGCATGAAGCGCGCGAAGCGGCTCAGGTCCACAGCCTCGATCTGGCGCCGAGCGTGCGCGAGCTCGCGCCGGCGCGCCTGCTCGAGCAAACGCCGAGAGGACCACCGGGCCACCGATGCATCGCCGCCGAACGCGCCGCGCACGAGCTTTCCGGCGCGCGTCCATTCGTCGAGTCGGTCGCGAACCCAGACAGCGTCGAGTGCATAGCGCGCGAGCACGTCGTCGATCGATATCGGGCCGGCGAGCGACATCCAACGCACGAGCAGCTCGCGGCGCGCGGCGGCTTGCGTCAGCACCGGTGCGCGCAGCGAGTCGGGAACGATGTCCGAGGCTCCTATGGCGATAAATGCCATACCTCGGTACACCGTCGCCAGCAAGTCGGCTCCGAACGCGGCGACGTAGCGCGGATAGCTCTCCGTGAGAATGATGCGACGCGCTGCACCGTTCGCGGTCGGAATGTCGATGCCGATTGCGCGATCGCGATCGAGCAGCTCGGCGAGCGGATCGCCGCGCACGCCTTCGTCGTCGGTCGCCACGCGCGCGCGAAGCTCGTCCAACGCGAGATCGCCGGCGCGATCGAGCAGCGCCGCGAGCTCATCGGCGCTGCGCGCGCGCGAGCCGGGCGCGGCCCCGCGGCGTCGTGCGAGCATCGACTCCAGCATCGCGAGCGTGGACTCGTCCGCCCCGGCGGCGCCCATCAACTCGTCGAGCAGCGCGCGATCGAGCGACAACAGCGCCGCGCGCTGCTCGGCGCGCGGTGCGTCATCGGCGTACATCCAGTCCATCACGAATCCGAACTGGAGCGATGCGGCGAAGGGCGACGGCGCGGCGGTGTTCACCGCGCGCAGCCCGATGTCGCCGACCGAGAGCTGCTCGAGCACGCGCGCCAGCGACGGCATGTCGAACGCGTCCTGCAGCACGTCGCGGTACGTCTCGACCAGAATTGGAAATGACGGGAATTCCTTGACCGCCTCGAGCAGATCGAGCGCCTTGAGGCGTTGCAGCCAGAGCGGCATGCGCCGCCACGGCGTGCCGCGCGGGAGCAGCAGTGCGCGGCCGGCGTTCATTCTGAAGCGCGCTCCAAAGAGCGACGATGATCCCACTTCGCTCAGGACGCGCTGCTCCGCTTCGGCGACGCCGAGCTCGCGAATCAGCGACAACGGAAGCGGCTCGCGCAGATTGGGGAGCCGCAGCATGATACCGTCGTCGGTGGTCTGCACCTGGAGCTCGAAGTTCGGCCCGTCGCGCGCGGCGCGCCCCTGATCGGCGAGCCATTCGCGTACGCGATTCGCGAGCGCCATGCCCCACGGCGCGTTCACGCGTCCGCCGAACGGCGCGTGCAGCACCACACGCAACGCGTCGGTCTCGTCCCGGAATTGTTCGACGACGAGCACGCGATCGTCCGGCACTCCGTCCGTCGCGACGTTCTGCTGGTGCACGTACTCGGCGAGGGAGGCGACGGTCGCGTCGTCCGCGACGTAGCGCTTGGCGAGCGCGGAGACCTGTTCCGCGGTACGCACGGCGGCGAGCTCGCGCCGGAGCTCGCCGACGCGCGGGGCGAGATGCGGCGAGCGCGCCGCGTACTCGCCGTGCCAGAAGGGCATCCGCGCCGGCGCGCCGGGTGCCGGCGTCACGATCACGCGATCGTGCTCGATCGCATCGACGCGCCAGGTGGATGAGCCGAGCTGAAAGACGTCGCCGACGCGCGTCTCGTGCACGAACTCTTCATCGAGCTCGCCGAGACGGGTGCGATCGGGAAGGTTGACGGTGTAGAGGCCGCGGTCCGGGATCGTGCCGCCGGAGATGATCGCGACCATGCGCGCGCTGCGCGCCGGCGACAGACGGTCGGTGACGCGATCCCAACTCAGGCGCGCGTCGAGCTCCGCGGCGACGTCGGAGGGATACTTGCCGGCGAGCATCGCGAGCACTTCGTCGAACGCGGCGCGCGTGAGCGCGTGGTAGGGATACGCGCGCCGCACGCACTCGAAGAGCGCCGCGCTCGTCCAATCGTCGTCGACGGCGACCATCGCGACGATCACCTGGGCGAGCACGTCGAGCGCGTTCTGCACGACGCGCGTCGGCTCGACGTCGCCCTCCTGCATCGCGTGCACGATCGCGAGCAGCTCCATGCCGTCGTCGCGGAACGTGGGGACGAACACGCCGCGGCTCACTGCGTCGAGCGAGTGGCCGGCGCGTCCGACGCGCTGAAGCCCGTTGGCGACGCGCTTGGGCGATTGGAGCTGGAGCACGAGATCGACCGAGCCGATGTCGATCCCGAGCTCGAGCGAGCTGGTGCTCACGAGCGCGCGCAGCGACCCGGACTTTAGAGATTGCTCAAGGGTCAGCCGCCGCTCGCGCGAGAGCGATCCGTGGTACGGCAGCGCGAGCTCCTCGCCGGCGAGCGCGTTCACCCGCGCGGCCATCTTCTCGGCCTGCGCCCGATTGTTGACGAAGACGAGCGTCGTGCGCGCGGCGCGAATGTGTTGCAGCACGAGCGGCGTGACGGACGACCAGATCGTGCCGCCGACGTGCGCGAGGTCCTCGACCGGCGACTGCACCGTGAGCTCGAGCTGTTTCACGAGCCCGCAATCGACGACCGTGCATTCGCGCGGCGGTGGGCCAGCGAGGAATTTCGCGATCTCGTCGAGCGGGCGCTGCGTGGCCGAGAGGCCGATGCGCTGCGGCGGCGCGGCGGTGATCTGCTCGAGGCGCTCGAGCGTGAGCGCGAGATGCGCGCCGCGTTTGGTGCCCGCGAGCGCGTGGATCTCGTCGACGATCACCGCGCGCACGCCGCTGAACATCCCGCGCCCGCGCTGCGTGGTGAGCATGATGTGCAGCGATTCGGGCGTCGTGATGAGGATGTGCGGCGACTTGCGGATCATGCGCGCGCGCGCCGACGCGGGCGTGTCGCCCGTGCGCACGGCGACGCGGATCTCGGGGAACGGCTCACCCGCGGCGGCGAAGCGCTCCGCCAGTTCGGCGAGCGGGCGCTCGAGGTTGCGCTGAATGTCGTTGTTCAGCGCCTTGAGCGGCGAGATGTAGAGAATGTGAACGGCGTTCGCGAGCGGCGCCTGCTGCCCATCGACGATGAGCTGATTCAGCTCCCAGAGGAACGCGGTGAGCGTCTTGCCGGTGCCGGTCGGCGCGAGGATGAGGGTGTGGTCGCCGCTCGCGATGGCGGGCCAGCCGCGCGACTGGGGCGCACTGGGTGCGCCGAGGGTTTCAGTGAACCACCGCCGCACCAGCGGGTGGAAGGGCTTCAGTGCGGCGGGTGTTCTGCGGGGCATCAGAAGATACTAACTCCGTCGTGGTCGTGCGCCCAGGCCGCGCGCGCTGTCGGTGGCTTGGCGCGCAAATCGCGTGGTCGCGTGTCGGGATTCTACATACGCGGCGCTGGCGTTCGGAATTCCGATAAACGACGCTAGCCGCCTATTAAATCGTGGCGGAGGAATTCACCCCGAACAATTTCTCGTCGTCGGCGGTACTGCGGCGGCTGGCCCGTTGACTGTAGATCCGTGCGAGCTGCGGCCATGCAAGTTCGAGGTCCGGCGGCCGCACTGGACCCCATGAGCGATCGTCTCTGAGACCGCGTAGCTGGTGCGACGACGCTAGAAGTGGTTTGCAAACCCTCGCTGGGTCGTGTGAGAGGAAAATCGTCCTCTCTCCCGCGAGGTCGTGATGCGCACTGAGCTGACGGATGAGCCGTGGGCGCGAATTTCCAAGTATCTCCCGAAGCCGAACGCAAAGCCGAAGGGCGCTCGGCCTCGCGCCGATGACCGGCAGCGCGTGGACGGCATTCTCTGCGTCCTCCGCACGGGCGCACGATGGCGCGATCTCCCCGTCTCGTATCCCGGGCCGGTCACGTGCTGGCGCCTTGGCGAATGGGAGCGCGCCGACGTCTGGCTCACGCTCTGGCGTGCCTTCGTGAAGGACCTCGCTGAAGGCCAGCAACTCGATCGGAGTGAGGCGTTCATGGACGGGACCTTCGCTCCCTCGATAAAACGGGCGCTGGCATGGGCAAAGCACGCAAGGGTAAGTGGCCAAAGCTTATGGTATCGGCCGGCGGCCAGGGTATTCCTCTCGGAGTGCACCTTTCGCCTGCCAATCTCGCCGAGAGCCAGCTCGCCGAAGCGACGCTCGCGACGGTAGCCGTGCCACGCCCAGGACGTGGCCGGCCAAAGCAGAAGCCCGAGCGCATCACCGCCGCTCGCGGCTACGACAGCCGGCAACTCTGGGTCCGCGTGAAGCAGCGCGGTATCCAGCTCATCGCGCCGCGCCTGTCCACGCGCAAGCATCGCTGCCAAGACGGCCGCGGGCCGCGTCGCTACAAGCGCCGCTGGATCGTCGAACGCGCCAACGTGCGGCTGCATGCCTTTCGCCACCTCGTCACGCGTTGCGAGAACAAGCTCGAGAATTATTCCGGCTTCGTGCATGTGGCCTGCATGCTCATTGCCCTACGCCAATTTTGAAACCACCTCTAGGGCTCCTCGCTGGGACGGGTGTTCGGGACATCAAGGCACGAGTGCGCCATGGGTCAAACATGCCCGACGGGTGACCACTCGGGTGCAACGGACCAGATTCGCCGGCTTGCGGATGAAGTGACTGCTAACCTGCCGAAGTGGCGCGTGGCTGGTGCGGGCCTTTGTACGCCGGAACCGCAATCGGTTGAGAGGGTGTGGAAGCGGCCCGATTCCTCCGATGATAATCATTAAGACAGTTGAATAAGAAGGTGCGAGGAAGAGTAGGATAACCTCCACTGTGGCTGGCGGGCCCAGGAGTAATACTCCGAGACTCAGAAAGTAACTGCTGCTGATCGTCGTCATTATAATTTTGATGTTAAGATGCATTAATCTGATCGCGTAGCTATTGACATTTTGTACTAATAAGATAGAATCGTGGTCGCGATCATTACCGCGGCATCACGCCCCTCTTTGAGGTCCATCATCTAATGGACATAGGAGTCTTTATCCGAGTGCCAACACGAATTGCGGTGAGCTTCGGGTCGTGTGCAGAGATTTGTGTAGAATCGGAGACGATGGTCGGTTGAGCTGACGGTCGCCAGACTGGAAGCGAGAACTGGCCACCGTCCATCTTCTGGGTGTTCAGAAACACTCATCGGGGGTTGGCGCCCCCAAAACCCAGGAGATACACGATGACCAGTCTCTCGAAGAATTCTTCAATTCTCACACTCCCGCAAGACGCGGGTGGCACCGGCAGCGCCGCCGCCCCCGCGGATGCCCTTCGCCTGATGCTCTCCACGTTGATTCACGAGACGATCGAACGGGAGTTCACGCAGTTCCTCGGCGCCCAGCCGTTTGAACGCACGGCTGAGCGGCGCGGGGTCCGCAACGGCTACCGCCGGCGGCAGTTCACCACGCGCGTCGGGACGCTCGAGCTCCGCATTCCGCGCGACCGGGCCGGCCGCTTTCAGCCCTCGCTCTTCGCGCGCGACCAACGCAGCGAGCAGGCGCTCGTCGCGACGCTCGTGGAGCTCTACATCCAAGGCGTGTCGACGCGGAAAGTGAGCACGGTGGTGGAGACGTTGTGCGGCGCGAGCGTGTCGGCGTCGGAGATCAGCGCGCTCACGAAACGCCTCGACGGTGACTTGGCAGCCTGGCGCACGCGGCCGCTCAGTGCGAAGGCCTATCCCTATCTCGTTGTCGATGCGCACGTCGAGCGGGTGCGGCGCGAGGGCCAGGTGCGCAGCACCGCGGTGCTCTGGGTGATCGGCGTCGGCGCCGACGGGTATCGCGAACACCTTGGCGTGTGGCTCAATCCCAGTGAGACGGGCCTCGGCTGGCGGCGTGTCTTCGAACAGCTGCTGCAACGCGGTCTCACTGGCGTACAGTACGTCGTCTCGGACGAGCACGCGGGCTTGGTCGATGCGATCCGCCGCTTCTTTCCCGAGGCCATCCATCAGCGCTGCCAAGTGCACTATCTGCGCAACGCCCTCGATCGCGTGTCGAGCGAGGCGCGCCGCGACGCGGTGAAGCACGGCCTCCAGGATGTGTGGCGAGCACCGACGCGGGCCCTGGCCGAGCTGCGGGTCCAGGCGCTCGTCGCCGAGTGGCGAGCGACCGTGCCGACGCTGGCGGACTGGATCGAGGGCTCGATCGGCGAGACGCTCACCGTCTTCGCGCTGACCGACGCCGTCGCGCGGCATCGCGTGAAGAGCACGAACGGGATCGAGCACGATCACATGGCGGTCCGCCGGCGCACGTCGGTCATTCGCGTCTTCCCCAACGAGGCGAGCTTCGTGCGACTCGCCAGTGCGCTCGCCATGGAACGCAACGAGAAATGGCTCGCCAAGCGCTACGTGAGTGCGCTTGAGAATATCCTCACGACCCATCCGCTCATGCCCGCTGCCTGATTTCACTCACCCAGAAGCGATTCACACACTTTTCTGCACTTGACCGCTGCGAATGGCTCGACGCCGAACCAAGTCCAATGTCCATGATAGTGAACCTCAAAACCCACTGAGGTGGTCGACCGAGATTCAAGCGCGCGTCAAATGGAGAGATCCCCGGAATGCTGCGTGTGCTACGGTCGGATCACCCTGAGATCCTGTGTTCGCTCTTCAGCGAGGCGGTGGTACATTCGACTACCGAGCCTCGATCGAGCTTCCTCGTCGAATCGGAAAGGAACCTACAACTTGCCCAGTGGTGCGGCGCTACCAGCGCGTGTCGTGATGCTGACCGTCAACGCATTCTCGTGTGTGTTGGTTGTTGCGTGAGCGGTGCCGGCCGTGCCCGCCTTGCACGCGCTCGGGATTCATCAAGGGAAGTGCTGTCAATCATCAACTATCTCATGAGCAACAGGAACCGCTGTGGCGTGCTTATTCCTGAATTTGAAACCCGCAGTGCATCATAGATCACTTCCGTGAGGCGTCCGCGATGAGCATTACTGCTCGCAGTCGGCAAATGGCGACGCTTAGGTTGCTCTTCGGCGTATTCGTGACAGCCGCGCCCATTCGCGGCGCAGTCAGTCAGGCCGTTGAACTGAGCGCCCATGACGTAGCGGGCTTGCAGCCCGTGGGCTACCCAGAGACGGCTCATGCATCGGCAGTCCAGATGGGCCAGAAACGGTCTCAGCCCGCCGCGCGTCGGGATTCGGTTGCTCACCGCCACATCGGAGCGATAGTGCTCGGCGCCGTGATCGGCAGCGTTTCGGGATTCGTGATCGGTGGGGTTACGGCCCGTCCCGGCAACTGCTCGGCATGCGCGTTACGTGCCAGTACTCTAAATGAGCACTTTCTGTGGGGCACGGTTATCGGCGCTGCGTCCGGCGGCACGCTCGCGTGGATCATCACGCGACACCTGTCGCACGCTCGGACGTCAACCAGTGCATCGACAGCGATTGACCGCTTCGGTATCGGTGCCGGCCATCCACGCCTCAGCGGTATCTTCCGCCACTCGCCGCCGATGAGCGACTACATCACTACCGGTCCGTTGAGCGTCAGCTTCAGCGACGCCCCAGCCGGCAAGCACCCTTCCCACTTCTGACTCATGTGCGCCGCCGCCGCGCCGGCGGCCGCTCCGGTCGCCGCGCCGATCACCGTGCCCTTCGTGTTGTGCCCGAGGATCTGGCCGAGAATCGCGCCCGCGATCGCGCCGCCGATCACCTTTTTCTTGTCACCATTCGGATCGCCCGCTTCCTTCGTGCGCTCGAGCGGCGTGTTGACGGTCACGTCGCCCGGCGGGGTGAACGTCTTATCCTTGACCAGAATCGAGCGCACCCGAAAGGTGATCTGCGCGTTCTCGCCGCTGTTCCCGGAATTCACCGCCGCCACTTCGAGCACCACGGACGATCCCGCGGGGATCACCGCGCCATTGGAGCCCGTGACGTCGGAGTTCACCGTCGCGACGATCTTGTCGCCGGGAAGATTGGTGTCCGTGCACACCTTGTTGCTCGTCGTGAGCGCCATGCTGGTGCCCGCGCCAATCTGACCCTGCGCGGGCGCGGCCTGCTGCTGCGGAGCGGGCGCCGGAATGGGAGCGGGCGCGGGTGCTTGCACCGGTTGCGGCGCGGGCGCGGGCGTCGTTGGCCGCGGACGCTCGACATGCGGCTGCGGGCGCTCGCTCGCCGTGCTGCGCTTGGGTGCTGGCTGCTCGCTCTTCGCGCTCGATGCGCGCGTCGGATTCGGCGCGATCGCCGTGTCCTGAAACGTCGTCGGCTGCTGCACGCTCGGCGCGCCGGCGAGTGCGAGATCGCGCGACAGGTCCGAATCGGAGCGAGCGGCCGGCTGCTTGTCACGACACGCTACTGACAAAACGATGATGCTCAGCAGCGAGGCGCGCACGACGCGGCGTGATGTGAGATGACGGGGAGAATGCATGGATCGGATCGGCGAGAGTAGCGAGGTCCGGCCCTGATCACCGCGCCGGACGACCGTTTGTACCCCCGCGCCGTGCGCGTGTTTCGGAGCTCGCGCTCACGTTTGCGCGGGAGTGGCCACCGGTGTCTCGAGCGGATTGCCGGCTGGCGTCCGCACCGGGAGGTACACGGTGAACGTGCTGCCCTCGCCGTACACACTTTGCGCCGAGACGGAGCCGCCGAGCCGCTCGAGCAGCTTGCGCGTGATGCTGAGGCCGAGTCCCGTGCCGCCGAATTCGCGCGTCCGCGACTGATCCACCTGTCGGAAATCCTCCCAGATCGCCTGGAGATCGGATTGCCGAATGCCGATCCCGGTGTCCGCCACATCGATGCGCACGCCACTCGCGGCCGGCTGCGCGTTGACGGAGATCTTGCCGCGGTTCGTGAACTTCACGGCGTTCGAGAGGAGATTCAGCAGCACCTGCTTGATCTTCGTGCGATCCGAATAGAGCGTCGGGCAGTCGGGCGAGACGTCGATCTCGAAGTCGAGCTGCTTCTTGCGCGCCATCGGCTCGATCTGCTGCGTAACCTCGAGCGTGACCTCGCGCAGCGCGACCTCCTCGAGGTGCAGCGGCATCTTGCCCGCCTCGATCTTGGCGAGATCCAGAATGTCGTTGATCAGGGCCAGGAGATGCTCGGCGGCGGCGCGGCTCCGCTTGAGCGCGTCACCCTGGCGCGGATTGACGTCGCCGAGCACGCCGTCGAGGAGGAGCGCGGTGTAGCCGATCAGCGCGTTGATCGGCGTGCGGAGCTCGTGCGACATGCTCGCGAGAAATTCCGACTTGAGCTTGTTCGCGCGCTCCACTTCCTGCGATTGCCACTGGAGCCGCGCGTTCTGCTCGGCCAGGTCGGCGGTCGCCTCCCGGACGCGCTCCTCGAGCTCGCTGTTGAGGCGTTTGAGCGCTTCATACAGCCGCTCGTTCTCCACCTGCTTGGTGAGGTCGTGCAGCACGGAGATGATCGCGATCGGCTCGCCGCGCTCGTTCTTCACCTTGCCCGATACGACCTCGACGGGAAGCGCGAGGCCGGTCCGCGGCTGGGTGAGCGACATGCGCTCGCGCCGCGAATCATCGTCGAGCAGCGCGAACTCCGAGATGAACGACGTGAACTTCGTGTCGTTGCCGCGGACGGCGCCGATCTCCCGCCGCGACCGCGGCTCGCCTTCAGAGATCTGGAATAGCCCCTCGGCCTGATCGTTCATCAGGATGATGTTCGACCGCTCGTCGGTGACGAGAATCGGATCGGCGACGTTCTTGAGGACGAGGTTGAGCCGGTCGCGCTCGCCGCGGACGGTCATCTCCGCCTGCCGCACGCGCTGCACCTGGCGCTCGAGCTCATTGGCCGCGCGTCGCAGGTCGGTCACGTCGCGCAGCACGGAGAGCACGGCGTCCTCGGGTCCCACGCGCTCGCCAAGGGGATGCGCCAGAACCTCGAACAGGAGGTCGTTGCCCTCGTCGGGGTCGACGAGATTGAGCTCGCGCGGACCCGCCTGCTGGCCGCCCGTCATCGCCGCCTTGGAGAGGAACGACGTGAAGAGCAGGTTGTTCAACTCGATCGCGCGGCGGCGACCAGGCGAGTCATCGTCACGCACGTGCAGCAGCCGCTCGGCGCGCTGATTCTGCGTGATGATGTCGTTTGCCGCGTTCGTGATCACGACCGGGTCGGGGAGGGAATCGACCATCAGCGTGAGCCGCTCGCGCTGCTGGCCCAGACGATCCGAGAGCTCGCGCGCGTCCTCGAGTGAGCCCAGCCGCGCAAGCACCGGGCTCGCGAGCGAAACGAGCTCGACCGCCTCCTCGAGCGCCTCGCCCTCGATTTTGGCATCGAGCAGCACCACCCCGCCGGGTACGATGCCCGGGCGAGCGGGCGGGGGGCTCACGATCGCGACGCGCTTGGACGCGATCAGCTCCGCGGCGCGTCCCGGTCCGAGCGTGTCGGGCGCGCCGCGGAAGCGCGGCTGCGACATGGGGAGCACCGTCCAGCCCGTGAAGCCCGCGAACGCACGCGGACCGACAGGTCCCTCGCCGCGAATCGCGGATAATGCGAGCGCGCTGACGATGAGAGGACTCGAAAGATCGCCGATCGGCACCCGCACCGAGAGCGGATCCACGTCGAGGCCGAACGATGCGACGAGGGCGAGGTGGTCTTGCGAGGGGTCGATGCGCAACAGGACCCCTCGCGGCGCTCCCGTGATGTCAGCGAGCTGCGCAAGCAGAAAGGAAGCCGCCGCGGAGACGTCGGGGGCTTCCGCCAGAGCGGAAAGGAGACCGGCGACTCCACGGTCTCCGATTACTGCCATGCGACGTCAGTCCTTTTTGTTCCGCTGTTCGAGCTGGCGACGAAGCTCGGCGTTTTCGCGTTGCATGCGTTCGAGCTCGTCCGCGCCACCGGCGCCGAGTTCGCGCGGCCGCGAGACCGGTCCCGTGATGCCGACTGCCTCGGAGTACTTGAGGTACGTGTCGATCGAGGCCACCACGACGCGGGCTTCCACGGTCACCAGGTCGATGCCGACGAGGGACACGCGCACCCACGCATCGATCACGATACCCTTATCGAGTACGCGATCGAGGACGTCGATGAGTGAACTACCACTTGGTGTGCGTTCAACGGCCATGATTATCCCGTCCTTGGGAGCTGGGGTACGAGACCGCGCGAGGCGGTTACAGCGCTAAGCGACGAATTATCGGTGCGGCCTCGCGGGCGGCTGCGCCGCGCCGGCGAGTTGCGTCAACTGCTGCTCGATGCGGGAGAGACGGGCATCGAGGTCGGATCCATCGCCAACGCGGCCGACCGCGGCTTCGGAGCTCAACCGCGGATCCTGCCGCCACCAGTTCAGGCCGATCTGCTCGGCTTTGTCGATCGAGCAGACGAGCAGCCGCACTTGAATCGTGAGCAGCTCGACGTTGGCCAAGTTGATCTTGATGTCACCGGCGATGACCAAGCCCTTGTCGAGGACTCGATCGAGAATGTCGACCAGACCATGTGTGCGCGTGGGGCTGACGAACTCTGGCAATCAGAATGCTCCTGTGCACGGCCGGCTAGCGCAGCCGGCCCAGCGGTCCGAGGTCGATATTGAGATCCTCATCCGACAATCCAAATACTGATTTCAGCTCGTCCATGCGATGGTTGAGCTTGAGCAGCGCCAGGCCAAGCCGCTCGAGCTCTTCCGGCGACAACGAGCCGCCGTCCATCCGGCGAATCGCCTGATGCTCGAGCACGTGCCGCAGCAGTTCTATCACCGTCAGCACGAGTCGCGCAAGACCTTGTTCGACGTGCTCAGGGTCCGCGTTGATCCGGTCGGGCAGCGCGCGCGCGATTGCATGCAGCGCGGCGGTCGTTTCGTCGTCGTCCGCCGGGCTGGAATTGCTTTCGTCGTTGGGCATGGTTCAGTCCGCCAGATTCATGCCGTGCGCCCCGCCGGGCCCGGCGTCCAGTCCACAGAAGCTGTACGGCGCCCGCGGTCCGATGAGAAGATACCGCAACTCCGGCCCAGACTTGACGGAAGAGATCGCCTCTCGATATGCGTCGACATCGTCACGCCGAATGAGATGCGACAGCGTCAGCATTGGCATGCGCATCACGGACCTTGGCTGCGCCTTCTTCACCAGTACCGGGGCGACCGCTGCCTCCAGGCGCTCGGCGAGTCCGTTCGCGGTGCGCTGTACGGTCCCCGAGGCGGCTTCGCGCGCACTCAGCGCCTCGAGGTAGTCGCGCCCCGCGCCGGGAGCATCCGCCTCGAACATCTGCGGCACGACAGGCTCCAGATCGCTCAGCATGCGCCGGGTGGAGGGCGTGATGATCACCGTCATCTCGACACACCCCTGCAATTCTTCGAGCACCGTCTCGACCGAGGTCGCGCGCCGGGCAATCGCCGTGCGACACGCGGCATCGTCGCTGAACGTCTGACCGAACCGCGCCGGCATCGGCGTGGCGCCCATCTCGAGCGCCGCTTCGACGACGGCGTCGTGCGCGCGCACGCCGTCGAACGACATCGGCGCGCGGCGTTCCACGTCGCTCACCCAGACGACGAGCTGCTCGACGGTGAGCGCGCGCACGCGAGCGCCATCGACGCCGCTCAACCCGGGCGGCACGTCACCGCGCAACGCGTGCGGCAAAACGCAGTACAGATGCGTGCTCATCACCGTTCTCCTCCCTCGCCAGAGACGAGCCGCCGTGTGGCATCCGCAATCCCGTGTCGCATCGACGTCTCGATCGACGTCAGCAGCAGACGGAGATCGACCATCAACAGATCGATGTCGGCGATCGAGATCGTGACGGTGCCGCTGATCACCACGCCCTTGTCCAGCACGTGATTGAGCAGATCGCTGAGCACGAGCTGCTCGGTGTCGATCTCCTCGCCACCCGCGTCATCATCACGCATGCGACGTCTCGCCGGCGAAATGGTACGCGGGCCACGGGCCGGTGAAATCGAACCGGAAGCCGCGCCCGTCGTAGCGCTCGACGAACATCGTGAGCGTCCTCTGAAATTGCTCCAACGCCGCCGGCGCGACGAGGAACGCGGCGTTCAGCACCATCACGCCGCGCGCCGCGGCGTCGCTCTCCGCGACGCGGGGAATGGCCGAGCGCACCGAGTCGAGCGCGAGATCGCCGAGCGCATCGGCGATCTCGTCGACCGCTTGCTGGCTCACGACACGGACTTCGGCCTTCTTCTCCGCATCGAGCTTGCGCTCGAGGAGGTATCGCTGCCCGGGCGACGCCGCCGCGGCGCTGTCCGCGAGCTCGCGGAGGCGCGGGCTCATGGTATCGATCGCGCCAAGGAGCTCGCGGTCGACGCGGTACACGCGCAGCGCGTATTCGCGTCCACGGCCGACGCGCTCGAGGGTGTCCGCGAGCTGCGACGCCCGATCGCGCAGCATCTCGCGCACAGCTTCGCGTCCGGTGAACATCGAGAACATCGGCATGGGAATCACCGGCCCGCGATCGCTGGCCCAGGTCAACACCAGGTCGTGTGCGACGGCGCGGGGGCTCAACCACTCCACCTCGCCACTCGCGGCCTCGATGCGCTCGGGTGCGTAGCGCGACGCATCGAGAATCGACACGAGCGCGGCCAGCGCACCTTCGCTCTCCACGGCGACGCCTACGTCGTCGAGCCCCGCCGGCGCCGATGTCGGCGCGAGCGTGACGGGCACGACGCCGTACACGTACCAGATGGATTGCGCGGTGGATGTGGCCATGTGGCGATCACGAAGTCGTCACGTGCTCGCGCCAACCGCGCGACCACGCCCGGAGCGAGGCCGCTCCAACGGGAGGCGGACTCGCCTCGTCCGCGAAAAACTGTCGCGCGGCGAGCGTCGCAGGAAGAGGGGTCGCGGAGGTGGCGCTGCGCGTGAGCCGATTCCACACGATCGCGATGACGTCCATGTCGCGCGCGGCCACTGCCCCGGCGAGCCGCTCCGTTTCATCGCGCACAACCGGCTCGTCCAACGCCACGATCACGACGCCGCATGCCTCGGGATCGTGGAGCAGCGCGCCAAGCGCCTTCGTGCGTTTCGCGAAGTCGAGCAGTTGCTGCGCGCTGTCACCCAAGGCAACGACGCTCTGGTACTTGAGCATCAGGCGCATCAGGCGATGCGACCAGTCGAGCGCGATCGCCGGCATGTCGAGCAGTCGCAGCAGATGTCCGGTCGGCGCCGGATCAACGATGACGCGATCGAAGCGTCGTTCGGCGAGCGCGTCGCCAAGGATGCTGATGGCGAACAGCTCGTCGATGCCGGGCGGCGCGAGCGCCATCAGGTCGCGGAGGATCGCGCGATCCTGCTCGATATCCACGCCGCGCCCGACGAGCGCCGCGAAGAGCGCGTCGATGCGATCGCGATATTCGTCGCGCGCGCGCGCGAACGCTGCGGTGGCGTCCATCTGGCGGACGACGAGCCGCGGCGGGTCCGGGAGCCGGTGCTCGACGTCGGCGCGCGCCCAGGGCGCATCGCTCTCGCCGAGCGCGTCGGCGAGCGACGGCGCGGGGTCGGTGGAGACGAGCAGCACGTCGCCCGCGGCCGAATCGGCGGCCGCGATCGCGAGCGCGCACGCGACGGTGCTCTTGCCGACGCCGCCCTTGCCGGCGACCACGGTGAGCTGCCGCACGAGCTGCGAGAGCGTCTTCGTCGAAAGCGACGGCCCTCGGGGCGCGGTTTCCAGTTCTCTAATAGCGGTCGGCGGCGCGTCGCTCGCCGACGCGGTCAGCGCCTCCACGGCGGCAAGACCGCGTGGCGGCTGGGCGGCTCTGGAGATCCAGAGCCGCGAGAGCGAGGGGTCGAGCTCGGCGACCGGCGCGAGCGCGGAGCTCCCGCGCGATGCCGCGTACCCATTCACGATCAGCCCGGCGATCGTGACGTGCAGTGCGCGCAGACTCTCGATGTACCGCCCCGTCTCCACGAGCACCACCGGTTCGGCGCGCGTGACGACGAGCGCCGCGCAGCTCCTCGCGTCCGAGAGCGCGGCGCGGAGCGCGTCGACCCGGGCGCGCATGTCGTCGAGAAAATCGTCCGCTCGCTCGCGGCGGTAGCGCCGGGTCAGCGCGCGCACCATGAACCGATGCTTGCTCTGCATGAGGTCCAGCATCGAGAGCAGCGCACGAAACGTGTCCGGGAGCGCGAGCAGCCGCAGCGTGTGCCCGGTCGGTGCGGTGTCGACCACGATTCGCTCATAGACCGTCGACTCGGCGAGCAGATCTGCCAACGCGAGGAGCGCGAAGATCTCATCAGCACCTGGCAGCGCGGCGTCGACGAGGCCATCGACGTCGGCGCGGTCGAGATACGTGCCGCGATCGACGATCTCGGCGATCGTTTCGCGCCAGCGCCCGAGGAATTCGGTGCGGAGCTCCTCCGCGACGAGCTGTCGCGCGTGCAGGCGCGGGGCGTTGGGAATGGGCGTCGCGCGGTCGGCCACCGGCGCGCCGATCGTCGACGCGAGTGCGGCGGCCGGGTCGGTGGAGAGGAGGAGCGTTTCGTCGCCGCGACTCGCGAGTCGGGCGGCGATGCCGCACGCGATCGTCGTTTTGCCGACGCCGCCCTTGCCGACGACCAGCGTGGTGCGGGGAAGACGGTCGAGCAGCGCGTCGAGCGCGCTCACTCCTCGTCGGTATCGCGCGCGACGCGGACCGGACCGCCGCTCGTCGCCTTGCCGAGCCGCTCGCGCCACGCGCGGACGTCGCGCAGTCGCCCCATGATCTCCGACTCGCGGCGGGCGTACTCGTCGTCGTCGATGTCGCCGAGCTCGAGCTGCATCTGCAGCTCCATGAGATCCTGCTTGATCGCGGTGTCGTCGGTCAGCTCTTCCTCGACCACCTTCTGCACTTTCCCCAGCGACCACTTGATCCCCGCGACGGGACCGGTCACCGGAAAGAACAGGAGGTTCGAGAGGAGACCCATGTCAGTCGGCCTTCTCGAGCTTGAGCTTGATGTTGACGAAGTTGTACGGCGGCCATGGGCCCGAGTACTTGAACGCGAGCACGTCCTCGTACTTGCGGCTCGTCTCCTTCACGCGATCGTCGAACGCCTGCTCCTGCGCGCGGTCCACCAGGAACGCCGCGTTCAAGATCATGCGGTCGCCGATCGGCTTGTTCGAGCGGCTCGCCACCGCTACCGGCTTCAGCGCTTCGTGGATGTCCGACACGTAGCGACTCGACAGCTCTTCCATCGCCGAGTCGATCAAGCGCCCGAGCTGCATGCGCGCGAAGTAGGTCGACGTCGTCGTGTGGCGGCTGATCTCGTCCTTGAGACGCCGGATCTCGTCATTCTCGCGCTCGAGCGTGGCGACGACCTTGTCGCGATCCCAGAGCACCTTGAGGCCGAACTCGATCTTGTCCTGCATCTTCTCGAGCACGTCGCTGAACGCTTGATACGTCGAGCGGAGGAGCTCCGTGACGTCGTCTTCCGAACGAAACACCGTGCCGAACGACATCGGGATCACAGTATGCTCGCGCATGACGGTCTCGTTCACGAATTCGTGCGCGAGGACGTTCTCACGTGTGGGGTCGTAGATGACGATGGGCGTGTCGCTGACGACGGCGGCGAGGTCCTGGTAGGCCACCGTGAAGACGCGCTGGCCGCCGCCGATGCCGATCGAGCCGAACTCGCGCTGGCGATCGCTGCGGATGATGCAATAGACATATCGGCCGCCGTCGGACAACGGAAGCGATGTGATTTCCGATTCGGCCACTTGATCCGTCATCGATTCACTTGGCAAAATGGGGTGGTCACGCAAAGACGCGCCTTCTCGAAACGGCCGGCCACAGCTCGGTCTGAGGCAGCTCCCCCTCGAGCTGAAGCCTGACTCGCCCGGCGATCTCCTCGATCGCGCCGGCGTCGGTCATGAGGTCGTATTCACGCACGTCCAGCGCCAGCACCGGACAGTGCTGAAAATCCGTGATCCAGCTCGAGTAGCGCGCGTGCAGCGTGGACCAGTACTCGATTCCGGTGTCGCGCTCCTTGGGGCGCCCGCGCGTGTGAATGCGGTCGACGATGACGTCGAGCGGTCCATGCAGATAGATGAGCAGCTTTGGCGGACGCGCCGCGGGTGAGTGGAGCAGCTCGGCGTACAAGCGGCGATAGAGCGTCCACTCCGGCGTCGACATCAGCCCCTGCTCGTGCAGACCACGCGCGAACACTTCGGCGTCCTCGTACCATGTGCGGTCGAGAATCCAGCTTCCGCCCAGGCCGCGCATCCGTCGCATGCTGGCGAAGCGCGTGGCGAGGAAGTGCAGTTGCAGATGCAGCGCGTACGCCCGCATCTCGTCGGAGCCGCCGCCGTAGAAGCTCTCGAGCCACGGGTTGTCGTCGACACTCTCCAGCGCGAGCTGCAGCCCGAAGCGCGCGGCGAGCGCACGCGTGAGCGTCGTCTTGCCGGTGCCGACCATTCCCGCAACGCCGATCAACATGGACGTGAAGCTACGAGATTTCACGCCCGCGCGAAACCAGGCCCGAACTTACTCGACGGTCAGCGTTTGGGTTGATGCATCGAAGCTGATCGCGAGCTGTCGCAATGGTCCGATTGGCGCGCTCGCGACGTTCGGTCCGTGGATCACCGCGCCGGTGCTGGTGAACTCGGAGAGGTGACACGGGCACTGATAGTGGTCCGTCTTGATGTCGATCGTGCACTGCTGGTGCGAGCAGATGCGCGAGAGTCCGATGAACGTGGCCGGTCCGGTGCGCATCAGCGTCCGTTCGGGCGCGACGCGGCCGATGTCGACGATCACGCCCGTCGTCGCGAGATCGGGAAAATCGGAAATCGCGATCTGGAACGGACCGCCGGGCGGCTTGAGCGGATCGGGCCCGGAGATCTGCGGCGGTCCGATCTGCCCATCGCCGCAGGCTTCCGCGGCGACGAGGACCGCGGCCGCCATGGCGGACTTGGTCAGAAACTCACGACGGCTGAGGCAATCGCGACAAGTCATTCGAATTGGATTCGGGAGCGCCGATCACGAAACGCTGATGAACGCCAACTTCCATGCGGCTTCGTCGTCATCATCCTGATAGAGCGAATCCAGGTTGACCACGACATTGTTCCCGTCGCGCTTGATCGCGAAACGGTCCATGTCGCGCGTCGCGCGGCCGCTGTTCGCGATATAGGTGCCGTCGGGGAGAAAGCGCGAGTGGTGCTTGGGACACTCGAACTGCGTGTCCTTATCCGACCAGTGCAGCGCGGTGTTCTGGTGTGGGCAGCCGAGGTTGAAGCAATACACCTTCCCCTGCCAGCGGGCGAGGATCGTGTCGTTGTCCTTGTCGATCTGCACGCCGTCCGCGGCGGGAATGGGATACGTCTTGTCCTGTCGTCCGCCGCCCAGCGCCTTCACGAACTCCAACGGCGCCGCTTCGGCCATCGCGGGCAACGCACCGAGCGCGACCAGCACGCCGGCCGCCGCCGCGCCGGCGCGCACGAGAAAGCCCCGCCGGCCAACCACAGCGCAGCCGTCACACGCCAGCGCGTCCTGTTCCTCACCACCGATATCGTTCTGCTTCACAGCTTCCTCATTACGCAAGATTGACGAGCGCAACCCCGAACGCCGTGATGATGAACCACAGCGTGAGACTCGTGATCGCGGCCCGGTGCATTCGTCGCCATTGCGGCGAGCTCTCGCTGGGATCCAGCGCCAGCGCGTGCTCGGACCGCGTCATCAGCCATCCATTGAGCAGCAGCAATACCACTAATCCCATCTTCGTCCAAAAGATCCAGGAACCGAAGAAGGTGTCCACATCCGATGCGAAGAGCGCGATGCCGCTGACCACCACGACGGCCAGCCCGGTGAGCACCCAGCGGTGCACCGCCGAGACCTCCTTCAGGTGCGAGAGGCGGTCGGTCGCCGCGTGGCGCATGGTGCGGTACGTGCCGCGGTCGGCCGCGATCGCGAGCCCGCCCGCGAGCAACAGTCCGCCAATGTGCAGAAACTGCACGACCGTCTCGGCGCCCTTGGAGTCGCTGTAGTAGTCCGCCCAGGGCTTGCACAGTGCGACCAACGCGTGAGGTGCGCTCATATCGTCCCGTTCAGTGATTCCAGAGTTTCATGGCCAGGCCACTGACGACCGTCAGCCCCATGCACGATAACGCCACTTCGCGGTGTAGCCGACGGGCATTGTTGTCGGTCTCCGCCTCGTTCGACAACTTGGCGCCCGCCCACGTGAAGCCGGCGTCCACCGTGAGCATCGCGAGCGCGTGCACGGTCCGCAGCGCACGGCCCTGGGGTACGCTGCGCGAGTCCCAGAGATTCCAGAGTCCGGTCGCCGTGTTGACCGTGAACATGCCAGCCAGCGCCGTCGCTCCGACGCGGTGCATGGTCTTGGCCCACGTCGGCGCGGCGGAGCTCTTGTGATAGAGCTGATCGCCCGCGGCCCATTGCAGCGCAAAGACCGGAATCGTCGCGTACGCCACGTAGCGGTGAATCGTGAGCCGGCGCGAATACCAGTCGCTCACCTCGATCACCTTGCGCCGGCGCGTGTGCGGCGTGTCCACCGGCGCCCGCACGAGATCGCGGAGCGCGGAGTCGCTCGTCTGGGCGCCAATCCGAACGACCGCCGCCGGCACCGTCGTGTCACCGACGTCCGCGATTGGTGCACGCGCGGTCAAGCCGAGGCTCGTCGCGCCGATAATCAATTGGAAGGCTCCTAGCACGAGCATGATACGTCCCGGGGGCTGATGAGGTTGAAATACCGTACTGCTCTCAAGCAACCCGGGCAACCAGGTGTGACGTTCCCACCGCCGAAGGTGAAACGCGTGCTCGTGCTCATCCCTGTCGAGCGTCGATTCCACAGCACCGCGGTTCATCGCGAGCCATCGCGATGAGCTCGATCCACGTTGCCCGCCAGCCGATCTTCGAGCTGAAGCGCGGGCTCGTCGGGTACGAGCTCCTGTACCGCCGCAACGAGTCGATCGTGCGCGCCGACGGTGAAGACGGCTTCATGAGCGCCGAAGTCATCGTCACGGCACTCCTCGGAATGGGCTTGCCGTCGCTCGCCGGGAATGCGGTCGCGTTCATCAACTTCTCGCGTGGGCAACTGTTGAATGACAGTTGGCGCCTCTTCGACCCCCACGCCGTCGTGATCGAGCTGCTCGAGACCGTCGAGCGAACGCAGGAGACGATCGAGGCCTGCCGCCGGATGGTGCGCGAAGGGTACCGTCTCGCGCTCGACGACTACATCGTCGAAGCGCACTCGCGCCCGCTCCTCGAAGTGGCATCGATCGTCAAGATCGACGTGCTGAACCGCTCGCGGCGCGACCTGGAGCAGGTCGTTGCACAGCTCGCCGATGCCGACGTGCGTCTGCTCGCCGAGCGTGTGGAGACGGCAACGGTGCGCGACATGTGCACGGAGCTCGGCTTCGTGCTCTTTCAGGGATATCTGTTCAGCCGCCCGGAGACGCTCACCAAGACCGACGTGTCGGCGGGCCAGCTCGCGACGATGCGGCTTCTGAATCTGCTGCAGGATCCCGGCACCTCCGATCCGGAGCTCGAGGCCGCGTTCCAGTCGGACCTCGCGCTCTGCTACAAGCTGCTGCGCATCGTGAACGCGGCGGCGGTCGGCGGGCGCGGCGTCAGCTCGATTCCGCACGCGATCCGGCTGATTGGACGCGACGCGCTGCACCGATGGCTGTCCGTGATTCTCGTCGCGTCGCTCGGCCGCAAAGGCGACGTGACACGCGAGCTCGCGATGGCCGCGATCACCCGAGCGCGGATGTGCGAGCTGGTCGCGCTCAACTCGAGCGAGCCGCGCAACGTGGGCTCCGCGTTCATCGTCGGGCTGCTGTCGCTGCTCGACACCTTGCTCGAGATGCCGATGGAGACGATCGTCGCTCGATTGGAGCTGAGCGACGAGATTCGCGGCGCGCTGCTCAAGTCCTCCGGGCCGCTCGGCGCACCGCTTCGGCTCGTCCAAGCGTACGAGCACGCCGACTGGGATGCCGCGCGCGAGCTCGCGATCAGCACCGGCGTCGCGGATGAGGCGCTCCCGAGGATCTATCTCGATGCGTTGCAGTGGGCGACGGAGCAAGTCTCGCTCGCGGCCGCGTGACGAGATCCGTCAGCTGCTCGAGGTCTTCCCCACGACAGTCGATGTATCGCTCGCCGGTCCACTCGTCGTGAACGGCAGGAAGATCGTGATGCGACGGTTCCGCGGATCGAGCGGATTCTCGGGATCCCGCAATTGGCGATCGGCGAGCCCGCGCACTTCGACGATGCGTGCTTCGTTCAACCCGCTCGACTCGAGCACGCGCCGCGCCGCGTTGGCGCGGTCGGCGGAGAGCTCCCAGTTCGAGTAGAGGCCGGCGTACTGCGCCGCGTCCGTGTGTCCTTCGATGATGACGGGATTCCGGAGCGGGGCGAGCTCCTGCCCGATGATCTCGAGCGTATTGTGCATCGTCTTCGACATCGTGGCGGAGGCCATCGGGAAGAAGTCCTGGCCCTTCGCGGCGTCCGCGAGCTCGATGCGGAGCCCGGTCTGCGTCTCGACGATCTCGATACGATCGCCAATCGCGGTGAGGCCAGCCTTCGCGAGCTTCGATTTGATCCGGCCGCCCGTGGAGTCGAGCTGGGCTTTCTCCTCCTGGCGGGTCACGAGCCTGAGCGGCGTCGTCGAGAGCGCCATGGGCGACATGCCGGACGACAACGGGCTCTTGCCCGCCGTGTAGCCCTTCTTGTAGCCGATCGGATTCGCGAAGTAGCCCTCGATCGAATTCCGCAGCCGCTGATCCATTCCAAGAATCCACATCACCATGAAGAACGCCATCATGGCCGTCACGAAGTCGGCGTACGCGACCTTCCACGCGCCGCCGTGATGGCTGGCGTGAGCCTGCTTTTTCTTCCTGACGACGATGATCGGCCGGCGATCGCCCTGGCGCACGTCAGGCTGCCTTGCGCGTGAGCGCCTCGAGCTCGGCGAACGTGGGACGTTCCACCGGCTCGATGTTGCGCCGCGCGAACTCCACGCAGGTCATCGGCGCGTCGCCGCGCGCGAACGCGAGCAGCGCGGTGCGAATGCAGCTCATGTAATCGCTCTCCGCGCGCAGCCGCGCCTCGATCGCGCTGGCGAGCGGGTTCACGACGCCATACGAGAGCAAAATGCCGAGGAACGTGCCGACGAGCGCCGCGGCGACCTTCTCGCCGATCTCGCTCGCCGTGCCCCCGATGGACGCCATGGTGATCACGACGCCGAGCACTGCCGCCACGATGCCGAACCCCGGCAGCGCGTCGCCGATCTTGGACATCGCCACCGGAATCGCGCGCGCTTCCTCGTGCTGCCGCTCGAGATCGAGGTCGAGGATCTCGGAGAGATGATGATCCTCGACCGCGCCCGTCAGCAGCACCTTGAGCGTGTCACAGAGAAAAGGCAGCGCGTGATGGTGCGCGCGGAAGAACGGATACTTCTTGAAGATCTCGCTCTTGTCCGGCTCCTCGATGTGCGTCTCGAGCCCGACGAGACCGTCCTTGCGAGCCTTCTGAAACACATCATAGAGTACTTGCAACAATTCCGCGTACGCCTTCTCGCTATAAGGATTAGGTTTGAGCAGCGCGAGCGAGCTCTTGATGCTTCCGACCACCACCGTCATCGGATTGCTCACCAGAAACGCGCCGCCGGCGGCGCCGCCGATGATGACGAACTCCGACCACTGCAGCAGCACGACGATGTGGCCGTGATGCATCGTGAAGCCGAAGAGAATGCTTCCGAAAACGACGATGAGTCCGACGATGACGAACACGAGAGTCTCGCGGGTGGCGCGTGTGCGGGATATTGGCAGTATCGGCGGACAGCGGGCGATCTGTAGGGACGCGGCATCGTGATGCACGACGCGAACGTGGGGGGGAGAGATCCCGAGCTGGAATGGGCCGCCCTCGTCGAGCAGGCGCTCCAGGGCTTGCACCACGCGCTGAACAATCGCATCGGCTCGCTCTCGGCCATCGTCGAGCTGTTTCAATTGGGCGATCTCCCGCCGGACGGCGGCGCTCCGGGCTTCGAGAGCTTGGCCGCGGATCTCGCTCGCCTGGAGGACTGCAGTCGCATGGTGCGGCTGCTTCCGCGCGACGACGTGCCGGGTGAAGAGGCGCTGATTCTCGACGACGTGATCGCCGACGTGCTGGCGATTCATCGTTTTCTGCACGACGTCCGAGACTTACCGGTGACGATCGTGCCGACGCGGTACGTGGAACCGGTGCGGGTCGAGCGCTGGGCGCTCGTGCGCGCCCTCACGCTGCTCCTGCTCGAGGCGAAGCTCGCCGCGCAACGGGCGGGCGCCGCACTGCGCGCCATTACCGAGTCCGACGAGCAATGGGTGACGGTCGAGTACCGCTTGTCGCCGGGGAGCGACGCGCCGCCGGAATCTCGCGGCGCGTACGCCGATCAGCTCGCGGCGTCGTTCGGTGGAATCGTCGTGCGAAAGCCCGGCACGTTCGGGCTTCGCCTGCCGACGCTCAAGGCTCGTCGCGCCGCGGACCGCCAATGACCTGCAGCCACTCCTGACCGCCTGAGCCGACGGCACCGGCGCGCTGGTTCTCGGCGGCGATGTCGCTCACGATCTCGCCGCGCAGGATCGTCACGTCGTTGGGCGCTTCGATGCCGAGGCGCACGCCCTTGCGGTCGCACGCCAGCACGACGACGCGAATGCCATCGCCGATCAGTATCGTGTCGCCGACTTTCCGGCCCAGGATCAGCATGCCGGAAAATTAGCGGCCGAGGTCGACGAGCGTCTGCGTCATGTCGTCGACGACGTTCACGAGCCGCGCGGCGGCCTCGTACGAGTGCTGGTGTTGAATGATGTCGATCAGCTCTTCGTCGGTCGACACGCCGCTCTCGCTCTGCCGGCGGGTCGTGACGTTGCTCAGCATCGTATTCTGGACGGTCTCGTTGTCCTGCGCCTGCTGCGTCGCGGTGGCGAGCCCGCCGATCGTCTGCTGATAGAAGCCGCCGATCGTTTCATTGCCGAGCGCCGCGCCGCCGGGCGAGGTGATGGTGACCGACGTGTCCTTGAATTGCGCCAGCGCGAGCGCGACGTCGTTGTTGCCCGGCCCGGGGTTTGCGCCGGCCGACGCGGCGACGCCGTCCGGCGTGAGGGACGCCGCGACCTGAACGCCGCGCGCCGTGAGCCGCGGGTCCCCGCCCGAGGGCGGAGGATTGGTGACGTCGAAGAAGTTGCCCGCGGGAGCGCCGACGGGCGGCGTGCCGCTGTACGCGGTGCCGGCGCCGTGAATCGCGTTGACGTTGGTCACGAGCGCGCTCGTGAGCGCGTCGAGGCGATTCATGAGATCTGGAATACTACTTGTCGAAAGACCGAGCTCGGCGCCGAGCGATCCGCCGAGGCCCGCGAGCGGCGTCGCGCTGCCGCCGGCCGTGATCGCCGGCGGGTTCGCGTCGTTGAACTGGAGCGGCTTGGCCGCGGAGCCGTCGACGATCAGCCGGCCCGCCGCGTACACGCCGACCGTGCCGTTCGAGCGCTCGATGGTCTGCGCGCCCGTGAGCTTCGCGAGCTCGTCGACCGCGCTGTCGCGCGCGTCGCGCAGGTCATTGGCCGGGTGTCCGCCCGATTCGGCGCCTACGATCTTCGTATTGAGATCCGCGACCTGCTGCGTGAGCTGGTTCACGCGATCGACGTCGGTCTGGATCGCCTGGCGGTTCTGCTGATCCGTCGCGTCGAGCTGCGAGGCGGACTGGTTGAGCTGCGACGCCACGTCCTGGCCCGCCGAGAGCACGACGCTCTTCGCGGCTTGGTTGGTCGGATCGTTCGCCAGATCGCTCCACGAGCTCCAGAACTTGTCGAGCGTAGCGGCGAGCCCGTTGTCGGACGGCTCGTTGAAGATCGTTTGAATTTGCTGAAGCGCCGCGCTCGTCGTGCTCGCCGCGCCGGCGTCCGCGGACTCGGAGCGGAAGCTCGTGTCGAGCAGCGCGTCGCGCGTGCGCGTGACGTCCGCAATCGAGACGCCGTTGCCGACCGTCCCCCACGGGTACGTCGTCGGCACGGCCGCTGTGAGCTCGATGCGTTCGCGCGTGTACCCGTCGGTCTGCGCGTTGCTGATGTTCTGCGAGGCCACCTGCACGGCGGCCTGCTGCGCGTTCATCGCGTTTCGCGCGACGTTGAGAATGCTCCCGAGGCTCATCAGATCCTCCGGTCGAGCAGGGTCGCCGATTGCGTGCGAACGCCGGCGCCCGGCGTGGGATACTGCGTCGGCACCTGCGCCGCGCCGGCGAGGGTGCGCGCGTACGCGTCGCCGCAC
This sequence comes from Gemmatimonadaceae bacterium, assembly GCA_025934775.1. Classification (GTDB taxonomy): domain Bacteria; phylum Gemmatimonadota; class Gemmatimonadetes; order Gemmatimonadales; family Gemmatimonadaceae; genus JAQBQB01. Next base: position 129,712 of record JAICWO010000008.1, on the reverse strand, counting down.
GCCAGCGCTTCCCGCAGGATGCGGCGATTGATCGACACTTCCCGCGACAACGAGCGCGCCGCTTCGTGGAGCTGATCGCGCGCGTCACGCAGGGCCGGCGTCATCCGCGCGCCAAGCGCGTCCTCGAGCGCGTGAATGCCCAGGTCTTCCGGCTGCCCGAGGAGCTGGTTGAGCGTGCGCCGGCGCCGGCGCGCCTCGCTCAACGTCACCAGCACGCGATGCGTGGCGAACACGCTGTCGTCCACGCGCTGGAGATCGTCGTCGCCAACGGCCTGGCGCTGGCGCCGCATCACGGCGATCAGCTCGTCGAGCAGTCGGCGCTCCGTCGCCAGCGCGTCGGTGAGCGAGTCGATCGGCGAGATCACGGTTCTCGTGGCCGGCATCTCCGTCGGGTCGGTCGTCATGATTTCGGCGGTTCGGATGCGTTTGGGTCCGCTGCTGCCGGCGCGAGCCGCTGGCTGAGCTGTTCATAGAGCGCCTGCGCGAGCGAATGACTGCCGCTCCATTGCGCAGGCACCTTCTCCGCGAGCTTCTCGTCGAAGAGACTCGTGAATGTGTCCTGCGCGCTCGACTGCGCGACGATGCCGTCCTGCGGGACGGTGTCGCGCATCGCGGCGAACAATTGCTGCACGAACACGCCTTCCATCTGGAGCGCCGACTGTCGAAGGCGCTCCTGCGGCGACGCCGCGGGAGCGGACGAGAGTCCGGGCGCCGGCCGGATGCTGGTCATCGCACCACCACGTCGGCCGCGATGGCGCCGATCGCGCGCAGCGACTCGAAGATCGCCGCGACTTCGCTCGGCGGCGCCTGGATCGCGTGCAGCGCGGCGGCGACGCGCGTGACCGGCGTGCCCGAGGCCAGCTTGAGCTGGCCCGGCGTCGCGGCGGTGGTGTCGTTCGCGCCGATGGTCAGCGTGATCCCGCCGTGGCTCACCGTCGCTTCACCGACCGTGAGCTCGCCGCCGGCCATGATCGTACCGTCGCGCCCGTCGATGATGAGACGCGAAATCACCGGCTGCTGGACGCGCAGCTCCTGAATGCGCGCCAGCGTCGCGGCGTGATCCTCTTTAGCATCTTTGAATGCCAGCGCGACCGACCCCGGGTCCTCCACGGTCGCGGTCCCATCGCCCATCTCCTTGTTGATCGCGGTCGCGATTCGCGTGGCCATCGAGACGTCCGGGTCGCGGAGCAACAGCTTGGAGCTGGACGCGAACTGCGGCCGCGGCAGATCGGCCTCGAGGAGCCCGCCGGTCGGAATGCGCGACGAGTTCTCGATCGCCATGCCCATGCGCCCGTCGCCGAGGTCGGCCATGAGCACGGAACCCTGCGCCGATGCAACCGGGTCGGTGCTGACGTCCGACATGAGCGGCGTCATCCAGAGCACGCCGCCGCGCAGCGACCGCGCGTCGCCCACCGACGAGACGTGCACCTCGAAGCGGCCACCCGGCCGGAGATACGGCGAGATTTCCGCCGTCACCAGCACGGCCGCCACGTTGCGCGTCTTGAGCGCCTCCACGGGAAGCTGGATGCCGAACCGGCGCAGCAGGTTCACGACGGAGTTCACGGTCATGCCGCCCTGCTTGCCGCCGCTCGAGCGATCACCCGTGCCGTCGAGGCCCACGACGAGCCCGTACCCCATCAGGCGCACGGGAATCGCCTTGTCCTCGATCGTCAGATCGCGTACGCGAATCATCTCCTGCGCGCGGAGCGGCGCCGAGAGCGCGAGTCCGGTGAGTGCCGCGAGGAGCCACCGCTTGGCGATCATGGCCAGAACACCGAGATGAGCCGGCCGATGATGCCGCCGCGCGTCTTGCCGATCGCGCCGGAGAGCTGATAGGTGAGCTGCGCGTCGGCCACGCGCTCGCTCGCCACGAAGTTCTGCGGCGACACGTCTTCCGGCCGCAGGTACCCGCCGAAATTGAGCGTTTGCTTATTGTTGTCGACGTCGACGAGCTTGGTTCCCTTCACCTGGAGGAGCCCGGTCTTCGCGTCCACGGCCACCACCCGCACGCTGATGTCGCCGGTGAAGTTCACGCCGCGCTTGGCGTCGCCGCTCTGCTGCGACGACGCGTTCTTGCCGAACGTGACCGTCGCGTCGATCGACGGCATGGGCGTCGCGCCCATCTGCGGGGGATCGATCCCGATGTCGTTCTTGCGCGACTGCTGGTCGCTTCCGTTCTGCTGCTTCGTGGCCGTCGCGAGCGTGGCCTCGCTCACCAGCACGGTGATTACGTCACCCACCTGGTATTCGTGCCGGTCCGACGTCCAGGAGACGAGCCGGTGCGCCGGCGCGCTCTGGTTCGCGCCCTGCGCGAGCAGCATCGGCGCGGCGAGCGAGAGGCCGAGCAGGGCGAGGGCGAGTTTCAGCGAATGCTTCATTCGAATATCCTCAATCAATCCGGACGCGGCCTCGTGCCACGACCGTCCCTTCGACGCGATGACCGAGCTCGGTGCGGACGGACACGCGCTCGCCGAGCGCGGCGCCGCGCGTCGCGGTCCCGGCGATCGAGAGCCGCACGTTGCCGTCGTGGAACTCCACCTCGACCGGGTCGTTGGCCGAGACGAGATTCGGCGGCTCGACGGCAGGCGACCGGAGGACTTCGCCGGCCGCGATCACCCGGCGGGTGATCCACCCCGCGGCGACCTTGGTGTCGACCCTGGCGTCGGCGTCGCCGCGCACGGTCGTGTCGCGGTAGACCACGTCGCTGTCGCCCAGCACCTCGCCGCGCATCAACGCGCGCGCTGCCACGGCGACCCGCGCCTTCGCGGCCGGCATCTCCTGCGCCCCGGCCACGCGGGCCATGAGCGCGAGCACCGCGGCGAGCGCGATCAGCGTCAACGGATGCTGCAGCAGGCGGCGGGTCACGCTCAGCGCACCATGTCGGTGGCGGTCTGCGACATCTCGTCGGCCGCTTTCACCGCTTTGGAGTTGAGCTCGTAGGCGCGCTGGGCGGAGATCATGTCGACCATCTCCTGCACGATCTCCACGTTGCTCCCCTCGAGCTGCCCCTGCACGAGCCGGCCCATGCCTTCGTCCTGCGGATACCCGACCTCCGCTTCGCCGGATGCCGGCGTCGCGGCGAACAGGTTCTGTCCCATCGCCATCAAGCCGCTCGGATTCGCGAAGCGCGCGAGCTCGATCCGCCCCAGCTCCGTCGAGTCGCCGCCCGGACCCTTGTTCCCGGTCACGACGCCGGTCGGCGAGATCGTCACGTCCGTCACGTCGCTCGGAATCTTGATCCCGGATCCGATCTGGTAGCCGTCGGACGTGACGAGCACGCCCTGATCAGAGATCTGAAAACTACCGTCGCGCGTGTACCCGGTCTGGCCGTTCGGAAGCTGCACCTGGAAGAAGCCCTCGCCGTCGACGGCGACGTCGAGCGAGCGGCCGGTCTGCTCGAGCGCGCCCTGCGTATCGAGCCGCTGGATCGCGGTGAGGCGCGTGCCGCGCCCGATCTGGATCGCCGGCGCGGTGTTCGTCTCGGACGTGCCGAGCGTCTGCGCGCCTTGCATGGTCTGGTATAAGAGATCTTCAAACTGTGCCCGGCTCCGCTTGAACCCGGTCGTGTTGACGTTCGCCAGGTTGTTGGCGATGACTTCCGTGCGCGTCTGCTGCGCGGCCATGCCGGTCGCGGCGGTTCTGAGAGCGGGGTTCATAGCGGTCTCGCGAGCTGCGTGGTGATCGTCTGGTCGATCTGGTCCATCTCGACGACGGACTTCTGGACGTTGGCGTACGCGCGCTGCACCGCGACCATGTCGACGAGCGCGGTCATGGAGTTCACGTTGCTTTCCTCGAGAAAGCCCTGCTTCACGTTGCGGTCGGCCGGCGCGACGGGTTGCCGATTCTGCGGCGGCACCCAGAGCGATTCGCCCTCGCGCGAGAGCTCGGCGCCCTTGGGCGCCTGCTCCATCCGCAGCCGGTCCACGACCTGGCCGTTCTGCTTCACGTCGCCGGCGCTCGTGATCTCCACGGGCGCGTCGGTCAGCACGAGCGGGCCGTTCTTTTTCACGCCGAGGAGCGGACGTCCGTCTCCGTCGACGAGCTGGTGCTTCTCGTCCAGTCGCAGGCTGCCGCCGCGGGTATAGCGTTCGCCGCTCGGCGTCTGCACCACGAAGAAGCCCGGGCCGTCGATCGCGGCATCCATCGCGTTCCCCGTCTGCTTCAGGTTTCCCGTCGAGAGATCCGACGTCGCTTCCGCGACTGGCTTGATGCCGTCGAGCAGCCGCGCGAACACGCGCTGCGCTTTGAAGCCGTCGGTCGACACGTTGGCAAGGTTGTTCGCCACGACCTCCTGCTTGCGCTCCCAGTACCGAAGAGCGCTCGCGGCGCTGTCCATACCATTGAGAATGGGCGTTCGAGGCACTGGTCGGGGGAGGGAGTTGGGAATCGCGAGGAGGGAAGTCGATCGAGAGACTGCTGGTCTGCGTGCCGCTGCAAAAGCAACCGAGGTGCCGTGTCAGCTGGTTCCTGTACTACGGTGATAACTCCTTATTAGAGAACGCCTTGCCTGTCAGCGAGCGCCGCTGCCGCTGCGGCGCGGCTACGGAAAAACTTTCCGCTGCGGCGGGATTTGCCGGGCGGAATCCGCGCCGCTACGACGCCAACGCCACGCCGATCGTCGCCCGCAACCGCGTGAGCGCCTTCGACCGGATCTGTGAGACGCGCGACTCGGTGAGCCCGAGGATCTCCGCGATCTCGTGCAGCTTGAGCTCCTCGAAATAATAGAGTGCTAATACGGTCCGCTCCTGCTCCTTGAGCTTCATGATCGCTTCGCGGAGCATCGCCACTTCCTGCTCGCGGCCAAGCTGCGCGTCGATGCCGTGATCCGGATCGGTGTGCAGCAGGTCGAGCGGCGACGAATGCGGTTCGCCGCGATCGTTGGCCGGCCGGTCGAGCGGAACGCGGATCGCGCCCTCGACGTCCGATTCCCACCGCCAGAGCGTCTGCACGTCGACGCCGAGCGCCTCGGCGACTTCCTGATCGTCGGGAATGCGACAGAGCTTGGACGCGAGCTGATTGCGCGCCGTCTGGATGTCGCGCGTCTTGCGCCGCACGGAGCGCGGCACGTGATCCTGCCGGCGGAGCTCGTCGAGGATCGACCCGCGAATGCGCGGCACGGCGAACGTGCTGAACGCCAGCCCGCGATCGGGATCGAACGCCGACATCGCCGACATGAGACCGAGCGTCCCGGCGCTCACCAGCTCGTCGTGATCGAGCTCGTTCGTGAGTTTGCGCTCGAGCTGCCGCGCGACGTGATGAACGAGGCTCAGATTCTCGGTGAGGAGCGCGTCTCGCGCGGCGAGGTCGCCGGCGGCGAACGCCTGCCAGGTGTCTCGGGAATCCATATCAGCTCCAGCGTCGGGAGAAGGGAAGAGGAAGCGGTGGGAGGGAAGCGCCGGCCATGGCCATCGGCGCGCGAGGCGCGCCGGCCGGAGGGGAAACGGGAGGAAGAACACGAGCGAGTGCGCCGCGCATCGCATCCGCGGCGGGCGAACCATCGAGTGCGTCGCGCACGGTCATCCCGGCGCCGACGGCGGCTTGCAGACACGGATCGTCCGGGATGCTGCCGACCACCTCGATCGTGCGGCCGAGGAAGTGCGCGCACGCGCCCGCGAGGTACTCGCAGGCGTCGGCGGCGACGGACTCCCCGTGCCGGTTCGCGATCACCGCGACCACCGACTCGGCGCGCCGGGCCCGCGTCGATTTCACGAGCGCGTAGTTGGCCGCGAGCGCCAGCCGGTCGGCCGACGTCACGACGAGCAGCGCCGGGTCGGCCAGCTCCAGCACGGCGGCGATCGTGTCGAGCCGGCTGCCGCCGTCGATAATCACAGAATCATAGTACTCGAACAAGTATACCAATTTGGTAATTGCCGACCGGCGCTCGTGATCGGTCGCCGGTACGGCGGCCGATCCGCTGGTGCCGCCCGCGACGAGCGACAGCCGGTCGTCGATCGCGATGGCGACGTCCGCCGGCTGCGTGTGGTGATCGGCGAGCGACCAGAGGCTCGCCGCCGGCCGGAGTCCGAAGAGATGGTGCAGCGAGCCCCCCGCTTCGGTCGCGTCGACCAGGAGTGTTCGCTCGCCGCGCTCGGCCGCGGCGATCGCCGCGAGCGATGCGACCACCGACGTGCCAACGCCGCCCTTGCCGCTCGCGACGAGCAGCGTCCGGCCGCCGAACGCGTCAGGCATGCGCCACCTCCCACGTCGCGGTCGCGCTCAACTTCACGTACGGCGGCAGCTCGGCGAGCGAGACCACCGGAAGATTCGGCAGCACCGGCTCGACGAGCCGGCGCACCCCGACGCGCAACGACGGCGGCGCGAGCAGCGGGAGCGGCCGGCCTTCGACCATGTTCGAGCTCGACATCTGATCGAGCTCGCGCAGCAGCGCGCCGAGGCTGTCCGGCGTGAGCATCGTCGCCGGGCTCTGATTGGGGCGCGGGCTGAAGAGGCCGAGCAGCGCCGCCTCGAGCCGCGGACCCACGGTGATGCCGCGCACCGCGCCGCCTTCGTCCATGAACAGGTGGGCGATGGTGTTCGACAGCGCGCGCCGCGCGTGCTCCGTGAGCACCTCGGGATCCTTGGACTGCTCGGCGGCGTCGGCCACCGCCTCGAGGATCGTGACGAGATCGCGGATCGGCACGCGCTCCTTGAGCAAACGCTGAAGCACGCGATGCAGTACGCCGAGGGTGATCTTGTTCGGGATCACGTCGTCGACGAGCGCCGGGTGCGTCTTCTTGAGCGTGGCGATCATCTCCTGGACTTCCTGGCGGCCGAGCAGCTCCGCCGCCGAGCCCTTGAGCTTCTCCATGAGATGCGTCGCCACGACCGTCGTCGGCTCGACCACGACGTAGCCGAGCGACTCCGCCTCGACCCGTTTGGTGGTCGCGATCCACTTGGCCGGCATGCCGAAGCTCGGATCGATCGTATCGATGCCGTCGATCGTGCTCAATACGCGGCCGGTGTCGAGGGCGAGGAGGAAGCGCGGCATCACTTCGCCGCGCGCGATCTCCGCGCCGCGGAGCTTGATGATGTACTCGTTCGCAGGGAGCCGGATGTCGTCGCGGATGCGAATGGCCGGTACGAGGATGCCCAGCTCCTGCGCCGACTGTTTGCGGAGCATGGAGATGCGCTCGAGCAAATCGCCGCCCTGCTTTTCATCGACGAGCGGAATCAGCGCGTAGCCGACCTCCAGCTCGATCGGATCGATCTGTAAGAGATCGCTCATCGGGTCGGCGGTCGGCGCGGCGGGCTGCGCGGCCTCGTGCGCCGCGGCCGCGGCCGCGATGCGCTTGTTCTCCGCCGTCTGCGCCGCGCGGCCGAGCGCCGAGATGCCGCCGCCGAGGAGCAGGAACGGCATCTTCGGCAGGCCGGGCACGAGGCCGAACGCGCCGAGCACGGCGCCGGCGATGTACATCGCGCGCGGCTGCGAGCCGAGCTGCGTGGCGAGGGTGACGCCCATCCGCGAGCCGCCGGCGGAGTTCGTGACCATGATGCCCGCGGCCGTGCTGACGATCAGCGCCGGGATCTGCGTGACGAGACCGTCGCCGACGGTGAGAATCGTGTACTGCGACAGCGCCTGGCTGATCGGCAGGCCGCGCTGGAACGCGCCGATGAAGATGCCGCCGAAGATGTTGATCGCCGTGATGAGCAAGCCGGCAATCGCGTCGCCCTTCACGAACTTCGACGATCCGTCCATCGCGCCGTAGAAGTCGGCCTGGCGCGAGATCTCTTCGCGGCGGCGGCGCGCCTCCTTCTCGTCGATCAGTCCCGCGCTCAGATCGGCGTCGATCGCCATCTGCTTGCCGGGCATCGCATCCAACGTGAAACGCGCGGCGACTTCCGCCACGCGGCCGGCGCCCTTCGTGATGACGATGAAGTTGATGCCGATGAGGATCAGGAAGAGCACGAGCCCGACGGCGTAGTTGCCGCCGATCACGAACTCGCCGAACGACTGAATGACCGCGCCGGCGTGACCCTGCGAGAGAATCAGCCGCGTGCTGCACACGTTGAGCGCGAGCCGGAACAGCGTGAGCAGGAGCAGCAGCGACGGGAAGCTGCTGAACTCGAGCGGCGTGGTCGTGTACAGCGCCACGAGCAGCACGACGAGCGAGCTGCCGATGCTTGTCGCGAGTAGGAGGTCGAGCATGACGCCGGGGAGCGGCACCATGAGCAGCGCCACGATGAACACGACGGCGAGCGCGAGGCCGATCTCGGCGTTGCGCTTGCCCGTGCCCTGCAGCACCGGCATCGGAACGACGGCGGTGCTCATGCGCGCACGCTCAGCTGCGGGGCGCCCAGCCGGCCGCGCGTGCGCAGCACGAAGGCGAGAACTTCAGCAACCGCCATATAGAGCTCGTAGGGAATCAGCGTTCCGACTTTCGCGGTCTTGAGCAGCGCGCGGGCGAGCGGTTTGTTCTCCACCATCGGCACGCCCGCGTCGTAGGCGATCGCCTTGATGCGCTCCGCGACTTTGTTCATCCCGATCGCGAGCACGTATGGCGCCGACGCGACGTTCGGGTCGTACTTGATCGCGATCGCGATGTGCGTGGGATTCACGATCACGACGTCCGCGTTCGGGACGTCCTTCATCATCTGCCGGCGCGCGTACGAGCGCGCGATCGAGCGGCGGCGCTGCTTCACGTGCGGGTCGCCGTCGTTCTGCTTCATCTCTTGCTTGATCTCGTCCTTGGTCATGCGGAGCGACTTCTCGTGCTGCCACCACTGCCAGATGTAGTCGCCCGCGGCGAGCGCGAGGTACGCCGCGCCGGCGGTAGCGAACATCCGCACCGAATAGCGCTTCACCACGTAGAGGAAGCCGATCTGCGATTCCTGGGAGAGCGCGATCGCGTCGGGGAGCGCCGCTTTGATCGACGCGTACACCGCGCCGCCGATGATCGCGAGCTTGCCGAGCGACTTGATCAGCTCCACGACCTGCCGCGCGCCGAAGAGATTCTTCGCGTTCGAGAGAGGACTGATGCGCGAGAACTGCGGCGTGATGGGCTTGAGCGACATCACGCCGCGGGCCTGCAGCGCGGCCATGGCGAACGATCCGCCGGTGAGCGCGAGCACCAGGCCGATCGTGCCCGCGAACGCGCGCGACGCCGTGTCGCGCACGAGCAGCGTCGCCGATTCGACGTTGAGCTCCGTGCCGCCGATCGACGAGAGCGCGTGGCCCATGATGTCGAACATGCTCCGGCCAGCCACGGGTGCGAGCGCGCTCACGACCATCGCGCTGCCGAGCAGCGACACGGCGATCGTGAGCTCCTGGCTCCGCGGAATGCGACCGTCGTTGTGCGCGTCCTCGCGCCGCTTCGGGGTCGCCTGTTCCGTGCGTTCGGCTTCGTCGTGCTCGGCCATCAGGGAGCTCCGCGCGTGAACGCCGTGAACACGTGGTCGAGCGACGCGCTGTACACGCCGCTGAAGCCGTGATAGAACGCGCCGATGAAGGGGATCGACGCGCCGAGGGCCACCAGACCGATGCCGATCTGCACCGGGAACGCGACCGAGAGAATGTTGAACTGCGGCGCCGCGCGGCTCAGGATGGCGAGCGCCGTGTTGGCGACGAGCACCGCCGCCACCACGGGCGCGGCGAACTGGAGGCCGAGCGCGAACAGCACGTTCGCGCTCTTCACCATCGCGTGCAGCCCTTCCGCGTGGAGCCCGCCTCCGATCGGAAGCGCGCGCAGGCTCCGCGCGACGGCGTCGATCATCACGATGTGCGCATCGACGGCGAGCAGCACGGTGACCGCGAACAGATTGGCGAACGTGCCGAGGACGTTCTCGGACGAGTTGTTCATCGGATCGAGCACCGCGGCGCCGGAGAGGCCGATCTGCATGCCGATCAGGTCGCCGGCGACGCTCGCCGCCCCGACGAGCAGCGCGGCGCCCAAGCCGAGCGCGAGGCCGACGATCATCTCGCCCACGAACGTCTCGGGCGTGATCTGCGGGATCGCCGTCGCATGGGCCAGCGCCATGGGCTGCAGCAGCACGGCGAGCAGGATCGTGATCGACGTCTTCACCGTTGCCGGAATCGTCTGCGTGGAGAAGACGGGCGCGATGAGCACCAGCCCTCCGATGCGCGCGATCAGGAGCACGAGGGTCTGGGGCGAGCCGGGAGCGAAGAGGTCGAGCATCGCCGGTCAGGAGATGAGCGACGGCAGGCTGCGAAAGAGCTCCGTCGTGTACTTCACGAGGAGCTGGAGCACCCACGGCAGCGCGAGGAGGAACACCGCGCTCACGCCGACGAGCTTGGGCACGAAGGCGAGCGTCTGTTCCTGGATCTGCGTCACGGCCTGGAGCACGCTGACCGTGAGCCCGACGAGCAGGGCGACGGCGAGCATCGGCCCGGCGATGAGCAGGGCGAGCATGATGGCGTTGCGCGCGAGGTCGACGACGAGGGCGTGGGACATGGGTTATTTGAAACTTGTAATGAGACTTTGCACAATCAACGACCAGCCGTCCACCAGCACGAACAGCAGCAGCTTGAACGGCAGCGAGATCATCGCCGGCGGGAGCATGAACATGCCCATGCTCATGAGCACCGACGACACGGCCACGTCGATCACGATGAACGGGAGGAAGAGCGCGAAGCCGATCTGGAACGCGGTGCGCAGCTCGCTGATCACGAAGGCCGACGTCAGCGTCACGAGCGGCACGTCGCCGACCGTGGCGGGCTGGGGGCCGCCGCCCATCCGGACGAACGTCTCGAGATCGTTGCGCCGCGTCTGGCGCAGCATGAACGCGCGAAACGGCTTCGCGCCGATCTGCATCATCTGACTCTGATCGATCTGCCCGTCCATCCACGGCGTGAGCGCCGTGCGATTGAACTCGCTCAGCGTCGGCGCCATCACGAACCCGGTGAGCAGCAGGGCGAGCGCCGCCACGAGCTGTGTCGGCGGCACGCTCTGCGTCCCGAGCGCCTGCCGCAGAAAGTTGAGTACGATGAGGATTCTCGTAAAACCCGTCATCATCAGCAGCAGCGTCGGGAGCAGCGTGAGCATGCCCATCATCACGACCACGCCGACGGTCCCGCTCAGATGCAGACCGTCGCCGTTGCCGACGCGGAGGTCGAGATTCGGAATGCCCGCCGGGCCGGCCGGCGCGGCCGCCTTCAGGCTCGCGCTGCTTGCCAGCTTCTGCACCATCGCCGCCGGCGCTTTGGCGGAAGCCGTCTGCGCTCGCGCGACGTGCGATGTTGGCAGCGAGACGAGCGCGAACGCCACCACGAGCCCCGCCGTCTTGAGCGCGCCCTTCAACGCCGACCGGAAGTCGAGCGGCGAGTTCGGCCGAGTTTCGCTGCGTTCACCTGCATCGTGCGCGGCCTCCGCCGCGTCGCGGAGCTCGTTCGACTCGAGCTCGAACAACCGATTCACACCGCCTTCACCGACCGAGACCGCCACGATCCGCTCGCCGACGCGAATCACCGCGATCCCCTGCTTGGGGCCGAGCGCCAGCCGCTGCACGATCTCCATGCGGAGCCGCGCCGAGCCCGTCGCGACGGGAGCGAATCGCTTGAGCAGCTTGAGGGCGAGGCCGAGCAGCGCGAGGACGAATCCCAGCGTGAGCAGCACGCCCACCATCGAGCCAAACGTCACGCGGTGCCCTCGGCGGCGGCGAGATTCGAGATGATGCGCGTGATGCGCACGCCGAAATGCTCGCCGAGCACCACGACTTCGCCCTCGGCGAAGCGGCGGTCCGCGACGTAGAGATCGATCGGCTCGCCGGCCAGGCGCTCGAGCTGCACGACCGATCCGCGGCCGAGCCGGAGAATGTCCTGCACCGTCATGCGCGTGCGTCCCAGCTCGATCGAGAGCGGCAGCGTGAGATCCATCAGCATCGCGAGCGGCACTTCGGCGGTGCTGGTGACGCCGCTCCCGAGCTCGTTCAATTCGGGCGCGCGCTGCGACTGCGCGGAGGCGGTCAGGGCGTCGATGTCGGCTTGGTTCATGATCTACTCGTCGAGAGTTGCGGGAAGGGGAGCGGCGGAGAGCGTGTCGAGCACGCGCACGGCGAGCTTGCGTCCAACGCGGCCTGGCGCGCTGGTGAAGCGCGGCTGATCGCCGACGAGGAGCTGCACGTTCGTGTCGACGGGAATGCCGGTGGACAGCATGCTCCCCGCGGTGAGGCCGGCGATGTCGCGCATCGAGAGCCGGAATTCCGGCAGCCGCGCGGCGACTTCGATGCGCGTGCGGCGGAGCGCGTTCTCGGTGACCACGCGCTGGCCCGGCAGCTCGCGCCGGGCGACGTGCTGCATCGCCTTGGAGCTGGTGCCTTGCACGAAGAACTTCTCGAGCACCGAGAGCGGCAGGCAGACGGAGATGAGACTCGACGTGCCCGCGAAGCTTGCGTCGATGTTCGTGACGAGCACCGGCGCTTCGCGCGCCGCCGCCTGGATGATCTCGGGGATCGACTCGAAGCCCGTGAGGTTGAGATCGAGCTCGATGTGATCTTCCCAGATCTCGTGCACGAGCGACATGATCCGCTCGGCGACCACGCGCACGGCGAGGCGCTCGATCGGCGTGAGCGCGCGATCGAGAATCGTCGAATCCGAGCCGCCGCCGAACAGTCGATCGACGAGGAAGAACGCGAGCTCGCGGCCGATGTCGACCACCGCCTGCTCGCCCACCGCGTCGTCGCCGCCCTGATCCTTGATGTCGAGGATGAACGAATTGCAGCTCGCCGGCAGCGAGAGCACGTACTCGCCGAACGAGATCTGCTCCACGCTCACCAGGTGCAGGTCGACCACGCCGCGCACGCGGCCCATCAACCAGCCCTCGAGCGATTTCACGAGCCGGCCGTACATCGCCTCGAGCGTCCGCAGGCGGTCGCGCGAGACGCGGTGTGGCCGGCGAAAATCGTAAACCTGAACGTCGGGCGTGCCGCGATGCTGGATCACCGGCTGCTCGGGCGGCGTGCCCAACATCAGCCGGTCGATGTCCGTCTGCGACAGTTGCTCCGAGGTGCGGGGCGCGCGCGGAGTGCTCATTGGATCACGAACTGCGGAAAGAAGACCTGCCGGACGTCGCCCTGTGGAAAGAGCGACTGCACTTCGTGGAGCACTTCGGCCTTGATCGAATCGCGCTTCGTGAAGTCCGTGAGCTCGTCGACCGTCTTCTTGCCGAGCAGCGCGAGGATGTGGTCGCGCACTTCGGCTTCACGATCCTTCATCGCCTGATCGACGCTGCCGTCCCGCAGCTCGAACGTGGCCGTGACCATGAGGAAGCGCGTCCCGCCGCTGCCCGCCGGATTCAACACGAGATTCTCGATCGGATGCACGATCGACGGCCCCGACGACTCGGCGCTCTTCGCGGCCGGCGCGGCCGCGCGCCTTTTCGCGAGCACCGGTCCGACGAGGAACTGTCCAACGCCGCCGCCGGCGAGAATGCCGACGATCGCGAGGATCAGCACGATCGGACGCCTGCGCTTGGGTGCCGCGGCGCCGGGCTCTGATCCGGCGGCTTGTTCGATGGCCTGTGTCGCCATGGGCGGGAGTGGTGGTGCGGGAGGGACGAGGGACCGGAACGGCGGGGTGCGACTGCGAGCGAGAAACGACGCGACGGGCAAAGGCAGGGGCCATACCATGCCGCAGCTCGCCGCGTTCTGTCATTCAACGCTTTGTATGACAATGATTTGCGGGGCTGGCCGAGCGCTCGGTGCGACGGGGAAGTTTCGTCCTCCGGAGTGGCTCTCGGCAGAATTTTCCCCGCCGAATCGGGACGGAATTGCCGGTCGCTTCTGCCGGATTCGATGCCTTCAAAAAAACGAGACGGCGGCAGACCGAATCGTTCCGGTCTCCCGCCGCCGATCGCGTGCTCCCCGCTCGCGCGCCGAGCTTACTGCTTGAGGTTCACCAGATCCTGGAGCATCTGATCGCTCGTCGTGATGACGCGGCCGTTGGCCTGGAAGCCGCGCTGCGCGACGATCATGTTCGTGAACTCCTGCGCGAGGTCGACATTCGACATCTCTAATGCGCCGCTCGCGATCGTGGAGTTGACGCCCTCGCCGGAGTAGCCCGCGACCGCCGCGCCGGAGTTGGCCGTCGGTTGATACATGTTGTCGCCGGCGGTCGCCATGCCGGTCGGATTGTTGAAATCGGCGAGCAGCACCTGCCCGAGCACCTGCGAGGTCCCGTTGCTGAACGAGCCGTTGATCGTGCCGGTCGTATCGATCGTGTAGCTCTGAAGCGTGCCGTTGGTGTAGCCGTCCTGATCGCGCATCACCGCGTTCGACGATCCGGCGAACTGCGTCAGTCCATTGACGTCGGAGCCGAGATCCAGCTTCACGTCGACATCGGCCGCGCCGTCCTTCGGGGTGAACTTGACCTCCGGCATCGTGAATCCGGTGCTCGTATCGACGGTGCCGTCGCTCTTGAATGTGATCGGATGCGTGCCCTTCACCTCGGTGATGCCGGCGCTCGAGATGTCCATGCCCGACGGATCGGCTTTCCAATCCCACTGGTTCGCGCCCGTCTTCCACATCACGAGCTTCACCTCGTGCTTGCTGCCGAGGGAGTCGTACGCGGTAATTGAGAGATCTTTGAACGAGTTCGCGTTCTGCGGCAGCGCGCGCTGCGTGGGGTCGAGCGGATCGACGGCCGCCGCGCCGCCCTTGTCGAACGCGGCCGCCGACGCGTCGAGATTGCCGTCGATCGTGATCTTCGTCGTCGCGTTCGCGGGCGACGTCTGGCCGATCGGAATGCGGAGGCTCGTCACCTGCGGATCGAGCTTGCCGTCGGTCGCCAGGCGGCCCTGCACGGCGTAGCCGTTGTTGCCGGAGACGAGCATGCCGCTGCCGTCCACCTGGAAGTTGCCCGCGCGCGTGTAGAACGACTCGTTGCCGTTCTTCAGCACGAAGAACGAATTCCCCTGGATCGCGAGATCGGTGTTCTGACCAGTCATCTCGAGGTTGCCCTGGGTGAACACGGTATCGATGCTGCCGATCTGCGAGCCGAGGCCCACCTCGAGCGGGTTCGTGCCCCCGGAGCCGTTCACCGGGCGGCTCGCGCTCTCGACGAGCTGCGAGAACCCTTCTTTGAACGTGACGCGGCCGGCCTTGAACGCGACGGTGTTCACGTTCGACACGTTGTTGCCGATGACGTCCATTTTGGTCTGCTGATTCCGAAGGCCGGATACGGCCGATGACAGCGAGCGAAGCATGGATACTCCTGAGGGGAGAGAAGAAGAGAACGAAGTCGAGCGAGCGGAGGGTCAGTTCAGGATCTGTGTGACGTTCGCGTACGGAATCGTGAGCCCGCCCGCGGTGAGTACGAGCCCGTTCGTGCCGGTGCTCACGCCGTCGACCTTGCCGACGGTGTACGTGGACACGTCCACGGCGGTGCCCGCGCCGCTCTTCACGTCGAGCGAGTAGGTGTACGAGCCGTCGGGCAGGCCGTCGGCCGCCGAGCCGATGTCGATCGTTTGCTTGCCGGCGCTGAGCGCGCCGACCGCGCGCGAGCCGACCTCGCGCCCGCTCGCGTCGTAGATGTGCAGCGTGCCCGAGACGCCCGCGCTCGCGAGGTTGACGGTCACGTTCGACGCGCCGTTCGACCCGCCGAGCTGCACCTCGTTGCCCTGCGCCACCACGGTGTGCCCGATCATCCCGACCGCGGCGTTCGCCTGGATCGCGCCGAGGAGCGACGACTGCGACGTCTGCTGGTCGGTGAGCGAAGTATTGATGTCCTGCAGCTGCTCGAGGCTCGAGAATTGCGCGAGCTGCGTGGCCATCTGATCGCCCTGCATGGGATCGAGCGGATCCTGATTCTGCAGCTGGGCGATGAGCATTTTCATAAATTCGTCCTTGCCGAGCGCGCCGCCCGGCCCCGCCGCTTGCGCCGATGCCGCCGCGGCGGCGCTCGCCGTCGTCGCGGTGCTCACGGGGGCCGCGGTGCTGCCGCCGGTCGTTGCGTCCATGCGCACGGCCGGCAGAAAGCTGCTCACCGCCGAGCGCAACGATGTTGGAATCGAGTTGATCACTGCTTTCTGCCTCCGCGCTGTTCGCGCTGTTCGCGATTGTGCTGTCGGCGGCCGTCCTGCGACCGCTGCCTGCTCTGGTCCCACGCGCTTCCGCGCTCGAAGCGCGAGTTCATCGAGGGGCCGGAGCCGTTCTGTCCCGCCTGGACCACGGTTGATGCACCGGTGCTCGCCGCGCGTACGCGCAGCGAATCCACCTCGATGCCGTCGCGGTTGAGCGCCCGCACCAGCTCGTCGGCGCGCGTGCTCATCGCCTGCGCCGCGCGTGGGTCCGCCGCGTCGATGGTCGTGTTCACGGCCGAGCCGCGCATCGCGACCTGCACGCGATCGCTCGCGCCGCTGCCGGTGTCGACGGCCATCGTGATTTGTGTGACCGGGCGCGCCGGCGCGCTGTCGAGCGCCGCGAGAATCTTCTCGGCCCTCGCGGCGGCCGTCGAACCGACGTCGCTGCCTGTGGCCGCCGGCGTGAACGTCGTTGATCCGCGTGCGGCGATCGTGGTGCCGAGCGCGCTGTACGGCGTGCGCGCCTGCGGCTGTCCCGAGGCGCCGCGATCGCTCGTGTCCGAGCGGGCGCCGCCGCCGCTCGTGTGAGATTTCGAATCGTTGACGGGCGCCACCGCGGTCGCCGATGTCGGTTTGGCGACGTTCGCGACGCGCGCCGGCTGTGCCACCGCCGCCGTCGTCGCCACGGCGGCGACGCGCGACACCTGCGCGAACTTTGAGAGATTCGTGATCGGCACACGCCCATCGCCCTGAGCTGTCGCGTCAACCGGCCTATTGGGAATGGACGCCGACGCGTCATTCGCCGCGCCCGTCGTTCCGGAAAGCTCGAGATGCCCCGGATCGCGCGCGCCGAGCGTGCGCAACCCTTCTTCGCGCGCGATGCGCTGGAGCGCGGCGTAGGCGTCCGGACCGGCGGCGCCGCCGTCGAGCGTCACGTCGACCGCTCGCCCTTGCGTGTGCTTCGAGCTCTGCGTCCACGTCACGACGGGTCCAGGCGTCTCGCGCCCTTGCTCATAGAGCGCGTTCTGGCGCGCCTGGCTTCTATAGGTCTCGACGACGTGCACGTCGTGGCCTGTCTCGGCGCGCATGCGGTCCATCACGCGTGCGAGTTTGGCTTGGAGCTGCGGATCGAGCGCGGCGATCGAGCGCACGACATCGGTGACGGAGGTGGTCGCCGTCGTCGCCGATGTCCCGGCCTTTGGGTCGCTCGTGCTGCCGCTCGTTGACGCGGTGCCGTCCGGCGCGTCGTCATCCCCTTTGCCGTCGAGCTCCGACGTTCCTGTGGGCTTCTGCTTCGCGTCGATCGCCGGCGCGGCGGCGTTCATCACGCCGGCAAGAATTCCCGCGAACGCTCCCGGCGCGGCATCGTCCTGTGCGTCGCGCGCCGCTGTCGTGTCCTGCGCGGCGATCCCGCGCGCGCCCACGGACTGGATCATCGCTTCCCTCCCTGGATGGTCTGCTTGCTGATCAGCGCGACTCGCTCGGGCGGCAGCTCGGCGAGAATTGCCGCGGCTTGCCGGGGCCCGACGTAGCCGAGGATGATCTGCACGTCGCCATCACTCATGTGCTCGAGCACCTTCGCGGCCTGTTTCGCGTCCATCGACGTGAACACCTTGGCGAGACGGCCTTCGCGCTCTTTGACGGCGGAGTCGCTCTGCGGAGGGATCGCCGGTGGCGTCGCTCCCGAGGGCGGCGCCGCTTTCGACGCAGCGCTGTCGAATGTGAGCGGCTTCTTCGCCGCGGCAACGGGAAGCGTGTCGCCGGGCGGCGTGACCGGCGTCGTCGCGGCGGCTATGGCGGTGTCGGTGTGCGCCGATTTCGCGGCGCTCGTGGCGGAGTCGCCGGCGACCGCGCCGCTGTCGGCGACTTTCGCCGCCGGCGACTTGGTCATCGCGATCTTCGCTCCGCTTGCCGCGGCGATGCCGACGACGAAGGTGAGCACGAATACGACGATCGCCCTCATGCCGTCGCCGCTCCGGAGTCGCCATCGCCCTCTCGGCGCGTGTAGCGCGAGAGCGCGAGCTCGTCCATCGCGCGCATCTCCTGGGCGTTGTCTTCCGCGCGCCAGCTCTCGAAATGCCGATCGCGGAGCCGGCTCAGGACGCGGCGCGCCTGGAGCGCCGACGTGAGATCGGTGCGGGCCTGCGTCACGAGCTGCTCCGCCATCTCGACGCGCGACTGCGCGTCGATGATGTGATGATTGAGCTGCTCGATCACGTACCCGATCGTCTTGAGCTGTCCGATCGTCGGCTCCGCGGCGTGCGCGTTGCGCAGCGCTTGCGAGCCGCTCTGGCGGATGGCCTCGAGCGCCTTCTGTGCGACCCGCGCCTCATCGGCGGCGGTCTCCGCCTCCGCGAGCTTGGCGGCAACCTGCTGTTCGTGTTGCTCGCGCAGCTCGAGTACTTGCTGGAGCCGGAATTTGAAAGCGCTCATGACGACCTCCTCGTCGTTTGATCGATCCGTGCCGCGATCGAGACGAGCGCACGTCTCGACGCGTCGAACGCGGTGCTCTCTTCGGGAAGCTGCTGTAGGAACTCCAGGACCTTGGGCCGGAGCCTGAGCGCGGCATCGACCATGGGGTCGCTGCCCTCGTGATACGCGCCCACCAGCACCAGGTCTTCCTTCTCGCGATATGCGGCTTCGAGGCGCGCCACCGCGTTCGCCGCGGCGCGCTGCTCGGGGGAGATGACGTGATCGCGAACGCGGCTCTTGCTCTCGAGCACGTCGATCGACGGATAGTGTCCCGCGCCGGCCAGCTTGCGCGTGAGCACGATGTGCCCGTCGAGGATCGAACGGCTCGCGTCGGCGATCGGCTCGTTGAAGTCGTCGCCGTCCACGAGCACGGTGTAGACGCCGGTGATGCTTCCCTTCTCGTCCGTGCCGGCGCGCTCGAGCAGCCGCGGCAGCGCGGCAAAGACGGACGGCGGATAACCCTTGGTCGTCGGCGGCTCGCCCACGGCGAGGCCGATCTCGCGCCACGCCATCGCGACGCGCGTCACCGAGTCGACCATCAGCAACACTTCCTTGCCCTGATTTCTGAAATACTCGGCGATCGACGTGGCGACGAGCGCGCCGCGCGCGCGAACGAGCGCCGCCTGATCGCCGGTCGCCACGACAATCACAGATCTCGAAAGTCCCTCGGCGCCGAGCGAGTTCTCGATGAAGTCGCGGACCTCGCGGCCGCGCTCGCCGAGCAGCGCGATCACGTTCACGTCGGCTTTCGCCTGGCGCGCGATCATCCCGAGCAGCGTGCTCTTGCCCACGCCGGAGCCGGCGAAGATACCGACGCGCTGGCCCTTCCCGAGCGTCAGGAATCCGTCGATCGCCCGCACGCCCGTCTCGAGCGGCTCGCTGATGATCTGGCGCTCGAGCGGATGCGGCGGCTCGGCGGAGAGCGGCATCCGCTGCGCGTGATCGATGCTCCCCTTGCCATCCATGGGATGACCGAGGCCGTTGAGCACCCGGCCCAAGAGCCCGGGGCCGACGTCCGCGCCAAAGCTGCGGCCGAGCGGCGTCACGCTCGAGCCGGGGTGGAGACCGTCGATCTCGCCGAGCGGCATGAGCAGCACGCCGCGCTCGTGAAAGCCCACGACTTCGGCGAGCACCGACTTGTCCTCCGACAAGCTCGTGATCCGGCACAGCTCCGAGAGCCCGACGTCGAGACCCGCGGCCTCGATGACGAGTCCCACGACGCGCGTGACGCGTCCCAGGCGGTAGATGCGCGGCAGGTCGCCGATGCGCGACGCGAGGCGATTACGAAGCATCGATCTGCGACATGCGACGGTACGCCCGCTCGAGCGCGGCATCCACGCGCCCATCGACGATGCGATCACGTCCCTCGACCAAACAGCCGCCGCGCGCCACGCGCGCGTCCGCGAGCCAGCTCGCGTCGCGGCCGCCGGTGATCGGCGCCGTCGTCTCCGCCGCGTTCACGGTGAGCGCGGCGAGATCGAGCGGGTGCACGCGAATGCGCACGCCCTGCTCGATCGGAAACTCCGTCAGCGCGCGACGCACCAACTCCGCCACGAGTTCTCGATCGAGGCTCACCTCGCGCGCGACGATCTGCCGTGCGACGATCACCGCGAGCGCGGCGATGTTCTCCTCGAGCACGGCGGGCGCGAGCGACGCGGCCTCGCGCAGCTGCTCGCTGAGGTCGGCGACGACCGCGAGCGCCTGATCCACGCGCGACTGCGCGGCGGCGAGCGAGCGGCGCTCCCCGTCGACGAGTCCGCGAGCATACCCTTCGTCAACGAGACGCGCGCGCTCTTCCGCCGAGGGCGCAGATTGCGCGTTCGCGATCGCTGCCTTTGATGAACCCTCGATATCGGACGCGGCCAATTCGGCGAGCGACCAGGCATCGACCGGCGCCGCGGCGGACGGTGGCGTCTGTCGAACGGAGGCGTGACCCGTCGCTCTAAACGATGAGGTCATCCGCGCCTCCGCCGACCACGATCTCGCCCGCGTCCTCGAGCTTGCGAATCATCGCCACGATCGCCGTCTGCGCCGATTCGATGTCGCGTTTGCGCGCGGGACCGAGCATCTCGATCTCTTCCTTCAGCGCCGACGACGCGCGCTGCGACATGCTGCCCATGATCTTGTTCTTGACTTCGTTGCTCGCCGCCTTGAGCGCGAGCGCGAGCTCCTTGACGTCGATCTCGCGCAGCAGCCGTTGGAGCGAGCGTTCGTCGAGGCTGACGACGTCCTCGAAGACGAACATGAGATTGCGAATCTGCTCGCAGAGCGCCGGATCCTTGTCCTCCACGCCGCGCATGATCGCTTTCTCGAGCGAGGGCGTGACGAGGTTGAGCACCTCGGCCACCACCGCCGGGCCGCCGGACGTCGTGAGCCCCTGCGCCGGCGCGAGATCCGTTTCGGTGAGGATCGAGCGCTCGATGAGCACGAGCATGTCGGGCGAGACCTTCTCCATGCGTGCCATGCGCAGCACGACTTCGGCGCCGAACGTCGGATCGAGCTCCTTGAGCACCGACGCCGTGTGCTGCGCCTCGAGGTGGGCGAGAATCAACGCGACCGTTTGCGGATGCTCGCCGCGCAGCATGTTTCCCAACTGCTGCGGATCGGCGTTGCGCAGTCGATGCAGCCCCGCCGTCTCCGAGATCTGCGCCTGGATGCGCTTGAGCATCCCCTGCGCCTTCTGATTGCCGAACGCCTTCTCCAACACCTCGCGCGCGAACTCCAGACCGCCTGACGCGATCGAGTCCGCGGCGAGCATCACGTCCAGCCACTCGGCGAGCACCGCTTCCGTGGCTTCGTTGCTCACGCGATCCATGCGAGCGATCTCGAATGAGATCTGCTCGACTTCTTCCTGCCCGAGCTTCTGCGTGATGAGCGACGCCGACTCGGAGCCGAGCACCATGCACAGGATCGCCGCCTTCTGGGCGCCGCTGAGTTGCTCGAGTTGGTGCGTGCGCGCGAGTGTGATCGCCATCGCTTACGCCTCCTTCAACCACGCGCGGACGACGCGCGCCGCGACATCCGGCTGCTGCTCGATGCTCGATGCGACGCGATGACGGACGCCATCGGTCGGCATCACGAGTGGTGCGGCCGGCATGGCCAGCGCGGCCTGCACCATGTCGCCGCGCGGCAGCGCCAGCACCGGCGAGGTGGAGGTCGTCTGCTTGAGCGATTTGAGACTGAGCAGGGCGACGACGATGATCAGCACCAGGCCGAGCACACCGAGCAGCGGGCGCTGCGCCGTCTCCACGACGCGAACCATGTCGGTCGCGGGCACTGTCGGTGCGGCGACGATCGTCGGCGCGAACGGTACGCTCACGACCGAGACGACGTCGCCGCGCGTGCTGTCGGCGCCGACGGCGCTCCGCACGAGCGTCGCGATCTGCGCGAGCTCCGCGGCGGAACGCGGCGTGGGCTGCGCTTTGCTCCCGGCAGGAGCGGGACGATCCGCGACGAGCACCGCGACCGTGAGCCGCTTGATCGTTCCCGGCGCGGAGGTGAAGCTCTCGGTGCTCTTGCTGTTTTCGTACGTCGTCGAGGTGTTGTTCTGCCCCGCGCCGCCCTGCGCGCCGGGCACGATCTGCGCCTTCTGCTCGGCGGCCACCACCTGCTTGTCTGGATCGACGGCGTCCGTCGTGCGCTGCACCTGATCGAAGCTCATCGGTGCCGAGACTTGCACGCGGAGATTGCTCGCGCCGACCATCTGCGCCACGATCTTCTCCGCTTTGTCGCGGAGATACGTCTCGAGCTCGCGTTGCATCTCGAGCTGGCGGCTCGTGAGTCCCGTCGGTGAGTTGTCTTCGACCGCTTCGGAGAGGAGCCGGCCCGTGTCGTCGACGATCGTCACGCGATCGCTCGACAGCGACTCCACGCTCGACGCGACCAGATGCGCGATCCCTTTCACGACCGCGGGATCCGCATCGCCTTTCAGCTTGAGCACCACGCTCGCTTCATTCGGCTTCTCGGCGGCGCCGAATCCGTCGGTCTCGTGCATCACGAGATGCACCTGCGCGGACTGGATGCCGTCCATCTTGCCGATCGTGCGTTCCAGCTCGCCCTCGAGGGCGCGCACGTAGTTGATGCGCTGCGTGAAATCCGTCATCCCCCACGACGGCTGGTCGAACAGCTCCAACCCCGGGCGGCCGCTGTTCGGCAGGCCGCCCTTCGCGAGCGCAACGCGCGCCTTCGCGAGATCCTGTGCCGCGACCATGATGTCGGCGCCGCCGCGCTCCAGGCGGTACTTCACGCCCGATTGATCGAGCTTGTCGGTCATCGCCGAGACGCTTTCCAGCGGCACGCCGGTGAACGCGGGCACCCACGTCGGGGCGCTGGCCCATTGCGAGATGGCGAAGATCAGGCCCGCGGCGGCGAGGCCGACCACGAGGATCAGCGCGCGCTTCGGACCGCCGATGCGGTCGAACAGGGGAGAGAGCAGCTCGTTCATCTATTGGATCATCCCAGGTTCATCACGGTCTTGTAGGCGTCCATCAGCTTGTTTCGAAGCTCCACCAGCATCTCGAGCGAGAGCTGCGCTTCTTCGGCGGCGGCCATCACCTGGTGCAGCTCCACCGGTTCGCCGCGAACGAAGCGCTGCACGTAGTCCTGCGCCGTGTCCTGCGCCTGCGAGACTTCACCCAACGCGTGCTTGAGCGCGTCCCCGAACGACGGACCGTTGCCGCTCGACGGCTGCGACAGCCGGGAGAGACCGTTCTCCCCCGCGATGTCGAGGCGGAGCCCCTTCGGGCCTCCGCTAATCGCGCCGCCGAATCCGCCGATCGGAGCCGTCATATGAGCGTTCTCAGATCTTCACGTCCAAGCGGCCGCCGCGGGCGCTTGGCAGTGGCGCGGCATTCAGCTCCTGGAGCGCCCGCCCATAGGTGAGCGGCCCCATGGCGCCGACCTTCGCGAAATAAGCGCGCTCATCGCTCGAGAGCACGCTCCAGAGCGCGGGATCGGTGCCCGGCGGCGGCTCGGCCGGAACTGCCTGCTGCGCGCCGGGAGCCGCCTTCGGCGTGTGCGGCGCGAGCGGATTCGCCGCCGGCGGGGAGGCCGGCGCGGGCCGCTGACCGGGGGTCCGCGCATTGTCGCGGATCCCAGGCTGTCCGGTAGGCCGAGAGATGTTCGAGCCGGTGACGCCGTAGATAGCCATGCTGCGAAATGGGAGAGTGGAGAAACGAGAATGAAGATGAGAAAACGCTAATGTCAAATGTCGATCGCCTTGTGCAGCATCGCGCGCGCGACCTGGAAGACCGTGGCGTTGGCGTCGTAGATGCGGCGGGCGTTCATCATGTCCATCAGTTCGTCGGTCATGTTCACGTTGGGCATGCGGACGTATCCCGTCGCGTCGGCGTCGGGGTTGGCGGGGTCGTAGACCAGCGGCCCCGCAGTCGTGTCTTCAGTGATCGAAGCGACGCGGACGCCGCCCGTGACATCCGCGCCGTCCACGTCGTTCGCGCCCGACGGGGCGGCCGCGCCGGTGGTCGATGCGCTCGACGTGGTCGAGGTGCTCGAGGCGGCGGCCGTCCCGGCCGGCGTGGCCGGCGCGGTCGCCGAGTTGGCGTCCGTCGCCGTCCCATCGGGAGCGATCGCCGCGAAATTCACGAGGCGCCGCCGGTACGGACCGCCTTCCGGCGTGCGCGTCGTCTCGGCGTTCGCGATGTTCTGCGCGACGACGTCCATGCGAACGCGCTGCGCGGAGAGGCCGCTCGCCGCGATCGCGAGCGCACTGAACATCGGACGCGGCGCGTCGGGGCGCTGCGGCGGTGTTGGCGTGGCGGGTGTCGCGATCGGCGGGAGGGGCATTCGTCAGTGCTCTTTATTGACCTTTGATGGCCGTGCGAAGCTGCGCGTAGGCTTTCTCGAGCAGCTTCTCGGTCGCGTCGAACCGCACCTGCTCGTCGCCCAGCGCGGTCATGTCGTTCTCGAGGTCTTCCTGATTGCCCGGCGCGGGCTGGCCAGTGCTTGGATCGACCGGCAGCGCGAACCCGTTGCCGTTGTTCAACGACGCTTGCGCCACGCGGCTCGCGATGGCGCGCGTCCGCTGCGCGCTCAGATCGAGCGCGTCCTTGAGATCCGTGGCGTTGGTGGTGCGGCCGATGATGCCGAACAGCATGACGGCGGAGATTGGAGAGAGGCGGGACGTTCCTGTGACGCGGACCACAGCTAAGGCAGGCCGTGGACCAGCCTGGCACGCATGAAAAAAGCGGCGCTCCGCGAACGGAGCGCCGCACGTAACATTCTCATTATCAATTACTTAGCAGCCGGTTCCCCTCCGCCGTCCGACCTGCAAGCTCCGCCTGCCGCCGTCGGCAAAAACCTCCAACCAGGCAGATTTTGCCGAGTATTTCTGTCGGAAGCGATTGCCGTGCGGTGCGGCGCGTTCGGGTCGATTCAGCGGCCGATGTGGACCGCGAGCGCCATCGCGGCGCTCACCATCGTGAGCGAGGCGATCCAGAAGCCGAACGCCCACTTCATCAGCTCGAAATTGCGCTGCGAGAGCTTGGCATCGGCGTTCGCGAATCCAACGCGCATTTCTTCCGCGAGCGCGACGATCTTCGTTTCGGCGCTGGCCAGTCCGACGGCGATCTTCGCGTCGGCATGCGCGAGACCGAGGGAAAGCTTCGCATCGGCATTGGCGAAGCCAGCACGCATCTCGTCGGTGAGCGCCGCGATCCGACCCTCGAGGCCCGTGAACCCGGCCTCCATGTTGGCGTCCGCGCTGCCGAACCGCGCGTCCATCTTGGCTTCGACGGCTGTGAACCGCGTGTCCATCTTGGCTTCGATGGCCGTGAATCGCGCGTCCATCTCGTGCCGAAGCTCCGCGATATCACCGCGGAGCGCGGAATGCGAACCATCGATCTGGTTCATCCAGTCGCTCATGGCGTCGGCTGCCTCCGTGCCCAGCATCTCGTGGAGCTTGCGCGACAGCTTGGGCGGGATCGACATCGAGTATCTCCTCGAAATTGATCCCGCAACATCAATGTACGCCGCCGCCCGATTCTCACCAATACACCGCGCTCAGCGACAATTCGCCGCCCGTGTCACTTCCGTCCGGTGAAGATCGCCTTCGGGATCATCACGTGCACGCCGTACGGGCCATCCACGAGCTGCGTCACGTCCACGTCGCCCGCCACGCTGAGAAGCTGATACGCGTCCTCGCGCGTCATCCCTTTCTCTTGCTGCAACAGCTCGATCGCGTTCCGGATCGCGATCGTCGTGGCTTGCGCGAGATCCTGATCGATCCCCATCGCGATGTAGTGCGTTGGCGTCTCGGCGCGGGGCCAGCCGAAGTGCATGTTCTTGTGCAGGACGAGCTGCACGTCACCGATCAGCGACGTCTCCATCGCCGTGATGTCCACCTCGCCGTTCCCCTGGCCCGCGTGGCCGTCGCCGATCTCGAGCAGCGCGCCCTTGGTCCAGACGGGGATGTAGAGCGAGGATCCCGCCACGAGCTCGCGGTTGTCCAGATTCCCCGCGAAGATGCCAGGCGGCGCGCTGTTCACGCGCCCCATCGACGCCGGCGGTGCGTCGCCGACGCTGCCGAAGAACGGATGCAGTGGAATCGTGATCGTCTGCGCCGTGTCGCTCGTACGCTGCATCGTCGACGCGCCGACCGGGAAGTGCGCGACCCAGCGCACGGTGTCGAGCTCGATGATCTTGCTGCGCGACGTGCCGGGGAAATCCGCGCGCATGTAGCCGCTCCGCGGCCCGAACGAGTTGCACGCGTAGTCGATCGCCGGCTTTATCGCACGGAAGCGAACCTCGAGCACGTCGCCCGAGTCCGCGCCGTCGACGTAGATCGGCCCGGTGAGAATGTGTCCGCCCGGTCCGACCTTCATTGACGAGCGCGCGGCGTAGATCGCCTTCGCTACCGGCTCCACGCGGCTCGAGTCCAGCCCTGCGCGCACGAGCGAGGTCGGACTGCACGTCGAGAGCGCGCGCACGATCACCTCGTCGCCGGAGCTCACGTGCAGCACCGGAGTGCCGGCGGCGTCGTACCAACCCCACGCCACCGTCTGCGGCGTGGGCAGCAGTTGATAGGTCTTTCCGATCGCGGGCGCGGGCCACGCGACGTTCGCGCCGTCGCGCGCCCGCGCCGCCGCGCCCTGCGGCATCGGACTCCCCACGACGGTCGACGGGGTGCGACACCCGAATCCCGCCAGTGCCAACACCCCGCTCGCAACCACCCCACCCGCCACGCTCCGCGTCTGCATGCGCATGCCGCTCATCCTCCGTCTTCGGCTTCGGTCTTTGATCCGTTGAGCTTATTTCGTAACGTTCTGACACTAATTCCCAGCAGCTCCGCCGCTTTGGTGCGGTTGCCGCCGGACACGACGAGCGCGCGCTCGATCAGCTTGCCTTCCGCTTCCGTCACGTTCAGCGACGTGAGCACCACCGCCCCTTCGGGAACCGACTGCGTCGCTGCGGCCGCACCGTTCATCACCGCCATGAATTCGCCCGAGATCCGTGCCGGCGTCGGGCCGCTCCACGCGCCGCTCAACCCGAACCGCTGGCCGTCGAACGCGTGCACCGGAATCATCGATTCGCCCGTGAGAATCACCGCGCGCTCCACGGCGTGCTGCAACTCGCGGACATTACCCGGCCAGTCGTAGCCCTGCAACAGCTCGAGCGTGCGCGGCGACATGCCGGTGATCTCCTTGCCGATCTCCTGCGCGTAGTGCGTCGCGAACCGATACGCGAGGAGCGGGATGTCTTCCTTGCGCTCGCGGAGCGGCGGCAGCCGGACCGGGATGACGCCCAATCTATAGTAGAGGTCCTGCCGGAAATGGCCGGCCGCCGAGAATGCCGCGAGGTCGCGGTTCGTGGTCGCGATGATGCGGACGTCGACCTTGATGGCCGCTGATCCGCCAACGCGCTCGAACTCCTGCTCCTGCAGCACGCGCAGCAGCTTGGCCTGGAGGTCGAGGCGCATCTCCGAGATTTCGTCGAGCAGCAGCGTTCCGCCGTGCGCACGCTCGAACGCGCCTTCCACCCGCTTGATCGCACCCGTGAATGCGCCTTTCTCGTGGCCAAAAAGCGCGCTCTCCACGAGCCCTTCCGGCAGCGCGGCGCAATTGAGCTTGATGAATGGCGCGTCGCGCCGCTCGCTCTGCGCGTGGATCGCGCGCGCGAACAATTCCTTGCCCGTGCCCGACTCGCCCTCGAGCAGCACGGTGGCGCGCGTCGGCGCGGCGGTCGCCACGGTCTGCAGCACGCGCCGGATCGCCGGGCTGTCGCCAATGACCTGGCGCTCGTTCCGAAACTCCATCACCTCGCGCCGCAGGCGCTCGTTCTCTCGCCGCAGCCGCACTACCTCGAGTGCCTGATTCACCGCGAGCTCGAGCTGCTCCGGCCGCACGGGCTTGGTGATGTAGTCGATCGCGCCGGCTTTGATCGCCGCCACCGCGTGCTCGATGCTCCCGTAGCCCGTGAGCATGATGAGCGGCGTGTCGTATCCCTCCTGCCTGAGCAGCGCGAGGAATTCGAGCCCCGTGAGCCCGGGCATGCGGTAGTCGGAGATGATCAGGTCGACCGCGCCGCCCGAGAGCCCCTGAAGAGCCTGCGGGACATTGTGAGCGGAGATCGTCTGATGTCCGGCGCGCTCGAGCGTGTCCTGGAGGATCAGCCCGATCGCTGGCTCATCATCGAGACAGAGAATCGTTGCCATTGAATGATTTCGGCCGACCGCTCAAGTCGCGGCGGGGTGGGGTCGATACTGCGGAATGACGCGTGGGTGTATTCGGCGGCAACAATTGCCGGGTCCCGCGCCATCCGCAACGGAGCGGCTATGCGAATTACGAATAACATGATGGCCCAGGCTCAACTCACGGGCCTGTCGCTGAACATGACGGCGCTCATGAAGTCGCAGGCGCAGGTCAGTTCCGGGAATCGGCTGCAAGCCGCGTCCGACGATCCCGCCGCGGCGACGCAGATCGTCGCCACGAATTCGTCGCTCGCCGCACTCGATCAGTATCTCACGAACGTGCAGCGCGCGTCGAGCCGCGTCTCGACCGAGGACAGCGCGCTTCAGCAGCTCAACGACATTCTCTCTCGCGCCAAGCAGATCGGCGTGCAGCAGGCCACCGCGACCGCCACGGATCAGACGCGCTCGAGCGCCGCCGCGGAGGTCAATCAGCTGTTTCAGCAGATCATCTCGATCGGCAATACGAAATTCGGCGACGAGTATGTCTTCGGCGGCGATCAGTCGCAGACCGAGCCGTTCGCCACCAGCGGCGCAGGCGCCACACTCGACTACACGGCGACGAACGCGCAGGGCGCCCGGTCGATCGACACCGGCGACGGCCAGACGCTCCAGATCTCCCACACGGGCAAGCAGCTCCTGCAGGACACCGGCGTCCTCGACGCCGTGAAGCAGCTCGCGCACGCGCTCGATCCGGCGTCGAGCACGTACGGGCAGGACGGCATCGGCAGCGCGATGACGGCGGTGGATCAGGCGCTCACATCCATCCAGGGCGTCGTCGGCGACGTGGGAGCGACCGCGCAGCAGCTCGACGTCACGCAGCAGAATCTCGACGCGTACAAAACCAATCTCACGACGTTCAAGTCGAACCTCTCCGACGCGGACGTCGAGCAAGCGGTCACCGAGCTGACCAATCGGCAGATGGCATATCAGGCCGCGATGCTCGCGACCTCGAAAGTCATGGGTCTCACCCTCACAGATTATCTGAA
The DNA here is from genome assembly GCA_025934775.1 of Gemmatimonadaceae bacterium. Taxonomy (GTDB): domain Bacteria; phylum Gemmatimonadota; class Gemmatimonadetes; order Gemmatimonadales; family Gemmatimonadaceae; genus JAQBQB01. The sequence continues at coordinate 100,580 of JAICWO010000008.1, read as the reverse complement.
ATGAGTGGATTGACGCTGGTGAACGCCGCCGAGCCGGAGTTCGTGGACGTCAAGTCGGACCTGCTCGGCGCGCTGCGCGTGCGGAGCGACGAGCTGCTCACGTTTCCCTCCGGGCTCCTCGGCTTTCCCGAATGCCGGCGGTTCGCGCTCGTGCGCGCCGCGCACGAGGGGCTGTTCTGGCTCCAGTCGCACGACTACTCGACGCTCGTGTTCCTGCTCGTGGATCCATTCGAAGTTGCGAATGACTATTCTATAGAGATTGGGCCGTCGCAGCTCATGGAGCTCGGGCCGCACCGCCCCTCGGACGTGGCGCTGCTCGCGATCGTCACGCTCCCGGCGACGGCTGGCCAGCATCCGACGGCGAACCTCCAGGGGCCCGTCGCGATCAACTTCGCGACGCGCTGCGGCAAGCAGATCGTGGTCAGCGAGACGGACTACGGCGTGCGCTGCCCGATCGATCTCGCGCGCCTCAAGACCTGAGCGCGCGAGCCTCCGTTAAAGTCGGACGTGTGATCGCCGATACTGAACTCCAGCGACGACTACCTAGCAAGCCATCGCTCTGGAGCACGGACGCTCCGATCACCGTTCACGGAGGAACACCGCAATGCGTATCAACACCAACATCAGTGCGATCAACGCCTACGGCAACTTGTCGAAGGTGCAGGATCAACTGAGCAGCTCGATGGAGAAACTCTCATCGGGCTTCCGCATCAACAAGGCGGGCGATGACGCGGCCGGTCTCGGCATCGCGAACCAGCTTCGCGGCGACATCGGCGCGATGCAGCAGGCGGCGAACAACGCCGACCAGGCGAGCTCGGTCCTGCAGATCATGGACGGCGCCACCCAGAACATTCAGTCGATCCTCGAGCGCATGAAGGAGCTCGCCGCCCAGTCCGCATCGGACACGGTCGACGATTCCGCGCGCACGAAGATCAACAACGAGTTCGGGTCGCTGAGCGGCGAGCTCGATCGCATTGTCGACACCACGAAGTTCGAAGGCGCGAACCTCCTCGACGGCACGTTCGGCAGCAAGTCGGTCTCGAATGGCGCGGTCGATGCCGGCTCCTCGATCTACCAGGCGCACGTCGGCAACGTGGCCGTCTCCGATGCGTCCAAGCTCGCGGGCTTGAGCGCCGACATCACCGCCAGCGTGCAGAAGACCGGCAACACCCTCGGCGCGAACTTCAACAGCGGCGTGGCGCTGACGGTCACCAGCCAGTCGACCGTCGACTCGCTCGACGCGTCGAGCGCCGTCTCGATCAGCAGCGTGACGCAAAACAACGCCAGCCTGAGCGCGACGACGGACTCGGTCCTCACGGCCGCGTCGGTCTCGACGCAGGCGACCGCCAAGGCCGAAACGGCCGGTACGTACGCGATCACGACGGCGGTGAACGGGGTCGACAACACCAAGACCGACGTCACCTTCACGAATGGCGGCACGACCTTCTCGGCGACGGTTGCCGACAACGCGACCTCCGTGTCGGCCGGCGGCATCACGCTGACGGTTGGCGGCGGCTCGGTCCTCGCGCTCAATACCAAGAGCGTCAAGCTCGTGCAGAACTACACCCTGCACGCTGCCGGCGGCGGCGTGAGCGCCGGCCAGGATGCGTCGATCGCGGATGATGGCTCGGCCCAGACGGCGTCGTTCGGCAGCTACGGCCTGAGCTTCCAGGTCAACACGGGCGCCGCGTCGGGATTCAGCGGCAAGGCGATCGGCGTGACGGAGAACGATCAGCTCAAGCTCACCTCTGGCGCCACGTCGCAGGCGATCAACCTCGACGCCAACCCGGCGAGCCAGAACCTCGGCTTCAGCCAGCTCGGCCTCACGGTCACCCTCTCGGGCAGCGCCACGGCCGACAATCTGAAGACGGACTTCGCGGCGAGCCACAACACGATCCAGCGCACCACGGACCATCAGGCGGAGTTCCTGGTCAGCGCGTCGCAGAACTACTCGGGCAACGACCTGATCAACCTGGATGCGATCAACCTCTCCGCGTCGCAGCTCGGCGTGGACACGACGTCGATCAGCCTCACGTCCGCGAGCAGCGCGCAGTCGGCGCTGACCTCGATCGACAGCGCGATCACCTCGGTCGGCACGGCGCTCGGCTCGATCGGCGCGGCCGAAAACCGGATCGGGTACGCCTCGAGCAACGTCAAGACGGCGATCGAGAACTTCACGGCCGCCGAGTCCACCATCCGCGACGTCGACATGGCGTCGGAGATGACGAACTTCTCGAAGGAACAGATTCTCTCGCAGGCCGGCACGGCGATGTTGGCGCAGGCCAACCAGCTCGGATCCAGTGTCCTCAAGCTGCTCCAGTAATCAAGTCTTCGCTGGATCGTCGGATCCGAACGGCGGAGCGCCCTTGGCGCTCCGCCTTTCGGAGTTTGCTTCGGAGTTGGCTGCCGATACTGCTGAAGGGATCCTCACTGATCCGGCAACGAGGTATTCGTAATGGCCAGCATCAGCAGCAGCGGCAGCAGCAGCACGCCGGTGACCAGCATCCAGGGTCTTGCCAGCAACATTCAATGGCAGGATTTGATCGATCAGTTGATCGCGGCGGATACCGCGAATCAGCTCACGCCTCTGCAGGACACGGAGAAGTCCGATACCGCGGCGTCCGGCGCGTGGACGACGTACGGCCAGCTCGCGTCGAGCCTGAACAGCGCGGTGCTCAATCTCTCGAACGGCGCGGCGTTCAACGCGTTCTCGGTGAGCGGCGGCACCAGCCCGGTGAGCGGCGCGTCGATCGTCTCGGCCAGCGCGACGGCATCGGCGGCGCCGGGGAGCTACGGCGTGCAGGTGCTCTCGCTCGCCCAGGCGCAGCAATTGAGCGGCAACATCGTGAGCGACCCCGCCGCGGCGATGAGTCTGAGCGGCCAGGTCGTGGTCGGCGGCAAGCTCGTCACGATCGCTAATACTGATTCTCTGAATGGCATCCGCGACAAGATCAACGCGCTCGATGCGGGCGACAGTCCGTCGCGGGTCTCGGCGTCGGTCCTGATGAGCGGCAGCTCGTCGGCGCGGCTCATCCTCACCAGCGACGTCGGCGGCGCGGCGGGAATCGATCTCCGCGACGTGCGCTCGAGCACGAGCGATGCGAGCCTGCTCGCGCAGCTCGGCTTCGCCGACGGCTCGACGCCGAACGTGGCGAGCGACGGCGCGGTGCGCAGCGCCACGTTCGGCAGCAGCACCAGCGCGGTCGCCGGGCAGCTGGCCGGCATCACCACTCCGCCGGCCGCGACGACCGTTCTCGTCAACGGCCGCTCGGTCGCCGTGAACGTCCAGACAGAGAGCCTCACGGACATTGCCGCCGCGATCAACGCGCAGTCGCCGAACAGCGCGTCCGTGGAGAGCGTCGCGAGCGGAACGACGACCAGCTATCGGCTGAAGATCTCAGGCAGCGTGGCGGCGAGCGCCGACAGCGCGTCGGCGCCGACGCTCGACCTGCTCGGCCTGACGCGCGGCACCACCGGCATCGTCGCGCAGCAGGTGACGACGGCGAACGCGCTGCTCGCGAGCGACGGCACGACCGCGACGTCGAGCACGGCGCTCGCCGGATTGAAGATTGCCGGCGGCAACGGCGCGCAGTCGGGCGACACCTTCACCATCAACGGCACCAAACCCGACGGAACCACGGCTTCGTTCACCGAGACGGTCGGCGCCTCGAATACGGTCGGCGATCTGCTCGGTGATTTGAGCAACGCGTTCAGCGCGACCAATCGCCATGTGAGCGCGTCGATCGTCAACGGGCAGATTCAGCTCACCGACGACGCCGGCGGCGACTCGGCGCTCTCCTTCTCGATCGCCGCGAACAATGAGAGCGGCGTCTCCGATCCCACCAACGGCGCGAGCCTGAGCTTTGGCGCCGCCTCGGTGAACGTCGTCGGACGCCAGCGGCAGCTCGCGGCCGGCAGCGACGCGCGCCTCGTCGTCAATGGCGTGCAGTTCACGCGCCCGTCGAACACGATCTCCGACGCGATCACCGGCGTCACGCTGACGCTCAATCAGGCGGAAGCCGGCACCACGGTCAACGTCAGCATCGCGCAGGACACGAGTCAGACCGCGAGCGCGTTGCAGCAGTTCGTGTCGGCGTACAACAGCATGAACTCGTTCGCGAAGTCGTCGACGGCGAGCGGCGGCGCGCTGCAGTTCAACAGCTCGATGCGACAGTCGATGCAGAGCATCAAGGACTCGCTGCTCTCCGACGTCGCCGGTTTACCGAGCGGCACGCCGTACAACAATGCCGCGCTCGTGGGCCTCACGTTCGATTCGACCGGCACGCTCTCGCTCGACACCGCCGCGCTCAACACGGCATTGTCCACGAACGCGCAGGCCGTGAAGTCGCTGTTCGCGACCATGGCGACCACCTCGAGCAGCGATTTCGCGTACATCGGCTCCACGCCGTCCACGGCCAGCGGCAACTACACGGCGCAGATCACGCAAGCCGCAACGAAGGCGTCCATCTCGAGCACCGCCGCGAACTTCACGTATGCCGCGGGAAGCTCGACGGACTCGCTCACGATCAGCGACTCGGCGTCCGGAGCGTCAGGCTCGATCAACCTCGTGACCGGCGACACGCCCGATTCGGTCGCGCAGAAGCTCAACGCGCTCTTTGCCGCGCAGAGCATGCGCCTGAGCGCCACGAGCGCGAACGGCACGCTCGCGATCGGCGCGGCGAGCTACGGACATGCGCCCACGTTCAGCATCACGTACGCGTCATCGGCCGCGAACGACGTCGCCGGCATGCTCGGCATCGCGGCCGGCACGGTCCAGAACGGCCTCGACGTCGCCGGATCCTTCCTCGATCAGGACGGGGCCACGCACCTCGCCGCGACGGGCGTTGGGCAGGTGCTGACCGGCACGGCGGGAAATACGAACGGACTCGCCGTGACGTACACCGGCGCGGCGGCCTCCGCATCGAGCACGCTGTCGTTCACGGAAGGACTCGGCGGCGCGCTCGGCGCGCTCAGCGATGAGCTCAGCCGCCCCGGAGACGGAGTGGTCGTGCAACAGACCTCGACGCTGCAGCAGCAGATCAGCGATCTCGATACGCAGGCGCAGGCCGTCCAGGCGCGGCTCGACGCCAAGCGGACGGCGCTCACGCAGCAGTTCACGGCGATGGAGACGGCGTTGAGCAAACTCCAATCGCAGAGCGCCGCCCTCACCAACCAGATCAATTCGTTACTGACGACGGCCCAGATCTCAGGTTCCAGCAACTAGTGCCGATAGTTAGGAACATGAGCTACCAACATGCCGCCAGCGCGTACCGCACGCGCGAGGTTCAGACCGCAAGTCCGGGACGCCTCGTCGTTCTGGTCTACGATCACGTCATCGCGCAGCTCACGCGCGCGGTGCTCGCCCACAAGACTGGCAAGATCGAAGAGCGGGTGCACGCCGTAGCCAAGGCGCGCGCCGGCTTGTTCGAGCTCCTCGCGACCGTGGATGCGGAGCGCGGAGGCGACGTCGGCAAGAGCCTGAAGAATCTGTATGGATACTTCCTCAGCGAGCTGCAGGAATTCGGACGCCGTCCGCAGCCGGACCGGCTCGAGCGCGTCACGCGCATGCTGGCCGATCTGCGCGGCGCGTTTGCCGCGATCTCCGAGCACCGTCACGTCACGGCGGCCTGACCATGATGACCGCCCGCGCTGACTCCATCGCCGTGCATGTCGAGGCCGCAAAGCGGCTGCTTCAGGAATTGGAGCAGCACGCGCAGAGCGCCGTCGACGCGCTCGGCCGGAACGGCACGGAGTTCATCGCCGCGGTGAATGAACGCGAGCGCGTGCTCGAGGAGCTCGGCGGTGTGGTCGAAGCGATCGCGCAGCGCGCGGACGGCGTCGAGCCGCAGCAACAGTCCGACGCCGAGACGCGGCCGTTGCTCGTGGAAGTCGCGCGCGTGGCCGCGGCGGCGCTCGAGGCACATGAGAATCTGCTCGCGCGTACGCGCATGGAGCGGGATCGGCTCGCGGCGTTGTTGCATCGACACAACGAGCCTGACCGGCTCGCGAACAGGTACGCCGGCGCGTTCCAGCCCATGCGCGGTCCGGTGTTCTCGGCGACGGGGTGAGCGCCCATGGGCGACACCTCAAACGCGGTCGCCGAGCCGACCATCCCGGATCAGTACGAGCTGTTGCTGGCCAAGCTGACCCACGCCGACCGCGAGCTCGATGAGGGGCAGGGTGGCCGTAGCGGGCATCTCGAGGAAGCGTCCGGGATCGTGTTCGATCTGCTGTACAGCCTGGACTTCAAGAGCGGCGGCGAGTTGGTGCCCCGGCTCGCTGCGTTGTACGGGTATATCGCGAACGAGCTTCTCCAGGTTGGAAGGACAGGAGATCGTGCTCAATTGGCACATCTTCGCGACATGATTACATCATTACGACAGTCCTGGTACGGAACGCAGACGGCTGCCTAGGGCCGGATTCCAATGTCGCGCAGGTCGAGTGTCGTACGCCGCTAAAGTTGCGGCGGGAAGGGACGATACTCGGGTGCGGAGGAAATCAATGTACATCTACCCGAAGAACACCGGCCCGATCGGTCCGGATACGACTCGCACCGCGCCGGCAACCGATGCCTCGGACGACCGTCCGATCCAGCGGGTGGCTCCGACGCCGGCGAGCGCCGACCGTTCCGACAAGGTCGAGATCTCGGACGCTGGACGTGCACTCGCCGCGCGCGACGACACGGCCGGCGCGACCTCGATGGACCCCGCGCGGGCCGACCGGATTCGCGGCCGGATCCTCAGCGGTGCGTACGACACACTGGAGGTAGTCGACGCGGTGTCGCGCCGGCTCCTCGACTCCGGGGATTTGTAACCCCCTTCGCCTCTCTCTCGAGGTCGCGTCGCCATGAAGTTCCTCGTCGTCGATGACTCTGTCACGATGCGACGAATCATCATCAATGCCCTCCAGCGCATCGGGTACACCGACACGCTCGAAGCCGCCGACGGCCTCGAAGCGCTCGCCAAGTTCGATGCGTCTGTGCGGTTCATCATTACCGATTGGAACATGCCGAATATGAGCGGGCTCGATTTCGCCCGCGCGGTTCGCGCGACGCCAGCCGGACAGTCGGTTCCGATCCTCCTCGTCACCACTCGCGGCGCGCGGGAAGACATCATCGCCGCTGTCGAAGCAGGCGTGAACAACTACATCCTCAAACCATTTACGCCGTCCGTGCTGAAGGAAAAGATCGATCGCCTGATGGCTGGCATCGGCGCCGCGGCATAAGGATCCTCCCATGAGACCGCCGGAACAGTTGCTCTACGACTCGGAAGCCTCGTTACGATTGGTCGATCACGCGATCGAGGAGCTCAGCACCTCGGGCGCCACGCTCGATCGCGAAGCCAAAGGCTTTCTCGAGCACGTGATGGCGCAGCCCGGCGGCTTCGCGGAGCTCTCGCGCACGCTGCTCCGCGCGTACGCCGAGACGGTCGGCATCGTGGTGCGGCTGCGTGAAAGCTGCGGCATGCTCGACAACCAGGGCGTGGACAAGCTCCAGCAGATGCACGGCAGCTTGCACGAAGTCTCATCCGCCACCGAGACCGCCACCACCGACATTCTCGACTGCCTCGGACGCGCCGTGCAGTTGGTCGAGGAGCTCGATGCCGACTCGGCGGACGAAGTCGCGCGCAAGCTCCGCATCGCGCAGCTCAAGGACGAGCTGGGCGGCGTGATGAACCATCTGCAGTTCCAGGACATCACCGCGCAGCAACTCGGGCACATCGCGGGGCTCCTCACCGAGATGCGTCGCCGGATCACCCAGATCGTCACGATTTTCTCGCCGCCAATGGTGTCGTTCGCGAAGGACGAGCCGGTGCCCACGCACTTCGACCCGAATGCGACCGCGGCGCTCAACAACGCGGCAGACCGCCAGGCCGTCGCCGACGAGATCTTCGGAAAGCGCAAGACCGCCTGAGCACGAGGCGCGACTCTCGCGCCGACCGCCTGAACCCGAGTAGCATTGGCATTGCGCGTCTCGCGGCTGCGAGCGCGCAATCGTCGTTTTCGCACTCGAGCGTCGCGGACATGACCATGGGTGTGCCAATCATTCCGGGGCGTGAGAGCGGATCGCACCAAGGCGGTCCCGCACTGACGATCGCGATCACGGGATCGAGCGGATTGATCGGCTCGGCGCTGGTCCGCGCGCTCGAGCAGGCTGGTCATACCGTGCGCCGTCTCGTTCGGCGCGACGCACACGGCCCGGACGAGGCGTCGTGGGATCCCGCGCACGGGGCGACCGACTCGAGCGCGATCGATGGGATCGATGCCGTGATCAATCTCGCGGGCGAGCCGCTCGATCAGCGCTGGACGCGCGCGGCCCGCCGGCGCATCCGCTCGAGCCGCGTCGAGGGCACGTCGCTCATCGCGCGCATGATCGCCTCCGCCGCGGCACGGCCGCGCGTGCTCGTGAGCGCATCGGCGATGGGCATCTACGGGAATCGCGGCGACGAAATTCTGGACGAATCGAGCACGCCGGGCCGAGGATTCGCCGCTGACGTATGCCAGGAGTGGGAGCGCGCGACCGAGCCGGCGTCGGATGCCGGTGTGCGAGTCGTGCATCTCCGCACGGGGCTCGTCCTCGCACGACACGGCGGTGCGCTCGCCAGGATGTTGCCGGCGTTTCGACTCGGCATCGGCGGCCGCATGGGGAATGGACGGCAGTGGATGAGCTGGATCGCCTTACCGGACGCGATCGCCGCGATTCTCTTCGTGCTGCGCGAGGACGGCATCTCCGGCGCCGTCAACATCGGGTCGCCGAACCCGGTGACGAACGCCGAGTTCACACGCGTGCTCGCGCGAGTCCTCGGCCGGCCGGCGGTGGTGCCGGTACCGGCGCTGGCGCTCGAGCTCGCGTTCGGTCGCATGGCCGACGAGACCGTGCTGGCGAGTCAACGCATGCGGCCGCGGCGACTGCTCGAGGCGGGATTCGAGTTTGGGTATCCGACGTTGGAGGGGGCGGTGCGCGGCGAGAGGGGAGAGTAGAGAGTGGAGAGTAGAGAGAGGCTGGAGGTTAGAGGTTGGAGGTTGGGAACTGCTCACTAATATATCTGCATTCCAAATCTCTACTCTCTACTCTCTACTCTCGACTCTCGACTCTCCCCTCTCTACTCTCCAGCCTCCGCCTCCCTACGCAATCAACGCACTCAGCCGGTCACTGAACACCCGGCTCGCCGTCAGCCGCGTGCCGTCGCGCATGATCACGATGTACTCGCCGTGGAACCACGGCTCGAGCTCCTTGATCCGGTCGATGTTCACGATCGCCGAACGATGGATGCGCACGAAGATCTTGGGGTCGAGCTTGGCCTCCATGTTCTTCATGCTCTCGCGCAGCAGGTGCGCTTCGTTCTTCGTGTGAATGCGCACGTAGTTGCCCGACGCTTCGACCCAGTCGATGTCGTCGGTCCGGACGAAGAACACGCGGCCGCCGGACTTGACGATCATCCGATCGGAGTACTTGCGCTCCTCGCGCAGCTCCTCGAGCAGCGAGACGAGCCGCTGATCGATGATCGGGCCGGCGCGACGGGCGAGCTGGCTGCGCGCCCGGTCGAGCGCCTTCTCGAAGCGGTTCTGATCGAATGGCTTGAGCAGAAAATCGAGCGCGTGAATCTCGAACGCGCGAATCGCGTGTCCGTCGTGCGCCGTGACGAAAACGACCGCCGGCAGCTTGTCCGGCTCGATACTCTCGATCACCTCGAAGCCGTCCATCCCCGGCATCTGCACGTCGAGGAAGACGAGGTCGGGCCGTTCGCGCTCGATCGTATCGAGGGCGCTCTGCCCGTCGGCGCACACGCCCACGAGCTGCACGTCGGGCTGCTCCTCGAGCAGCGACTGTAAACGGTCGCGGCCCAGCTCCTCGTCGTCAACGACGAGGACGCGGATGGTCTTGGATTCGGTCATGCGTCTTGCACCGTCTGATCAAAGGATTGAAATGGGATGGCCATCGTGACGTGTACGCCTTCGCCGGGGGCGCCGCGAATCGCGAACGTCTGCTGGTCGCCGTAGAGATGCGCCAATCGCTGGCGCGTGCTCGCGAGCCCGACGCCTTCCTTGTGTCCGGCCGGAAGGCCGCGGCCGTTGTCCATCACGTCGCAGCGAAGCATGTCGCCGTCGCGACGCACGGTGATCTGCACCGACCCCTGGGTCACGTCACTGAATCCGTGCCGGAACGAATTCTCCACCAGCGGCTGCAGGAAGAGATTCGGCACGCGCGCGTCTCGCGTCTCCGGGTCGACGTCGATCGAGACCGTGAGCCGGTCGCCGAAGCGAATGGTCATGATCTCGACATAGCGCTGCAGAAAATCGAGCTCCGACTGCAGCGGCACTTCCTGGGCGCCGATGTGCTTGAGCGACATGCGCAGGAGATCGCTCAGCGCGGCGACCATCGAATCGGCGCGGCGCACGTCCTTGTGCATCAACGCCGAGATCGAGTGCAGCGTGTTGAACAGGAAGTGCGGCTGGAGCTGCATGCGAAGCATCTGGAGCTGCGCCTGCGCCAACCGCGCCTCGAGCTGCGACGCGCGAATCGCGCGATCCTTGGACACGCGGTAGTAGACCACCGCGTGATGGATCGCCACGAGCGTGCAGAACACGATGCTGTCGAGCACCGTCCATGACAGCAGCCCCTGGCCGAACAGCGTCGGCGCCGCGTGAAGCCCCGGCCCGAGCACCGCGCTGATCGTCGTGAGGATCGCCACGTGCACGAGCACGAAGCTCACCATCGCGCCGATCTGGACGACCCAGTTTCGCGTCCGCTGCCGCCCCCACACCGGGAACCGGCGCGCCACCGCCATCACGACCGGCGTGAGCAGCGCCCATGCGTACGTGAAGATCAGCTCCGCCGGCACGAGCTCGGTGATCGACACCGGCGTGCCCGCGAGTCGGCTATAGAAGAATTGCTCGATCGAGTACAGCACCGCGATGATCGTCGCGACGCCGAAGATCACGAGCGTGAAGCCGACCTGCCGTTCGCGGACGGCCGCCTGGTCCGCCGCGCGCGTGAGTCCGAAAATGCTGTACTCGCCCGTCTGCGCCAGCGCCTCGCCGCTCGGGACAGTGCGCGACGGGCCGGAGAAGCGCCCGTTGGCGCGTCCCGAGACCACGTCGAGCTCGGCGAGAGATCGCAATGACATGAATTTGCGCAGCGGCATGTGGCGGGCGGGGCAAGAGAGTCCTCGAACGATTACCCGCGCCGGGAGCCGGTGGTTTCTTCACCGCCGGCGTCCAATTGGACACTTGAACTACGGCCGAGGGTGCTCGAATCGCTGCGCGGGTGTGTCGCGGATTCGTAAAGTCATGAGGCAGGATGCACGAAAGAACCCCTTCGGCGCCGTCGCCGAAGGGGTTCTCCGTGGTCGATGGCCGGGGGACCCTCGCCCCCCTGGCAGCCATCCGCCGGCCGTCAACGCATCGGGTGTGCCGTTACGGGAATTGCGGCGGGTGCTTGGTGTGGAAACTGGTCGCCGATTGAAAAGCGTGCGCGACCGTTAGGATTTTCTCATCCTGATAAATGGGCCCCATGATGTACATCCATGTCGGCAGCGGAAGCGACGGAATGGGCGCCGGCGGGGGACCCGCGGGCGCAGCCGATTCGCCCCGCCCCCCGCGGCCGCCACCGCCGGCCGCTCCGCCACGCCCGCCTCGTCCATTGAACGGCACCGGCACCTCGAAGCCCGTGGGCACCACGATCGAGGGCGTTCCGGTCACGTTCGTGACCGAGGTGTTCTCCTGGGGCGTGAAGATCACATCGTACTTCTTGAACAGGTCCCACCACTTCTGGCAGAGCAGCGTGCGCGCCCGATTCGCGTTGACGTAATCGACGGCGGGATAGAACTGCGAGACGCGGAAGTAATCCGGCCACGTACTGTAGAACTCCGTGTGGCTCCGCATCATGATGTCCAGATCGCCCGCGAGCGCGGGCGCGGAGAACGCGGCGCCCGCTTCCGCGTGCAGAATGAAATCGTCGAGATACCCGGCATTTGGCGTCGGATCCTCGACCTCCACCGGCTTGCCGCCGAGTGATTCGAGAACTTTGATGAAGTTGAGCGCCTCGGTGTTGGGCTCCGTCTCACCCTGCGCGTTCCGGCGCTCGAACAGGTTTCGCTGCCCGCTCATCTTGAAGTAGCCGATCCGCAGCGACGAGAGCTTGACGTTTGCGTTCCAGTTGAACGGGTAGTCCTTTACAGAATAGTCATAACCGTCCGGGCCATGAATCGCGTTGAAGACGAGCGCCGTGTCTTCCGCGCTCCGGCAGATGGGCCCGAGCTTGTCGGTCGTCCACGAGAGCGCCATCGCGCCGGTGCGCGGCACGCGGCCGAAGGTGGGCCGGAAGCCGGCGACGCCGCACGTGCGCGATGGCGACGTGATCGAGCCGTTGGTCTCCGAGCCGATCGAGAAGCCGACGCACCCCGACGCGGTCGCCGACGCCGGTCCGGCCGACGAGCCGCTCGACCCGGTCGCGGGATTCCACGGGTTGCGCGTCCGCTCGCCGAACCAGATGTCGCCCTGCGCGAGCGCGCCGAGCGTGAGCTTCGCGAGCAGAATCGCGCCCGCCTCGTCGAGACGCTTCACGACAGTGGCATCGTAGTCGAGCATCTGGTTCTTGTACGGCGCGGCGCCCCACGTGGTGGGGTAGCCCTTCACCGCGAGCAGATCCTTCGCGCCCCAGGGAATGCCGTGCAGCGGTCCGCGGTAGTGCCCGCGCGAAATCTCCGCATCCAGATCCTTCGCCTGCTGCCGCGCACGATCCTCGGTGAGGGTGATGACGAAATGCAATTGCGAGTCGTATCGCTTGAGCCGCGAGAGATACATCTCCGTGAGCTCGGACGGCTTCACCTTGCGCGTGCGCACGAGCTCCGAGAGCTGCGTCACCGGCGCGTACGCCAGCTCATCGACGCTGCCGGGCCGCGCCATCACCGGAGCGTGGCTCCGCTGCATCGCGGCCTTGGTCTTGTGCGCCAGCTTCTCTCCGGGTGGGACGGGCTCGAACACGATCGCGGGAAAGACGCTCATGTCGAGCGGCTCCTTGTGCAGCTCGGCGACTTCGTTCCCCAGGCTGCGCAGCCCCTGCGCGATCGCGGTCCGCTGCTCTTCCGTGAAGTGCAATCCCGCGATCTCCTCGGCGCCCGCGACCATCTCGGGCGTGATAGTCGGCTGCTGCGGTTGCTGGAGCTGCGACCAGAGGACGCCAGGCAGCAGCGTGGATCCGAGCCCGATCGTGGAGAAATAGGCCATGAAGGCCCGGCGGTCGTACGTCGTCTTTTCGGACATGTCCGGGAGGGATGAGGTCGAGTGCGGAGGGTCGTGCCGGGCGCGATGGCAGAGCGCGCGCGCCAGCGGCCTAATCCCTACCGCGCGCCGCCGGTGCCCGCAAGGGATAGTGATCCCGGCTCCGCACGCGGGGTTCCGCGCGCTGGTGCAACGTGTATGTTGGATTCAGCGCGCGGTGGCGAAGCAGCGAGCGCGCTGACGGTATGCCATGGAGCAACTGTGGTCGATTCCCCGAAGACCATTCTCCTCGTCGAAGACAACGAGGACAATCGGATCATCTACGCGACGGCGCTGCGCTTCGCGGGGTACGAAGTGGTCGAGGCGGTGACGGGAACCGAAGGCGTGCAATGCGCGCGCACGGCGCGCCCCGATCTCGTGCTGATGGACATCTCCGTGCCGGAGCTCGACGGCTGGGAAGCGACGGCCGTGATCAAGGCCGATCCGTTGACGCGGCACATTCCCATCATTGCCGTCACCGCGCATGCGCTCCCCGGCGACGAGCAGCGCAGCATCGCGGCCGGGTGCGACGGATATCTCGCGAAGCCGATCCCGCCCGCCAAGCTGCTCGCCGAAATCGACCGCCGGTTCGCGCGCACGTCGCCGTCGTACACACCGGTCTCGCACCAGGCGCACCGGCACCGAACAGAGCCGGATTGAGATTGCCGCGCGAATTAGCTTTCGCGTATGCCGATCGTACCGTTCGACGCGCTGCCTGATTCGGCGCGAGTCTGGGTCTTCGCCAGCGATAGCCCGCTCGCCGGCGCCGCGGCCGACACGCTGCTCGCGGCCGTCGATCAGTTCCTCGCCGGATGGAAAGCGCACGGCGTGCCCCTTCGCGGCGCGCGCGACTGGCGGGACGATCGATTTCTCGCGATCGGCGTCGACGTCACCGCGGAGAACGCATCCGGCTGTTCGATCGACGGTCTGTTTCGCGAGCTTCAGCAGCTCGAGCACGTGATCGGATCGCGGCTCGTCGGCGGCGGGCGTCTGTTTTATCGCGCGGCAGACGACATCGTGACGGTGTCGCGAGAGGAGTTTGCGGCGCGCGCGAATCGTGGCGACATCGACGCATCGACGCCGGTGTTCGACACCACGCTCACCGACGCCGCGCGCTGGCGAGCAAAGTTCGAGGTGCCAGCGGGCGCGGCATGGACCGCGTCGCTGCTGCGCGGCAAGACGTCCGGCGCCGCGCGCTGAGTCAGCGGCTGGTCGCGCTCACGCCGGCATCGGTGAGCATCGGATAGCTGCGCTCGACGCGCGAGATCTCATCCTCCTGCCCGGGCGAGAGCGATTCGTCGGGATTCAGGCACCACGTGCCGTCGAGGAGTCCCTGGCGTCTGAGCACCTCGTGAATTCCGGGAATGCATCCCGCGAACCCGTGTGCGACGTCGAAGACGGCCGCATTCGCGTCCGTCAACGCCGCGCCTCGCGAGAGCAGCGTGGGGGGCATCAGCCCGCCTTCGCGCGCGCTCTTGATCTCGCCGAACAGCGCGACGGCGGCGCGCGTCCACACGGCGAACTGGCCGAGCAGCCCACCGTCGATCCAGCGCGTCACGCGCGTGCCGGCCGCGAGGAACGCGAACGGCGTCGACAGGTCGGCGACGATGTTGTCGTCATTCCCCGTGTAGAGCGCGATGTCGTCGCGTCCGGACTCCACGACCGCGCGAACGACATCGATCGTTCGATAGCGGTCGAATGGTGCAATCTTGATCGCCCAGACACGCGGGATCTCCGCGAACTCGCGCCAGAAGCGGTACGATAGCACGCGGCCGCCGACCGCCGGTTGGAGATAGAACCCGAATAACGGAATCGTCTCGGCGACGATCCGGCAGTGCTCGAGCAGCTCGTCCTCGCTCTCGGTGCGCCAGTCGCCGAGGCTGAGCAGGCCCGCGTCGTACCCGAGCGCGGCGGCGATCTCCGCTTCGGTGCGCGCCTGCGCCGTGTGCCCGCACACGCCGGCGATCATCGCGAATGGACGTGGATCATCGCCGAGCGCAGCGCGCGCCTCGTCGATCGCCAGTTCAAGCACCGGGCGAAACAGTCCGATCGACTCGCGTCGAATGGCGAACTGCGTCGTGTGCACGCCCACCGCGATGCCGCCTGCGCCGGCATCGATGTAGTACCGCGTCAGCCCGCGCTGACGCGCCTCGTCCAGGCGGCGGTTGGCCGTGAGCGCGAGCGGGTGCGCCGGGATCACCTGTCCCGCGCGTAGATGCTCGCGAATGCTCTCGTCGCGTGGGCGATCAGAATCGGCCATCACGCGCCTCGAATTTGGTCGGTTTGCCGAGCACGTGTCCGCCGTGCTCCACCCAATCCGCGATCATCTCGAACATCTGCTCGGTCGAGGTTTCCGGCGGCGGAAAGGCGGACCGCATTTTCCCGGTGTTGCTGAGCAGCGCGTCGGGACCTTCCTGTCCGACGAAGCGCGCCTCCTTTCCGAATCGCGTCCCGAACCACGCGGCGACCGAGCGCACGGAGAGGCGCTCCGCGCCGGTGACGTTGACGATGAACGGCGGCGTGCTCGCGCGCGACAGGCATTCGATCGCGATGCGGTTCGCGTCCGCCTGCCAGATCACGTTCACGTAGCCCATCTCGAGCGGCACCGGCTCGCCGTTCCGCACGCGAAGCGCGACGTCCACGAGCACGCCGTAGCGAAGATCGATCGCGTAGTTCAGCCGGACGATGGCGACCGGCGTGCCGTACCGGTCGGCGAACAGCTCGAAGATGCGCTCCCGGCCGACGCACGACGCGGCGTACTCGCCGATTGGGCCGAGCGCGTCCGTCTCCTTCGATCCGCCGGACGTGATCGGCGTGAGGGGATACACGTTTCCAGTCGAGAATGCAACAATGCGAGATTCGTGATAGCGCTCCGCGCAGTGCGTCGGGACGACGGTGTTCATCGCCCAGGTGTTCGCGGGCGCGCCGCTGGTGCCGAATTTCTGGCCGGCCATGAAGATCACATTCGGCGCATCGGGGAGCCTCCGCACCGCGTCCGAGTCGAGGAGATCGCAGCGGATGGTCTCGACGCCTGCGTCGTGCAGCGCGCGCTCGGCCGCCGACGAGGACCAGCGCGAGACGGCGAGCACGCGGCGCGCGCCGCCAGCGGCGCTCGCGGCGCGCGCGGCCATGCGGGCGAGCGTCGGTCCCATCTTGCCACCCGCGCCGAGCACGATGACATCGCCCGGCGACTGCACGAGCGCGTCGACCGTGGCCGGACGCGGTGTGGAGAGCAGGTCCTCGAGCTCCGCTTCAGTCATCGAGCGCGTCGGCGGACGTTACTTCACGGCGCGCGCGTACCGCTTGATGCGGTCGATCATCGCCGTGAGCCCCGTTTCGCGGCCGGCGAGTCCGATGCCTTCCATCAGGTGTTGCACGAAATCGTTGGGAATGGCGAGCGTGGTGGACGGCGGCTGCTCGTTGATCGCGCCGAACACGATCGCGAGAAAGGCCGCGATCGTGGGCGACTGACGCACGTTGACGTCGGCGTAGTAGTGCATCACGCCGTCGTGGTGCTCCGGAAAGAGATCGACCCGCGTCTGGCATTCCGGCACGGTGAAGTTGCTGCGGTCCAATGGTTGAAGTCGCTCGGGCAGCGGCTCGAGCTTCTTGGAGTAGTGCACCAGCGCTTGCATCTTTTCTTCTCGACTCATCGCGGCGAAGCGCGACAGCACGCGCGCGATGGCAGGAGGCAGCTGGCCGGAGGACGTCGCATCGCTCATGCCCGGCATACAAGTGGGACCGGCGGGCGGCGTCAAGTCAGCACACGGGCAATACGACGAAAGGAGAGCACGATGCCGACACGCAGCGCGAGCGCGAAATGGGAGGGCGGTCTCAAGGATGGCCGCGGCAGCTTCAAAGGAGCGACGGGACTGAACGGTCAATACAACTTCTCGTCGCGCTTCGAGAGCGGCCCGGGCTCGAATCCCGAGGAGCTGCTCGCGGCCGCGGAGGCCGCGTGCTACAGCATGGCGCTGAGCGCTGGGCTGGAGAAGAACGGCACGCCGGCGCGGAGCGTCGACACGACCGCGCAGTGCACGGTGGAGAAGGCGGGCGAGGGCTTCAAGATCACGAAGATGCACCTGGAGGTGCGCGCGAGCGTGCCGAACATCGATGACGCCAAGTTTCAGGCGATCGCGTCGGCGACGAAGGACGGCTGCCCGGTCTCGCAGGCGCTCGCGGGCATCCCCGACATCCAGGTCAAGGCGACGCTCGTGTCCTGAGCCGCGTGGTGACGATATTGTTATTCTGATTCACGAAACCCGCGGGGGAAGGCGGTGCCCCGCGGCGCGACGGCCGAGGCTACTCCGAGTAGTACTCCTTGATGCACATCGTCACGACGCGCTGCAACAGGCGCACCTGCTCGGCCGGATCGGCGATTCTCCGCACGCTGGGCAGTGAATACCAGATGTCCTTCAGCACTACGAGCAACTGCTCGGCACGCATTGCGTTGGCTCGCGCCTCCGCGGCCATGGCATGCAGCGTCTCGCGCAGGCGTTCGCGGCGAGACGGCTCGTCGACGTAAAACACGAGCGCGGATCGAACCGCTTCGATCGTCTCGTCGGACAGAGCGCTCGAGTCGAAGCTCGAGTCGTGCGCCGTCATCATTGCCAAATGTTTATCGCAGGGGACCGCACGTCAAGTGCGCGCACCGCCGCTCGCGGCATCACCTCTTGGCGCAGCCGTGGAGCTGGTGCACGGCACTTGATCCGGCGCCTCGCGAGCGCGAGGCTTACTCAACGCTTCGCGATCCCACACTCCACACCACATATGTCAACGACCGGCGAACGCTCCGTCACCTGGTACGCCTGGGACCAGATGCCCAAGGAGAATGTCTCGACCATGCTCGATCGCCGCCTCATCACCGGCGACCGCATGATGCTCGCGCACGTCTATCTGAAAAAGGGATGCATCGTCCCCAAGCATCAGCATGAGAACGAGCAGCTCACGTACATCCTCGAGGGCGCGCTGCGATTCTGGATTGGCGAGGACGAGTCGGAGGAAGTCGTCGTTCACGCGGGCGAGGTGCTGCACATCCCGTCGATGGTCTTTCACAAGGCGGAGGCGCTCGAGGACACGCTCGACGTGGACATCTTCGATCCGCCGCGTCAGGACTGGCTCAACAAGACCGACGCGTACCTCCGGAAATAGCGTATGGATCTCGGTCTTCGCGGCCGCGTCGCGATCGTCGCCGCGGCGAGCCGCGGCTTGGGTCGGGCGATCGCGCAGGAGCTCGCGCAGGAAGGCGCGCAGCTCGTCATCTGCGCGCGCGGACAGGAGCCGCTCGACGCCGCTCGCGGCGAGATCGCCGCGTCGACCGGCGCCGCGGTCCACGCTGTTGCCGCCGACCTGTCGACGCGCGAGGGGATCGATCGCGTGGTCTCGAGCGCGCAATTCGCGTTCGGACACGTCGACATTCTGGTGACGAACGCCGGCGGTCCGCCCGCCGGTCCGTTCGAGTCGCACGATTGGGACGCGTGGCAGCGCGCCGTGGATCTCACGCTTCGCAGCGCGGTCGAGCTGACCCGCGCGGTGCTCCCCGGAATGCGCTCGCGCAAGTGGGGCCGCATCATCAACGTCACCTCGATCACGGTCAAGCAGCCGGTCGACAATCTCATCCTGTCCAACAGCATCCGTGCCGCCGTGACTGGCTTCGCGCGCACGCTCGCGAATGAAGTCGCGACCGACGGGATCACGGTCAACAACATCCTTCCGGGCTACACGCGCACCGAGCGCGTGGAGCAGCTCGCGCAGGCGAACGCGAAGAAGGAAGGTGTCGCGCCCGCCGAGATTCTCGCGCGGTTCGAGCGCGAGATCCCGATGCATCGACTGGGAGAGCCGAAGGAATTCGCCGCGCTGGCCGCGTTTCTGGCGTCAGAGCGGGCGAGCTATATCACGGCGCAGTCGATTGCGGTGGATGGCGGGTGGATCAAGGGGCTCGTGTAGGGGCGGCGCCAGCGAACGACCCTACTTCTTCGCGTCAGCGACCGCCATCCCCTCCACATACACCGTCCGACTCGGGAACGCGAAGCTCGCGCCGAGCTCCGTGAACCGCCGCAGCGCCTCCAACAGAATCGCCTGCTGAACGTTCATGTGGCGCAGATAGTCCGGATCGAGCACGTAGTACACGGTCTCGATCCGTATCGCCGACTCGCCGAGACTCGACACGTGCGCGCGATCGAACTTTACCGGCGACTGCGCGGTCACGATCTCCTGCACCACGCTCGGCAGCTTCGCCAGCACGTCGGCTTTGGTGTCGTACGTGACGTCGAAATTCAGCACCACCCGCCGCTGGTACTGCCGGCGATAGTTGTGCACGCGGCTCTTGAGCAGATCGGCATTGCCGATGATCACCTGCTCGCCCGCGATGCTGCGGAGCCGCGTCGTCTTGAGGCCAATGTGCTCGACGGTGCCGGTGATCTGATCCACGCCGATCGTGTCGCCGACGTCGAACGGTTTGTCGAACACGATCGCCAGCGCGGCGAGCAGGTCGCCGAGGATGTTCTGGACCGCGAGCGCGACGGCGATGCCGCTGACGCCAAGGCCCGTGATCAGCGCCGTGATCTCGATCCCGAACACCGACCGCACGGCGGTGAGGATGATCAGTACCCACAGGATCACCTTGGCGCCAATGCTCATCGCGCCGATCATCGCGACGCTCGTGCGGTCGCTCGTCGTGGCGCGCTCGCCGAGATAATGTTTGACCCAGAAGCTGATCCCCGCGGCGCCCCATAGCCCGACCTGCCAGAGGAGCACGAGCCGCGCGGTGCTGTCGAGGTAGCGCGAGAACGTGTCGGGCCACGTGAGGCCGCGCAGGCCGAAGAACAACGCGACCGCGACGAGCACCCACGTGCGCGTTCGCTTGATCAGCTCGACCGCCATGTCGTCGAACTGATTCGTCGTCCGCGCGGCGAGCGCGCCGAGCCGCGAGACGAGCAGCCGCCGCAGGAGGAGCAGCAGCACGAAGAGCACGACCGCGCTGATCACGGCCGTGAGCCACGCCTTGAGCGAGTTGTGAAGGACCAGCGTGTCGATGACGTCCGGCACTTGCGCGGCGGCGGAGAATTCGACGGTCACGGTGCCTAAATGATAACGAAGCCGGCTAGCCCCGCGTACGGTGGTCGCGAGGGGACGCCAACGGGCGTACGTTCACCACGAAACCACCACGGAATCATGCGAGACTTCATCCTCTGCGCGGCGCTCTGCGTCGCGGCGGGCTGCGGAACGCGAGCCGCCGCTCCGGCGCGACCTGGCGCGGCGGCGTATCAACCGCACAGCCGCAACGTCACGATCACGACCGTCCCGCTGCTCGTGAAAGAACTGGCGAAGACGTATCCGTTCCTCGCCAGGGATTTCGCCAAGGGCGGCGTGCTGGAGGGCAAGGAAGTGTACGCGTTCTCCCCGAGCACCATCACCGCCGTCGCCGGTGACACGCTCAGACTGACGCTGATCAATCCCGAAGACGACGACCACTCGTTCGTGCTGCACGACTTCTTCGTGAAGATTCCGCCGCAAGGCAAGATCGACACGACGTATGTGGTGAAGGCGCCGGGGACCTACGAGTTCACGTGCAGCGTACCGTCCCACATACCGATGATGCACGGGGAGCTGGTGGTGCTGGCGCCGAGCGCGTTCGGCGGCGGTCAGTAGACGCGGACGCCCGCCGAGAACGGCGCGACCCAGACGCGCTCACCGTGCTCGTTGGTGAAGCGATACTGCCTCACATCGCCGGTCAGCGCGAAGTGTGATGACAGGCGAACGGCGAGGTTCGCGCCGACGAACGCCGTGTGCCGCGAGGGCGAGCCGACGCCGCCCTCCACCGTGCCGACGAGATATCGCGACCAGGCGCCGGACGCGCCGACGCCAACCGCGACGCCGCCCGGCGCGCGAAAGTTATTCTCGCACGTGTTGTCTGGCGCGATGGCGCAGACGTCGTCCTGCGCGCAGAGAAAGCCGAGGCAGCCGGACGTCGCGTCCACGACGACGACCGGGCGAATCGCTCGGCGCGGCCCAAGCGCGACGATTGCAGACGCTCGGAAGATCGCCGCGCGGTCGGGCCGGTAATACCCCGACGGCGTGTGCAGCGTGTGTGCGCCCCCGCCCGCGGCAATGTCGAGCGAGAGGTCCGGCGGAACGGTGTGGTGCGTCGAGCCACGCGCAAGCGCCGCGGGCGTCTGCGCGTGCACCGGGACGGTGAGTGCCAGTGCGAGGAGGAAGGCGCGGCTTCGCATGTCAGTATTATAATCTCGCATCTCTCACAGCGCGGGTGCTCACCGCGAGCTGTTAACGCGTCTCACACCGCGATGCTCGTCTCCTCGCCGCTGGGCCGCGATACGCGCCGCCGCGTCACCAGCAGCGTGCCCTCGCAGACGTCGCAGTTCCCACATTGCCAGCCGGGCTCGACGTCTTCCCCGAAATACTCCAGAATGAAGCGCGTGCGGCACTGCGCGCTCTGGCAGTAGTTGATCATCGCGCGCAGCTTTGCGCGATCTTGAATACGACGTTGCTCATAGTCGGTGAGATCCGCGCTCAGATCGACCGACGTGAGCTTGCTCTGCAACCGCTCCCAGCTCCCGCCGCGGTACTCGCGCACGAGGCCGTGGCGCTTGAGCAGGACGAGCACGATGCGCGTCTTCCGCCGCGCCACGCCCGACCGCTCGGATAATTCGTCGAGCAGCACGGTCTCGCCCACCGGGTACTGCTCGAGCACGATCGCCACGCGCGCCGCCTCTTCCACGTCCGGATACTTGCCGCCGAGGAAGTACGATTGCACGCGGCTGTCCTCCACGCGGTAGAAGAGCGTGCACCGAGCCGGCAAGCCGTCGCGGCCGGCACGCCCGGCTTCCTGATAGTACGACTCGACCGATCCGGGGAAGTGGTAGTGGATCACGAAGCGCAGATCGCCCTTGTCGATCCCGAGGCCGAACGCGTTCGTGGCGATGATGGCCTTGAACTCGTCGGCCATGAACCGGTCCTGCGTCTCTTTGCGATCCGGTCCGGCCATCTTCCCGTGATAGAGGCCGATCGGGAACTGCGGCGCGAACTGCTCGTACAGCCGCTCCGCCTCGCGCACGGTCGCGACGTACACGACGCCGACGCCCGGACTCTCGCGCAGCAACTCGTCGAGCGCGGCGTCCTTCATCGCCTGATTGACCGTACGCTGCACCTCGAAGTGCAGGTTCGGCCGCGCGAAGCCGGTGACGGTGATGTGCGGATCTTCCATCCCCAACTGCCGCGCAATGTCGGCCCGCACTTCCTCGGTCGCCGTCGCCGTGAGCGCCAGAATCGGCGGCCGGCCGAGGCGCTTCACGACCGAGCCGAGCGTGAGGTAGTCCGGCCGGAAATCGTGCCCCCACTGGCTCACGCAGTGCGCTTCGTCGATGACGAAGAGACTCACCGTGCGCGTGAGGAGCCGCTCGAAGAAATCGCGATCCTTGAAGCGCTCCGGCGTGAGATAGAGAATCTCGCCGCCGCCCTCCTCGACCCGCTGCGCGAGGTGCTGCGCCTGCTTGTCCGAGAGATGCGAGTGCATCGCGAGCGCGTCCACGCCGTGTGCCGCGAGCTTGTCCTGCTGGTCCTTCATGAGCGCGATCAAGGGGCTCACGACCACGGTGAGGCCGGGAAGCATGAGCGCCGGCAGCTGATACACCAGCGACTTCCCGCTTCCCGTCGGCATCACGACGAGCGCATCCTCGCCTTCGAGCACGGCGCGGATCGGTTCCCACTGACCCTTTTGAAAATCCTTATGACCAAAGCGGCTCACGAGCACCTTGCGCGCCTTGGTCCGAAGCGTCGGAGGCATCACGGCAACATCAGGCAGGAAGCGGGCCGAATGCGGTGATCCAGTATGCGTGAGGCCGCTACCGACTCATCGAGCTGTCGTTGGCCGCAGCAGGCTTCGATAGACCTCGATCTTGCCGCCGTCTTCGTAAAACTTGAGCGGGATGCGCGGGCCGGCGTAGCGCATGAGTGCCGTGTCTCGCGCCCCGAGATCGTTCACCACCCAGATCGGATCATCGCGCAGGTCCGGCGAATTCTGCACCACGTTCGAGTGCGGTCCGATGCGCGGCGCATACTGAACGAACAGCACCGCGCCGTGCATCGGCAGCTTGTCGAGCAACTGTCGAAACGCGACGTCGTAGCTCGCCATGCGCACCCGGTTGAATCGCCACGTCTCGAGCTCGTATGCCGCGAGCAGGACGACCCCCGCCGCCGCCAGACCGCCGGCCCGACGCAGCACGACCGAGGTGGTCCCGCGCGCGAGGAGCCAGTCGTAGCCGCGCCACAACCCGAGCGCCGCGAGCACCGACAGAACGGGCAGCCCCTCGAAGTAATACAGCGTCCACTCGGCCCAGTGCCCATAGCTCAGATATGCAGCGAAGAGCAGGAGCGCCGAGCCGAGCGCAAAACCCACGGCCGCGTTCATTGCGAAGAGTCCAACGAGCACGAACGGCACGAGCACGAGCCGCGGCCCACTCCACTCGCCGCGCGCGATCGCGGACAGGCGCTCGAAGGCGATGCGCGGCAGATGTGCCGGCGTGTGGTCCACGTGATACTTGTAGAACGAGAGATACGTGTCGCGGTTGACGGCGAGCAGCGGCCGCGCGGGCGGCGTCGTGTCCACCCCAAAGCCAGGATGGTCGAACGGCAGGTACTGCTTGGTCCACAACGCCTGCGGCGTCACGCGCCAATTTCCGGTCGTCTCGGCGCTCCACAGTGGAAGCACGCCGAGCATGAGCGTGCCGAGGGCGAACGCGGCGGCGAAGTCCGTCCATCGCCGGCGGCGGATCACGTCACGCAGCACGACCACGCCGATCGGAACGGCGAACGCGAGCATCGTGAGCGGTCGTGTGATCGCCCCCCACCCGACCGCTGCCGCGAGCACCAGCAGCCAGCGCCGCTCATGCCGCTCGCGCCACTCGAGCAGCGCCCACCATGCGATGAACAGCATGGCTTCGCTCGTAACCTCGGAGTAGTACGCGGCGCGAAAGCGCAGGTTGGTCGGATCGCTCAGCCACACGATCCACGCCAACAAGCCGACCCGCTCGTTGCTCACGCGTCGAACGAGGAGAAAGAGCAGGGCGCCCGTGAGCCCTGTCAGCAGCAGCGGCACGAGCGCCGGCGCGCCCAGGAATGAGCCAATGCTCATGAGCAGCGCGTGTCCCGGCGCATACTTGGACGCGACCGCCGGAACGGTGAGCACGTGCGCCTGCTGGAAGAACTCCGGAATCGGCGGCGAGGGCGCCGTCCAGTGCCCCGACGCGAAGATCCGCGACTGCAGGACGTACGAGAATTCATCTTCGACGAGCGGCAGCGGATCGATCGCCGCCCAGACGAACCAGATGGCCAGGCTCGACAGGATCGCGATGATGAGCGCGGTTTCGCGCGTGCGAGGCAATGTGCGGGCTGAGAGAGTGCGGGCGGGGGCGGCGCGTCGGCGGCGACGCGAACGGCACACCAACTAATCGTGGTGTGCCGCCGCTGTCCATATCGCCGCGCCGAGACTCGCTCAGTTCGCGGCCGCGACTTCGCTGCTGGACGACGCCGACTTGATCTCGATCCGACGTGCCTGCGCCGCCTGCGCTTTGGGCACCGTCACGGTCAGCACGCCGTTGTTGAAATCGGCGCTGATCCGGTCGCCGTCGACGAACTCCGGAAGCCGCACCGAACGCTCGAAGGTGCCGGTGACGCGCTCGGCGGCGAAGACGCGAACCTCTCCGTCCTTCGTCGAATCGATCGAGCGATGCTTGGTGCCGCGGATCGTCAACACGTTCTGCTCGAAGCTGACGTCGACCTGCGATGCATCCACGCCGGGGAGCTCGGCGAACAGCACGTACGCGTCCTTGCGCTCCATGACGTCGATCGCAGGCACCCAGATCCGGTTGCCCGTGCTCCAGGCGGAATTGAAGGCCTCGTCGAGCGCACGATTCACCGTGAGCATGCGATCGAGGGTGGAGTTGAGAGAGCGAGTGGTGATCATAGGATGTCTCCTGTGGCTATGAGTGCGCCGCCATTGGGCGGGTGCATGTGGTCACCGCCGCGGCCGTGTCCGGCGCGGCCGAACCTGAGAAAAGCAGCCGCCGTGCCCGTCGAAGTGCGTCCATTTGGCAAACGCGATGGGCGGAGTCGATCAAGGTGACAGCGGGAACTGCCAGGATGAACGAGAGTTCGTCCGAGGGAGGGCGGAGTCTTGGCGTCCCGCCAAACGGAACTCTCTCGCGGCTCGCGTTTATCTTGATGAAGACCCGTCATCCGGCCCGGAGGCCGCCATGCTGATCAAGAAGCCCGACGACATCCGGTCGTCCGAGATCACGCCGGAGCGCGACTACGTCGATCGCCGCAAGTTCCTCGCGCTCGCCGGGGTCGCCGCGGTGGGGGTGGCGGGGACGAGCCGCCTGCTCTCGGTGCTTCGCCCCGCGCCGGCGCAGCCGGGCGACGACAAGCCGAATACGTGGGAAGAGATCACGAATTACAACAATTACTACGAGTTCGGCACGGACAAGGACGACCCGGCCGCGAACTCGCAGCACTTCCGCACACGGCCGTGGACGGTGCGGGTCGACGGGCTCGTGAAGAAGCCCGCCGACTATCACTTCGAGGATCTCGTCAAACCGTACAAGGTCCAGGACCGCACGTATCGCTTTCGCTGCGTCGAAGCGTGGTCGATGGTGATTCCGTGGAACGGGATCCCGCTCGCCGAGATGATCCAACGCTTCGAGCCGCTGCCGAGCGCGAAATATGTACGTTTTGAGACTATTTACGCGCCGGACCAGATGCCCGGGCAGAAGGGCAACGTCCTGCCATGGCCGTACGTGGAGGGGCTGCGGATGGACGAGGCGATGCACCCGCTCACGCTCATGGTGACGGGACTCTACGGCAAGACGCTGCCCAACCAGGACGGCGCGCCGCTCCGGCTCATCGTGCCGTGGAAGTACGGCTTCAAGGGCATCAAGGCGATCACGAAGATCTCCTTCGTCGACAAGCAGCCGCGCAACACCTGGAACATCGCGGCGCCCGACGAATACGGGTTCTACGCCAACGTGAACCCCGAGGTCGACCACCCGCGGTGGACGCAGGCGAGCGAGCGGCGCATCGGGCAGTTCCGTCGTATCAAAACGCTCATGTTCAACGGCTACGCCGATCAGGTCGCCCATCTGTACGCGGGCATGGACCTGAGGAAGAACTTCTGAGCCGCGGCTACAAACCCGTCGTCTTCGTCGTCTGTCTCGTTCCGCTGGCGTGGAATGCCTGGCGGTTCTTCACCGACCGGCTGGGCCCGAATCCGATCCGCGAAGGCGAGATCCAGACGGGCCTGTGGACCCTGCGCTTTCTCGCCATCACGCTGTCGGTGACGCCGGCGCGCCGCCTCACCGGCTGGAACTGGCTGGTCAAGTACCGCCGGACGCTCGGCTTATTCACATTCTTTTATGCGTGCGTGCATCTGAGCATGTGGGCCGGCGTGGATTGGTTCTTCGCGTGGGGCGACATGGGCCGCGAGATCGTGAAGCACAAGTACATCCTGATCGGGATGCTCACGTGGCTCATCATGCTCCCGCTGGCCCTCACGTCCAGCAAAGCCGCGGTGCGCCGGCTCGGAAAGCGCTGGACCAAGCTGCACCGCCTGGTCTACGTCGCGGCGATCACCGGCACCATTCATTACCTCTGGGCGGTGAAGAAGGACACGTTCTTCCCCGCGGTGTACCTGGCGATCTTCGCGATGCTGCTCGCCTATCGCGTCATTGACGCGATGCGCCGGCGATCGCCGGTATCGCATTCACGACTCGACGCGTCGCGGGCGGCATAGGTTTCTCGTCGAGGTCGTTAGTCTTCTTCGGGTGAAATCACCCACCGCGCCCAAACGGCTCGATGCGTTCGCCGTCACCGCGCCCGGGCTCGAGGCGCTCTGCGCGGCGGAGCTGCGCGCACTCGGCCTACCAGCTCGCGCCGCGGACGGCGGCGTCTCGTGGACGGGCGATCTCCAATCCGTGGCGCGCGCGAATCTCTGGCTGCGCACGGCGAGCCGGGTGATCGTGCGCGTCGCCGAGTTCCGGGCGCTGGCGTTCTACGAGCTCGAGATGCAGGCGAAGCGCATCCCGTGGGAGCGGTTCGTGCGGCCGAACGCGCTGGTCGAGTTTCGCGTGACGTGCCGCAAATCAAAACTCTATCATAGCGACGCGGTCGCGCAGCGCTTCGCCGAGGCGCTCGCGAAGCGCGTCGCGGGCGTGACGATCGGCTCCGCGAAGGGCGACGTGGACGAGGAAACGGCCGGCGCCGACCGCCAGCTCTTCATCGTCCGCTTTCTGCACGACGAGTGCACGGTGAGCATCGATTCGTCCGGCGCACTGCTGCACCTGCGCGGGTACCGGCAGGCGGTCGCAAAGGCGCCGCTCCGCGAAACCCTGGCCGCGGCGATTCTGCTCGGCGCGGACTGGGCGGGCGACGTGCCGCTCGTCGACCCGATGTGCGGCTCGGGGACCATTCCAATCGAGGCGGCGCGTCTCGCCCGCCGAATCGCGCCGGGCCGCGACCGCGACTTTGCGTTCACGCGGTGGCCCGGCACCGATGAAGCGCTCCTGACCTCGCTTGTCGACGATGCGCGATCGCGCGAGCTGGCGTCGTCGCCGGTCGCGATCGCCGGCTCCGATCGCGACAAAGGCGCGATCGCCGCCGCGACGGCGAATGCGGAACGCGCCGGCGTCGCATCGGACATCGAGTGGTGCGTGCAGCCGATTTCAGCGGTGACGGGGCGGAGTGGTCCCGGGGTGCTTGCGTCGAACCCGCCGTACGGCGTGCGGATTGGTGACGCCGACCGGCTGCGCAACCTGTACGCGCAGATCGGCAACGTCGCGCGGACGAAGTTGGACGGCTGGACCGTCGCGCTGCTCACGGCGGACCGGCAGCTCGAGCAGCAGCTGCGGATGGAGCTGCACGAGCGGTTCCGAACGAAGAATGGCGGCATTCCGGTGCATCTGATGGTGGGAACGGCGCTCTCGGACGAATCACGCGGAGGGGCGGCATGAGGATGAATCAATCGGTCGCGGCACTGGCGTGCGTGCTGGTATGCTCGTTCGTGAATACGAATAGCGCTGCCGCGCAGAGTTGGGCGGCGGTCGACAGCGCGCTCGGCCGGCCCGGCGCGTCGCTCGCTGGCGGCGTGCAGAAGTACGGGTTCCCCCGCGGCGACCTCCACGTGACGCTCGACGGCGTGGCGATTCACCCGGCGCTCGCGCTCGGCAGCTGGGTGGCGTTCAAGCGCACGACGCCCGCGCAGGCGATGGTCATGGGCGACCTGGTGCTGCTCGAGAACGAGATCGCGCCGGTGATGCGCGCACTGCGCGCGGCCGGGATCCAGCAGACGGCGCTGCACAACCACCTGCTGCGCGAATCGCCCCACGTGATGTACATGCACATCATGGCCACCGGTGACGCGGTGAAGCTGGCGCGCGGCATCCACGACGCGCTCGCGATGTCCGCGACGCCGCTCGCGCGGCCGCCGGCGATCACGCCGCTGCGACTCACGCTGGATACTACCGCCGTGGTCGCGGCACTCGGCCTCCATGGCACGGTCTCGGGCGGCGTGTATCAGATCGGCGTGCCGCGCCCCGAGACGCTTCGCGATGACGGTGAAGTCATTCCACCAGCGATGGGCGTCGCGACGTCGATGAATTTTCAGCCGACCAGCGGCGACTCCGCGGTCACGACCGGCGATTTCGTGCTTCTGCCGAGTGAAGTGAACGGCGTCATTCAGGCGCTGACGATGAATGGGATCGGCGTGACGGCGCTGCACAGCCATCTGATCGGCGAAGAGCCACACGTGCTGTTCATGCACTTCTGGGGGAACGACAGCGCGGCGAAGCTCGCGAGCGGGCTTCGGTCCGCGCTGAACGCGACCGCGATGGGATCAGCGCATAGTCGCAAGTGACGATGGAGGCGAGCGAGGCGCGGATCGTCTCGCTGAATCGCTCGCTTGGCGGCATTCCGAAATCGCCGGTGCCGTTCGCGCGAGTCACGCGCGACGGAATGGAAGGCGACGCGCAGCGAAACCTGAAGTATCACGGCGGACCAGGCCGCGCGCCGACGCTGTACGCGGTCGAGCTGATCGACGCCTTGGCTGCCGGGGGACACGCGTTCTCGCCCGGCGCCGCTGGCGAGAACGTGACGATTGCCGGGCTCGACTGGAATCCGGTCGTGCCCGGCGTACGGCTGCGGGCTCGGTGACGTGGAGATCGAGATCACCGACTACGCGACACCGTGGCGCGCGTGCCCTGACTTTGTGATCCGAGCCCGCCCGAGGCCGGCATCACTCTTGAAGTAGCCCACATACCATAATGGCGCGCGCCGACCGGATCAGACCGGATTGCGGCGCACGCCCGTCATCGATTCCCCCCGCGACCGCCACATCACATGGCGGCCGCTGTCATCGACTGTTCAACGCAGAGGAACGGCCCGTGGGCGTGAGCGACGGTCCCGACATGCTCGATCAGGAAGCCCCCATCTCCGGTGGGCGCAGCAATGGCTCCGGAAAGCGCGCGGCGCGAAAGTCCGCACGCCGCGCGAAAGCGGCGGCCGCATCTCCGGCCGACGTCGAGGTCTCGGTCGGCGGCTCGAGCCGGCCGGCGCGCGACCGCCGCATGACGCGCGAGCGCTCGCTCAACCGGCTGCTCGCCGGATTGCGCGCGGTGAACGCCGGCGACTTCTCCGTGCAGCTGGCCGCGAACGGCGACCCGCTGATGGCGGACATCATCGACGTGTTCAACAGCGTCACGCAGAAGCAGGCGCGCCTCTCGGAAGAGATCTCGCGCGTCAGCACGTCGGTCGGGCGCGAGGGCAAGATGCGCGACCGCGTCTCGATCGCCGGCGTGGGCGGCCAGTGGCTGACGACGGCGGAATCCGTCAATTCGCTCATTACAGATCTCGTACAGCCGACCTCCGAGGTCTCGCGCGTGATCAAGGCGGTCGCCGAGGGCGACCTGTCGCAGAAGGTGGAGCTCGAGATCGAGGGCAAGCAGGTGCAGGGCGAGTTCTTCCGCATCGGCTCGACCGTGAACCGCATGGTCGACCAGCTCAACTCGTTCGCGAGCGAAGTGACGCGCGTGGCGCGCGAGGTGGGCACCGAGGGCGTGCTCGGCGGCCAGGCCAACGTGCAGGGTGTGGCCGGCACGTGGAAGGATCTCACCGACTCGGTGAACGCGATGGCGTCGAACCTGACGAATCAGGTGCGCAACATCGCACTCGTCACGACGGCCGTCGCGAACGGCGACCTGTCGCAGAAGATCACCGTGGAAGCGCGCGGCGAAGTGCTCGAGCTCAAGAACACGATCAACACGATGGTCGATCAGCTCTCGGGGTTCGCGGCCGAAGTGACGCGCGTGGCGCGCGAGGTAGGCACCGAAGGCATCCTCGGCGGCCAGGCGAACGTGCCGGGCGTCGCGGGCACGTGGAAGGATCTGACGGACAACGTGAACGGCATGGCGAACAACCTGACAGGCCAGGTCCGAAACATCGCGTTGGTTACGACCGCTGTTGCGAACGGCGATCTGTCGCAAAAGATCACGGTGGACGCGCGCGGCGAGGTGCTCGAGCTCAAGGACACGATCAACAACATGGTGGAGAAGCTGCGCATCTTCGCCGACGAGGTGAGTCGCGTCGCGCGCGAGGTGGGCACCGAAGGTGTGCTCGGCGGACAGGCGAACGTGCCCGGCGTGGCCGGCACGTGGAAGGGACTGACCGACAACGTGAACGCGATGGCGGGCAACCTCACGGCGCAGGTGCGCAACATCGCCGACGTGACGACCGCCGTCGCGAAAGGCGACCTCTCGCGCAAGATCACCGTGAACGTGCAGGGCGAGGTGCTCGAGCTGAAGAACACGATCAACACGATGGTCGATCAGCTCAACGCGTTCGCGAGCGAAGTGACGCGCGTCGCGAAGGAAGTGGGCACGGAAGGCAAGCTCGGCGGACAGGCGCGCGTCGAGGGCGTCAGCGGAACGTGGCGCGATCTCACGGAGAACGTGAACGGCATGGCCGCCAACCTGACGGTGCAGCTCCGCGACGTGAGCGCGGTCGCGACCGCGATCGCGAACGGCGACCTGACGCGCAAGATCACCGTCGAAGCCCAGGGCGAGATCCTGCAGATCAAGGAAGTGGTCAACAAGATGGTGGATCAGCTCAACTCGTTCTCCGGCGAAGTCATTCGCGTGGCGCGCGAGGTGGGCACCGAAGGCGTGCTTGGCGGACAGGCGAACGTGCCGGGCGTCGCAGGCACGTGGAAATCGCTCACGGAAAACGTGAACGGGATGGCGAACAACCTGACGAATCAGGTGCGCAACATCGCCGACGTGACCACCGCGGTCGCGAAAGGCGATCTGTCGCGTAAGATCACCGTCGAAGCCAAGGGCGAGGTGCTCGCGCTCAAGAACACGATCAACACGATGGTCGACCAGCTCTCCGCGTTCGCGAGCGAAGTGACGCGCGTCGCGCGCGAGGTGGGTACGGAGGGCATTCTCGGCGGTCAGGCGAGCGTGCAGGGCGTGAGCGGCACGTGGAAGGATCTGACGGACAACGTGAACTTCATGGCGAGCAACCTGACGAATCAGGTGCGCAACATCGCTCAGGTCACGACGGCCGTCGCGAACGGCGACCTGTCGCAGAAGATCACCGTGGAAGTGCGCGGCGAGGTGCTCGACCTCAAGGACACGATCAACAACATGGTCGAGAAGCTCCGCATCTTCGCCGACGAGGTGACGCGCGTGGCGCGCGAGGTGGGCACCGAGGGCCGGCTCGGCGGGCAAGCGAGCGTGCCTGGTGTGGGCGGCACGTGGAAGGATCTCACCGAAAACGTGAACGCGATGGCGTCCAACCTCACGGTGCAGGTGCGCAACATCGCGGACGTCACGACCGCGGTCGCGCGCGGCGACCTGTCGCGAAAGATCACCGTCGACGTGCGCGGAGAGATTCTCGAGCTCAAGAACACGATCAACGCGATGGTCGACCAGCTCAACGCGTTCGCCGGCGAGGTGACGCGCGTGGCGCGCGAGGTGGGAACCGAAGGAAAGCTCGGAGGTCAAGCGAAGGTGCCCGGTGCGTCGGGTGTGTGGCGCGACCTGACCGACAACGTGAACGGCCTCGCGTCGAACCTCACGACGCAGGTGCGCAACATCGCCGACGTGACGACGGCCGTGGCCAACGGCGACCTGTCGCAGAAGATCACCGTCGAGGCGCAGGGCGAGGTACTCTCGCTCAAGAACACGATCAACAACATGGTGGACCGCCTGCGCGTCTTCGCGGACGAGGTGACGCGCGTCGCGAAAGAGGTGGGCACCGAGGGCAAGCTGGGCGGCCAGGCCGAAGTGCCCGGCGTGGCCGGCACGTGGAAGGGGCTCACCGACAGTGTGAACGCGATGGCGAACTCGCTCACCGTGCAGGTGCGCAACATCGCGGACGTGGCGACGTCGGTGACGAAGGGCGATCTCACGCGGCAGATCACCGTCGACGCGCAGGGCGAGCTCGATGAGCTCAAGCAGAACATCAACCAGATGATCGCCAACCTGCGCGAGACGACGGAGCGCAACCAGGAGCAGGACTGGCTCAAGACCAACCTGGCGAAGTTCAGCCGGATGATGCAGGGCCAGAAGGACCTGGAGTCGGTTTCGCGTTTGATCATGAGCGAACTGACACCGCTCGTGAGTGCGCATCACGGCGCCTTCTTCATCGCCGACAGCGAGGGCGACGCGCCGATCCTGAAGTTGATCGCGAGCTACGCGTATCGCGCGCGGAAGCACGTCGCGAACCGGTTCTCGCCCGGCGAGGGACTCGTCGGCCAGGCGATGCTCGAGAAGCAGCCGATCCTGCTCCAGAACGTCCCCGACGACTACATCCAGATCACATCGGGCCTGGGCGAAGCGCCGCCGCGCAACATCATCGTGCTGCCGATTCTGTTCGAGGGGGACGTCAAGGCGGTGATCGAGCTGGCGAGCTTCCTCCCGTTCAGCCAGATCCATCAGACGTTCCTCGACCAGCTCACGGAATCGATCGGCGTCGTGCTGAACATGATTCAGGCGAACATGCGCACCGAGGAGCTGCTCGAGCAGTCGCAGAAGCTGACGCAGGAGCTCCAGAGTCAGTCGAAGGAACTGCAGCAGCAGCAGGAGGAGCTGAAGCGGTCGAACACGGAGCTCGAGGCGCAGGCGCGCACGCTGCGCCAGTCCGAGGAATTGCTCAAGGAGCAGCAGGAAGAGCTGCAGCAGGTCAACGAGGAGCTGGAAGAGAAAGCCAGTCTGCTGGCGGAGCAGAACGCGAAGGTCGAGCAGAAGAACCGCGAGGTCGAGGCGGCCCGGCTCGCCCTCGAGGAGAAGGCCGAGCAGCTCGCGCTCAGCTCCAAGTACAAGAACGAATTCCTCGCGAACATGAGTCACGAGCTGCGTACGCCGCTCAACTCGCTGCTCATCCTCGCCAAGCTCCTCACGGAGAACAAGGAAAACAATCTCACGAAGAAGCAGGTCGACTACGCGCAGACGATCTACTCGTCAGGCACGGATCTGCTCAATCTGATCAACGACATCCTCGATCTCTCCAAGGTGGAGGCGGGGAAGATGGAGGTGAATCCCGTCAATGTCGGCATGGCGGAAGTGCGCGACTTCGTGGAGCGGACGTTCAAGCCGGTCGCCGAGCAGAAGAACATCGGCTTCACCGTGAACATCGCCCCCGACGTGCCGTCGCCGATCTACACCGACGGGCAGCGCCTTCAGCAAATTCTCAAGAACCTGCTGTCCAACGCGTTCAAGTTCACGGAGCATGGCGGCGTCACGCTCTCGATCGCGCCCGCGGAGCAGGGCCGCCGGTTCGCGAGCCGCTCGCTCGACCGCGCCGCGGCCGGCGTCGTCGCCTTCGAGGTGCGCGACACGGGCATCGGCATCCCCAAGGAGAAGCAGCAGCTCATCTTCGAGGCGTTCCAGCAGGCCGACGGCACGACCAGCCGCAAGTTCGGCGGCACCGGGCTGGGACTCTCGATCAGCCGCGAGATGGCGCGACTGCTCGGCGGCGAGATCCGCGTCGAGAGCACGCCCGGTCAGGGCAGCGTGTTCACGCTCTTTCTCCCCGTGCGGCTGCCCGAGCCTGGGCCGCACGAGCCTGAACGCGGTGGTGGCGCACCGCTGACACGGACGCCGCGTACGATTCCGCGGCCGTCGCAGCCCGCCGCGCGTGCGCCGCAGCACATCGGCCAGTGGCAGGAGTACGCGGATCGAGACGTCCAATCGGCCACGCAGCCGTGGGACGACGATCTCGTGGAATCGGGACAGGCCACGGCCACCATGGAGCCCACTGAGATCGACTACGAGCGTCTCCCGCGCCCCGAAGGGTTCGAGGACGACCGGGACGAGATCGAGCCCGGCGACCGCGTGCTCCTCGTCGTCGAGAACGATTCGAATTTCGCCAAGGTCGTGCTCGAGATGGCGCGCGAGAAAGGCTTCAAGGGACTCGTCGCGCTGAGCGGCGAGGCGGCCATCGATCTCGCGCACGCGTACCACCCCGACGCGATCACGCTCGACATCGATCTGCCGGGCATCGACGGCTGGGCGGTGCTCGACCGCCTGAAGCACCATCCGGACACGCGGCACATTCCGGTGCACATCATCTCAGGAATTCGCGAACGGCAGCAGGGGCTCAAGGCGGGTGCGATCGCGTATCTCGAGAAGCCGGTCACCAAGGAGGCGCTCGAGGATTCGTTCACCAAGATCTCGCAGTTCATCGACCAGCAGGTGAAGCGGCTCCTCGTCGTCGAAGACGACGAATCGCAGCGGAAGAGCATGGTCGAGCTGATCGCGCACGAGGACGTGGAGATCGTGGCCGTCGCGACGGCGGAAGAGGCGCTCGCGGAGCTGGCGAAGACGCACTTCGACTGCATGGTGCTCGATCTCGGCCTGAGTGGGGGAACGGATGGGTTCGAGCTCCTCGAACGCGTGAAGTCCGATCCCGCGATGCAGGACTTGCCGATCATCATCTACACCGGCAAGGAGCTGACACCGCAGGAGGAGACGCGCCTTCGCAAGTTCGCGGAGACGATCATCGTCAAAGACGTGAAGTCGCCCGAGCGGCTGCTCGATGAGACGGCCCTGTTCCTGCACCGCGTCGAAGCGCGCCTGCCTGAACAGAAGCGCCGGATGCTCGAGCGCCTGCACAACACGGACGCAGTCTTCTCCGGCAAACGCGTCCTGATCGTCGACGACGACGTTCGGAACATCTTCTCGTTGACCAGTGTGCTCGAGGACCATGGCATGGTCGTCGATTTCGCCGAGAACGGCCGCGACGCGATCGCGAAGCTCGAATCGGTGGCGGGCATCGATCTCGTGCTGATGGACGTGATGATGCCGGAGATGGACGGCTACGAAACGACGCGCGCGATCCGCGAGCGTCCGCAGTTCCGGAACCTGCCGATCATCGCGCTGACGGCGAAGGCGATGAAAGGCGACCGTGAAAAATGCATCGCCGCCGGTGCATCGGACTACATCACGAAGCCCGTGGACACCGAGCAGTTGTTGAGCCTGATGAGGGTATGGCTGTACCGGTAAGGCACAACCGGTCGTTGCATGGTCCGCCCGCCTCGTATGACGCCGAGCTCGAACGGATCGAGATCGAGCTGCTCCTGGAGGGAATCTTTCGGCATTATGGTTTTGATTTTCGATCGTACGCATACGCTTCGATCCGACGTCGGCTGTGGAAGCGCATCGACGCCGAAGGATTGAGGTCGGTCTCCGAGCTGCAGGGGCTCGTGCTCCACGATCCTTCCGGGATGGAGCGCCTGCTGCTCGATCTGTCCGTGAGCGTCACGGCGATGTTTCGCGACCCCGGCTTCTACCGGGTGTTTCGCGAGCAGGTCGTGCCGCTGCTGCGCACGTATCCGTTCATCCGGGTCTGGCACGCCGGCTGTTCCACCGGCGAAGAGGTGTACTCCACGGCGATCCTGCTCGAGGAAGAGGGACTCCTCGAGCGCACGCGCATTTACGCGACGGACATCAACGACGCCGTGCTCAAGCAGGCGCGCGCCGGGATCTTCCCGCTCAACCGGATGCAGGAGTACACCGAGAACTACATCCGCGCCGGCGGCAAGCGATCGTTCTCGGAGTACTACACGGCGAAGTACGACGGTGCGCTGTTCAGTCCGTCGCTGACGCGCAACACCGTCTTCTCGCAGCACAACCTCGTCACCGACCGCTCGTTCAGCGAGTTCAACGTCATTTTCTGCCGGAACGTCCTGATCTATTTCGATCGGGAGCTGCAGCACCGCGTTCACTCGCTCTTCTACGAGAGCCTCGTGATGTTCGGTGTGCTCGCGCTCGGCAGCAAGGAGTCGCTGCGGTTCTCGCAGTACGAGGATTGCTACGAGAAGCTGGATCGTCGAGAGAAGTTGTACCGGAAGGTCAAATAGTGGCGTTCGTGGCGTACGAGATCGTGCTCATTGGCACGTCGTGGGGCGGCCTGTCCGCGCTGCGCGAATTGATCGCGGGACTCCCCGCGGGCTTTGCGCTGCCACTCGTCGTCGTCCAGCACCGGCATCGCGAATCGGACCACCTGCTTGCGCCGCTGCTCCAGGATCGCACGTCGCTCCGCGTGTGCGACATCGAAGACAAGTCGCCCATCGAGCCGCAAAACGTCTACGTCGCGCCGCCCGATTACCATCTGCTGATCGAGGAGGGCTTCTTCTCGCTCTCGACCGACGAGCCGGTGCGCTATAGCCGACCGTCGATCGACGTCACCTTCGAGTCGGCGGCCGATGCGTACGGTCCGAACGCGGTGGGCGTGATCCTCACCGGCGCGAACGCCGACGGCGCGAGCGGACTGCAGCGCATTCACGAACGCGGCGGCCTCGCGTTCGTGCAGCGGCCGGAGACCGCGGAGAGCCCGGCGATGCCAACGGCGGCCGCGCACGCCGTCCCTGCCGCGCGCCTCCTCACGATTCACGAGATTGCGGTCGCTCTCGGCGACCTCCCCGCCGCGCCCGCGCGCACGAGCTCCACGACGCGAGGAAGTGAATGACCGCGCCGGCGACCGAACAGCAGGTCGACATTCTGCTCGTCGACGATCGGCGAGAGAACCTGCTCGCGCTCGAGGCGATCCTCGAGCCGCTCGGCCAGCGCCTCGTACGCGCGTCATCGGGCGAGGAAGCGCTCCGCTGTCTGCTCGATCGCGAGTTCGCCGTGATCCTCCTCGACGTGCAGATGCCAGGAATGAACGGCTTCGAGACGGCGAAGCTGATCAAGGCGCGCGAGCGCACGCGCCACGTGCCGATCATCTTCCTGACCGCGATCAGCAAGGACGAGGAGTACGTGTTCGAGGGATATTCGGTCGGCGCGGTGGACTACATGTTCAAGCCGTTCCAGCCGGCGATCCTTCGTTCAAAGGTTCAGGTCTTCGTCGATCTGTATCGCCAGCGCCGCCGGATTGCCGAGCAGGAGCAGCGGCTGCGCGAAGTCGAGCGGCAGGATCTGGAGCTGCGGCACATGCACGAGCTGCTACAGTCGGAGGCGAGGTTCCGCGAGATCGTCGACTCGGCGATGGACGCGATCGTCGTGTTCGACGCCGGCGGCGAGATCACGCTCGTCAACGCCGCGACCGAGCGTATGTTTCGCACGACGGCCGGCGCGGCACTCGGCAGGCCAGTCACCAGCCTCTTCCCGGACGACGTCGGGCACGAGGCGATGACGACCATCTGCACGAACGCGGAGCGCGAGCGCGGCGAGGTGAGCGCGCTCTCGGCGCCGCCGACGCCGCATGCGTTCACCGCGCGGCGCGCGAGCGGCGATTCATTCCCCATCGAGGCCTCCGTGTCCTGCCTCGACACGCCGGCCGGCCGCACCTATACGCTCATCGTGCGCGACATCTCGGAGCGCGTGCGACACGAGGAGGCGCTGCGCCAGCAGGCGGAGTCGCTCGCGAAGTCGGCGGCGGACCTGCAGTCGCTGAACGAGGAGCTGCACCGGCGGCAGATCGATCTCGAGCGCGCGATGACCGCCCGCAGCCGCTTCTACGCCTCGATGAGCCACGAGCTCCGCACGCCGATCAACGCGGTGCTCGGGTATAGTACTTTGTTATTAGAGGGTATATACGGCCCGCTCAACGAGAAACAGACCGAGGGCATCGAGCGCACCCAGAAGGCCGCCCGCCACCTGCTCGAGCTGGTGAACGACGTGCTCGACCTCTCGAAGATCGAGGCGGGCAAGATCGAGCTCCGCCTGCAGCCGGTGGAATTCCCGGGAGTGATCGAGGATCTCTTCGTCACCGTGCGGCCGCTCGCCGACGAGCATGGCTCCACGCTGACGCTCGAGGCGCCCAAGGACGAGCGGCTCAAGGTCGTCTCCGATCCGCGGCGCCTGCGCCAGATCCTGCTCAACCTGCTCTCGAACGCGATCAAGTTCGGCAAGGGCAAGCCGATTCGCGTCGTCTGCGCACGGACCGATAGCGGCGGCGTGCGCATCGAGGTGATCGACGAGGGCGAAGGGATCTCGAAGGAAGACCAGGAGCGGATCTTCCACGAGTTCGTTCAACTCGGGAAGACGCAGCTTCAGGACGGCACTGGACTTGGGCTTCCCATCTCGCGCCGTCTCGCCGAGCTGCTGGATGGCTCCTTGACCGTCGAGTCGACGCCGGGACGGGGAAGCATCTTTCGTCTGGAGCTGCCCGCGGAGGCGGAGCTGCGAACCGCGCGCTTCACCGATCAGGAGCTCGAGCGCGAAGCGCCCACCGGCGACCGGCATCACGCCAACACAGCCGACCCGCTGGGCGGCGAGCTGTCAGCCGGCGAGTGGCACCGGAGCGATCGACAGACCGGCGAGCGAAATGCCGATCGTAACGGTGAACGCAATGGTGAGCGCAACGGCGAACGCAATGCTGAGCGCAATGCCGAGCGCCGGCATGCCAGGGCGAGGCGCGGCTCGTCCGATGCGTAAAAGGCCGCCGAGTCGCGCCGCGTAGCCAGATCGTTCTTGCAGTCTGGCGGCTCAGGCTGCATGATGGTCCTCTGAACGTGCGGGACCTCCGCTCGATCGAGAACGTCCATGCGTACCACACTCATTCGCTCCGCCGCGCTGGTCCTCACGGTGCTCGGCGCCGGCTGCGTCCGTCACCCCATGGTGAACGACGTGGCTCCCCTCGACCACACCATCATCACGCGGGATCAGTTGCTCGACAACCGCTTCCTGACCGTGTACGATGCCGTCGAAGCGCTGCACGCAAACTGGCTCGCCGCTCGCGGCCCCGACAGCTTTCAGACGCCGAGCGAGGTTCGCGTGTACCTCGACAACATCTCGCTCGGCGGCGTGGACATGCTTCGCAATATCGCGTCGAATACCGTATCATATGTGCAGCATTTCGACGGGGTCAGCGCCACGGCGCGGTGGGGGCTCGACCACGGTGCCGGCGTGATCTACGTATCGAGCCATCCCCGCACCTCCGATCCGCAGCAGCAGGGCACTGGTCTGGCGCACGCCGCTAGTCCGTAGTCTTGCATCGTCGTAACAACTTGATCCGACAAGAGGTTGCGATGTATTTGTTTTCAGTTCTTAGAGATATGGTGACTATATCTCTAATGCTCTTGGCGTCGCTCGCCTCTGTTGGCGCGGCGCAGAGTTCGTACGTCGCGAGTGCCGGCGGAGTCGGCAGATTCCCGCTCGCCGCCAACGGCGCCGTCGCGCCGCTCGTCGTCAGCGATTCGGACTTTCCCGGCGTGGTGCGCGCCGCGCGCGACCTGCGGAGCGACCTCGCGAAGGTGACCGGATCCGAGCCACGCTTCTCGAGCAGCGTCGACGCGGCGGGCGCCAGGACCGTGGTGATCGTCGGCACGATCGGCCGGAGTCCCTTCATCGATGCGCTCGTGCGCGCGGGCAAGCTCGACGTCGGCGGCGTGCGCGGCCGCTGGGAGACGTGGGTCACGCAACCGATCGACGCGCCGATGCCCGGCGTCGATCACGCGCTGGTGATCGCCGGCAGCGACAAGCGAGGTACCATCTACGGCATCTACGATCTCTCATCAGAGATTGGTGTATCGCCGTGGACGTGGTGGGCCGACGTGCCGGTGCGCCGCCGGAACGCGCTCTACGTGCTGCCCGGCCGGCACAGCGACGGCGAGCCGGCGGTGAAGTACCGCGGAATCTTTCTCAACGACGAAGCGCCCGCGCTCAGCGGCTGGGTGCACGAGAAGTTCGGCGGCTTCAACCACCAGTTCTACGAGAAGGTCTTCGAGCTCATTCTCCGACTCAAGGGCAACTACTTGTGGCCGGCGATGTGGGCCAACGCGTTCAACGACGACGACACGCTGAATCCCGTCATCGCCGACGAGTACGGCGTCGTGATGGGTACGTCGCACCACGAGCCCATGCTCCGCGCGCAGCAGGAATGGAAGCGCTACGGACACGGCGAATGGAACTACGCCACCAACGACTCGGTGCTCCGCGCATTCTGGACGCAGGGCATCCGGAACATGGATCACCACGAGAGCATCGTGACGATCGGGATGCGCGGCGATGGCGACATGCCAATGACGACGGGGAGCAACGTCGATCTGCTCGAGCGCATCGTCGCCGACCAGCGACGGATCATCGCCCAAGTGACGGGGAAGCCGGCCTCCGACACGCCGCAGCTCTGGGCTCTCTACAAAGAGGTGCAGGACTACTACGACAAGGGGATGCGCGTTCCGGACGACGTCACGCTGCTCTTTTCGGACGGCAACTGGGGGAACATCCGCCGCGTCCCGGCGCTGACCGACAGCGCGCGCGCTGGGGGGTTCGGGATCTATTACCACTTCGATTACGTCGGCGGCCCGCGCAATTACAAGTGGATCAACACCAACCCGATCGCTCGCGTCTGGGAGCAGATGCACCTGGCGTACGCCTACCACGCCAAACAGATCTGGATCGTGAACGTCGGCGACCTCAAGCCGATGGAATACCCGATCTCGTTCTTCCTCGACTACGCATGGAATCCGAGCCGCTGGCCGGCGGAGCGGCTGCCAGACTACGCACGCCAATGGGCCGCGCAGCAGTTCGGCGCCGAGCAGGCCGCCGACATCGCCGACGTGATCACGACTACGCTGGAGTATGCCGGCCGTCGTAAACCCGAGCTGCTCGACACCGCCACCTACAGCCTCACCAATTTCGACGAAGCGGAGCGCGTCGTCGCGCAGTATGACACGCTCGAGCGGCGCGCCGAGGCGATATCGCGCGAGCTGCCGGCGCAGTATCGCGATGCGTATTACGAGCTCGTGCTGCATCCCGTCGAGGCGGCCGCGAACCTGAATCGGCTGTACGTGACCGTCGCGAAGAACCGATTGGACGCGCGGGAAGGTCGCGTCGCGGCGAACGCGCTCGCCGACAGCGCGCGCGCGCTCTTCGGCCGCGACGCGGCGATCACGCGCTACTACAACACGCAGCTCGCCGGCGGCAAGTGGGATCACATGATGGATCAGACCCACATCGGCTACACCTACTGGCAAGAGCCCCCGCGCAACACGATGCCGCGCGTCGACGTGATCCAGGTGCCGAAGCCGGCCGACATGGGCGTCGCCATCGTCGAGCAGAACCGCGCGGTTCCCACCGGACGCGGTCGATTCGCTTTTCCTCCGCCGGGCGCCGGCCGCGGGCGCGAGCTCGCGCTGCCCACCTTCGATCCGTACGAGCGCCAGACGTATCATCTCGACGTGTACGACCGCGGCACGACGCCGTTCGCGTTCACGGCTAGCGCGGCGGAGCCATGGGTGCGCGTCTCGCCAGCGAGCGGCACGGTGACCGCGGAACGGCGCCTCTCGGTCAGCATCGACTGGGCGCATGCGCCAAACGGCGAACACCGCGTGCCGATCACCATCACGCGCGCGAATGGCAACCGGGTGGTGGTGAACGCCGTCGTGAGCAACCCGGTGTCGCCGGCGCGCGAATCCGTCCGCGGCTTCGTCGAGAGCGGCGGCTACGTGTCGATGGATGCCGCGCACTACTCTCGGGCCTTCCACTACGACGGCGTGTACTGGCTGACCGTCCCGGGACTCGGACGCACCGGATCCGCCGTCACGACGACGCCCGTGACGTCTCCAAGCGAGAGGCCCGGCGGCAACGGGCCGTCGCTCGAATACGACGTGTTCATGTTCGACAGCGGAAGCGTGAAGGTGCATGCGTATCTCTCGCCAACGCTGAACTTCACCGGCTCGCCGCAGGGACTACGCTACGCCGTCTCGTTCGACGACGAGCCTCCGCAGATCGTGAACATCTGGGCGGACACGTCGAACCGCGCGTGGGAGAAGGCCGTCGCCGACAACGTCATCGTTCCGGTGACGCAGCACGTGCTTGCGCATCCCGGTGCGCACGTTCTCAAGTTCTGGATGGTAGACCCGGGCGTGGTCCTTCAGAAAATCGTCATCGAGGCGAAGCCGCTGCCGGACTCGTACCTGGGGCCGCCGGAGAGCTATCATCGATTGTCGTCGGGTGCGGCGGCGCCGGGCGGCCTGGCGCCGACGACCCCGATGCCGCCTCGCGCCGGCGCTCCCGTCGCGCGCTTCGATTGGTTCGAGTACGACGGGCACGATTCCGTGTTCGCGCGGGTGCACGCGAACGCCAACCAGTATCTCAACCCGATTCTCGCCGGGTTCTACCCCGATCCGAGCATCACACGCGTGGGATCGGACTACTATCTCGTGACGTCGAGCTTCGCCTATTACCCGGGCGTTCCGATCTTTCGCAGCAGCGACCTGGTGCACTGGACGCAGATCGGCAGCGTGATCGATCGGCCGTCACAGCTCAACCTGGACAGCGCCGGGATCACGCGCGGCATCTTCGCGCCGCAGATCCGCTATCACGACGGCACCTACTACGTGATCACGACCCTCGTCGATCGCGGGGGCAACTTCATCGTCACGGCGACGAATCCGGCCGGCCCGTGGTCGGATCCCGTCTGGCTGCCGCAGATCGACGGGATCGACCCGTCGCTCTTCTTCGA
Organism: Gemmatimonadaceae bacterium; assembly: GCA_025934775.1. Lineage (GTDB taxonomy): Bacteria > Gemmatimonadota > Gemmatimonadetes > Gemmatimonadales > Gemmatimonadaceae > JAQBQB01. Next base: position 57,347 of record JAICWO010000008.1, on the reverse strand, counting down.
CGACGACGGGCGGGCGTGGGTCCTGAACAACGGGCCGCCGATCGGCAAGCCGCTGTACGAGGGCCACCGGGCAATATGGATTCAAGAATATAATATTGCTAACAAACGGCTGGTCGGGCCGCGCTCGGTCATCGTGAACGGCGGAGTCGATCTCGCGAAGCACCCGATCTGGATCGAGGCGCCGCACCTCCTCGAGGTCGCGGGCAAGTACTATCTGATCTGCGCCGAGGGTGGAACGGCGGAGCAGCACTCCGAGGTGGTGTTCCGCAGCGATTCCGTGACGGGCCCATACGTGCCGTACGCCGGCAATCCCATTCTCACGCAGCGGCAGCTCGATCCGCGCCGCCCGTTCCCGATCACGTCGACCGGTCACGCGGATTTCGTCGAAACGCCGGGCGGCGAATGGTGGGCGGTATTCCTCGGCGTACGCCCGTACATGGGTGACCACTACAACAATGGCCGCGAGACGTATCTGCTGCCCGTGACGTGGTCGAATGGGTGGCCGGTGATTCTCGCCGGAAACGCGACAGTACCGTACGTGCACGCGCGCCCCGCGCTGCCGCGCGCCTCCGTGCCGGCGATTCCGACGACCGGCAACTTTCGCCTGCGCGATGAGTTCGACTCCACCGCGCTCGCCCCGTACTGGAACGTCGTGCGCACGCCCCGCGAGCAGTGGTTCGATCTGACCTCGTCGCCGGGCGCGTTGAGCATCCGCGCGCGCCCGGTGGATCTCGCAAGCCGCGAGCAGCCGTCGTTCATCGCTCGGCGCCAGCAGCACGAGATGGCGAGCGCGTCGACGGCGGTACACTTCCGGCCGGTCCGCGACGGCGACGAAGCCGGGCTGGCCGCGCTTCAGAGCGAGACGTATCACTACACGCTGACCGTTGCGCGCACGGCCGACACGACCGTCGTGCAAGTGAAGATGCGCGCCGGCGAGCGGCCGGACAGCGTGATCGCGCGCGTTCCCGTTCGGCTCGTCGGAGATCGGCCTGTCGAGCTGCGCATCGACGACAATGGAGCGCGATCAGACTTCTACTATGCGCTCTCGCCCGGCCATTGGATCCCGCTGCTTCGCGGCGCCGACGGCACCGTGTTGAGCAGCAAACGCGCAGGCGGCTTCGTCGGAACGATGCTCGGGATGTACGCGTATTCCGCACCGCGGTAGGACATGGACTGTTTCACGCTCACGAACGCGCACGGCATGGAAGTGCGCTTTCTCGCGTACGGCGGCACGATCGTGTCGGTTCGCGTGCCGGACCGCGAGGGCGTGTTCGCCGACGTCACGCCGGGGTTCGACGCCGCCGAGGCGTACCGGACGGATGGGCGCTACTTCGGAGCGCTCGTTGGCCGGTACGCCAATCGCATCGCGAACGGCCGGTTCGCGATAGGCGATCTGGTGTACGTGCTGCCGGTCAACGATCCGCCGAATCAGTTGCACGGCGGCCCGCACGCCTTCAGCGCGCGCGAGTGGCGCGTCGCGCCATTCGAGCGGGCCGGCGCGCGAGGCGCGGTGCTCTGCATCCGAAGCGACGCCGGGGACAACGGCTATCCCGGAGCGCTCTGCGTGCGCGTCACGTACACCCTCACCGACGACAACGAGCTCGCGGTGGACTACAGCGCGATCGCGGACGCCGTGACGCCGGTGAATCTCACGCAGCACGCGTACTGGAATCTCGCCGGCCACGACGCGGGCGACATCCTCGATCATGAGCTGACGATCAACGCGACCTACTTCACGCCGGTCGACGAGACGTTGATCCCGACCGGGGTGCTGCGCGGCGTGACCGGCACCGCATTCGATTTCGCGGCGCCGCGCGCGATCGGCGCGCGGATTGGCGATGACGACGAGCAACTCCGCATCGGCGGCGGCTACGATCACAATTTCGTCATCAACCATGAGATCAACCACGAGCGGCCGGGTGCGCTGGCGTTCGCGGCAAGGCTCCGCGATCCGCGCAGCGGCCGTACGCTCGAGATCTTCACGACCCAGCCAGGGCTCCAGCTCTACTCCGGCAATGGCATGCACCACGGTCAGCCGGGAAAGGGCGGATACGCCTACCCGCGTCACGGTGCCGTGGCGCTCGAGACGCAGCACTTTCCTGATTCGCCGAACCATCCGCACTTTCCGTCGACGTTCCTGTCGCCGGAGCAGGAATTCACGTCCCGCACGATCTTCCGTTTCTCCGCAGCGTAATTCTCCACGAGGACTCATGCGCCGACTCTTCCGCGCCGCGATCGTCGTCTCGACGATCGCGAGTGGCCACTCGCTGGCCGCACAGCAGCAGATGCTGCCGTATCAGGATGAAACCCTCTCCTTCGAAGCGCGGGTGAAGGACCTCGTCGGGCGGATGACGCTCGAGGAGAAGGTGCAGCAGATGAAGAACGTTGCGCCCGCGATCCCGCGCCTCGGCGTTCCCGAATACGACTGGTGGAATGAAGCGCTCCACGGGGTGGCGCGATCGGGACTCGCGACAGTCTTTCCCCAGGCGATCGGGCTCGCCGCGATGTGGGACGACAGTCTCATGTTCCGCATGGCAACGGTCGTGTCGGACGAAGCGCGCGCCAAGCACGAAGAGTACGTGCGGAAGGGCGACCGCCAGCGATACACCGGCCTCACCTTCTGGTCGCCGAACATCAACATCTTCCGCGATCCGCGCTGGGGCCGCGGACAGGAGACGTACGGCGAGGATCCGTTTCTCTCCGGACGACTCGCCGTGCAGTTCATCCGCGGCATGCAGGGCGGCGATCCGAAGTACTTCAAGACGATCGCCACCGTCAAGCATTTCGACGTGCACAGCGGCCCGGAGCCGGAACGGCACACGTTCGATGCGGTCGTGAGCGACCGCGATCTGCACGAGACGTACTTGCCGCAGTTCGAGGCGGGCATCCGCGAAGGCAAAGCGTATTCGCTCATGTGCGCCTACAACTCGATCGACGGCAAGCCGGCGTGCGCGAACGACGTGCTGCTGGGCGACATCCTTCGCGGCCGTTGGGGCTTTCGCGGCTATGTCGTGTCGGACTGCGGCGCGATCGACGACATCTACCTGCGGCACAAGGCGGTGGAGACCGCCGCGCAGGCCGCGGCGCTCGCGGTGAAGACGGGTACCGACCTGGATTGCGGCCGTGTGTATCCCAACCTCGCCGAGTCGGTGAAAGAAGGCCTGATCAGCGAGGCGCGGATCGACACGTCCGTCTCGCGCTTGTTCCTGGCGCGCATGAAGCTCGGAATGTTCGACGCGCCGGAGCACGTGAAATGGGCGCAGATCCCGTTCAGCGATCTCGACTCGCCGGCGCATCGCCAGCTCGCGCTCGACGCTGCACACGAATCGATGGTGCTGCTCAAGAACGAGAAGCATCTCCTGCCGCTCGACAAGACCAAGCTGCATACGGTCGCGGTGATCGGACCGAATTCCGATCAGACGCGCATGCTGCTCGGCAATTACAACGGCGAGCCCGCCGATCCGGTGACGCCGCTCCGTGGTATTCGCGCGGCGCTTCCCAACGCGCGCGTGATCTACGCGCGCGGGTCGGACCTCGCCGAGGGCTTTCCGGTGCTCGATCTGATGCCGTCGTCCGTGCTGCGCACCGGGAGCGGCGCGCCCGGGCTCGACGTCGCCTACTTCGCGAGCAACACGCTGCAAGGCGCGCCGCTCTTCACCGCCTCCGACACGACGCTGAACGCGAATTGGGGCGACGGTGCTCCGCGCTCCGACATGAACGCCGACAACTTCGGCGTGCGGTGGACGGGCACCTTCACGCCGCCGCAGACCGGCACCTACCGCCTCGGCCTGATCGGCACGGTGAAATTCCAGTTATATCTCGATGATAGTCTCATCGTGCACTCGGTCTACCCCACGCACGACGGCGAATTTCCCGATCCGCGGCTCGCGCAGACCGATCCGGTGCAGCTCCAGGGCGGCCGCGCATACAAGATCCGCGTCGAGGGCGAGGAAACCTACGGCGAGGCGCGCCTTCGAATGGTGTGGGCGGCACCGCACGAGACGCTCGAAGCCGATGCCGTCGCGGCGGCGCAGCGCGCCGACGCCGTGATCATGTTCCTCGGCCTCACGGCGCGCCTCGAGGGCGAGGAGATGCCAATTCAGATTCCCGGCTTCCGCGGCGGCGATCGAACGAGCATCGATCTGCCGGAGCCCCAGGAGGCGCTGCTCGAGAAGATCGTCGCGCTCGGCAAGCCGACGGTGCTCGTGCTCCTCAACGGCAGCGCGCTGGCCGTGAATTGGGCGCAGGCCCACGTGCCCGCGATCCTCGAGGCGTGGTATCCGGGCCAAGCCGCCGGCACCGCGATCGCCGACGTGTTGTTCGGCGGCTACAATCCGGCCGGCCGGCTGCCGGTCACGTTCTACAAGAGCGTGAACGACATCCCGTCGTTCGAGAATTATGACATGCAGGGGCGCACGTACCGGTTCTTCAAAGGCACGCCGTTGTATCCGTTCGGATTCGGGCTGAGCTACACCACGTTCGCGTATAAGAATCTTCGTACGAGCTCGCGGAGCATGGGCGCGAGCGACACGCTCACCGTGAGCGTCGACGTGACGAACACCGGCAAGCGGACGGGCGACGAGGTCGTGCAGCTCTACGTGCGGCACCGCGGCTCCAAGGTCGAGCGCCCGATCGAGGACCTGCGCGGCTTCTCGCGCGTGTCTCTGAAGCCGGGGCAGACACGAACGGTTCGCATGCGGCTGGCGGCGCAGTCGCTCGCCTACTGGAGCACCGCCGGCAATCGCTGGATCGTGGAGAGCGAGCCGGTGCAGCTTGCGGTCGGCTCGTCATCCGCCGACGTGCGGCTCACGCACACCATCAATGTGCGTGGCGCGCCGTGATGGCTATTGGAGCAGCTTCACGAGCGCCGCGTACGCGGGCTTCGACTGATATTGCGCGTCGAACAGGGTCGCGGCGCCCCAGCCGGGAAACGTGCCGGGAATCCATGACTCGCGGTCGCTCACGCCCCAGATCGTGACGAGATCGCACGCGGTCGTCTGCATGCACGCGCTGACCACCGTCGTGTAGTCGCTCGCCTGCGCGTCGAGCTGGGTCGAGGTGGCGGGCAGCAGCATGCGCACATCGAGCTCCGTGATGTGCACCTTGAGCCCGAGCCCCGCGAATCGCGCGATGTTCGCGGCGAGCGAGCTCGGAACCCCGCCGAGCTGAAAGTGCGACTCGAAGCCGACGCCCGTCACGGGCACGCCGCGGGCCTTGAAGTCCTGCATCATCGCGTAGAGCGAGTCGGACTTCGCGTTCATACCTTCGATATTATAATCGTTGTAAAACAACCCTGCCGCCGAGTCGGCCGCGCGGGCGTCGCGGAACGCGCGCTCGATGTACCCTGGTCCCACATTCGCGAGCCAGAAGCTCGAGCGCTTGGTGCCGTCGTCGTTCAGCGCCTCGTTGACGACGTCCCATTCCATCACGCGGCCGCGATAGTGGCCGACCACGGTGGCGATGTGATCGTCGAGCAGCGCGGTCGCTTCCGCCGGCGTCCACGTTCCCGAGGTGAGCCACGCCGGGAGCTGCGAGTGCCACGCGAGATTGTGGCCGCGCACCTTCATCCCGTTCGCTTCGGCGAACGCCACGATCGAGTCCGCGGGCTCGAACCGGTATGTGTTGCGCGCCGGGTGGATATGATCCCACTTCATGTCGTTCTCCGGCGTGAGCACGCTGAACTGCTTCGCGAGCAGCGCCCGAAAAGTCGCCGAGTCCGACCCGGTGTACCGGAATCCGCGATCCACGGCCGCACCGATCAACAGACTGTGCCGCGCCGCGAGCACGCGGAGCGGCGTCGTGTCCGCCGCGGGAGCTGGCGGCGGCGGCGGGATCACCGGTTGAGTCGTGCTCGCGTGGTCTCCACCGCAGGCGCCGGCCGCGGCGAGCGCCGCGGCGCAGAGCCATGCGCCGTGTGCGCGCATCACCCGACCGGATGGTGCTCTGGATCCCAGCGCTCGATCGCGTCGCTCACGCCGGCGAGATGTTTCTGCATCAACTTCACGCCAAGCGCCTCGTCGCGCTTCTCGAGCGCGGCCAGGATCGCGAGATGTTCCTTGTGGTCGCGCTGCCGCGAGCCGAAGATGCCGAGGATCAGCCGCTGTTCTTCGGCAAAGAGCTCGTGCAGTACGTCGAGAAGCTGCACGAGCACCGTGTTGCCCGATGCACGCGCGATCGCACGGTGAAACGCCATGTTCACCTGATTCAGCACCGGATCGTTGTCGAGATTCTGGCCGGCCGTGGTGAGCAGCCGCCGCATCTCCACGAGATCCTCCAGCGTCGCGTTCTTCACCGCTTCGGCGACCGACCGCATCTCGAGCGGCATCCGCGTGCCGATGAGATCGAGCAGCAGCTTCTTCGTCACCGTCCCCGCATAGTCGGGGGTCGCGAGCACGAGCACTTCCTCGCTCCGCGTGACGTACACGCCCGAGCCGTGGCGAATCTCGACGAAGCCCATCGTCTCGAGCTTCTTGAGCGCTTCGCGAATCGTCGGATGTCCCACCCCGAAGCGCCGCGCCATCTCCATGATCGGCGGCAGCCGGTCGCCCTGCTTGTAATCGCCCTTCTGAATCATGCTTCTGATCCGCTGGGCGAGCTTGTCGGACAGGCTCTGCTTGAGGACAGGCGCGAACGCGTCTCTCATTCGGACATCTCCCGAAGTGTCGGTGCCGCACCGCCGTCGTCGTCGGGCGTGCACGATTGAATCGCGCGAGGCAATTGGTATCCTGGCATCGCTACATCGCCGGATGCTGAAGCGCCGTCCGCACGATCGCGAAGAACGCCGGCTTGGGCCTGTCCTCGCGATCGAAGACGAGCGGATAGCTCGTGCGTCCGGGCACCGGCCAGTTGTTGAGCCACGAGTCGCCGTCTCCCACTCCCCAGAAGGTAACCCGCTCCATCACGTCATGGTGGCGCAGAAACGTCGTGAACAACGCGGCGTAGCGAGCGGCGAGCGCCTGCTGCACGGAGTCGGGCAGTCCGGCCGTGTACGGATTGATCCCGGCGCGCGGATCGCCGCGCAATGTGACGTCCGCCGACGTCCCGCGCTGGGCGCGCGGGAGCACGTCGACGTCGAGTTCCGACACGTTGACCTTGATCCCGAGGGCCGCCAGCGCGTCGATGGTCGAGTCTTCCTGCGGAATCGTTGGCCAGTCGAGGCGATCGTGGCCCTGCAGCCCGACCGCGGTGACGTGCACGCCGGCCGCCTGGAGGTCTCGAATGAGCCGCACCACGCCCTCGCGCTTTGGCGCGTTCTCGACCGAGTAGTCGTTGTAGTACAGCTCGGCGCCGGGATCCGCTTCATGAGCAAACTGATATGCTTTTTCGATGAAGTCGGGACCGATGATGTCGTACCATGGCGAATGCCGGAGAGTGCCGTCCTCGTTCACGGCTTCGTTCACCACGTCCCACCCGTTCACGCGCCCCTTGTAGCGGCCGACGACCGTGAAGATGTGGTCGCGCATCCGCGCGAGCAGCGCGTCGCGGCTCACGGGCCGTCCCGAGGAATCCTGAAACACCCACCGCGGCGTCTGGTTGTGCCAGACCAGCGTATGGCCGATCACGAACATCCCGTTGCGCACGCCAAAGTCGACGTATCGATCCGCCTCGGTGAAATCGTACACCCCCGGACGCGGATGCACCGACTCCCACTTGAGCGCGTTCTCGGGCGTGATCGTGTTGAACTGCTGCGTGATCAGCGCCACCCCGCGCGCGTCTCGCCCGTCGAATTGATTCGCGTTCACTCCCGCGCCGATCCGGAAGTCGTTCTTGAACGCGTCCTTGAGCGCGTTCGGCGCCGTCGATTGCGCGCGCGCCGCTGTGGCCGCGCTGCCCAGGAGCGCGATCGCGACGAGCGCTCGCAGGTTATTTCGTGCCGACCACATGAGCGATCTCTCCATCTGGCGTGTACGGTGGCGCGGCGAGCGCGTATTCCTGGCGGCGAACCGCCAGCTCGTCGGTGATCTGAACTTCAAGGTTCCGGTCGATTCGATAGAAGAAGAGGCAGAGCACGCCGATCAGGAACGTGGCGGCGGGAAACACGCTCGCCGTGTAGCGGATGCCCGTGAGCGCGTGCTCGCTCTGCACCGCGTTCGGTACGTAGCCGTAGATCGAGAGCAGCCATCCGCCAATCGCGCCGCCGAAACCGAGCCCCGCCTTCAGCGCGAAGACGATCCCGGAGAACACGATCGCCGTGGCGCGCCGGCGATTCTTCCATTCCGAGTAGTCCGCGACGTCGGCCATCATCGCCCAGAGGAGTGGAATCGTGAAGCCGTACGCGAGCTGCCGGAACATCTCCACCACGAACATCGCGGCGATCGCGGTGCGCGGGATGACGACGAACGCCGCCGTGAAGACGACCGTTGCCGCGAGGCCGATGCCGTAGATGCCGCGCTTTCCGTAGCGCTTCGCCAGCGGCGTGGATCCGATCACGCCGACGATCGTCGCCGCCAGTCCGCACACGTTGAAGACGCTGAACAGATCCTCGCGATTCACGTAATACTTGAAGTAGTAGAGCATGACGCCGCCGCGCATCGACAGCGTGACGAACACGAACAGCGTGAGCGCGAAGATCGCGAGCCACGGTCCGTTGTGCGCGAGGTCCGTGAAATCCTGCCGGACGCTCGTCTTCTGCGCGGGATCCGGGTGCACGCGCTCCTTCGTCGTCACGAACGTGACGACGAAGAAGATCACCGCGAGCGCGGACAGAATGCCCATCGTGTACTGATAGCCCTTCGCGCTGTCGCCGTGGCCGAAGTAGTTCACCATCGGGAGCGCGAGGCCCTGGACGACGAACGCCGCGCTCATCGCCAGGACGAAGCGGTACGTCGAGAGGCTCGTTCGTTCGACGAGATCGCCGGTGATCACGCCGCTCAACGCCGAATAGGGCAGGTTGTTCGCCGAGTACACCATCATCAACGCGATGTACGTGACGTAGGCGTACACGAGCTTGCCGTGCGGGCCGAAGTGCGGCGTCGTGAACGTCAGAAAGCCCATGATGCCGAACGGCACCGCCGTCCAGAGCACCCACGGCCGGAACTTGCCCCAGCGGGTGTTGGTGCGGTCGGCGATGACGCCCATGAGCGGGTCGAAGATCGCGTCCCAGAAGCGCACGACGAGAAAGAGCGTGCCCGCGGCGGCGGCGGTGATGCCGAACGTGTCGGTGTAGAACGCGAGCTGGAACACCAGCATCGTCTGGAAGATGAAGTTCGCCGCGGCATCGCCGAGGGCGTACCCCACCTTCTCTTTGACGGCGATGCGTTCGGTATTGAGCATTCTGGTATCTCCCATCCCTCGCCGTTAGGGATCGACGCGCAGTACCACCGATTGCAAGTCGGCGTCGCGCGACGACGTGCCCACCATGATCTCGAACTCGCCCGGCTCGACCACCCACCGCATGTCGACGTCGTAGAAGGCGAGCGACTCGGGCGTGATAGGCAACCGGATGGTTGCATGTGCTCCCGGCGTCAGCATCACTTTCTGAAAGCCCCTGAGCTCCTTCACCGGCCGCGTCACGGAGCTCACGCGGTCGCGTATGTAGAGCTGCACGACTTCGGCGCCGGTCCGCGCGCCGGCATTGCGTACGTCCACCAGCACCGCGGTCGATTGGTCGCGGCGCATCGCCGGCGATTCCAGCCGGACGTCGCTCAGCTCGAAGCTCGTATAGCTCAGGCCAAACCCGAACGCGTACAGCGGCGAGGCCGCATCGAAGAGGTATCCCCGCCGCGCCGACGGCTTGTGATTGTAGAACGCCGGCAGGTGCCCCACCGACCGCGCGACCGTGATCGGCAGCTTCCCCGATGGGTTGTTGTCTCCGAACAACGTCTCGGCGATCGCGCGGCCGCACTCCTGGCCCAGATACCAGCATTCCAGAATGGCCGGCACCGATTCGGTGAGATGCACGAACGACAGCGGCCGTCCGTTGAACACGAGTGCGACGACCGGCTTGCCCGTCGCCACCATCGCGTCCACCAGCTCGTTCTGCCGCCCGAGCAGCTCGAGGCTCGTGCGATCGCCCATGTGATTCAGGTTCCACGCTTCGCGCGACGTCTGCTCGTTGCCGCCGATCGCGAGCACGATCACGTCGGCCTCGCTGGCCACGCGCACCGCCTCGGCGATCTGCCGGCGATCGTCGTCCGCGTCGCTCGCGATCACGGCGTCCACGTTCCACGTGCCGCCCAATGTGATCCTGCACCCTTCGCTATGTATGACGCGTGCGCGATCGCCCACGTACTGGCGAATCCCCTCGAGCACCGTGACGTCGTGCGGCGGGATGCCGCTGTAGCCGCCGAGCAGCGAGCGATTCGCGTTCGGTCCGATCACCGCGATCGTGCCGAGCGACGAGAGATCGAGCGGTAGGACGCCGCGATCGTTCTTGAGCAGCGTGATCGTCTCGCGCGCGGCGCGGAGCGCGAGCGCGCGATGCTCGTCGCAGCCAACGATGCGTTCCGCGACTTCCGGATCGACGTACGGATCGTCGAACAGCCCCATGCGGAACTTCCAGAGCAGCATCGGCGCGACGAGGTCGTCGAGCTCGGACTCGCGCAGCGTGCCATCGCGTACGAGATCCACGAGGTTGCTGTAGCAGTCCGGTTCCGGCAGCTCGATGTTCACGCCGGCGCGGACCGCGAGCACGCACGCGTCTCTCTTGTCCGCGGCCACGTGGTGCCCGTGCGTGTCCGGGCGGTCGCTCAGCTCCCAGATCGCGTAGTAGTCGGAGACCACGAAGCCGCGGAATCCCCACTCGTCGCGCAGCACGTCGCGGAGCAGCCACCGATTGGCGTGCGACGGCACGCCGTCGACTTCGTTGTACGACGCCATCACGCTGATCGCGCCGCCTTCATGGATCGCGTCCTTGAACGTGCGGAGGAACGTTTCGCGGAGCACTCGCATCGAGACGTTCGCGGGCGCGCAGTTCATCCCGGATTCCGGCTGGCCGTGCGCGACGAAATGCTTGAGCGTCGCCATCACGCGCCGCCGGTCGCGGAACGTGGCGTCGCCTTGAAAGCCGCGAACGGCGGCGACGCCCATCCGGCCGACGAGATACGGGTCCTCGCCGAACGTCTCCTCGACGCGTCCCCAGCGGGGATCGCGCGCCACGTCGACCACCGGCGTGAGCGCCTGGTGCGTGCCGCGAACGCGCGCCTCCAGGGCGGTCATCGCGTACAGCGCCTCGACCAACGCCGGATCGAAGGTCGCGGCGAGGCCGATTGGCTGGGGAAAGCTCGTCGCGCCCGGAGCGGCGTGGCCGTGCAGGCATTCCTCGTGAAAGACGACGGGAATACCGAGTCGAGTATTTTGTAAAAAGAATTCTTGAATGTCGTTGGTGAGCTGCGCCTGCGCGCGCGGCGACTGCCCGCCGCCGGCGTCGCTCGGCCGGCCGACCTGTCCGAGGCCGCGGCCGTGGCCGAACGCGGCTTTGGCCTTGGCGGGATCGAAGCAGCCGCGCTCGTCCACGAGCGTTTCGACTTTCTGCTGCCAGACGCAAGTCATCTGCGCGGCCTTCTCCTCGAGCGTCATGCGCGAGAGGAGATCGGCGACCCGTGCTTCCGGCGATCGGCTGGCGTCCCGGTACGGCTCGCCGGGCGATGGCACGCCGACGTTGGCGGACGTCGGCGCCTCGACACTGTTCTTCATGATTCTCCGCAACAACGCGAGGGCACGACGGAGCGCGTTCCGAGTGGTGGAACGTGCTCCGTCGTACGCTGATCAGTACCCGGGGTTCTGTGGGTACTTTGGCCCCGTGGTCACGCCGTCGATCTGCGACTGCGGGATCGGCCGGAGCGCGTGCTTGAGCGCGATGTTGATCGCGTGCGGATTGAACTTCTTCACCCGATTCACGAAATAGGTGGCGCCCGGCCGCACCATGTCGTACCAGCGGTCCATCTCGCCGGCGAGCTCGCGTTCGCGTTCGTCCATGATGTAGTCCAGCGTCATGTCCGCCGCGGTCACGTTGTAATCGTTCTTGTGCGCCGGGCTCGCCGCGCGCTGGTGCAGCACGTTCACCATCTGCGCGGCTTCGGACGTGTTGCCGAGGCCGACATCCGCTTCCGCGGCGAGCAGGTACACCTCGCCGAGCCGGAACACGACTTCGACCTTGCCGCCTTCCTGCGCCGTGAAGTTCGCGCGCAGGTTGTCCTGGAACTTCTTGAGCGACGGAAAGCGCTGCCAGTTGTTGTAGCCGTCGTTCGCGTTGTTGCGGTCGCCGCAGTACCCGGTGGCCGTCGAGTCGGCGAGCTCCGTCGGGCACGGCGTGAGAATCACGTACGCCTTGCTCTGCCGGTATGCGTCGCTGACCTGGTAGTTGAGGTAAACCGCCGCGGTGTCGCCGATGTTGATCGTGGCGCCGCTGGTGCAATGCGGGCACGTGCCCGTGGGGTTGTGCACGCCGTTCTGCGTGGCGATCCACACCGTCTGGAACGAGGCGTCGTAGCGCGTGTCGAGAATGTCGCTCGCGCCCGGCTTGCCGACGTATCTCTTGAACAGGCTCTGCTCGAAGCGCGTCGGCATCAGGCGGCGGAACGGCCGGCCGTTGTTCAGGTCGCGCGGCGTGCCGACCCAGATGCCGTTGTTGTCGTACTGCCCGAGGAAGACCAGGTGCAGGTAGTTGTACTCGTTGTCCGCGTCGTAGTTCGTCAGGTCGTACGAGAACTGCACGGTGAAAATGAATTCCTTGTGGTTCTGGTTGTAGCCGGTGTTCTCGCAGTAGCCCGATCGGCCCGGATCGGCCGCGCGCGCGACGCACCACAGGTCGCCGTACACCGGCTCGAGCGTGTAGGCGCCGGAGTTGATGACGGCCAGCGCGTCGTCGTGCGCGTGTTGGAAGTCCGCCTGCTTGCTCGGCGAGTACGGCTGGTAGGCGCGGGTGAGATAGACCTTCGAGCGCAGCGTGAGCGCCGCGCCCTTGGTCGCCCGACCGTAGTCTGCTTGCGTCACCGGCAGCATCGCGACCGCGGAGTCGCAGTCGGCGAGAATCGCCCGGTACACCGCGGCGGCGGAATCGCGCGTGGCGGTCGTCTGCACGCCCTTGTTCTCGTGCAGCGAGAGTGTGACATCGCCGAACTGCCGCACGAGCGTGAAGTAGTTGAGCGCGCGGAGGAAGTGCGCCTCGCCGAGGAGCGTCTGCTTCACCGTCGGCGAGATGCCCTCGGTGTTCGGGCCGCGATCCAGCGCGGCGTTGAGGGTGTTGATCGCCTGGTACGCGGGGTTCCACGTGTTGGCGAGCGGTGCGACGGTGGAGTTCAGGCCGCCGCCGTAGTTGTCGAAGTCCTTGTTGTTCGAGCCCGACTGGTCGGCCGCCATCCAGGTGTCGGTGCCGACCTCCGTGAGCGACAGCAGCTGCTCGCGGCCGTAGAAGCTGCGGAGCTGCGCGTAGCTCGCGACGACCGCGGAGTTGAGGCCGTCGGGCGTGGAGTAGTACTGGCTACTGACGCCGGTGATGAGCTTTTCGTCGAGGCTCGTGCATCCGATGAAACTGGCCGCGAGCGCGCCCAGCGTCACCAGGGGGAGCAGTATGCGCTTCATGAGTATTCTCTCTATGCTCGGAGTGGGTGGCCGGACTACCAGACGATGTTGGAGCCGATGAGGATCGTGCGAACCGTCGGCACGGCGCCCGCGACTTCCGGATCGATGCCGATGTAGTTCGAGTGGATGTACGGATCCTGCGCCGTCGTGTAGACCCGGACGCTCTGCACGCCGATCCGGCTCATCAGATGGTGGTCCAGCGTGTAGCCGAGCGTGAGGTTGCGAATGCGCCAGTGCGAGCCGTTGACGTACAACCGCGAGCTCGAGTACAGGCGCGTCACGCCGCCGGTCGTCGGCGCGGGGTTCTTGTTCGTGGGATTCGTCGGCGTCCAGTAGTCCATATCCGCCACGTTCCCGAACCGGCCGAAGTAGTTGCGTGGCGTCCCGTCGATGAAGAGGTAGTTCCACTTCGCGGTGACGAGCGACGAGAAGTCCCACCCGCCCCACGTGAACCGGTTCGACATGCTGCCCGTCCACGCCGGATAGCTGTCGCCGATGATCGTTCGATCGTTCGCGTCGATCTTGCCGTCGCCGTTGATGTCCGCGACGCGCGGATCGCCGAAGTGGAACGTGCCGCCATTGGCGTTGAACTTCTTCATCTCGAGCGAATCCTTGAACTGCCAGACGCCGATGTACTTGTAGTCGAAGAAGACCTGGCGCTGGTTGTCGCCCGCGATGTTGATCGGCTTGCCCACGAACCAGACGTTGCCGAGGTCCTGCGTCGCGCCGCTCTGCAGCGCCACGATCTTGTTCGCGTTGTGCGACCAGTTGAGGTCCGTCGTCCAGCCGATGCCGTGCCAGCTCTGCACGTTCTGCGTCGTGACCGACAGCTCGAGGCCCTTGTTCTGCGTCGCGCCCACATTGCGCAGCGTCGACGTGAAGCCGGACGTCACGGGCAGGAGCTGCGTGAGCAGCAGATCGTGGGTGTTCATGACGTAGCCGTCGATCGTGCCCGAGATGCGGCTGTTCAGCACCGCGTAGTCGATCCCGACGTCCGACTGATCCGTCTTCTCCCAGCTCAGATCCGGATTCGGAATCGAACCCGGCTTGTACCCGCGCACGCGCGTCGTGCCGAACGAGTAGAGGCGCGCGGCGAGCGTGCCTTCCGTCTGATACGGACTGATCGCCGTATTGCCCGTGGTGCCGTAGCTCCCGCGCAGCTTGAGCTGATTGAGCCAGCCGAACCGCTGCATGAAGCCCTCTTCGCCCACCTGCCATGCCGCGCCGAACGACGGGAAGTACGCCCACTGGTGCCCCGGCGCGAGGCGGCTCGATCCGTCCGCGCGCTCCGTCGCCGAGAGCGAGTAGCGGTCCTTGAACGTGTAGTTCATGCGTCCCATGAACGACTCGAGCGACCATTCGGAGATGAGGCTCCGCTCGTTGCCCGCCGTGCCCGAGCCCAGGTCGTACCAGAGCTGCGTCGGATAGGGGAGTTGCGAGGCGTACAATGAGTCTTTCGTGAAGTGGTCGTGCTGAATGCTGTACAGCCCCGTGAGGTCGAACTGGTGGTCGGCGTGCACCGTATGGTTGTAGTGCAGGATGTTGTCGAGCGTGTACGAGAAATCTTCCTGGTTGAACTCGCCGGCCTGCGGCGGCTGCCCCTGGTTCGAGTTCTGGCTGCCCAGGTTCGCGCACGTGCCGTGCGTCCACGGACCATTCCAGCAGCCGTCGGTGAGCGCCGTGTAATCCGGGCCGAAATTCATCCGGTAGCTCAGGCCGTCCGTGATCTGGTACTCCGCGTACGCCGACGCGAACACGCGATTCACGGTCTGCTGGCGAACCACCGACTGCGACTCGAGCACCGGATTGATGTTGAGCGGATCGTCGTCCGGCCGCGGATCGAACAAGCCCGCCGAATCAGGATTGGTGTAGTTCGTCGGCCGGCCGATCGGATCCATCGCGAGGATGTAGCCGTACGCGCCGCCGCCTTCGCCCTGATTTGTGAGAATCCGCGACGCGTTCGCCGTCACACCCATCCGCATGCGATCGGACGTGTGGTCGACCGAGGCGAAGCCGGCGCCGCGGTTGTATCCCTGTCCGGGGATGAGACCGCGCTGATCGAAGTAGTTGCCCGAGAGCGCGTAGCGCGTATCGCCGGTCATGCCGTTCAAGCCGCCCTGCACGCTTTTCTGCAATCCGTTCTGGAGCACGGCCTTCTGCCAATCGGTGGTGATGTTCTGCTGAATCGCGGTGAGCTGCTTGGCGGTGAAGATCTTCGCGAGGCTCGTGTCCTGTCCCTCGGCGGCCGCGGCGTCCTGCATGTACTTCACGTACTGCGGCAGGTTCATCATCGGGATCAGCCGCACCGGCGCCTGGTTCCCGTAGTACATGTCCGCGGTGTAGCTCGCGTGCATGCGGCCGTCGTTGACGCCCTTCTTCGTCGTGACGAGGATGACGCCGTTGGCGCCGCGGCTACCATAGATGGCGGTGGCCGCCGCGTCCTTGAGGACGTCGATCGACTCGATCATCGCGGGGTTGAAGTCCTGAATGCCGCCCGAGATCGGGATCCCGTCGACGACGTACAGCGGCTCGTTGCTCGCGGTGAGCGAGCGAACGCCGCGGATGCGGACGTTCATCGGCGCGCCGGGCTCGTTGCTCGAGGCGACGATTTCGACGCCGGCGACGCGGCCCTGCAGCGCCTTCATCGGATCGCTCGTCGGAATGTCCTTGAGCTGCTGCGCCTGCACCGTGCTCACGGCACCGGTGACCGTGCGGCGCTCCTGCGTGCCATACCCGACGGCGATCACCGGATTCAGCTCGATCGCGGTGGCCGTGAGGGTGAAAGTGACCGTCGCGGCTTCACCCGCGACGACGGTGACGGCTTGGGACGCGGCGGCGTAGCCGATTCCGCGCGCCTGCACCGTGTGTGCGCCGGCGGAGACGTTGTTGATCGTGAAGCGGCCGGCGGTGTCGGTGACGGCGCCGCGAGTCGTGCCGTTGACGGTCACCTGAATGCCGGGCAGCGGGCGGCCCGCCGCTGACTCGGTCACCCGGCCGACGATGCGACCCGTCGCTTGCGCTTGGGCCACGGCGCCGGCCGTGAAGAGGGTGAGGATCGCAAGCAGAATCCGGCGTCCCATCAGTCGATACCTCCGAAGAGCGTAAGAGTGCAACGGCGGGAGACAGGCAGACGTGCGGCAGCTCGGGTGCGCTCGGCGCGTCATACGAGAGTGCTCATGGCGCGAGGGCGGGACGGTGTCGGGTCGGCTGCGGCGGCAGCGGCGCCTCGGGTAAAGACCGCGGTTGACCGGGTCACCGTCGGGTGTTTGTTTGGTAAAGTTACTAAGTCATAAGGTCACCACGATTCTACGGTGGCAGTCCGGGCTGTCAAGACAAGTTTTCCCGGATTCGTCGCTCGATAGTAACCGTCAAAAATGCCGGCCGCCCTCGGGCAGGGAGCACCATGAAGCGCCTCGTCCTTCTTGCGTTGTTCTCCTCCGCTGTCGTCGGCGGCGCCCGCCGCCGCGCCGAAGCGCCGCCGCTCCGCCTCGCTCGCATCTTTGGCGACGGCATGGTGGTGCAGCGCGATGCGCCGCTCACCGTGTGGGGCTGGGCGGCGCCACGCGCGCCGGTCACCGTCGCGTTCCGCGGTCACGCCGCGAGCACCGTCACGGCGGCAAATGGTGCGTGGCGCGCCCGGCTCGCCGCGGGCGCCGCTGGCGGTCCGTTCGAGCTCACCGTTCGCGCCGGAATGCAGCGCATCGATGTGCGCGATGTGCTGGTGGGCGACGTGTGGCTCGCCGGTGGCCAGTCGAACATGGAGCTCACCGTCTCGCAGGCGGACAGCGCCGCCGCAGAGATCGCGGCGGCCCGCGATTCGTCGATCCGGCAGTTCAAGGTTCCGGACTCGTGGTCGGACGATCCGTCCGATTCGCTCGCGGGCGGCAGCTGGTCGCCCGCGGATCCCGCGCACGTCGGCGACTTCTCGGCGGTCGCGTACTACTTCGCGCGCGATCTGCGCCGTGACGTGCATGTGCCGATCGGCATCATCAACGACAACTGGGGCGGCAGCAACATCGAGACCTGGATCGGCCGGCCTGCGCAGCATCTGAGCGACAGTGCCTGGTCGGCGATTCAGCGGGGCGAAGCCGCGCGCATCGACACCGAACGCGCCGCGCTGCGCGCGCGGATCGGCGGGCTGCCGGAAGTCGATTCAGGATTCATGAATGAGAAAGCTCTCTGGGCCGCGCCGGACTATGACGACTCCGCATGGCGGACGCTTCGCGTGCCTGGATATTGGGAGGATCAGGGCTACACCGGCTTGGATGGCGTCGCCTGGTACCGCGTCGCGTTCGATCTCGATTCGGCTGAGATGCATCGCGGTGTGCGGCTCTCCATGGCGGCGATCGACGACGACGACATCACGTGGCTCAACGGCGTGGAGGTGGGTCGCACGTCGGGCTACAATTTGGCGCGAAGCTATGCGCTGCCGCCCGGCGCCCTGCGGCGCCGCAACGTGCTCGCCGTGCGCGTAGCGGACGGTGGCGGCAACGGCGGGATCAACGGCCCCGCGATACTCGAATTCGGCGACGGATCGTCACGGTCGCTCGCCGGCGCCTGGAAGTTCAAGGTCGCGAAAGTCTCGTTCCTCCCGGACGGTCAGCGCATCAACAAGATCCCGTCGATTCTCTACAACAAGATGGTGCACCCGCTGCTGCCGATCACGATGAAGGGGGTGCTCTGGTACCAGGGCGAATCGAACGCGAACAACGATGCGCAGGCGGCCGCGTATCGCGACCAGTTCACGACGCTCATTCAAAGCTGGCGCGCGGCATTCAACAATCGTGCGATGCCATTCCTCTGGGTGCAGCTCCCGGGGTTCAATCGGCCGGACAGCACGCCGCCGCTCCACGCCGCCTGGGCGATTCAGCGCGAATCCATGGAAGCCGCGCTCTCGCTGCCGAACACCGGCCGCGCGATCGCGATCGACGTTGGCGACTCCACGAACATCCATCCGCGCGACAAGCAGACGGTCGGCTATCGCCTCGCGCTCGTCGCGCGACGGGTGGCCTATCATCAGCCCGTGCTCGCCTCCGGTCCCACGTATCGCGCTCTGACCGCGCGCGGCGACACACTCGTGATCGCGTTCGAGAATGTGGGCTCGGGCCTCGTGACGCACCCGAGCGACGCGTCGCCCGGCGCATTCGCGATCGCCGGCGCGGACCGAAAATTCGTGTGGGCGAACGCGCGCATCGCCGGCAACACTGTGCGCGTGTGGAGCGATCGCGTGCGAGCACCCGCGGCCGTGCGATACGCGTGGTCCAACTTTCCGCTGCACGCGAACCTCTACAACCGCGAAGGCCTCCCCGCCGCGCCGTTCAGAACCGATCGCTGGTAGCGCGCGTGAAGAGCGCGAGATCGATCGCGCCCGCGAGCGCCCGATAGCCGGCTTCATTCGGGTGCAGGTGGTCGCCGCTGTCGCCGTCGGCGCGCAGTCGTTCGGCGTCGTTCGGGTCACGCATCACCGCGTCGAGATCGATCACGGCGTCGAACGCTTTGCTCGATCGAATCCACGTATTGACGGTGCGCCGAGCCTCACGGTGATCGGGGCTGTCGTAGAACGAACCGCCGAACGGCAAGATGGTCGCACCGTACACGCGCAGGTGTCGTGCGTGGGCGCGATCGATCATCTGCTCGTATGACGCGATCAGCGCCTGTGCGATTGCGGCCCCGGTGCCGGGGCGCGCTCCGCCGATGTCGTTCACGCCTTCCGAGATGAGCACCCACCGCGCGCCGGGCTGCTCGAGCACATCGCGATCGAAGCGCGCGAGCGCCGTGGGTCCGAGACCGCCGCGCACGATCGCATTCCCGCCGATGCCGGCGTTGAGCACAGCGACGTTCTTCGTCGCGTCACTCGCGCGGAGTCGCGCGCTCAGAATGTCGGGCCAGCGATCGTTGCGGTCCGTGCCGGAGCCGCGCCCGTCGGCGATGGAATTGCCGAGCACCACGACCGCCGCGGCGTCGCCGGGCGCGATCGCGTCGAGGCGGTCGATGAGATACCAATGCTCGGTGGTCGCGGCGTTGGCGAAGGCGCGATCCACGCCGTGATCGCCGGCAACGATGAACGACGTCGTGCGCGACCCCGGATGACCGGTGAGCGCCGAAGGAGTGGTGTCGATTGTGGTCGTGATCGCGAGATTCGCGAGCGGCGCAACGGTGATGTCGATCGGATCGGAGGTAGCCGTGCCGCCCGCGGGAATCGTGACGCGCTGGCGGCCATCGAAGGCGAGCGCGCGGTCGGTGCTGACATCTACCGTATCGCGGCGCACGGAGCGCGCGACGTGCGCCGACGCGATCACGACGGGCCCGTTGCCGAATTCATTCGAGAAGCGCAGGCGCCAGCGTGTACCGCCGATCGACGTGTGAATCACTTGGCGGAGCGTGACGTGCGCGAGCGGCACCGGCGGCATGTTGCGCGGCTCGGTGAGCTGGGGCGCCCCCTGCCATGATGCGACCCAGTGCGCCTCGGCCGGCGCGATCGTCGCGTGATGCGCGCCGCACGCGAGGGCAGTGACGAGAACGCACGAAAGACAAATTCTTGTCACAACGCGATAAAAAATTATCTCTTTCATTAGGTGAGCCCCGCCATCAAGCGTAGGAGTCCGTCCTGCGTCGCCGAGGATGCCGGCACCTCGCCAGCCAGGCGCCCCTCGCGAACGACGAGGATGCGCGTCGCGAGGCGGAGCAACTCCGGCAGCTCGCTCGAGATGAGCAGGATCGCGGCGCCCTCGGCCGCGAGCTTGCCGACCAACCCGTGAATCTCCGCCTTCGCGCCAACGTCGACGCCGCGGGTGGGCTCGTCGAGGATCAACACGGTCGACCGCGCGGCGAGCCATCGCGCGAGGACGACCTTCTGCTGGTTCCCGCCGGAGAGCGCCGAGACCAGCACGTCGGGCGAGGCCGCGCGCACGCGAAGGCGCGCGAAGTAGTCGTCGACGATCGCGCGCTCGCGACCGCGGTGAATCCACGACAGCGTGGAGAGCCGCGGCAGAATGGGCAGCGTCGTGTTGTGCGCGCACGTCTCGAGCGGAACGAGCGCCTGGAGCTTGCGGTCCTCCGGCACGAGCGCCACACCGTGTCGAATCGCGTCCGCCGGCCGCGCGATGTCGACGCGTTTGCCGCGGACCTCGATCTCACCGCGGGCGTGCGGGTCGAGACCGAACAAGGCGGCGGCGATCTCGGAGCGCCCCGCGCCGACGAGTCCCGCGAGTCCGACGATCTCGCCGGCCCGCACGCTGAACGAGATGTCGTACAGCTTGCCGGGCGATGACAATTCTCGAACGCGCAGCAGCTCGGCGGCGTTCACCACGTCGGTCTGCGTGGGGAAGTACTCGGCCATGTCTCGGCCGATCATCAGCCGCACGATCTCGGCTTCGGTGAGCTCGGGGGCCGGCCGGGTGGCGACGTGCCGGCCATCGCGCAGCACCGTCACGGTGTCGCACAACCGGAAGACCTCGGGCATGCGATGCGAGACGTAGATGCAGGTGACGCCGCGCTGTTTCAGGCGATCGATCAGACCGTAGAGTCGCTCAGCCTCGTGTTGCGTGAGGCTGCTCGTGGGCTCGTCGAACACGAGAATGCGCGCCCCGCTCCCCACTGCCGCCGCGATCTGGACGACTTGCTGTTGCGCGATCGGCAGATCGCCCAGACGGCGCGTGACGTCGAGATCCGCGCCGATCTCGGCGAGCATCGCGACGGCGCGGCGGCGCATCTCGGATCGGCGCAGCATGCCTCGCCGCGCCGGCAGCGCACCGAGGCACAGGTTCTCGGCGACCGACAAGTTGTCGCAGAACGCGAGCTCCTGATGCACCATACCGACGCCGGCGGCGAGCGCGTCGCGCGGCGTCGCGAAATCCACCGCGGCGCCGTGTATGATCACGCGGCCCGAGTCGGGCCGGTGAATGCCGGCGAGGATCTTTCCGAGCGTGCTCTTGCCGGCGCCGTTCTCGCCGCAGAGCGCGTGCACGCTGCCGGCGGCGATGTCGAGCGAGACGTCGCTCAACGCTTGGACGCCGGGGAATCGCTTGGTGATGTGCTCGAACCGAACCGCGAGCTCGCTCATGCGCCGCTCGAGCCGTCAGCCGGCCGCGCGCGCGAGCCGGCGCGCGGTGAGGCCCTGGCTCCAGCGGTCGATCACGACGGCGATGATGATGGCGCAGCCGATGATGATCCACTCATAGTTCTGGTCCGCGTGCAGCGTGCGAATCGACTGCCGAATGAGGACGATGAGCAGCGCGCCGAGCGTGGCGCCGATCGCGCTTCCCTTGCCGCCGATGAGACTCGCACCACCGACGACGGCCGCGGCGATCACGTACAGCTCGTAGCCCTGTCCGTCGGCCGACGACGCCGAGCCGTAGAACGTGGCGCCGAGGAACGCCGCGAGTCCCGCGGTCGCTCCGGAGATCGCGTACACGCCGATCTGAATACGGCTCAGCGAGAGACCGGCGTAGCGGCTCGCCTCCGGGTTGCCGCCGAAGGCGAACACGTGCCGGCCCATGACGGTGCGTCGCAAATAGATCGCGCCGATGATCGTCGTCACGATCATGGCGAGCATCGGCACGGGGAACAGGCCGCCGCCCATGCCGAGCGACGCCTTGGTCACCGCGGTCACGGACGTCGGCACGAGAATGCTCTCGGCGTGCGTGGCGACGAACGCGATGCCACGCAGGATCCACATCGTGCCGAGCGTGACGATGAAGGGATGCACGCGAAGGCCGACGACGAGCACGCCGTTGAGCAATCCGCAGAGCAATCCGACGCCGACACAGACGATGATGCCGGCGAGCGTCGTGGTCGCGCCGCTCGACGACGACAGCCACCGCAGGCAGAGCGCCATCGAAACGCCGGAGAGCGCGTAGATCGAGCCGACCGAGAGATCGATGCCGCCGGAGATGATCACGATCGTCGAGCCGATCGCCATGATCGCGAAGAAGCTGGCGTCGGTCGCGGTCTGTATGAGGGTATATGAATTCCAGAAGTTGTTCACGATCTGGCCGTTCGCGCGGTCCAGGTGCGATCCGGCGAGCAGTGAGAGGGCAATGGCGGCGGCGATCAACACCGTCACGAGACCGATTTCCTGCGATCCGAGCAGGCCACGAACGACAGCGCGCATGTGATTGGGCACGGGGAGGGAACTCGTGGCCATCAATCTGTGGCGATTCGCGCGGCGCGGTAGGAGGCCCGAAAACGGCGATATGGCTCGTCGTACCGCGCGTGCGTGCCGGCTTCGGGATGCTCGAGACGGGTGCGCGCGAGCATGGCGTGCGCGGCCGCGGCCAGATCGGGGAACGCGCCGGCTCCGACGGCGGCGAGCAGAGCGGCGCCGTAGGCGGGACCTTCCTCGCGATTGGCGGTGCACACGGGCAGTCCGAACACTTCCGATTGCAGCCGTCGGACGAACGCGCTCTTGGCGCCGCCTCCGGTGAGCAGCATGTGCTCGGGTGCGACACCGAGCTCCTCGAGAATGGCGAGCGAGTCGCGGAGCGCGAAGCACACACCTTCCACGACGGCGCGCGTCATGTGGGCGCGGCTGTGGGCGAGGGAGAGGCCGAGGAACGCCGCGCGCGCGGAGGCATCGCGATGCGGCGTGCGCTCGCCTTGCAAGTATGGAAGAAACGTCACGCCGCCCGCGCCCGGCTCGATGGCGGCGGCTTCGGCGTTCAGCCGTTCGTTCGCTTCGCCGGTGCTCGCGAGGTCGCGCGCGAGCTGATCGCGATACCAGGCGAATGCGCCGCCGGCGGAGAGCACGACGCCCATGAGATACCAGACGTTCGGCGCGACGTGGCAGAAGGTGTGCGCGCGGAGGGCAGGATCGACGTGCGGCGAGAGCATGGGCGCGAGCACGGTGCCCGAGGTGCCCCAACTCGTCACCGCTTCGCCGGGCGCGATCGCGCCAACGCCGGCCGCGCCGCACGCGTTGTCAGCTCCGCCGCCGACGACTGGCGTGCCGACCGCGAGACCCGTGAGGCCGGACGCCTCGAGCGAGATGGTGCCCAGAATCTCGCTCGATCCGCCCACGGCGGGCACGAGCGACGCCGGCAGGTTCACGGCGGAGAGGATCTCGTCGCTCCAGCGCAAATGCGCCGTGTCGTACATCAGCGTCGCCGACGCATCGGACGGCTCCGTCGCGAGCACGCCGGTGAGTCGATAGCGGACGAAATCTTTCGCGAGCAGCACCGTGCCGAGGCGAGCGAACGCCTCCGGCTCGTTGCGCCTGAGCCACAGCACCTTGGGCAGCGTGAATCCCTCGAGCGCGGGATTGCACGCGAGATCGCGGAGGCGCATCTCGCCGCCCACGGCGTCCGTGATCTCCCGGCACTCCGCCGTCGTTCGGCCGTCGCACCAGAGGAGTGCGGGCCGAATCACGGTGCCCTTGGCATCGAGAAAAACGGAGGAATGCATCTGCCCGGAAATCCCGATCGCCGCGACGTTCGCGTCGGGGCGCGCGGCGAGAAGCGTGCGAATGGACGCGATGCTCGCCTGCCACCATGACTCGGGCTCCTGCTCCGCCCAGCCGGGCTGCGGCGTCGACAGTTGCAGGGGCGTGACGGCGCTCGCGATCACGTCGCCGCTCTCGGCGACGAGGATCGCCTTCACGCCGCTCGTGCCGACGTCGATGCCGAGGAAGGAGGCTGGCACCTCAGCGCACTCCGAGGAGAATCTCCATCGTGAGCTGATCGAGCTTCTCGTATGCGTACCCCGTGGCGCGCATCGCGTCGAGATCGAACGCGCGATCCTTGAGCGTCTGCGCGCCTTCGGCGGAAAAGCGCTCCGGCGAGTCGGCGCCGCCGCGGCTGCGCAGATCATTCAGCAAACCCTGAATCTCCGCGTCGGCGTTGAAGCGCGCGACCTTGTCCTCGAGAATGAGATACGTCCGCATGCTTCCAGCGGCGAAGTCCCACACGCCTTGCTCGTCTTCGGTGCGATAGGCGTGGCTATCGAAGTGTCGCATGCCGGTCCAGCGTGCGTCCTCGAGCAGCTTCACGAGGAAGAACGCGCCCTTCACGTCCTCGCTGCCAAATCGCAGGTCCTGGTCGAAGCGGCCGGGCTTCTGCGCGTTCAAGTCGATGTGGAAGAGCTTGCCCGCGTCGAGCGCCTGGCCGACGCCATGAGAGAACTCCAATCCGGCCATGGTATCATGCGCGAGCTCGGGATTGAGGCCGACCATCTCCGGATGATCCAGCGTGTAGACGAAGGCCAGCGCGTGGCCGATCGTCGGGAGAAAGATGTCGCCGCGCGGCTCGTTGGGCTTGGGCTCGATGGCGAACCGGAGGTCGTACTGCTGCGCGCGCACGTAGTCGCAGAGATAGTTGATCGCGTCGCGGTACCACTTGATCCCGTCGCGCGGATCCTTGGCCGCGCTCGTATCCGTCCCTTCTCGTCCGCCCCAGAACACGTAGGTCGCGGCGCCGAGCTCCACGCCGAGGTCGATCGCGCTCATCGTCCTTTTCAGTGCGTACGCGCGGACGCGTGCGTCGTTGCTGGTGAATGCGCCGTCGCGAAAGACGGGATCGCCGAAAAGATTCGTCGTCGCCATCGGCACCTTCATGCCGGTGTCGGCGAGTACCTGCTTGAAGTCGCGCACGATGCGGTCGCGTTCCGCCGGCGTGGCGTCGCGTGGGACGAGATCGTTGTCGTGCAGGTTCACGCCGTAGGCACCGAGCTTGGCCAACTGCTGGACGATGCGAGCCGGAGCGATCGGCGCGCGCACCGGGTCGCCGAATGGATCGCGCCCGATGTTGCCGACGGTCCACAGGCCGAACGTGAAATGGTCTTCGGGGTGCGGCACGTACGCGCTCATGATCGTTGGTGCTCTCAGTAAATGGCGGGGCAGCGCGGTTTGCGCGGATCGGCGGGACAGCGAAGCGACTCGTAGAACGCCAACGAATGCGCCGGCGGCGCGAGCCCCGCCGGCAGCGGCATGCGCGAAAACGTCTGGAAGTACAGCACCGCCGCATCGCGCCACCACGCCGCTTCGTGCTCCTGGATGTTCAGAAAACCCTCAACGTCCGCGAATCGCGCGCTGTCCACTCGGCCGCGCACGCTCTCCCAGAGGCCCTGCATCAGGCGCACGGAGTCGACGCCGGCGTAGTAGTGGTGCACGAGCTCGTCCCAGAGCGTCCGGCCCGAGCGCATGCGATAGGTCCACGGTACGTGGTGAAACCAGAGCAGGTACTTTTCCGGCGTCGAGTCGACGTTCGCGAACTCGTCGCGCAGGGGCGGGAAGTACTGCGCCACGGCGTTGCTTCCGGCGGGTGCGCGATCGAAGCCGATGCCGATCGAGTCGGCGCGATGAAAATAGACGGGCGTCCAATCCGGCCGGCCGCGCGCGTACCAGGGCATGGGACCGTAATGGTGATTCGTGCCCATGATGTGCGCGAGCCCGAGCGGCGTCATGTAGTCGACCACCGCTTCGCGCGACATGAGCATCATGTGCTCGACGGGCGCGACGACCGAGGGATCGTTCGACCACGTCATGCGGATCCAGTCATCCGCGATCGCCGCGGCCGACTGCGCGGGATTCCATGCGAGGCGTCCGAAGGCGTACCAGTTCGCTTGATTGAAGTGCGAGCCGGTCCAGTTGCGATCGGTGCCGACATTCGACACGCCGGCCATGCCCGTGTGCGTGTAGTGATCCAGCTCGCCGTCGATCACGCGCGCCACCGTCGACCCGCGTCCGTTCGCCCACGTGTCCGCCCGAAGCACCTCGCTCTCGAGCGCGCCGAGATACACGAGATGCGTGTCTTCGCCCAAGTACTCTTTAGTAATCTGGAATTCCATCATCAGCGGGGTCTTCGGCATGGCGCCGAACAGCGGCGAGAACGGCTCGCGCGGCTGGAAATCGAGCGGGCCGTTCTTCACCTGCACCAACACGTTGTCACGAAACTGCCCATCGAGCGGCTTGAACTCGTCGTACGCCTGTTTGATCCGGTCGGTCGGGACGGCGTTGCTGTAGACGAATGCGCGCCACATCACGATCCCATGATGCGGCGCCACGGCATCCGCGAGCATGTTCGCGCCGTCCGCGTGCGAGCGGTGATAGTCCTGCGGCCCGGGCTGGCCTTCGGAATTGGCTTTCACGAGGAAGCCGCCGAAGTCGGGGATCGCGCGGTAGATCTCGTCGGCCTTGGCCTTCCACCACGCGCGCACACCTGCGTCGAGGGGATCGGCGGTCTTCAATCCGCCGAGCTCGATCGGCGCGCTGAATCGAGCCGTGAGGTAGACGCGGACGCCGTACGGCCGAAAGACGTTCGCGAGGGCGGCGACCTTGGCGATGTACGCCGCCGTGAGCACGCGCGCGTCGGCGTTGACGTTGGTGAGCACCGCGCCGTTGATGCCGATCGATGAGTTGGCGCGTGCGTAGTCGCGGTAGCGGGGATCGATCGAGTCGGGGAGCTGGTTCCATTCCCACAGTGATTGACCGGCGTAGCCGCGCTCCACGCTGCGATCGAGGTTGTCCCAGTGGTCGAGCAGGCGCAGCTCGACCTTCGGCGCATCAGCGATCGAGAGATCGCGCAGTGTCCCGTCTGTCTGAATCTCCCGGAGCAGCCGAAAGGCGCCGTACAGGACGCCGACGTCGCTGTTGGCGGCGATCACGATCGCGTGCCGCCGCCCGATGTTCGTCGATCGTATCAGAAAACCATCATTGCCGAGCGACGCGAGCGGCTTCGCGAGCCCGAGCGCGGCGATCGCGCGAGAGCTCTCGGGCGTGCCGGCGACAATCGTGGCGTCGACGGCGTGCGTTTCGCTCGGGACCGCGCGGCCGAGGAGGCCGCTCAGGCCGCGGGTCAGCTCGTCGCGTGCGGCATGCAGCGTGGGCGAGCGGCCGTCGACGAAGACGTACTGAATCGCGGCGCGGTACTCGCGCAGCCGCGCGGCATCAGCGACGCGATGATAGCGGAGCCAGAGATCGTAGCCGTCTTCGTTCGGCAGGAGTGACGACTGAGCGCCGGCGAGCGACGCCAACGAGACGGAACACACGAGCGCGCATCGAAACACACCGCGGCGGATCATCGGCGTCGGCGCTCGACGATGCGATCAGACGGGAATCCGCGGAGCGCGCTCGTCTCTCGGATCGGCCCACGCCTGATTCGGAATGAGCGGCGACCAGCCTGGCCGGAGCGGATCCTGATCGTACGGGTAGGCGCCGAGCCGATTGAACATCTCGTGATATTCACCCACCCGATCGCGATCGAGCTTGACGCCCAGTCCGGGCGCGGTCGGCACATCGATGGCGCCGTGGCAGTACGTGAACTTGCCGCCCTCGATCACGTCGTCGACGAGATGGTGATAGTGCGCGTCGGCGGCGAAGGTGAGGTTCGGGATCGCCGCGCCCAGGTGCAGCATGGTGGCGAGCTGAATTCCGAGCTCGCCCGACGAATGCACCGCGACGCCGAGCTGGAAGGTCTCGCAGATCCCCGCGGCCTTCACGCAGGCACGAATGCCGCCCCAGAAGGTGGTGTCGAGCAGCACGACGTCGACCGCGGTGTTGAGCACGTTCGCGGCGAGCTGCTCGAAGTTCACGACGACCGTGTTCGTGGCGAGCGGCATGCGCACTTTCTCACGCGTACGACGCATGCCGTGCATGCCGAACACCGGATCTTCCAGATAATCGTTGCGGAGGTGCTCGATTCGCTGCCCGAACCAGATCGCCTGTTCCGTGGACCAGACGCCGTTCGGATCGAAGCGGAAGCGATCGCCGTCGAGCGCCTGCGCGATCGCGCGGTAGCATTCCAGCTCGTACTCGGGCGAGAAGACGCCGCCCTTGAGCTTGTGCGAGGTGAAGCCGTAGCGCTCCTTGAGCGACACCGCTTCCGCAACGAGCTGCTCGCACGTGCGCACTTCACCAGAGCCGTCGATCGGGCTGGGATATCGAAAGAAGAGATACGACGCGAACGGCACGCGGTCGCGCAACCGGCCGCCGAGAATTTCCGAGACGGGAACGCCCCAGGCTTGACCGAGAATGTCGAGGCACGCGAACTCGAGCGCGGCAACGACCTGCGTGCGATTGTTGTAGAGCGAGGCGGTGGGGTTCGCGACGCGGAAGCGGAGCTCCTCGAGACGCGCCGGGTCATGACCGAGGAGGTACGGCTTCACTCCGTGGAACGCGGCGACGGCGCTCTCGCCGCCGCCGCCCATCTCGCCGAGTCCAATCAGGCCGTTGTCGGTTTCGACTTCGACGATCGTGCGCACGAAGCGACCCCAATGGCAGCCGTTCGCGTGTCGGAGTGGGGCTTCGAGCGGCACACTGACGGGAGTCGCCCGAATGTCGATGATCTTCATACTGCCAACGGCGTTGGGTTCTGGGCGACGGCGAGGGCGGCAGCCGGTGTCCGGTGAGATCAATTGACCTTATCTCTGTCAATTGTGCGTGCGCGACTGTGCCGGTGTCAAGCACTAAACACCGCTAAACGCACTAAAACCGCCGTCGATCGGGATCACCACGCCGGTGACGAACGACGCCGCGTCGCTGGCGAGCCACTGCACGGCGCCGATCAGCTCTTCGGGCCGGCCGAACCGGCTCATCGGCGTGCGGTCGACGATCGTCCGCGCGCGAGGCGTCGGGCTGCCGTCGTCGCGCACGAGCACGGCGCGATTTTGCGTGGAGAGAAAGAAGCCGGGCGCGATCGCGTTCACGCGAATCCCGTCGCCGTGCTTGCGCGCGAGCTCCACGGCCATCCACCGCGTGTAGTTGTCGATGCCAGCCTTGGCTACTGAGTAGCCAAGCACGCCGCTCAGCGCCTGGAGCGCGGCCATCGACGAGATGTTCACGATGGAGCCGGAGCCGCGATCGGCCATCGTTTCCGCGAACACGTGTGTCGGGATCACGGTGCCGTGCAGATTGAGGCGCAACGCTTCGTCGAACGCGTCGAGCGGCACCTCGAAGATGCTGCGGCCGTCGTTGCGTGCGCGCGCGACGTTGCCGCCGGCGGCGTTGACGAGAATGTCGGGCGGGCCCCATGCAGCAATAAGTGCGGCGGATGCGTCGCGCATCGCGCGCTCGTCGAGGACGTCGCCGACGATGGACAGCGCATCGGCGCCCCCGCGGCGGAGCTCCGCGGTCTTCGACTCGGCGGCGTCCTTGCTGCGGCCCAAGATGGCGACGCGCGCTCCGGCGGCAGCGAGACCGGTCGCGAGCGTTCCGCCAATGACGCCGTAGCCGCCCGTTACGACGGCGGTTTTGCCAGTGAGATCGAACGATGCCGTTGGATCAGAGCCTGCCAACACGGCCTCCCGAGTGAGATGAATCGTGAATGCGACGAGTATCGCCGCCTCGGGAAGCGCTTTCCAGTCCGACTACCAGCTTCCGCCGATCGTCCACTCGGTGGTGTGATCGCTCAGACCACCAACGCCGCGCACGCGGACCTCGGCGCGCCCGCTGATTGGAAAGAGCGGCACGCCCACGCGCACACCGGCGGAGAGCGACGTCGTGAGATCGTTCCCGTGCGGACTCGATCCGCTGATGCTCTTGAACCAGCCGAGTCCCGCACCGACGTACGGGCGAACGATGGTCGGGAAGAGCTGCCACTGGAGCTGCGCTTCGGGGATGATGTACGTGTGCGCCGATCCACCGTCCTGCGGCCGGAACGCGGCGAGGCTTCCTTCGACAACCGCAACGACGACCGGAATGTCGACGCGCACCGCACCGATCGGCGTGCTACCGCTCGAGCCGGAGAGATCGTAGTGCGAGACGCCGCCGACGAGGGCGACGCTCGGGATCGGGAGCTGCGCGCGGGCGGATGGGGCGACGGCGAAGGAGAGCGCGGCAACGGCAAGGATGGTTCTGTGCATGATGAATTCCGGCGGTCGGTGTTGCTCGCGAGTCCGCGAGAAGTGCGCCAGGGCAGCCGGTGGATCTCTCGCTTTGCCCGGGATGGCGTGCCGCGGCTGGATCGCATGAGCGTCTTTTAATTGTCGCTCCCTGCGGCGTTCTCGCCCTTGACGGTCTGGTAGCGGCATCCAACTGTTGTGCCATGAAACTTCGCAGTGTGTTGGGCTTCGCGCTGATCGTCACCGTCACGCCGCACGGGCTTCGCGCGCAGGGCGGGGTCGCCGGACAGATCGCGATCCAGGAACGCTCCGGCGAGAAGACCGAGGACTTGGCGAACACGGTCGTGTATCTCGAGCCGGTTGGCGGCTACAAAGGCAAGCTGCCGGCGACGAATACCTCGATCGCGCTCCAGGCGCGCCAATTCGCGCCGCGCGTTCGCGTGATTACCGATGGAAGCAAGGTCGTGTTTCCGAACCAGGATCCGTTCAACCACAACGCCTTCTCCAAGGCGCCGCAGGGTCCCTTCGACACGGAGTCGTACGGCAAAGGCAAGACGCGCGACAACGTCTTCAAGGCGGCGGGCGTGTACCCGATTTACTGCAACGTGCACCCGCGCATGACGGCGTTCGTGATCGCCGTGCACACGCCGTACTTCACGCAAGCGGGCGACGACGGACGCTGGGCTATCGAGAAGGTGCCGGCGGGCAAATACACGATTCACATCTGGCACGATCGCGGCGGCGAGCGCACCGAGGACATCGTCGTTCCCGCCACAGGCCTCGACGGATTGAAATACGAGCTCGATGCGCGCGGCTACAAGTACGTGCAGCACAAAAACAAGTTCGGAAAAGACTACGCGAATGGCGGCGACATCTACTGAGGCAGGGGCGTTGACGGCCGAGTCGCCGACGATGGGACTGGCGTGGCGCATTTTCCTCGGCACCGCTGTGGTGGTGATCGTGGTGCTCGCGGTGACGCTCGCCGCGGCGTCGATCGTCGCGTCGAACAACGCCGATCGCGCGATTCAGTCCGGTCTCGATCAGACCAACGCGCGCATCAACGACATGTTGCTGCAGCAGCGCACGGGCATGCTGAGCACCGCGCGTCTGTTCGCGGAGCAGGTCGGATTTCGATCGGGGGTGGACGCGGGGAAGGCGTCGGGCGACACGGCGTCGTTGTACGACCAGTCGGTGGTCGCGGACAGCGCGCTTCACGCCTCGTGGACGCAGATCATCGACGATCAAGGCACCGTGCTCGCGCGCAGCGACAACCCCGCGGTCGCGCACGTGTCGGTGGCACAGAGCCCACTGATCGCCGGCGCGTTGCAAGGGCAGGAGACGCAGGGCTTCGCCGTATCGGACTCGATGATCGCGCAAGCCGTCGCGGTGCCGATCACCGGCGCGGGGAGCTCGCTGACCGGCGTGTTGATGGCGCTGGACAAGATCAACGACAGCGTCGCGGCCGCGATCGGGAAGGAGACCGGCAGCGAATTGATCTTCTACGTCATTCCGCAGCACGGCGCGCCGATTCTCGCGCTCGCGCCGCGGAAGCTCGGCTCGATGGCGCAGCTCGAGCCGGCGATCGAGCGATCGATGATGGCGCCGAACGGCGACAGCATGCGGGTCGACCAAGCCATGATGATGGCGATGGGCGATCGCAAAGAGATCACGCTGAACGGCACCCGCTACGTGGGGCAACGCGTCGCCGCGCTGAGCGCCGGCGGGAACGAGGTCGGCGGATTCGTCGCGCTGCGGGACAAGGACGAGGAGCTCGCCGGCTATTACAAATTGCGAAACACGCTGCTCGCGACCGGTGCGGCGGGACTCCTGCTCGCGTTCCTGCTCTCGCTCGCGATCTCGCGGCAGATCGTGCGGCCGGTGAGCGCGCTCGCGGCGGCGGCGCGGCGCGCGAGCCAAGGCGACTACGCCGCGGACATTCCTGCCGCGAGCGGCGACGAGATCGGCGTGCTCGCGGCGGCGTTCAACCGGCTGCTCGCCGATCTCCGCGAGAAGCAGGCGCTCGTCGAGTTCCTGCAAAGCCCGACTGGCGGCCGCACGCTGCCGCTGCAAGCGATCACGCCGACGATGCAACAGGCGATGGGCGGCGCCGCGGTGCTCGAGCCGGGCCAAACCCTCGCCTCGCGCTACGAGATCAAATCCGTGCTCGGCGTGGGCGGCATGGGGATGGTCTACAAGGCGAGCGACCGCGAGCTCGGCGAAGTGATCGCGATCAAGACGCTCAAGCCCGACGTGGTGCGGCAGGACGCGAGCGCGCTCGACCGGTTCAAGACGGAGATCAAGCTCGCGCGCAAGATCGCCCATCGAAACGTGGTGCGAACATACGACCTTGGCGAAACCGGCGGCGTGTATTTCATCACGATGGAGTTCGTGGACGGGAAGCCGCTCAAGGAGCTCATCGTGTCGCGCGAGAGGCTCCCGGTGTCCGTCGTGCTGTCGATCGGCAAGCAGTTGTGCCGCGCGCTCGAGGTTGCGCACGACGAGGGGATCATTCACCGCGATGTCAAACCGCAAAACATGGTCGTGCAGCCCGACGGTGTGCTCAAGGTGATGGACTTCGGCATCGCGCGCCTGGCGCAGCGCACCAGCGGATACACGCAAGCGGGCATGGTGGTCGGCACGCCGGAGTACATGGCGCCGGAACAGCTGCTCGGCGACGACATCGACGCGCGGGCGGATCTCTACGCCGCCGGCGCGGTGCTGTACGAGTGTCTCACCGGCCGGCTGCCGCACGTTGCGGACACGCCCATCACGTTGATCACGCGTGTGCTCGAGGACACGCCGCGTCCGCCACGCGAGATTCAGCCGGATATTCCGGCGGCACTCTCGGATCTCGTGCTGGGCGCCCTGTCGCGAGATCGCGATCGCCGGCCGCGCACGGCGGAGGAGTTTGGAGCGTCGCTGGAAGCCGTGTGAGCCGGCTCGAGCTTCCGTCTTTCCGGTGCCAAACCTTCACTCGAACCGAGCACCAGCTCTCACACGTGATTGGCGTCACGCTCGCGCCGTGCGCGCCGACCTCTGAACAACCGCGCGCGCCTGCGGTATATTCCCCGCATGCGAGTGTTGTGCATTGGACGACACCAGTATTTGAGCGAGCATCTCTGCCGGTTTTTCGAGAAGCTCGGGCTCGATGCGTCGCCGTGCGTCGGCCTCGGAGAGATCGAGGAACAGATCCGCGCCACGGAGGCCGAGGCGGTGATCTGCGACTATGATCTGCTCGCGACCGTGCCGCTGTCGAGTTGGGAATCCGACCCAGTGATGTCCACCGTGCCGATCATCGCGGTGAGCATGACGCGTCATCCGGGCGAAGCGCATCTCGCCGATGTGAATGGCGTTGCCGGTTTTCTGTACTTGCCGACGCTCGATCGGACGAACGCGCAGCGCCTGTTCGCGGCCGTGCGCCGGAAGCGCGCCGGCGGCATCAATCCGCCCGACACGCTGCCGTGGTCCGGGACGATTCCGCCGGTCGCCCAGCTCGGCTGACGCCCGCCCGGGACGAGGACGCCGCGCGTGCGTTCTTCCCGGCGGACCGCGTACTCGACGCGCTCGAGATCACGCGGCGCGACGGCGCCACGCGCCGTCTCGTCGTGCACGATCCCGCGGAGCGCGCACTGAGCATCGAGGTGTGTCGCGACGCCGATGGACGGCTGACGCTCGGCCTCGCCGATCTCGAGACGCTGGATCAGACCGCGTCGCTGCGCGAGCTTGCGCGCCGCATGGCGGGCGAGACGGACACGAACCGGCTGCTCGAGCTGCTCTGTGACGCCGCGGACCGCCAGACGGGCGGCGACGGCGGCGGTGTCCTCAAGGCGATCGCGAACGAGGGCGAGCTCGTGGCGGCGCTCGGCGTGCTCGCAATTGCGCGCGGCCGACGGTTTCCGCTTTCCGGCTCGCTCGCGCGCGAAGTGCTCCGGACGCGCGACATCGTGGCGATCGAGAACTTCAGCGACAGCCGGCGGCCGCTGATGCAAGTCGCGCCCGATCTCGAAATCGGACCAATGCTGCTGGCGCCGCTCATCGCGCACGACGTCATACTCGGCGTGATCGTCGTGACGCGACGCTCCGGTGCGGAGCCCTTTTCGTCCCGGGAGTTTGCGCGGCTGCGAGTCATCGCCGACTACGCCGCCGTCGCCTTGTGGAAAGCGGAGCTTCTCGAGCAGGCGCAGGCGGCGGATCGCGCGAAAGGCCGATTTCTCGCGACCGTTTCTCACGAGCTGCGCACGCCGCTCACCGCGCTCGCCGGCTACGAGGAGCTCCTGGCCGATCAGGTGATCGGTCCGCTCTCCGAGGGCCAGCGCGATGTGCTCGAGCGCATGCGCTCCGTGACGCACCACCTCGCGTCGGTGATCGAGGAATTGCTCACATTCTCGAGCCTCGACGAAGGGCGCGAGACGCTGCGGCCCACCGATTTCCTCGCCGCCGATCTCGTGCAGGCAACGGCGGCCGTGATCGAGCCGCTGGCGCGACAGAAGCACCTCGCGTTTCACGTCGTCGTGCCGGATGCCGCGATTCGGATGACCAGCGATGTCGACAAGATCCGGCAGATTCTCGTGAACATGGCCGGTAATGCGGTGAAGTTCACGGACACGGGCGAGGTGCGGCTCGAGCTGTCGCGCACCAACGGCGATGTCCGATTCACGGTTCGCGACACCGGAATCGGGATCGCGCAGCGCGATCTGGAGCGGCTGTTCCTCCCCTTCACCCAGCTCGATACCGGCCTGACCCGGCGCCACGGCGGGACGGGGCTGGGACTGTACATCTCGCGGCGCATCGCGGACATGCTGGGCGGCCGAATCGAGGTGGAGTCCGAGCCGAGCAAGGGATCGGCGTTCACGCTCGTGCTGCCCGCGGACGACTGACGCGGATCGTCGCACAGGCGGTCGCGGCGATTAAATTTCCGCTATCATGTCCACCCTTCCGATCACCAGCGTCTTCAACGACGGGTACATCGCGGAGCAGTACGAGCGCTACCGCCGCGATGCCGCGTCCGTCGACGAGTCGTGGCGTCAATTTTTCCGCGTCGCTGAGCAGCTCGCCGGCACGACCGCCGGCCAGGGCGCGTACGACGCGTCGCTCCTGCGCAAAGCGGCCGGCGCGGCCGCGCTCCTCGGCGACACCCAACGGTACGGACATCTCGCCGTTCAACTCGATCCGCTCGGCACGCCGCCGCCCGGCGCGGCGGAGCTCAAGCCTGAATTTCACGGCATCACCGAAGCAGATCTCGAGCAGGTGCCTGCATCGGCGCTCGGCTCGGACGACGCCGGCACCGCGGCCGACGTGATCCAGCGGGCGCGCGAGCATTACTGCGGGCAGATCGGCTACGAGTTCGACCATCTGGGCGACGAAGCGGAGCGCGAGTGGTTCCACCAGGTGATCGAGTCGGGCGAAGCGACGAAACCACTGTCGGATTCCGACATGAAGTGGCTCCTCACGCGTCTCTCGCAGGTCGACGGGCTCGAACGCTTCCTCGGCTTGGCGTACGTCAGCGTGAAGCGCTTCTCGATCGAAGGCGTGGATGCACTGGTGCCGATGCTCGACGATGCGATCGCGCGCGCGGCCGAGGGCGGTGCGCGGCGCGTGGTGATCGGCATGGCGCACCGCGGACGGCTCAACGTGCTCACGCACGTGATGGGCAAACCCTACCGTGCGCTGCTCGAGGAGTTCGAGGGGCATCACCCGGACACGAACGCCGAGAGCGATACGGGCGACGTGAAGTACCACATGGGCTATCGGGGCTCGCGCGACGTTTCGGGCGTCGGCCCGGTCGCGATCGAGCTCGTGCCAAATCCGAGCCATCTCGAGGTGGTGAATCCGGTGGTGGCCGGCGTCGCTCGCGCGCAGCAGCGCGTGAAGAGCGGTGCGCCGGGCGCGCGCGACGAAGCGGCGGTGCTTCCGATCGTGGTGCACGGCGACTCGTCGTTCCCCGGCGAGGGCGTGGTTTCTGAAACACTCAACATCTCGCTGCTCAACGGCTATCGCGTGGGCGGCACGCTGCACATCATCGCCAACAATCAGGTCGGCTTCACCACCGATCCGACCGACGCGCGGTCGACGCATTACGCGAGCGACCTGGCGAAGGGCTTCGAGATCCCGGTCGTGCACGTGAATGCCGACGACGCGGAGGCGTGCATCCAGGCCGTGCGGCTCGGGATCGCGTACCGGCGCCGGTTCAATAAGGATTTCCTCATCGACCTCGTGGGCTATCGGCGCCACGGCCACAATGAGGCCGACCAGCCCGCGTTCACGCAGCCGCTGATGTACAAGCGCATCGGGGAGCACCCGGCGCCGCGTGAGGTGTGGGGCGCCCGGCTCGTGCGCGAGCGGGTGGTGAGCGAAGACGACGTGAGGGCCGCCGACAAGGCGGTCTCGGACGAGCTCCAGCAGATCTATCAGACGATGAAAAAGGAGCTGGCGAGCGGCGCCGCGCATCCGTCCAACGGCGACGGCCGGCGCGAGCCCGCGACCGCGCCGGCGGCCGTCGAGACGGCCGTGCGCGCCGAGCGCCTGATCGCGCTCAACGAGCAGCTCCTCACCTGGCCGCAGACGTTCAAGCTGCATCCAACCATCCAGCGCACGCTCCCGCGCCGCCGCGACGCGATCGGCAACGGCGGCATCGACTGGGGGCACGCCGAGGCGCTCGCGTTCGCGTCGCTCCTCACCGATGGCGTGAGCATCCGCATGACCGGCCAGGATTCCGAGCGGGGCACGTTCTCGCACCGGCAGGCCGTGCTGCACGACGTGAACACGGGCGAGACGTACACGCCGCTCGACCGCCTGCCGCAGGCGAGCGCGCAATTCGAGATCTATAATAGCCCGCTCTCCGAGACCGCGGTCCTCGGGTTCGAGTACGGCTTCAGCGTCGCGGCGCCGGACGAGCTGGTGCTCTGGGAGGCGCAGTACGGCGATTTCGCCAACGTCGCGCAGCCGATCGTCGATCAGTTCATCTCGGCCGGGCGCGCCAAGTGGCGCCAGGACTCGGGCCTCGTGCTGCTGCTCCCGCACGGGTACGAAGGGCAAGGGCCGGAGCACTCGAGCGCGCGGCTCGAGCGCTATCTCCAGCTCGCGGCGGAAGACAACATGGTCGTCGCGTATCCCTCGACGCCCGCGCAGTACTTCCACGTGCTGCGCCGCCAGGCCGCGCGGCGGCCGCGCAAGCCGCTCGTGCTCATGCAGCCCAAGTCGCTGCTTCGGCTTCCCGCGGCCACGTCCGCGATCGACGACCTCGCGTCGGGCACGTTCCAGCCGGTGATCGACGATCCGACCGCGGCGCCGCGCCGCGACATCGTCCAGCGCCTCGTGTTCTGCACAGGCAAGTTGTACTACGACCTCGTTGCCGCCGGCGAGCATCCCGCAAACGTGGCGATCATCCGGGTCGAGGAGCTCGCGCCATGGCCGCGCGAGATCGGCGAGCTGGTCGACCTGTACCCGAACGTGGAAGAAGTGGTCTGGGCGCAGGAAGAGCCCAAGAACATGGGCCCGTGGACGTACGTGCAGCCGCGGCTCCGCGCATCGGTTGGCACCGTCACTACACTTCGCTACATCGGCCGCCCGGAACGTTCGAGCCCGGCCGAGGGATACAAGTCGAACCACGACGTGGAGCAGGCGCGCATCGTGAAGGACGCGCTGACGTACGCGCCCGCGAGCCGGAAGAAGGCGGGCGCCGCTCGGTGAGGCGCGTCCCGCTCGTTCCACTTTTCTCGAGGATCTCCGAATCTTGAAGCGAGCGCTCACTCTCATCTCCGCTCTGATCGTCGTCGCAGCGCCGCGTCTCTTCGCCCAAGAGCGCGGCGCCGCTGCTTTGGGCGAGGCGATCGAAGGGCTGGGCACCACCGCGCGCGTGCTCGTGATTGGCGCGCACCCCGACGACGAGGACACCAGGCTGATCGCGTGGCTCGCAACGGGCCGGCACGTGGAAACGGCCTACCTCTCGCTCACGCGAGGCGACGGCGGCCAGAATCTGATCGGCAACGAGCTCGGTCCGGAGCTCGGGATGATTCGCACCGAGGAGCTGCTCGCCGCGCGTCGGATCGACGGCGGCCGCCAGTACTTCACGCGCGCCTACGACTTCGGCTTCACGAAGACGCTCAGCGAGACGATGGGACGCTGGCCCCGCGACTCGATCCTCAAGGACATGGTCGCGATCGTCCGCGCCTACCGGCCGCATGTCATCGTCTCGATCTGGAGCGGCACGCCGTCGGACGGACACGGGCAGCATCAGTACGCCGGCGTGTTGGC
This sequence comes from Gemmatimonadaceae bacterium, assembly GCA_025934775.1. Taxonomy (GTDB): domain Bacteria; phylum Gemmatimonadota; class Gemmatimonadetes; order Gemmatimonadales; family Gemmatimonadaceae; genus JAQBQB01. The sequence goes on along the minus strand of JAICWO010000008.1, from coordinate 18,803 downwards.
GCGCGACGTGTACGAGGCCGCGGCCGATACCGTACGCTTTCCGCCGGCGAAGCTCGGCGGCCTGCCGGCGTGGAGCACGCCAAAGTTCTATCAGGCGCGCGGCTTTCGCGGCGGCGGCACGTCGGTGCAATTCGACGTCGGCGAATACGATCCGCTCCTCGGCGAGACGTACGCGCAGATCGCGACGATCAGCCGCTCGCAGCATCGGTCGCAGGGGCAGGGCGGGCTGCCGCAGTTCGGGCCGGCCATGGACGGCGTGCTGCTCGAGCGTTCGCGGGTGTCCGACGTGAAGGCGCCCGAGCACACGATGTTCGACGGCATCGATACGAGCTGGGCGCGATTCAAGAATGTTAAACTTCCCGAATCGGCGCGCGGGGCGCTGGACTCTCTCGTCCTTGCCCAGGCGGCGGTGAACGCGGCGCGCGACCTCGCGCAGCCGAGCCGCATGGTTGCGCCGCTCGCGACGTACGCGCGGCTCGTGGAACGCGTACGGTCCGCCGTCCACTGCACGACGGACCAGGTGGTCTCGGGTGAAGCCGCGTGCGATCCCATGATGGGCGATCTGGCGCTCGCGCTGGAGACGACCGGCACGCGTGCCACGGACGCGCTGCTGGATGCCGCCGGTGTGAAGATTCTGGCGACCGTCCCGCGAGAGATCGTCGCGGAGTCGGACTCGGTGCCCGTGAGCGTGACCGTGTACAACGAAGGGACAGCGCCCGTGAGCGTATCGAGCGTGCAGGTGCAGCAGGTCCCGCGGCTCGCGCCGGTCGTCGCCTCGCAAACGATCGCACCAGGCTCGTCGGCGCGCGTCACGCAACCGTATCACGCGCCGCAATTGCCCACGACGGCATGGTGGCTCCGCCACCCGCTGAACGGCGACATGTTCGATTTCGGAAACATGGGCAACTACGAGCCTCATCCGCTCGTCATCGGCGAGGACCGTCTCCAGTCCGCGGCGGTGGCCGTCGGCCTCTCGATCGGCGGCACCGAGGTGACGCAGTTCGTGGGGCCGGTCGTGTATCGCTACGCGGACCGGGCGACGGGGGAAGTCGATCGTCCGCTCGCCACGGCGCCGGCGATCACAGTTCTCTTACAGCACGACATCGAGTACGCGCGGGCGAATCATCCGTTCGACCGGACGTACGTGGTGCACGTGCGCTCCGCCGCCGGCGAGCCGCGCGACGTCGAGGTCGCGCTCGCGCTGCCCAAGGGCCTGGCCGCCGACAGCGCGACGCGACGCGCGCGCCTGCCGGCGTTCGGCGAGGCGGACGTCCACTTCCGCGTGCACGGGACGCTCGCCGCGGGCGTGGACTCGATCCGCGCCGTCGCGACGAGCGGCGGCCAGCGGTTCACGCTCGGCTACGTGCCGATCGAATACGAGCACATTCGGCCGCTGCGCTACTACCGATCCGCCACCGTGCGGCTCGAATCAGTAAACGCGGATTATGCACATCTAAACATCGGGTACGTGCGCGGCGTGGGCGACAACGTGATGCCGATGCTCGAGGAGCTCGGGATCCCGGTGACCGAGCTCGACCCGGCGACGATCGCGCAGACGAACCTGAGCGCGTTCACCACGATCGTGCTCGGTCCGCGGGCGTACGAGGCGAATCCGGCGCTCGTGTCGCACAACGACGTGCTGCTCCGCTTCGCGCGCGCCGGCGGCACGATCGTGACCCAGTACGGCCAGTATGCGTACGCGCAGCCCGGGATTCTGCCATACCCGATCACGCTCGCGCGGCCGCAGGCCGACCGCGTCACGTACGAGGACGCGCCGGTGCGGGTGATCGATCCGGGCTCGCCCCTCCTCACGGCGCCGAACCGGATCACGGAGAACGATTTCGCGAACTGGGTGCAGGAGCGCAGCTCGTACATGCCGCACACCTTCGATTCGCACTACCGCACGGTGTTCTCGCTCAACGACCCGGGCGATCCGCCGAACGACGCGGCGGTGCTCGTCGCGCCGCTCGGGAAGGGAACGTACGTGTACACGACATTCTCGTTCTTCCGCCAGCTTCCGGCGGGCAATCCCGGCGCGGCGCGGCTGTTCATCAATCTGTTATCGGCCAATCAGCGCGCCGCCTTGCGGCCGCCGGTCGCGTCGGGTGCCGTGAAGCCGTGACGAGCCGCTTTCGCCGCACGCTGATCAGCGTGATGACCGTGCAGGTCGTCACGCTCGTACTGCTGTGGCTTCTCGAGCGGCACTTCACGGCATGAGCCCGATCGACTGGATCATCGTCGCCGGCTGGCTGGTGTACGTCGTCGTGCACGGCATTCGCCGCTCGACCGGAACGAACGAGATCGAAGGCTACTTTCTCGCGAATCGCAGCCTGCCGTGGTGGGCGGTGGGGCTGTCGGTGATGGCGACGCAGCTCTCCGCCGTCACGATGATCGGCACGACGGGGCAGGGCGCGACCGATGGCATGCGCTTCGTGCAGTTCTACTTCGGGCTGCCGCTCGCGATGGTGATCCTCGGCGTGACGCTCGTGCCGTTTCTGCACGGAGCCAAGGTGTACACCGCGTACGAGTATCTCGAGCGGCGGTTCGACGCGAAGACGCGCTCGCTCACGGCGTTTCTCTTTCTCGTGTCGCGGGCGATGTCGTGCGGCGCGATCATCTCCGCGCCGGCGGTGGTGTTCTCGGCGATCTTCGGCTGGCCCATGTCGTGGTCGGTCGCGATCATCGGCGTGCCGGCGGTGATCTACACGATGATCGGCGGCGTGCAGGCGATCACGTGGGTGGATGTGAAGCAGATGATGCTCATCGTCGCCGCGCTGATCGCGGTGGTGGTGACGCTGCTCGTGCAGATCCCGGTGTCGCCGGGCGCGGCGCTGCACATCGCGGGCGCCACGGGCAAGCTCCGCGTCTTCGACTTCTCGTTCAGCCTGACGAACACCTACACGTTCTGGTCCGGGCTCATCGGCGGCACGTTCCTGATGCTGTCGTACTTCGGGACGGACCAGAGCCAGGTGCAGCGCTACCTCTCGGCCAAGTCCGTGGACGAGGCACGGAACTCGCTGCTCATCAGCGCCTACTGGAAGATCCCGCTCCAGGCGCTGGTCCTGCTCGTTGGAGTTCTGGTATTCGTGTTCTATCAATTCGAGCGGCCGCCGCTGCTCTTCAACCCGGCGAGCGAGCGGCGGGTGCGCGCCGAACAGCCGGCGCAGTTCGCGTCGCTCGATGCCCGGTACGAGGCCGAGGTCGCGGCGCGCGACGCCGACGCGCGGACTTTCGCCCGCGCGCGCCAGGCGGGCGATCCGACCACCGTCGCGCAGGCGACCGCCGCCTTCCGCGCCACCGACGACTCCGTGACCGCGATCCGCGCTCAGGCCATCGACCTCGCGTCCAAGGTGAGCGGCCAGCCGGAAAAGGACGTCAACTACATCATTCCGCGCTTCGTGATCGAGCACCTGCCGATCGGGCTCACGGGCATCTTCATCGCCGCGGTGATCGCGGCGGCCATGAACGCGATCTCCGGCGAGCTCGCGTCGCTCTCGACGGCGTCGGTCATCGACTTCTACCGGCGATGGGTGCGCAGCGAGGCCAGCGATCAGCATTTTCTGATGGTCTCGCGCTCGGCGACCGTCTTCTGGGGGCTGTTTGCCTGTTTCGTCGCGACGTTCGCCGCCCGCCTGGGATCGCTCATCGAGGTGGTGAACCGGTTCGGGTCGTTCTTCTACGGCTCGATCCTCGGCGTCTTCCTGCTCGCGATGATCCCGCGCGCGCGCGCCGCGGGCGCGCTCATCGGCCTGATCTCCGGGATGGTCGCGGTGGGCGCCGTGAACTTCGGCGCGCCGAGCGTCTCGTACCTCTGGCACAACGTGGTCGGCGCGGTGGTGGTGGTGATCGTCGGGCTCGCCGTGAGCATGTTGCGGCCTGCGCGGCCGGTCGAGATCGCGCCGGCGGACTGAGGATCGCGTGGTGAAGCGCCCGAAGGTGATCGTGATCGGGGCCGGCTTCGGCGGACTGTACGCCGCGCGCGCCCTGGCCAACGCGCCGGTGGACGTCACGGTGCTCGATCGCACCAACCACCACGTCTTCCAGCCGCTGCTCTACCAGGTCGCCACCGCCATGCTCGCGCCGACGGACATCGCGGCGCCGGTGCGCTGGCTGCTCCGCAAGCAGCGAAACACGGAGGTCCTGGTCGGCGACGTGACGGCGATCTCGGTCGACGAGCGGCGCGTGCGTTGCGCCGATGGCCTCGAGCTCGATTATGATTTTCTCATCGTCGCCGCGGGGGCACGCCACTCGTATTTCGGCCATCCCGAATGGGAGCACGATGCGCCGGGCCTCAAGAGCGTCGAGGACGCGATCGAGCTGCGGCGGCGGTGGCTCACGGCGTTCGAGCGGGCGGAGCGTGCCGCGCTCGAGGGCGATGCCGCGGAACGCGACGCGAACCTCACCTTCGCTATCATCGGCGGCGGGCCCACCGGCGTGGAGCTCGCGGGGATGCTTCCCACGATCGCGCGGATGGCGCTTCCGCCGGACTTTCGTCACATCGACACGTCGCGCGCCCGCATCGTGCTGCTCGAGGGCGGCGCGCGCTTGCTCCCCGCCTTTCCCGAGGACCTCTCGGAGCACGCGCGGCGCGACCTCGAGGCCCTCGGCGTGGAGGTTCGCACATCCACGCTCGTGACGAACCTGGGCCGCGACTTCGTCGAAGCGGCCGGTGAGCGGATCGAGGCGCGCACCATCTTCTGGGCGGCCGGCAACGCCGCGTCGCCGCTCGGCCGAATGCTCGGTGCGCCGCTCGACCGGTCGGGGCGCGTGCAGGTTCGCGACGATCTCAGCGTCGACGGCCATCCGGAAGTGTTCGTCGTCGGCGACACGGCGGTGCTGCGGAGCCACGGCGCCCCAGTGCCGGCGGTCGCGCCGGCCGCGATGCAGAGCGGACGCGCGGCGGCGCGAAACGTCCTTCACGCGATGCGCGGCGAAGGACGCGAGCCGTTCCGATACTGGAACAAAGGCGATCTGGCGACGATCGGGCGATACAAGGCCGTCGGCGTACTCGCCGGCCGGCATTTGACCGGCGTCTTCGCGTGGTGGACGTGGCTGCTCGTCCACATCATGTATCTCGCGGGCTTTCGGAATCGGCTCAGCGTGCTCGTCGAGTGGGGCTATGCATTTTTTACATACGAGCGGGGCGCACGGCTGATCACGGCGCGATCGACGGATCCGGATGCGTCGCCGCCGGCTCGGCCGCGCCGGTGACTGTCCGGTTGCCGCCGTCCCTGTTGGCTCGTCCCGCTCGAGGCGTATGATTAGAGGCCGGGCCGCGGCGGCCCGGCCTCTTGTTACCTCACTCCCGTGACGCAGCCTTCCGTCGGATTGGACTTCGCGCGAATCGGCATCTCCGGTGTTCGGCTGGAGGCGCTGTTCGAGGCCGTGCCGCTCGCCATCGCCGTCTTCGACGGCGACCTGCGGCTGGTCAACGCGAACGCGCGTTATCGGGAGTTGACGGGCATCACGGCGGCGCCGCCCACGCGGCTGTCGATCTACGACGCGTTTCCAAACGCGCTCGCCGACCTCACCGATCAGATCGACGCGGCGCTTCGCGGCGCGACGCTCGCGACCGCCGTCAGAATTCCGTTCCAGCATCGCGCGGGCCGCCGCCTGATCGAGACTATCTTCGCCGCGCTCACCGAAGAGTCGGGCGGACGCGGCATTCTCTTCGCGGGCAACGACGTCAGCGAGCGCGAAGAGCTGCGCGAGACCCTCAGCCGCAGCGTCGCGCAGCTCGAATCGATCTTCGACGTCATCCCGGATTCCGTGCGTGTGTTCGATACCGAGGGACGCACGGTCCGCTCGAACACGCAGGCGCTGCAGGATCATCCCGCCGGCCAGCCGTCGACGCTGCGCGAGCTCTGGCAGCTCGACCGCCCGCGCACGGTCGACGGCACGAGCTTGTTCATGCACGAGCATCCGACCGCGCGCGCGCTGCGCGGCGAGCGCGTTCGCGGTGAGACGCTCGCCGTGCGCCGCGGCGCGGACGGACTGCAGATGATCATCGAGGTGAACTCGAACCCGCTGTACGACGAGCACGGAAAGATTCGCGGCGCGGTGACCGTCGAGCGCGACGTGACGGTGAAGACGCAGCTCGCGAAAGCGCTCGAGGAGGAAGCACGCCGCACCGCCGAGCTGTACGAGCGCGTCTCGACGGAAGCGGAACGTCTCGAGCGCATGGTGCAGGAGCGTACGCAAGAATTGCTCGCCCTCCAGGAAGCGCGCGCGCGCGAGCGTCGTCTCGCCGCCGTGGGCCAGCTCGCCGCCGGGGTCATGCACGACGTCAACAACGCGCTGAACCCGATCATGGCCGCGGCGTATCTGCTCGAGGCCAACGCCGAGAACCCGACGGCGGTGCGCGACTACGCAGTGCGCATCGCGAAGGCGGCGGAGACCGGCGCGGCGACGGCGGCGCGCGTCGGCCGATTCATCCGGCAGGAGCCGCTCCAGGCCGAGCGAGAGGAGCCGGTCGATCTCTCGGTCGTCTCCGATGAGGTCGTCGCGATGACGCGTCCGCTGTGGGCGGAGCGTGCGCGCGGCGGCACGGTGCATCTGGAGTGCGATCTCGCGCAGGGCGCCATGGTGCGCGGCATCGCCGGCGAGCTCCGCGAGGCGCTGCTCAACCTCGTGCAGAACGCGCTCGACGCGATGGCCGGCGGCGGCACGCTCGGCATGCGCACGATGACCACCGACAGCGAGGTCAAGCTCGAGGTGCGCGACACGGGCATCGGCATGTCGGCCGAAGTTCGCGACCGCGCGTTCGAGCCGTTCTTCACGACGAAGGGCAAAGCGGGCACCGGACTCGGTCTCGCCGAGGTGTACGGCATCGTGAAGCGTCACCGCGGGTACGCGGAGATCGAATCGATGCCGGGCGTGGGCACGACGATCCGGCTGGTCTTTCCAAAATCCTCGCCACAACATGTGACGGACGTCACCAACACGGTGCGGAGCCGGGTTGCGCGGAGGGTCCTTCTCGTAGAAGATCATCCGGACAGCCGCGAGTTCATGCAGGCGCTGCTGGAATCCGACGGGCATCAGGTCGACACCGCGATTGGTCTCACCGATGCCATGGCGTTGTTGGAGCAGGCCGATCCTGCCTATGACGTGCTCGTCACCGACATCGGTCTGGCGGATGGAAGCGGTTGGGATCTGACGTCGTTTGCCCGCGAGCGCTGGCCGTCGATGCGGATCGGAATCGTGACCGGCTGGGAACCACGCGTCGGCGCCGGCGCGGACGGGGATTTCATTCTCCGAAAGCCTGTAAGAACATCTGAATTGCTCGCGCAGGTTGCCGGCGAAGGCTGAGAGACTGCGCGTCACCCCCGCTAGCGCGGGCCCGCGGGCCTGACGAAATTGCACATGATGACTGATTCCGTGTCACGCATTCGCGTCCTCGTGGCTGAGGACGATGACAACGCGCGGTCGCTGCTCACGGACCTGCTCAATACACTCGGCCACACGATCGTGGCGGAAGTGTCGACGGGTCGCGAAGCGTTCGAACGGGCGAAAGACGTTGTGCCCGACGTGGTGCTGCTCGACGTGCACATGCCCGACGGCTCGGGCATCGAGGCGGCCGAGCGCATCACACAAACGATTCCCGGCGTCGCGGTCGTGCTGTTCAGCGGCGATCACACGCTGACGCTGAGCGATCACGACGTCACCGCGACGGCGGCGATCGCGTTCCTGCCCAAGCCGGCGCCCCCGCGCGTGCTCGACTCGACGATTCGTCTCGCGGCGAGCCGCGCGAAGGAATTCATGGCGGCGCGCCAGGACGCCGAGGCGGCGCGGACGGCGCTCGAGAACCGCAAGACGATCGAGCGCGCGAAGGGCATTCTCATGCGGCGCACGGGTTCGTCGGAGCAGGAGGCGTATCGCATCCTCCAGCGCACGAGCCAGGACCGCTCGGTGCCGATGGTCGAGATCGCGCGAGCGGTGCTCGCGAGCGAGCCCGGACTGCAGGAACCGGCCGAGAAGAAGTGAAAAAAGAGGCGGCCGAATCGGCCGCCTCTCTTTCGTGCTAGATTTACGAGAACTAGTATTATCTAGTTCTCACGAGCGTGAACTGCACGGTCGACCCCACCGGGAGCCCGCCGCCGCCCGTCCAATCGATTGACGACTGGCCGCCGGGGGGGACGGTGAAGCGAATGTACGCCGCGCCGCCCGCGAACACCTGCAGGTTGTTGATCGGCGACTGCGCGGAGAGCGGAAAGACCTTGAGCGGGAACGAGCTGTTCGTCCCCTGGAGATGCGGGAATAGCTCGCGCATGTTCCAGCTCGGCTCCTGGAACGTCGGGTCGGCCACGCCCGCGAGGTCGTCGGTGAAGACCGAGACCGCCCAGTTGCGAATCTGGGTCAGGTAATCGGTCCCGAACACGCCGGCCAGATTCTGCTGACCCGCCGTCGTGCTGTTCACGAGCTTGAACCACGTGTCCGCGTCGCCCGTGGTGCCCGGACGGTGGTCGGCGAGGTAGCGCAGCAGGTTCCACGTCGCGCCGCGCGTCTCGAGCGAGTCGTTCCCCGCGTAGACCGAGGTCATATTCGGCTTTCCGAGGAAGAAGTCGTATCGCCCGAAGTTGTCGGATTGATAATTATTGAATGCGTCGACGGACGCCTGCGACTGCCGAACCACCGTGCTGTTGATGTTCTCGCGCGGCGCGTTGCCCGACACCCGATAGTAGAGCAGCTCCTCGGCGATGTGGCTCAGCCCCTCGTTGAGCCATACATCCTCGAACGAGGTGGCGTTGTTGACGTAGATCCGGCGGCTCGCGTTGATCAGATGCTGGTACTCGTGCGCGAGCGTGCCGTACGTGAGGTTCAGCACGTCGGTCTTGTTGTGTTTGACGCTGAACACGCCGCCGGTGTCCGGCACGAGCGTGTAGAACATCTCGCTGAAGTTGCTCGTCGGGCAGGCCTCGAGGTCGGGCGTGCTCGTCGTCGGGAATAGATCGCGCTCGAAGAAGAAGCCGCCGACCACGCCGGTTGCGCCGCTCTTCGGCGTGAGCTTGTTCACTTCCTTCGTGAAGAGGATGACGATCTTCCCGTTCTTGTCGATGTCCGACGGCTGGCCAAAGTTCTGCACGTCGAGCGGATTGATCAGCGTGTCGAACGTGATGCCGAACGAGTTGTACTCGGCATCAGAGAAGCCGCCCGGCGGATTGGCCGTGTCCGCGAGGACGATCGCCGTCTGCGTGATCGCGGCCACGCGCGCGCCGATGTTGATCGGATTCGTGCAGGCGTCCTCACCGTTCGCGTTCACGGAGAGCACCTGGCCGAGCGTCACACTCGCCGGGATGACGTTGAACGCCGCGTGCCGCGCCACGCGGGCGCGCGCCGTCGGGATCATCGGCGTCAGCACCTCGCGCGCGACCTCGCGCAGCTTGCGATCGAACGACTCCTGGAGATAGTTCGGCCGCGGCGAGGCGATCGAAGCACCGCCAACGACGTTGAACGCGGGCGCGATGTTCGGCGTGTTCAGCGCGACCGTGCCCGAGCCCGTGACATTGAATGTCGCGATCGCCGAGCTGTCAGGATTCGCGTTGAAGGCGATCAGCGCGTAATCGGCGCCCGTGGTGCCGCCGCCGAGACAGATACCGGTGCCCGCGAGTCCGGCGTTCACCGCTCCGGTGCTCGGCACCGTTGGCTGCGACGTCTGACAGGCGAGCGACTGGTTCGACGACCCGGCCGTCTCGGTGAACGTCTGCGTGAGCGTCGTGCCGACGACCGTCGCCGTGACCACCACCGAGCCGGCGGACGTGCCGAGCGTCACTGACGCACGCGCCTGGCCGCTGGCGTCCGTCGTCGTGCTCGTAGGTGAAACGCTCGCCGTCCCGGTCGTGACGGCGAAGTTCACCGTGACCCCGCTGAGCGGAGTGCCGTTCGAGGAAACTTGAACGACGAGTGGCAACGAGAGCGCGGCGCCCACGGAGCCTACTTGATTGTTCCCCGAAACGATGGCGATCGCGGATGGCGTCGGCTTGTTGCCGCCGGGCTCCGTCCCGCCGCCGCCGCACGCCGCGACCGCAAGCAGGACAGCGAACGACAGCGCTCCACGAATACGGGGAGCGATCATGCAACCTCCTCTCGGCAAAGTGTCCGAAGACTGTCGACTAAGCCGCTGGTGCGGCTTCGGGTTCGCGCTTCGGGCGTATGAAGTCTTCCATACCCAACCCTAGTAGAATCGTGCCAGCCACGAGCGCGGCGGACAGCAGGAATGGGAACTCTGGAAAGCGGTCAAACGCCCAGCCAGCCAGGATCGGGAACAGCACACGGGCAACGCCGCCGAAGGTCTGCTGCACACCCATGTAGAGACCCCGATCGCTACTCGATATGACACGCGAGAGCAGTGCTGTCACGCACGGAAACGTGAACGCGGTTCCCAACGGGAGCAGCGCGACGGCCAACGCGAGCGGGATGAATGGTATCACCGACACGGCTGAGGCCGGGAGAAGACCGCCAAATCGCTCGGCGATGGCCGCGGGGTCGCCGAGTCGATGGGTGAAAGGCATGGTCGCCAAACCAAGCGCGAGCAATGCCTGACCAATGCGCGATAGTCGCGCTTCGCCGAACTTGTCGACCGCCTTTCCCAGGATCAGGGCACGCGTCACGACCGCGATGACGCCGATGTAGGTGTAGAAGTAGCCGATCGTGTGCGTCGTTACGCCGAAGCGCGCCGCGAGAAAGAGCGCGAGTATGGCGTTGGTTCCCTGAAATGCGCCGATACCGACGGAGTAAATCCAGATCAGCCGCGGAGCCGGTTCGTTCGAGTGCGTCACCACACGGATCACCGCGTCGCGCGAACGTCCCGGAACGTGCTTGGTTGCGCGCGCCTCGTTCATGTCGCGCGATTCGACCAGGTAGCGCCACGCGAATCCGATATTGAGCAGGCAGAGCACGGCGGCGGCGAGCCCGGGACCGTGCTGCCCCAGTCCCATGAACTCCGAGCCCAGCACGGGCCCGAGCGCGACGCCCGCGTTCGTCGCCGCCGAAAGCCAGCCGAGTCCCTTCGCACGGTCCTCAGGCTTGACCGCGTCCGCGACGTACGCCTGGATCACGCTCACCGTGCCGCCGCCCGATCCCTGCACCAGCCGCGAGAGGAACAACAGCCAGAGCGAATCGGCGTACGCGAAGATCACGTACGCGATCGCCGACGAGGCGAGCCCCACGAGCAGCGCGGGCCGACGTCCGTATCGGTCGGAGAACCGCCCCCACATCGGCGCGCTGAGCAACTGCGCGACTGAGAACGCGGACACGAGCACGCCGACCACCAGCCCGTTCGCGCCAAACGACTTGGCGTAGAACGGGAGGAGTGGAATGATCATCAGCGTTCCGACCATGTCGATGAACGCGGCGACCATGAGGACGACGAGCTTGCCCATGCGCTGCCTGGTTTCGGTCAGTCAAAGATAGGGGACGAGTCGAAGCGCGGGCGCGATCTTACGAATCCCAAACTCGTCCCTGGAGGGTGGGCCTGGACCGTGGAGCGTGGAACGTGGTGCTAAGACTACGCTCCACGGTCTACGTCCCACGGTCTACGATCTACAGCCCTTCCACCTTCCCCAACGCCGCCGGCGGCACCGCCCGCCCGACCACGCCGGCGAGCGCGACGATCGTGAGCGCGTAAGGAATCATCTCCACGAACTGCGACGGGATCACCTGCGCGCCCTGAAGTTGGATCTGCAGCGTCTCCGCCGCGGCGAACAACAGGCAGGCGAGCGCCGCGCGCACGGGATCCCACCGTCCGAAGATCGTCGCCGCGAGCGCGATGAAGCCGCGTCCCGCGCTCATCTCGGCGGTGAACTGGTGCTGATCGAACGCGAGGTAAGCGCCGCCGAGCGCGGCGAGCGCACCGGACAGCGCGACGGCGAGGTACCGGACGCGCGCCACGCGAATACCCACCGACATCGCGGCCGCGGGATGCTCGCCGACCGCGCGCACGCGCAGTCCGAACGGCGTGCGGTAGAGCAGCCATGCCATGAACGCGACGGCGAGAATGCCGATCCAGATGAGCGGATTGCGCGCGATGGCGAGCCAGCCCGTGCCCGTCTGCTCGACGCCGAAGCCGGGAATGCGCGGCGAGTTCGCGGAACTATGGAAGAGCAGCCGGAGGAAAAATCGCGTCGCGCCGCTCGCGAACAGGTTGATCGCGATGCCGATCACGACCTGGTCGCCGCGGAATCGGATCGAGGTCACCGCGTACAACAGCGCGAGCAGCACGCCGCCCACGACCGCGCCCAACAGACCGAGCCACGCGTTGCCGGTGTAGTAGCTCGCCACCGCGCCGCAGAAGGCGCCGCCGAGCATGTACCCCTCGAGCCCGAGGCCGATGAGCCCCGCGCGCTCGGAGATCACGCCGCCGCTCGCGGCAAAGAGGTAGGGAATGGCGATGCGCAGCGTCTGCGCGAGAAAGAGGAGCACGATCACCGCTCCCTCCGGAGCACACGCCGCACTTCCGGCACCGACGCGACCACGGCGATGATCACCACGGCCTGGAGGACGTCGACCATCTGCTTGGGGACCGCGGCGTTCACCGCGAGGCCGCCCTGCGAGATCGTGGCGAAGACGAGCGCGGCGAGCGCGACGCCGACGGGATGGTTGCGGCCCACGATCGCCACCGCGATGCCGAGGAAACCGGCCCCCGAGCCGAAAGAATCCTCATAATAATATTTGTATCCGAGCACGAAGTTGAGGCCGCCGATGCCGGCCAGCGCGCCGGAGAGCGCCATCGCGCGCCACCACACGCCGCCGACGTTCACGCCGCCGTATTCCGCGGCCTCGGGCTGCAGCCCCGTGGCGCGCAGCTCGAAGCCGCCGCGCGTTCGGAACAAGTAGTACCACGTCGCGATCACCACCGCGACCGCGAGCAGGATCACGACGTTGGCCGCCGAGCCGTGAAACGGCCCGATGTAATTCGAGAGCCGCGGCAGCGCGCCCGTATGAATCGTGGCGGTGTGCAGCGAATCGGCGGCCTTGAGATGCGCGGCGACGAGGTAGTTCAGCAGCGCGAGCACGATGAAGTTGAGCATGATCGTGGTGATCACCTCGTGCGCGCCGAATTTGGCTTTCAGCACACCGGGCACGCCGCCCACGACACCGCCGCCGATCGCCGCCGCCACGATGAAGATCGGGAGCGCCAGCAGTGTCGGCACGCTGGCCGGGAGCGCCAGGCCGACGAGCGCCGCGACGAACCCGCCCGCCGCGAGCTGGCTCTCCGCGCCGATGTTGAACAATCCGGCGCGCAGCCCCACGGCCACCGCCAATCCGGTGAAGGTGAGCGTCGTCGCCTTGTACAGCACCTGGCCCAGGCCGTACGCGTTTCCCCACGTGCCTTCGATGAGTAATTTGTAAACAGTGCCGGGATTCTGGCCAAAGCTGAGGATCAACACGTCGCCCACGAGCGCGGCGATGAGCAGCGCGACGATCGCGGGAAGAAACGCCTCCTCCAGCTCCGCGCGACGTGATGCGCGATTCACCGCCGGCGCGGCGGACGGCGGGGCCGGCGTGATCTCGGTGGCGTGGATCGTCATGCGGCGTGCTCCGCCGCAGCGCCCGTCATGTACGGGCCGAGGACTTCCTCGCTCGCCTCGCTTCGCGGCAGCACGGCGGCGAACTTGCCTTCGTACATCACCGCGATGCGGTCGGAGAGCGCGAGAATCTCCGCAAGATCCGCGGAGACGAGGAGAATGGCTTTGCCGGCGTCGCGCGCCCGGCGCAAGCGGGCATGAATGAACTCGATCGCGCCCACGTCGACGCCGCGCGTGGGCTGCGCGGCGAGGAGCACCTGGAAGGAGCGGCCCATCTCGCGCGCGATGACGATCTTCTGCTGGTTGCCGCCGGAGAGCGCACGCGCCGGGAGCAGCGGGTCGGCCGGCCGAATGTCGTACTCGGCGATCTGCGTGCGCGCGTTCTGCATGATGCGGTCATGATCGAGCTGCGCGCCGCGCGAGAAGCGATCCTGCTGGCCGAGGATCAGGTTCTCCGCGACGGAGTAGTCGAGGATGAGACCGCGCAGGTGGCGATCTTCCGGGATGTGTGACAGGCCAGCGTGGCCGCGCTCCTTCACCGAGAAATCCGTCGCTTCGGCGTTGCCGATGTGAACCGTGCCGCCCCGCGCGGCGCGGAGTCCGGCGAGCGCCTCGAGCAGCTCGGTCTGGCCGTTGCCTTCAACGCCGGCAATGCCGAAGATCTCGCCCGCCATGATGCTGAACGAGACGCCGTCGACCGCGGTGAGGCGGCGCGCGTCCGTCACGACGAGGTCGTGCACGTCGAGCAGCGCATCCGTCGCGTGCGGAGTCGCGGCGCGCTCCTCGGCAACGTGATCCTTCGCGAGCTGCACGTCGCGTCCGACCATCGCGCGCGCGATGTCGCCCGGGGTGGTGTCCGCGGTCCGCATGTGCGTGATGGTGCGGCCGTGGCGCATCACGGTGATGGAGTCGGAGATCTCCATTACCTCGTCGAGCTTGTGCGTGATGAGGACGATCGTCTCGCCGCGCGCGCGCATCTGCCGGAGCACCTGCCAGAGCTCGTCGATCTCCGGCGGCGAGAGCACGGCGGTAGGCTCGTCGAGAATCAGTATTCGAGCTCCTCTATACAGAGTCTTGAGGATCTCGACGCGCTGTGCCTCGCCGACCGAGAGGTCCGCCACTCTCGCGTCGGGCCGCACGGCGAGCCCGGTCGTGCGGCTCAGCGCCTCGACGTCGCGCTCGGCCCGCGCGACATCGAGCTGGCCGTGCTTGGTGAGCTCGCGGCCGAGCATCACGTTCTCCGCCACCGTGAGCGTGGGCACGAGCATGAAATGCTGATGCACCATGCCGACGCCGGCGTCGATCGCGTCGGCGGTCGTCCAGCCGGTGACGTCCCGCCCATTCACTTCCATGCGGCCGGAGTCGGCGGTGTACATCCCGCTCAACACGCGCATGAGCGTGGATTTGCCGGCGCCGTTCTCGCCGACGAGCGCGTGGATCTCGCCGCGCGCCACCTCGAGCGTGGCGCCGCGGTTGGCCTGGACGAGGCCGAACGACTTGTGAATGTCAGTGAGGCGAACGGCGGCGGGGACGGTCGAGTGGGGAGTAGCGTCCGCCATGCTCATCTCGTGCTCGGCACTTTGATCTTTCCGGCGATGATGTCCGCCTTGATCTGTTGTAGTCGGGCCTGCACGCTGTCGGGAATCAGCGCGCGATTGTGCTCGTCGTACACGTAGCCGACGCCGTTCTGCGCGAGGCCGTACGTGTACACGCCGCCGTGGAACGTGTGGTTCTTCACGCGGTTGATCATGTCGTACACCGCGACGTCGATGCCTTTGACCATCGACGTGAGGACGTGGCCTGGCGCTTCGCTGTACTGATCTGCGTCTACGCCGATCGCGTACTTGCCCGTCTGCCGCGCGGCCTCGAACACGCCGAGTCCCGTCGCGCCGGACGCATGATAGATCACGTTCACACCTTGCTGATACTGGTTGAGCGCGAGCTCCTTGCCCTTGCCCGGATTGCGGAACGCGTCGGGCGTGACGCCGGCGTACTGCACGAGCACGGTGCAGTCGGGGCATACGTACTTCACCCCGGCGCGGTAGCCAGCTTCGAACTTCCAGATGAGCGGCACGTCCATGCCGCCGATGAATCCGACCTTCTTGGATCCACCCACCATCGCCGCGAGCGCGCCGACGAGGAACGAGCCTTCCTCTTCCTTGAACTTGAGCGCGGCGACATTCGGCGGCGGCGGAATCACGTTGCCCGCCGAGTCGGTGCTGAGCGAATAGTCGACGCCGGCGAAGTTGATGTTCTTGTATTCCTTCGCGAGCTGCGTGATGTCGTCGGTGAAGATGAACCCGACGCCGACGACGAGATCCATGTGCTCCGCCGCCAGCAGGCGCAGCCCTGCCTCGCGATCCGTCGCTTCGCCCGGCTCGATGAGCCGCACGCGCGCGCCCAGCTCCTTCTCGGCGCGCACCGCGCCGCGATCGGCGCCGTCGTTGAACGACTTGTCGCCCAACCCGCCGACGTCGAGCACGATGCCGATGTTGGAGCCGCTCGCTGCCGCTGGCTGGGCCGCGCCGGACGGGCGCACGAAGAGGAAGGCCACGTTGGCGACGACGAGCGCCGCCACGAGGATCAACAGCTTACGCATTGACGAAGATTCGCGGTCGGCGGAGGGAAGGGCAAGGACGGGGGAACGTGGAACGTGGAACGTGGAACGTGGACCGTAGAACGTGGAACGTGGAACGTGGAACGTGGTCGACAACCTACGGTCCACGGTCCACGGTCCACGATCTACGGTCTGCGGACCAGCAACTAACTTCCTCCAATGCCCGAGCGCATTCGTACTCGATTTCTCATCATCGGCAGCGGCGTGGCCGGATTGCACACGGCATGGCGCGCGTCGCAGCGCGGCGACGTGCTGCTGGTGACGAAGCGGTCGTTATTCGACAGCACGACCGCCTACGCACAAGGCGGCATTGCCGCGGCACTCGGCGCCGGCGACTCGCCGGCGCTACACCGGCAGGACACGCTCGCGGCGGGCGCCGCGCTGTGCGACGCGGCAGCGGTGCAAGTGCTCGTCGAGGAAGGGCCGGCGCGCGTGCGCGAGCTGCAGACGGCAGGGGCGCGATTCGATCTCGATCCAGCGGGCCGGCTCAAGCTCGGGCGCGAAGCGGCACACTCGATCAATCGGATCGTGCATGCGCATGGGGATCAAACCGGTGCCGAGGTGGCGCGCACGCTGGTCGCTCGCGTGCGCGAGACGCCGCGCATTCGCGTGTTGGAGAGTACGCGCGTACTCGACTTGATCGTGAAGCGCGGCACGTGCTACGGCGTGCGCGCGAGCATGCGCGGCCGCGCGACCGAGATCATCGCCGACGCCACCGTGCTCGCCGCCGGCGGCTGCGGGCAGATCTTTCGCTACACGACGAATCCCGTCGTCGCGACGGGCGACGGCTTCGCGATCGCGCACCGCGCCGGCGTGCCGCTCATGGATATGGAGTTCGTCCAGTTCCATCCCACCGCGCTCGACACGCCCGAGAATCCGCTCGCGCTGATCTCGGAAGCGGTGCGCGGCGAAGGCGCGATTCTGGTGAATGCGAAGGGCGTGCGGTTCATGGTCGGGCGTCATCGGCTCGCCGAGCTCGCGCCGCGCGACGTCGTGGCGCGCGCGATCTTCCGCGAGAAGAGGCACGGACCGGTCTACCTTGACGCGCGCAAGATCGGCAGGGCATTCGCGAAGCGATTTCCCGGCATATTCGCACTCTGTAAAGCGCGCGGGATCGATCCGCGAAAGGATCTCATCCCCGTGACGCCGGCCGCGCACTACATGATGGGCGGCGTGGCGACCGATCTGTACGGGCGCTCCCACATGCCCGGCCTCTACGCGGTGGGCGAGGTGGCGCGTACCGGCGTGCACGGTGCCAATCGACTCGCGTCCAATTCGCTGCTCGAGGGGCTCGTGTTCGCCGAGCGAGTGGCACGTGATCTCTCGCGCCTCAGGCCGCCGAAGAATGTGCCGCGCGTGGGCCGATGGGAGGTACCGCCGTTCGCGGATCGCGGCGCGGCCCAGGTCGCGGCCGACGAGATTCGCGACGTGATGTGGGAGCACGCGGGTCTCGCGCGCACGGCGCGCGGACTACGGATCGCGCGCGAGCGACTGGCGGAGATCGCCGAGCGACTCCCCGAGGGCGCGACGGAGGAGCAGAACATGGTGCTGACCGCCCAGCTTGTCGTCGAGGCGGCGCTGCGCAGGAAGGAGTCGCGCGGCGGGCACTATCGCGCCGACTTCCCGCGGGCGCGGAAGACGTGGAAGGGGCGGCATATCGAGGTGTGATCGTCGGACCATAGAGGAACCCGTTCTGTGTTTCGCGAATAGAGGCTGATTTGGCACTAGCCCGGCGGCTAAATGTCCCAAGCACACCGGGCATCATTCTCGCCGGCAAGCTGCTACCACAGGTCCCAACCGTACAGGACGTGGAGCATCTGCTGCGTCGCTAGGATCCCGCGACGTCTGACAACATGCCAACCATGCGAAGAGTGCATCGACGTCCGATTCTCCTTTGCGGGCAGGAGCTCATACTGCTCGTGCTCACCATTTGTGCGAAGCTGGACGCGCAGCGTCCGTCACACCCGGCGACTGCGACGGTTGAAGTATCCGTCGGTGATGCGATGACCGGCCGCTTTTTGGCTCGTTCCATCATCACTATCCCGGCACTTCAGCGCATCGCCATGGCGGATTGGAGGGGTGAAGCTCGATTTCCTGACGTGCCTCGTGGAAACCATCGTGTCGAAGTCCGAGCACTTGGCTTTGCGCCCAGCGATGTAGATCTAAAGGTGGACCAAGACACGGCGTGGGGCTTTTTTTCGTTGCAGCCTTTGCCCCGCGCGCTTGATACCGTTGTGAGCATATCGCGCTCACAATCTGGGCGGCTGAACGAGTTCTACACGCGCAGAGCGATGGGCATCGGGCGGTTCATCTCCGATTCGGTGCTCGAGCGCTCGGGTGATTTACCTCTGCCCATTGTCCTCGCGTCGTATGTGCCCGGCTTGATGCTTGGACCCGGTGGGCGGGGCATCTCCGTTGCTGAACAATCGGGGCTTATCGGCAACTCGCACTGCGGTGTCGATGTGTACCTCGATGGCTACCTCATCGACAATTTTGAGAACGTTCTAGCGCGCGACCTCGTGGGCCGTGTGCATATAGTGGTGTAGAATCGAGCGGCGACCTGATCGGCTTCGTGGCGTAGTCAGCCATGCGAGTTCTTTGAAGCAGAAAGGCCACCGTACATCTTCCGGGTGTCAGTCGAAACCGACGGGTTGCCGCCCGTC
>JAICWO010000041.1 GCA_025934775.1 Gemmatimonadaceae bacterium | reverse complement strand
TCACCCGCACGCATCTCGCAGACCACGGCGTGAAGGTCGGCGACGTGACGCTCGATCTTCCCACGATGCTCACGCGCAAGGATCGGGTCGTCTCCGCGAACACGCGCGGCATCGAGTATCTGTTCCGGAAAAACAACGTCACCTGGGCGAAGGGGCGCGGCGCGCTGCGCCCGGGAAACGTGGTCGAAGTGCGCGCGGCGGATGGCACGATCACGACCTATCGAGCGCGCGACGTCGTCATCGCGACGGGCAGCGTGCCCATCGCGCTGCCGTTTCTTCCGTTCGATGAAGACCGCGTGCTGTCGAACGTCGGGGCGCTGACGATGCCCGAGGTCCCGCGACATCTCATCGTGATCGGCGGCGGCGTGATCGGCCTCGAGCTCGGCTCGGTATGGCGCCGGTTAGGCGCAGAGGTCACGGTCATCGAGCTCTTGCCGTCGATTCTCGCCGGCACCGATGCCGACGTGGTGAAAGAAGCCGACAAGGTGTTTCGCGCGCAGGGACTCGCGATCCGCACCGGAACCAAGGTCACCGGCGCCACGCGCGACGGCGGCGCCATCCGCATCGAGATCGAATCCAACGGCGCCAGGGAAACGCTCACCGCAGACCGCGTGCTGGTCGCCGTTGGGCGCAAGCCATCGCTCACCGGGATCGACGCGGCAGCGCTCGGACTGGCCGTGGGCGCGCGCGGCGAGATCATCGTCGACAAGCAGATGCGCACGAACCTGCCGCACGTCTTTGCGATCGGCGACGTGGTGGGCGGCCTGCTGCTCGCGCACAAGGCGGAAGAGGAAGGCGTGGTGGCCGTGGAGACCATCGCCGGCCGGCGTACGGAGATGAACTATCGCCCGGTGCCGTCGATCGTGTACACGTGGCCGGAGATCGCGGCCATCGGCCTAACGGAACAGCAGGTGCAGGACAGCGGCCGCGAGTACCGCGTCGGCCGGTTCCCGTATTCGGCGAACGGACGCGCGCGCACGGCGGGCGAGACGACCGGGTTCGTCAAGCTGATCGCCGACGCGCGAACCGATCTGCTGCTCGGCGCGCACATGATCGGACCGACCGTGTCCGAGCTCGCCGCCGAGCTGGTGCTGGCCTTCGCCTACGATGCATCGGCCGAAGATGTCGCGACCACCATTCACGCGCATCCGACGCTGAGCGAAGCGACCAAGGAAGCCGCGTTAGGCGTCGAGGGTCACGCCATCCACATCTAGAGGCAGTTTGCTCGGTGCAGAAAAAAAAGGCGCACGCCCGAGAGCGTGCGCCTTTGTGTCGACCTTCGGTCGCGTCAGCGGCCTTTGGTCAACGCAGCCCCGATCGCCATGCCGACGGCCACGGCACCCGCCGTCGCCGCCATCGCCACCATCGGATTCACCGTCACTTGCTTTTTGTACCACGGAAGAGCGGCCGGCGCATTTTCCGGCAGCGCTTCCATGATCTGGCGGTACACGTGCACCGGCGTCTTCATCTCGCGCCGCACTTCGACTTCCTTCTCGATGCGCAGCCAGAACTCGACGTCGCGCGTGTTACCGTGGGCACGCGCCTCACTCTCCGGCACCTCGCCGTCGAGCCACTCGTTCAGGGTCGCAGTCCGGGTGTCGCCGGCTAACGGGACCTCGCGATCGGACAGCGGACGCGCCGCAGAAGTCTCACGCGTCTTTGGCGTGTCTTCGCTCCGGCGCTCTCGGGGATCAAGGTTATCAAGCATCAGGCGTATTTTTCCTCTAAAAGGACCTGGAGCGCCTCGCGTGCCCTGTGCACGCGCATCTTCAGTGCCCCGACAGTTGTTCCTAACAGATCCGCCATCTCTTCGTACGACCGGCCTTCGACGTGCTTCATGACAAATGCCTCTCGAAGCGACGGCGCCAATTGGGCCAACGCGCGATCCAGATCCGACCGCAGCTCGGTCCGGTCAAGGTCTTCTTCCGGCGTCGCAAACGCGGAGGGTTGATCATCCTCCTCGTAACTCAGATGCGTGCGGCGAATGTTCTTGAGCCAGTCCTTGCACCCGTTCGCCACGATCCGGAAAATCCAAGCATCGAAACGCCCATGCACCTCGGCCAGATGCTGGTACGCTTTTATGAATGACGCTTGAAGGATGTCTTCGGCGACATCCGGACTTCCCGTCATGCCGAG
>JAICWO010000047.1 GCA_025934775.1 Gemmatimonadaceae bacterium | reverse complement strand
CTCCGCCCACTCCGCCGCGTCCTCATCCCACGATCCCAGCTCGATGCCTGCATCCGCGAGCTGCGCTTCGCCGCGCCGCCGCCGCGCCAACGTGGTGCGGCATTGGTTCACGAGAATGCGAAACAGCCACCCGGTGAACCGTTCTCGCTCCTGGTATCGGGCGAGATGCCGGTACGCGCGCAGAAACGTCTCCTGTGCTGCGTCTTCCGCATCCTCGCGCGAGCCGAGCACGTGCGTAGCCAATCGCAAGCACGCCGCGTGGTGACGGGACACGAGGATCGCAAAAGCCTCGGTGTCACCGTCCAACACGCGACGCACGATGGCAGAGTCGGATGCGGTCATGCCGGAATAACTTCGGGTCGCGCGATTTCGTCACCGGCCCGAACCGGTCCGCGTATCGCGCCTGGAGGAGAGGAACCGCGGAACGCTAATGACGGACGGCCGGTCCGGTAAGCCCCTCGTCACAATGTGGTTCGGCGTCGCCGCGAGACTGGTGTCGATCGGCGCCACGAGGAAGATTAACGGAAGAACCTTTCTGCGCGACCATTTCGACTCGCCACCCGAACGGGAGACGTGCGTTTTCGCTGCGTGATCTTCGACTGCGACTCCACGCTCTGCGCCATCGAAGGCATCCAGGTGCTGGGCGCCGCGCATCACCAGGAGATCGCGCGCCTTACGGCGTCCGCCATGCAGGGACAGATCGCGCTCGAGCAGGTATACGCACATCGCCTGGCGCTGGCGCAGCCGGCGCGCCGCGACCTCGAGGCGCTGGCGGACCGGTACGTCGCGACGCTCGTGCCGGACGCGCGTGAGGTAGTGCGCGCGCTGCACGCCGAGGGCATCGAGGTCCGCATCCTCTCCGGGGGCCTTCGTCCTGCCGTGCTCGCCGTCGCGCGTGCGTTGGGCGTACCGGACGACCGTGTCGCGGCGGTGGATCTTCGCTTCGGCGATGACGGATCGTACTGCGGCTTCGATGAGGCATCGCCGCTCGCGCGCTCGGGCGGCAAACGGGCGGTCATTGTCGGGTGGGACCCGCCGGCACCGCGTCCGTCGATGTTGGTGGGCGATGGCGCGACCGATCTCGAGGCCCGTCCGGCGGTGGATGCGTTCATCGCCTTCGCGGGCGTCGTTAGGCGAAGCGACGTGGTCGACCGGGCCGACCTCGTCATCGACGGACCGTCGCTCGCGCCGGTGGTTCCGCTGGCGTTAGGCGGCGTGCCCCCGCGTTCCCCACTGGCGCGCGCCGTGTTCGACCGCGGCGCCGCACTCCTGGCCGGTCAGACGCTCGAGGAGAGCACACCATGACGCACGCCACACTCGACCGTGAAGAACGCATCGTCGTCACGCGTCCGCGATTCGGACGCTTCTTCCTGCCCGGCCCGACGGAAGTGCGCGCCGAGGTTCTGGAGGCGCAGCTGCGCCCGATGATCGGCCATCGCGGCAAGCCGATGGAGCAGTTGATCGCCGAGATGCAGCCGGCGCTGCGCGACGTATTCCGAACGTCGCGCCCGGTGGTCATCGCGACGTCGTCGGCCACCGGGCTCATGGAAGCCGCGGTGCGCAACGGCGCGCGGCGCCGGGTGCT
>JAICWO010000022.1 GCA_025934775.1 Gemmatimonadaceae bacterium | reverse complement strand
CCCTCCCGAGGTCCGCATCCACGATGACAGTGGATCAACCGCCGGTCGATCCAGGCTACTGGACCTCGCCAGAGGGTCGCACGCGCATGATCGTCGACGAGCGCGGGACCGAGTGGGAGGTCTATGACGAGGCAACGTGGAGCATCGAGCTCGCCTTGGAATGGGACTTCCTGCCACAGACTGAGAACCCGGGCCTGATCTTCGCCTCGCGCGCGGGACGCAAGCGGCTGTGGCCATGCCCGGAAAATTGGCAGGCGCTGACGGACGCGGCGCTCCTCGAGCTGCTCGGCAAGGCGAAGCAGATCGTGTGAGTGCAATGCTGCGCTGTAGGGTCGCGCCCGACCGTTCGGCGAACGAAGCGAGCGACCCTACGCTTTATATTGCACTCCCATGACCCACTCCCCGCTCACCATTCTCTCCGGCGATGAATCGCTCTTCCGCGATGCCGTCGCCGGATTCGCCGCGGACGAGGTCCGACCTCGCGTTCAGCAGATGGAGCGCGACGGCAAGATCGATCCAGAGCTCATCAAGAAGTTCTTCGAGATGGGCCTCATGGGCATCGAAGTCGGCGAGGACTACGGCGGCGCGGCCGGCTCGCTGATCATGGTCGCCATCGGCGTCGAGGAGATCAGCAAAGTCGATCCGGCCGCCGCGATTCTCATGGACGTGCAGAACACGCTCGTCAACTATCCGATCCGCACGTACGGCAGCGACTACGTCAAATCCACCTATCTTCCGCAACTGACGGGTGAGAAGGTCGGCGCGTACGCGCTTTCGGAGCCGAGCTCCGGA
Source organism: Gemmatimonadaceae bacterium (assembly GCA_025934775.1). Lineage (GTDB taxonomy): Bacteria > Gemmatimonadota > Gemmatimonadetes > Gemmatimonadales > Gemmatimonadaceae > JAQBQB01. The sequence goes on along the minus strand of JAICWO010000022.1, from coordinate 67,388 downwards.
TCCGACGCGTTCGGCATGCAAGCGCGCGCCGAGCAGCGCGGCGACCGCTGGATTCTCAACGGCCGCAAGATGTGGATCACCAACGGCGCCGAAGCGCAGGTGTACGTCGTGTTCGCCAACGCGAATCCCTCAGCGGGCTACAAGGGGATCACTGCGTTCGTCGTCGAACGCGGATTCAAGGGATTCGCCGTCGGAAAGAAGGAGGACAAGCTCGGCATTCGCGCGTCGAGCACGACGGAGCTCATCCTCGACGACGTCGAAGTTCCAAACGAGAACGTCCTCGGCCCCGTGGGCCAGGGCTACAAGATCGCCATCGAGACGCTGAACGAAGGACGGATCGGGATCGGCGCGCAGATGATCGGCGTCGCGGCCGGCGCGCTGCGTGCCGCGACGGAGTACGTCAAGGAGCGCACGCAGTTCGGCAAGAAGCTCGCGGACTTCCAGGCCATTCAATTTCAGCTCGCGCAAGCGCGCACCGAGCTCGAGGCCGCACGGCTCATGGTGCACAATGCGGCGCGGCTCAAAGACGCCGGCCACGACATCGCCATGGAAGGCGCGATGGCGAAGCTCTTCTCGTCGCAGGTCGCCGAGCGCGTGACGTCGATCTCGCTCGAGCTCTTCGGCGGGTATGGATACACGAAGGACTACCCCGCTGAAAAGTTTTACCGCGACGCGAAGATCGGCGCGATTTATGAAGGCACGAGCAACATGCAGCTCCAGACGATCGCGAAAGCCATGCTGAGGTAAGCGCTACGTCGAAGGCGATTAGAGTTCACGAAACGGGCGGTCCCGAAGCGCTCGCCCTCGACGATGTGGCCGATCCGACCGCCGGCCCCGGCGAGCTGCTGATCGACATCGACGCGATCGGCGTCAACTTCATCGAGATCTATCAGCGCGAGGGACAGTACCCGCTCGCCCGTCCCTTCACGCCCGGCTCGGAAGCCGCCGGCCGCGTGCGCGCGGTAGGCCCGGGCGTCTCCGGGTTCCGGACCGGTGACCGCATCGTTTCGCAAAGTGTGAAAGGCGCCTACGCCGAACTCGCCGTCGTGCCGGCGGAGCGCGCGGTGCGCATTCCGGACGCGATCGACAGCAAGCTCGCCGCGGCGGTCTGGCTGCAGGGACTCACGGCCCACTACCTCTCGCATTCCGCGTTTCCTCTGGCGCGCGGCGACCGCGCGCTCGTGCACGCCGCGGCCGGCGGTGTCGGGCTGCTCCTCTGCCAGATGGCGAAGCTGCGCGGCGCGTTCGTGATCGGCACCGCATCGACCGAGGAGAAGCGGGAGCTCGCCCGCGCCGCCGGGGCCGATGACATGATCGACTACACGACGCGGGACTTCGCCGCCGAGGCGCGGCGGATCACCGGCGGCGCGGGCGTGCAGGTCGTCTACGACTCGGTCGGAAGGACGACGTTCGACCGGTCGCTCGACTCGCTCGCGATGCGCGGCATGCTCGTGCTGTTCGGGCAATCGAGCGGCCCGGTGCCGCCGTTCGATCCACAGATCCTCAATCGCAAGGGATCGCTCTTCCTCACGCGACCCACGCTCAATCACTACGTCGCGACGCGGGAGGAACTCGTCTCGCGCGCCGCGGATCTCTTCCGGTGGATCGAGTCGGGCGAGCTCGCGATTCGCATCGGCGCGGAGTTCCCACTCGACCGAGCCGCCGACGCGCACCGCGCTCTGGCGGGACGCCAGACGACGGGTAAGGTTCTGCTGGTCCCCTGAGGGTTGGGAGGTTCGCATGTCCAGCAGTCGCATGCGCGCGCGGCACGTCGCGGGCGCGGTCATCTTGTTCGCATTCGCCGCATTGTCGGGCACGGCGCGCGGGCAGACCGTCGTGCACGTGCAATTGGCGAGTGCGGCGGGCGATCCCGTGGCGGGTGCCAACGTCAGCGTGCTTCGCGGACTGAGCGAGGTCGTCGGGCAGGCGACCACCGACTCGGCGGGATCGGCGCGATTCGTCTTCACTGCCGCGAAAGGCGAATACCAGATTCGCTCGCGAAAGATCGGATATACGGCCGGCGATCGGGTCTTCAACATCGACCGCCCGGCGGACACGGCGACGTACCGCGTCCTGATGCAGCCGCTCTCGGCGAGGCTCGACTCGGTCCGCGTCACGGCGCGCGCCGACGCGCACGACCTCTATCTCGACGCGGACAGCATCGCGGCGAGCTCGCGGCCGCTCGTCACCGCGTGGGACATCGTGACCAAGCTCCGGCCGGACATGCTTCGCGGCCGCTCGGGCGCGTGCGGGGGGATTCAGGAAGTCTGGGTCGACGGCGAACGCGTGCGCGATTTCGTGACTCCGTCGACGACGAACGCGGCGCGGCGAAACGTGGGCGTGCCGCCCGGGACCCGATTCTCGAGCCACGCCTTCGCCGTGCTGAGCGAGATCGATCCGATGCACATCGCCACAATGGTATACCACGATTGTAATGATTTTTCTATGAACGCCGCGCGCGCCCAGAACGCGCTGTTCATCACGCTCAAGCAGGGCGTCGACTACGTGCCGGGCGAGGGCACCTTCGTGCTCGACGATCCCGCCCCGCGCGCGCCGCTCGACGAGATCTGACCATCACCCACGGCCCATGAGCAAGCGATCCGCAGTTTCCGAGGAGCAGCACACCGGACTCTCCCGCCGCGCCTTCGTGGCGACCGGCGTCGCCGGCGCGCTCGCGATGCGCGGCGGGGCACTGGAGCGCCTCGCCTCGGGCGGCGCCGAGCACGTACCCGCCGCGCCGACACCGCCCTTTGCGCTCGAGGAAGTCACGATCGGCGAGCTGCAATCACGCATGGGGTCGGGGCGCGAGACGGCACGCTCGCTCGCCCAGCAGTACCTCGAGCGCATCGATGTGCTCGATCAGAAGGGACCGGCGCTCGATGCGGTGATCGAGATCAACCCGGATGCGCTCGCGATCGCCGGCCAGCTCGATGCCGAACGCAAGGCCGGCAAGATCCGCGGGCCGCTGCACGGCATTCCAATTCTCATAAAGGACAACATCGACACCGCGGACCGGCTGCACACGACCGCGGGGTCGCTCGCGCTCGCGGACAACGTGGCGGCGCGCGACTCGTTCGTCGCCGCGCGCCTCCGCGCCGCCGGCGCGGTGATCCTCGGCAAGACGAACCTCAGCGAGTGGGCGAACTTCCGCTCCACGCACTCGAGCAGCGGCTGGAGCGGCCGCGGCGGCCAGACGCACAATCCGTATGCGCTCGACCGAACGCCGTCGGGCTCGAGCTCCGGCTCCGGCGCCGGATGCGCCGCCAACTTTTCCACGATCGCGATCGGCACCGAGACGGACGGATCGGTCACGTCGCCGTCGGCCGCGCAGGCGCTCGTCGGCATCAAGGCCACGATCGGCTTGATCAGCCGCGCGGGGATCATTCCCATCGCGCACAGCCAGGACACGGCCGGTCCGATGTGCCGCACCGTGCGTGACGCCGCCATCCTCCTTGGGGCGCTCACGGGCGTCGATCCGCGCGACGTGGCCACGAGGGCGAGCGTAGGCCACGCGTTCACCGATTACACGAAATTCCTCGACGCGAACGGGCTCAAAGGCGCGCGCATCGGCGTCGCGCGCAAGCATTACACGGGCTACAGCCCGGACACGGACAAGGTCTTCGAGTCCGCGCTGGACCTGATGAAGCATCATGGCGCAGTGGTCGTGGATCCCGCCGACATCGCCACCGCGGGCCAGACCGACGACTCCGAGTTCGATCTCCTGTTGTACGAGTTCAAGACGGATCTGAACAAGTACCTGAGCCAGACGCCGCCGAACGTGCGCGTGCGCTCGCTCGCCGACGTGATCGCGTTCAACACGGCGAACGCGTCGCGCGAGCTGCGCTACTTCGGGCAGGAGATCATGGAGATGGCGCAGAAGAAGGGCCCGCTCACCGAGAAGAAGTATCTCGACGAGCTGGCGAAGAACCGGCGCCTCATGGGCGCGCAGGGGATCGACGCGACGATCGCGAAGCACAGACTGCAGGCGATCGTCGCGCCGACGCAGGGGCCGGCGTCGCTCATCGATCTGGTGAACGGCGACGCGGGCGGCGGCGGATCCTTCACCGCGCCCGCGGCCGTCTCAGGCTACGCACACATCACCGTCCCCATGGGCCAGGTGCGCGGACTTCCGGTCGGCATCTCGTTCGTTGGCGGGGCGTGGAGCGAGCCGACGTTGCTGAAACTGGCATATGCGTTCGAGCAAGCCGCGCCGGCGCGCCGGAAGCCGACCTTTGCGCGGACGGTCACTCTACAGGGCCGCCCTTCCGCGTCTGCGGGACGCCGTCGGCCATCCACTTCGGCTCCGGCGCGCCCTTCAGGTAGTGATCGAAGAACTGCTTCATCCGCTGCTGGAAGTCCTTCTGGTTCTCCTTCTTCGCCAGGTGGTGCGGCTCGCCCGGGTACGAGAGGAAGATCACCTTCTTCCCCCACCGCCGCGCCGCACCGTACAGCTCGAGTCCCTGATGCCAGTCGACCGCGTTGTCGGCAGTGCCCTGCAGGATCAGGAACGGCGCGGTGATGTTCCGCACGTTGAAGACCGCGGACTGGTCCTCGAACTCCTGTTTGTCGTCCCACGGATTGCCGCCCATCCGCACCTGCCCGACCTCGACGATTCCCTGCTGCAGCGTCCCGGAACCGGGATACGTCTCGTCGTAGAAGCTGATGAGGTCCGTCGGCGGCGCGCCGGTCACGACCGCGGCGAACATGTGTGAGTGTGTGAGAATAAACGAAGTCTCATATCCGCCCCAGCTGTGCCCCTGAATGCCGATGTGCGCGGGGTCGGCGTATCCGAGCTCGATCACCTTCTTCACGCCGCTCGTCACGCAGTCGAGCGCCGAGCTGCCCGGCTTCCCCGTCTCATACGCGATGTCCGGCTCGAAGACGACGTAGCCGTCGCTCGCGTACTCCGCGAAGTGCGGACGGTCGTCGAAGACGGGCATCGGGAACTGGTGCAGCGTGTTCGACAGCCGCTCGTAGAAGTATACGAGTGTCGGGTACTTCTTGCCCGGCTCGTAGTTCGCCGGCAGCGTGAGAATGCCCTGGAGCTTCACGCCCTTGCTGTTGGTGTAGTCCACGAGCATCCGCTTGCCCCAACGGTATTCACCGATGATCGGATCGGCATCGGTCACCTTCTTCGGCGACGCGAAGCTCGTCGTCGTCGCCCAGTAGTCCGGCGCCTCGGCGAAGTCCTGCCGCGTGAAGACCACGCGATCGGCGTTCTTCGCCTTCACCGCCTGCCCGATGTCCTCGTCGTCATAGATGAGCGGCGCCGGCTTGCCGCCCATCGACACGGTGTAATAGCCGGACTTCTTCGTCCATTCGCCGTACGCCGAGAGAAGCAGCGGCTTGGTGAGATCCACGCCGGGATCGTCCTCCTGCTGCGCCGCGAATCCAAACCCGCCGCGTCCACCGCGACCGCCCGCACTCGCGCGATCGAGGCGCACGAGACGGAACTGAATCTGCTGCGCGTCGCCCACGCCGGCGGTGAGATTCACCGGCTTGCCGCCGTCGAGCGGCACCGCGTAGAGATCGAAGCGATGATTCAGCAGCACGTACTTGCCGTCCTTCGACCAGCCCGCGACGCCGTAGATCGGCTTCTCGTAGGGATGATCGTCCGTGACGTCGACCCAGTTGATGCCGCCGCCGATGGCCACATGCTTGTTGGCCTCGAGATCGTACGCGATCACCTGGCCGTTCTTGAGATAGAGGAACCAGCGCCCGTTGGGCGAGCTGCCCATCGTGCGCATCAGCTTCGTGTCGATGAGCGTCCGCTCACCGGTCGCGGTGTTCACGCGATAGTAGTCGCCGTGGCTGCCACCCCACGCCACCTCGCCGCGATACGTGGTGTCGATGCGGCCGATGGCCCAGCGGGGATCCGCCGTCGGCGTCACGACGCTCATCGCGCTGTCGCCCACCCGTACGAGCTTGTCATTCGAGAGCTCGAATACCGCCGGCAGCGTGGCGCGCCGCTCCTGCGCGATGCGGACCATCTGCACCGACTGCACTTCGTCGTCCTTCCAATGCCAGACGTCGACGTTCGCTTGCGGCTCGTCGGATTTCGGACGCGCGTCCTCCTGTTCCTTGATTCCGACGATCAGGCGCGAGCCGTCACGCGACCAGCGCGGCGCCGCGAACTCGCTGAGCACGAAGCCGCTCGGGAAGCTCGCGTCCTTGCGCGGATCGTAGACGACCGGCGCATCGGCGCGTGACGCGTCGCGCCAGACGAGGAGCGCGTTCACGCGCTGCACCTTGCCTTTGAGCGTGTCGCCCTGGAGCACCGCGAGTCCGTTGCTCGAGTCGGCCCACGCGAGCTGGTCGTAGATCGCCGGCGCGGAGCTCAGCACGCGCGATTGGTTCGTGGCGAGATCCACGACGTAGATGCCGTTCCCGGTGCCCTCGGCGGCGTCGACGGTGTACGCGAACAGGTGACCGGTCCGATCGAAGTCGTACAGATTGACGTTGCCGATGTTCTGCACGATGCCGCTCGCGAGCTCGCGGAGCACGAGATCCGCGCCGCTGTGCTTCGCGGCGGGATCGGCCTTGTTCGTCCGCACCGCGATCCAACGCGAGTCTTTAGAGAATTTGAACGACTGCGCCGTCGGCACGTCCCACGACGCCCCGGTCGCGAGCTCGCGGAGCTCGAACTTGCGCGCCGGAGCGCCTGGCGCCGTCGCGGCACCAGCGCCGCCGCGCCCACCACGGCCGCCGCCGGCCGCGCCGCGACCACCGCGTCCCGCGCGCTCGGGCGGGCTCACGTAGTATCCGACGAATTTCCCGTCCTCGGAAAGCTCCGGCGCCGAGCCAACCGGCACGGTGAATGTCTTCGAGCCGTCGAGCTCCAGGAGGTGCAGCGTGCCGTCGCCTTCGTTCGGGGTCTGGACGTAGGCCATCCATTTGCCGTCGCTCGAGAGCTCGGCGTTGGCGATCCGGCTCCAGCGGCCAATGTCGGCGAGGCCGAGGACTTTCTTCGTGCCCGGATCCGATTTGGCGGCACCCTGCTGCGCGGGTCCGGAGCCGTTGTTCTGCGCGACGCTGACGGCGGGAAGCAGCGCGATCAGCCCGAACGCGGCGATCGCGCGACGTGCGACGGAAGTGGTGGGGGGCATGTGATCTCCAGCGGGTGACGAACGGTTGCCGAATATACGTGCGGTGCGGAGGAAGCGCTCTCGCGAGGCGCGCCGGACGCCACGGACGAGACGCGAAGTCCCATGTTCCGCGACCCCGACACCAGATCCCTCGCTCCGCTCGCGATGACCAGTCGTCACGACCGTTCCCGCGGTCTCCGCGCGGTTCCGCAACATCCGGCCGTTCTCCGCAGCATTGCAGTTCAAGACGCACCGCACCGCGGTAAGTTCTCCTCAACCTCTCGATTCGTCTCGTGATCCGCTCCGCGATCCGTCTGCGCCTCTCCGCGTTCGCCGCACTGTCGCTCGTCGCCTCGTGTGCGACGATCGCCAATCTGCGCGCTGCTCCCAAACCGGCGACTCCGCCGCCGGCCGCCGCGCCGCGCAATCCGATTCCCTACCCGATCACCGAATCGCGCGGCTTTGCGCGCGCGGTCGCGAACGGCACGCGCACTCGCACCGGGGCGCCTGGGCCGAGGTACTGGCAGCAGTTCGCGCGCTATCACATCGACGCCGAGCTGGTGACGGCGACGAGTCAGATCAACGGCCGCGAGACGGTTCGGTACTTCAACCATTCGCCCGACACGCTTCGCGCGGTGTGGGTGTATCTGAATCAGAACCTCTTCGCGCCGTCGTCGCCGCGCACCGTGCTCGTGCCGGTCACGAGCGGGACCGAGATCCTCCGCATCTCGGCGTGGGGCGACGCGCTCGCGAAGCGCGACACGGGCGCCGGCTACTCGATCGACGGGACGCGCATGCAGATCCGGCTCCCACGCCCGCTCGCGCCCCGCGATTCGCTCGATCTGGACATCGCGTGGGACTTCCAGGTGCCGCCCGACGGTGCGCCGCGCGAAGGCTCGACGGGCGACACGTTCATGGTCGCGTACTGGTATCCGCAGCTCGCCGTGTACGACGACGTCGACGGATGGCACACGGACCCGTACCTCGGCACCGGCGAGTTCTACATGGACTACGCCGACTACGACGTGAACATCACGCTGCCGCAGGGTTGGCTCGTCGGCGCGACCGGCGAGCTGACGAACGCCGATCAAGTGCTCTCGCGCCAGACGCGCGACCGCCTCGCGCAGGCGCGGCGCGGCACGGCCACCGTGCACGTCGTCACGGACCGCGATCGGGGCGCCGGTCCCACGAAGGCGACGAACACCGGGTTCGACGGCGCGGTCACGTGGCGCTTCCATGCGGACAACGTGCGCGACTTCGACTGGGGCGCGTCGCGGACGTGGCTCTGGGACGCGACGCGCGCGATCGCCGGCGACCGCACGAATCGCGGCCGGCCCGACACCACGGCGATCTACACGTTCTATCGCCCGGAGGCGCGGCGATGGGCGTGGGACCGATCCGCCGGATATGAGCAATCCTCAATTGAATTTCTATCACACTACCTGTGGCCGTATCCGTGGCCGCAGATGACCGCGATCGAAGGGCCGTCGTCGTGCAGCGGCATGGAGTACCCGATGCTCACGTGCGTCGGCGGCCCGCGCGACACGCTCGCCCTCTACTCCGTCCTCGTCCACGAGACCGGGCACATGTGGTTCCCGATGCAGGTCGGCTCGGACGAACGCCGGTACGCGTGGCAGGACGAGGGACTCACTCGATTCAATCAGGCCGAGGGCATGCAGGCGTTCTTCAAGGGCTACGATCGCGAGAGCATCGCCCGGAAGTCGTACCTCGACTTCGCCCTCGGCGGCGGCGAGGTCCCGCTCATGCGCCCCGCCGACCAGTTCCCGGTCGGCACCGCGGCGTACAGCATCGCGACGTACGACAAGATGGCGACCAACATGATGTCGCTGCGGGCGCTGCTCGGGGATGAGAACTTCATCAACATCTATCACACCTACGGACTGCGCTGGCTCGACAAGCATCCGACGCCGTACGATTTCTTCAATACCTTCTCGAGCCTGAGCGGGCAGAACCTGTCCTGGTTCTTCCGAACGTGGTGGTACGAGACGTGGACCCTCGATCAGGCGATCGGGCCGGTGACGACCGTCGGCGACAGGCTCGTGGTGACGATCGAGAATCGCGGACTCGCGCCGATGCCGGTTCGGCTGGCGGTGAAGCGAACGAGCGGCGCGACCGAGCGATACATTGTTCCAGTGGACGTGTGGCTCACCGGGGCGTCGACGTATGCATTCTCACGCGACAACCCGGCCACCGTCGCCTCGATCGACATCGATCCGGAGAACGTGTTCCCCGATGTCGATCGCTCGAACAATCACTGGGTAAAGCGCTGATGATTCGTTTTCGTCGACTGCTCCCGCCGTGCGCCGCACTGCTGCTCGCCTCGACCGCCGCGGCACAGACGCGCCAGAATCCGCTGCTCGCGAAGAGCACGCTCCCCTTTCAGGCGCCGCCATTCGACAAGATTCACGACGCCGACTACGAGCCGAGCTATTTCCTGCACATCTGGGCGAACGGGTACGCGGCGGGGTATTACGCGTATCTCTGGACGGAGATGTTGGCGGATGACGCGGCCGCCTGGTTCGACGCGCACGGCGGGCTCACGCGCGCGAACGGCGATCGCTTCCGCGACATGGTGCTCTCGCGCGGCAACACGGAAGATCTCGCGAAGATGTTCCGCGATTTCACGGGCCACGATCCCGAGATCGGTCCGATGCTCGTGAATCGCGGGCTGAGCGGCTACTAAGGATCCACGCGCAGAGGCACCCGAATCACCAACACGTGTTGTGGGTTGTTGGAGCGAAACTCTAGCCGCAACGCGCCCGGATGCTGTGGAGTGTATTCGAAATCGTAAGTCTCACCGTCAGCGACCACGCGCATCGCGCGCTGCGGCATGCGCAGGGCGTCGGCGGCATCGAATCCGTCCTTCGCAATCAGCCGCCAGGATACGAGCAGGGAGTCGGCGGATAATACCGTGGCGCTGTCCCGCCGCGCGGTGAGCCACACCTGCGGCGACGGGTTGACGGTCGAAAGATTCATGATGCGGAAGCGGGCCGGCCGGCCGGCGTGCAGGACGATCGTGTCGGGATCCGCGCGCCCATTGATCTCGACCGGGTGACGCCTCATTCCCTGATAGCCTTTGAGAAAGACGACGTGATCGTCCACGGAGCGCGGTGCGCCGGCCGCACGCACGATGAGCGCCCCTTCGAGCCCCGCCACCTGCTCGCGCGCATCATCCACGTGCGCGTGGTACATGAAGCTCCCCGCGCGCGGCGGTGCGAATCGCGCGACGAACGAATCGCCTGGCGCGATCGCGGGCGTCAGGCGCGTGCCCGAACCGCTGAAGCCTGGCACGCCGTCCATGTAGCTGTCTTCCACTTCGATCCCGTGCCAGTGAATGCTCGTCGGCAGCGCGAGATGGTTGACGATCGTGATGGCGACTGGCTCGCCGCGCACGAGATCGAGCTCCGGGCTGAAATCCCCGCCGCCCTCGACGCGACGCCCGTTCTCCTCGAGCACGAAGTGCATCGCGGGCACGGAATCCGGCGACTCGAGACGACCGCGCTCCTCGCGTGAAGGACCATCGGCTTCGGCGACGAGGCGAAGATGCCTCGATGCGGGCTCACCCGCCGCGACGACGCCCTGGCGCCCGTTGACGATCGTCCCGATGACCAGCCCCGACATGTCGCGCAGATACGCGTCGTCCGCGGCCGCCGAGAGGGAATCGGGCTGCAGGTGAATCGCAAAATGGCAGTGAAAGAGCCAGTCGCCTGGACGATCGGGCGACCACGTCATCGACATCGTCGAGAACGGCGACATCAACTGCGTCACGACCATCTGTCCCGGCGCGGGCGGCTGCTCCGAGGCGCGGCGCAACGTCTGGAACCGGTCGACGCGGTAGTAGAACCCGTGCAGGTGCATCGGATGCACGTCGTGCGTCGCGTTCAGAATTCTCCAATGGAGCGAATCGCCGACGTTCGCGTGCACGCGCTCCGTTGACGGCCAGGAGCGCCCGTTGATGGTGAACACGTCGCGCGTGTCCGAGCATTCTCGCGCCGGATTGCGCGCCGCGGTATCGGCGCAGGCGGCGAACGCGGAGTCCGGCGTCTGCATGATCACGAACACGCGGTCGCGCGCGCGAGGCGGCGGTCCAGCGGAATCGATCACGAGCGCCCCGGCGAGCAGTCCGGAAAAGCCGAAGAACGCGCCGCTCCGGCCGGGGATCCGCGCGCGATAGAGGTAGTTCCCCGCGACGCCATAGTGCACCGTGAGCGTGCCGACCGTGCCTGGCGCGATGATGGTCGAGTCCACCGCGGGGGTCGATCCCGTGCCGCCGGGCGCCACGGCAGGCACGAGGAAGATGAGCGGCTTGGAAAGCGTGTTTCGAATCGAGAACCGAATGGCCCTCCCCGCCGGCGCGCGCACAAGCGGCCCCGGAAGGCGCGGCGGCTCTCCCGCTACGCTGAATGCGGGAATGCTCATGGGGGCTCGCGCGGTACCATTCGCATACCACCGGCTCTCCGTCGCCTCGAGCGTCACGGAGAGCACGCTGTCTCGGAGCACACCGGCGCGCTCGACGTTGGCGTTCGACTGCACGACCGGGATCGCCGGGCGCCCTCTCACCGTCGGCGTGCCGCCGCGCGAGAGTGCCATGATCGCCAGCAGCGACAGCGCGGAATGCAACCGCATGCAACCCTCCGGTGCATCACCAGGTATGCGACGGGCGGAACTTATCTCCGGCGCGCACGTGATCAACAGGCCTCGGCGGCCTCGACAATGCGTCATCAACACCTCGCCGGAAGCGGCCGAGCTCATCCGAACACCGCGTTTCTCGATGGTGTATGTCATCGTCTCCCCTGGTCGCACCGCTTCACCGTTTTCGACTCCCCTCCCATGCTGCTCCCCGCCGCGCAGATCCGGTTGCGCGCGCTTGCCGGCTTCTTGCTCGTCTTGGCGCTCGCTGCTTCTGCGTGCTCCGATGCTACGACCGCACCCGTGAGAAACACCGCGCCCGTTTCAACCGGCGACACGACACCTGCTGCCCCTCTGGGTACGCCAAGCGTATCGCCGCCGAGCGTGCTCGCCGGGGCGACACTGTGGATCGACCCGTCGTCGACCGCGCGCGCGACGGCGAATTCGTGGCGCGCCACACGGCCGGCGGACGCCGCGCAGCTCGACAAGATCGCCGCGCAGCCGCAGGCCATCTGGTTCGGCGATTGGAATACTGACATTGCTTCCGACGTCGCAGCCGCGTCGCGAACGATCACGGCCGCTGGCGCCACGCCGGTGTTCGTCGCCTACAACATTCCGCAGCGGGACTGCGGCGGGCTCTCCGGCGGCAACGCGGTCGACGCCGCCGGTTACCAGCGATGGATCGATGGCTTCGCCGCCGGACTCGGCGGCCGGCCGGCGGCCGTCGTGCTCGAGCCTGACGCGCTCGCCGGAATGGACTGCCTCTCGGCGTCCGGCCAGCAGACGCGGCTCGCGCTCATCGCGTACGCCGTGCGTGCCTTCCACGCCGTTGGAAATGTCGCGGTCTATCTTGATGCGGGTCATCCGGGATGGCAATCGCCGGCGACGATGGCGGCGCGTCTTGCCGCGGCCGACATCGCCGACGCCGCCGGCTTCTCGCTCAACGTCTCCAACTTCATCGCCGACGCCGACAACATCGGGTACGGCCAGGCGGTGAGCGCGCTCGTCGGCAATAAGCATTTCATCATCGACTCCGGGCGCAACGGCGTCGGAGCGACGGCCGACGCGCAGTGGTGCAATCCGGCCGGCCGCGCGCTCGGCACGCGTCCGACGACGCACACCGGCGTGGACGGCCTCGATGCGTTTCTCTGGATCAAACCGCCTGGCGAGTCGGACGGCGCGTGCAACGGCGGTCCGGACGCGGGTGTCTGGTGGCCCGACTACGCACTCGGCCTCGCGCAGCGCGCGGCGTACTGATCCGCCGGCGCTCGCCGGCGTTCGCCGGTGTCGCTCTACGCCGACTTGCCGACTGAGAACTGCCGCCGTGAGCGGAGCGCGCGGAGCGCACTTTCCGCCTGATCGCGCCACTGCGCGCCGGAAATTTTTCGACACCTGAGCTCGTAGTCGAGCTGGCCGTCGTGCGGCGGCACGGTGAACAGGTACCGCGGTGCGCAGCGGAAGCGTTCCACGGCGATCGGGAACGTCTCGAGGACCGCCTGCTGACTCGTGAACTGTGAGTACATCCGCCGTTTGAGCCAGCGGAGCTCGGTGGTCAGCCGATACGTGCGCGCCACCTCGCCGCCGAGCGGCAGAAAGTCGAACACGCGGCGGCGCCCGTTGTAGTTGTGATACGACGTGAGCTCGAGGACCACCGGCGCCGCGGCGCCCTCGCACTGCAGAATGCCCGAGGCCATGTGCACCGCGAACGCGACCGAGTCGTGATCGGAATGGCCGCCTTCGTACGGGTGAGTGAGAATCACATCGGGCTTGAGCTCGTCGATCACGCCCATCACCGCGTGGCAGACCGCCACGAGGTTCCACGCGAGCTCGCCGTCCACGAACCCGAGGCCGCGCACGCTCTCCTCCGGAATGCCCATCACTTGGAGCGCGGTCACGACCTCGCGTCGCCGCGCCGCTGCATAGTCGGCACGCGACACGAAGCCTTTGAGCTGCGCATATTCGTCGGCGGCGGGCGCGCCGTCGGTGAGGTGCACCACCACCGCGCCGGGGATGCCGCGCAGCAACGCCCCGGCGCCGATCGCTTCGTCGTCGGGATGCGCGACCATCACGACCACTCGCTTCTCCGTGCCGCCCGCGGCCACCTGCGCCAGCAGCTCGTCGAGCACTTTGTTCGCGACATCCCGCCGCGGGACGCGCCGCCGATCGCCGCGGCGGTTCCGAACCCATTGTGCCGCGGCGGTCAGCGGCGACTGCACCGGCTGCATCTACGACATCGCTCCGCTACGAGACAGCTCAACGAACGAGGGGAAGTACGCCTTCCACTTTGAAGTACACGGCATTCCCGCCGGCATTCGGCAGGGTGACGCCCGCACCGAGGCCGAGGATCTGGCCGCCGGGCATGTGGAACTCGATCACGCCGCCGGGCTGCCACGCGTTGTAGCCGGGGCCCGACAGGTATGCGACTTCGCCGCCGAGGCGCGTGGATGATGCGCCGCTCTGCGAGATGCGCGTCGTGACGCGGCCGCGCCCCCAGAACGACTGGCTCCCGAAGTTGTAGCTCGCCAGCGCCTGATACCCGAGCCCCGCGCCGGTGCCCCAGTGGTCCCACTCGCCGTCCACGTCAACGCCGCGGCCGCGGGTGGTCGCGACCACCGGGCCGCCGATGTTGTTTCTCTCATTAGAGAACGCGTATCCGACGGTGCCCACCACCTGGCCGCCGGCGTAGTTGTAGCCAAGGCCGACGCCCGGTCGAATCGTGTACGCGTTGGTGCGTCCGGGACCGTTGTCGAAGCCGAGCCAGTACGCCTGGAGGCCGAGCACCGGGACGATGCCCATCGTCTTGGGGCTCGCCGTCACGCCGGCGAGCAACAGGCCTGTCTGCTTCGTGTCGTACTGCGCCACGCCGTACGCCGTGGAGGTCCACTGGGCCAGGGCGGGTCGCGCGACACCGACGGACAGCAGCAGGCCGAGTGCGAAAATGCTCCATCGATGGGTCGTACCGTTCATCGTTCTGCTCCTTGCAATCGTGTTGCGAACGTGCAGATGAACCCACACGTCACGTGCGCCAGAAGACGCGTTTGTGCGTGACGTACCGAACAGCCAACACCACGAGGCCGGCCTCGATCAGGCTGCGCACGATCGACAGCCCGGGCGATGATTGCAGCACTCCGCGAAATGGCGGCACGAGCTCGAGCAGCGGATTGAGCAGCAGCGTGAAGACCACGTACCCGAGCAACGGGTTCTGCCCGACGTCGATGAGCGCGTGCACCCAGCGGCGCTTGCGCAACCCTTCGATGACGACGGTCATGGTGACGAGCAGCAGCGACGTCGTGCCCGTGACGCTGAAGAAGTACGAGAGCGTTTCCGGCACCTTGCGGATGCCGCCTTCGGCCGGCTCGAGGAAGAGGCCGATCGTGAGCCAGAGCGCGCCCCACAGGAATACCGAGCGCACGAGGCGATCGAGCGAGGTCCGCGGCTTCCACGTCAGCCCGATGCCGACCGCCAGCAGCGCGAGCACGACCTCCGTCGTTCCCTGCACCGCGCGCGTGTACATGCCCACGGTGAAGATCGGTGTGATGATCGCCGAGAGCACGGCGATCGCGCGCAGCCGCGCCGGCGTCCACGCCGCCGCGGCAGATCCGGGCTCTTCGGGCGCATTCATCCATCGCCGCACGAGATCGCCCGCGATCGTCCCCGGAATCACCACGACGAGCAGATCGAGCTGGCTCGGTGTGAACACCGACGGGAACGGCGATGCGTACCACCAGCTCTGAATCCAGCCGTCGCCGTGCGCGCCAAAGTAGAGCGCGACCACACCCGCGAGCGCCGCCAGCCGCAGCTCCGTGCGTTCGCGCGTGAAGTACCACAGCAGCGATCCGACGCACGACGCGAACGCCAGATCGGCGATCACGTCGTCCATGCGCCCGATCGTGAACGTCTTGCCGTACGCGAGCGGCGAGAGCGCCAGGAACAGCACGAGCGCGCCCCACCCCACTCTCCGGGCGACGGCAAAACGCTCCGCGTCCCAATCCTTGCGGCGACGCGTGAACACGAGCGCCATGATGCCGAAGCCGACGAGCGACAACACGCGTCCTGTCTGTGTATAGCCGATGAAGTAGGTATTGGCGTGCGCCAGCAGGAGCCCGTACACGAACAGCATCCAGTAGCGTTTGACCGCCGCGAAGACGATGCCCAGCTCGGGCTCGCCGCGATCGATGCGCCGCGAGAGCGTGAGCGGCAGCGCGGTCGCCATCGTGAACAGGAACGAGACGTACGTGAGGTCGCGCCAACTGATGCCCGCCACGTTCGCCGGCACGTCGCCCGCCGAGGGCGGGAACTGCCGGTGATACATCCAGAGCGGGAGGTGGTCGCTCGCGATCGTGAAGCCGAACGTCATGCTCACGAGGAAGAGCCCGCGCAGCGCATCGAGGCTGGATGCCCGCTTGGGCTCCACGTCGACGGTCGGCGCCGGCGCATCGGCCGTCGACGTCTTCGGAAGCGCGAGCGGCACGGTGGCGAGCGCGGGCAGCGATGCGGGCGGCGCGCTCGGCGTCGGTCCGCGTTTGCGTTTGCGCTTCGGCCCGCGCTTCGGCGTGCTCGGCGTATCCGGAACGATCGCCACGCCGGCGGCCGGCGCCGCGTCGTCGAATGGCGGCACGTGAATGACGATCGGCTCCGCGGCCTGATCGAGCGGCTCTAATTCAGGAATGCTCATGATGCCCGCGCCGTCGGTTCGTGGGATTCGCCGCCGCCGGGGAGGAGCGACGTGATGGACGCCGGCAGCCATCGCGACGGCCGGCGCGTCCCGTCGCTGAACTCGACGCCGAGGCTGAACAGCACCGCCATCGACGTGCGATGCGTCTGCACGTGGCGCACGACGCCGGTGCCGTGGATCGTGGAGCCCGGCACCTCGAACGTGACCTGCGTCCCCGGCGCGAACGCCATGTTGCCAATGAGGCGCGCGCCTCGCTCGCCGAGCTCCTCGAGGACGAGGGAGTGCGTCAGCGCCGCGCCACCGTCGGGTTCGGCGGCGTGCGCGCGCACCATCGCCGGAAGGCCGACGAGACGACGGCGCCCCGCGCGCAGGTTGCGAATGCGCTCGCCGGCGAGCTGCACGATGTCGATCGACTGGCGGTAGCGCATGCGCCACACGGCCATCGAGTGATTGGTGCAGAACAGCTCGATCGTGTCCCGCGCCTCGATCGGCAGCGCGGTGAAGTCGACGCCGTGCGAGTACACGGCGCCGAGATGCGAGCGCACGGGTGCGACATGCCGCACCTCGCCCGTTGTCGGAATGGTCTTCTCGCCGAGCGGCAGCGCGATGCTGACCTTCGTCCCCACCGGAACCGGCTGCGTGGCGCGGAAGCCCAGACCGGCCGAGTTGAGATCGAACGTCATCGCGGGAACGAGAATGGTCTCGCCTTCGCCCGCGATCTGCACGTCGATCACCATCTGCTCTTCGAAGCGATGATCGTCGCGCCGCTGCCGCATGGTGAGACTGTGGCGCACCACGTAGTACGCGAAGCAGCAGTTCCAGAGCGCCCACACGCCGTTCATCCAGAACGCCCACGAGCCCCAGCCGTGCGCGGTATAGTCAATCCAGTGCGCGCGATAGGCCACCGTCGCCCAGACCGGCGCGGCCACCGACAGCAGGAGCAGCGTGAGCTGCGGCATGTACGCCATGCGCGGGACCGCCGCATGGCCCTTGGGCGTGACGTTGAACTTGAGCGGCTTGCGCGTGAAGACGGCGAGAGCGGCCATCATGTACGTCCACACGCGCACCATCGTGAACCGCTCGCTCAGGAACAGATACCCGGTCCCGCGCGACAGCAGCTCGAACGCGGCGATCGAGATCAGGATGTACGGAATGAGCCGGATCAGAAACGCGTGCTGATCGCCGCCCACCGGCAGAATGCCGGTGAAGAAATAGAAGAGCGGCATCAGATAGAACACGCACTTCTGCCAGCCTTCGAAATAGCACGCCGTGCCCGCGAAGTACGCGAGTCGCTGCTGAAGCGTGAGCCCGCGCATCGTGAGCGGCTTCAGCTTCCGCAGGATCTGCATCGCGCCCTGCCCCCAGCGCAGCCGCTGCACGTGGTACGCGCCCGCCGCGCCCGGCGCGAGACCGTACGCGAGCGTCTCCCGATGATACGCAGACTTGTAGCCGTGGGCATGGAGCTGCATCGTCGTCTCCATGTCCTCGATGATCGTCTGCGACGCGAAGCCGCCGATCTCCTCGAGCGCCGAGCGGCGGATGACGCCGCAGCTCCCGCAGAAGAACGACGCGTTCCAGTGGTCGCGGCCTGGCTGGATCAACGAGTAGAAGATCCGATTCTCCTCCCACAGCCGCCGGCCTTCGTCGTTCCGCACGTGCGTGAACGAGTCGACGTTGTAGAAGTCCTGCGGCGACTGAACCAGGGCCATCCGCGGATCGTTGAAGTAGCCGAGCAGCCGATCGAGGATGCTTGGCATCGGCACGTGGTCGGCGTCGAGCTGAAGGATGAACTCGCCGCGGGTCACGCTGATCGCGTAATTCAAGTTTCCTGATTTCGCGTGGGCGTTGCCCACCCGGCGGATGTACCCGATGCCGAGCTCGCGCGTCATCGCGAGCAGCTCGTCGCGCTTGCCGTCGTCGAGGATGTACGTGCGGTGCGGGTAGCGGATCTCTCGCGCGCCGACTGCCGTGCGCCGCACGATCTCGAGCGGCTCGTCGTACACGGTGATGAAGACGTCGACGGTGCGGCCATCTGGGGCGGGGCCAGGCTCGCGGTCGGTGAGGCGCCACGTCAACATCACGAACAAGCACATGTTGATGTAGGCCCACGTCTCCGCGAGCAGCAGAATCATGGATGGGACGAAAGCTTTCGGATCGGTGTTGATGGTGTGTGTCCAGCGCCAGCCGATCCAGTACGTCGCATAAGCGAGCGCGAGGATGGCGAATGCCTGAACCCACCGGACTGGTCTCTCGCGCCGATCCGCCGCGGCGTGTGCGGCGGAGGTCTCAACTGCGGTGATGTCGGTCGAGCTCGCGGGGGCGCCCGCCGCTCCCTGTCCTTCCAGCTGCATGCTTCGTTTTGGCTACGGTGGCCGGCGTCTCTGCCTCGCGACGCCACGGCGAACGGTGACACAAGTCACCATGCGTTTAGCGAGTTCTATGCCCGGTACTGTGATGATCGTCGCCTGGCGAGTGAGACAACAAAAGGCCCGCGGTTTGCACGAGGCGCGCTCATCGAACTCTGGCACACATGAACATGGGCGGCTGCATTCTCGGGTTGGTGTTCGCCGTGCTGACGGCGTGCGGGTCGTCTCACGACGCGGCGCCGGCGTACGCACGCGCGGCTCCGAATACGACCTCGGTCGCGTCCGCGGCCGCGATCGCTTCGACGCCTGCGCGACCGCCGCTCTCCCCAGAGGAGAAGGCCCTCTATCGTGAAATGGCCAAGCAGTCGCTCGGCTATCTCACCGCCAACTGGCAGCCGAACACCGGCCTCGTGAGCGCGACGCCCGATTGGTACAACACCACCATGTGGGACATCGGCGCCGAGCTGCTCGGCTTTCACGCGGCGAAAGAGCTCGGCTTGATCACCGCCGGCGACTACGACGCTCGCACGCGCAAGACGCTGGCGACGCTCGAGCGCATGCCGCTGTATCAGAACACGGCGTTCGCGAAGCTGTATTCCACGCGTACCGGCGCGATCAGCAGCGAGGGACGGCCAGGATGGTCGGCCACCGACCTCGGGCGCTTTCTCGTCGCCCTCAAGATCCTCGCCGCGCGCGAGCCGCAGTACGCGGATCAGCTGGCGCGTATCGCGAAGCGAATGGACTATTCACAAATTGTGAAGGACGGTTATCTCCAAGGCCAGCTCCTCGGCTCGAACGGCAAGCCGTGGACGTATCAGGAAGGCCGCATTGGCTACGAGCAGTACGCGGCCCAAGGCTTCGCGCGCTGGGGCGCCGATGTTCGAAACGCGCTCGACGTACACAAGAACGCGGAGCCCGTCACCGTGATGGGCGTCCCGATCCTCGCTGACAAGCGGCAGCAGGATCGATTGCTGAGCGAGCCGTTCATTCTCTACGGCATCGAGCTCGGCATGCCCGCCGACGTCGAATCGCTCGCGAAGAACGTGCTCGCGCTCGAGGAAGCGCGCTACAAGTCCGACGGGAAGATGACGATGGTCTCGGAAGACGCCGTCGCCGTACCGCCGGATTATTTCTATTACTACTGCGTCTACTGCTCCGGCAAAGCCTTCGTGGTGGAGAACGCGTCGTCCGGCGCTCAGGTGTCACGGCCGCGTTGGGTGAGCACCAAAGCCGCGTTCGGCTGGAACGCGATTCTTCCCAACGACTACACGCGCGCCGCGGTCCAGTACGTCGC
This sequence comes from Gemmatimonadaceae bacterium, assembly GCA_025934775.1. Lineage (GTDB taxonomy): Bacteria > Gemmatimonadota > Gemmatimonadetes > Gemmatimonadales > Gemmatimonadaceae > JAQBQB01. Next base: position 47,318 of record JAICWO010000022.1, on the reverse strand, counting down.
CAACGCTCATGATCCGAACCGCGGCTGGGCGACTGGTGTAATGGAAGACACGCGCGCGTCGACGAAGACGTTCGACGTGAACAGCGCGTCGGTGCTGCTCGAGGTCGCCTTCTACGAGCTGCGCGGCGGCCGGCCGTTGATCGACAGCGCGACCGTCGCACCGTAGCGCTCGCCGCATACCGCTAAGCTCGATAACTCTTTTAATATCAAAGAGTTATATTGACGCGCCACTGCGCGTCGGCTATATTTCATAGCGTACCAGGCAAGCAAAGCGCACGTCAATTCCCGACCAAGGGCAACGCGGCTGAAAGGCCGCCACGCAAAGTCGCGGGGCTAACGCTATCTCGGTTACAGCCGAGATGGCTACGCCAGCCGGACTGCCGGAGGAATTTTGAAAGCATATGCTCTTTGCGCTCGCACACTCAGTGCGAACGCTCATGCCGTTGTGGCCGCGATCGCGGTCGCCTCTACCATGCTCTTCGCCGGCGCAGCGCACGCCGCGACGCCTTCGCCGCTGTCGATGCGCCTGTACGTGAACCCCTCGTCGCCCGCGGCACGTCAGGCCGATCAGTGGCGCAAGAGCCGTCCCGCCGACGCGGCGTTCATGGACTACATCGCCGCGCAGCCCACGGCCACGTGGTTCGGCGACTGGAACACGGACATTCGCGGCGATGTCGACCGATTGACGAGCGACGCCGCGCGCACCGGCACGATTCCCGTGCTCGTCGCGTACGACATTCCAAATCGCGATTGCGGGAGCTACTCCGCGGGTGGAGCAAAGGACGCGCAGAGCTACGCGCGCTGGATTCAGGGCATGGCCGACGGTCTGCGCGGTCGACCGGCCGTGGTCATCCTCGAGCCCGATGCGATCGCGGGGAGCAGTTGTCTCTCGCCGAGCGCGCAGAGCGAGCGCTTCAGCATGCTCCGCGGCGCGGTGGCAACGCTCGCGCACGCCGGCGCGCACGTCTACCTCGACGCGGGCAACGCGCACTGGGTGAGCGCGAGCGAGATGGCGTCGCGCCTGCGCCAAGCGGGCATCGATCAGGCGGACGGATTCTCGCTCAACGTGTCAAACTATTTCTCGACGAGCGACAACACGACGTTCGGCGTGTCACTCTCGCGCCTGTTGGGTGGAAAGCACTTCGTGATCGACACGAGCCGCAACGGCGCCGCCTCGGCAAACGGACAGTGGTGCAACCCCGCCGGTCAGGCGCTCGGCGCCGCGCCGACAACGCATACCGGCAACACGCTCGTCGACGCACTGCTCTGGATCAAACAGCCTGGCGAATCGGACGGCACGTGCAATGGCGGCCCGAGCGCCGGCACTTGGTGGCCGCAGTACGCGCTTGGCCTGGCGCAACGATCGCACGCGGCAATGACGACGGTGGCATCCGCCCACTGATCCGCGCGGCCATAGCTGGCCTCGTGACGCACTCGGTCGTAGCTTTGCGCGACTCTCCTCTGTGGACTCGCGCCGACGATGGACCTGCGGGACCAGCTCCAAACAACGCTCAGCGACAGCTACACGATCGAGCGCGAGCTCGGCGGCGGTGGGATGTCGCGCGTCTTCGTCGCTGACGAGCGCCGGCTCAATCGCAAGGTCGTCGTCAAGGTGCTGTCGCCCGAGCTGATGCAGGGCATCAGTGCCGAGCGATTCGAACGGGAGATCTTGCTCGCGGCCTCGCTCCAGCAGGCGAACATCGTTCCGGTGCTGAGCGCGGGCGACGCCGAAGGGACGCCGTACTTCACGATGCCGTACGTCGACGGCGAGAGCCTCCGCCTGCGCCTCAAGCGCGGACCGCTCTCCATCGGCGAGACGACCTCGATTCTCCGCGACGTCGGGCGCGCATTGGCGTACGCGCACGAACGCGGCGTCGTACACCGCGACATCAAACCCGACAACGTGCTGCTCTCGCGCGGCGCGGCGATGGTCACCGACTTCGGCATCGCCAAGGCGATCGCCGCGTCCGCCGTGGCCACGGCGCGCGGCGAGACGCTCACGCAGCTCGGCACCGCGCTCGGCACGCCGGCGTACATGGCGCCCGAGCAGGCCGCCGGCGACCCGAACACGGATCATCGCGCCGACATCTACGCGTTCGGCTGCTTGGCCTACGAGCTGCTCGCCGGACGGCCGCCATTCGACGCGCGGTCGCCGCAGCGGCTCCTCGCCGCGCACATGAGCGAGCGCCCGCGGCCGGTGAGCGAGCTTCGGCCCGACACGCCCGTGGAGCTCGCGCGACTCGTCTCGCAGTGCCTCGAGAAGGAACCCGAGGCGCGGCCGCAATCCGCCGACGCGCTTCTCGCCGCGCTCGAGACGGTGTCCACCGGCGACTCGGCCAACCAGCCGGCGCTTCCCAGCATTCTCATTGGCGGGCGCGGTATGCTCTGGCGCGCGCTCGGCGTCTACGCGATCGCGTTCATCGCGGTCGCCATCCTCGCCAAAGCGGCGATCATCGGCATCGGCCTGCCGGACTGGGTGTTCCCCGGCGCGCTCATCGTGATGGCGCTCGGACTTCCAGTAATCCTCTTTACAGGATACGCACAGCTCGTCGCGCGGCGCGCGGCGATGGCGATGCCCACGTACACGCCGGGCGGCACGCCGAGTCTCGCCAACAGCGGGACCATGGCGACGATCGCCATCAAGGCGAGTCCGCATCTCTCGTGGCGCCGCACGATGCTCGGCGGCGCCTACGCGGTAGGCGCGTTCGTGCTGCTCGTGGGCGGCTTCATGCTGCTGCGCGGGCTCGGTATCGGCCCCGCCGGCTCGCTGCTCGCCCGCGGTCGATTCACGGCGCGCGAGCCGGTGATCATCGCCGACTTCGCGGTCCAGCACACCGACACCGCGCTCGGTGCCGTCGTGAGCGATGCGGTGCGCGCGGCGTTGTCGCAGTCGACGATGATCTCACTCGTTCCGCCGCAACGGATCGCCGCCGAGCTGCGCACGATGCTTCGGCCGGCGAACACGCGGCTCGATCTCGCGACGGCGCGCGAGATGGCGCAGCGCGAAGGCGTGAAGGCCGTCGTCGACGGACAGGTGACCGGCGTGGGCAGCGGTTACATCCTCACGCTTCGGCTGGTGTCCGCCGACTCCGGGACGGAGCTCGCGTCGTTCCGCGAAACGGGCGATGGTCCGCGCGGCTTGATCGACGCGGCCGACAAGTCCGCGCGCGAGCTGCGCGCCAGGATCGGCGAATCGCTCCGCAGCGTTCAGGCGACGACCCCGCTCGTCCAGGCGACCACGGCATCGCTCGAAGCGCTCCGACTTTACAGCGAGGGCGTGCGGGCCAATAGCATGGAGGAGGACCCGGCCGTCTCCGTGCAGCTCGAGCGACAGGCCGTCGCCGCGGACTCGACGTTTGCCTCGGCGTGGGAGGCGCTGGCGATCGGCATTGGCAACATCGACGGATCGCGCGCGGCGATTGATTCCGCGATGGAGCGCGCCTATCGCCTGCGCGATCGTCTGCCGGAGATCGAGCGACTCCGCGTGGAAGCCGCGTATTTTCTCGATGGACCGCACGCCGATCGCGCGCGCGCGCTGACCGCCTACGCGGGGTTGCGGCAGCGCGGCGACAGCAAAGCCGCCGCCGTCAACGCGGGCGAGATCCTCCGCTCCGAGCGCGCCTACGCGCAAGCCGAATCGCTGGACGTGTTGTCTCTCCGCAAGGATTCGACGTCGGGCCTGGCGTTTGGCAATATCATCGAGCTCGAGCTGGACCAGGGGCATGACGCAGCTGCCGCGGACTGGCTGCGGCGATGGAAGCAGCACGGACCCGTGACGGGATCCCACGCGTCGCACGAGGCCCTCCTGCTCTACGCGGCGGGGGACACGCTTCGCCTCCATGAGCGGCTGGACTCGTTGCAGCAGAGCACCGACCCCGCGCCCCGCGAGCGGGCGCTCGGCATGCTCGTCGATCTGTCACTGAAGCACGGCCGTCTCGTGGACGCACAGCGGTATGACCGGGAAGGCGCCGCCGTCGCCCCGTACACCGACGCCGAGCAGTTGACGCATGCGATCACGCAGGCGGCCATCGATGCGTGGTTCCACGGGCCATCTCCCGCGTATGTCCAGGCGCTCGACCACGCGCTCGCCGCCACGCCCTTTGCGCGACTCCCGATTGAAGATCGGCCCTATTACAGCGCCGCGAAGGCTTACGCCGTGGCCGGCGACCCCGGCAAGGGAATGGCCATGATCGCGCAGTTCCGACGCGACGTCGCCGACACGGCGCTCATGCGTCGCGAGGCGCCCGACCTGCACGACGCGCTCGCCGAGATCGCCCTCGCGCGCAACGACCCGCGCACGGCGGTCGACGAATTTCGTCGCGGGGACCTTGGCGACGACGGGTTGCCCGTGCGCGAATGCGCGCCCTGCCGCGACTTCCTGCTTGGCCGCGCGTTCGACGCCGCGGGGCAGGCCGATTCCGCGATCAGCAGGTACGAGGCGTACATCGCCACGCCGTTCTGGTTCAAGCTGCACGGCTCGTACGGTCCGGACATCGGCTTCGGCGATGCGCTCGCCCTCGCCGGCGTTCACAAGCGCTTGGGAGAGCTGTACGAGGCGAAGGGCGACCGGCAGAAGGCAGCCTCGCACTACGCCAAGTTCATCGCGCTCTGGAAGAACGCCGATCCCGAGCTGCAGCCCAAGGTCGCCGACGTCCGCCGGCGCCTCGCGCGCCTGAGCGACATCGAAGCGCCGCGCGAGTAGCGAGCCACCGTTCAAACCCCTTGGCCGCGCCCGTTGTCTACTCCTGTTGGCAACCTAGAAGTCTTCCTGTTGGTTACCTAAAAGAATCGCATGCCACCCACCGACGACCGGTCCGAAGTCCTCCGCGGCACTCTCGAGATGCTGGCGCTCAAGCTGGTGAGCGGTGAGCCGATGCACGGCTGGGGACTGTCGCTCAAGCTCCGCGAGATCTCGCGCGACGTGTTCGACGTCAACCAGGGATCGCTCTACCCCGCCCTCCAAGCGATGCTGCGCCGCGGCTGGATCCGCGCCGAATGGCGCGCGAGCGAGAACAACCGCCGCGCGCGCTACTACATCATCACCGCCGAAGGCCGCAAGCAGCTCCGCGCCGAGATCGTCGAGTGGGAACGCGCCTCCTCGGCGGTCAACCGCGTCCTCCGCTACGCCTTTCAGGGAGCCTGACATGGCCTGGTATCACGAGCTCGCATCATCGATCGCATCGCTCTTCCGCCGCCGCCGCGACGACGCGGAGCTGGACGAGGAGATGCGCTTCCACCTCGAGATGGAGACGCGGCGCCACGTCGACGCGGGGATGTCGCTCGAGGCGGCGCGGCAGCGCGCGCGTCGGGACTTCGGCGGCGTCGATCGGCACAAAGACGCCGTGCGTGATGAACGCGGCGCGGGCTGGTGGTTCGATGCGTGGAGCGATGTGCGCATCGCCGCGCGGTCGCTGCGTCACCGCCCGGGCCTCGCCGTTGCCGCGCTGCTCACGCTCTCCCTCGGCATCGGTGCCACGAGTGCCGTCTTCGGCGTCGTGAAGCGCGTGCTCCTGTCACCACTCCCCTACGCGCGGCCCCAGGGCGTCGTCACGGTGTGGAGCGCGTGGAAGGGCTTCGATCAAACGTGGTTGTCGTACGACGAGTGGGAAGGTTGGCGCGCGCGCATTCCCGCGTTCGCCGACATCGGTCTCTACTCCGATGGCTCGGCGACACTCGACGGCGACGCGCCGGAACGGGTACGCGCCGAGCAGGTGCAGCGCAGCGTCTTCCCGATCCTCGGCGTGGCGCCCGAGCGGGGACGCGACTTCACCGCCGAGGAAGACCGGCCGGGCGGACCGCGCGTCGCCATGCTGAGTCACGAAATCTGGGAGCGGCGGTACGGCGCGGATCCGTCGATCGTCGGCAAGCAGGTGCAGATCTCGGGTAACGCGACGACGATCGTCGGCGTGATGCCGCCGCGGTTCCGGCTCCCGCTCGACTTTTCCGATGGAGACCGCGCGGACGTCTGGTTTCCGCTCGCGACGGACGCGAAGAACGAGGGTGCGCTCCCTGGCCCGGCGTTTCCCGCGAGCGGCGCGAGCCACGGCTTCTACGCGGTCGCGCGGCTCGCCCCCGGTGCGACGGCCGCCGCCGCGAACGCCGAGCTGAGCAACCTCGTCGAACAGATCACGCGCGAGGGCTACATGGCGAACGTGAATTTCCACGCGTTCGTCGTGCCGGTGGAGCAGCAGATCACCGGGCGTGAACGGCCAGTGCTGCTCGTCGTGTTCGGAGCCGTGCTGCTCGTGCTGCTGATCGCCTGCGCCAACGTCGCCGGGCTCCTCCTCGTGCGCGCCGAGACGCGCCGCCGCGAGCTCGCGGTCCGCGTCGCGCTCGGCGCCGGCCCGGCGAGGCTTGCCCGTTTACTCATTACAGAAAGTACATTGCTCGCCGTCGCCGGCGGGGCGGCCGGCATCGCGCTCGCGTGGGTCGCCGTGCGGCTTCTGCGCGCGAACGCGCCGGGCGGCCTGCCGCGCGTCGCCGAAACGTCGCTCGACTGGACGGTAGTCGCGTTCGCGCTGGGCGCGTCCGCGCTCACGGCGGTGCTCACCGGGATGCTTCCTCTGGCACAGGCGAATCATCTCGGCTTGAGCGACGAGCTGCGCGAGGGCGGCCGCGGCGCGACGACCGGCCGCGCGCGCCTGCGGTGGCGGCAGACGCTCGTCACGGCGGAGATCGCGCTCGCCGTGGTGCTCGTGGCCGGCGCGGGACTGATGATCCGCACCGTGCGCAGCCTGCTCACGATCGATCCCGGTTTCCGTTCCGACGGCGTGCTGACGATGCGCATCTCGACGCCGTCGCTGTGGTATAGTGACTCGATCCGCGTCGCCGCGTTCTGGGACGACGTGCAGCGGCGCGTCGCCGCGCTGCCGCACGTGGCGGGGGTCGGCGCGGTTCGGCTTCTACCGCTCGCGTCCGAGATGGGCGATTGGGGACTGCGCATCGAGGGGTACACGCCGCCGCCGAACCAGGGCACGCCCGGCGACTGGCAGATCGTGACGCCCGGCTACTTCGAGACGATGGGGCTGCACCTGCGCGAGGGGCGCGCGCTCGGCCGCGGCGACGACATGCACGGTCCGCTGTCCATGGTCGTGAACCGCGCGTTCGAGACGCAGTACTTCGCCGGCCGCCCCGCGCTCGGCGGACGCGTGCGCATCGGCGGCCGCGACACCACGCACGTGTACACCATCGTCGGCGTGGTGGACGACGTCCATCACAATACACTCATTGGCGTGGTGAAGCCGCAGTTCTACGTCACCCTCGCGCAGTTCGCGGTCGCGCCGGGCAATACGCGGCGCACGATGAGCCTCGTGGTGCGCACCACCGGCGATCCCGCCGCACTCGTCGCGCCGGTCCGATCCGCGGTGCGCGCGATCGATCCCCGGCTCGCCGTGTCGGACGTGCGGACGATGCGCGACATCGTGAACGCCGCGATCGGCGGGCAGCGGTTCGCCATGCAAACGCTCGCGGTGTTCGCGATCGTCGCTCTGGTGCTGTCGGCGATCGGCATCTTCGGCATCGTGTCGCAGATGGTCGCATCGCGCATGCACGAGCTGGGCATTCGCGCCGCTCTCGGCGCGACGCCCGGCCAGCTCACGCGCCTCGGGCTGGGCACGGGCCTGCGGCAGGCGGGCGCGGGACTGCTGATCGGAATTCTCGCGGCGCTCGCGCTGACGCGCGCGCTCGCGAGCATGCTTCACGGCGTGACGCCGACCGACCCAGTCACGTTCGCGAGCGTGGTCGTCGTGACCGGCGCCGCGGCGGTGATCGCCAGCGTGCTACCCGCGCGACGCGCGGGACGCGTGGATCCGAACGCGGCGTTGCGCGTCGAGTGATGGCGCCGGCGAGGCGCGCGTCACCGCGTCTCGCCGCCCATCCGGTACGCATCCGCCGAGGGGCGGAGCGGCCGCAGCAGCCAGTGCGGCCGCCGCAGGCCGCCCGGTCCGGGCGCTGGCCGCGCCATGGCGAGCCACTGCTTGTACACCTCGTGGCTCTTCGCGGTGTCGACTTCGATGTCGCCGTCGCGATCGTCCGTTTCTGCTTTTGTAATGTGAACTTTCTGATGCCACGCGTGCGCGCCGCTGATCGGATCGGGGTGCACGCCGAACGCCAGGTTCTGGTGGACGCCGGCGCTGTGCCACCAGACGCGCCCCGAATCGGAGTCGCGGCTCGAGAACGGCTCCACGCCTTTGACGCGGCGCATGCGCCAGCGGCCATTCTGCTGCTCGAGCTTCACGAGCGCCGAGCTCCAGCGGTCCATGCCTTTGCCGTCGTCGAGGCGCCAGCGTCCCATGTGGTGCGAGCACGCGACGACGCCGGGACGAATCCCTTCGGTGACCCAGGCCCGCAGCACGAAGTAGCCGATCTCCGTGTTCACCCGCATCAGATCGCCCAGCTCGACGCCAAGCCGCGCCGCGTCGGACGTGTGGATCCACAGCGGATTGGAGTGCGCGATCTCGTTCAGCCATTTCGCATTTCCAGTTCTTGTATGCACCAGGACCGGAAGGCGGAACGTGGGGATGAGCACCATCTCGCCCGACGCGGCGTCGAGGGCGGCCGGCGCAACGTGGCTCTCGATCGTGGCCGGGATCGCGAGCTCGGGCCAGCCCCAGTCGGCGAGCGTCGATGAGTAGAACTCGAGCTTACCCGACGGCGTGGGAAAGCCCCGTCGGGCGACGCCGTCGACCATGATGCCGGCGGCCCGGCGTCCTTCGGCGTCGGGCGCGATCGCCGGCAGCGGCGCGATGTTCGTCGAGGGCGGCGCGGGGCTCGCGGTGTAGACGCGCTGCGTCGCCGCATCGACGGCGGCGCGCGCCATCTCCTCGGCGGTCACTTCCGTCTCGTGCCGCTCGTACGCGCCGACCGGCAGCGCGAACGAGCCGTACTTCCGCATGTACTCGAACGGCGTGAGTCCCTCCGCGCCGGCGGCTTCGGGGAGTCCGGGCACGGAGTTCTCGAAGATCCAGCGATAGTACTCGTCGATGCGCAGCTTCTCGCCGGGGCGGTACGGCGATTCGAAGTGTTTGCGAATGCCCATCGATCCGTCCGGGTCGATGCGCCACGACAGCTCGATCCAGAACTCGTTCTCCTCCCACACCTCGCCCGGGTTCGTCTCGCGCGTGTCGGCGATCGACTCGCCGGCGCGCTCGGCGGCGACGCGGTTCACGGGCTGGCGAAAGCCGATCCAGCTCCCGGCGTGCGTCTCGAAGCTGGCGAGGTCGTGGCGCTCGCTTCCGAGGCCAACGGGGAGCACGTAGTCGGCGAACCAGGCGGTCTCGCTCCATACCGGCGTGAGCGCCGCGTGCCGCCCGATCAGCGACTCGTCGCGCAGCACCTCGATCCACGAGAAGCCGTCCGGGTTGGTCCACACGGGATTGTACACCCGCGTGAAGTACACGTCGACGGTCCCGCGGCCCTCTTTCAAGAAGTGTGGTAACAAAAAGCTCATCTCGTAGAAGGCGAGCGGATACTCCGCCGGCCAGGTGAGCTCGTTCCACGTCTTGGGGTGCGGCGGCCGCGCGTGCGGCGCCGGGACGAACTTGGTCCACGTGTTCGGCACCGTCCCGCCCTCGGTGCCCACGCTTCCGGTGAGCACGTTGAGGAAGAACAGGCAGCGGGCCGTCATCCAGCCGCCCAGGTTCCCCGCCGCGGCGGCGCGCCAGTTGTGCGCGCTGAATCTGGACCCCGCGCGCGCGATCGCGTGCGCCACGTCGAGCAGCGTCGCTGCCGCGACGCCCGTCTCGCGCTCGGCACGCTCCGGCGTGAAGTCGGCGTACAGCCGCTCGAGCTCCGCGGCGAATCGCTCGAATGTGACCGGCTCGCCCGGACGCGCGGCGCGGAGGTACTCCTCCCAGTTCACCCAGCGCCGCACGAACTCGCGGTCGTAGGCGCCCTCGCGAATCAGCACGTTCGCGATCGCGAGCAGCACGGTCGGTTCGGTGCCGGGATGCGTCGGGAGCCAGTGGTCCGCGTGCGTCGCCGTGTTCGAGAGCCGCGGATCCATCACGATGATCGTGGCGCCCCGCTTCTTGGCCTCGATGATTCGCTGCGCGTGCGGATTGAAGTAGTGCCCGCTCTCGAGATGCGCGGATATGAGTAGAATGCAATCAGCATTCGCGTAATCCGGCGACGGGCGGTCCATGCCCATCCAGAACGCGTACCCGGCGCGCGCGCCCGCGGAGCAGATGTTGGTATGGCTGTTGTGGCCGTCCACGCCCCACGCGGCGAGCACGCGTTCGGTATAGCCGTCCTCACCCGGCCGGCCGACGTGGTACATCACCTTGTTCGGCTCGCCGCGCTGGATGTCGGCGCGAATGCGGCCGGCGAGATCGTCGAGCGCCTCGTCCCACGTCACGCGCTCCCAACCGCCTTCTCCGCGCGCGCCGACGCGCCGCATGGGGTACAAAATCCGCTCGGGATCGAGCACCTGGTTGAGCGTTGCCGGACCCTTGGCGCAATTCCGTCCGCGGCTGCCGGGATGGTACGGATTGCCCTCGAACTTGCGGACGTCGCCCGTCTCCTTGTCGACGTAGGCGAGCAGGCCGCACGCCGCCTCGCAGTTGAAGCACGTCGTGGGCACCAGACGGTAGTGCCGGCCGCGTTCGGTCCAATCGTCCCAGCGATCGGCGGGCGGGAAGGCCGCGAAGCCCTGCTGCATCTGGCCGTCGTCTGCCGGGTGGAGACTCTGTTTGCTCATTCGACAATGCTCATGAGATCGGCGGCCCCTGGCCGGCGAGGATGAACGCGTGGCCGTGCAGCCACCACCCCGCGAGCGCGAGCACCGCCGCCGCGACCCCGCCGACGGTCCCCGCGAACACGAGCACGATCGGCAGCAGCACGCCGATCGCGAGCGCCGCCCAGAAGAGGCGCGCCTGCGAGCCGCGCGCGAGCGCTCGCGCCGCCGCCGCGCCGTTCGCGGTGTGGTGCCGCCGATACACATCCGCGAGCGCGAGCAGCCCGGTGCCGACCACACCGGCGAGGAACGCGACGCGGAGCGCGGTGGTGATCGTGCCGCCGCGCACGGCCACGACCAGCATCAGCACCGCCGCGCCCGCGCCGAGTGCATGCAGCAGCAAGTGCGGCACGAGCAGCCGCGATTGCCAGAGGTCGCGGCCTTCGCATTGGCCAAGCAGCCACGCCGTGTACACCGCGGTGAGCGCGGCGAGCACCACAGCGATTGGCGCGAGCACCGTGAGCGCCCCGCGCGCGCGCGCGATCTCCAGAATGATCCACGCGACGAGCGCCGCGCCGTACGCCGAGATCAGAACCGCGCCGCGCGCCAACCAGCTCTTCCACTGCGGCCGCGTGAGGATCGTCCAGAAGCGTTCCGGCCGCTTGAGATCACCCACGAGCAGCGCGCCGGTGAACGCGAGAAACGCGAGCGCGAGCCACGGCGCGACAATCTCCGTCGCGCGGTCCGCGCCGAAATCGAGAGCGCGCGACAGTCCGGCGAGCATGCCCAGGCCGGCGGCGACGCCCTTCGTCCAGATGTAACTCGAGACCGGCCAGTCCCACACGCGACGGCGCGGAACATCATACGCCACTCGCGCCGGTTCCTGTGCGGCGGCGCGCCGTGCGAGCGAGACGAGGTCGCGGTGGTCGTCGGCGCCGCGCTCCGACCACATGTACGCGGCATCGTGTCGGGCCGCGAGCGGGTCGAGCGTCGCCGAATGCGCGCCGATGTAGTACGCCTGCGGCCGGGTACCCTGCTCCGGACGCCGCACCGTGGTCGCGTGGTCGCCCAGCGCGCGGCGCACCTTGCTGGTGGGATCGTCGAGATCGCCGAACAGGAGCGCTTCCTCGGGACAGACCACCACGCAGGCCGGCAGCAACCCTTCGTCCACGCGATGCGAGCAGAAGTTGCACTTCGCCGCGGTGTGCGACTCCGGATCCATGTAGATCGCGTCATACGGGCACGCCTGCATGCACGCCTTGCAGCCGATGCACGCGTCGTGATCGAAATCGACCAGGCCGTCGGGCCGCTGGTACATCGCGGTCACCGGACACACGTCGACGCACGGGGGCTCCTCGCAGTGATTGCAGCGGAGCACGGCGAAGTGTCGCTTGACGGCGGGATACGTGCCGACTTCGACGTTCTTCACCCACGTCCGAAAGACGCCGACGGGAACTTCGTTTTCCGATTTACACGCGGTGGTGCACGCGTGACAGCCGATGCACCGCGTCTGGTCGATGACCCAGGCCCAGCGCGTCATACGGCGGGATTGATGATGTTTGGCCTCACGGCCGGGGAGTATGCACGATTCGGCGCGAGACGGCTACCCGGCTGGCACCCAAGTTGATCCTCGGCCGCGCATGCCACGTTCATGCGCCTTCAATCGTTTGGTGTTCCTCGCGGCCACATTCGTCAGCATCATCGCACCAACGCTCCACGCACAGGAGCTCGGCCCGTACGTCGGCGGCGGCGTGGGGGGCATTCGCGACGTCCGGCGGCCGTTGGGCGGCGGCCTCGCCGGCACGCTGCTCTTCCATGATTGGATCGGCATCCACGCCTCGGCGGGCTACTACTGGACGCTCGAGCACCGGCTCGTCCCGAACTGCCACCCGGGCACTGGCGAGCCGGTCGTCTGCTCCGGCACGCTTCAGCTCTCGAGCCGTTCACACTTTCCTCAACTCGACGCCCTGCTCATGGTACGCAAGCACTTCACGGGCAAAGGATTCGGGTTCGAGGGCGGCCTCGGTCCCGCCTACGTGAACGTCACCAACGAGATCAGGACGAGCACGGACAGCATCTATTCACCGCGGATCACGAGCTCCGCGGTCGGCCTCGTCTACATGGCGGGCGTGTGGATGCATCCGCAGTGGAGGCTGCCGCTCACGTTCGAGGGCGCGTACGCGTACCACCAGACGGGCGCCTTCCAGGCGTGCACGAACCAGAGCCCGTCAACCGATCCGCTCTGCAACCGCCACCTCAACTTCCACGAGCTTCGGTTGTCGGCGCTCTGGAACGTGCACGGCGGGCACTAGCTCTTCTGTCCGCCTTGGTCGCCGGACTCGCTCTCGTCGGCGCTCTTGTCAGGCTGATCCGGCAGCGTGCGATACGTGCTCGCGCCGCTCAGGTTGTGATCTTCGCCCATCTGGCCCTGCAGCCACTCGTTGTTGTCCTCGCGCGGACTCGCCTTCAGGCGTGAATCCTCGAGGTCCTTGCCGTTCTCGTCCTTGCGATTCTCATCGGCCATGCGCGACTCCTGATCGGGATGCGTCGAGCTCGTCGCACGGCGCGTGCCGCACACAGCGTCGGGCTTGTTATGCTTCGGAATCCGCGGAGCGTTCGCGGGATTCACAATGAAGCCGAGGCGAGGAGTTAACGGAGATGTCGATGCGGGAGCCGGGAGACGCGACGTGGGCGAGCCGAATGTTGAGCGTGCTTCGGATCGTCGCCGGACTGCTCTTCTTCGAGCACGGGCTCCAGAAGATGTTTGGCTTTCCACCCGGCAGCGGGCCGCATCCGCCCTATGTGCTGATCTCGCAGATGGGACTCGCCGGCCTCCTCGAGACGTTTGGCGGATTCGCCATGATCCTCGGGCTGCTCACACGTCCGATCGCGTTCCTGCTCTCGGGCGAGATGGCCGTCGCATATTTCCAGGTGCACATCCACCGGTCGATCTACCCGATCGAGAATCGCGGCGAGAACGTCGTGCTGTTCTGTTTCGTGTTCTTGTATCTCGTCTTCGCCGGCGGGGGCGACTGGAGCATCGACGCGCTGCTCGCGCGGCGGCGTGCACGCGCGATCGAGCACGGGATGTCCGCGGCCTCCGCGGCCGCGGACTGATTCACGCCGAAATGATCTGCCCGCAGTCGCGGCAGACGAACAGCTTGCGCCAGCGCTGCCGGCGATCGTAGTAGTCGTCGCTGTTGCGGCGCAGCGTGGTCATCAGCACCACGATCGTGAGCACCGTCGCCGCCATCGCCGTGAGCTGCCCCAGCATGGAGCCGTAGCGCCGGAACACGTAATACGCGGCGGCCGCGAGCGGGACGGCGAAGAGCAGCGTGCGACCGATCGCCGAGTTGCGGCGCGGCGGTTTGAACTTGGCGATGATCTGCGCATCCGTGAAGCCGGGTGCGAGCGGCCCTTCTTTCGCGGCACTCGGCTCCTCGAGACGGAGCATCGCTTCTGAATACAGATCGGCGGCGGCGACGAAGGTCGATCCCCCGCACTTTGGGCAGCGCGCCTCATCCAAGCCGCGATCCTGCCCCTCCCCCGTCATCTTGGAGATGGCGCCGAGCGCGGCCTCGAACCGTCGCAGTCCGTCTTCTGGGTTGGGCATGTTCTCTCCGCGCCGAACGTGGTCCGCGTCTCCCTCGAGAAAATATCGCCACGCGCGCCATGGCTCGGCGCAACCGCCGACACTAAGTTCGACGCGACATTCGCCACGAGATCGATGCCGTCACGTCCGTTCATCCTGTCCGAAAGCACCTGGAAGACCGTCGACCCGACGCCGTACGACGTGGCGATCCTGCCGTGGGGCGCGACGGAAGCGCACAATTTTCACCTGCCCTACGGCTCGGACATCGTCCAAGCGGAACGCGTCGCCGCTCTGGCCGCTGAGCGGGCGTGGAACGCCGGTGCCAAGGTGGTGGTACTCCCTCCGGTACCCTTCGGCGTGAACACGACGCAGATGGACATCAAGCTCACGATCAACATGAACCCGGGCACGCAGGCCGCGGTGCTCGGCGACGTCGTGTCGTCGCTCGAGCATCAAGGAATACTCAAGCTCCTGATCGTGAACTCGCATGGCGGGAACGACTTCAAGCAGATGATCCGCGAGCTGCAGCCGCGGACACGGGTGCTGCTGACGTTGATCAACTGGTGGTCGTGCGTGGACGTGAAGCAATTCATCGAGGAGGCGGGGGACCATGCGGGCGAGGCGGAGACGAGCGCGATGCTCCACCTGGCCCCCGAGCTGTGCGGTCCTTTGAGCGATGCCGGGCCCGGCCGCGCGCGGCCGTCCAAGCTGCGCGGCGTTCGCGAAGGCTGGGCGTGGGCGCCGCGGCAGTGGACGAAGGTCACCGCCGACACGGGCATCGGAAATCCATCCAAGGCGACCGCGGAAAAGGGCGCCGCGTACGTCGGGGCGGCGGTGGAGCGGATCGCCGGCTTTCTCGGCGAGCTGGCGGCGGTGAAGCTCGATGACCTATACGAACGTTAGAGAATCGTTATTATGAAAATCATACACACGTCTCGCGTGGCGTGCCTCGCGGCGATCCTCGCCGCGGCTCCGCTCGGCGCCCAACAGCACGACCACGGTGCCATGGCGGGCATGCACGGCATGACGATGCCCGCGCTCACGGCGGCCGCGCGAGCGCAGATCGACAGCGTCGCGACCGCGGCACGTCCGCTCGCGACGACCGCGGCGGCCACCGCCGCCGGATATCGTCCAAAGTTCGGTTGGATTCCGACGATGGGTGAACACTGGGTGGCGCTCGACCGCATGTCGAAGGAGAAGCAGAGCGATCGCACCGCGCCGAGCAACCTGATGTTCTCCAGGATCGCCGGGAAGGATTCGCTCGTCGGCGCAGCGTTCGCGTACATCGCGCCGGCGGACGATTCGCTGCCGCCAAAGCTGTTCGACGGCAATCCGCCGTGGCACGAGCATCCCGATCTCGCGCCACCGGGCATGCGGCTGATCATGCTTCACGTGTGGTTCGTGCCCTCGCCCGACGGTCCATTTGCGGGAACCAACCCGAACCTCCCCTTCTGGGCGGCCGGCCTCCCAGCGCCTGATTCGGCGCGCATGCACGATCCCGCGTTCAGCGATCGCGTACGTCGCGCGAGCCTCGCGCTCGCCGAGTTGGTGGACAGCGCGTCGATCTTCCGGCAAGTCGCGCAGCGGCCAGACGTCGCGCCCATGCTCGCCGCGCGCCGCGACTCGATTCGCGCGCTCGTCCCCGAATTCCGCGCCGCCGCGTCCGCACACGACGCGGCGCGATGGGATCGCGCCGCACAGCGCGCCGCCGCCCAGTGGGATGCGATCTACGCCGGCTTCATGGCGAGCGCGCGCACGGTGCGCGGCAAGGAACGGATGTCGACGTACGTCTCGATGCTCCTCGGCCACCACGAAGAGATGTGAAGCATTCTTCCACTCAGTCGGCGGAGGTGTGAGATGAGCCAGTGGTCACGCACTGTAGTGCTCGCGCTGCTCCTGTTCCCCGCGTCGCGCATGGCGCCGCAGTCCGTCCAGAGTGCGACCGGCGCCGCGACGGTTGCAGCCGATCCGAAGGACGTCGCCTCGGCTGACGCGATCATCGCCGCGCTGTACGACGCCAACACGAACATGGTCGACCGGAAGATCGGCGCCGATCGCTTCCGCTCGTTGTTCGTGCCCGGCGCGCGTCTCATGCCGACGTTCAAGCCACCGACCGGAAGCGCGGTGATTCGTATGGAAACGGTGGACGTTTACGTCCGCGGCGCATCGAGCGGCCCGCCCCGCGGAGGATTCAGCGAGCGCGAGATCGCCCGCACGAGCCAGGCGTTCGGGAACATCATGCAGGTGTTCAGCACGTACGAGACGCATCGCGACTCCGTCGATACCCATCCCGCGCGCGGCATCAACAGCATTCAACTCTTCAACGACGGCACCCGCTGGTGGGTCGTCGGCGTGCTGTGGGACAATGCTCGCCCCGACAAACCGATTCCGGCGGAGTATCTGAAGCGATCGCCGCAGTAGCAGCGCGCCGATGTGGTACCGACGCGCCGCTGACGCTGTCCTGCTGATTCACTTCGCGTTCGTGGCGTTCGTCGTGCTCGGCGGGTTAGTTGCCCTGCGCTGGCGACGAATCGCCTGGATTCACATCCCCGTCGCGCTGTACGGGGCATTGATCGAGTTCGTCGGGTTCGTGTGCCCGCTCACGCCGCTCGAGAACTCACTGCGTCAGCGCGGCGGCGAGCTCGGATACCGCGGCGGCTTCGTCGCGCACTACATCACGCGTCTGCTCTATCCGAACGGTCTCACGCGCGGCATTCAGTACGAGCTCGGCGCGCTCGTGCTGGCGATCAACGTCGCGGTGTACGTGCTCTGGTGGCGACGAGGCCAGGTTCGAGCGTCGCGAGTATGAACGTCGGCACCATGCCGCGCTCGACGTACGACTCGCGCAGCGCGGGCGTCAGTGCGCCGAAGTTCCGGATCCGTTTGCGGCACGCGGCACCGCCGCACTTGCAGCGCATCGTCCAGACGTCGTCGTCGCCGATCGTGGTCGAGTAGTCGAAGGTGATCTCGGCGCCGGCGCGAATCGGCGCCGCGGCGAACAGGAAGAGTTGGTTGTTCACCTTCCCGATCGCGGCGTTGGGTTCGCAGGAGTGGTTGATCCAGCGCCCGGGACTCGCGCTCGGATCGAGATACGTCTCGGGGCCGAAGCGAATGCAATTCGCTTGAAAGTCGCCGCCGATCTCCCACAGGAGCTTCCAGTGCACCACGCGGCCGCGGATCTGGATGATCGTTTGGCCCGCGCGAAACGCGCGCTTGGCGAACAACCCCTGCCCGATTCGCGCCCGGCCGACCACCACGTTGCGCTCCGCGGACGCGCCCAGGGGTGAACCATTCCGATTCTGCATCGCAAGGAGTGTAACGTCCGCGCCGCGGATGCGCGCACCCCCGAGCGATCTCCGACTCGTGGCAATTCCCGAAGCGCTGTATCATTGGCGCAATGAAACCCAAAGAACTCACCCTGCGCGGCCTCATTCTCGGCGTGCTGATCACGACGTTGTTCACCGCCGCGAATGTCTATCTCGGGCTCAAGGTCGGGCTCACGTTCGCGTCGTCGATTCCCGCCGCGGTGATCTCGATGGCGGTGTTGAGCGCGGTGAAGGACTCGTCTATTCTCGAGAACAACATCGTGCAAACCGTGGCCTCGGCGGCGGGCACGCTCTCGGCGATCATCTTCGTGCTACCCGGGCTCGTGATCGTGGGATGGTGGACGGGGTTTCCGTTCTGGGAGTCGTTTCTCATCTGCCTGAGCGGCGGCACGCTCGGTGTGCTGTTCACGATTCCGTTACGGCGCGCGCTCGTCACGACGTCGGATCTGCCGTACCCGGAAGGCGTCGCGGCCGCCGAGGTGTTGAAGGTTGGCTCCGGCACGCGCGGCGAGACCAAGGACGAAACGGGCGAAGCGCGCGAAGGGCTCGTGGCGGTGATCCTCGGTGCCATCGCCTCGGCCGGGCTGGCGATCATCACGGCGACGCAGATCGCGCTCGGGGAGCTCAGCGGCTATTTCCCCGTCGGCGCGTCGGCGTCGACCGGCTACGATTTCGCATGGTCGCTGGCGCTGCTCGGCGCGGGACATCTCGTTGGTTTGTCCGTCGGCATGGCGATGCTGACGGGTCTGATCATCTCGTGGGCGATCGCGGTGCCGATCCTCACGTCGATGACGCCGGCCGCGGCGGGTGTCTCGCTCGCGGCGAATACGGCGCACATCTGGAGCACGCAGGTCCGCTTCATCGGCGCGGGCGCGATCGGCATCTCGGCGATCTACACGCTCGCCCGGCTCGCGAAGCCCGTGTTGGCGGGTCTCGTGAGCACGCTGGCGGCGTCGAAGGCCACGACCACGGGCGACGACAGCGATCGCGACCTGTCGCCGGCGTGGATTCTGCTGATCGCCGCCCTGTGCGCGGTGATCACCGGATACCTGGCGTATACGTTTGCTCATTCAACGGTGCTCGCCGGCCACGCGGTGGTGCTGACGATCTTCGCGATCCCGTTCGTGATCGTCGCCGGCTTCATCATCGCCGGCATCTGCGGCTACATGGCCGGCCTCATCGGAGCGTCGAACAGCCCGATCTCCGGCGTGGGCATTCTGTCGATCGTGCTCTGCGCGTCGATCCTGGTGGCGGTGATCCATCCCGCGGCGCCGTCGCAGGCCGCGCTGGTCGCGTTCTCACTGTTCATCACCGCGATCGTGTTCGCCTGTGCCACGATCTCGAATGACAATTTGCAGGATCTCAAGACGGGCCAGCTCGTCGGCGCCTCGCCCATGCGGCAGCAGATCGCGCTCATCGTTGGCGTCGCGGCCGGTGCGTCCGTCATCCCGTTCGTGCTCAACCTCCTCGCGAAAGCCTACGGCTTCGCGGGCGCGGCGAACGTCGGCGTGCTCGCGCCGAATCCGCTGCCGGCGCCGCAAGCGACGCTCATCTCCGCGCTGGCCAAGGGCGTGATCGGCGGCAACCTCAATTGGACGATGATCGGCGTCGGCGCGCTGGTCGGCGTCGCGCTCATCGTGCTCGATGAAACGCTCGGCGTCATGCACAAGCTGCGAATCCCGCCGCTCGCCGTCGGCATCGGCATCTATCTCCCCATGTCCGCGACGTTCGCCGTCGTGATCGGCGCGATCCTGTCGTGGTGGTACGACCGCCGCGTGCGCACGATGCCAGACCCGCAGCGCGCCGAGCGACTCGGCACGCTGGTGGCGTCAGGGCTGATCGTCGGCGAGAGCGTGTGGGGCGTGATCAACGCTGGGCTGATCGTTGGACTGTCGAAGGACGCGCCGATCGCCCTCGTACCGGCGGCTTTCGCGGCGGCGCCGTGGCTCGGCGTGATTCTCTTCGTCGCGATCATCGTGTGGCTGTACGGATGGATGCTGAAGCGCGCGGCGAAGATGTAGCCGGTACATGGACAACACGGAGACCACATGAAGCGAGTGACGGGCATCGGCGGGGTGTTCTTCAAGGCGAAGGATGCGCACGCGCTGCAGGCGTGGTACAAGCGACACCTCGGCATCGACGTGCAGCCGTGGGGCGGCGCGGCGTTCGACTGGACCGACGCAAGCGGCCAGCCCGCGGGCGGCACGACCGCGTGGTCCATCACCCCGGAGTCGAGTCAGCAGTTCGCGCCGAGCAACGCTTCGTTCATGGTGAACTACCGCGTCGACGACCTTCGCGCGTTGGTTGCCGCGCTCAAAGCCGAAGGGTGCAACGTTCTCGACAAGATCGATGAATCCGACTACGGCGTTTTTGGGTGGGTGATCGATCCCGAGGGAAACAAGATCGAGTTGTGGCAGCCACCCGCGGGTCAATGAACGTGATGCGAGCGTAGCGAGCTCGGCGCCGGCGAGTGTCCTCGGCGGCGAGCAGGCTCTGTCGCCAGCCGCGGACGGTCCGGCGCCCCGAACATCGGACCGCGATCGCGTAACGTCTTGCACGAGCGCCGCTTGAGCTCGCGCGACGCGGCGGCCTCTACTCTGCTTCGGGGCCGGGCATGATCACGCCTCCGCTCTCCCGAGTCGGCGCGATCGCCGCAGCATCTCTCCTCACGCTCACCGGCTGTGCGCCGGCGACACTCGGCGTATCGCCCCAGGACGTTCTCGCCACCGTCATCGCGAATCTCCCCGCGACGGTGTCATCGAGCACCACCACCACGACGCGGGCGCCCACGCGCCGGCGTATTCCGTCGTCACCGCCGGCGTCGGCCGAAGCGGCGAGCGTGCTGCGCACCGCCGAGCAGTACATCGGCGTGCCGTACGTGTGGGGCGGCAACACGCCGCAACAGGGCTTCGACTGCTCGGGCTTCACGAAATTCATATTCGCGAAGTATCGAATCACGCTCCCGCGCACGTCGCGCGAGCAGGCGCGCGTGGGCGAGGCGATTCCGGCCGATTTCCGCTCGCTGCGCCCGGGCGACCTGATGATGTTCGCCGAGCCGGGGCAGGCGATCTCGCACGTGGCCATCTACGCGGGGAACGGGCGGATCATCCATTCGTCGTCGTCGAACGGCGGCGTCGGCTATACGGATCTCAACGCCGGCGGCGACTGGTTCGTCGCGTACTTCGTGGTGGCGCGGCGGGTGTTCTGATCGCGCGCCGTGCTACTCCGGAAGCGCGCGCCCGGTGGTCTCGATTGCGAATGGAATCACCAGAATTCCGAGCCCGAACACGAGCCCCGTGAGCGCCACCGGCGTGCCGAGTGTTCCCATGCGCAGCACGAGACCGGCGAGCACGAAGTTCACTCCCGCCCCCACGAAGCGGCCCACGGACGTCGTGAACGCGAACGCGGTCGCGCGCACCCGCGTGTCGTACTGCTCGGGGAGCCAGAGGCTGAACGCCGCGAAGTTGCCGCCCGCGAAGCCCATGAAGAAGAGAATGGCGATGAACGTCGCGAGCCCGATGTCCATGTAGAACGCCCAGCCGAAGGCGAGCGGGATCGTGATCATCATTCCGAAATAGTAGAATGCGAGCGTCACCTTCCGGCCCCATCGCTCGGCGAAGACCGGCAGCATGACGCAGCCAAAGATCGTGCCGACCGAGAGGACGCCCGTGCCGAGCGAGACCATCTTGGCGGATTGCGCGGCCGACATGCCCGCCTTCTTCGCGAGCGTGACGATGGCCGTCGGCTCGTAGACCGCGCCGGCCCAGAGTCCGATGATCGCGACGGTGAGCAGGATCGAGTTCACGATCGTGCGCCTGCGGTACTCGGGGCTGAAGATCTCGGCGAGCGGATGCGCGCGCCGCGCCTCTCCGGCGTGCCGGGTCCAGCGCGCCGGCTCGCGGACTTTATATAACATATATATCGAAACTGCTACGGGCACGAAGCCGCAGGCGAACATCGCGCGCCAGCCGAAGCGCGCGCCGATCGTGTAGTTGAGCGCCGCGGCGACGAAGAAGCCGAAGTAGTAGCCGGTCTGCAGATAGCCGGCGCCCATCTTCCGCCGATCCTCCGGCCACGCCTCGGCCACGTACGTCCCCGCCATCGACCACTCGCCGCCCACGCCAAGGCCGGCGAGAAAGCGGAACACGCCGAGCTGCCAGACGTTCATCGCGAAGGCGGAGAGCCCGGTGAACACCGCGTAGACGACGATGGTCGCCGCGAGCGCGCGGGTGCGCCCGAATTTGTCGGCGATCGGTCCCCAGATGAACGACGAGCCCCAGCCCGCGAGAAAGACCGCGAAGAGGATCGAGCCGACGAATCCGATGTTGGTCGGGGAGGCGCTCATCCCCGAGCGCGGCAGCAGCTCGGCGAGCGCCGGCGCGAGGACGAGCGCGTAGATCACCGAGTCCATGCCGTCGAGGAGCCATCCGGTCCAGGCGGCCCAGAACCCGGCGATCTGCTGCCGGTTCAGTGGTGTTTTGTGTCCGGCGCGGGCAGGAGATGCTTCTGGATCTTGCCCAGCGCCGTCCGCGGCAGCGTCTCCATGCGGATGAAGGCGCGAGGGATCTTGAACGACGCGAGCTGTGTCCGGCATGTGGATTCGAGCTCCGTGAAGTCGAGTGCATCGTCCGCGCAGACGTAGGCGATGGGCACCTCGCCGCGCGCGTCATCGTGCATTCCAACCACCGCCGCCTCGCGCACGCGGCGGTCCTCGAGCAGCAGCTCCTCGATCTCGCGCGGATAGATGTTGAATCCCGCGCTGATGATGAGATCACCGCGCCGCCCGCGGAGCGTGTAATAGCCGTCGGGCGAGCGGACCGCGAGATCGCCGGTGCGAAACCAGCCGTCGTGAAACGCCGCGGCGGTCGCCTCGGGCCGCTTCCAGTAGCCGGCGAAGAGATGCGGCGACTTGATCTCGACTTCACCGACCGCGTCAGCGCCAACGACCTGGCCGTCGTCGCCCATGATGCGCGCCGAGACGCCGGGCAGCGGAAAGCCCACCGCTCCGGGGCGCCGCTCCCCCTCGTACGGGTTGCTCAGGATCATCAGCGCCTCGCTCATGCCGTAGCGCTCGAGAATGGTGTGGCCGTAGCGCGCGCGAAACGCATCGTGCACGTGCGCCGGCAGCGGCGCCGAGCCGGAGACGAAGAGCCGGGCGTCGCGCGAGATCTCGCGCGCCTGCGCGTCGGAGGTGCACGCCGGATCGAGCAGGCGCACGTAGATCGTCGGCACGCCAAAAATCAGCGTCGGTCTGAACCCGGCCAGCACCGCGGGCGTGGTGCGCTGATCGAATCGCTCGAGCAGGCGCATTGTGCATCCGCTAATGAGCCAACTGTGAAGTCCGTTGCCCAGGCCGTGCACGTGGAAGAGCGGGAGCATCGCGATGTAGCGATCGGCCTCCGTGATCTTCCAGATCGCCGTGAGCGTGACCGCATTCGCGGCGAGATTGTTGTGCGTGAGCACGGCGCCCTTGGCGACGCCGGTCGTGCCCGAGGTGTAGATGATCAGCGCCGGATCGTCGCCGTCGAGCGCGACCTCCGGCCGGGTCGACGGGCGCGACGCCGCGCCGGCGGCGACTTCGTCGAGCAGCCAGATGGAGGCTTGATCCGGATACGCGGCGTCCGAGCCGCGGGCCACGATCGTCGCCACGGGATCCGAGTCGGCGATGATGTGCCGCAACTCGCGCTCGCGATAGAGAATGTTGATCGGCACCAGGATGACGCCGAGCCGGGCGCAGGCGAGGAAGATGTCGATGAACTCGATGCGGTTCGCGAGGTGCAGGCAGAGCCGATCGCCGCGCCGGAGTCCGCGTGCCGCGAGCTCGTTCGCCATGCGGTTCGCCCGCGCGTCCACGTCGCCGAAGGTGAGCGTCGCGAGCGAGCCGTCGTCGGCGGTGTATTCGAGACCCATCCGCTCGGCGCGGCCGCGGAGGGAGAGATCGAAGAGCTGAGTGAGGTGCATGGCGGCAGAATTGAGCGAGCGCCAATAAATCCCACAATCCCGAGCTCATCTCGAGCAGCCCCTCAACACTTGGGCTCCCTGATGCGATAATTCATTGTCCCACCTGATCCATCCCATTCGCATCCAGGAGAGTTTCGTCATGCTGAGACGCATGTGCCTGCTCGGCGCTGCTGCTTCGTGCCTCACCTTCGGGACCGCCACGGCGCAGCAGCCGGGTGGGCCGGGAGGACGCGGCGGCCGCGGCGGTGGCCCGAACGGCGCCGCACCCGCGCCCGAGGAAGGCGTTCCCGCGGTCGAGAAGGTCTCGACCACGCATCACACCGTCACCATCGACGGCAAGACCATTCCGTACACCGCGAACGCCGGCACCATGGTGATCCGCGACGGCGATGGGAAGGGCGAGGCGACGGTGTTCTACGTCTCGTACACGAAGGATCAGGCCGAGCCGTCGACGCGGCCGGTGACGTTCTTCTTCAACGGTGGCCCCGGCTCGGCGTCGATCTGGCTGAGCATGGGTCTGATGAGCCCGCGGCATCCCGAGATGGGACCGAACGGCTCGGAGCCCGCACCGCCGTACAACCTCGTCGACAATCCGTACTCGCCGCTCGAGGCGACGGATCTCGTCCAGATCGACGCGATGATGACCGGCTACTCTCGGCCGGCGCCCGGCTCGAAGACCTCGGACTTCACCGGCGCGAGCAACGACCTCAAGATGTTCTCGTCGTTCATTCGCGAGTACCTCGACAAATACAACCGCTGGCAGTCGCCAAAGTATCTGTTCGGCGAGAGCTACGGCACGTTCCGCTCGGCCGGCCTCGCGTCGACGCTGGAGAGCCAGGAAGGCATCGAGCTGAATGGCATCATGCTCCTCGGCACCGTGCTCGATCTTGGCAACATCCAGCCGGGTGCGTCGAACGATCTGCCGTACGAGTGCTTCCTGCCGACGTACACGGCGACCGCGTGGTATCACAAGAAGCTGCCCGCCGATCTGCAGAAGCTCTCGTTGGCGCAGGTGGTGCAGCAGGCGCGCACGTTCGCGTTCGGCGACTACGCGAACGCGCTCGCCAAGGGCAACACGCTCACGGAATCGCAGAAGACCGCCGCGGCGCAGCAGCTCGCGCGGCTCACGGGCGTCTCGGCACAATACATCGCGAATACCAATCTTCGCATCGACCCGGGCGTGTTCCGCACCGAGCTGCTTCGCGACCAGCGCGAGACGGTCGGGCGCTACGACAGCCGGATGATCGGCCTCAACGGCAATGCGTCGAGCCAGCGGCAGGACTACGATCCCTCCGACGTCGCGCCGTCGGGCGCGTTCATGTCGGCGTATATGCGTTTCCTCAAGAACGATCTCGATTACAAGACCGACCTGCAGTACTACACCGGCGGTCACGCGGGCCGGTGGGACTACACCGGTCTCACGGGCGCGGGCAATCTCGGCAGCGGCTATCCCAGCACGTCAGACATGCTCCGCACCGCGATGGCCAAGAACCCGTACCTGCACGTGATGGTGGGCGCCGGCTACTACGACATGGCCACGCCGTTCGCGAACGCCGAGTACACGTTCGACCACCTCGGCTACGACCGGACGTACAAGGATCGCGTGCAGTTCAAGTACTACGAAAGCGGCCACATGGCGTACCTGAACCAGTCGTCGGCGAAGCAGCTCAAGAACGACATCGTGAGCTTCATCGAGGCGAACCAGCATCCGGCGAATCAGGTGCCATAAGATCAGAGAGTAGAGAGTAGAGAGTAGAGAGTTGAAAGCGGGGCACACGGTCGTTGCGCGTGTGCCCCGCGGTGTATCATTCAGGGACTATGAAGCCGACGATCATCTCCAAGAAGGCGAGCAACTGGGTGGATCGCGGTGAGCCGGCGAACCGGACCGTCCGCCGCATTCTCGCGCACTACCTCCAGCGGCTCGACGAGGCCGATGAGGCTTACCTCGACGAGCATGCCAATACGATGATCGGCATGGTCGACGCGGACGCGACGGAGGTGAACCTCGCCGAGTATCTCCTCGCCCTCAAGCGAGACGCGGGCGAGATGGAGCGCGATGCGCGAACGGCGCGCATGGTGGCGATCGGCGTGTGGCACGCCGCGAAGGCTGCGCTCGTCCGCGATTTCGCCGAGCGCGTGCTCCGCGGCGACGTGCCCTCCATCGAACCGACGCCGGACTCGTTCAGCCACTGGGTGGCAAGCAAACTACTCTCGCCCCAGGAGCTCGAGCGATTCGAGCGGTCCGAATGAGCCGAGACGATCCCGTGAAGGGTACGCCGCTCGATGCGATCGGCCTCGACGCATCCTTGACGGTCAACGATCTCGACGCGAGCCTGCGATGGTATCGCGACGTACTTGGCTTTGCCGTCGCCCGAGAGTTCAGGCGTGACGAGCGGCTGTTCGCGGTCTCACTACGCGCGGGGAGCGCGCGAATTCTCATCACGCAGGAGACGGGCGCGAAGGGCGCCGACCGCGTCAAGGGCGAGGGGTTCTCGCTTCGACTCACGACGGAGCAGGACATCGACGCGCTCGCGGCGGCCATCAAGACCCGCGGCGGCACGCTCGAGTCGGAGCCGGCGGCGGCCTGGGGGATGCGGTTTTTCCGGCTGCAGGATCCCGATGGCTTTCGATTCACCTTCTCGTCGCCGGGCGCGTGATGCCGGCCGCGAGCCCGCGCCGCGTGATCGCGTGCGTGATTCGCGACGGCGATCGCTATCTCGTCTGTCAACGGCCGGCGCACAAACGGCACGGCGGCCTGTGGGAATTCCCAGGCGGCAAGACCGAGGCGGGTGAGATCGACGAAGCCGCCGCGCGCCGCGAGCTGCGCGAGGAGCTCGACGTCGAGCTGGCGCGCGCGGCGCCCGCGGTCGCGGAACTCGGCGACGACGGCGCCCCATTCGTGATCGCGTTCGTGCCGGTCCAGATTTGCGGCGAGCCGCGATGTCTCGAGCACTCACAGCTCGCGTGGGCGACGCCGCGTGAGCTGCTCGCCCTTCCGCTCGCGCCGAGCGATCGGATCTTCGTTGAGTCCCTCGTTCAACTTTCCAGCGCAACCGCGCTCGCGGACCCGTCGCCAGCGCCAGGCGAATGACATGACAATTAGAGTATATCAGGATGCTGATTGGAACGATTGGCTTCGCATGAGCGTTGCCCTCTTCCCGTATCCGCCGGACGAGGTGGCCGCCGGGATGCGCGCCCATCATGCGCGCGAGGACGCAGAAGTCTTCGTGGCCGAGCGCGAGGACGGCACGCTGTGCGGCTTCGTCGAAGTCGGCGAGCGCTCGTACGCCGACGGATGCGAGTCGACGCCGGTCGCGTACATCGAGGCGCTCTACGTCGATCCGGACATGCGCCGTCGCGGCATCGCACGGTCGCTGCTCGCGGCGGCCGAGGCGTGGGGCCTCTCCCGCGGCCGGAGCGAGATCGCATCGGATGCGCTGCTCGACAACGACGCCAGCCACGCGGTGCACACCAACGCGGGATACGAGGAAACCGATCGCGTCGTGCAGTTCAGAAAGCGGCTCAGGTAGCGTCTGGCAATGCTCAACATTCCCGAGCTCCGCACCGAGCGGCTCCTCCTCCGCTGCTTCAGGCCGGACGATGTCGAGCCGTACGCCGAGATGATGGCGAATCCGGACGTCGTCCGCTTCCTCGGCGCCGGCGTGCCGCTCTCGCGCGCCGACGCATGGCGGCAGATGGCGATGCTGATGGGCCACTGGGTGCTCCGCGGCTACGGCGTCTGGGCCGTGGAGGAATCCGCGACCGGGCGATTTCTCGGCCGCATCGGCTGCATGAATCAGGAAGGATTTCCCGCATTCGAGATCGCATACACGCTGGGCCCATGGGCGTGGGGCCGCGGCTACGCGCGTGAAGGTGCCGCGGCCGCGCTGACGTTCGCGCGCGAGGTGCTGAAGCAGCGCGAGATCACGAGCATCATTCGGCCCGCGAACACCGCATCGATCCGCGTCGCGACAGCGCTCGGCGCGGTGCCGGGGGAGACGGTGGAATTTTTCGGAGCGGAATCGGTGTTGTATCGATATCCGCAGTCATTACCGATTGCTGTGCGCTGACGGGCTGACAGCGAGCAATCAGTTCCCAGCTCGGCTATTGGCTATCAGCGACAGCTATCCGAGGAATGTGGAACGAAGCGTTGAATGGGAGCGCGGGGCTGGGCCGGCGCGCTCGTTCGCGCATGCACTCAATGATGACAGAGCTGTCAGCTTGCCGTCGTGCTCCGACCGGCATAGGCCGCCGCCGCAAGCCGACCACCGATCCCATCTCACACTTCCAAATCCCTCTGATAGCTGTCGCTGATAGCGAATAGCCGAGCTGGGATCTGCGGCTGTCAGCCCCGCCGTCAGCCCTCAGCCCCGCCGTCAGCCCTCAGCCCCGCCGTCAGCCCTCAGCCCCGCCGTCAGCCCTCAGCCCCGCCCTCGGGATACTCACACCCCCGACGGATACGTCTCCGGCACCTCCCCATCCACCAACACCGGCATGTGCAGCGGGTCCACCGCGCGCGATTCGTCGATGTACAGGATCGCGTCGTAGCGGCGGGGAACGATCGTCGGCACGTAGTTCCCCCACCGCTCGTGATTCGGATCGTAGACCACGCCGATCGCGCGATGACCCATCGGTTCGTCGAGACCGTGCACGCCGCCGTTGTCGCGTCCGTCGAACAGCAGCAGCGCGTCGCCGCCAACGCCATCGTGCATCGCGCTCTCGAAGCTGGCGGGCCGGGCGATCGGCACGCGCATCCGCTGCATCGGCGCGCCCCACTCCTCGGCGGCAATGACCGTCCCGCGATGGCTGGCGAATCCCGCGAGCATCACGCCCTCGCGTCCGTGCGCCTGTCGCACGAGCTGGCCGACGTTCACCATGCCGGCGCGGGCCATGTCCGTGAAGCGCGCATCGCCAATGTGCGTATTGTGCTCCCAGACGATCGCGCGTGCATTCGGACCGTGGTGCTGCATCAGGCGCTCGAGCGTCTCGACCATGTGATTGTCGCGCACGTTCCACGAGTCGGGCCCGCCGCGCACCATCGTGCGATAGTACAGCTCGGCGTTCTTCGCGACGAGCGCGTTCTGCTCGGCGTTGAAGTATCCCTCGCGTCCATCCTCGCGGTACTGCGGTGCGTTGGCGCGAAGGTCGCGCAGCACGGAGACCGCCTCGTCCTCGCACGACGTGGGCACGATCGCCGTCGCGCGCGCGTATTCCTGCACGTCCTCTGCGTACGGCTCGAAGCAGTTGTAGGCGCGGCGCGCCTGAGCCGCGAGCCGCGGATCGATGCGCTCGAGGTATGCGTTCACCGCGCGCATCGAATCCCAGAGCGAGTACACGTCGAGCCCGAAGAAACCGGCCTGCGCTTCACTCGCGCGCCCACGATTGAAGTCACGCATCCACTCGGTCAGCTCGACCACTTCCCGGTTGGCCCACATCCACGTGGGCCAGCGCTCGAACGCGTGCAGCACCTCGTGTGCGTTGTGGCCGGCATCGGGCAGATGCTTCACGTAACGATTGACGCGATAACAATCGGGCCAATCTCCCTCGACCGCGATGAACGAGAAGTTCTTCTCCTCGAAGAGCCGCTTCGACAGCTCGGCACGCCACGTGTAGAACTCCGACGTGCCGTGCGACGCCTCGCCGAGCAGCACGAACCGCGCGTCCCCGATGCGCTCGATGAGCGGATCCAGATCGTCGGCGTGCTCCAGCGGCAGCGCGATCTTCTTGAGCTCGCGGCCGAGCGCCTCGCTCCGTTCGTCGCCTTCTCCGTAGCCTGAGCGGCTGCTTCTCCATGGCATGGGTCGCCTCCTCCGGTCGAAGGCGACACCTGCAAGTTGAAGGCGAGCCGGCGCGGCGCATCGGGGGCCGCGGCCGGCCGGTTTTGGCGGCGATCATCCTAGCCTATAGCTTCTACGGAAATGAATCGACTCTTCCAGGCAGCCGCGCTGTGTCTTGCGCTCGCGTCGACGCTCCACGGGCAAGTGACCAAGGTGCCGGCGCCCCCCACGCAGGCGCCGACGATGGTCCCGCCCGACCCGCTGCACGAGTCGGGACGGAACGTCACCATCTCGCTGCTGACGATGGGCGACGGCGACGAGGTGTGGGAGCTGTTCGGGCATGCCGCGATCTGGATTCACGACAACGCCACCGGCCGCGACTCGGTCTTCAACTGGGGCGTATTCGACCGCAGCGCGCCGCATTTCATCCCTCATTTTCTCGAGGGCTTGATGTTGTATCAGATGGGCGGCGAGACGCTCGATCAGGTGCTGATGGCGTACCGGTACTTCAATCGTACGGTCACGTCGCAACAGCTCGATCTCACCGCGCCGCAAAAGGATTCGCTGCTCAGCATCATCCGGGTCAACGCGCAGCCTGAGAACGTCACCTACCGTTACGACTATTTCGTCGACAACTGCGCGACGCGGCCGCGGGACATTCTGGATCGCGTGCTGGGCGGCGCGATCAAGGCGCATTCGCAGACGGTCACGCAGACGTCGTATCGCTGGCAGACGCTGCGGCTGATGCAGAGCAATTTCCCGCTCGACGTGGGCGTCGACATCGGCCTCGGCGAGCCGTCGGACAAGCCGATCACCGTCTGGCAGACGATGTTCCTGCCCAAGGCGCTGCACGATTTCGTGGCAAAGCTGTCCGTCCCGGACTCGACCGGCGCGCTACACCCGCTCGTGCGGCGCCAGACCGTCCTCTATGCCGCGGAAGGACGCGCGCCGGAACCGACGCAGCCACCGCCGTTGGGGAAGTGGCTGACCGCGATCGGCATCGTGGTCGCGATCATCTTCCTGTGGCTGGGCTTCATGGCGGCGCGCGGAAGCCGCGGCGGCCAGATCGCGGCGGCGATCGTGCTCGGGCTGTGGGCGTTCGCGGCCGGGATCCTGGGCACGCTGCTCACGCTCCTGTGGACGATCACCGATCATCGATTCGCATATAGGAATGAGAATCTGTTGATCTTCAATCCGCTCTGGCTGATCCTGGGCGTGCTGCTGCTCATTCACTTGTGGAGCGGACGCGCCGCGGCGGTGACGCGGATCTTCGCGTACGGGCTCGCGGCGCTGGGCGTGCTCGCGCTGCTCGCGCACGTCGGGATCTCGCGGCAGGTGAACCTGCCGGTGCTCGGGCTGGACTTGCCGCCGGCGCTGGCGATCGCATGGGCGGTGTCGAAGCGGGGGCATGCGTTCTGATGACACACGCGCCGATCATTCATCACCCATTCACGTTCGATGTCGGGCCGCTGACACTCACCGGCTTCGGACTCGCGGTCCTGCTCGCGTTCGTGATCGCGCAGATCGTCTCGGAGCGAGAACTCGCCCGCCGCGGCCACGACCGCGAGGCAGCCGCGATATCCGATCTCATTCTCGCCGCGCTCCTCGGGACGATGATCGGCGGAAAGCTGTACTACGTGCTCGTAATCACCCATCGCGTCGCGGACTTGTGGAACCGCAGCGGATTCGTGTTCTGGGGCGGCTTCATTGGAGCGCTGCTGCTCTGTTGGCTGACGATTCGACGCAAGCACCTCTCGTTCTGGCGCTTCGCGGACGTTGGCGGTATCGCGCTCGCGGCAGGCTATTCGATTGGACGCACCGGCTGTTGGGCGATCGGCGACGACTACGGCAAGCCGTTCACCGGGCCGTTCGCCGTGGCGTTTCCCAACGGCTCGCCGCCGTCGACGGCGGGCTCGATGTTCCAGAACTTTCACGTCGCGATTCCGCCAGGCGTTTCGCCAGATGCACTGCTGTCTGTCTATCCGACACAGCTCATGGAAGTGTTGTTCGGCTTCGTCATGTTCGCGATTCTCTGGCGAATGCGAGATCACGAGCACGCCGAGGGGTGGCTGTTCGGGGTATGGGCAGTGCTCGCCGGCGCGGAGCGGTTCGCCATCGAGTTCTTCCGCGCCAAGGATGATCGGTTCGGATGGGCATTGGGCCTCAGCACAGCACAGCTCGTCGCGATCGCGATCGTCGCCGTCGGCGCAGTGGTGATGATCGCGCGCCGCCGGACGGGTCCACGAAAGCCGGCGATCCTCGCGGTGCCGAGTATCGTGATACTACTCGCGAGCGCCTGTATCACCCGCCGGTGAGCGGCTGACGCGGTTCGCGCGCCGATGTCGTGCAGCTCCGCGTCATCCCCAGGGCGCAACGCGACAGAGGGATCTTCGGACGATTCGGAGATCTCGACCGTGACGCGAGATTCCTCGCTTCGCTCGGAATGACAACCCGTTACGGCTGCTCCACGACCTCGACCCCAACGGCGCGGCTGCGCACGGTGCGCCCGTCGGCTGAAACTTGCGCCGTGAGTGCATAACGCCCGGGGGGAACCACCATCACGGCGTCCCCGCCGATCACGGTTACCGGCGCCCAGCGGTCGTGCACGACCACGCTGTCGTGCGGAGCGAGCTTGATCTCGACGTAACCTTGCAACGTGCAGAGGCGCGGCGCCGGCCCGACGCGCTGACCCGTGGAATCCGTTGCGACGAACGCGCCGATGCAGCCGTAGCTGTTCGGGCTCGCGGCCATGACGGTGTCGGGGCCGTCGTTGATCAGGTAGATCGTGATGGCCACGGATGAATCGTGCGTTACCGTGGTGCGATCCACGGCGATCGTCGCACGCACCTGATTCTGCGCGCCCGTGATCCAGTCACAGCCCGTCAACAGGAACACCGCCAGCACGGCGGTTGGCACGCGATACTTCACCGGCGCTCCTCGAAGCCTCTGATCAGCGTAACCGCGCGGCAATGTGTGCGGTCACTCGAAACGCCGCCCCGTCAGCGGGGTTTCTTCCAGCCGGGTGCATATGGTCCTTGCTCCGTCGGCTTGTCCGCGAGCCGACGCGCGTTCCACCCAATCAAAGCGCCGACCGCCGCGCCGACGAACGTCACGAGATAGTCGAACACGATCTCGAGCGGGAGCAGGTTGTGCGTCGTCCGGTCGCGATCCACGTCGATCGCGACGCGTATCACATACGCGAGAACGACGCCGGCCGCCAGCGCGGCCGACCAGCGGAGCCAACCTCGGCCGAGCACGAACGCGCCGGCGCCGCTCGCGATCATCGAAGCCGCGACCACGAGCTTCCAGTAGGTGGGAATGAGATAATTCGTATCAAAGCGGCGGAGCTCCGGCGCGGCAACGAGCAGCAGCAGCCCGATCGCCGCCCCCGTGAGCCCGCCGGCGATCGCCGGCGCATGACGGGCCTGGACGCGAATCATGGCGCCGCGACGGGCGGCGCACCCGCCGCCTCGAGCTTCGCGTTCAGCGCCGCGAGCTCCGTCGTGCGCAGCGCCGTCCATCGCGACATCAACGACGCGAACGACTGCTGCGTGCGCGCCACGGCCAGCATCGTCTGCGAGGTCGGCGCCATGTCGGACTGCTCGATCGCCTGCATCATCGTGAGCAGCTCACCGCTCATCGAGCCCAGCGACGGCTGCGCCGCGCCGGCCGCGCCGCGCCCGCCACGCCGTCGACCGCCGCCGTTTGCTCCGAGCAGCGCGTCGAGCTGCTCGCCGAACGACGCGAGCGCTGATTTCGCCGATCCATCGCTCACCTGCCCGCCGGCCGCCGTCACGCGGTCGCGGAGAGTGCGCGCGCTCGCCGCCGCGGCGGAATCCTTCGCGATGTCGTCGTAGAGCTCGAGCGCCGTCGTGTGCATGCGCGCGATCTCAGCGGCCGGCATCTTGATGCGCGGATCCATCTTGATGAGGAGCGGCTGCTGATACATCTGGCCGCCAATCGTGAGCCGCACGATGTAGTCGCCAGGGACAGCCCACGGACCGCGCGGCTCACGCGGGGTGTCGTGCGGCGTCGCGGAAATCGGATACTCGCCAGGGCGCGAGCTCGTGCCGGCGGGTGGCGCGTAGTGCAGATCCCACACGAACCGGTGAAAGCCCGGCGCGGCGGAGAGCACCTTCGTCGGCCGGATCCAGTACGCGGGCGTGTTGCCGATGTCCATCGGCGCCATCGACGTGTCGCGGCTCGAGTAGGTCCGCACCACGCGTCCACTCGGCTCGACGATCTCGAGTTTCGCATCTCCCGTGGTGTGCGCCCCGACGAAATAATCGAGGATCGCGCCGTCCGGCGGATTCTGTCCGGACGGCTCGTCGGGCGGGACCGGCGTGTCGGTGTACTTGCTCCACCGGAAGCGGTACGCCATCGCCGGCTTGAACAGCACCGCGGGCGCCTCGGCCGTGGACGGCGTGAGCTGCCGGAGCGGCGCGATGTCGTCCAGGATCCAGAACGAGCGGCCGTGCGTGCCAATCGCGATATCATCATTCTTTATTATCAGATCGCGAATCGACGTGGCCGGCATGTTGAGCCGCAGCGACGACCAGTGGTCGCCGTCGTCGAACGAGACCCAGACCTGATCCTCCGTGCCGGCGAAGAGCAGACCTTTGCGCTTGGGATCCTCGCGCACGACGTTCACCGCGGCGCCTTTGGGGATGCCGTTCACGATCTCCGTCCACGTCTTGCCGCCGTCGTGCGTCCGGTAGATGTGCGGCGACAGGTCGTCGAGCCGGAAGGTGTTCACCGCGGCATACGCAGCCTGCGTATCGAAGTGGCCCGCGTCGATGATCGAGATCTTGCTCCACGGCTTGCTCCGGATCTGCGCCGGCGTGACGTCGGTCCACGTCTTCCCGCCGTCGGCGGTCATCTGGATCAACCCGTCGTCCGTCCCGGCCCAGATGCGGTACGTGTCGACGTACGACGGTGCGACGGTGTACACGACCCCGCCGTGATGCGCGCGCGCCTGCGGCTCGCTGGCGTAGGTGCCGACGCTCGGCGGCACGATGGAGTCCCGGCGCGTGAGGTCGGGGCTGATGCGCGTCCACGTCTGGCCGCCGTTGAGCGTTTTCCAAACGACGTTCGACGCGAAGAGCAGCAGGTGCGGGTCGACGCTGGAGAACACCAGCGGAGCCGTTCGCAGCGTGCGGTAATCGGTGCCGTTGATCGGCCCGACGCGCGGCCCGACGTCCTCGACCTCGCCCGTGCGGCGGTCGTACTTCGTCACCTTGCCGCCGAACACGATGTCGGGATCGAGCGGATCGGGCGCGACGTAGCCGTACTCCTCGACGCCGACCGGATGCCAGTCCGACGGCATGATGCGCCCGTCGTCGCCCCGGCTCCGGATGCAGACCGACCCGGATTCCTGCTGGCCGCTGCACACGCGGTACGGAAACGCGTTGTCCGCCGTGACATGGTACATCGCGGCGGTCGGCTGGTTGAGCCACGAGCTCCACGTCTCGCCGCCGTTCACCGTCACGATCGCGCCCTGATCGCTCGCGATCAGGATGATGTTCGGGTTGATCGGGTTGATCCAAATTCTGTGATAATCGTCGCCGCCCGGCGCGCCGCGGAGCGCGCGGAACGTCTTTCCGCCGTCGGTCGACTTCCACGTCACCACGCTCGCCGTATACACGACGTCGGGGTTCTTGGGATCGACCTTCACTTCGGCAAAGTCCGAGGCGCGCGTCGAGACGCGGTCGTCGGTCGTGGCGAGGTGAAAGTTTTCGCCGGCATCATCCGAGCGATACAGTCCGCCGTTCCGGCGCGCATCCACGGTGACGAACATGCGGTTCGGCATGCTCGGCGCCACGGTGATGCCGATGCGGCCGAGGCCGTCGTCGGCGAACGTGGGCAGGCCCTTGCCGATCTGGCGCCAGGTGTTGCCACCGTCGGTGGACTTGAACAACCCGCTGTTCGGCCCCTGAAACTGCCCATTCTCCCACGGGCCCTGCCGCGATTCCCAGAGCGCGCAGTAGATGGTGTTCGGGTCGGCCGGGTCCATGACCACGTCGATCGCGCCGGTATTCTCGTTCTTGTATAACACTTTTTGAAACGTCGCGCCCCCGTCGGTCGAACGGAACAGCCCCCGCTCCTCGTTCGGGCCGTAGGGATGGCCCATCACGGCGACGAAGAGCCGGTTCGGATCGTGCGGGTCGACGACGATCTGCGGAATCTGCTGGCCGTCGCGCAGGCCGAGGTGCGTCCAGGTCTTGCCGGCATCAGTCGATTTGTAGATCCCGTCGCCGGTCGAGAGGTCGGGACGCTGGAGCCCTTCGCCGCTCCCGACGTAGACGACGTCCGAGTTCGACGGCGCGATCGCGATCGCCCCGATCGAGCCGGTTGGCTCGTCGTCGAAGATCGGCGTCCAGGTGCGACCGTAGTCGTTCGTCTTCCACACCCCGCCGTCGACCGCGCCGATGTAGAACACGTTCGGTTGGTCGGGAATTCCGACCGCGGCCTTGGTGCGGCTGGCACGGTGGGGCCCGAT
This sequence comes from Gemmatimonadaceae bacterium, assembly GCA_025934775.1. Classification (GTDB taxonomy): domain Bacteria; phylum Gemmatimonadota; class Gemmatimonadetes; order Gemmatimonadales; family Gemmatimonadaceae; genus JAQBQB01. Next base: position 11,491 of record JAICWO010000022.1, on the reverse strand, counting down.
CATGCGCCAACGCATCTCGGAGTACATGCGCGAATCGATCCGCTGTGCGTACGCGGAGGTGAGCGGCATGGCAACGCCGGCGCCGAGCGCGGCGAGTACGAGCAGAGATCGCGACGAGATCACGAAGGCCCCGTGAATTGGTGAGAGTCGATCGACCGAAGCCGACTTCACATTCTCACGTGCTGAACCAGCCTCGGCAAGCCGCTGCGCGCGGATTGTGCAGTGGCGCGTGGCGGGTTCAACCGAGAGATCGCATGACCGCACCGAGTCCCGATAGACGACCCACCGTTCCGGAGCCGTTTCCAGAGCCGCAGCCGACCGAGCCGGCACCCGCCAATCCCGACGAGACTCCGGTGACGATCATCGAGCTGCCGCCGAATCAGCCGTCGCCGGGGATTCCGGTGGAAACGCCGCCGTCGTGAGGGCGCGGCGGCAACGGCGGTGCCGCGGACGAAAGAAGATTCGTCGCTCCGCTCGGAATGACCGGCGTGTGACTCTTTGATCAACACCCTCGAGCCGCCTCGGTGCGCGGCGCTCCCCGAGGGTGTTCTCAAAAGACCAAGTCACAGCCGTCCCCGCCCCTCCGCCACCTCCTCCGCCGCGCAACGGCCGCGGTGCACCACGCGATGGCTCAGGATCCGCACGTCGGCATCCTCGTACGACGCGATCGGTTCGCCGCAGCGCATGCAGCGAGGGAAGAGCGCGTAGATCGAGCGCGCCATCTCTTCGACGTCAGGATCGTTGGGACGCGCGGCGATATCCATGTCCCACTAGTATACCGTCACGATCACCAACGCCAGAGCAATCCGCCATGCCAAATCTTCTCGAGCGACTCGTCGCCCACATGCGGTGGGCCGACGACATCGTCGCCGAAACGCTGCTCCGCCACGACCCGCCGCAGCCCGACTCGCTGCGCTTGTTCGCGCACATCGCCGCCGCGGAGCATCTGTGGTACGCCCGCATTCGGGGCGAGACGCCGCGGCTATCGGTGTGGCCCGCGCTGACGATTCTCGAAGCGCGCGACGTCACGGCGACCGAGGCCGACCACTTCGCGCAGCTCCTCGCGACGTCCGCGGAGCTCTCGCGCGTCGTGCGTTATCGCAACAGCAAGGGAAGCGAATACGAGAATTCTGTAGAGGATATCATCGGGCACGTCGTGATGCACGGGAGCTACCACCGCGGCCAGATCGCGCGGCACCTGCGTCTGGCGGGCTTCGATCCGCCGTACACCGACTTCATCCAATTCGTGCGCGCCGGCTGATCCCGGACCGCGTGCCTGTCAGCGTTCGAAATCCCAGAGCCGCACGCCGCCGAGAATCCCGGCCGTGTTGTCGACCAGCGTGACGTCGTCGGGCAGCGCGAGCTTCACGTTGCGCGAGTTCCCGCCGCCAATGAACAGGTGATCGAACGTGGTGAGGGTGCGTAGCGACTCGATCGCCCGCGCGAGCTCTCGGTTCCAGCTTCGCTTGCCTCGCTTCATCGCGGCGTCGCCCAGCTCGTCCTCGTACGTCGCCTTGCCGTGGAAGATGTGATGCGCGAGCTCCAGGTGCGGCCCGAGCCGGCCATCCTCGAAGATCGCGGATCCAAAGCCCGTTCCGAGCGTGATCACCATCTCGACGCCGCGGCCGCGGATCGCGCCGTACCCTTGCATGTCCGCATCGTTGATCACATGCGTCGGCGCGCCGAGCTTCCGCTCGAGTGCGCGCGCGAGATCGAAGCCGGCGAATTTCTTCGTGCCGAGGTTGGGTGCGGTGCGCACCACGCCCCGGCGCACGACGCCCGGAAATCCAGCGGAGACGCGATCGAAGCGCGGGAGCTGCGCCGCGAGCGCGGCGATGATGCGCACGAGCGCGCGCGGCGTGAGGTCGTCCGGCGTGTCCACCTTCACGCGGTCGTGCACCATGCGCCCGCGCGCGTCGAGCACCGATGCCTTCACGTGCGTGCCGCCGATGTCGACCGAGAGCGTGCTGGTCATCTGTCGCGCTGGAGACAAGGTTTGTGCCGCGCTCGGCGGCGGGTGATCATCACACTATGAAAATCTACGACCGAAGCTACTTCGAGCGATGGTACCGCGATCCGCGCGACCGCGTGTCGACGCGCGACGCGCTCGCGCGGAAGGTACGCATGGCCGTCTCCCTTGCCGAGTTTCTCCTCGGCAGACCGATTCAGACGGTGTTGGACGTCGGCTGCGGCGAACCGCCGTGGTTCCCGGTGCTCAAGCGCATGCGTCCCGCGATCCGCTACACCGGCGTGGACTCGAGTGAATACGTGCTCGCGCGCTTTGGGAAGGCGCGCAACATTCGGCGCGGCACGTTTGGCGGTCTCGGTACGCTGCGCCTCGGGCGGCGGTTCGACCTCGTCGTGTGCGCGGACGTGCTGCAGTACGTCGAGACGCGCGACGTCGAGCGCGGGCTGCGAGCGATTCGCGCGCTCCTCGGCGGTGTTGCCTACATCGAAGCATTCGCGACCGAGGACGCCATGGTCGGCGATCGCGACGAGTGGCGCGAGCGAACCGCGGCCGAGTATCGGCGACTCTTTCGCCGAGCGGGACTCACGCAGTGCGGTCCCTACAGTTTTGTAAAACTCGATGAGTTCGATACGTTGAACGCGCTCGAACACGCCTGACCGCGGGCTGCTCGGCACCGATCCTGCCTTTCATCCGCACCGTGGGAAGGGAGGAGGTGACGATGGGACTTACTCGAACGGGGTTGGCGATCGCGACCGGAATGATCCTCGCGGCAGGCTGCGCGGGATACAACCAAGGAACGGCGGGCGGTAACGTGATCTCGCCCGCGGACGCGGCGAACACCGCCGTGCTGCAGGTGCGGAATCTGAGCAATCAGTCGCTCGAGCTTCGGGCGATCTCGCTCGGCCAGTCACGGTTCATCGGGTCGGTCGGCCCGAACGATACGACGGCGATTCTGCTCGATCCGACCATCTTTCCGACGGCGAACCTGTACATCGTGGGGATTCCGCCGGACGGGCGCGGCCGCGCTCTCGCGGGGCCGATCGCTGCCGGCAAGGGCGACAAGATCAAGTTCACGATCGAGCCGGCGTTGGACATGAGCCACGCGATCGTGGTTCACTGATCCGGCGGTTGACGGAGCGGAACGGCGTCCAGGCTGGAGCTGACCGGCCTGGGCGCCGTTTGCGTTTTCGGGGGTAGAAGCTCCGCGGCCCTGTTCATAACTTCCAGAAGCTCGGCCCCCTCAACCGTAGTAGACACCATGAAAGCGACCCCAACCAGCTCGCGCTCCCCGCGCTGGCTCGCGGCTATTGCACTGGCCGGCTTGGCGCTCCTCCCTGCTCCCCCAGCGCTCTCGGCGCAGAATCCGGCCACCACGCCAGCTCCAGCGGCGACCGGCGGCTTCTTCACGCTTCGCGGGTTCGTCACCGACAGCATTCACAACGTGCCGCTCGCGAGCGCCCTCGTGATGGTCGAGGGCACCGGCCGCCACGGCACGACCGACGCCGACGGTCGTTACCGCATCGACAGCATTCCCGCCGGAATGCATCGCGTGCTCGTGCTGCACCCGTTGCTCGACACGATCGGCGTGCAGATTCGGACGCCCGAGTACCAGATGGCGGCGAGCGACTCGAACGAGCTCGATCTGGTGATCCCGGGTGGTTCGCGCCTCGCGGCGACGCTCTGCTCGACGTCGCCGCTTCGCGTGCGCGGCCCGGGCGCGCTGCTCGGCTTCGTGCGCGATCCGGACACGAAAGCGCCAGCCACCGGCGCGCGAGTGTCACTCGTGTACGATCAGGTCGACATCGTCGGTCGCAAGACGCCGGTGGTCCGCGAGTCGCCGGTCGATTCGACGGGACTCTACCGGATCTGCGGCTTGCCGCAGGACATGAGTGGCAAGGTGCAGGTCTTCCGCAACGGCGTGAGCTCGGGTGAAGTGCCGGTGCAATCGACCGACGGCTTCGTCGCGCTCCGTGCGTTCAGCATCGTGACGCAGCATCAGGCCGTCGCCGAAATTCGGGGGGACAGCGGCAAGATGAAGAAAGTGTACGTCGGTTCGGCGAAGGTCGTCGGCAAGGTGACCGACAAGTCGGGCCGGCCGCTCGTCGGCGCGCGCGTGATGCTCGCCGGCGGCGGGATGCCCGCGATCACGAAGCCCAACGGCGAGTTCGAGCTCGACAGCTTGCCGTCGGGCACGCAGTCGCTCGAGGTGCGCAAGCTCGGCTACGGCGCCACGGAAGTTCCGGTCGAGCTGTCGGTCGCCACCGTCGCGCACGCGAACGTCACGATGAACGACTACGTGCAGACACTCGCGGCCATGCGCGTGGAGGCGACGCAGGACAAGGAGCTCTCCGACGTTGGGTACCTCTCCCGCAAGAAGATGGGGATGGGCTACTACATGGACGGCAACATGATCAACAAGGACGCGCTCGTGTTCAGCGACGTCATGCGCGTCTCGCCGGGTCTCCAGGTCACGCCGCTCGGCGATGGGCACAGCTACGTGATCACGGATTCGCGCAACCCGCAGAACGGATGCGTGAACTTCTACGTCGACGGGTTCCCGTGGACGGAGATCAACCCGGGCGACATTGATGATTTCGTGAAGCCGTCCGAGGTCGTCGCGGTCGAGGTGTACCATGGCTCGGACACGCCGCCGCAATTCGTGAAAGCCGGCCAGAGCAGCTGCGCCACCGTCGTGGTGTGGACGATCGCGAAGGCGCATCCGGTGTCGAAAGACAAGAAAAAGCCCTGACCGATATGAGCTGGCGCCTGCACCTGTTCGCGCGCACCGACCTGAGAACGGAGTGCGATGTGTGCGGGTACCGGTTCGATCTGATCGCCGGCGGCGCGTGCGTGCGCTGCCGCAAGATTCTGTGCGGCGCGCATCTCCACGGGTCGTGGCTGCGCCGGCTGGTCGTCGACTTTGGCGGCGAGCCGGTGTGCGTCGCGTGCCGGCAGGCCGGCGCGTGAGCGCGCACGAGGCGCAGGATCCCGAGTTCGAATCGCGCGTTCGGCGCAGCTTCGATCGTCAGCAATTCATGACGACGCTCGGCGCGACGCTCGCGCGAGTCGCGCCAGGCGAGGTCGACATCGAGCTGCGCACGCGTGAGGCACTCACGCAGCAGCACGGCTTTCTCCACGCGGGCGCGCTCGCATCGATCGCGGACAGCGCCTGCGGGTATGCAGCGCTCAGCCTCATGCCGCCGGGCGCGGCGGTGCTCAGCATCGAGTTCAAGATCAACATGCTGGCACCCGCCGCCGGCGACCGCGTGCTGGCGCGCGGACGCGTGATTCGCGCCGGCAAGACAATCACCGTGTGCTGGGGCGAGGTCATCGCCCACGACGGTGATCGCGAGCGCACCGTGGCGACGATGGTCGCGACGATGATGACCGTGCGCGACCGCGGAATCGCCGACTAATCGTTCTCTTCTTCGCGCGCCTCGAGCTCGGCGTCAGTCACCATACTTTCGCCGGCCTCGTCGGTGTGATCGTGGCCGGCGCGCTGACGCTCGATCGTTTGCTCGCGCTCGTTGGCACCGTACTCGGCGCCGGCCAGATCGCGGCCGTGCATCACGTCGTCGTCTTTGGCACGCTGGTCCTTGCGGTCACGCTCGTTCGCCATGCTCGCCTCGTGAAGATTCAGGTGTGATCGGTGGCAGGGTACGTGCCTCGAGAGCGTGCTGATGACGACCGCGATCAACGAAACGACGATCGCCGCGGCCGAGGGCGCGCGGTGGTGGAGACAGCGTTGGGGAACTCTCATCGCCGGCTATGTGCTCGCGTCGCTGGTCGGCATCGCGTGCGCCGAATACTTCCGGCACGCCGGCGATTGGGATCATGGGCTCGCTTGGGAGCGCGGTCTGCTCGTGCGCATTCACACGCCGCTGCCGCACGTGCTGGACTCGCTGATGCTCGTCTTCCCGTGGTTCGGCACGAACATCTCGCTGATTCCCGCGGTCGCGCTCGTCGTCACGTGGCTGTGGATGCGATGTCGCGAGCGTCGGTTCGCGGTGCAGCTCGCGGTCGTGCAGATCGGCAGCTATCTGCTCAATCCAACGCTCAAGGCGATGTTCGATCGCGATCGGCCGGACCTTTTCCCGCGACGGGGCTGGTACGGCTGGAGCTCGTTCCCCAGCGGACACGCGATCGCCAGCATCAGCGTACTGATCACGCTCGCGTTCATTCTGCATCGCGTGAAAGGATGGACGTGGCCGTATTGGGTGCTTCTCCCGATCATGTGCGCGAGTCTCTACTCGCGCCTGTACCTGGGCGTGCATTGGCCGTCCGACGTCCTGGCCGGAATGCTGATCGGTCTCGTGTGGCTGGGCGCGACGCTGTACGCGTTCCGCGAGTAGCCGGCGCGGCTATCGGTCGTGCAGAATCGTCGCGAGCCGGTCGGCATCGACGTTGCCGCCGCTCACGACCGCCATCACCCGCTCGCCATCGCGCAGCGGGACCGCGCGAGTGAGCACGGCCGCGGCGGCAGCGGCACCCGCCGGTTCGGCGACCAGCTTCGCGCTCAGCAGGAGATCGCGCGTGGCGTCCGCGATCGCACTGTCGTCGAGCAGCACGACGTCGTCCGCGAGCTCCTTCACAATTTCATAATTGCGCTCACCGGCCATCGGCGCGCCGAGCCCGTCGGCGATGGTCTTGGTCGACTCGAGATGCACCGCGTGGCCCTCGTCCAGGCTCCGCCGCATCCCTGGTGCGCCGGCCGGCTCGACGCCGTACACCTTCGCGTGGGGGAGCTTTGCTTTGAGCGCGACGAGCATGCCGGCGATCAATCCGCCCCCGCCAACGGGAACGACGACGACGTCCGGCGCGGGCGCCTGCTCGAGCATCTCGAGCGCCACCGTCCCCGCGCCGGCGATCACCGCGTCATCATCGAATGGGTGGACGAAGATCAGCCCGCGTTCGTGTTCCAGCTCCCGCGCTTTGGCGAACGCCTCGATGTTCGTCGCGCCGTGGAGCACCACCTCGGCCCCGTAGCCCCGGCTCGCGTCCACTTTGGTCCGCGACGCGGTCGTCGACATCACCACCGTCGCATGCACGCCGGCCGCCCGCGCGGCCCACGCCAGCGCCTGAGCGTGATTTCCGGCGGACACGGTCACGACGCCGCGAGCGCGCGACGAGGGATCGAGCTGCGCGAGCTTGTTCAGGACACCGCGTACCTTGAATGAGCCGGTCTTCTGAAAATTCTCGCACTTGAGATAGAGCTCCACGCCGGCGCGTTGGCCGAGCCGTGCGGCAGTCATCACCGGTGTGACGTGCACCGAATCGCGAATGCGGCCGCGGGCCTGTTCGATGTCCTGGAGCGAGATCATAGCGTATGAGTCTAACAGTAACTTGGCGCCTCGTGGGCGATTAGATTCGCGCCGTGCTCAAACGCCAACATCACGTCGCCTTCTCGCTCGCCGCGCTCGCGGTGATCCTCGCGGCCGTGCTGCACTTCATGGGCGCGAACGATGTGCTGCAATTCGTGATCGATGCGGCGGCACTGTCGCTGCTGGCGATGCAGGTGTCGAGCGGCACGGAGCAAGTCGGCGCCCACCTCAACCCGCGCGCGACGGGCGTGATGCAGGCGGCGCTCGGCAATCTGCCCGAGCTGCTCGTCTGCTCGTTCAGCCTGCGCGCGGGGCTCGTGCACGTGGTGCAAGCGGCGCTGATCGGATCCATCCTCGGCAACTCGCTGCTCGTGCTGGGCCTCGCCATCCTCGTGGGCGGGATCAAGCACGGCCGCATGCACTTCGACGCCGAGGCGCCGCGGATGATCGCGTCGCTCATGATGCTCGCGGTCGCGGCGCTCGCGATGCCGACGCTCGCCGCCGAATTGCATACGCCGGCGGCGGCGCACGAGCGCGCGCTGAGCGCGGCGAGCGCGATCGTGCTGCTCGCGGTGTTCGTCGCGAGCATTCCCTTCTCGCTCAACAGCGACCCGGAGCGGTCGGTCCGGCACGCCGAGCGCGCCGATGTGGAGGCGGACGCGTGGCCGCTGCGAGTCGCGGTCGCGGTCCTCGTAGTCGCGTCGGTCGGCGCGGGGCTGGTGTCGGAATGGTTCGTGAGCGTGCTCGAGCCGGCGATCACCGCGTTGCACGTCTCGGAGGAATTCGCCGGACTCGTGATCGTCGCGCTGGCGGGGAACGCGGTCGAGAACGTGGCGGGGATCCGCCTGGCGGCCAAGAATCGGCCGGACTATGCGATCAGCGTGATTCTCAACAGCTCGCTGCTGATCGCGTTGGCGGTGGGCCCCGTCCTGGTGCTGCTCTCGTTCGTGCTCGGCGGACCGGTGTTGACGCTCGTGCTCCGGCCGCTGCTGATCGCGGCGTTATTGATCACGACGCTCACCACGGCGATCATCGTCAACGACGGCGAGACGATCTGGCTGGAGGGCGTGGCGTTGATCGGGCTGTACGGCATCATCGCGGCCGCGTTCTGGTGGGGCTGAGTGTCGCGCCAACTTCCGCGTCCGGGTTGCGTCGTCCGCTCGGCCCTGGTGATGTTCGCGATCCTGTTCGTGCCGATGGCGATCTGGTTCGCGTACGCGAACTGGCGGCGCTACTGGGGCGAGTCGCTGGTATTAATGGCCGTTTCGATACTATTTCTGCGGTGGGCGTTCTCGCGGGGCGAGGATTCGTGGCTGTCGTCGATCGACGAGATCGGGCGCGACGGGCCCTGGTAAAGCGAAACCGCGGGGGTTCGGGTGGTGGTCGCTGTCGTTTTGCGTCTTCCGTCTTCCGTTGTCCGCTTTTCCGTTCGGCTCTTCGGTGTTGTTGGACGGAACGACGGATAACGCAGAACGGATGACGCACCACGACAGCGACCGGCGCGCCGAAGTCTACGATGCTAAAGGAGTAATATGAAAATTCTATCATGGTGCGCCGCACTCTGCCTCTTGGCCGCGACCCCCGTCTTTGCCCAGTGGGCGCCGCTCTCGAGCGGGACGGACGCCGAGTTCCGCGGGCTCGTCGCGCTCTCGCCGAACATCGTCTGGGCGAGCGGCACGCGCGGCCGCGTCGCGCACACTACGGACGGCGGCGCGACGTGGACGATCGACACCGTGCCGGGCGCCGAGCGGCTCGACCTGCGCGCGGTCGCGGCGCGGAGCGCGACGCAGGCATGGACGTCGAGCGCCGGCCCGGCGGAGCAGGGTCAGGCCAAGATCTTCCACACGACCGACGGAACGCACTGGACGCAGCAGTTCACGACGAGCGACAGCGGCGTGTTCCTCGACGCGATGGCATTCTGGGATGATCGGAGCGGCATCGCGATGAGCGACCCGGTCGGCGGCCAATTGTTTCTGCTCGGCACGTCGGACGGCGGCGCGACGTGGACGCGCATCCCCACCGACAGCGCGCCGCCGGTGCTCCCGGGCGAAGCCGCGTTCGCGGCGAGCGGCACGTGTCTCATCGTGCGCGGCACGTCGACGGCGTACATCGCGACCGGCGGCGGCGCCCGCGCGCGCGTTTTCCGGTCGACGGATCGCGGGCGCACGTGGACGGTGGCCGACACGCCGGTGCATGCGGGCAACTCCGCATCGGGAATCTTCTCGGTTGCCTTCAGCGACGACCGGCACGGCGTCGTGGTCGGCGGCGAGTACACGGAGCCCAAGACGCCGACGGACAACGTGGCGCTGACGACGGACGGCGGCCGGAGCTGGCGTCTCGCGAAGGGCCCGCTGCCGCGCGGTTACATGTCGGCGGTCGCGTACGTCCCCGGCACGAGCGGCCGAACGCTGGTCGCGGTGGGACTTGCCGGCACGGCGCGCTCCGACGACGGCGGCGAGAGCTGGTCGATGATCGACAGCGTCGCGTACAATAGCGTCGCGTTCGCGTCGAAGAGCGCCGGGTGGGCCGCCGGGCCGCGGGGCCGCATCGCCAGGTGGGCTCCGTCAGCACCGCAGCCGATGAAACCGTAGTCAGTGCAACTCTTCACACTCAACCGAGGTAGTGATGGCCGTACGTCATGCTGCAGTTGTCCTCGGAAGTCTCATCACGATTCTTTCGTGCACTCATAGCGCCGCGACGCCAGCGCCCGCACAGCCGTCGCCCGGACCGGGTCAGGTGACGGTGGTCCCGCCGCGCCGGCTCCCGCCGTCGCGCGACAGTCTCGCCGCGCTCCGCGCCACGTACGTCGCGCAGGTGATGCGGCAGATCGCCGGACGCGAGGATCAGCCGGACACCGTGGTCTTCAAGAACGTGCAGGTGCTCAAGAGCCTCACCGCGCGTCAATTGATCGAGAAGATGGACAAGGACTATGGGGTGGCGCTGAGCTGGAACTGCACGAACTGCCATCGCTTCGCGAACGAGGGGAACTGGGCGAGCGACACGTCGGCGAACAAGCGCCGCGCGCGCTTCATGCAGCAGATGACGAACGAGATCAACGGGACCACGCTGCCGAAGCTCTATCCGCGCGACACGCCGCGGATCGACTGCGCCACGTGCCATCGCGGCTACAACGAGCCGCCCGGTCCGCAGTATCTGATCCCCGAGCGCGGCAAGCCGGGCGGCCTCCCGATGCCAAACTTCAACCGCGGCCGCGCCGGTCCGCCGCCGCGGTCGCCGGGCGAATGAGAGAATTGTGAACGCCGGCGCGCCGCGCCCCCATTGTCATCCCGAGCGAGCCGAAGGCGAGTCGAGGGATCTGGGCTCGTAGCACGCGATCCCCGCCCGGCGCCACGGATCGTCGCGCACGCCGGCTGCGTACGCGCGAATCGGCTTGGAATTGGTTGAAGAAACCGATTTGACGAACGACCGCACGAATTGCACGGACCACGATTCCCCACGTTCCGTTCATTTCGTCTCAATTCGTCACACCGGTTTCCGATTCTATTCCGAGCCGATTCGCGCGTATGGAGTAGACCCGCGAAACGCACTCGAGCACCAAGCCGGCATCACGCGCAACGAGCCCAGATCCCTCGACTCGCCTTCGGCTCGCTCGGGATGACAGGCGCTGTGTCGCTCGGGGTGGCCCGCGCCTACAGCGGCAGCGCGACGATGATCGCCGTCGCCACGATCGCGACCGCGACCGACTTCGCGATCACGGCACGAGCCTGGCGCTCGACGATCGGCCGCTCCTCGGGCGTGAGCGCGGTCGTGCTCTTGCCGTCGTCGGTCTCACGCTTCCCGAGCGTGCCGAGCATCACTCACGTCTTGTCGCGCGCCTGCAGGAATCCGATCGCGCTCAGCGCGAACGGGATGACCAGCACGGCGCGCAATGCGCGCGGCTCGTGCAGCACGATCAGCGCGGCGGCGGCCGCGATCGCAAGCACCAGCCACACGATCCCTCCCGTCCGGCGCCGGCGCGCGCCAATGTCGCCGATGTTCGGAAGACGAGTGCTCATGAGCAGCCTCTAACGGCCGCCGCCGCAGGCGGCGACGAGCCGCCGCGGCTCGGCGGCGTTCGGGAAGAGGCTCCGCGCGGCGAGCGCATGCGGCCGCGCGCGGCGCGCATCGCCGCGCGAGAGGGATGGCGGCGCGGCCGGGAATCGAATTCGGTAAGTGCCCGGGTAGAGCATAGCCGCCACCT
>JAICWO010000034.1 GCA_025934775.1 Gemmatimonadaceae bacterium | reverse complement strand
GCGGATTTTCTGCAGGTCGGGCACGTAGTCCGGGTGTCCACGGTCGGTCGCGTCCTCTTCCAGCATTTCGCTGTAGCCGATGATCGCGTTGAGCGGCGTGCGCAACTCGTGGCTCATGTTGGCGAGGAACTGACTCTTCGCGGTGTTGGCCGCCTCGGCTACCTGACGCGCGGCGAGCAGTTCGCTCACGTCGTGATACAACCCCATCATGCCCGTGCGAACGCCGTCGACGATCACCGGAACGGCGAGCACTTCGACGTCCACCATGGTGCCGTCTTTCCGTCGCCGCTGGCCGATGCCCTGCACGGTGCGCGACTGCGCCGCTTGCACCGTATACGACACCGCCTGGCTGCGCGTCTCCGCCGTCGTGATGAGATCATCGAGGTTTGCGCCCACGACTTCCCGTTGGGCATAGCCGTACATCTGCTCGAACGCCGGATTGCACGAGAGCACGTGGTGATTGACGTCGAGCACGACGATGGCGACCGGACAGTTGCGCACCAGCACCTCGAAGTACTCGCGCTCCCGTTGGGCGGCGGCGAACAAGCGCGCGTTTTCGAGCGCGATCGCGGCCTGCTGGCCGAACAAGGAGAGCAAGCGGCAATCGGCCTCGGCGAACGTGAGGGACGGGTCCTCGTGCCATACGTTGATCGCGCCGACGGCGCGACGTCCCATGAGCAGCGGCGAGACGACGACCGCGCGCGCGTCGATGCGCGCGTACTGCGGCGAACGCCCCGACCACGTTTGATAGTCGGGAATCATCATCTGCTCGCCGGTCTTCACGACGAGCCCCATCGCGCCCTCGTTCACTTTGAGGTGCGTTCCGCGCGAATCTTCGACCATGTTGTGATTCGCCGCGATCACGAGCTCTCCGGTTCGATCATCGTACGTCGCGAGCTCGCCGCCGGCGGCGCCGAGCAGCCTCACGGCGCGCGTGAGCACGGCATCGAGCAGGCGAGACAGCTCGAGGCTGCCGGAGAGATCGGTGATCGTGTCGAGCAGCGCTTGGCGCTCATCGGCGCGGCGTCGCTCGGCGGCGACGAGACGTCGCTGCTCCTCGACGAGGCGGAGGCGCGCGAGCGCGATGCCCGCGTGCTGCGCCGCGGCGGTGAGGATTTCGCGATCGGCGGCCCCGAACGCGTCGGGCTCGCGGCTCTCGACGACCAGCACGCCGAGCACATCGTCGCCGGCGCGGAGGGGGACGTCGATTTCGGAGCCGCTGCCCAGTCCGGGCACGTATTCCGGCTCGAGCGTGACATCCGGTGTGTACTGCACCTTGCCGTCGCGGAGCGGCCGCGCGCTCAGCCCTTGATCGGCGGGCAGGCGCATGCCGGGTGGAATGTCGTCCCAGCCGACCGATGCGCCTAACACACGCTCGCTGGAGGCGGCATCGAGGAGAAACACACCGATGAAGTCATAGCCGATGGCTTCATCGTGCAGGCCATCGACCACTGCTCGGCAGACGTCCGGCTCGGTTTGCGCGGACGCGATGGCCGCGCTAAGACGCAGCAGCGCGGACTGGCGGTGTGCCAGTCCGGCGGTGTTGCCTTCGGGGGGACGCCGTGCTTTTCGGGCTTGCGCCATGGTGGGTGGCCTCGCTCGCGATAAGCTACCGCTTTTGGCGCTGATCGCCAGGCGACACGCCATGGCACGTGCACCGGCAGTGCCGGGCGAGACGCCCGGCACTGCGACCGATCCCACATCTCGCCGTTAGTCCGTTGCGTTCCGGGTCACCAGGTATCCGCTCGGGTGCCCGTTCGCGTCGATGTAGCCGCCCACGATGTCCCCCTGCTCGTTGATGCCAACAGCCGATGTGGCCTGGGCTCCCGGGTAATCGATCGTCGTGAGCTCGCCGCCGCTCCACAAGAACCCATGCTCCTGGAAAGGCCCGACGAAACACGCGCCTGGAAGATCGCAGTAGGTGCCGACGATATCGCCTCGCGAGTTCGTTCCGCCGTCATCCAACGAGACGTTCTTCCCGTTTGGAAGCGTGAACGTCGTGAACGTGCCGCTGCGGTAGACAAACAGTCCTCCCACGCCGCTTTCCATGAAGCCGCCGACGACGGCGCCGTTTGCCTGCTCCTTGAACGCATCCGTCTCCGTCGCACCGGGCACGTCGAGGACGACGAACCCGCCATCCTGGTAGAGGAAGCCATGGAAGTCTCCGCTACCGACCGGCCGGCATGTGACGGCGGTGCAGAACCGACCGACGACATCACCGCTCTCGCTAATGCCCAACGCATTCGTGAACGTGGCGCCCGCGGGATCGAGTGACGTGAACACGCTCCCCTGCAGCACGAAGCCGTGGCGAACGGCCGGTGCCGCCGGGAGCGTGTACCAGCCCGAGATGGCTCCCGCGTCGTTGATCGATGCAGCGACCGTGAACCCCGAACCGGGATAGTCGATGGTGCTAATCGTGCCATCGGGCTCGCGCAGAAATCCGTGGGTTTTGCCGGCGCTCATATATCGGCCGACAATTTCGCCGCGCGTATTGATGTCGGTTGCCAGCGTTAGGGCCGAGCCGGGCGGGTCGAAGGAGACAAAGATTGTACCGACGCCGCGGCCGGCCTGGCCTACGGGTTCGGCCCGTTCGGGAGCGGAAACACCGGCGCCATCGGCGCAACTGCTCAGTGCCGCTGCAACTGCAGCCATGGTGAACAAGGCGGGAATCGAACGCATTGTGAGTCTCCGGTAAGGGGATGGAATGTCGCGGCCTTGCTGGCTGCGACGGCGCGCCGTAGACTCGGCACCGGCGCTCATTTTTCGCTCAGATTCTCGTCAGATCAGAGGCGGCGGCTCATTGTGTTTCGTCTCGATACATTCGGCGGCCTGAGGCTCACGTGTGACCAGCACGAGCGATCGCTGCGCCGGCGTCAGCTCGCCTTGCTCGCGCGACTCGCCGCCGCGACTGATCGAGCGGTGAGCCGCGACGAGCTCCTCGCGATGTTCTGGCCGGAGAGCGACGGCGACGGGGCGCGCCACTCGCTCGACCAACTGCTCTACGAAGCACGGCGGACCGTTGGCGCGGCATTCACGAGCGGCACCACGGCGCTGCGCCTCGACCCGGATGTGATTGCCTGCGACCTTGCCGAATGGGCTTCGGCTCTCGCCGATAAGAATCTCGAGCGAGCCGTCGCAGTGTATCGGGGACCGTTTCTCCAGGGGTTCTATCTTCAGGGAGCGCAGGGTTTCGAACGCTGGGTCGAGTCGAGGCGGACGGAGTTCGCCACACAACACCGCCGCGCTCTCGAGACCTTGGCCGGACGCGCGTCTCGTGAAGGCAGGTTCACTGACGCGGTGGAATGGTGGCGACGACTTGCCGCGGAAGACCGGTTCGGGTCGCGCACCGCGCTCGGGTTGATGCGCGCGATGGTCGATGCCGGCGACCGGGCCGGAGCGCTCGATTTCGCGCGGGTGCACGAGCAAATCGTACGGGCAGAACTGGAGTCGCCACCGGATCCTGTCGTCACGACGTACGTTGAGTCGTTGCGGGTGTCGCCGCCGCAAGCAGCGGCCGTGTCGCTCGCCGAGCATGCGTTGCCGGTGCCTGCGTCGACCGCCGCGGCGCCGGGACCGGAGGCCTCCACATCGTCAGCCGTGCCGCTGTCGACACAGCCAGGCCAGCCGAGACGAAGCTGGATGCGGTTTCGTGCCGGCGCCGCTGGGCTCGTGCTCGCGCCCATGCTCGCGCTCATGCTCGTGGCGATCCGGCATCGCGACGCGGCGGATGGGCGCCAGGGCGACGTGCCTAACGCACGGCACGACAGCGTGCAGGACAACGCGGCTCCAGGGCGACGTCACGCATCGCGGGGGACGAAGAACCTCGCCGCATACGATCTGTACGTGCATGGGAACGACCGGCTGCACCAGCGCAGCGATTCCGGCTTCATGCGTGCGATCGCGGAGTTGGAACAGGCGGTCGCCCTCGATCCGAATTATGCCGAAGCGTACGCGGCGCTCGCCCGAGCGTACGGAACCGCATCGACGTTCACGTTCTCACTCTCACCCACCGACCGCGAAAACATGCATTCGCGCGCCGTGGCTGCGGCGAGTCGCGCGATCGCGCTCGACAACTCGCTGGCTGACGCGCACGCGGAACTCGGGTATCTCTTGGGACTCGGGGGCGATCCACTGGCCGCGATCGCCGAGCTCGAGCGTTCGATCGCTCTCGACTCGACTGTCAGCGGCGTCTATGAGATGCTGGCCAAGTCGTACGAATTGGCCGATCGCCCGGATGATGCGATCGTTGCCGCAAAGCGCGCCGTCGCCACCGACTCGATGTCCGCCGCTGCCGCCGCGGAGTTAGGCGACGCGTTGTACTACGCGCGGCGTTACGACGACGCGCTCGCGCAGCTGATGAAGGTGGTGGCGCTTCGGCCGCCGCTTCGACGTACGGCGTTCTATCTCGCCGAGGTGTATCTGGTCAAACACCGATGGAAAGAGGCGATCGAAGTGATGCAGCCGGATACCTCGGACCGCGACAGCCGGGGCCTCGTCGGTTATGCGTTGGCGCGGTCCGGGCATCGACCGGACGCGAGGCGTTTGCTGGTACGGATGCTCGCGGCGAGGTCCACCGCTGCGGGGGCGATCGCGGAGGTGTACGTCGGGCTGGAACGATACGACAGCGCCTTCGTGTGGCTGGACCGGTCGTTCGATGATCACTCACTGCATCCGATGATCATGGGGCCGCTGTTCGATGACGTGCATGCCCGGCCCGAATTCAAGCGCGTTAGGCAGCGGCTGGGCCTTCCAGCCGAGTAGACGGCTGGCAGCGCCTTGATGGGCGATCAGGCGCCGCTGCGGGAGAGACCCGCGCGCACTTCTTGGAGCACGCGATCATCGCATTCGTGGGAGAGTCGCGCGCGCAGGGCGGCGAGAGCGTCCGGAGAGCCAATTCGCGCCAGCGCCCACGCCGCATGTGAGCGCACCGCAGGCTCGGAATCGGATAGTGCGCCGACGAGCGACGGCACATCCTCGGACGTTCCGACATTGCCGAGCACGATGGCGGCGTTGCGCTTCAATCCCCCCAATTTGGCTCGCTTCATCGGTGAGCCCTGGAGCACGGTCGAGTACTCCGATGGCGACATCGACAGGAACTCCCGGGCCAGCATCCGCGCATCCTTGCCCGCTATGGCTGGTCGGGGCGCGAACGCGGGTTCGAGCAGCGGTCGCGAGAACTTGCTGGAAAACGGGCAGACTTCCTGGCACACATCGCATCCGTAGAGCAGCTCGCCGATCAGCGGGCGCAGCTCGACGGGGATCTCGCCGCGATACTCGATCGTGAGGTACGAGATGCAACGCCGCGAGTCGAGCACGTGAGGTGCGGTGAAGGCCTGCGTTGGGCAGGCATCGAGGCAGCGGGTGCAGCGGCCGCAATGATCCGTCGCGAACGGTGCGTCCGGCGCCAGGTCGAGGTCGAGCAGGAGCGAGCCGATGAAGAAGTACGACCCGATCCGGGGATTGAGCAGCATCGTGTTCTTGCCTAACCAGCCGAGCCCGGCGCGGCGCGCAAGGTCGCGCTCGAGGACGGGCCCGGTGTCGACGTAGGCCTTCCCCGGGATGCGGCGTCCGAGTTCCGATTCGATCGACGCGTGGAGCGCGCGGAGCTTGTCGAGCATCACGTCGTGGTAGTCGTCGCCGCGCGCGTACCGTGCGACGGGTCCCGACGGCTCGCGCCCGCCGTAGCCGAGCCCAACGACCACGGCGCTGGTAGCGCCGGGGACGGGCAGCCGCGAGTCGCGTCGCACCTCGGCGCGCCGCTCGAGGTAGGCCATGTCGCCGGCGTAGCCGTTCGCGATCCAGTCGTCGAACGCGGCGGCGGAATCCGCGATGCCTAACGGAGCGATGCCGGCCAGGTCGAACCCCAGTCCGTAGGCCTGGGCCTTGATGCGGTGCTCCAGCCGCGGCGCGCGCGGCGTGGTCACGGCGGCGTCCCTGCCCAGCGCGCGTATCGGATGACATCCTCGACGGGCGGAATGGCGTCGTAATCGCCGTACGCCGTGTACATGCGCCACCGCACGTAGTCGCGCGCCGGCAGCGGGAGAAACGGCGGACGGCGATACCAGTCGCGACGCCTGAAACGCCACGCGACGCGCAGAAGATCGATTGCCAAGGGCGGTCGCACGATCGCGCGCGCTGCCAGTGTGATCGCAAGACGAGACCACGAACGGCGAGCGGATCGACTATCGTTTGTGGTCAGGTGTGTCTCCGGCGCAGCGAGTGGTGTCGACAACTCACGTTCAATTTCACGAGGAGCCCGTGCTCTCTCAACTGGGGTATCAAGTCGTGTCGCTGAGCGGGGCCGTCCTGGTCCTGATCGGATATGCCGCGCTGCAGCGCGGAATGCTCCACCGCGAGGATCGCTGGTTCAATCTCCTCAACTTCGTCGGCTCGGCGCTGCTGGCGTGGATCGCGATTCTCGATCGCCGCTGGGGATTCATTTTACTGGAGGTGGCGTGGGCGCTGTTGTCGGTGCCGCCGCTGCTTCGCCGGCCGAATCGACGTCCTACCTGACCTCATACGTCGCTTCGTCCGTCGAGCGCGCCGGGCGCGGACAGCCCCAGCACTCGCAAGGCGGAGGGCATCACGTCCGCGGTCCGACGGGGCGGGATGCCTAACGGGCGGTTCGTGAGCAGCGGGACCAGCATGTGCTCGCGCAGCAGTGCCCCGTGCGTGCTCACGTGCGGGATCGGCTCGTAGCGGGCTCGCAGATCCCAGCCGCGCGACGCCGACACGATCATGTCGCCGGAGCGGGGGGCGGCGGCCAGCGATGCGATCTGCACCAACGCATCCGGGTAGGCGCCGGCAAACGTCGCCTCATGGGATTCGATGGTGTCGAGCGGCGGCAGGTCGCCGAGTCCCAGCGGGTCTCCGCTCAACGGGCGATAGGTGAATCGATTCCGGTCGCGCTCGAGGAGCGCCGCACCGCGATGTCGCGCGCGAATCTCGAAACGCCGCGGCGAGTGCGGCAGGACGAGCACATCGATCGACTCTCGCTCGAGCAACGCCTCGGCGAGCGATGCCCAACGATCGCGCAGCGCGGGCCACCACGGGCGGTCACGTTGGGCGATGTCGAGATAGACGTGCGCCATCGCGTTCCCGCTCACCATCACCGCCGCGTCGGCGCGCGGCGCAACGATCCACGGATGCGCGAGCACGCGGTGGCCGGCAGCGCGAATGGCGTCCGCAAGATCGTCGTGCGATGATACCGGCGAGTGCCCGTGATCGCTCGCGATCCAGAGGTGCGTGCGGTCCCAGCGCCCGGCGCGCTCCAGATCCGTGCGCAGCGCGCCCACGAGGTCGTCCAACGCGACCACGGCGCGGTGCGCGTCAGGCGAGTCATGCCCCGATGCATGCGAGCATTTGTCCAACGCGAGCAGCGCGAGGAAGGTGACGGC
>JAICWO010000032.1 GCA_025934775.1 Gemmatimonadaceae bacterium | reverse complement strand
GTCCTCGGCGCCAACGGCATGGGCACATTCGCGGATCTCATCTCCGGGATCGTGTACGCGGCCAACCACCACGCGAACGTCATCAACATGAGCCTTGGTGCACTGGTTACGGTGAAGGGCCCGGACGATGTGCATTTGGTGAATGCATTGAAGCGCGCGATCGACTTTGCGATCAAGAACGGAACGGTGCCGGTGGCGGCCGCGGGCAACAACGCAGTCAATCTCTCCACCGCGGGCCCGCACGTGATGGAGATTCCAGCCGAGATTTCGGGCGTGGTCTCGGTCGGCGCGACGGCGCCGGTGGGCCAGCAGAACTTCGACAGGATCGCATCCTACTCGAACGTCGGCTTCCCGGGAGTGGACGTGTTTGCGCCCGGCGGCGACCAAGTGCAGGGGAGTGTCTTGGCGGATCTCATCCTCTCGGCGTGTGCGGCGACCGCGGTTCCGCAGTGCGCAGGCGAGGCGACGTACGTGTTCGGCGCCGGCACCAGCTTCGCGTCTCCGCTCGTGGCGGGCGAGGCATCGGTGATCACGTCGGATGTGCCCGCGAACAAGAGCGTCGGGCACATCACGGCGTGCATCACGAACGCCACCGACCACCCGACGGGCAAGGAGGTGGACCCGCTCTACGGCCACGGGCGCATCGATGTGCTCACGGCCGCGGGTTGCAAGAACTGACGGTGACTGCCTAACGCAGGCGATGAAAAACAACCACGGGACATGGTCTCTCCTCGGTGAGAGGCACATGCCCCGTGGGTCCTGCGCACACCCCGCGGCCCCCGCCCGAAGTGGCCGGGGCCCCGGCGGCGGGCCGCTACACTTTGCTCGTGCTCCAGAACGTCGCGCGCAGCACCGACTGCTCGAGCAGGTTCGTCTCCGCGTCCAGGCGGCCGAGCGCGCGAATCACGGCGAGCGTCGCCCACGCTTCGGCGTCGAGCGCCTCGTCGTTCTCCCACATCAGCTCGCGCGTCACGTAGCCGTGCAGTCGCGCCCGCGATGTCGGATCGAGGTCGCGCTGCACGGCGCGCAACGCGGGCAGGTACACGCGCTCTCCGCCTAACCAGCGCGAGACGTCGCGCCGGCTCTCGCCCGCGGCGCCCGAGACGAGCGCGATGCGCGCGCCGGTGAGCATCAGCCGCAGCACGCGTCGTTGCGGCTCGGTCAGCTCACGCAACTCGACGTCGAATCGCGTCAGCGCGGCGGGTTGATGCCCGGGTGCAGTGTGCTGCCCGGACTCGAGCGTGAGGGCGGGACGCTCCTTGTCGTGATCGCGTTCAGGCCACATGGCTGTCGTGGGGCTCAGGCGCCTGCGACCGAGATTCGGACTCACCACGTCCGGATCGCCGGGCCAGGCGCTGAGCATCTGGAACCGTTCGGCTAGGGTGCTCATCGTGACGTCTCCGTTTCGCTGCGTCGTCGCGCGTCGCTCTGCGCGGTCACAAGAAGCATTGGTCTCGAAGGGCGCGCAAGCTGCCAAATTGCCTAGCGTGACGAACTAGGGAAAACCCTAGTTGCTCCGCTTGCGCTTTATCGTTAGGAGTTCTCCTGCGCCGTTTCGATTTCGGGCCGGGCGCAACGATGTCGCGCGCATCGGCCGTCTTCCCCTGCAGGAGGAGTTATGTCCCCGCGCACGCACGACCACGGCATTTCGCTGGACCAGGCGAAGCAGCTCATCCAGAACCATCGTCGCAGTGCGCCGGCGAGCGGCGAGCAGTGCGGCTATTTTGGTCGCGCCGCGTTCGACGAGATATTGGCGCAGAAGGGCTGTGCCGGCATTCGCTTCTATCACGCTCGCGACGCGAGCGGCACGCCGACGCTCATCTTCGTCGGCGTGAACGACGCGCAGGTGGACATGCTGGATGGACCGATCATCGAAAATCACGTACCGTGCCCGCCGAATTGCGGCGGCACGACGTTAGGCGGCGGCTGAGGCGGCGGTGGTGGCGAAGCTGGCGATCATCGCCGAGCTCCTTCCAGTCATCGCGGCGCTCGTGGTGGGCCGTCGATTGTCGCGCCCATCGCGCCTCGTCGCCGTACTGTTCGTGCTGTGGTTCTGCGAGGATCTCGCGACCGAGCTACTGTTCCACTTGCATCACAGCAACAACTGGCTGCCCCATCTCACGATGCCCTTCGAGGCCGCCCTCTTGCTCTGGGCGTTCTCGCTCTGGCAGGACAGCGAGGTCACGCGTCGCGCGATTCTGCTCGCGGTGCCGATCTACGTGGTGGTGTGGCTGGTGCTGCAGCTGTTCGTGGAGAGCCTGGATCGCTTGAGCCAGTACGCGGGGCCGGTGAGCTACCTCCTCGTGTTAGGCGTGGCCGCGTTTACTCTCGTGTCCAAGTCGGCGCGCACGACTTTGCCGGGGTGGCGGCAGCCGTGGTTCTGGATCTCGGCCGGCATGATCATCGACATGGGAAGTCAGGTAGCGCTGAATCCAATCAGTAATATTCTGATCGCGACGCACCAGCGAGGCTTCGCGCTCTACCAGGCATACGGCGCGGTGAGTATTCTCTCGTATTCGCTGACGACGTGGGGCATTCTGTGCGAACGGCGGCACCCGAGCTCTGGTGGGTCTTCGTCGCTGCCGCCCTGGCAGCTGGAATCCTGACCGCGGCCATTGTTGCGTCGATCATTGTCCAGCAGCGGCGATATCTGACGGCGACGCGATCCTTCAGCGGGAAGCTGCTCGCGGCACAGGAAGAGGAGCGCGCCCGCATCGCCCGGGAACTGCACGACGACGTGATCCAGCGCGTCGCGCTCCTTGGGCAGTCGTTGGACGAGCTGGCGGCGTTTTCGCACGATGGCGACCGCCAGTTTGAGCGCCGCGTGCGCGGGCTGCGCGCCGAGCTCGTCGATTTCGCCGACGAGATTCGCGCGCTCGCGCACCGCATGCATCCACCGGTGCTCGAACACCTGGGATTACCCGCGGCGCTTTCCACGTTGGCAGGCGAGATGTGGGCGACATCGCATCTCAGGGTGGGGTTGGATCTCGACCGGAGCCCGGTTGACATGCCGCCTGCCGTCGCAGCGGGACTCTACCGCATCGCGCAGGAGTCGTTGCGCAATGTCGTGAAACACGCCGCCGCGTCGACGGCCATGGTGCGCCTCGCGCGCGCCGATGGCGGCGTCCAACTCGTGGTCGAAGACAACGGCGCCGGGTTCGATACCGCGGCGCCTCGCGGGCTTCCCGCCAACGGTGGGGCGGGCATGGGACTCACCAGCATCACCGAGCGCGCGCGCCAATTCGGCGGACGCGTCGCGGTGCAGTCGCGGCCCGGCGCGGGAACGCGCGTGGTCGCCTGGATTCCGTTAGGCAGCGACGGCGTATGACCGCGCGCCCGCGTCTCGTGCTCGCCGATGACCACTCGCTCTTGTGCGAGGGTCTGCGCGGACTCCTCGAGCCCGACAACGAAGTGGTCGGCATCGTCCACGACGGCCGCGCCGTGCTCGAAACGGTGGAGCGCCTCGATCCCGACCTCGTGATGCTGGACATTTCGCTGCCCGGCAAGGATGGGCTAACGCTGGCGCGCGAGCTCCGCGCGGCGCGGCCGGAGCAGCGCGTGATGATCCTCACCATGCACGCCGACCGTCTCTACGCGGACGAGGCGCTGCGCGCCGGCGCCCGCGCATTCGTGCTCAAGCTGGCATCGGGCGCCGAGCTGCGGTTCGCGGTGAGCGAGGTGCTCGCGGGGCGCACCTACATCACGCCGCTCCTCGCGAGCGCGGCCGGCGCATCGAGTGCGAACGAGGCCGGCGCGTCGCTCGCCACCGATGGGCCCCCGCTCACGGCGCGTCAACTCGAAGTGCTGCACTTGGTCGGTCGCGGCCTCACGACGCTCGAGGTCGCACAAGAAATGGGGGTGAGCGAGAAAGCCGTCGAATTTCACAAGACGCGTATCAAGAAAGCGCTCGGCCTCAGCAGCAACGCGGCGCTGATGCGCTATGCCGTGTCGCACAACATCGTGTAAGCGCGGCGCGACCCCTTTTCTTTCGGCCGTCGTTCCCACAATTTCCGATTTGTCGCGCGGACATTCCGCGCCCACACCCGATTCGATCTTTCGGAGGCGCCGTGCTCTGGCCCCTGGTGCTCGTCTTTGCTCTCGGTGCGTGCGTGATCGTGTTCGCCTTTGCCTTTGCCGTGGGACTGCGCAAGTTCACACCGGGCATCGTGCTCTTCATCGTTGGTGTGCTGCTCATCGGCGGCGCGGTGATCAAGGGCAGGAACATCGCCAACTCGCGCCACGGCGTGACGGTGTACGAGGCGCCCGAGCTCGAGCATCCGGCGCGTTAGCACCGACGCGCGAGCGAGACGGCGTCGCTCGGCGACACTCTGACGCGGCGACGTTCGTCCTCGCTCCCATGTCCGTTCTCGCCGCCTCCGCCACCGCCGCCCCGTCGCGCGCCGCGTCCTCGTATTGGCGCGCGACCCGCGAATCCCGCTACAGCCTGATTTTCGCGCTCCCGCTGCTCCTCCTCTACGAGGGGATGGCGGCGCTGCTGCCCGTTCGCGAGACGCGTGGCGTTCGGAACGGCGCGGACGTCATGCTCAAATCGCTCTTCTCGTTGGTCGCGGGACGACACGGACCGCTGCTGTTCGAGATCGTGCTGATCGGCGCGTGCGTCTGGCTCGTGCGTCGTGATCTCAAGGCGCACGGCGGACTGCACGCGATGCGGGGCCGCATCTTCCTTGGCATGAGCGTGGAATCGATCGTGCTTGCGCTGGTGTTCGGCGTCGTCGTGGGCACGATCACCGCACGGCTGCTGGGTGTGTTCGGCGCCGCGAGCATGGCGCCCATGCAATCGCTCGATCGCACGACGCGGCTCATGGTGTCCCTCGGCGCCGGCCTGTACGAGGAGTTGCTGTTCCGCGTGCTGCTCGTGTCGGCGCTGGCTCTGCTTGCGCGCCGTGTCTTTCACTGGCGCCCGGCCGGCGCCGGCGCGTTTGCAACGATCGTCGGCGCGCTGTTGTTCTCGACCGCGCACTATGTTGGCGCGCTCGGCGACCAGTTCACCCTGGAGTCGTTCGTGTTCCGCGCGATCAGCGGCGTGTTCTTCAGCGCGATCTACTTGTGGCGAGGGTTTGGCATCGACGCCTGGACCCACGCGCTGTACGACGTGTTCATCGTCGTCGCCAGTTAGGCGACGGCGACTAGTGAACTGCTGATCGTAGGTGACAGAGACAACCGGGAATGGGGAAGCGCTCGCTGTCGCTCGCTTGGGGAAGCGCTGCGCTGGGGGAAGCGGCGGCGACGCCGCCTGGGGGAGTGGAAGGACATCAGTTGTCTCTGGATGGGGAACACCGGAGCGGGCGGGCTGGCGCATGGCGCTCACGTCGCGCAGACCATTGATGTCGTTCCGCTCCCCCAGGCGGCGTCGCCGCCGCTTCCCCCAGCCAAGCGCTTCCCCAAGCGAGCGCCAGCGAGCGCTTCCCTATTCCCTCGACGGCGGCGCTCAGAAACTCAGACGCGGTCTACTATAGGTCGCTCACCCGGCAGCCGCTGGCCGCCGAGCGGTACGCCGCTTCGAGCACGGCCGCCACGTCGCGGATGTCCTCCAGGTGAGGCTCCGCCGAGCCCGTGTCCATCGCGTTGGCGAACGCTCCGAACAGTCCCGCGAACCATCCTGGATACGAGGACTTGTCGAGCTCCGCCGAATAGTCGTAGGACGTCACGTCGCCATCGCGTTCGAGTCGTAGAATGCCGCCGACCCACTCGATGGAGCCGCGCTCGCCCACGAATCGCACACGATTCTCTCGGTGCCGGGCCGCCCACGTGAGGAACATCACGCCTAACCGCTCCGGATACTCGAACAGGAGCTGCGCGCTGTCTTCGACGTCGTAGTCGGCGTGGCGCAGCTGGCCCGTCCAGGCGCGTACCGACTCGGGGATACCGGCGGCATCGAGCATCTGATAGATGAGATGCGTCCCGTGATCGAGGAGCACGCCGCCGCGGCTGTGCTCGGCGAGACCACGCCAAGGCGTTTCGGTGGTGGCCCCCGTTCCGCGATCCGCCATGAGCCGGTGCACCTGGAACTCGGCCAGGTGCCAGTGGCCGATCACGCCGTGGTGCAGCCATTCGCGCACCTTGAGCCACACGGGGTTGTATCGGTACTGGTGACACGGCATCACGACGCGGCTGGCCGCGCGCGCCGCGTCCGAAATCCGCGCCGCTTCGGCGCGGTTCAACGCCACCGGCTTCTCGCACATCACATGATAGCCTTGCTCCAATGCCCACAGCGTGATCTCGAGATGCGAGGCTGTGGGGGTACAGATGTCGACGAAGTCGATCGGGCCCGCATCGTGGACGTCGTCGAGCCGCGCGAAGTGCGGAATGCCCGGCATCGGCGCGACATCCGTGCCGCCATCCATCGTCGCCACGATTTTGAAGCGCGTGCTGACTAACGGATCGCGCTCGAACCCGGGCAGATGCGCGTTACGCGCGATCCCACCCAGGCCGATCACCGCGCCCCGATAGACGCGCGGCGCCGGGACGTGTCCCGGCGCCGACGGACGGGGGGTGAGCTCGCTGATCCGCGTCGCGGACGTCGGCGTCGGTCTCAACTGCGCACCGCCATTTCCGACGCTTCCGTCAGCACGTCCTTCATCGTCGCCAACGCGTCCATGGCCAGGTCTTCGGGAATGACTAACGGCGGATTGATACGCACTTCGGGATTGTAGATCATCGCCAGCACGCCGCGCGAGAGCAATGTGTCGAAAATCCAGCGCGTGATCTTCTTGTCGAGGAGCGTCCGCGTGCCGGGCACGACCAAGTCCATGCCGATCATGAGACCGCGTCCGCGCACGTCGCTCACGATCGGGATCTCGCTCTCCCACTTCTGCATCTCCGTCATCATCTTCTCGCCGAGGTCGCGGCTGTGCGCGACGAGATTCTCCTCGAGAATCGTCTCGAGCGTCACACGCGCCGCGGCAGCCGCCATGGGATTGCCGCCGTAGCTCGACGAGCTGCCGCTCGGATTCGCCCACGGCTTCGCGAACGCCACGTCATCGCGAATGAGCAGCCCGCTCATCGGGAAGCCGCCGCCGAAGCCCTTGCCCACGCTCATGATGTCGGGGACAATCCCTTCGTGCTCGACGCCCCACATTTTGCCCGTGCGGCCGAAGCCCGTGATCATCTCGTCGGCAATGAGCAGTGCGTCCAACTCGTCCGCCAGCTCGCGCAGCGCCTTCAAGAAGCCGATGGGCGGCACGATGTTGCCGGCCGTGCCCTGAATCGGCTCGACGATGATCGCGGCGATGTTGCCCGCCGTCTCGAGCTCGATCTTCTTGCGCAGGAAATCGACGCACGCCCAATCGCACGCCGGGAAGTTCTTCTCGAACGGACAGCGCGAGCAGGACGCATACGGCGATGAATACCGGCCCGGCATGAGGGGCCCAAGTCCGTGCTTGAAGGTACTGCCCAACAACGGAAGAACGCCGGCCGTCTTGCCATGGAAGCCGCCCCAGAAGCCGACGAACTCGTCCTTTCCGGTGTAAGACTTGGCGAGTCGCAACGCCGACTCCACGGCTTCCGCGCCGCTCGAGTAGAACTGCGTGCGATTCACATCGCCCGGCGCGAGCTCGGCCAACATGCGCACGAGCACGGAACGGTTCTCAGAGGTGAAGCTGCCGACGTGGATCCGCGACACTTGCTTCTGCAGGGCGGCGACGTAGCGCGGGTGGGCATAGCCGAGGCTGGCCACGCCAATGCCGGCCATGAGATCGATGTATCGATTGCCGTCGACATCGTAGAGCAGCGCGCCTTCGCCGCGGTCGATGCAAATCTTGCTGAACAACGCAAAGCTCTGCGCCCCAGGCGCAAGAAATTCCTGCTCGGCGTCGAAGATTTCTCTGGATTTCTCACCGGCTAGCCAGGCGGGTGATGCTGTTTCCGTCACAAATACCTTCCGAGGAGGTGGAGTAGAGCAGCGGGCGGGTGGATCGGCGGCACGCAAAGCGGGTGAGGGGCGACGTGGCAACTACGCGGTGCGCCATGCGCACCAGCAGGCCGGTCTCCTCACCTAGAGCAGGGGGAAAGGTGACGGAGTGCTGGTCGGCACGCCAGCGAGCCGGGACGATATTAAGTCTTTTTTGCGCGGCTGCCTACCCCTTGCCCTACGCCAGTTTGCCCGCACTGCTGTGCTGGCTGGGCGACCTTCAGCGCCGGTCGAGGGCGCGCTTCACTTCGTCGATCGTCGGGTCGATCGGGCGCGGCGGGTTTGCGGCCTCGCGGTCTTCGCGTGCGTGTTCGTGGAAGCGAACGACGATGTCCGGGTCTTTGAGCAAATGACCCGTCAGCACGCACACGACGTCGTCGTCCGGGGCGATGATGCCGTCGCGGACCATGCGCCGCACGCCGGCCACCGAAGCCGCGCTCGCCGGTTCGCAGCCCAAGCCCGCGGCGTCGATGGCCGCTTTGGCATCGAGAATGTCCTCGTCGCGCACGCTCGTGACGACGCCGTTGGTCTCGCGAATCGAGCGCACCGCTCGGTCATACGACGCGGGATCGCCGATGTTGATGGCGGTCGCGACCGTGTTAGGCGTGACGGGCCGGAGCGACGTGAATCCGCTGTCGAACGCGTGCGCGAACGGCGCCGCGCCGTCCGCCTGCACCGCGAGCAGGCGCGGAATCCGGCCGATGAGTCCGCACGCGTGCGCGGCGACTAACGCCATGCCGAACGCCGCCGTGTTGCCCAGATTGCCCGCGGGCAGCGCGATCCAATCGGGTGCATGCCATCCGCATTGCTCCAGCATCTCGAGGACGATGGTTTTCTGTCCCTCCAGACGATACGGGTTGATCGAATTGACCAGGTAGACGCCGAGCTCGCGCGCCGCCTTGCGTGCGAGTGACAGACATGCATCGAAGTCTCCGCGAACGAGCAGTGTGCGCGCGCCGTACGCGAGGGCCTGCGCGAGTTTTCCCATTGCGACTTTGCCGGCCGGGATGAACACCAGCGCGGGAATTCCCGCGCGCGCGGCGTACGCGGCGAGCGACGCCGCGGTGTTGCCCGTCGAGGCACACGCCACGGCACGAGCGCGCAGTCGTCGCGCGTGCGTGACGCCCACGGTCATTCCGCGATCCTTGAACGAGCCGGTGGGATTGAGCCCCTCGTGCTTCACGCGCAGCGTTAGGCAGCCGGCCCAATGCGCAGCAGTGCCCGCGGACACCAGCGGCGTGTTTCCCTCGGGAAACGATACGATGTCGTCGGCGCAGGCCGCGAGCATCTCGCGATAGCGCCACACGCCGGAGGCATCCGGTCCGTCGATGGCGCCACGCCGTGTCGCGAACAGCTCACGGAGGGTGTCGCCGCGCTTCGAGGGGAGCGACGCGACGAGCTCGAGCAGGCCGTCGCACGCCGGGCACTCGACGTCGAGGGAGTCCGCCGGCACCGCGGCGGCGCACCGCGAGCACCGCATTATCAAAGTTGCGTCAGCGTCTTGCATTGAATCGGCCGGATCCCGTGTCCGTGGTCATGGAAACTAGTGAGCTGCGTCAGAGATTCTGATAGCGGTTATGGGGAATGGGGAAGCGCTCGCTGTCGCTCGCTTGGGGAAGCGCTGCGCTGGGGGAGCGGCGGCGACGCCGCCTGAGGGGCGGAACAACATCAATGGTCTGCTCGACGTGAGTGCCATGCGCGCGAGCCTCGGCGATTCGAGACTCTCCACCCAGGGACACCTGATGTCCTTCCACCCC
>JAICWO010000035.1 GCA_025934775.1 Gemmatimonadaceae bacterium | reverse complement strand
CTCGAAGCGCCGAGGCTCGCGCGCATGGCACTCACGTCGTGCAGACCATTGATGTTGTTCCACCCCTCAGGCGG
This sequence comes from Gemmatimonadaceae bacterium, assembly GCA_025934775.1. Taxonomy (GTDB): domain Bacteria; phylum Gemmatimonadota; class Gemmatimonadetes; order Gemmatimonadales; family Gemmatimonadaceae; genus JAQBQB01. The sequence continues at coordinate 6,242 of JAICWO010000035.1, read as the reverse complement.
CGTCGCCGCCGCTTCCCGCAGCGCAGCGCTTCCCCAAGCGAGCGACAGCGAGCGCTTCCCCATTCCCCATAACCGCTATCAGAATCTCTGACGCAGCTCACTAGACCGACGCGGACTCTAGCCGCCGGCGACACCGAACTCGCGCACAGCAACGCTAGCCGCGCAACAGTAGCTTCGCGATCGTCTGGAGCTGCATGTTGGACGTTCCCTCGTAGATCGTCCCGATCTTCGCGTCGCGATAGAACTTTTCGACGGGATAATCCTTGGTGTACCCGTAGCCGCCGTGCAGCTCCACGCACAGCGACGTCACACGCTCCGTCACCTGCGACGAGAACAGTTTGGCCATCGCCGCTTCCTGCGTGAACGGCCGGCCCGCATCCTTGAGCCGCGCCGCGTTATACACCATGAGCCGAGCGGCCTCGAGCTCCGTTGCCGCCTGCGCCAGCTGAAACTGGATGCCCTGGAATTCGGCCAGCGGCTTGCCGAACTGTGTTCGCTCGCGCACGTACTGCACCGTGGCGTCCAGCGCACCGCGCGCGACGCCGATCATCTGCGCCCCGATGCCGATACGTCCTTCGTTCAACGTTTCGATCGCGATCTTGTACCCCTGCCCAACGGGGCCGAGGACATTGGCCGCCGGCACCACGCAGCCGTCGAGGATGAGCTCCGTGGTGCTCGATGCACGGATGCCTAACTTGTCCTCCTTCTTGCCCACCGAAAATCCGGCAAACCCGCGCTCGATGATGAAGGCCGTGATCCCGCGATACCCGGCCGATGCATCGACCGTCGCGAAGACGATGAAGATCTCCGCTTCCGCGCCGTTGGTGATCCACAACTTGCGCCCCGTGAGCACCCAATCGTCGCCGCGGCGCTCGGCCCGCGTCGCGAGGCCGAATGCATCCGACCCCGACCCCGGCTCCGACAACGCGTAGGCGCCGACCGTTCCCGCGGTCAGCTTCGTCAGGTATTGCTTCCGTTGGGCATCGGTTCCGAAGCGCGTGAGCGGCGAGTTCACGAGCGTGTTCTGCACGTCCATGAGAATCGCCGACGATGCATCGACCCGGCTCACGGCCTCGACGCCCAGCGTCACCATCATCATGGTACCGGCGGCGCCGCCGTACTCTTCCGGTACCGCGATGCCCATGAGTCCGAGCCCGAAAAATTCCGGAATCAACTCCGGATCGAGCTTGCCGGCGCGATCCATCGCTTGCACACGCGGACGCACCTGCTCGTCGGCGAACGCCGCGACGGCGTCGCGGAACATGGTCTCATCTTCGGACAACACCGTGAGCGGCGCGCGCGCAGTGTCGAGTTCGATCGTCATGCGATCCAATTTATCTCGTCGCCGCCGCTGGCGTGAGCGGCTGGGCCCGGCGTCACTTCGCGACGGTGACGTTCGACGACGCTTCGCGGCACGCGTCGCCGCACCAGCGCTCCGGCGTGCCCTCAGGACGCATGCACGTGCACGGAGCGGGCAGATCTCGCCTGCGAGCTTCGACCCCCGCGCGTTCGAGCACCACTTCGGCGAGCTTCTCGTGCACGCCGAACGCCGGTGTCACCGAGACGGTCACGTGCTGGAAGGGAGCCGCGGCTTCGCGAGCCATGCGGGGAATGTCGCGCGTCGAGTGCTTGCCCGGCGACAACATGTACGGAAACACCACCACCTCGGTCGCCCCCGCTTCGACGCATGCCGCAAAGCCCTGCGCGATCGTCGGCTCGGCCAATTCCATGTGCGCCACGCGCACGATCGCCGCGTCGCCCGCGATCGACTGGACGAGATGCCCAACGCAATCGATCATGCGATTGGCGGCTTCTTTGATCGAGCCGTGATCCACGAGCAAGATGGCTTTCATCGCGTTGGGCTCCGCGCCTGGGGCAGATGCGAGTCGGCCTCGAAAGCTAACGCGTGGCCCTGTCGAACACCTCGAGGGCCAGCTCGACCTTGCCGAACGGCGCCGACACCTGCACGCCCTGCACGGCGTCGCGCACCTGGGCGAGCATCTCGCGCGCGAGCGCGATGCCTTCCGCCAGCGCGTGCTCCTTCGATCGTTCGCTCGCTCGGCGCATCCGTTGAATGACGGCGTCGGGCACGACGACGCCCGGCACTTCGTTCGCGAGGAACTCGGCGTTCCGCGCAGAGACGAGCGGCCAGATGCCCGCGACCACCGGAATGCGGACATGCGCGATCGATGCGAGGAACCGGTGCAGCTGATCCACATCGAACACCGGTTGCGTGATCGCGAATTCGGCGCCGGCGTCCACCTTCCACTCGAAGCGGCGCAGCTCGTACGCGGGATCGATCGCCGCCGGATTCACGCCGACGCCAATGGCAAACTGTGTCGGCGCGCCGATCGCGTGGCCGCCGGGATCGAGTCCACGATTGAGACGGCTCACCAGGTTCGTGAGGCCGATCGAATCGATGTCGAACACCGCGGTCGCGTCGGGGTAGGGGCCCATCTTCGGCGGGTCGCCCGTGATGATGAGCAGGTTTCGGAGCCCCATTGCCGATGCGCCTAACAAATCGCTCAGCATGCCGAGCAGGTTGCGATCGCGACAGCAGTAGTGCGTGACCGTTTCGATGCCCACCTGCTGCTCGATGAGCAGGCTCGTCATGAGCGCGCCCATCCGGCTCTGCGCGCGTGGTCCATCGGGGACGTTCACGGCGTCGACGCCGCGCTCGCGCAGCGCGCGCACGCCCTCGAGCATGCGCGTCGCGTCCACGCCGCGCGGTGGGACGATTTCGACGGAGGACACAAACTCACCGGCTGCGATTTTCGCTGCCCACCGCGATCGTTGGGCGAACGGCAGCGCCGGCTCGGCGCCGTCGGCGCGCGGGTGCTCGGGGCGCGCGGCCCCCGCGTCGTCGGTGTGCGGCAATTGATAGCGCACCGACGCGCGCCACTGTTGCCGCGGCACGAGCGGCCGGATGCCTTCGACCAGCGCCTTGATGTGATCCGGGGTCGTCCCGCAGCAACCGCCTAACACCTTGGCGCCCGCCTGGATCAGGTGGCGTCCGTAGTTGGCGACGTACTCCGGGCTCGCCATGTACATGGTGCGACCGCCGACATCGCGCGGCATGCCGGCGTTCGGCTGCGCGCTCAGTTTGCGCGTCGAGACGGCTGCCATGCGCTCGATCGCCTCGAGGATCGCCTGCGGACCAACCGAGCAGTTGAGACCGATGACGTCCGCGCCCCACGCGTCGAGGGCGCGAGCCACATCCTCGGGCGTCGCGCCGAAGGGCGTGAGGCCGTCCTGGCCGATGGTCATCTGGGCGATGAGCGGCACCGACGCATCCACCTCGCGCGCGGCGCGAATGGCCTGCTCGATTTCGTCGAGGTCGGCGAACGTTTCGAGAATGAACAGGTCGGCGCCGCCCTCGCGCAGCGCCTCCAGCTGCTCGCGGAACATCGCGCGCGCTTCGTCGCGGCTCGTTGGGCCGAAGGGCTCGATGCGGATGCCTAACGGGCCGACGGCGCCGGCGACGAGCACATGGTCGCCGGCCGCCTCGCGCGCGAGCCGCGCCGCGCGGCAGTTGAGATCGCGGACCAGTCCCTCCAGTCCGTGGGGCGCCAGTTTGACGCGGTTGGCGCCGAAGCTGTTCGTCTCCAGGACCTCGGCGCCGGCTTTGACGTATGCCCGGTGCACATCGCGCACGAGGTCCGGCGCGCGCGCGTTCAGCTCGTCGTAGCATTGATTGATGAACACGCCGCGCGAATAGAGCATCGTGCCCATCGCGCCGTCGAACACGACGATGCGCTCGGGCTCGAGCAGCTCGCGCGGGTCGCGCCGCGGGCTCACGACGCGCGTCCGGCCCCGGAGCCGGTCTCGCGTTCGCCGCCGCTCCGCACCGCGTAGTACTTGGCGGACGGATGGTGCACCACGATCGCGGCCGTGGATTGCTCCGGCACGAGCTGGAACGCCGGCGTCAACGTCATGCCTAACGACTCGGCGGCCGGCAGCAGGCGGAAGACCGTCGCGTGATCGTCGAGGTCCGGACACGCCGGGTAGCCCCACGAATAGCGCTTGCCCTGCGCCGCCGGTACGCCTAACTGACGCCTGATCTCGCGGTGCATCCATTCGGCAAGGGCTTCCGCGGCCTCGACCGACAGCCCGTGCAGGTAGTACGCCTCCGTGTATTCGCCGCGCGCCTGCAGCTCGTCGAACCGCCGTTGGGCAGCGTCGCCCACGGTGACGATCTGCAGCGCCGCCACGTCGACGTCGCCCGACTCGACCGACCGGAAGTAGTCCGCCAGACACAACCGCTCGCGCCCATCCTGCCGCGGGAAGCGGAAGCGCGCGACCTCCCGCAAGGCGCCGCCGTCGCTGCCGTACGCGGCCGCGTCGTACACGATGAGCTCGTTCCCCTGGGCCTGTGCCGGGAAGAATCCGTACGCGGCCTGCGGCAGCAGCCACTTCTCGTCGCGCGCGCTCGCCGACAACCGCTCGAGCGTGGGGCGAAATTCGTCGCGCACCGTCGCATCGAACGCCTCACCGGACCCGCGGCCGCCCCATTGCAAGCGGAACAGCTCGTCGAGATCGAGTAAGGCGAGCACTTCGTCGAGCGGAATGTCGTGGAGCACCCGCGTCCCGAACAGCGGCGGCTCGGGAATCGCGTTGTCGGCGGGGATGTCGGAGCGGGTCGTCGTGTCGGTGCCCACGGCCACGTCCTTTCCGACTTTCGACCGCAAGAACACATCGCGGCGCGCGTCATCCAGGTTGCCGGTCACGAACGCATCGCGCCGCTCGGGGTCCATCAACGCTTCCACGGAATCGAGCCCCTCGAACGCATCCTTGCAGTAGAACACGCCGGGCGCGTACGCGCGTTCGCCGTCCACGAACAGCGCCCGCCGGCCGAACCGCCGGTTGATCGCTGCCCCGCCGATCAGCACGGGAACCTTGAGCCCGCGCCGATCGAGCTCCTGCACGCAGATCGGCATCTGCTTGGATGTCGACACGAGCAGCGCCGACAGTCCGATCGCGTCCGCGCCCACTTCGATGGCTTTGTCGATGATCGTGTTCACCGGCACCTGCTTGCCGAGGTCGAACACGGTGTAGCCGTTGTTGGAGAGGATGGTGTTGACGAGCGACTTCCCGATGTCGTGCACGTCGCCGTACACGGTCGCCAGCACGACCTTCCCCTTCGTGTACCCGTCGGCGCGCTCGAGGAACTGTTCCAGGTGCCTAACGGCGCGCTTCATCACCTCGGCGCTCTGCAGCACGAACGGGAGGATGAGCTCGCCGGCTCCGAACTTGTCGCCCACTTCCTTCATGGCCGGGAGCAGCACCTCGTTGAGCACGCGCACCGGCTGCTCGCGCACGCCCGCCGCATCGAGCGCGTCCTCGATGCCGTCTTTCTTCCGGTGCAGGATCTGCCAGTGGATACGCGCGTCCGGCTCGAGCGCGGCCAGATCCGAGTCGGCCGCCGCATCACCCCCGGTGCCGCCCGCGGTGTGCTCCGCGCTCGATGCGAATTCGATGAACCGCTGCAGCGCATCGGGCCGGCGGTTGAACACCAGGTCGTCGGCCAGCTCCCGCTCGTTCGGCGAGAGCTCGGCATAGGGCCGGATGTGCGCCGGATTCACGATCGCCATGTCGAGGCCGGCCTGCACGCAGTGGTGCAGGAACACCGAATTGAGAATCGCCCGCGCCGCCGGCGCAAGGCCGAAGCTCACGTTGCTCACGCCTAACGACGTGAGCACGCCCGGCAGCTCGCGCTTGATGAGCCGGATGCCTTCGATGGTCTCCGCCGCGCTGTCGATCCATTCCGCTTCACCCGTCGCCAGCGTGAACGTCAGATCGTCGAAGATCAGGTCCTCGCTCTTGAGCCCGAACTCGCCCACGGCGATGTCGTGGATGCGCCGCGCGATCTCGAGTTTGCGCTGGCGCGTCTTGGCCATCCCCGCCTCGTCGATGGTCAGCGCGACCACCGCCGCGCCGTGCTGCTTCACGAGCGGGAGCACGGCGTCGATGCGCGCGCGCCCGTTCTCCATGTTGATCGAGTTCACGATGGCGCGCCCCGGCACGTGCTCCAACGCGCGCCCGATCACGTCGGCCTCCGTGGAGTCGATCATGAGCGGCGTTTCCACGCTCATCGACAACAACTTCACGACCCGCGCCATCTGCTGCGCTTCGTCCGCGCGCTCGGTGAGCGCCACGCACACGTCGAGCACGTGCGCGCCCGAATCCACCTGCTGCCGCGCGACGCCGACGATCCCTTCGTAGTCGTCCGCCAACAGGAACTG
>JAICWO010000038.1 GCA_025934775.1 Gemmatimonadaceae bacterium | reverse complement strand
GCGGCGCATAGAACGAGAGCACGCGGCTGATGGTCTGCGTGGCATCCGTGGTGTGCAGCGTCGAGAAAACGAGGTGTCCCGTGTCGGCGGCTTTGAGCGCCACTTCCAGCGTCTCGATGTCGCGGATCTCGCCGATCAGGATGACGTCGGGATCCTGACGCAACACGCGGCGCAGCGCCGCGGCAAAGCTTCCGGTATCCGCGCCGACTTCGCGCTGATTGATGCTCGAGTTGATGTCACGGTGCAGGAACTCGATCGGATCCTCGATCGTGATCACGTTCGCGTGGCGCTTCTCGTTGATGTGCTGAATCATCGCCGCCAGGGCCGTCGACTTGCCCGATCCCGTGATGCCGGTGACCAGCACCAGCCCGCGCGGGCGCAGGGAGATGTCGGAAATGATCTGCGGCAGATTCAGTTCTTCGATCGTGCGCACCTGGTACGGCACCGACCGCAGTGCGTACGCGATGGTTCCCCGCTGCTGGTATACGTTCACGCGAAAGCGTCCGATCCCCGGCACGCCGATCGCGAAGTCCGACTCTTTGTGCTCCGCGAAATCCTTCACTTGCTTGGGCGTCATGATCTGCTCGGCGAGCGCCTTGAGGTCCTCGGGGCGCAGCGGAGGAACATCGAGCGAGCTCAGATCACCGTTCACGCGCAGCACGGGCGGACGCCCAACTTTGAGGTGCAAGTCGGACGCGTTCTGCTGAATCATGCGCTGCAGCACCGCCTTGAAGTTGAACGCCGGCGCTTGGTGAGTCGGTGCGGCCGGCGATTCGGATGCGGTCGAGACGGCTGGGTTAGCCATTGGGGTCGATCCGGAAGAGGACCTGTCCGTACTCCACCGGATGCGCGTCGCTCACGAGCACCTCGCGCACGACGCCGGCGTATTCGGACTCGATTTCGTTCATGATCTTCATCGCCTCGATGATGCACAGGATCTCGCCCTTCGCGATGCGCGATCCTTCGCTGACGTACGCAGGCGAACCCGGCTCCGGTGAGCGATAGAACGTCCCGACCATCGGCGACTTGACCTCGAGCAGCTTCGGCTTCGCTGGCTCAGCGGGCGCGGCCGGCGCAGATTCCGGAATCGTCGCCGGAACGCCGTCCGCCGGCGTCATGCGCGTAGCCTGCATTGCCGCCGGGATCAACGTCGACGCCGACATGGGGACTGCCACCTGAACCGGCGCCGCGGCTGTCGCGAGTCCCATTCCCCGCTGCTGCGGTGTTTTCGAGATGCGGATCTTCATGCCCTTGTCGGACGAGATCTCGATCGAATCCACGGTAGACCCGTCGAGGAGCTCGACGAGCTTCTTCACGTAGCGCAGGTCAATCATAGGTGTGTCAGAGATGACTCCCTCCGGACGTCAGCCGACCTCGAGGAGCTCGCGCGAAAAATTCGTCAACACGGTTGCGCTGTCCCGGCCCAGCACGACGTCATCTTCGATGCGTACTCCACCCCATCCAGCGCGATACACTCCGGGCTCGATCGTCACGACGGCGCGCTCCGGGAGCACCGCCTCCGTCGTGCGCGCGAGTCGTGGTGCTTCATGCACCTCGATGCCAATTCCATGTCCGAGGCTGTGCCCGAACGCCTCGCCCAAACCGCGCTCCTCAATGTAGCGCCGAGCCAACGCATCGGCATCCTTGCCGCTCATGCCCGCGTGCACGAGACTCGACGCGCGTTCGTTCGCGGTGCGCACGATCTCGTGCACGTCGTGCTGCTCCTGCGTCGCGCGGCCAACGACCACCGTCCGCGTGATGTCGGAGCAATAGCCGTCCACTATGGCACCGAAATCGATGAGAAGGAAGTCGCCGGCTCGAACCGGGCGATCGGCGGCCCTGGCGTGGGGCAGCGCGGAACGTTCGCCCGATGCTACGATCGTCTCGAACGGAAATCCGCTGCTGCCTTCATCGCGCAGCGCCCGCTCGAGTGCGCCCGCGATCTCGAGCTCCGTCAAACCCGCGCGCACTTCCGTCAGCATGCGCTCGAGCGCGCGCTCCGCCACACGCGCAGCATCGGTGATGCTCGCGATCTCGCCCGAATCTTTCTGCTCGCGCAGCGTCTCGACGACATCGGTGGTCGCGCGCCACTGCCAGCGCGCGCCCGCGTTGAGCAGCCTTTCGAAGTCGCGGTGCACGAGGTGCGCCGACTCGAAGCCGACGACCGCGACGCCGGTCATGTCGGTCATCTGGCGCCAGACGCCATTCCACAAGCTCTGGGGCTCGATCGCGACGCGCGCCATGTCGCCGACTTCTTCGTGCACTTGCGTGGCGTACCGGAAGTCGGTGACGAACAGCAGGTCCCGGTCGGATGCGACGACGATCGCGCTCGACCCCGAGAATCCGGTCAGGTACCGGATGTTAGGCAGGCTCGTGATCAGTAAGGCATCGAGATGCGCGGCACGCAGCGCGGCGCCGAGCGCCGTCACGCGCTCGGACCGGCGGTCACTCACGCGTCAGCGAGGCGACGATGCCGCGGAGCGCGAGCTCATAGCCGCGCGCGCCGAATCCGCACACCATGCCGAGCGCGCTGGCGGCGAGCATCGAGTGCCGTCGTTCCGGCTCGCGCGCGAAGATGTTGCTCAGGTGCACTTCGACGAACGGCACCTGCACCGCGGCGAACGCGTCGCGAATGGCGAGGCTGCTGTGGCTATATGCGCCGGCGTTGATCAGAACGCCATCGGCGCGGCCGCGCAGGGACTGAATCACGTCCACCAGCTCCCCTTCTCCGTTCCGTTGGGCGAACTCCAATTCCACGTGCAACTCGCGGGCGACGCCGCGCAGGTGCTGTTCGATATCGGCCAGCGAGTCGCGTCCGTACAGCTCCGGCTCCCGGACGCCGAGGAGATTGAGATTTGGTCCGTTCAGAACAGCGATGCGCACTACTTCTTCAGGCCCTCGAGCCACTGATGGAAGAGCTCGAGGTCTGCATCGTCGGCGCGCCGCGCGGGGGCTGACGGCGTCGAGCGCGACTCGTGCCCGGCCTCCGGCGTGGCATGGGGCTCGGCGTCCGCATCGCGCGAGGCGAAGAACTCATCGAACGTGACGGGTGCACTCTCGTGCTCGTGCGCGCCGCCGCCGAAGACGTCGTCCAGCGAGAGCGCGTCGTCGGCCGCGCGGGTGGGGTGCCCCGATCCGTTAGGCAAACCCGCGTCCGGGCCGAAGGCGCCGGCCAGCGTCGTGGCCGCCTGCTCATCTGCTGGCGACGTCGCGCGTCCCGCGAACAATTCGGCGAACGACGGGACGCGATCGGTCGCGGGCTCGGGCTCGCGGTCCGGCTCCATCTCGCGCGGAGCGGCAACGCGATCCTGTTCTGCCAGTACCGCGGATTCCGGCTCGGCTTCCGCCACAGACGGTGCGAAATCGGCGATGCTCGGCTCCTCCGCGACGGGGCCCGCCGGCTCGGCTTCGGACGGCGCCTCGACCGCCGGCTCCGCCGCCGCGGGCGCCTGCGCCTCGCCCTGCTCGCCTAACGGAGGGGGTTCCTCTGCCGCCGCCTGCTCTGCCGCCGCCTGCTCTGCCGCCGCCTGCTCTGCCGCCGCCGGCTTCGGCACCGCCGGCACCGCGACGGGCGTGAGGTCGGTCTCCGTGCGCTCACCGGGCGGGCGGCGATTCGCGAAGCGGCCGAAGAAGGCGCG
>JAICWO010000037.1 GCA_025934775.1 Gemmatimonadaceae bacterium | reverse complement strand
GATTCCGGGACCGCTGTCCGCGACGACCAACGTGATCACTTCACGCAGTTCGCCAACGGAGCGCAGCCAGGCGCGGACGCGAGCGTTAGGCTGGCGGTCGATCGCGATCGCCGCGGCGTCCTCGCGCCGCCGATCTCCGGCCTCCGTGATGTCGACGAAAGGAATGCACTCCGAGATGACGTTCACCGTGCCGCTGCCGCTCATCGCGTCGACGGCGTTGAGCAAGAGATTGACCATCACCTGCTCGAGTTCGTGCGCATCGCCGGTGAGGGGCGGCAGCTGGTCGTTGAGCGCGAGGGTGAGGCGGCTCTGGCGGAGGGCGCCTTGATCGGCGAGCATCTCGGCGACACGGCACACGATCGCGTTGAGATTCACCGGTTCGAGGCTGCGGTGGCGGGGACGCGCGTAGTCGAGCATGCCGCGCATGATGCGGTCGATGCGCGCGCTCTCGCGTTCGATCCCCGCGATGGCGTCGGCGGCGTCGGCGTTGCCATTCATGCTGCGGCGCAGCAGGTGGGCATAGCCGTCGATTGCGCCTAACGGATTGCCGATCTCGTGCGCTACGCCTGCCGCCAACCGGCCGACCGAGGCGACCTTCTCGAGGTGTCCGCGTTGGGCCTGCTCCTCGAGTAGGCGGCTGGTCATCCGGTTGATGCTGCGCGCGAGTCGGGCGAGCTCGATAGTCGACCCGTGCGGGACGCGGCGCGTGAGGTCGCCATTGGCGATGGCCTCGGTGGCCTCGACCACCCGGTCGATGGGATCGAGGACGAGTCCCTGAACCTTGTAGGCGCCGAAGGCAACGAACACCACGACGTCGGCGATGATCAACAGCGCGAGATAGAGCGCGCCGTGCCGGCTCACGACGAGATCGCGGAGCGCGATCACGTTGAGCGCCGCGAGCGACAGCGCCGCCGTGCTGAGCACGGCGAGGCTGAGAATCATCTCCGCCTTGAGCGAGGTGAAGGCGCTGAACCGCGCCGCGCGGCGGCCGGACGTGCCTTCGGGCCGAGGGGTCACTCGGCGACTCCGTACCGCGAGAGCTTGCGGTAGAGCGTCGACGGATCGATGCCTAACACCTCGGCGGCGCGGCTCTTGTTGCCCCCTTCGCTCTGGAGCACCCACATGATGTAGGCGCGCTCGATGACGTCGAGCGTCGGGTTGGCCGCGATCTCGTGTGTCGTGACCAGCGGCTCGGATCGGCGCTCGGTGATGCGCTCGGGCAGGGCGGTGGCGTCGATCGTGTCACCGTCGCTCAGAATGACGGCGCGCTCGAGCGCGTTCTCGAGCTCGCGCACGTTGCCGGGCCAGGCGTAGGCTTGCATCGCATCGAGCGCGGCGTCCGTTAGGCGCTTGGGGTCCGCCGCCCGCTGTTGTGCAGCGCGATGGAGAAAGGCATCGATGAGCAGCGGGATGTCGTCGCGGCGCGAGCGCAGCGGCGGCAAGTGCAGCGCGAACACGTTGAGGCGGTAGAACAAATCACTGCGGAACGAACCGCGCTTCATCTCTTCCTCGAGATCGCGGTTGGTGGCGGCGAGCAGGCGCGTATCGATCGGCACCGCTTCGGTCCCGCCGACCGGAATGACTTCGCGCTGCTGGAGCACGCGCAACAGCTTGACCTGCGTGGACGGCGTGGTCTCGCCGATTTCGTCGAGGAAGAACGTGCCGCCACCGGCGGCGGTGAAGAGGCCCGATTTGTCCTTCATTGCTCCGGTGAACGAGCCCTTCACGTGGCCGAACAACTCGCTCTCGAGGAGGCTCTCCGGCAGCGCGCCGCAATTGATGGACAGAAACGCGCCCGACGCACGCGCGGACAACTGATGGATGTAGCGCGCGATCACTTCTTTGCCCGTGCCCGACTCGCCCTGAATGAGCACGGTGGACTCCGTCGGCGCGACGGTTTCGGCCAAGCGGAGCACGGACAGCCAGGCTTTGCTTCGCCCAACGGGCTGGTTCGCACCGTTGCGATCGCGGCGGCTGATTTCCTGGCGGAGCGACCGGTTCTCGACACGCAGCTGGCGGTGCTCGGCCGCGCGCCGAAGGATCGCGACGATGTCGCCGTTGACGAACGGCTTCTGGATATAGTAGTAGGCGCCTTCGTTGACCGCCTGGATTGCCGAACGAAGATCGGCCTGGGCCGTCATGAGAATGACGGGCAGATCGGGATCCTTGGCGCGAGCCGCCGAGAGGATTTCGAGGCCGGTGACGCTCGGCATGCGCACGTCGGTGATGACGATATCCGGTGCAAGAGCGGCGATCTGGTCGAGGCCCTGCTTGCCGCCTAACGCAACGTGCGGCGTGAAGCCTTCGTTCTTGAGGAGGATGCGAAGGGTCTCGAGGATTCCGGTCTCGTCGTCGACGACGAGCACGCTTGGCTTGACGGCCTGGGTGGATGTCATGCGGCCTCGGCGCCGGCGGGTTGTGGCAAGGGGAGCAACACCGTGAAGCGCGTGCCGCGCCGACCGGTATCGAGGAGCACGCACCCGCGATGTGCTTCGATGGCGCGGTGTACGATGGGCAGGCCGAGGCCGGTGCCGCCTGGCTTTGTCGTAAAGAATGGATCGAACACGCGGTCCTTGATGGCGGCGGGGATGCCGGGGCCGACGTCGGTCACGCGCAAGGCAACCGCGCCGCCGCGGAACGTCACGCCGGGTGGCACGTTGTCGCGAGAGAGCGAACGGATCTCGACGGCGACGCGACCGTTGTCGGGCGACGCCTGAATGGCATTGAGCGTGATGTTGAAAATCGCGCGATGCAGCAGATCTTCGTCGCCTTCGACAAAGACCGGTTCACGCGGCGGTTGATACACGACGGCGATCCCGCGCGTGCAATCGGGGTGCGAGGCAGCGAGTCCCGTCGCGGTGCGCGCGATTTCGCCGATGTCGACCATATCGCCGCGCGTCTTCCGGACGCGCGCGAAGTCCAGGAATTCGGTGAGCAGCCGGGCGAGCCGATCGGATTCGCGAACAATGAGCGTGCCTAACGTGCGTTCATCATCGGTGGCCCGCGGAGCCCGTGCCAGCTGCTCGACGGCGCTGCGAATGGACGCGAGCGGATTCTTGATCTCGTGCGCGAGCGATGCGCTCAGCTCGGCCACGCCCTCGAGTCGTTCGGCGCGGAGCCGGAGCTCTTCGAGCCGCTTGTTATCGGTGATGTCCTGAAAGATCGCGGTGGCCGAGAGCGACGCGTCGTCGCCATCCGCATCGAGGATCGTCGTGGTAAAGCCGATCGGGAACGATCGGGTCGACTGCGTGATCACGGCCTCGCCGCGCGTGACGCGTTCGCCGTCTGCGAGGGCGTGATCGAGCGCCTCGGCGAGGGCGGGACACACATTGGCGATGGCATCGCTCACCGGGCGGCCGGGCGCAGACGCGTGATCGAAGCCGAGGAGCGCCCCGGCGGCCGGATTGGCAAACAGCAACCGGCGTTGGGCGCCGATGGTGACGATACCGCTGCGGATGTTGCGGAGGATGTCTTCGGCCTGGAGTCGGGCCAGGGCGAGTTGGGCTTCCAGTTCTTCGCGGTCGGTGCCCGCCTCCTTGAGGCGCGCGCTCAAATAGGCGACACCGAGCGCGGCGCCGGCAAACACGGCTAACTGCAGCATCATGCCGACGTCCATCGCGCCCGTGCGCGAGATGATGACGTCGGCGATGTAGCACGAGATGCCGAGTGCCGCGATGAGCAGACCGCCGCCCGCGGGAAGCAGCAGGGAGGCGCCGGCGGTGACCAGGATGTAGAGGGCGGCGAACTGCGACAGCTGT
>JAICWO010000042.1 GCA_025934775.1 Gemmatimonadaceae bacterium | reverse complement strand
TGTTCGGCGTCGGACCGACAGACCCGGCGTCCTTCGCGGGCGTCGCGGTGCTGCTGGCCGGCGTCGCCATCGCCGCCAGCTATCTGCCGGCGCGCCGCGCGTCCCGGGTGAGCCCGCTCATCGCGATGCGCGGCGACTGATGCGCGGGGCGGACGCCGCGCGTCCGCCGCACGACACGGCTCGACCGAAGGCTGCAACGCGCGGGAGACTCGGGACCCGCGCCCCGACTCTCTGCGCAGCCGTTCACACCTGCCTGCATCTCGGTCGTCATCTACGTCATCCGGCTCGCCGTCGTACGCCGTAGCCGCGCCGCATCTACGCCACCGCTTCCGCCGGTCCCGGTGATCTGACGTAGCTCCCGGATCGTCGCCGGCTTGCATGCTCCATCGCGCCACGCTGCTCCTGCCTAACGCGATGCGGAGACATGCCATGCAACGGCTCATGATCCGATGGATGCCCTACCGGCTTCGCCTGATCGCTTCGACGGCGCTCGTCTGTGCGCTCATGGCGTTCACGAAGTGGCTGAATGAGTCCAGTCCGCGGCTTGCCGTTCCCGCTCACATCATCCGCGGTGATCCCGCCCGGCTCCGCTCGCGCGAGCCGCGCAACCATCCGCTCCCTGCGCCCGTGACCTGGGCCATCGAAGGCGGCCAGGGCGGCGATCACTATTCCGGGCTCGCCGACATCACGCGCGCCAACGTCGAGTCGCTTCAGGTGGGGTGGGTCTACCGCACCGGCGATGTCTCCGATGGCGTGAAGGAGGGCAGCGGCCCATCGACGGCATTCGAGTCGACCCCGCTCTTCCTCAACGGACTGCTGTATCTCGCCACACCGTCATCGCGCGTGGTGGCGCTCGATCCCGAGCGCGGCACCGAGCGTTGGGCATTCGACGCGCATCTCGATCGCGCGTCGCTGTCCCGCGACGAAGTCACCGTGCGCGGCGTCGCGGCCTGGATCGATTCGACGCTGGCCCAACGAACGCCCTGCCGCACGCGCATCTTCCTCGGCACGTTCGACGCGCGACTGATCGCGCTCGACGGCGATACAGGACACCCGTGCGCCGATTTCGGCACGGCGGGATCCGTCGACTTGCGGGCCGGTGTGCGCGGAGGCGAGGCGTTCGCGCACGAGTATCACGTCACGTCGCCGCCGGTGGTCGTGGGCGATGTGGTGATCGTGGGGTCATCGGTCTTCGACAACATCCGGATCGATGCGCCGAGCGGTGTCGTGCGAGCCTTTGACGTTCGCGATGGAAGTTTGCGTTGGGCCTGGGAGCCGCTCGCGCGCTATCGCAGCCATCCGGCCGGCACCGATGATTTTCGGTCGGGCGCCGCCAACGCGTGGGGACTCTTCACTGCCGACCCCGCGCACGATCTGGTGTTCATTCCGACCGGGAGCGCGAGTCCCGATCACTTTGGCGGCCAGCGCCCAGGCGACGACCGCGACGCGAACTCCATCGTGGCGCTGCGCGCCTCGACGGGCGAGGAGATCTGGGCGTTCCAGCTGGTCCACCACGACTTGTGGGATTACGACGTCGCGGCGCAGCCGGCCCTCACCACTGTCATGCGCAACGGCGTCGCCGTTCCCGCGGTGGTGGAGGCCTCGAAGACCGGCATCGTCTTCGTTCTCGACCGCCTAACGGGAACGCCGTTGTTTCCGGTGGAGGAGCGGCCGGTGCCGGCGAGCGACGTCCCGGGCGAACGTGCGTCGCCGACGCAGCCGTTCCCGATGTTCCCACCTCCCGTGACGCCCCAGGGTCTCAGGCCCGAGGACGCGTGGGGCCTCACGCCGATCGACCGGCGTGCGTGCGCCGAACGCATTCGCTCGCTCCGTTCCCAGGGCATCTTCACGCCGCCGAGCGTGCGCGGCTCGGTGGTGAATCCCGGATTCCTGGGCGGAGTGAACTGGGGCGGCGTCGCGGTCGACTCGCTTCATGGCCTCGTGGTGATGAACACCATCCGGGTGGCAACAGTCGTGACGCTCCTGCCGCCCGGCGATGCCCAACGGAGCAGCGGACAGGACGCCGACGTCGCGCCGGACATCGGGGCGCCGTACGGCAGTCGCCGCGAGCTGCTGCGGTC
>JAICWO010000016.1 GCA_025934775.1 Gemmatimonadaceae bacterium | reverse complement strand
GGGGGGGGCGCGCCCCCCCGGGCCCCCCCCCCCCTCCCCCCCCCCCCCCCACACCCCCCCCCCCCGGCCCCCCCCCGCGGCCGCGCAGGTGTGGTAGCGAAGGTCGGCTCGACGTACGAAAAAATCTACGCGGTCGTGCGGCGAATCCCGCACGGCCGCGTTACCACGTACGGCACCGTCGCCCGTCTCGCGGGCTTTCCCGGGCAAGCGCGCCTCGTCGGATACGCGTTGAGCAATCTGCGCGATGGAACTGCGCTCCCGTGGCATCGCGTGATCAATGCCCAGGGTCAACTCAGTCTCGAGGGCGCGCGATCGTCGTCCGGAACCACGCAGCGCCTTCGCTTGCAGCGCGAAGGTGTCGTCGTCAACGCGGCAGGCAAGGTCTCGCTCCAACGGTTCGGCTGGCGCGTCGCGACGGGACGTCGGCTGAAAGGCACGTAGCCTGCTTGACTGGGGAGAACACCGCCACTCTCCCCGAATGCAATTCATCCTTGCCACGCGCCACTACGCCGGTCTGGGATTCGCGCTCCGTCTCCGGGACGAAGGCCACGACGTGCTCCTCGGCTTCAGCGGCATCGACGACCGGCGCGCGCTGGAGTCGTACCACCTCGTGGGGCAGGGACTCGTTCGCAAGGCGCCGCTCGGTGAGCTCATCGATGATCGGCATCGGCATCGAAACGCGATCTGGATCTGGGACGAGAACCACAGCGTTCGCGAGAACGAGTTGCTGCGCCGGGAGGGATTCCGCGTGCTCGGGGGCGGGGCGTTCGCCGACACGATGGAGCACGATCGCGACGCGTGTCTCGCCTTCGTCTCGCAGTACGGACTGACGCCGCCACCCTCCTTCGCGTTCGATGATTCGTGCGCCGCGGTGGCGTTCCTCGACGAGCACCGCGACACCGCGTACGTCTACAAACCCGATCGCGGCGAAAACTACGAGACGTGGCTCCCGCAATCGGACAACCCCGCGGAGGCAAACGTCGAGTTGCGCCAGCACCTTCGGTCGCTGCGCACGCACACCTCGTTCGTGCTGCAGGAGCTCAAGCAAGGCATCGAGACGAACGTCGAAGTCTGGATGGTCGACGGCGAGCCGCGATTCGCCTTCATGACGCTCGAGTCGAAGAAGAAGCTCGCTGGCGATCTCGGCGACCTCGTCGGCTGCGCGTTCGACTTCGCGTTCGCCGTCCCGATCGAGAGCCGTTCCGTGTGCGAGAGCATTGGCCGACTGTTCCCGGCGTACGCGGAAATGCGCTACACCGGCTTTGCCGACGCAAACTTCATCGTCGCGCGCGACGGCAATTGGTTTTTCGAGAAGTGTGAGCGGTTCGGCTACAACGCGCATCCCAATCTGCTCTGGAACCTCAACCGCGATTCACTCGCCGACACCTTCGCGAGCGTCGTCGACGGATCGTTCACGCCGAACTTCGCGCCGGGCTTCGGGGCCTCGTGCTCGATGTACATGGACCACCGCGCACCCGGAAAGGTGATTCAGTTTCCCGAGTCGATTGCTGGCAATCTCTACCTGTACGACGCATACCGCGACGGCGAGCTGCTGTTGACCGCGGGTTACTACGACGACGTGCTGATCGCGAACGCCTTCGGCTACACGATTCCGACGGCCTGGGAGGCGGTCCTCGCGAAGGCGAACGAGGTCAAGTTTCCTGGCCGGTCATTCCGAATCGACGGTGGCGGTACCGAGTACCCGTCGTCACCGCTGCGCCGCTACGAAGCACTCCTCGCCATGGGCTTTCTCTAAGAGAATCGCGAAGAGACGCACGGCGAAACGACGCATCGCGGGGACGGCGGTTCGTCCTAAATGTCGGACGTCGGCGCGACTCGGTTTCGACGATGCTCATGACGTAAATCGAGCATGCACTTGGCTTTCGGGAGTCTGTGCTCGACTCGGCGGCCGCTGGTCCCGGCCATGCTTTTGGACGGCACGAGTCGTACGTCGTTCAACACTCTGCCTCTCCTCTCATGCGCGTAATTCATCGAGGTCTCATCGGCGTTCTGTCGCTCGCCGCGCTCGTCGGCGGCGCGCCCGTGCTCGCCGCTCAGGCCCCCAACACCGGGACCGTCCTCCACGTCTCGCCGTACGTCGGGTACATGGTCTTTGGTGATTACATCAAAGGCCCCGTCGGGACCTCGCTCACCAACGCGCCGGGAGCGATCTACGGCACACAGGTCGGACTGTCGCTCGCGCCGAACGTGTCGCTCGTCGGCAACATCGGCTACACCGCGTCTGACATCCAGGTCGGCGTACCGTTCCTCGGCGGCGTCTCCGTCGGGCACAGCTCGATGCTCATCTACGACGCCGATCTCGAGTACGGCGTCGGCGCGTCGAAAGCCGGATCGATGCCGTTCTCGCCATTCGTGCAAGCCGGCGTGGGCGCGATCCATTACAACATCAATGAGTCCATCCTCAACACCCAGGCGACGAACCTCGCGGGGAACGTCGGGGTGGGTGCGGACCTGACGGTGTCGCGCGGCATTGCGCTTCGCGTGCTCGCCAAGGACTACATCGGCAAATTCAACTTCCAAGACGCCACCGGGCTGAACCTATCCGGTCAGACGGCGAACAACTTCGCGTTCAGCGCGGGGCTTCGGTTCGACTTCTGATTCGGGCGCGGGCGCACGTTGGCGCACGCACACGGGAGTATCGCGTCGCGATGCTCCCGTGTCGCGTTTCACTGCTCGGCATGACTAGTTTTCGCGGTCCGCCAGATCGTCCGTCACCGGGTTCGAGACAGGGAACACATGGCCGCAGCGAAGTCAAAGTCGAAGTTGAAGCGCCGGGCAAAGACCACGAAGACCCGCACTTCCGCGGCGCCCAAGCGCGCCCGGAAATCGACGTCAGGCCGGGCGGGGCCGGTGAACGACTGGGCGGAGGTGAGAAAGTCGCCGATCGACGGTCTCGGCATCTTCGCGCGCCGCGAGATCCCCAAGGGCACGCGGATCATCGAGTACACCGGTGAGAAGATCTCCAACGCGGAAGCCGATCGCCGGTACGATGACGAGTCCATGAAGCGTCATCATACGTTCCTCTTCATCCTCAACAGCCGTACGTGCGTCGACGCGGCGTACGCGGGGAACGCGGCGCGATTCATCAATCACTCGTGCGATCCGAACTGCGAGGCAGTGATCGAGCGCGGCCACATCTGGATCGACGCGGTCAGGACGATCCCCGCCGGCACCGAGCTCGCGTACGACTACATGTACGAGGACGATGCCGAGTACACGGAGGAGGATCTCCGGTTCTACGAGTGCCACTGCGGCGCGGCGAACTGCCGAGGCACGATCGTGAAGACGCGGAGACGCATTCGGTCGTGACCGCGCTCCGGGCGTTGCTCGCCGGCATCGTCGATTACGCGGGCTTGTTTCCGCCCGCGGCGCTCGACATGACGGCCGCCGTCCGTCATTACTCGCAATACCGCGCGAGCGACGATGCGTGGATGCTTGGACGTTTCGTCGTGCCGGTGGCGCGCCTCGGCGAGCTCTCCGCGGCGCTCGCGAACGTCGATATCGCGACCGGGGAGTGGCACCTGAGCGCGCTCGTCGGCGCGAACCCGGCGGACGACATTCAGCGGGTCGAGGACTTTGACGCCGCGCATCGCGGCCGCGCGGTCGTGGACTCGCTCGAGGGAAAGGCGAGTGACGCCGCCGCGATCGAGCGCATCGCGTCACTGCATCGCGGCGATCGCGCGTTCTTCATCGAGCTCTCGATCGCCGATGATCCATCGCCGCTGATCGCCGCGATCGCGCGCGGCGGCCTTCACGCCAAAGTGCGCACCGGCGGCACGACGTCCGATGCGTTTCCGTCCGCGACAGCGGTCGCGCGGTTCATGCGCGCGTGCGTCGCGGCGAACGTCGCGTTCAAGGCGACGGCGGGCTTGCATCACCCGGTTCGCGGGAGCTACCGGCTGACGTACGCACCGGACGCGCCGCTGGACACGATGTTCGGCTTCATGAACGTGTTCCTCGCGGCGGCAGCCGTCGCCCGCGGCGTGCCGGAATCGGATGCGATCGCGCTGCTCGAGGAGATCGATCCCGGCGCGTTCACGATCACGCCGGACGCGATCGCATGGCGCGAGCACCGCTTTGGCGCGGACGAGCTTCGCGCGATGCGCGCGAACGTTGCGCTCTCGTTCGGCTCGTGCAGTTTTCGGGAGCCGGTCGACGATCTCCGCGCGCTCTCACTATCCGCCACCGCATGACGCTCGACGCCACACACGATCCGCGGCTCCGCTCCTGGGTGGAATCGGCAAACGATCCGGCCACGGATTTTCCGATTCAGAATTTACCATTTGGAGTTTTCAGACGCGCACAGTCGAATGAGTCTCCGCGCGCGGGCATGGCGATTGGCGATCGCATCCTCGATCTCGCCGCGGCGACCGATGCCGGCATGCTGCGCGACGTGCCCACCGATGCGCTGGTTGCGTGTGCGCGGCCGGAGCTGAATCACCTCATGCGCCTGGGCAGGGGCGCGGCGCGCGCACTGCGCATCGCGGCGAGCGACCTGCTACGTGCCGACGCGGCGCGCCAGGCGGATGCCGCGTCGCGCATACTCGTGCCGATCGCCGATGCGGAGCTGTTCGTGCCTGCCGCGATTGGAGATTACACGGACTTCTACGCGTCCGTCCATCACGCGACGAACGTCGGAAGCATGTTTCGGCCCGACAATCCGCTCCTGCCGAACTACAAGTGGGTGCCGATCGGCTATCATGGTCGCGCATCGTCGATCGTCGTCTCCGGCACGGCTGTGCGACGTCCCGCCGGACAGACGCGCGACCCCGATCAGAGCGAACCGACCTACGGGCCGTCGCGGCGACTCGATTACGAGCTCGAGGTGGGCGCGTTCATCGCCGAAGGGAATGCGCTCGGCGCCCCGATCTCGATCGGCGATGCGGAAATGCACGTATTCGGGCTCTGTCTCGTGAACGACTGGTCGGCGCGCGACATCCAGACGTGGGAGTATCAGCCGCTCGGTCCGTTCCTGGCGAAAAATTTCGCGACGACCGTCTCGCCGTGGGTGGTGACGTTCGACGCGCTGGCGCCGTTCCGTGCGCGAGCCTACCCGCGTCCAGTTGGCGATCCTGCGCCGCTGCCGCATCTTTTTTCTCAAAACGATACTAATTCGGGCGGCGTCGATCTCACGCTCGAGGTCTGGCTCGCGTCGGCGCAGATGCGCGAGCGCGGAATCGCGCCGATGCGCGTGAGCCGCGGAAGCTTCACCGGGATGTACTGGACCATCGGGCAGCTCGTGGCGCACCACACGAGCAACGGCTGCGACCTTCGGCCGGGCGACCTCCTCGCGAGCGGCACCGTGTCCGGTCCGACGAAGGAATCGCGCGGCTGCCTGCTCGAGCGCGCGTGGCGCGGCACCGAGCCGATCGAGCTGCCGAGCGGCGAGACGCGCGCGTTTCTTCAAGATGGTGACGAGGTGATCATGCGCGGCTACTGCGAGCGCTCGGGACACCGGCGGATTGGCTTCGGCGAGTGTCGCGGCGTTGTGCTCTCGGCGCCGCGCCGTCAGGTTGGCCGTCAGGTTGCCGGCTTCACCATCAACGTTTGACCGACGCGAATTCGATTGTCGGGCAGCTTGTTCCATGCGCGCAGCCGATCCGGCGTCGTATTCCAGATCGTGGCGATGCTTCCAAGCGCGTCGCCACGGCGAACCGTGTAGTACTTCGCCTTCTTGCGATCGAGCTCGGCGGCGCGTCGCTCGGCTTCGGCCTTGGCGAGGAACGCGCGCTGCTGCGCGCTCAGGGCCAGGGCTTTGTCGTGCCGCACGTCCATCGCGACGATCATCAGATTCGCTTTCGGCCAGACGCCGGACGGCACGCCGAGGCGCAGCGTCTCCGTTGGCGTCTGGATGACGAGCGCCTTCGCGATTCCGAAGAACGTCCGTCCGCTCGAGACGTGCACGAGCGTGTCGAGCGGAAAATCCCGCTCCTCGAACGTCGGCGGCAGATCGGGCGCGGCAAGCAAGTCGCGCGGCTCGAGCCCCAAATAGAGCAACCGCTTGTTCGTGAGCACGAGCAGTCCGCGCGTGGCGCGGAAATAATCGATTGCCGGCCGTTTGAAGACGGAGACCATGCGCACCACGCGTTCGCCCGGCTCGAGCGTGTTCACGCGGAGCTCTCGTTCGGTGATCGCCCGTGCATCGCGGGGATCGGTGCGCGCCATGTGCACGGCGATCTGTACGAGAATCGTCAACACGACGAGCGCGGCGAACGCGAGGGTGTAGCGCGCCGCGCTCGGCAGACGACGATGATGTTTGATGCGCGGACCGCGCGGACGCGGCGGACGCGCTGGTGCGTTCACATCCAACTCGGGAACTAGTGGGGTACTACCCATGGTACGACCTTCACTGACAAGAAAGATGCCGCACAATGGATGTACCCGTGCCGCGCGAATTCGTCGCACGCGCTTGCGACCGCGCCGCGCCGGCACTATGGTCAAAGCACCTAACCCGTTGCCATTGCTGCAATTGGCAGAGCTCGCCCGGCGCGTTGGAACTCTCAGTCGCCGAGCTCGGTAGATTCATGACGTGTATCCGCGCTGCCGGGGCCGCTCCTTCGGCAACTCCCGCCGGCCCGTGCAGCTCCAGGAGGTTCTCATTCGATCCCCACGATCCATCTGGTCTCAGATCGCGATTGCGCTCGCCGCCGTAGCGGCGATCGCGGCGGCGGTGACCACGACCAAGCCCTACTACGTGAGCCGCGGCCCGGTTGGGCGGCAGTTGCTCGCGCACACCTACGTGGATTCCATGGAGCTTCGCGCCCCATGGTTGCACGCTTCGGCTGAGGTCGCGCTCAAGACGCCGCAATTCCTGCTCGATCGCGAGCTGTTCATGATGGATCTCCTGCGCACCGGCCACGTGTCGCGGTCGCGCGCGCGTGAGCTCGCCGACGTGGCGGTGCGCGAGGCGTACACCCGCAAAGTCCCGCCGGCGCTCGTGCTCGGCGTGATGCTCACGGAGAACGACGAGCTCAAGTCTAGCGCGCGGTCGCGCGTCGGGGCCGTCGGGCTCATGCAGGTGTATCCCAAGCACTGGCGCGACGCGCTCAGCCACATGTTCGGGACGAACGTGCACACGGATTCCACGAACTTGAAATATGGAATCTATATCCTCGGCTGGGTCGCGAACAAAGCCGCCGAGCTCGCCGACGACCAGAGTGCGGCCTGGCGCAAGGCGCTGCTGGGCTACAACGGCTGCGTGCGCGGCCGCATCACGAAGGACTGCCACGGCTATCCGGACGCGGTGCGCCGGCAGGTGCAGCAGGCCGCCAAGTCGACCTGCCGCGGCCAGGATTTCGAGAACTGCGTCGTGAAGCCGATGTGGTACGCGCGCCACGAGGCCGATACCACGATCAGCGCGACGGGCACGCGCTAGCCCACACGGTCACATCGCCGTCGCGCCCGCGAATTTGGCGCGAATGCGCACGGTCCGCTCCAGATCGTCGCGGGTTTGCAAAATCTTCTCGCGGAGATCGAGCGGCAGGTTCTTGCGCGACGCGAGGAACGCGTCGATCTCGTGGAGCGCCTCCGGCGAGCGCTGGCCTCCGATGAACGAGCCGAGCCACGAGCCCAGGAAGAAGATGCGGCGATTCTTCTGAATCCATGGCAGGCTGTCGAGTGCCGGCACCAGGTACGGCAGGCTCAGTGATGCGTGCTCCGGATCGTTGAACGCGCGCAGACTCGCCGTGACCCAGTCCTCGTTCAGCGTGGTGTCGCGGAAGTATCGCGCGAAGTAGCGCGCCTTAATGTCCGGCGCGGGCTGCGCGGCGGCGGCGACGAAGGCGCTCCGCTTGCCATTCACCGTGGTATCGCGACGCGACTCGCTCGCGAGCAGCGCCGCCGCATTCGGCACGCCGCGCTCGACGAGATGCGTCACGATCGACCAGCGAGTCGGCTGGCGAAGCGGAAGCCCAGCGGTGCTCGTGCTGTCGAGCCACGACGAGACGCGCGCCAGCGCGGTTGGTGTGCGCGAGACGCCGATGTACGCATCAAGAGACGTCTTTCGGATGCCGTACGCCCGGTGCGGATCCGAGGCGCCTTGCAGCAGAACATTCTCCACGCTCTCGATGACGCTCGCGCGCTGCGTCTCGGAGAGATAGCTCGATGTGGCGCGCGTCATGCGGCTCACGATTCCGCCGGCGATCTGTTCGTCGGTCTCGCGCGGCAGCTCGCGGACTGCCGCGGCGATGAATCGACTCGGATCGAGCCGCGCCTCGCGCACGAGATCCCACATCGCGCCCCACAGCATGGCGCGGAGGAAATTGTCCTGCACCTCGCCCACGTGATCGAGCAGCCACGTGGTACTGCGCGCGTCCAGCATCACCAGGCCGTAGGCGTTGTCATTCTCATTCGCAAACACGAAATCCGGCGCCGGCCGCCCCGCGGCCTCGCGGACGTACGTCGTCTCCGCCGTGATCTCGACGGGAATCGACGTTGCGCCCGCGCCGTGCGACCAGAGCGCGACCTCCGTCCGCATGGGCCACACGCCCGGGCCGGAGAGCGGCTGCGCCGGATGCTGCACGAGCATCAGCCGAGTGATCTTTCCGTTCGCCACGTCGACGTGCTGCTCGAGCACCGGCATGCCCGGCCGCAGGATGTACTGCTTGCCCCAGTCGTCGAGCGAACGGTGCGATGCCCGGCCGATCGCGCCGAGCAGATCGCGCCACGTTGCGTTGCCGTATCGGTGGGCGACGAGGAAGTCGTGCAGCCCGGCGCGAAACGCCGAGTCGCCGACGAGATAGTTGAGCTGTTTGAGAATGCCTGGCGCCTTGTTGTAGACGATCGCGCCGTAGTTGCTCTTGGCCTGGTCGAGATTCGCGAGCTGCTGCCAGACCGGTGTCGTCCCCGACGTCTGATCGACGTCGTACGCCGCCGGCTTGTTGCGCAGGTAGAACGACATCCACGGGTTCGGCAGCCCTTCGATGTCCTGCATCTTCGCGGCCATGTAGGTCGCGAACCCTTCCTTGAGCCAGAGGTCGTCGAACCAGCGCATCGTCACGAGGTCGCCGAACCACTGGTGCGCGACTTCGTGATAGATCGTCGCCCGGCGGCCGAGCCGCTGGCTCAGAGTGGGCGGCTCGCGGTAGATAAAGGATTCCTCATTAAACATCGTGACGCCCGGATGCTCCATGCCGCCGAACGGAAAAGCTGGCGAGAGCATGTACTGAAATTGCTGGAACGGGTACGGCACGTCGAAGTACCGCGCGAGCGAGGTGAGCGCGGAGCCCACCTGGTCCTGGAGCGAATCGACTTCGACTTCCTTGGCACGCGACGCACGCACCCAGAGCGCGGTGTTCCGCGGACCGCCCTTGAACTCGGTCCACGGGCCGGCGGCGAACGCGAACAGGTAGGTCGGCAGCGGGTCCGTCTCCCGGAAGGAGTACGTCGCCACGCCGGCCGTGCTCGTGCTGTCCACGCGCTCCGTGATTCCGTTCGCGAGCGCGCGCCACTGAGAGGGCACGGCGAGCGTCAGCGTGAGCCGCGCCTTGAGATCCGGCTGGTCGAAGCACGGAAAGAGCGCGTTCGCATCGGACGGCACGAGGAGGGTGTACAGGTAGTCGTTGCCGTCCTTGTCATCATGGAAGCGAATGATGCTCGCACCGGCCGGCGCGATGAGCGCCTTGAACGAGGCGGTCACGACGTTCTCGCCAGCCTTGACTTCGGATTTTGGAATCTCGAGGTGCGCGCCGTTGAAGACGGTCGGCGCGCTGCGGCCGTTGACAGCCACCTGCGCGAGCGACGGCCCGCGAAAATCGACGATCACGTCGGCCGGATGGCGCGCGTGGAATCGGATCGTCACGTCGCCGGACGCCGTGTCGCGCGACATGACCGAGAGCTGGAGGCCGTAGCGGACGTCGGAGATGAACGCGGCGCGTGCGGCGGCGAGCTCGCGCGAGATGCCGGGTCCCATCATTGGATCCGGCTTCGGTGCGCCCGATGCGCCGAGGAGGGGCAGGGCGAGTGCGCAGGTGAGGAGTCGCGTGAGTGATGGCATGCGTGACGCTATCGCGCGGACGCTGCGCGAAGCAAGGCCGCCGCTCTACATTTCCCCGATGCAACTCACCATCGAGCTTCTGCACCCCGACGCGCAGCCGCCCCGCCGGGCGACCGAGGGCTCGGCCGGCTACGACCTGTGCGCGTATCTCACCGGCCGGGCGATCAAGTGCAGCGACGGGACGCGCACGTGGGACACCGCGGCGAACGACGAAGGCGGGATGTACGTGTTCTCGCTCGAGAGCGGAGTGACCGCGCTCGTTCCGCTCGGCTTCAAGGCGCGGCTCCCGCAGGGGATCGAGGCGCAGATCCGCCCGCGCAGCGGAACGTCGTTCAAGAAGGGACTCCAGATTCCGAACGCGCCCGGCACGATCGACTCGGACTTTCCCGATGAGTGGATGGTGATCGTGCGGAACCCGATGCCGCACGCGATTCGCATCGAGCACGGCGAGCGGATCGCGCAGATGGTGCTCGCGCGCTACGAGGTGCTGCCGGTCGAGCGCGGACGCGTGAGCATTACGACCGAGCGCGTGGGCGGATTCGGGAGCACGGGCCGCTAAACAACCCGCGCTCCCGCCGAATTATTTCTTCGCCGGCTGGTAGGTCCCAACTTCGGACCGGAACGTGATCGCGAGGCGGTTCCAGCCGTTGATCGTGATCACCGCCATGGTGAGATCGACCAGCTCTTTCTCGGTGAAGTGCTGGAGCGCCTCGTGGTATACCTCGTCCGAAACGCCGCCGTGAGAAATGAGCGTGACCGCCTCCGTCCAGGCGAGTGCGGCGCGTTCGCGTGGCGTGTAGAACGGCGCCTCACGCCAAGCCGAGAGCACGTAGAGACGCTGCTCGGTCTCGCCGCCAGCGCGTGCATCTTTGCTGTGCATGTCGAGGCAGTACGCGCAGCCGTTGATCTGCGAGGCGCGCATCTTCGCCAGCTCGAGCAGGGAGTGCTCGAGGCCGCAGTTGCTCGTGAATTCCTGAAGCTTTCCCATCGCGTGCACCGCGCCGGGTGAGGCGACGGCATAGCGCAGTCTCGGTTCCATCAGTCCTCCGTGGATCGCTGTCAACCGAAAGTTAGGATGGGCGGGAGGGTGCGGCCGGCTCGAATCGCTTCCGCAAAGCCAAGAAGGGGTTCATCGCCTCTCGACGATGAACCCCTTTCACTCTGGTCCGGAACTGACAGGCTTCCGGATGCTAAGCTGTGCAAACCGACTTAGCGGCTTCCGGCGATCCTGCCGTTACGAGTTCCGATAGACAATGGATCACCTCCTCGGTTGCGGGTTCGACAATGCTTCGCGTCGCGCCGATCGCGACGGGTCTTCGTACCCTAAATATTGCGCGGCGGTTCCGCAATCGCGGCCGGCAGAACTTCCGAGCCTCGACCAGCGTACTGTCTGCCATGGCCACAGCACGTTCTGCCGGCGGCAGCGGAAAGGGGTCGTACTACCAGGTCAGCCGCTCGCACCGATACAGCATCCTGTTCGCGCTTCCGCTGCTCATCGGCTACGAGGCGCTCGCCGCGCTCCTGGCGCAGCCGGGCAAGCCGGAGCTGCGAAACGGCGCCGACGCCATTCTGCGCGGCACATTCATCCTGATCGCCGGCCCGTACGGCTCGATCATCTTCATCGCCGTGGTCGTGCTGCTCGGCATAGGCCTCGTCGTTCGCGACATGAAGCGGAGCGGCGGCGGGCTCAGGGCAGGGGTGTTCGCCGGGATGATCGTAGAGGCCGCGGTGCTGGCGGCGCTCTTCGGCTTCGTGATCGGCCTCACGACGGCCAAGCTTCTCGGCTCGCTCCACGCGCTCAGCCTTGGTCCCATCGCGCAGACGAGTTGGCCAACGCGACTGATGCTCTCGCTCGGCGCCGGTCTGTACGAGGAGCTCTTCTTCCGCGTGCTGCTCGTCGGCGGCTTGGCGGCGGGAGCGCGCGTCGTACTCGGCTTCGGGCGCCGCGGCGCTGGAATCCTGGCGGCGATTGTCGGGGCGTTCGTGTTTTCCGCGTTCCACTACATCGGGCCGTACGGCGACCAGCTCCAACTCCAGTCGTTCATGTTTCGGATGCTGAGCGGCCTCGCGTTCAGCGGGCTGTACCTGCTGCGCGGCTTCGGAATCACGGCGTGGACCCACGCCCTCTACGACGCCTTCCTGCTGCTCGCCTAGCTCAGCGCCGCCGCGAACTCGTCGATCACCTCACGCACGGATTGCACGGCGTGAATGCCGGCAACGCTCTTTCCCGCCTGCCAGTATTCGTTTGCGCCCCGGGAGCTCAGCGCCGACCTCTTGAGCCGGCGCAGTGACGTGAGCTGGTAGATGGACCGCATCCAGTATTTCATTCTGGGGTGCCGAAGCATGTAGCGGGCGACCGGCCCTGCTCTGGTGCCGAGGTGCTTGATGTACTCGTTGTTGATCACGGCGACGCCCAGACCGGTGAGCCTCTCCGTGAGCACGATGTCTTCCGGCCGCGCATCCACGATCGCCTGCTTGTATTCCTGGTGCGCCTTGCACTCCGTCGTGGCGATGAATCGCGTGCCCATCTGCACGCCGGCGTAGCCAAGGTCCATCATGCGCCGGAACGTCGCCGGGTCGCCCACGCCGCCGGCGCAGATCACCGGCAGGCCGAGGTCTCGCACGTCATCGAGCAGCCCCTCGGGGCTCAACTTGCCGGCGTGTCCGCCAGCGACGTTGTTCACCGCGATCAGGCCATCGACACCTCCATCAATCGCCTTCACGGCCCACCGGCGATCGGTGACGTCATGGTATACGATGCCCCCGACCTGGCTCGCCGCGTCGACGACCCAACGCGGATTGCCGAGTGAGGTGACGAAGAACCGAACGCCCTCCTCGAGCGCGATATCGATCCATCGCCGGACGCGATCCATGTGCGATCGAGACGATTTCTCGATCAGCGCGTTCATGCCAAAAGGGCGGGGGGTGAGGCTCTTGATGAGCCGCAGCCCTGCCCGGAGCTCGTGCCCGTACACGTAGCTCATCGACACGGGCTGCACGACGCCGATCGCGCCGGCATCCGAAGCGGCGGCGACGAGCTCCGGGTTGGTGCAGGGGTACATCGCGCCGCAGATGATCGGCAGCGCGATGCCGACCTGCCGCGTGAACGCCGTGTCGTGGGCACTGGCGTGCGGTGATTTCTCGAACGCACCGTGAGCGGATCCTGACGAGCTCATGTTGACATCGATGTGCTGTAGAAGCTGATGAGGCAGCTCATAATCGAATCACAGTCAACCAATTACAGGGATCTCACAAATATTTTGATAGCCTGAACCGAGGCATGCTGACGCTACCCGGCCTCGATCTCCATGCGGAGGGCTCGAAGGCTTCATCACACAATTGCTATTACGAAGATTATCCACAACCGCCTCGCAGGTCGGAACGAAAACGGGGCGGGCCGAGGAATCGGCCCGCCCCGTTTTCGATCATCGTACCGCGTCGGTCACGGCACGGGCGCCAACGATGTGCCGTACTTCGCGTTGATCACCGTGATCAAATCGTTGGCAAGGAGCTTGTGTGCCGCTGCCGACGGATGGATGCCGTCGAGCGTAAAGTACTGCCCAAATGTCGCGGTGGCACTCGCCAGATTCGGCACACGCGACGCCAGAATCGGGTCGCTCGATTCGATCTTACCGAACGTCGTGTTCGGGTCGTAGTACGCGAAGCCGATGCTGTCCGCCTTCGCCTTGATGTAGGCGTTGTACCCGTTCACGATCCCGGCCACCTGCACCTGCTCCGCCGCGTCGAGGATGTAGACGTCGCCGAGCGGCGGCGTGGGCGTCTTCTCGCACTCGATGAATGGCGGGTGCTGGCCGCTCGCGATCGCCGAGATGATCGGGAAGCCGATGAGCGTGTTGGTCGTCGCCGTACACGTCGCCGGGTCGAATCCGATGGACTTGTGCGCCGCGGCGCTCAGCGCGTTCAGGAACGCAATGTTGTTGAGCGCCCGGCCGGTGAACAGCACCGGCACCACGCTCACCTGCGCCACACCAATCAGCACACCCTTGATCCCAGGCGCGCCGGCGACGAGCTGGTTGATCATCGCCGCGTAGCTCTGGACGAAGCTCGCCTGCGGCGTCGCCGTGCCGGGAAGCCCGCTGATCGCCGCCGCCAGCACATCGTTGTTTCCAACCCAAACGGTCGCGAAGGTCGGGTGGGCGTCGAGGGCCTTCTGCACCATCGTCTCGCCGCCCAGGATCAGGTCGATGAGCGGGTTGCCCTGGTTGCCCTTGGTGCCGCCGACGGCGGTCGGGTCCGCGGCGAGGATGCCCGGCACCGCGACGTTGTTCAGGGTCGCGACGGGCACGTTTGGCCGGAACGCGCAGCTCGTGCTCGTGGAGCTCGCGCCGCCGACGCGCGCCTGCGTCTGGAAGTTCGCGATCGGCGGTGGGCACCCCGGGGCGACGAGCGACGGATAGGCGAAGCGCGTCCCCATCTGCTGCGCGATCAACACGGCGTAGCTCTGCCGCTGCGTGGAGTCGTTGATCCCACCGGATTGATAGCCGGCGGTGATGCTGTTTCCGAGCGCGACGTAGCTATTGAAGATCGCGTTGACCGGCGTGGGGGCGATGACGGTGGTATCCGAGTTACAGGCGGCGAGAATCGCCGCGCTCGCGCCGAACAGGAGTCCGCCGCGAATCCATTGCTGCATGCGTGACATGCGGTGTTCTCCTGGTTAGAAGGATGCTCTGAGCGTGAACGCGAAGATGTTGGCCGACAACGTGTACACGCCGGTATTGAGGTCCGCGGCCGTCTGCGTCTCGCTCGTGCGCTCGGCGATTCGACCGCGCGCGCCCGGTGTCCACACCCGCGCGTAGCTCGCGTCGAGTGCGTAGCGGTGCATGAACGGAATGCCCGCGCCGACGGTGAAGTACGCGCGATCCTCTTCGGGGAGGAGTGGCGTCACCGTCTCTGGCGGAGCCGCGCTCGCCGCGCCCGCCAGACCGGCGCGGAGCTTCCAGCCGTCGGTCGGGATCGTGTACTCGGCGCCCAGGCGGATCGCCGACGAGTTGTTGTAATCCTCGATCAGGTTGCGGCTCGCCACGTTGGCGGCCGGACCCTGGAACTGCACGGGCAGCACGTTGAATCGCTTCCAACCGACCCACGAATAGTCCGCCTCGAGCAGCCAGTTCGCGAAGCCGGCGTACGATGCGCCCGCCTGAAGCTGGGCGGGATGCGTGATGCTCGTGGAAACCTTCTGGGCGACGAGGGGCCCGCCCGTCGCGAACTCGGGAGCGACGAGCGCGTCGATGGGCGTGCCGGCGGGAATGACGCCGCCGGCAGTCGGCAGACCTGCGCCGAGCACGAGGCCCGTTTGCGTCTCGGTGAACGTCGCGTCGGCGTTGTCGTACTTGAACGTGACGGGAGTGAGGAACCGCGCGCCCACCATGAAGTTCTGCGCGGGGTGGCCAGAGATCGCGATCTGCGCGCCGAAGCCGTTTGCGCTTCCTTTGAGTCGCGCAAGTCCGAACTGTGTGCCGCCCGCGATGCCGATCTGTGCGAACGTGGGGCCGCCGGGCGCCGTGGCCTGCGTCGAGAGATCCAGCGCCTGGATCAGCTCCACGGTGGAGTGCCCCCACACCGGGCCACCGCCGATCGACCATTTGTCGTTGATCTGCCAGGCGAAGTTCGGCTGCACGTAGACGGTGGCGAGCGAAGCCTTCTGCGCCTCGAATCGCCCGGGAAAGTCAGGGCTCCACTGCGACGTGAGGCCGTAGGGCACGTAGACGCCGATCCCGTACGCCGCCTTGCTCGAGGGCGAGTGGTAGTTGATGAAAAAGTTTGGAATCGTCTTCGTCGGCGCGTCGGCGTTGAAGAGCGCGTGCGTGGTGTCCTGCCGGAAGCTGCCCTTGAGCGCGATGACCGCGGCGCCCAGCGACACGTTCCAGCCCGGGAGCGACGTCGCGGCCGCGGCGTTCCAGTAAATGGTCGAGGCATCGCGGCACGGCGAGGCCGTGGTCGCGAAGCCGCGCGCGATGGCGCACGAGCCGATCTCGTTCAGCCCGAACGCTTGCGCTCTGAGGCTGATCGGGATGCCGAGCGCCGCAACGATGGTGAGCAGCCCAACGACACGGGGACACTTCATGATTGTTCCTCCGAGGGAACGGGGAGGGGGATGAGCCGTGGAAAGGCGAGCGCCACGATCCGATGGCATGCAACTGGCCAAATGCGCCTCAGATCTGCACTCCCATGTATCGTGGATCACCGATGAGCATTCCCACGACGGACGACATCGCGGTGTTGGGTCCAGGCACGCCGGCTTCGACGCGCGTGTTGACTCCGGAAGCCCTGGATTTCGTCACCCGGTTGCACCGCGAGTTCAATCCCCGGCGCGAAAAGCTACTCGCAAATCGCGCCGAGCGCAGGCGGAGGATCCAGTCCGGGGAGCGTTTGGATTTTGTAGCGGATACCCTGAACATCCGTACGGGGGACTGGCGGGTGGCGCCCACGCCCGCGGATCTCGACGACCGGCGGGTCGAGATCACCGGGCCGGTCGACCGGAAGATGATGATCAATGCGCTCAACTCGGGCGCAAAGATTTTCATGGCGGATTTCGAGGATGCCCTCTCGCCGACATGGGAGAACGTGGTCGAGGGGCAGGCCAATCTCATGGACGCCGTTCGGCGCACTCTCGCGCTCGAGACGCCGGACAAGCGCTACCAGCTCAACGAGCGTGTCGCGACGCTGCTCGTCCGGCCGCGGGGATGGCATCTCGTCGAGTCGCACGTCGTGGTCGACGGCGCGCCGATCTCGGCGAGCCTGTTCGACTTCGGGATGTACTTCCATCACAATGCGCGCGAGCTGATCGAGCGGGGCACCGGACCGTACTTCTACCTGCCCAAGATGGAGAGCCACCTCGAGGCGAGGCTCTGGAACGACGTATTTATCTTCGCGCAGGAGGCGCTCGGCGTTCCACGCGGAACGATTCGGGCCACGGTGCTGATCGAGACGATCCTGGCCGCGTTCGAGATGGACGAGATCCTGTTCGAGCTACGGGAGCACGCGGCGGGACTCAACGCCGGCCGGTGGGACTATTTATTTAGCGTCATCAAAGTATTCCGGGAGCGGCCCGAATGCGTGCTCCCCGATCGCGCGCAGCTCACGATGACGGTGCCGTTCATGCGCGCGTACACGCAGTTGCTCGTGCGGACCTGCCATCGGCGCGGCGCACACGCCATCGGCGGCATGGCGGCGTTCATTCCGAGCCGGCGGGATCCCGAAGTCAACGCGCGTGCCCTCGCCAAGGTTCGCGAGGACAAGGAGCGCGAGTCCGGCGACGGGTTCGACGGGACGTGGGTCGCGCATCCGGATCTGGTTCCCGTCGCGGCCGACGTATTCGATCGCGTGATGGGCGAGCGGCCCAACCAGAAAGACCGGCTTCGCGAGGACGTGCACATCGACGCATCGCAGCTCACGGATCTCGCCGTTCCGAACGCGGCGATCACCCTCGGCGGAATCGAGACGAACGTCGACGTCGCGCTGCAGTACATCGAGTCGTGGCTGCGCGGGCAGGGTGCCGTCGCGATTCACAATCTCATGGAAGACGCGGCGACGGCGGAGATCTCGCGCTCGCAGCTCTGGCAGTGGGTGCGGCACGAGGCGCCGATCGCGGACGACGGCACGATGAGTGCCCAGGGCTATCACGATGTGCGCGATCGCGTGCTCGCGTCGTTGAAGGCGGCCGGTGACGGCGACCCGACGCGATGGGATGACGCCGCCGCGCTGCTCGACGTGCTCGTGCTCGGAGAATTTCAGGAATTTCTAACGGTCCCCGGGTACAAGCTGCTCGACGATCGGGCCGGCTGACAGGGGCTCACGGGTGGAGGGGATGAGCATGGACGCGACCAACGGCACGACCGGCGCGCAAGCGCTCGACCAGGCGTGGACGTCGAGCGCGCGATGGGCGGACGTGGAGCGCACGTACACCGCCGCCGACGTGATGCGCCTTCAGGGATCGGTGCGCATCGAGCACACGCTCGCGCGCCGCGGCGCGAAGCGGCTGTGGGACCGGCTGAGCTCCGGGCGTTTCGTGCGAACGTTCGGCGCGATGACGGGCGCGCAGGCGGTGGAGATGGTGCGCGGCGGACTCGAGGCGATCTACCTGAGCGGCTGGCAGGTGGCGGCCGACGCGAACATCGCGGGACAGACGTACCCCGATCAGAGTCTCTATCCGAGCAACTCGGTGCCGATGCTCGTGCGCCGGCTGAACAACGCGCTGCTCCGCGCGGACCAGATCGAGACCGCGGAAGGCGGCGCGGAGCGCGACTGGCTCGTGCCGATCGTCGCCGACGCCGAAGCGGGATTTGGCGGACCGCTGCACGCGTTCGAGCTGATGAAGGCGATGATCGAAGCCGGCGCCGCCGGCGTGCACTTCGAGGATCAACTCGCGGCGGAAAAAAAGTGCGGGCACATGGGCGGCAAGGTGCTCATCCCGACGGCGCAGTTCGAGCGCACGCTCACCGCGGCGCGCCTCGCCGCCGACGTGCTGGGCGTGCCGAGCGTGATCATCGCGCGGACGGATGCGCTGGGCGCGCCGCTCATGACGAGCGACGTGGACGAGCGTGATCGCGAATTCATGACGGGCGATCGGACGGTCGAGGGCTACTACCGCGTGAAGGGCGGGATGGCGTCCGCGATCGCCCGCGGTCGAGCCTACGCGCGCCTGGCGGACGTGGTGTGGTGCGAGACCGCGACGCCGGATCTCGA
Organism: Gemmatimonadaceae bacterium; assembly: GCA_025934775.1. Classification (GTDB taxonomy): domain Bacteria; phylum Gemmatimonadota; class Gemmatimonadetes; order Gemmatimonadales; family Gemmatimonadaceae; genus JAQBQB01. The sequence goes on along the minus strand of JAICWO010000016.1, from coordinate 114,890 downwards.
CGAGGCGCGCGAGTTCGCGGACGGCATTCGCGAGCTCTACCCGAACAAGGTGCTCGCGTACAACTGTTCGCCGTCCTTCAACTGGGAGCGGAATCTCGACGCGCACACGATCGCGAAATTCCAGCGCGAGTTGGGCGCGATGGGCTACATGTTCCAGTTCATCACGCTCGCGGGCTGGCATCTCGTCAACCTGAATACGTTCGAGCTGGCGCACGCCTACGCCACGGAAGGGATGCCCGCGTACGTGCGCGTGCAGCGGCGCGAGTTCGCGCGCGAGGGCGACGGCTATACCGCGACCAAGCATCAACGCGAGGCCGGCACCGGCTACTTCGATCAGGTGCTGACGACGATCACCGGTGGGGTGAGCTCGACGGCCGCGCTGCACGGATCGACGGAGGCGGCGCAATTTCGCTCGGTCGTGAACGCGGATGGGGTGGCGCAGGAACGCACCGTCATCCCTCGCGCCGACGCGCCGATCGCGGACGACCTGACGCCGCCCGCGGCCTGAGCCGCGGGCGACACCGGATCAGGGATCGAGGACGACGCTCAGGTACGCGCCGACGCGTTTGCGGAGCGGGGCGTCGAGCGACTCGCCGGCGCCGAGCTGCACGCGTGCCGCGGGCGTGCCGGTCACCGCGATGTGCGGCACGGCGGTCGTCCAATCCAAGCCGATGACCCGGTGCCAGCTCGCGAATCGCTGACCGAGGCCCGCGGCGCTGCCGGCCCAGATGTACGGCGTGAGCGTGAACGCCGGCACGGCGACTCGATATGTGAACACTGATGAGCCAATGCTAATGCCCGTCGGGAGCACCGGCATCGCGATGCGCTGGCTGAGGAGCGCGCGGTCGACGAGCGGCGACGGATCGCCGCCCAGCGCGAAACGCTCGAACTGGTCGGCGGCATCGGTGCGGCCGTAGGCGGCGGACGCGGCGAGGGGGATGAGCCGCGGACCGCCCGTCGCGATCCCGACGCTCGCCACCTCGCGTGAGAACGCGTGGCTGAACGTGTCGCCGCCGGTCACGCTGCCGCTCATCGACTCGGTCAACGCCGCGCCGTCGCCGCGCTGCGTCCAGGCGGTCGCGCCCTCGCCGACGGCGAGCGCGCGGAGGCTCCCGAAGCCGTGGCCGTCCGCCGTGCCGCGCCCGAGGGGTAATAATTCGTCGATGCCGCCGGCCGTTGCCGTCAGCCGATAGCTCGCCTGCCAGGTGTCGAACAGCGCGGCGCCGTCGATTCCGAGCGCGATCCCCGCAAGGCCGGCATCGATGTCGTTCGGCGGTGCGACGTGCGCACGGTTTGCGCTTGGCCGCTGCGCGGCGCCGTAGAGCTGTGCCCGGAGGTGGGGCCACGTACCGCGCCAGGTGAAATCCACCGTCGCACCGCGCCAGGTCGCGCGCTCACCGTAGCCGGCTTTCAGCAGCAGCTCGCTGCGTGCGATCAGGTCGCTGCTGACGAGGGTGATGCCGCCGTTCGCGCCGTCCGCGCTGTATTGCGCGGCCGGGAGCCAGCGAAACTGGCGATTAGAGATATCATACGGGCGCGGCGACGAGATCGTGTTGGTCGGGAAGGGCGCAGTGCTCTGCGGAGGCGGCGGGGTGGCTGGCTCGAGCCCGGTCGCGAGACGCGGAGTGGGCGCCACCTCGGCGCTCGCGGGCCGCCGTCGCAGGTCAAAGCCCTTGGGGTACAGCGAGAGAAACCAGATCGAGCTGTCGGCGGGATTCGCGACTGGCGCGACCGCGGCGCCGACGACGTTGGTGAGGTGCGTCCAGTGTTCGTCCGCGAGCTCGACGCGGGCGACATTCGGCACGCCGCCCCGCTCGGTGACCGCGACGAGGGTGTGTGGATCGATCCAGTCGCCGTCGTACGTGTTCACGCTGTCGTCGCGAATCCATCGTAGGCCGCGACCGCTGCTGTCGGCGATGACGAGGCCCCATCCGTCGCCGCGATTCGCCGCGACGACGAACCGCGCGCCATCGGCGGAGACGCGCGGCCGGTAATACGAAACGGTGGGACTGCCGCGCAGCACGATCCGAACGGCGCCCGTTCCAAGATCGACGGCAACGACGTCGCACCAGCCGTGGAGGCATTGGGTCGCGATCGCCGACCGGCCCTCCGGGAGAGGATCTGGATCGCGAACGGACGCGCCGTGCGTGATCCGCCGCACGCGATGCGACGTCGTATCCCAGACGTACACGTCAGGGCGAAGCGATCCGTCGCCGCGTGCGGTATTGCGCCAGAGCAGGATCCGCCCATCGCGCAGGAAGCGCGGGCCCTCGTATGGTGCGCCGCCTGGTGACCGCAGCGATTCGAGAATTTTCTTAGGCGGCGGGTAGATGGAGCGCGCCGGAACGTCTTCCGGATCTCTCATGAGTAAAAGAGAATCGCGCCGCGCCCGCGCGGTGTCGGGCTCCGGCGCGGTGCTCCACACCACGACGCGCGACGGGAGCGTGGCCGAACGGACGACGAGCGCGACCCGGCGACCGTCCGGAGAGATCGCGGGATCGCCGGTGTTTCGCGCGAGCCGCTGCACGATTTGGCCCGTGTCGGCGACGCGTGGCGATGCCGGACTCGCCTCGAACGCGAGCCGCGTCACCTGGGCCGCGAAGCGTTGATACAGCGTGGCGGGCGCTTCGCCGTACACGCCGATGAACGCTTCGTCGAACGTGCGAGTCTGGCGCGCCGAGAGTCGTCGCCACACGGCGATGAGGCTCGAGTCGCCGTGCTCCCTCGCGAGCCACTCGAGAAACGCGGAGCCGGCGAGATAGGCGAACGAGCCCGCCTCGTAGCCGCCCGTCGTTGCGTCGAGCTGCTCGTACCGAGGGAGCTGGCCTTCGCGCGCCCAGGTGCGGAGCACCGCGGCGCGCCACGCGCCGTTCGGTCGGCCGGAGCCCGTCACTCTGCCCTCAACGAAGGTGGCGTAGCCCTCGAACGCCCATCGCGGCGTGCGAAGCGTGAGCGGGCCCAGGTCGACCGGGAGCGCCTGCCAGAGACGGCGCGTGAATGGATTGCGCGACGGGCGGGAGAGGTGTGCGATGTGCGCGAACTCGTGCGAGATGAGCATCTCGCCCCACACGCGAAAATTGCCGATGTCGTCGCGTGGCGACGGCGGGGCCGCCCACACGTCGATCAGCGGCTGATCCAGGTACGGCCATGCCGAACCATTAGGATCTTCATATGGATCGTGCACGAGCACGTGCGTGCGGCGCGGCGGCGTGTATCCCACGAGCCGCGCGACCGCCGAGTCGATCGCGTCGGCGTGGCTCGCCAGCTCGGCGGTCCAATCGCCGAAGTCATCGACATAGTGGAAGACGAAGTGCTTCGTCTCGATGGTATTCCACGGCAGCCAGGCGCGCACCAGCACTTGCGCGCTTGCGACGCGAGGTACGGCCGCCCAGGCGACGAGCGCGACGAACCCGACCACGCGGCACAAAAAAAGGACGGGGAACATCCCCGTCCTCACGAGCCTCCGCACCATCCGCATTGCCAATGGGGCGAGCCGCGGCCCGTCAGCGCTGGCTGTGTGGACGCGGCGGAGCGAGGCGATCCTGCAACCACGTCGACGGAATGATGAACAGCGGCGTGAGAAAGAAGCCGAGCAGCGTGTTCAGCCAAACCAGCGCGATGTAGAAGCAGCCAAGGCCGAGACTGACCCAGAGGGTGCCGAGCGGTCCGTGCGTTTGCAAAGCGAGCGCTCCTGAAGGTTGATCGAACGAGAGAAACTTACATAGCCCGATTCGCCGGTTCCAGAGCCGTCGCCCGGCTATCTTTCGCCGTGTGACGCTGCGCGAGACCACCTCCGTTCGCCAATCCGTGCGCGCCGCTCTCGGCAAGCACGAGCACATCGTGCTCGCCGTGTCGGGCGGCTTGGACTCCATGGTGCTGCTCGATGCGGCCGCGATCTCGGTGCCGCGCGAGCGCCTCGTGGTCGCGACGTTCGATCACGCCACCGGCACCGCGGCAACGGCCGCGGCGGCTCTCGTCGAACGACGAGCCGGCGCGCTCGGCGGCGAATGCGTCGCCGAGCGCACGACCGAGGAGCTGCGAAGTGAATCCGACCTTCGCGTGGCACGATGGAGGTTTCTCCGCCGAGTTGCCGGCGAGCGCCGGGCGGCGGTCGCGACGGCCCACACCATCGACGACCAGATCGAGACCGTGTTGATGCGCGTGCTGCGCATGGCCGGCGCCCGCGGACTCGCGGGACTCTATGCGGACGGCGACGTGATTCGGCCGCTGCTCCGATTCCCGCGCCGCGATCTCGCGCGGTATGCGCGGAACGAGGGGCTCGTCTGGGTCGAGGACCCGTCGAACGCGACGCCGCAGTACCTGCGCAACCGGGTGCGGCACGACCTCCTGCCGGCGCTCCGGCACGTGCGGCCGGGACTCGATGACGATTTGCTCAAGATCGCGCGAAAAGCGGCGAAGTGGCGCGCCGACGTCGAGGCATACGTCGACGGCAACGTGGAAATTCACCGTCGCGAGCAGACGGACGATGTCGATGTCTGCGCGGGCGCGCTGACGCACATGTCGGTCATGGAGCTGCGCGCTCTCTGGCCGGCAATCGCGGCGAAGGCGGGCTTGGTCCTCGACCGTCGGGGCACGGAGCGCGTCGCGGATTTTGCTCGGGACGGCCGGGTCGGTGCGCGCGTGCAGCTCTCGGGTGGTTGGCAGGTCGTTCGTTCGCGCGACGCCTTCCAGATTCGCCGCTTGGCGCTCGATGAGCAGGTGGCGGCGCCGCTCGTCGCGGGCGGGGAGACGCGGTGGGGGGCGTGGCATTTCGCGTCGGTCGCCGTGGCGCCGGACGACGACCACTGGAGCGCGGTTTTGCCGCAGGACCTGCCGCTCACGATTCGGCCGTGGGCCGCCGGCGACGCGATGACCGTCGCCGATGGCAACCGTCCGACGAAGGTGAAGCGACTGTTGACCGACGGGGGAGTGACCGGACACGAACGGGCCGGCTGGCCCGTAGTCCTGGCTGGGGATCAGATCGTCTGGATTCCCGGAATCCGCCGCAGTTCCGCGGCGGCCGCACTGTCCGGCACAGCCGGGTTACCTTTTGCCTGTGAATACGTCAACCGCTGACCCCCGTCTGCTCGGACGAAAAGTCCGTCGGATCGTCTATACCGAAGACATTCTCGCGCAGCGCGTTCGTGAGCTCGGCGCCGAGATCACGGCGTATTATCCCGAGGGCGACCTGTTGGTGCTGGGACTGCTCAAGGGCAGCTTTATATTTCTCAGCGACCTGGTGCGGGAAATCGGACGCCCGATCCACGTCGACTTTCTGGTCGCCTCCAGCTACGGCGATCGGACGGTATCCAGTGGGAACGTCCGCCTACTCTACGACCCCGAGACCGAGCTCGAGGGAAAGCACATTCTCCTCGTCGAGGATATCGTCGACACCGGCCGTACGTTGAGCCGGCTGATGGACTTACTCCAGGCACGGAAACCGCGTTCGGTTGAGATTTGCGCGCTGCTGCACAAGCACATCGCCACCGAGCTCAGATATCCGACCCGGTTCATCGGCTTTGACGCACCCAACGAGTTCCTTGTGGGGTATGGATTAGATCACGCGGAAAATTTCCGGCACATTCCGTACATAGCGAGCTTGCAGTAAATGCCAGGTCCAATTCAGCAGAAACCCAAGAAGGAATTCAGTTGGGGGCGCTTCTCCAAGACGCTCTCATTCTGGATTCTCATCCTCCTCATTCCGGTGGTGCTGATTCAGCTCTCGGGCAGCAAGTCCGAGGCGTCGAAGCAGATCACCTATACGCAGTACCGGGACGAGTTGGCGCAGGACAACATCTCGAAGGTCACGATCACCGCGGGAAAAACGGTGAACGGGACGTTCAAGAACCGCGTCGCCGTGCCGGGCGAGGGTGACACCAAGAATTTCAACGTCCGGCTCCCGGTCGAGAACTCCGAGGCGGAAGTCGCTGCGCTCAATCAGAAAGGCGTTCAGATCGACGCGAAGGACGCCGGCGTGTCCGTCACGGCGTGGATTCTCAACTTCGTGCCGTGGCTGCTGCTGATCGGCTTCTACCTGTTCCTGTTCAAGCAGATGCAGGCGGGCGGCGCCAAGGCGTTCTCGTTCGGCAAGTCGAAGGCGAAGCTCCTCACGGGCGACACGCCCAAGATCACGTTCGCCGACGTTGCCGGGGCCGATGAAGCCAAGCAGGAGCTTCAGGAAATCATCGAGTTCCTGCGCGACCCGCAGAAGTTCACCAAGCTTGGCGGACGTCTCCCGAAGGGTGCGCTGCTCGTCGGCCCGCCCGGCACGGGCAAGACGCTGCTCGCCAAAGCGGTCGCCGGAGAAGCCGCGCGCCCGTTCTTCTCGATGTCGGGCTCCGACTTCGTGGAGATGTTCGTGGGCGTCGGCGCATCGCGCGTTCGCGATCTCTTCGAGCAGGGGAAGGCGCACGCGCCGTGCATCATCTTCATCGACGAAATCGATGCGGTCGGCCGCCATCGCGGCGCCGGTCTTGGCGGGGGACATGACGAGCGTGAGCAAACGCTCAACCAGTTGCTCGTCGAGATGGATGGGTTCGAGTCGAACGACGGCGTGATTCTCATCGCCGCGACGAACCGCCCCGACGTGCTCGATCCGGCGCTGCTGCGGCCGGGCCGGTTCGACCGGCAGATCGTGGTCGACGCGCCGGATCTCAAAGGGCGCGAAGGCATTCTCAAGGTGCACCTGCGCAACAAGCCGATCGCGGACGACGTGGACATCACGACGCTCGCGCGCGGAACGCCGGGCATGGCGGGCGCCGATCTCGCGAACCTCGTGAACGAGGGCGCGCTGCTCGCGGTGCGCCGCAACCATGACAAGATCCACATGATGGATCTCGAGGACGCGAAGGACAAAGTGATGCTCGGCGCCGAGCGCAAGTCGATGGTGATGAAGGAAGAGGAGCGCCGGCTCACCGCGTACCACGAGGGCGGACACGCCATCTGCGCGATGCGCGTCGCGGGCAACGATCCGCTGCACAAGGTCACCATCGTCCCGCGCGGTCGCGCACTCGGCTTGGCGTTCACGCTTCCCGAGGACGACCGCGTGTCGGTGACGCGCCAGCAGCTCGAGGCGCGTCTCGTGATGGCGTACGGCGGCCGTGTGGCGGAGGAGCTGATCTTCGGCCACGACCACGTGACCACGGGCGCGGCGAGCGACATCCAGCAGGCGACGCAGATCGCACGCCGATATGTGACGCAGTGGGGCCTCTCGGACGCGATCGGTCCAATTCTCGTCGGCGACAACGAGCAGGAGCTCTTCCTCGGCCGCGAGATTCAGCACCGGCGCGAGGTGTCGGAGAAGACGGCGCAGTTGGTCGACGCGGAGGTGAAGCGGGTGATCGACAACGCGTACGAACGCGCGATGGCGACGCTGCAGGCGAACATCGAGCTGCTGCACCAGGTGGCCGCGGCGCTGCTCGAGCGCGAGACGTTGACGCGCGGCGACATCGAGACGCTCGCGCGGGGCGAGAAGCTGCCGCCGCGCAGCACCGGATTGCCGCCGAGCACGCCGGCGCCGGTGCCGCAGCCCGTGCTCGAGCCGCGTCGCACGAATCCGCCGCTGCTTGGCGGACCGGAGCCCAGCCCGGCGTGAACCGCGGGCCGGCATCGATGATTCCGGATCTGCAAAGGCCCGTCGCTCATGGCGACGGGCCTTTGTTCGCTCGATACATTCGTCACATCGAGGAGTGAGACTCAGGTCTCGATCGGCTTCCGGTAACCATTCTCGCATGCATTGGCACCACGCGACGGGATCGCTGTCACTCGACAAGCCGCGCATTCTCGGGATCGTGAACGTGACGCCGGACAGCTTCAGCGACGGCGGCCGCCTTCGGACCGTGGACGACGCGAGGCGGCACGCCGCGCAGCTCGTGCGCGAAGGCGCGGACATCATCGACATCGGCGGCGAATCGACGCGGCCGCAGGGCGCCATCCCGGTATCGGCCGATGAGGAGCTCCGGCGCGTGCTGCCGGTGATCGAGGCCGTGCATCGTGATCTGCCGGACGTTCCGCTCTCGGTCGACACGGTGAAGTCGCGCGTGGCCGCCGCCGCGCTCGCGGCTGGCGCCTCGATCGTGAACGACGTCTCCGGCTTCAGGTTGGACGAGCGCATGGCGGGCATCTGCGCGGAGGGCAGGGCGGGGGTTGTCCTCATGCACTCGCGCGGCGACGTTGCCGACATGGCGACCTTCGTGCACGCAGCGTACGGCGGTGATCCGGTGAGCGAAGTGCTGTCCGAGCTGCGGGCGCGCGTCTCCGCGGCGGAGGCGCGCGGCATCGATCGCGCGCGGATCGTGATCGATCCCGGGATCGGCTTCTCGAAACGCGCGGAGCACTCGCTGGCCATGCTGCACCACCTGGCGCGCTTTAGAGAACTGGAATTGCCGGTCCTCGTCGGGATCTCGCGCAAGCGGTTCATTGGCGAGATCACCGGCGTCGACATTCCGTATCAGCGCATGGCCGGGACGGTGGGCGCGAACGTGGCGGCGCTCGAGCGCGGGGCGATGCTCTTCCGCGTGCACGACGTGCGGCCGTCGCGCGAGGCGCTCGACGTGGCGTGGGCGATCATGCACGAGCCGGCGCACGCGCTATGAACATTCTCGAACAGCTCCGGCTGCTGCACCCAGGTTGGCGCGATCTGCTCGAGGTGATCATCGTGAGCTACGCGCTGTACCGCGGGCTGCTGCTGTTTCACCGGACGCGCGCGATGCAGGTCTTCGTCGGCATCACGGTGCTCGCCGTGGCGTACGGGCTGGCCTACGTGCTTCAGCTCAGCATGATCGTCTACCTGCTCACGCTGGTGTTCAGCTACGGGGCGATCGCGCTGCTCGTCGTGTTCGCGCCGGAGCTGCGCGCCACGCTCGCCCAGATCGGCCGCTCGCCGATGTCGCGCTTGTTCGTGCATCTCGCGGAGAGCGAGATCGCCGACGCGATCGCCGAGGCGGTCGAGCGGTTGAGCCGGTCGGGGATCGGCGCCATCATCGCCATCGAGCGCGAGGTGGCGCTCGACGAGTACGTCCAGTCCGGCTCCGAGATGCAGGCGAAAGTCTCGGCGGATCTGATCGCGACGATCTTCACGCCGTACTCGCCGCTCCACGACGGTGCCGTGATCATTCGCGGCGACACGATCGTCGGCGCCGGATGCATCCTCCCGCTCTCGCAATCGGCGTTGATCGACCGGTCGCTCGGCACGCGGCATCGCGCCGCGCTCGGATTGAGCGAGGAGACGGACGCGCTCGTGATCGTCGTGTCGGAAGAGACGGCGGCGATCTCGGTCGCCGCGAACGGCCGTCTCTGGCGCGACGTGACCGCGGTGCAGGTGCGCGCGCTCGTTTCTGGCCGGTCCCTGCGCCAGGCGACCGAAGACGCGGGGCTCGAGCTCCACTCGTGACCGCGCGCCGCGCGGCGTTCGGCGTCGGCATCGGCGCGTTCGCCGTGTACGCCGCGACGGCCGCGCCGGGACTCACGTTCTGGGACTCCGGCGAATTCCTCGCCGCGGCGCACGCGCTCGGGATTCCGCATCCGCCGGGCACGCCGGTGTTCATGATCGCGCTCGGCGCGTGGACGCGCGCGCTCGGCGTGCTCCTGCCATTCGCGTTCGCGAGCAATCTGTTCTCCTCGGCGTGCACCGCGACGGCGGCTGGCGTGACGGTCTGGTGGCTATCGCGCGACGACGCGTCCGTCTGGTTCGCGGTCGCGGCGGCGATCACGGCCGGCGGCATGTCGTCCGTCTGGCAGAACGCGACCGAGACGGAGGTCTACGCGGCGTCGCTCGCGCTCGCGCTGATCACCATCGCGGTCGCGGATCGAGCGGGGCGGAGCGGCGAGCGCCGGTGGCTCGTGCTCGCGGCGTATCTCACGGCGATGTCGGTGCCGCTCCATCTCAGTGCGCTCGTTGCGGCGCCGGTGGTCATCTATCTGGCGGCCGATCGCGGCGACGGCGGCATCGATTGGAGCGCGGGCGTCGCGCTCCTCGCGACGGCGATTGCCACGGCGGGCGTGGCGAGGCTCTCGCTCGCGCTCGTTGGGCTCGGATTCGTGCTGCTCGCCGCGACGCCGTTCCTGCCAACGGATCGCGCGATCCGGCTCCGCGTGCGCGACGCCGCCCTGGCGCTGCTGGCGATCGTGGCGGCGATGTCCGCGCTCCTGTTTCTGCTCGTTCGCGCGCGCCACGATCCGCGAATCAATCAGGCCGATCCCTCGAGCTGGCATCAACTCGCGTACGTGATCGGGCGGCGGCAGTACGACGTTCAAGGAGTCTATCCGCGCGAGGCGCCGATCTGGCTTCAGATCGCGAACTGGTTCGAGTACGCGGACTGGCAATTCGCGCTGTCGCTCGGGCCCACGGTCATACCGACCATCGCGCGCGTCGTCGCGACGGTCGTATTCGCGGCCCTCGCGGTCTACGGCGCGATCTGGCAGCGGGTGCACGATCGGCGGCGGTGGCGCGCCGTTGCGCTGCTCTTCCTGTGTGGCTCCCTCGGTGTCGTGCTCTATTTGAACTTGCGTGCGGGCCGGTCGTTCGCGTGGAACTTCATTCCCGAGGACGCGCGACATGAAGCCCGCGACCGCGACTATTTCTTCGTGCTCGGCTTCTGGGCGTGGGGAATCTGGACCGGCCTCGGCGCGACGCGCCTCGCGCAGCGGTTGTCGCTCCCGCGTGCACTCGGACTGGTGATCGCGGCGCTCCCCATCGCGCTCAACTGGGGACCGATGAACCGCCGCGCCGAGCCGGAGGCGAGCATGCCGCGCGAAGTCGCGCGCACGCTGCTCGGGCCACTGCCGAAGGATGCGGTTCTCTTCGTGGCCGGAGACAACGACACATATCCATTGTGGTATGAGCAAACTGTCGAAAGATTCCGGCCCGACGTGCTGGTCGTGACGATGCCGCTCCTCGCCGCGCCGTGGTACACCGATGAGATCGAGCGGCGGGCCAAGCTCGTCTTCGACCACTCGGGCCCCGATGTCGTCGGAATCGCGGCCGACGTCGCAGCGGCGGCGCGCGCCGCCGGCCGGCCCGTTGCCGCGGCGCTCACCGTCACCTACGAGCATCGTCATCGGCTTCTCGTCCGCCCCACCATCGTCGGGCTGGTCGCGGTCGATGACGGAGCCGGGGGCGTGGCGCTTCCGGCGGCGGACTCGTCGAAAGCCCTCGTTGATACGGCCGCGGTTCGGAGCGCTGCCCGGTCGATTGCCGCATGGCAGCGCGGAGCGGTCGTTCACCCGGCGATCGATCCGATTCACGAGTACTTCCAAGGGGTGCTATCGTGTCCCGCGATGATGCTCGCGCGATCGCCCAGCGCGGCTCAAGTCGCTTCCCTTGATTCGCTTTGTAACCTACGGTAACTTGGTGTCTTATGCCGTTTCCAGACCTTCCGGACCGGCTGCTCGAAGTGCGTCAGAAAATCGAGGCCGCCAAGGCACGCGGCGCTCATGGACAAGCGGTGACGATCGTGGCGGTGACCAAGACGCACGGCCCCGAGGCAGTCCAGGCCGCATACCACGCCGGGCTCGGCGATGTTGGCGAGAACCGGGTGCAGGAGGCGCTTCCGAAAATGGACGCGGTTTCGGCGCCCGTGCGGTGGCATCTCATCGGGCATCTGCAGCGGAACAAGGTGAAGTCCCTTCCCAGGTTCGAGCTTCTACACTCGTTGGATAGCAGCCGTCTCGCCGACGCGGTCAACGAAGTCGGTGAGGCGTCCGGCCGCCCCGTGAACGCGCTGCTCCAGGTCAACGTGGTCGGCGAGGAGAGCAAGGGCGGCTTCGCGCCAGCGGACGCCGAGCGCGAGGCCGAACGCCTGCGCGGCATGCCGGGTATCCAACTGCGCGGCGTGATGTCGATGGCACCGTTGGATGCCGACGAGCGTACGCTGCGCAAGGTGTTCAGCGGCGCGCGCGGCCTGCGCGATGCGCTGTGCGCCGCCGGCTTTGCCGCGACCGAGCTGTCGATGGGGATGTCCAACGACTACGAGGTCGCGGTGGAGGAAGGGGCGACGTTTGTCCGCCTCGGAACGGTTCTCTTCGGAGCGAGGCCCGCATGATCGACGAGACGTTTCATCTCACGCCGCTCGACGTTCGGCGCTACGAGTTCGGCAAGAAGGCGATCGGCGGCTACGATCCGGAGCGCGTCGACCAGTTTCGCGATCAGGTCGCCGAGGAGCTCGAGCGGCTCACGCGGGTGAACCAGGATCTCGACGCCAAGGCGCGCGGCTTTCACGAGCAGCTCCGCGCGTTCCGCGAGCGGGACAAGGCGATCAACGAAGCGCTCATCTCGGCGCAGCAGCTCCGCGCGGAGATCCGCGAACAGGCCGAGAAAGAGGGGCAGCTCATCATCCGCGAGGCGCGAAGCGATGCGGAGCGTCTGCTCGACCAGGCGCGCACGGAAATTCGCCGCATGGAAGATCAACTCGGCACGCTCGAGCGCGCGCGGCGCGCCTATCTCGCGCAGATCCGCACCCTGGTCGAGCGCCAGCTCTCGGAGATCACGGCCGCCGAGCAGACGTCCGTGACCGACGCGAGTCAACGCGACGCTGGCGGCGGCTCGCCCGAGTGGATGGGATCGCTCGTTAAAGAATGATCAACATGAATACGACCTTCCCCACGGCGCGCGCCAGCGCGCCGGACCTTCACGCGCACGAATCGATCGAGGAGGCGGCGTCGATCGTCCGCACGCATTGGTCGACGCGCCCGGAGGTGGCGATCATCCTCGGCACCGGTCTTGGCCGTCTCGCCTCGGAGATCGAGTCGCCGACCGTGATCGAGTACGGCGACGTACCCGGTTTCCCGCTATCGACGGTGGAGTCGCACGCGGGACGGCTGCTCTGCGGCACCCTCGGCGGCAAGACCGTCGTCGCGATGCAGGGGCGCTTCCATCGGTACGAGGGATATACGCTCCGCCAGGTGACCTTTCCGGTGCGTGTGCTGCGCGCGCTTGGCGCGGAGACGCTCGTCGTGTCGAACGCGTGCGGCGGCCTCAATCCGCTCTGGTCGGCGGGCGACCTGATGCTGATCGCCGATCACATCAACCTGCTCGGCGACAGTCCCTTGATCGGCCCGAACGACGACCGGCTCGGGCCGCGCTTTCCGGATCTTTCGGCGACGTACGACGGCGGCCTGCGCGCGCTCGCGCGCCGCGTGGCGATGGACGAGGGCATCACACTTCGTGAAGGAGTGTACGTGGCGGTGAGCGGCCCGAACCTCGAGACGCGCGCCGAGTATCGGATGCTGCGGGCGATCGGTGCGGACGTGGTCGGGATGTCGACGGTCCCCGAGGTGATCGTCGCCGTGCACGCGGGGATGCGCGTGCTCGGGCTGTCGATCGTCACCGACATGTGCCTGCCGGATGCGCTCGAGCCGGCGACGGTCGAGAAGATCATCGGCGTGGCGAACGAGGCGGAGCCCAGGCTCACGTCCGTGGTCCGCGGCGTCCTGAAGCGGCTATGACCGCGGCGAGCACGATGCGCTATCAACCGCTTCCGCCCGAACGCCCCGCCGACGAGCTCGAGCTCGAGCTGCTCGCGCGCTGGGACGAGGAGGAGCTGTTCCGCCGCACGCTCGACGCGCGGGCGGATGCGCCGGTATTCGTGTTCTTTGAAGGGCCGCCGACGGCGAACGGCCGGCCCGGCATTCATCACGTGTTCGCGCGCACGATCAAGGATCTCTTCTGCCGCCACCGCGCGATGAAGGGCTACCGCGTCTCGCGCAAAGCGGGCTGGGACACGCACGGACTGCCCGTCGAGATCGAGGTGGAGAAGCAGCTCGGGATCAGCGGCAAGCAGCAGATCGAAGCGCTCGGCGTCGCCGAGTTCAATCGGCTCTGCCGCGAGAGCGTATTCAAGTACCGTTCGGATTGGGAGCGGCTGAGCGCGCGGATCGGCTACTGGCTCGATTACGAGAACCCGTACGTCACGTTCTCTAACGACTACGTCGAGAGCGTGTGGTGGGCGCTCAAGACGTTGTTCGACAAGAATCTGCTGTATCGCGGGCACAAGATCCTGCCGTACTGCCCGCGCTGCGGCACGGCGCTCTCGAGCCACGAGCTCGCCCTCGGCTATCAGGACGTGGAAGATCCGAGCGTCTATGTCGCGCTCGATCTGGTCGACGCGCAGGGCGCGCCGAGCGGCCGCCGCATCCTCGTCTGGACGACCACGCCGTGGACGCTCGTGTCGAACGCGGCGCTCGCCGTGCATCCGGACTTGGAGTACGTCGAGCTCCGGCGGCGCGAGGAAGACAAAGATCAGAGAACACTCATCCTCGCCGAATCGCGCGTCCGCGCCGTCCTCGGCGAGGATTTTGACGCGCGATGGACCCATGTGGGTCGGCTGCGGGGACGCGATCTCGTCGGATCGCGCTACCGCCGGCCGTTCGACTGGATCGAGTATCCGGATGGCGCGGCGCACGAGATCGTCGTCGGCGAGGACTTCGTGCTCGCGACGGATGGCAGCGGCGTGGTGCACATGGCACCTGCCTTCGGCGCGGACGACTATGCGGCGGGGCGGCGGCACAATCTCGCGTTCCTGCAGCCCGTCGACGCGCGCGGGGCGTTTCCGGCGAGTCTGCCCGTCGCCGGCGGCTTGTTCGTCAAGGACGCCGATCCGCTGCTGATCGAAGAGCTGAAAAAACGCGGCGTGCTCTGGAAGGTGCAGCGGATCTCGCATCCCTATCCGCACTGCTGGCGCTGCGGCACGCCGCTCCTCTACTACGCGCGCACGTCGTGGTTCGTCCGCACCACCGCCGTGCGCGACGCGATGCTCGCGCGCAACGCGCGCGTCGACTGGCACCCCGCATCGGTGGGCGAAGGCCGATTCGGCGAATGGCTCGAGAACAACATCGATTGGGCCATCTCGCGCGATCGGTACTGGGGAACGCCGCTCCCAGTCTGGATCTGCAGTGCGGATGACGCCCACGTCGAGGCGATCGGCGGGTATGCCGATCTGGCCGCGCACGTCGGCGAGTCGCTCCCCTCCGATTTCGATCCACACAAGCCGCACGTCGACCGCTACACGTGGGCGTGCAGCCAGCCCGGGTGCAGCGGAACGATGCGTCGCGCGGCCGAGGTGATCGACACGTGGTTCGACTCGGGCTCGATGTCGTTCGCGCAGTGGCATTACCCGTTCGAGAATCGCGAGATGATCGAGGGCCAGTATCCGGCCGACTTCATCGCCGAGGGCGTGGACCAGACGCGCGGCTGGTTCTACTCGCTGCTGGCGATCGCGACGGGGCTGGGCGACGCGCTGCCGAACAACGGCGACCGAGGCGTGGCCGCGCCGTACAAGGCGGTGGTCGTCAACGATCTCGTGCTCGATGCCGACGGCCAGAAGATGTCCAAGAGCAAGGGCAACGTGGTCGATCCATGGGAGGTGATCGGCCGGCACGGGGTCGACGCGGTCCGGCTCTTCCTCGTGGCATCGAGCAACGTGTGGGTGCCGCGCAGCTTCGACGAGCGCCTGCTCGCCGAACAGGCGGGCCGGTTTTTGAGAACGCTAAAGAACGTCTACAGCGGAATCTTCGCCCAGTACGCGAACTTCGGCTGGTCGCCATCGGACGACGATCCGTCGCCCGCCGAGCGGCCGGTGATCGACCGCTGGCTCATCACGCGGCTCGCATCGCTCGAGCGTACGGTGGATGAGGCGCTCGGATCGTACGATGCGACGACCGCGGCACGCGCCATCATCGACTTCGTCGACGACGATCTCGCGAACTGGTACGTGCGGCTCAACCGTTCGCGGTTCTACGACGTGGGAAGCGCCGATAACCGCGCCGCCTTCGCCACGCTCCACGAGGCGCTCGTGTCGGTCTGCCGGCTGCTCGCGCCGTTCTGCCCGTTCGTGAGCGACTGGATGCACCGCGAGCTGACGGGTGAGTCCGTGCACCTGGCGCCGTTCATCGCGCCGCGGAGCGAGGCGGTCGACGCCACGCTCGACACCGCGATGCAGGCGATTCGTACGCTGGCGCGGCTTGGCCGAGCCGTGCGCGAGGATATCGGGATCAAGGTGCGGCAGCCGCTGGGCCGGATGGTGTGCGTCGCCCCCAACGTGCCGCTCGCCGCGCTCGAGCCGCTGATTCCGCTCCTCGAGGCGGAGCTCAACGTCAAGCAGGTCGAGTTCGCGAGGTCCGGTGACTCCCTCGTGACGCTCGAATCGAAACCGAATTTCCGTTCGCTGGGTAAGAAGTTCGGGAAAGCGACGCCACTGGCCGCGCAGGCCGTGGCAGCGTTCACGAGCGACGATCTGCGCCGGTTCGAGCGCGGGGAGCCGCTGGTGGTTAGCGTTGATGGGAATTCGCACGAGCTCACGGCGGACGACGTCACGATCGTCCACCGCGCGTCGGGCGAGTTGGCGGTGCAGGAGGACGCGGGCTTTTTCGCGGCGCTCGATCCGACGATCACGCCGGCGTTTCGGCTCGAAGGCTACGCACGAGAGCTCATCAGCCGGGTACAACGTATGCGAAAAGAGCTCGGGTTCGCGGTCAGCGACCGCATCCACTTGACGGTCGAGGGTGATCGCGAAGTTCAGAACGTGATCGATGCCCAGGGGGCGCGGATCGCGGATGAAGTGTTGGCAGCCGAGCTCGTGTTCCTGCCCATCGGCGACGCGCGGACGACAGCGCCAGGGGCGGACATGCAGACCATCGATCTCGACGGAATCACGGCCCGCGTGGCCATTACCAGGATAGTGTAGCGATGCCGACGACCAACAGCGCCAGCACCACCAAGAAGCCGAAGGGCATGAGCAAGAAGAACCTTCAGCATTTCGAGAAGCGGTTGCTGGACGAGCGCAAACGCGTGTTGAAGGAGCTCGGCCGGAACGAGGAGGCGTTTGGTGCGACGCCGCAGTCGGCGGATGGCGACTTGAGCAGCTACTCGTTCCACATGGCCGATCAAGGGACCGACGCCATGGAGCGGGAGAAGGCCTTCCTGTTCGCGAGCTCGGAGGGCCGTTTCCTCTGGCACATCGACGAAGCGCTGCGCCGCCTGTACCGCGATCCCGATAATTTCGGGAAGTGCCATCAGTGCGGCAACGAGATTGCGTTCGACCGGCTGGACGCGCTCCCACACGCCCGGTACTGCATCGATTGCAAACAGCGCGAGGAAGATGCAAAGAAGTAACGCAGGGCTTTTCTGGCCCGTGTTGGTCGTGGTCGCGGCGGTCGACGCCGTGACGAAGGCGCTCGCCGTGACACGGCTCGTCCCGCAACGTCTGCCGCACGACGTCTACGGTGAGCTGGTTCGTTTCACCCTCGTCTACAATCCGGGCGCGGCGTTCGGGCTGCACGTGGGCCAGTACTCGCGCTGGATCTTCATGGTGCTGACGCTGGTCGCGCTGCTCATTCTTGGCCGGCTGTACGTCACCACGAGGCCGGGCGACGCGATCCGCACGCTCTCCCTGGCGCTCGTGTGCGGCGGCGCGCTGGGCAATCTCATCGACCGCGTCCGCTCGCCGCTCGGGGTCGTGGACTTCATCGACATCGGCTTCGGCGACTCGCGCTGGCCGACGTTCAACGTCGCGGACATGGCGGTGAGCCTCGGCGCGTTTCTCCTCGCCTGGGTGCTGTGGGGCGAGGATGCCGAGAGCCAGCCGGCGCCCGCGCAGGTGAATGCGCCGATCGCCGTGACGAGCGAACCCGGGGAGTTTTCGTAAGATCCCACCCACATGAGCTCAACCAACCATAACGGCCGCGTGTTCTGGACCGCGGCCGTCCTCGTGATCGTGCTCGACGTGATCACGAAGGCCCTCGCCGTGCGCTATCTGCTGCCCGAGCACGTCCCGCATGACATCGTGGGCAGCGTCGTGCGATTCACGCTCGCCTTCAATCCCGGCGCGGCGTTCAGCATGTCGCTCGGCGACTACTCGCGCTACGCGTTCGGCCTGTTCGCGCTGATTGCGCTCGTCGTGTTGTGGTGGCTGTATCGCCAGAGCAAGCCGGGCGAGGTCGTGCGCGCGCTGTCGCTGGGTCTCGCGTTCGGCGGCGCGGCCGGCAACTTGCTCGACCGCGTGCGTTCGGCGGCCGGCGTGGTCGATTTCATCGACATCGGCGTCGGGGACGTGCGCTTCTGGACGTTCAACGTCGCCGATTCCGCGGTGACGGTCGGGGCGATCCTGCTCGCGTGGGTGCTCTGGCGCGAAGATCGTCGCACGCTGGCCGAAGCCGCCGCCGAAGCCGCGGCGCGCGAACCGTAATTCCTCCAGCCACGCCCGGGCGGGCGATGTCCATCCACAAGTTCGAGGCTCCCGACCGTGCGCCTCGCCTCGACGTGCTCGTCGCGACCGAGCTCGATCTCTCGCGCAATCACGCCGCGACGCTGATCGCGAACGGGCACGTGCTCGTGGACGGCCGGCGCGAACGGGCAAGCTATCTGGCGAGGCCGGGCGAGATCGTGCAGGCGGACGTCCCGCCGCCGGCCGGCCGGGAGGTGCTCGCCGAGGACATCCCGCTCACGATCGTCTTCGAGGATGACGACGTGTTGGTCGTCGACAAGCCGGCCGGCATGGTCGTGCACCCGGCGCCGGGCAATTGGACCGGGACGCTGGTCAACGCGCTCAAGGGCCGCGGCGGCCCGCTGTCGTCGGCATCGGAAGAGGGGCGCGAGGGGATCGTCCACCGGCTGGATAAGGAGACGTCGGGGCTCCTCCTCGTCGCCAAGAGCGATCGGGCGCATCGCGTGCTCGGCGCGGCGCTCCAGGCCCGCCAGATCATCCGGCGCTACGCCGCGCTGTCGTGGGGACACCTGACGGAGGACCGGATCACGATCGAGAAGCCCGTTGCCCGCGATCCGCGAGACCGAAAGCGCATGGCAATCGTCAGTACCGGACGGCCGGCGAGGACGGATCTCACCCGGCTTGCGCGGTTCGACTCCGGCGATCTGCTGCGGGCGCATCTCTTCACGGGACGCACGCATCAGATTCGCGTCCACCTGGCATCGATCGGCCATCCCGTGGTTGGCGACGATACTTATGGCGGAGGCGGAGGGCGCAAGCTGGTGGGACTTCCGCCGCGCCGGCATTTTCTGCACGCGGCATGGTTGATCTTTCGCCACCCGGTCACCGGGGCGATGGTCGACCTGCGGTCGCCGCTGCCGGAGGAGCTGCATCGCGCGCTCGTGGCCGCCGCCGGCCCGGACGTTCCGCTCGCCGACGCCAACCCGCTCGAGTTCTTTGGATTCTACAACGTCGATTCCTGAAATAGAATTCTTGACTCCCACGCTGCTGTTCCGCGCGGGGGAGACGTTGTACGGCTGTCACATCGCGGACGCGCAGGAGATCATTCCGCTGCGGCGCACGACCCGGCTTCCGGGAACGCCGCCGTTCGTTCGCGGGCTGATCAACATGCGCGGCACGATCGTGACGGTGCTCGATCTGGCCGTGCGGTTCGACGCCTCGCGGCCCGCGACGGCGGATGGGTCGATCCTGCTCGTGCGGCACCGGGACCGGCTCGTCGGTGTGGTGGTGAACGAAGTGGTCGACGTACGGCCGCTCGCCGTCGAAGCGCCGGAGGAGGATTCCGGGCGCGCCGCCGGCGGCGCGGTGCCGGAGGAGGAGCAGGGAAGCAGCGCATCGATCGTGCGCGGGGTCGCGACGGTCGATGACACGGCGGTCGTGATTCTCGATCTCGATGCGCTGATCACGCAAGTTTTGCTCGCCTAACGGAGGCGTTCTTGAGTCACACGGTACTCATCTGCGACGACGCGATCTTCATGCGCACCATGGTGGGAGACATTCTCAGCCAGGCCGGCTTCGAAATCGTCGGCGAGGCAGAAACGGGTGTGCAGGCGGTTGAGAAGTACCAGCAGCTTCGCCCCGATCTGGTGACCATGGACATCGTGATGCCCGACATGGGCGGCATCGACGCCGTGCGCGAGATCTGCAAGTTCGACACGAATGCCAAAATCCTCATGTGCAGCGCGATGGGGCAGCAGGCGCTCGTCGTCGAAGCCATTCAGGCGGGCGCGAAGGATTTCGTCGTCAAGCCGTTCCAGCCCAGCCGCGTGCTCGAAGCGGTGCAGCGCGTGCTCGGTTGATCGGCGGACGGTCGCGGTCGCGTGGATAATCTCGAGTACGCGGAGCTCTTTCTCGCCGAGAGTCGCGAGCACGTCGCGGCGGTGAATCGCGCGCTGCTGGAGCTCGAGCGCCAGCCGCCCGGGCCCGCCGCGCTCACGGCCGTCGGCGAGATCTTCCGCTCGGTCCACACGATCAAGGGCATGAGCGCGATGATGGGGTACGCCGTCGTCGCCGAGCTCGCGCACGAGCTGGAGAGCGTGCTCGATCGCGCGCGCCGCAACGCGCTCGCAATCGACGCCGGCGTGATGGACGTGCTCTTCCGCGCGGCCGACGTGCTCGAGAAGTCCGTCGAGGCCGCGGTCGCCGGACGCGAAGGCGAGGTCACCGCGACGGAGCTCGTGGCCGCGCTCAAGACGCTCGGCACGCCGGCCGCGGAGCGCACCGTCGCATGGACCGTCGCCGCGCCGCCAGGGCCGGGCACGCTCGTCCGCGTGCGGCTGGCGCCCGACACGCCGCTCCGCGGTGTGCGCGCGTATGTGATTCTTCAGACGCTGGCCAAGGTCGGACAGATCCTCGCGACCGCGCCGTCGGTCGACGATCTGCAGATCGACGCGTTCGAATCCGATTTCGCGATCCGCGTCCGCACGACGCTCGAGCCGGCGGACCTCGAGCGCGTCGCGCGCGGCGCCGGCGACGTCGTCGACGTGCAGATCGGCGACGACAGCGTTCCCGTCGCGGCGGCCGTGCCCGCGTCGTCGGCGGGCATCACGCCGCCACGCGATGACATGGGCATCGAGACGCCGGCGTCCGCGATGACAGCGGCGGCGCCGCGTGATGCGATGCGCGCGGACGGCAGCCGCGCGCGACACGTGCGCATCGATGTGCGGCGGCTCGACAATCTGATGAATCTGATCGGCGAGCTCGTGATCGCGCGCGGACGGCTCTCGCAGCTCGCGGACGATCTCGGCGACGGCGCCCTCGAGGAGACCGTCGCGCAGTCGTCGCGGTTGATCACCGAGCTGCGCGACGAGATCACGGCGAGCCGCATGGTTCCGGTCTCGAACGTCTTCGACCGCTTCCCGCGCGTCGTCCGCGACGCGTCCCGCGCCGTCGGCAAGCAGGTCGATTTCATCGTCGAAGGCAAGGACATCGAGCTCGATCGCTCGATGCTCGACGAGATGGCCGACTCGCTCGTGCACCTGCTGCGCAACGCGATCGATCACGGCATCGAATCGCCGGAGCAGCGCGTCGCGGCGGGCAAACCGGCCGCGGGCCGGCTCGTGCTCAGCGCGACGCGCGACCGGTCCGCCGTCGTGATCAAAGTCGCGGACGACGGCAAGGGCATCGATCGGGCGCGTGTGCTCGCGAAGGCAAAGGCCAACGGCCTCGTCGACGAGCACAAGACGGAGCTCACCGAAGACGAGCTGCTGCGCCTCATCGCGCGCCCGGGCTTTTCGACCGCCGAGAAGGTGACCGATCTGTCTGGCCGCGGCGTCGGCGTCGACGCCGTGTACACGCGCGTGCGTTCGCTCGGCGGCGCCATGGACATTCGCTCCGTGCCCGGCCAGGGCACGACGATGATCCTGCGGCTGCCGCTGACGCTCGCGATCGTGCGCGCGCTGCTGGCGCGCGTCGCCGATGAGGTGTATGCCATTCCACTCGCGCACGTGAGCGAGACGATCGAGCTGGCGCCGGACGTGATCGCGTCGGTGAAGGGACGCGACGTGCTGCTCGCGCGGGACGAGGTCCTTCCGCTCGTGCGCCTTCGTTCGCTCGTCGGTCTTCCGGAATACACCGCGGCGAGCGACATCGATCTGGAGCAGGCGGTCGTGATCGACTTGGGCGACCGCCGTGCGGCGCTCGTGATCGACGAGTTGACGGGGCAGGATGAAATCGTGGTGAAGCAGTACGACGCGGTCCGCGACGGTCTGCCGTTCTTTGGCGGAGCGACGCTCCTTGGCGACGGCTCGCCGTCGCTCATACTCGACGTCAGCAGTCTTCTCTGAGGACGGCATGGAAGATCTCCGTACCCTGAAGGCGATCCAGCTCGACGCGCTCCGCGAGGTCGCGAACATCGGCGCCGGACACGCCGCCACCGCGCTCTCGCAGATGATCGGCGAGACCATCATGATCACGGTGCCGCGCATCAACGTGTCACCGCTCGAGGAAGTCCCGCCGCAAGTCGCCGAGCCGGACGAGCCGGTGGCGGCCGTGTTGATGCACATGCTCGGCGATCTCACGGGCCGCACGCTGCTCGTCTTCCCGCGGCGCACGGCGCTCCGGCTCGCGGGCTTGCTCCTCCGGCGCGCCAGCTCGGACGAGTTCACCGAGATGGAGCAGTCGGCGATCAAGGAGGCGGGCAACATCCTGAGCTCGGCGTACATGAACGCGCTGAGCGATTTCATGGGGATGATGCTGCTGCCGTCGCCGCCGAGTCTCGCCATCGACATGTCGAACGCCGTACTGACCACCGCGTACCTGCAGTTCGGGAGCGACAAGGACTACGTGTTCTGCGTCGAGAGCGAGTTCGTGATGAACGACATCGAGGAACACCTCCGCGGCTACTTTCTCCTCCTTCCCGATCCTGCGTCGCTGCAGGCCATCCTGAAGGCCGTTCGCGTCGCCTGAGCGGCGCCTGAGCATGGTGCTCACCTCCGAGCGCGACCGCGACGTCCTGCGCTCCTTCGCCCGGCGGATCGATCCGTCGGACGCGGGCGCGCACAACAACCTCGGAGTCCTCTACTACAACAAGGGGCTGTATGAGGAGGCCGTCGCCGCGTTCATGAAGGCGCTGGAGCTCGACCAGAAGATGCAGGTCGCCCAGCGCAACCTGGAGATCGCGTATTTCAATACCGGGTATTATGATTCTAGAATACCAGAACTGAAAGAACGGCTCCGCGGCAAGCCGGATGACCGCGAGGCCCGCTGGGAGCTCGGCCGCACCTTCGCCCTCCTCGGCCAGCAGGACGAGGCGATCGATGAATTCCGCACCCTCCTCCAGTACGCGCCGCACGACGTCGGCGCCCTCCTCCAGCTCGCCCTCGCCGAGAAGCAGGCCGGCGACATGGAGCGCGCGCAGCAGTCGCTCGAGCGCGCGCTCCGCCTCGATCCCGAGAGCTCGCTCCTTCACGTCGCGATGGGCGAGGTGCTCTACCATCGCGGGCTGAACGAGGAAGCGCTGCACGAGCTCGAGCGCGCGGTCGAGCTCAACGCCGAGAACCACGACGCGCTCTACCTCATGGGGTTCGTACTCGGCGACATGGGGCGCCACGAGGACGCGCAAGCCGCCACCCGCCGCGCGATCAAGCTCAATCCCACGCTCTCGCGCGCGCACGCCAATCTCGCCATCGATCAACAGCGCGCCGCGCGGCCGGAAGCGGCCGAGCCGGCGCGCCGCGAGCTCCAGGTCTCCGGCGAGGGACAGCTCGCCCGCTACAACCTCGGCCTCGCCTTCCGCAGCAAGGGCTACTACGCCGAGGCCATGCGCGAGTACCGCGTGGCCCTCGAGCGCGGCGAGGAGCGCGACCTCGTGCTGCAGGCGATGGCCGAGCTCCACTTGCTCCTCAAGCAGCCGAAGGAAGCGCTCGCGCTCTATGAGGAGCTGCTCGGCCGGCAGCCGTCGAGCCCCAAGCTCTGGAATGAACGCGGCGTGTCGCTGCACCAGGACGGGCGGTTCGCCGATGCCGAGGAGAGTTATCGCCGTGCGCTCGCCGCCGAAGCGACGTACGCGATCGCGCAGAACAATCTCGGCGTCGCGCTCTACCATAGCGGCGCGGCCGACGAAGCCGTCGCGGCGTTTCGCACGGCGCTCGACACGCAGCCGAACTTCACCAAGGCGCGACTGAATCTCGCGCTGCTCATGAGCCGCGGAAAGCGATTTCCGCCGGCGCTCGACGCGTACCGGCAGGTGCTCACCGGCGAACCGGAGCACCCGGTCGCGTGGAACGGCATCGGCCTCGTGCTCACGGAGCTGCGAAAGTTCGAAGATGCGCGGAATGCGTTCGCCCGCGCGATCCAGGCCAAGCCCGAGTACGCGGAAGCGCATTACAACATGAGCTTCACGCTGTCCAACCTCGGTGACTTCGAGGGCGCGCTGCGCGAGACCAAGCGCGCGCTCGAGCTCGACCCGTATTACGTCGCGCAGAAATTCGAGCTCGCGATGGATGTCGAATATGAGGATCCTGATCTCTCGATCCAGCCGGACCTGGGCGGCGCCGAGCGCGCCACCGACGTTGCCGTCGCGGACTTCAGCTTCGATCCCCAGTCGCTCGACACGCTCTTCACCGAGCTCACGCCGGTGGCCCCAGCGCCCGTGCCGGCGCAGTCGCGCACGATCGATTCGTCGCCGTTCGCGATGGCGACCGATTTTCTCTCGAAGGGACTCTACGATCGCGCCTCGGCGGAGATCAGCCGCGCGATGGCGCGCGGCAACGCGCGCGCGGACGGCCTCGCGCTCCACGGCGAGGTCTTTGCCCGGCAGGGACTGTACGGCGAGGCGCTCGAGCGGTATCGCGAGGCGCTGCGACTGGAGCCGGCGCTTCGCTCGGCGCGCATTGGCGAAGCGTGGTCGCTGATCAAGCTTGGCCGCGCGCCCGAGGCACGTCCCATCGCCGAACGCCTGCTCGCCGATTCGCAGGACGACGTCGATATTCTGATGCTCACCGCATCCGCGTGCGCGGAGGGCGGCGATCCCGCCGCCGCGCTGTCGGTGCTCGAGGCCGCGCGCCGCGTCGCGCCAATGCGCGCCGATATTCAGCAGAAGATCGGCGACATCGCGCGCTCGCTCGGCGACAACGAAGGCGCGATCTCCGCGTACCGGCACGCGCTGACGCTCGACAATGATTTCGCCGTCGTGCGGTTTCATCTCGCGCGACTGCTCCAGGGCAAAGGGCAGAACCGCGAGGCGGAGCAGGAGCTCGTCGCCGCGCTCGACGCGGTGCCGACGTACGCGGAAGCGACCCTCGAGCTGGCGAACCTGCGCCGGCGGCTCGGCCGCCCGGCCGAGTCGATCTCGTTGCTCGTCGATCTGCTCCAGCGCGATCCCTACCACTTCGACGCGCTCATCGCCCTCGGCGAAACGCTGCTCGCGCTCGGCCGCAAGCGCGACGCGGTGCACGCGTTCGCGCGCGTACTGCGCTTCGATCCCTCGCATGCGGGGGCGCTGTTCTATGAGGGAACGATCCTCGCCGAGCAGCATCGGTACCGCGATGCGATCGAGCGCTGGCAGCGCGTGATCGAGCTCGCACCGAGCTCGGAGTTCGCTCGCCGCGCGCGGCGCGAGATCCGCACCGCAAGCGATCTCCAGCGCATCCTCGGTCCGCGGGCGGTGTCCTGATGGCGATCGAGGGACCGCTCCGCGAGCTCGGCATCCACGACGTCTTCCAGCTTCTCGACTTGAGCCGGAAGACCGGGATGCTGCGCGTCTCGTCCGAGCTGCGCGAAGACGAAGGGCTGGTCTACTTCGACGGCGGCCGCGTCGTGCAGGCGACCATCCGCAGCAAGACCGTGCCCACCGAGCTGGCGCTCGTGCAGGCCGGACGCATCAGTGAGACGGACATCGAACGGGCGAAGCAGCGCAAGGCCAACGGCCGTGCGTCGCGCGAGATCCCGGAGCTCCTCGTCGAGATCGGCGCGATCACGCAGCGGGAGTTGGAACGCCAGCTTCGGCTGCAGATCGAGAGCGTCGTGTTCGAGCTGATGTCCTGGCAGGAGGGCTTCTTCTCCTTCGAGGAGCGCACGAAGGAGGAGATGCCTCGCGACACGCGCATCACGGTCTCGACCGAGTCGCTTCTCATGGAAGGCGCGCGTCGGATCGACGAATGGTCGCGCATCGCCGACATCGTGCCGAACGTGTCCGTCGTTCCGGAGCTCGCGCCGGTGGAAGACGGGCGGGAAGGGGCGATGCTCGATTTGCTGCCGCACGAATGGCAGGTGCTCACGATCATCGACGGGGAGCGCGATCTGCGGGGCATGGCGGCCACGCTCGGCCGCGACGAGTTCGAGGTCGCGAAGATCGCCTACGGACTCGCCACGACGGGGATCATCACGCTGCGCGTGCCGCACCGAACGACGTCGGAGGCCGAGCGGAGCATCGCCGAATCGCGGCTCCCCGCGGGTCTCGTGCGCTCGTTGGCGGAGGAGATCGCCGCGTCGCGCAAGGAGATTGAGCATTTTCTAAAACAATCGCCGAGCGGGCCGGCGTCGCCGGAGGCCCGCGACGCGCTCGAGGCCCTGGTCCGGCTGCAGCGCGTGCTGGAGGCCCACGGCGATGGCTGAAGACATTCGGCGCTGGAGCGACGAGCTCGCGCACGACCCGTCGAGCCTCGTGTTCATCCAGCTTGGCGAAGCGCTGCGGCGTCAAGGCCAGCTCGAGGTGGCGCTCAAGATCGCGCTCCGCGGCCTCGAGCGGCATGCGCGCAGCGCGGAGGCGCACGATCTCGTGGCGCGCATCGCCGTCGACCGGCGGGATTTCGCGCGCGCGGCGGAGGAATGGCAGACGGTCCTCAAGATCATGCCGCATCACGTGGGCGCGATGAAGGGCTTGGGCTACATCTCGTTCCAGCAGGGCCGATTCGAAGATGCGGAGCGTTTTCTCGGCGAGGCTCAGGCCGGCGGCGCGGGCGCCGACGTCTCCGCCGCCCTGCAGACGGTGCGGCGCTCGTCCGGGATCGTCGGCAGTCCGCTCGAGCACCCCACACCGAACGATCCGCGCATGCTCTTCGCCGAGGTGCTCACGGACGAGGGGCAAACGGCGATCCTGCTCGACGCGAGCGGTTTCGTGCTCGGCGGCATCTACGTCGACGCCGACGGTTCGGACGTCTCGCAAGAAGTAGGGGCCCAATTGAGCGGCATCTCGGAAGAGGTGCAGCGCTCGACGCGGCACCTCGACATCGGCGAGTGGCGGTCGATCACGTTCGAGACGCAGCACGCGGTGGTCGCGATGTCCCCGGCGGCCGATTCCAGCCTGCTCGTCGTCGCGGCGTCGCGGGCAACGCCGCTTGGCCTTCTCCGCCGGCTTCTCGATCGATGTGCCGATCGGGCGAGCACCTGGCTCACCGCGCGGGGGCAGGCATGACGAGTCCATTCACGTCGATGCTCGAGTCGCTCACCCGGCAGCGTGGCGTGCGGGCAAGCTTGATCGTCTCGGAGAGTGACGGATTAGTGGTCGATTCCAACCTCCGGTTCGGGCAGGACGGCGACCGGGTGGCAGCGCTTGCGGCGTCGATGTACCGCAAAGCGCGCCTCTCGGCTGCTGCCGCGCGTCTGGGGGCTGTCGCGTTCCTCCAGCTCGACGCCGAGCGAGGGCGAATCTGTGCCGTTGGTGGATACGGAGAGCTCGTGATCGTGGTGGTCGCCGACCCGGCCGCGAACGTGGGGCTGATTCGCATGGAGATGCTGAAGGCCGCGGGAGCGCTGGCGTGATCATCGCGACCGTTGAGCCGTGGATCGAGGCGCCGCTCCGGCGGTTCGTCGACGACGCGCGCGCGCGACTGGCGCTCCTGCTCCATCCGTCGGGGCAGGTGGTGGCGCAGGCCGGCTTCACGCGTGCCGTCGACGTGATGACGGCGTGCGCGCTCGCCTCCGCGGCTCACGCGACCGCCGCCGAGCTCGGTCGCCAGCTCGACGGCCGGCCGTTCCGCGCGCTGCACTACGCCGGAACGGCGAAGCAGCTCTTTCTCGCGCCGGCCGACACCGGCCGCGGTTCCTACATTTGTCTCACCGTGTTCGACGCCGAGAGCTCGCTGGGCCTGGTGCGGCTGTATTTCGAGGAGATGTGCCGGGAGCTGGCCTCCGCGGCCCCCGCGCTCCCCGCGGTGCGCGCCCCCGCACTCGGCCTGGACTTCGAGCGCGATCTGAACGCGAATCTGGCGGCGTTGTTCGGGAGGTGAGGGAGAGTAGAGCGTGGAGAGTGGAGGGTAGAGATGGGTTGTTGATAAATTTACTATATTAAACAAAGAATTATAATTCATTATTCGCCAAATCGCTCTCGCCATCAAGCCGCCTGCCGCCGCGATCCCTTCTCGACCCCCTCCACGCTCCACTCTCTACCCTCCACTCTCTCATCCCCTTGTCGCTCGTCAACTACGCCACCCGCGAGATCACGTGCAAGATCGTCTACTACGGACCCGGTCGGTCCGGAAAGACGACCAATCTGCACTACATCTACGGTCAGGTGCCCGACGACCGGAAAGGGAAGATGGTTTCCCTCGCCACGCAGACGGATCGCACGCTCTTCTTCGATTTTCTCCCGCTCGATCTCGGCACCATCTCCGGCTTCACGACCAAGTTCCAGCTCTACACGGTGCCGGGCCAGGTGTACTACCAGACCACGCGCAAGCTCGTGCTCCAGGGCGCGGACGGCGTGGTCTTCGTCGCCGACAGCCAGGCGCGGCAGCTCAGTGAGAACATCGAAAGCTTCCAGGACCTGCACGCCAATCTCGCCGAGCAGGGGATCGACGCGCGCACGGTGCCGCTCGTCATCCAGTACAACAAGCAGGATCTGCCGAAGGACCTCATCCTCTCGACCGCCGATCTCTCGGACTCGCTCAACTTCCGCGGCGTCCCCGAGTTTTCGGCGGACGCGCTGCACGGCCCCGGGGTGTTCGAGACGCTGCGCGCCATCTCGGAGCTCGTGCTCAAGCGGCTGAGCGCCGGCGCGCCCGCGGGAGCGCGGTAGCGTCGTGCTCCTCGACTCCCGCCTCCGCTTCGACAACTTCGTCGTCGGCTCGGCCAACCGCCTCGCCGTCGCGGCGGCGCGCGCGGTCGCCGATACCCCGGGCAGCGTCTACAACCCGCTGTTCATGTACAGCAGCTCGGGGCTCGGCAAGACGCACCTCATGTGCGCGATCGGCAACCAGGTGCTGCAGCGGAACAAGGGCGCCGTCATCGACCTCGTCACGCTCGACGATTTCGTCGAGGAGCTGCACGAGGCGATCGCCGCCGGCCGCGGCGACGCGTTCGTCGCCCGCTACCTCGGCGTCGAGGTGCTGCTGATCGACGACGTGCAGTTCCTCACCGGTCATCGCGAGACCCAGACCGAGCTGCTCAAGATCTTCAACACGCTCCAGGCGGACGGCCGCCAGATCGTGATGACGAGCGACCGGCCGCCGGCCGATATCAAGGACGTGGATGAGCGTTTACTCACGCGGCTCTCGGGCGGCTTGATCGTCGACATCGGCGCGCCGGACTACGAGACCCGCGTCGCGATCCTGCGCGCCAAGTGCGAGGAGCGCGGCGTGCGCTTCCGCGGCGGCGTGGTCGAAGAGGTCAGCCGTCTCGAGTTCCAGAACGTGCGCGAGCTCCAGGGGGCGCTCAACCGCCTCATCGCGTTCCAGACGTTGGGCGGCGAAGCCGTCGAGCCCGAAGCGGTGCTCAGGATCCTCGGCGATCTGGCCGTGGACCGCCCGCGCGCCACGCCGCCCCGCCTCTCCGGCGAGTTTCAGAATTTCCTCACGGACATCGCGTCCGCCGTCGCGCAGCACGTGGAGCAGTGGAAGACCCGCGTCACCGACGCGATCGCGTACTGGAAGAGCGAAGGCTATCGCACGGGGCGGCTCGATCGCGTGCTGCAGGACGCGACGCCGCCGGCGAGCGTCGAGACGCTGCTCCGCGAGTTCGAGGCGAGCGTGGGCAAGCTCCGCGATCTCGAAAAGCAGATCCTGCGCATGGACGCCGCGCTGGCCGCGCACGACGCGTTTCACGACCCCGACCGCGTCCAGGAAGCCGAGGCGCTCCTCGAGCGCGCGCTCCGCGCGTCGACGCCGCCCCCCGGACCGTCGGCCGCGTTCACGCGTGCCGGGTTCGAGGTGAGCACGTGCAACCAGCTCGCGGTTCGCGCCGCGGACGCCATCGTCGCCGTGCCGGGGAGCCGCTACAACCCGCTGTTCGTGCACGGGCCGAGCGGCGTCGGGAAGACGCATCTGCTCAACGCGATTGGAAACGGATTGGTCGCGACCGCGGGTGCCGGCGTCGCCTGTGTGCCGGCACAGCATTTCGTGGACGAGTTGATCGCGGCGCTCCAGGAAGGCACGGTCGATCGGTGGCGCTCGCGCTACCGCGCGGCGAGCGCGCTCCTCCTCGACGACGTGCAGTTCGTGGCCGGCAAGGAGCGGACGCAGGAAGAGCTGTTCCACGTGTTCAACGCGCTGTACGCGGACGGCAAGCAGCTCGTCATCGCGAGCGATCGGCCGCCGCGAGAGCTCTCCGGTCTCGAGGAGCGGCTGCGCTCGCGCTTCGAGGGCGGTCTCGTCGTCGAGATGCAGTCGCCGGATCGCGACCTTCGCGAGCGGCTCTTCGCGCGCTTCCTGCGCGACCTCGGCGTCTCGCCGACCGCGGAGATGTTGCGCTACCTGGCCGAACGCGCGGTCGCGAGCGTGCGCGAGATCATCGGCACCGCCAACCGGATCGTCGCCTCCGCGGAGGTCGCGGCCGTCCCGGTGACGATCGGATTCATTCGCGCCGAGCTCGAGCCGGACGACGCCGAGTCCACGCGGAGCGCCGCGATGCGCACCGCGGCCGACACGTTCTTCCTCGACGTGGAAAAGGTCGTCTGGTACTGGCCCGATCCCGCGAGCCGGCTGATCGAGGAGCTCCGCTAATGGCGATTCGCGGAAGCCTCAAAGAGGCGAGCCTCCCCGACGTGCTCCAGCTCCTGGCGATGGGAAAGAAGACCGGCTGCTTGAGCGTCACGCATCGGAACAACTTCGGCTACATCTACTTCGACAAAGGCCGCATCTGCTACGCGTCGATCGTGAATCGGCGCGACCGGCTGGGCGACATGCTCGTGAAGAACGGCATCGTCACCCAGACGCAGCTCGAGTCGGCGATCGGTCTCCAGGACAAACGGCGCGACAAGCGCCTGGGCGAGCTGCTCGTGGAGCTCGCCGCGCTCTCGATGGATCAACTGCACGCGGCGATTCACGTGCAGATCCAGGAAGCGGTCTATTTCCTGTTCACGTGGAACCAGGGGACGTTCAACTTCGAGGCCGACGTCCTTCCCGATCAGCACGATCACGTCGTGTCGATCAACCCGGAGTCGCTGCTGCTCGAGGGTGCGCGGCGCGTCGACGAGTGGGGTTTGATAGAGAAGAAGATTCCGACGTTCGATCTCGTCTTCGAGATGGATCGCGGCAAGGTCTTCTCCAGCGAAGTCGAGCTCACCGACGAGCAGCGCGCCGTACTCGAGCTGGTCGACGGCGCGCGCGACGTCCAGGCAATCGTCGATGCATCCGGGCTCGTCGAGTTCGAGGTCGGCAAGGCGCTCTACGGCCTCGTCTCGGCCGGGTTCATCCATCGCATCGGCAAGACGGCGGCGGCGGTCCCGCAGGCCGTCGCCGAAGGACGCGTGGAGGAGCACCGGAATCTCGGCATCGCCTTTTATAAAACTGGCATGCTCGACGAGGCGCTGCGCGAATTCCGCCGCGTGCTCGACCTGCGCGCCGGCGACGCGACGGCGCGCTTCTACTCGGGCCTCGTGCTCGCGCGCCAGGAGAAGTGGGACGACGCCGCCGCGGCGTTCGTCGAAGCCACCGCGCAGCCGGGCGCCAAGGCCGCGGCGTTCCACAATCTCGCGTACGTGCTCGAGCGGCAGAACAAGATCGAAGAGGCGCGACAAGCGCTCGACGAAGCCGCCAAGCGCGGCGCCGCGAGCGATCCTCGTGCGCTCACCTCGCTCGGCGCCGTGCATCTCCAGGCGGGCGACCTCGAGGCGGCCGACGCCGCGCTCACCACCGCGCGGCCGGAGTTCGGCAAGAAGCCGCCGACCGCGGCGTGGTTCCATTACGCCGGACTCACCGCCGCGCTGCTCGGGGACGGTGCGCGCGCCGCGGCCATCCTGCGCGAGGGTGTCGCGGCGCACCCGCACGTGGCCGCGCTGCTCAACAATCTCGCGGTCGCGCTCGAGCGGCACGGCGAGTACGACGAAGCGCGAAGCGTGGCCGATCGGGGCTTGCAGGAGGACCCGGGGCTCGCGCAGCTGCACAAGAACGTGGGCGACCTGCACTACCGCGCCGCCCGATATGACGAGGCGCTCGAGGCCTACTTGCGAGCGACGAAGGCAAACCCGGAGCTCGGCGCCGATGTGTACCTGAAGCTCGGCAACATTCGACTGCGCCGGCAGGAGCGTGGGGAAGCGGTGCGCTGCTGGGAACGGGCGTTGGAGCTCGATCCGGACAACGCGATCGTGCGCACGAATCTCGAATCGCTTCGGCAGGTGTATTGATGGTCGAGCAGCACGAAGGAGCGGACTTTCTCGCGTTGACGCACAAGATCTCGGCGGAGCGCGGCTTTGGCTGCGCGAGCTACAAGGAGAAGTGCCTCCGCCGCCGCATCGCCGTGCGCATGCGCGCGCGCGGCGTGCACACGTATCACGACTACGCCGCGATTCTCGACACGGACGAAGGCGAGTACGATCGCCTGCTCGACGCGCTCACGATCAACGTCACGAAGCTCTTCCGGAACTGGGATGCGTACGCCTCGATCGCGGAGCACGTCGTCCCGGCGCTCTGGCAGCGGCCGGGGCACATCCGCGTCTGGAGCGCCGGATGCTCCTCTGGCGAGGAGCCGTATTCGCTGGCGGTGCTGCTGTACGATTTCGCGCTCAAGCACGGAATGCTCGCCGAGATCGGGCGCGTCACGGTGCTCGGCAGCGACATCGACCGCCAGAGCCTCGATCGGGCGGCCAAAGGCGAATTCGATCAGGCCGACTTCGCCGATACACCGGACGACCTTCGGCGCCGATACTTCTCCACGGAGATCCCGTTCCGGATTGATCCCGCGGTCCGCGCGATGGTGCGCTTCGAACGGCGCGATCTCTTGAGCGACCCGGCGCCCCCGGGTCTTCACGACCTGATCGTGTGCCGGAACGTGTTGATTTACTTCGACCGCGACACGCAGGAACGCATGTTCGATTCCTTCTACGACGCGCTCGCGCCCGACGGCTTCCTGGTGCTGGGCAAAGTCGAGACGCTGCTCGGGCGGGCGCGGAGCCGCTTCGCTCCGATCGACGCGCGCGAGCGCGTGTTCCGCCGCGCATGAGCACCGAGGCCTTGGAGATCCGGGTGAAAGTCGCCGAGCTCGCGGCGGCGGATTCCGGCACGCTGTCGACGATCGGTTTGGGATCGTGCGTCGCGATCGCGCTGCACGATCCCGTGGCGCGCGTGGGTGGACTCGCGCACGTGCTGCTGCCGAACGAGGCGATGTCGCGCGACCGCTCCAATCCGGCGAAGTTCCCAACCACCGCCGTACCGCTCCTGCTCGAACAGATGGCGCGGCTCGGCGCGAGCGTCGAGCGCGTGCGGGCGAAGATCGTCGGCGGCGCGAGCATGTTTGGAAACCTGATTCCGCCCGGCGGCATCAACATCGGAGAGCGCAACGTCACATCGGTGCGCGAGGTGCTCGCGGTGGCCGGCGTGCCGATTGTGGCCGAGGACACCGGGAGCGACTACGGACGGAGCGTGTATTTCTTCGTCGAGGACGGCCGCGTCGAGGTGCGTTCGCTCAGGAAAGGATCGCGTGTCCTCTAGGCTGCCGCGCGTGCTCGTCGTGGACGACAGCGCGTTCATGCGCCGCATGACGTCGCAGATCATCGCCGATTCCGGCGAGTTCAGCGTCGCCGGCACGGCGCGCAACGGCTACGACGCACTCAAGCAG
Organism: Gemmatimonadaceae bacterium; assembly: GCA_025934775.1. GTDB lineage: Bacteria > Gemmatimonadota > Gemmatimonadetes > Gemmatimonadales > Gemmatimonadaceae > JAQBQB01. The sequence continues at coordinate 81,243 of JAICWO010000016.1, read as the reverse complement.
ATTCACGAGCTCAACCCGGACGTCGTCACGCTCGACGTCGACATGCCGGAGCTCGATGGGCTGAGCGCGCTCGGCTACATCATGAGCGAGACGCCGCGCCCGGTGGTGATGCTGAGCGCGGGCATGACGGGCGGCGGCCAGCAGGCGACGCTGCGCGCGCTCGAACTGGGCGCCGTCGACTTCGTGCTCAAGCCGTCCGGCACAATTAGTCTCGATTTGCCCATAATTGCCGACCGGCTGCTCAACGCGCTCCGTGCAGCCGCGGCGGCGAACCTGAACGGCCTCCGCATGCTGCCGCGGCTCTCGTCCGACGGCGGCGCGGCGCGACCCGACGTGGTGACGCGCGCGACGAACGCCGTCGTGATCGCGTCGTCGACCGGCGGTCCACGTGCGCTCGCGGCCGTGGTGCCGCGACTGCCGCGCGCGCTGCCCGCGGCGGTGCTCGTCGTGCAGCACATGCCAGCGTCGTTCACGCGGAGCCTTGCGCAGCGCCTCGACGCGGTGAGCGCGATCTCGATCACCGAAGCGGAAGACGGCGAGCCGGTGCTGCACGGGCACGCGTACGTTGCGCCGGGCGGCCGCCACATGACCGTGCGCGATGACGGCGGCGGGCCATCGATCGCGATCATCGACTCGCCGCCGGTGTGGGGCGTGCGTCCCGCGGCGGATCTGCTTTTCGACTCGGCCGTGACCGTCTTCGGCGCGTCGACCGTTGCCGTCGTGCTCACCGGCATGGGCCGCGACGGCGCGGAGGGTACGCGCAAGATTCGCGAAGTCGGCGGGCGCGCGATTCTTCAGGATCGCGAGACGGCGACGATATTCGGTATGCCGCACGCCGCGCTGCAAACCGCGGGCGCCGACCGCGTGGCGCCGCTCGGTGAGATCGGCTCGGCGATCGCCGAGTTGATCGAGGAGGTTCGTCATGTTTCGTGACGGCGCCGAGCGCCTTCTCGTCTTTCGGCTGGGCCGCGAGCGGTTTGGAGTCGCGCTGAGGCAGGTAGACGAAGTCATCGACACGCCACCGGCCAACGCCATTCCCGACGCGCATCCCGGCGTCGTCGGTGTGGCGACGGTTCGCGGCGAGCTCGTTCGATTGTACGACCCCAGCCCGGTGCTGCGCGCCGGCGGCAGCGATGCGCGCGGCGCGGCACTCCTCTTTCGCCGCGGCACGCGCCGCGTTGGGCTCGTGGTGGACGACGTTCAGGATGCACTCATGGTGGACTCGAGCGAAGTACGCGAAGTTCGCGGCAGCGATGAATCGGACGGCGTGTTGCGGGGTGTGGTGCGCCGCGGCCGCGATCTGATCGCGGTGCTCGATACGCGGGCGCTGCTCGACGCAACCATCGAGGGCGGGGTGAGCCAGGGAGAACGCACATGAAGGCGGACGTCGTCAAACTCGTGATCTTTCAGCTCGGCGTGGACATGTTCGCGGCCGACGTGTTCTCCGTGGAGCGCGTGCTGCGCTACACGCCGCCGAGCAGCGTGCCCGATGTGCCATCGTGGCTCGACGGGGTGCTCGAGCACGGCGGCAAGGTGATCCCCGTGATCGACATGCGGCGGCGGATCGAGCTCGCGGAGGACTCGGTCACACCCGACACGCGCGTGATCGTGTTCACGACGTCCGAGGGCCTCGTGGGCGCGGTCGTCGACGCGGTGCACGAAGTCGCGGTGGTGCCGTCGACCGCGGTGTCGCCGCCGCCCGCGATCTTTCGCGGACTCGACGCCAAATTCGTGCGCGGCGTGGCGAAGGTGAAGGAGCAGCTCGTCGTGGTGCTCGATGTGAATTGTCTGATCGCGAGCACGGACCGGATCGCGTTCGATCGCGCCGTGAGCGCCGGCGTCGCGGGGGCGCCGGCGCGTGCCTGACCGCTCGGCCGACGAGCTGCGCGCGCGCCACGCCGCGCTCGCGGCTCGTCTCGATGCACCGGGGGCGCCGCAGGAGATGGACGCGCTCAAGGCGGAGATCGGAGCGCTGTTCAAGACGGTGGAGCACGAGCTCAACGAGCTCGCCGCGCTCAAGGAAAGCGTTCTGCATCTCGTCGAACGCTGGAAGGCGCTCAAGGGCGCGGCTCCGTCGCTCGCGCCGCAGTTCGCCGGCGAGCGGCCGGTGGTTCACGCCGATCACATCGGCGCCTCGACGTTCATCGAAAAAGGCTGGAGCCGGATCTCCCTTGGCGACTACGACGGCGCGGAGCAGGCGCTCGGGAAAGCGCTCCAGCTCTCGCCCAACGATCCGCAGGCGGAGTCGCTGCTCGGCTGGGCGCAGATGCTGCAGGACAAGTTCGACGATGCGCTGTTAAACTTTCAGAAAGTGCTCGTGCGCGAGCCGCAGAACGCCCTCGCCCGGATCAACGTCGGCTACATTTGCCTGAAGAAGCGCATCTTCGGCGAGGCGATCGAGCACCTGTCGCGCGCGATCCGCCTCGACAACGACAAGAAGGCGACGCTCTACGCGCACTTTTATCTCGGCCTCGTGTATCTCGAACGGGACATGTTCGAGGATGCGCAGACGTTCTTTCAGAAGACGCTCGCGCTCGGACCGAACCTGATCGAGGCCTATTACGAGCTGGGCCGCGCGTACTGGTTCAATGGCCAGCGCGACGAGGCCGTCGAGACGTGGAATGCCGGCTACCAGGCGAACAAGTTCAATCCGTGGGGAAAGCGCTGCGCGGAAGTGTTGAAGACCGTCGAGGAGGGCGGGGAGCCGTAAGCCGCGCACTGCGCGGCCGGCGGTGGCGGTGGTGCGCGCGCGCCATGCTGCTCGCGGTATCGTGCGTCGTACCGCGCGCGCTCTCAGCGCAGGCCGCGCCCGAGCGTCTGGATCACGGCCGTTTCACGGTCGTGTACTATCCGAGCGAGGAGACGCTCGCGCACGCGCTCATCGACGACGCGGTGCGCCGCGACACGTTTCCGGGGCTGCCGCGTCCAGTCGAGCACGTGCTGCTGGCGATCGCGCCGGATCATCGCACGTTCCGCGACTGGGTCGGTCCAGGGGCGCCGGAGTGGGGCGCCGCGATCACCTTCCCGGACTCGCACCGCATCGTCATGGAGGGCCGGAGCCTCGGCGCCAAGGCGGGCGATCCGCGCGACGTGCTGCGCCACGAGCTCGCACACCTCGCGCTGCACGAGATGCTCGGCGATCTGCCGCCGCGCTGGTTCGACGAGGGGTACGCGGCGTACGCGGCGCACGAGTGGACGCGCGAGGACGCGTTGTCCGCGAACCTGGCGCTCGCGATCAAGGGAACGCCGACGTTCGACGAGCTCGACGCCGAGTTCTACGAGGGATCGACCGCGGCGCAGAATGCATACGCGCTCGCGTATCGCGCGGTCGCCGACCTCGCGCAGCTCGACCCGCAGCACGGGTTGTCGCGCTTCTTCGTCGCGTGGCGCACGGAGCGCGATCTCAATCGCGCGGTGCGCGCGACGTACGGCATCACACTCTCGAATTTCGAGATGCGCTGGCAGAGCGAGACCCGGCATCGCTATGGCGGGCTCGCGCTCGCGAGCGACATCAGCGTCGCCGGCCTCATCCTCGTCGTGCTCATCCTGCCGCTGTACATTGCGCGGCGACGGCGCGACCGGCGGCGGCTCGCGGCGATGGCTGCCGCCGACGAGGCCGCTGAGCGCGCCGCTCGGGTGGCGGCAATCGACGCGCTGCTCGGTGGTGACGAGGAGGGCGAATTCGGGGGCGGAGCGCCTGGGGCCCCTGCGCCTTAATCTCACCGTAATGCTGCGCTCATCGTGGCGTAACTTCGCGTCACGACGTTTCTTGACAGCATTCTCAGTGGGGTCTACACTACATCCCCTATGGTGCAAAGCGACACGTCTCCTCGTACGCGAGGTTTGTTGTGGTGGGGCATCGCGGTCGTGGTGCTTCTTGCGGGGTTCGCCGACCTGGCTCGTGGGGGCGAGACGCTTGCCCCGATTCTCCTCGCCATCGGGTACTGCGTTCTCGTCCCGATTGCGATTCTGAAATAAGAAGTCTGGTCGGCGGGCGAATAGCTCAGTTGGTTAGAGCGCCTGCTTTACACGCAGGAAGTCGGGGGTTCGAGTCCCTCTTCGCCCATTGTGAGATGCAGTATCAATGCGGTTGAGATTGCGAACCCGAGCGCACGTCACGGGTACTTCAGATCAACGTTTGGGAGGTTAGCACCGTGAAGGCAACGCACCGCCATGTCGTGTCAGCCGTGGCTACTCTGGCGCTCTCGCTCGCGGGCACCCGCGCGTTCGCGCAGCCGCAGCAGCGCGGCGGCCCGCCGGGCTCGGATACGCCGCGGCTGATCATGGCAACGTTCCATAGCACCGACCGCAAGCTCGGCACGGACGCCGCCGAGGAGCTGCGGCACCGGTTGATGTCCGACTTCTCGATGAAGGAGCTGTACGTCCTCACGCAGAAGGACATCAACAACACGCTCGAAGCCTCGGGCTACCGCGCGGATTCCGCGCTCAACGTCAACGATCTCATGGAGCTGAGCAAGCAGCTCCGTGGCGACGAGACGCTCGATGGCACCGTGACCAAGACGGCGAACGGCGTGCGCGAGGACGTGCGCCTGCTGCTCCGCCGGCAGAACACGATTCTCTCGCAGCCGCTGCCGCCCGTCGACGGCAAGGACGTGGGCGACGCGGCGAAGCAGGTTCAGAAGGAATACGAGGCGGCGCGCAAGGCGCTCCCCGCGTACAAGACGTGCGAGACCGATCTTCGTGCGGCCAAGTACTCCGACGCCGAGAAGGACGGCCGCGCCGCGCTCGCGGCGTATCCGAACTCGACGTTCGGGCGTCTCTGCCTCCTGACGGCGTTCAATCAGGAGAAGGCCTCGCCCGATTCGATCATCAGCGTCTCGAACCAGATCCTTGGCATCGATTCGACGAGCGTCATCGCGCTGAACAGCGCGGCCGAAGCGTACCGGGCGAAGGGTGACAAGGACAAGGCGATCGAGTACAACCTGCGCATCTACCGCGCGGATCCGTCCAACCAGTCGCTGGCCCAGAGCATCGTGCAGGAGCTCGCGCAGTCGGGCGCGCCGGATAAGGCGCTGCCGATCATCGATTCGCTGCTCAAGGACAATCCGGGCGACCCGCAGATGCTCCGCACCAAATGGCTGCTCGAGCTGAACGGCAAGCAGTACAAGCAGGCGCTCGTGACCGGCGAGGAGTATGTGAAGGCGGACACTGCGGGCGCGACGGTCGAGTACTACCAGCGTCAGATCGGCGCGGCGCAGAGCGACAGCAATACCGCCGCGGTCGCGCAGTTCGCGAACAAAGCGGCGCAGAAGTTCCCGAAGGAGACGAGCTTCTCGCTGCTGATGGCGCAGACGTATCTCAAGGCCGGTCAGTTGCAGCAGGCGCTCGAGGCGGCACGTCGTGCCGCGGAAGCCGATCCCAAGTCGCCGACGCCGTGGATCTTCCAGATCGTCGTCGAGAATCAGATGAACCAGGGTGACAGCGCCCTTGCGACGGCGCAAAAGGCGATTGCCGCTGGCATCCCGAAGGATTCGATCGGTGCCTCACTGATGGCGCTCGTTGGGCCGGCGCTGCAGAAGGCACAGCAAAGCAAGACGCGGGCGGATTGGGAAGCGGCGTTGAAGGCGGCGCAGGCCGTCGACAACATCGCGCCGTCCCCGCAGAGCAAGTATTTCGTTGGTGTGAGCTCGTTCCAGGTCGCGTACGATGCGGTCCAGAACGTTCAGAAACTCTACAAAGGCACGAAGAAGGAAGATCGCGCGCAGGCGTGCAGCGAAGCCCAGGTCGCGGAAGATCAGTTGGCGACGACGTCCATGGCGATGCCCGCCGGTGGCGCGATCGACAAGAATTCCGCTGGCCAGATTCTTGGCGCGGTCCCCCAGCTCACCGATTTCGTGGGACAGGTGAAGAAGGCGCTGAAGTGCAAATAGTCGCTGCGCGTTGATCCTGACGCGCCGTCGAGTCACTTCGAACAACCCGACGCCCGCCGCGATCGCGGCGGGCGTCGTCTTTTTTCAGTCCGGCTCTCCCGGCAGATGCGCGATGTGCACCCACAGGTCGCGCGGCCGCGCGTGGTAGGCGAACCGCTTCGCGTTCAGCGCCTCGCCGTCGACGTTCACCGCGATCGGGTCGCGCCCGTCGATCACCACCGACTTGAGCTGTGCGTACTGCACGCCATCCTGCCCCAGATGCTCGCCCCGTTTGACACGAAAGGCGGTCCGCGCGAACTCGCCGCGCGACATCCGTTCGACGATGCAGAGATCAAGCAGGCCGTCGGTCGCCGACGCCATGGGCGTGATCATCGTGCCGCCGCCGGTCGAGCGCGTGGAGCCCACCGCGAACATCAGAAACTCGCCCTCGTACTCGAAGCCGTCGCCGCTGAATCGCGCGTACGACGGCTTGAGCTCCGCGAACTTGCGCATGCTGCTGATCGCGTACGCCACCGGGCCGAGCGATTCCTTCACGTCGGGCGGCGTTTCCGCCGTGGCCTCGGCGCCGACGCCGCCGGTCGACACGTTGAGGAAACGACGTCCGTTCAACGACGCGGTGTCCAGTCGCCGAGGCTTGCGTTGCAGGATAACATCCATGGCATGATCGGCATCCGCCGGTATGCCCACCTGCCGCGCGAAGTCGTTCGCTGTTCCCACCGGAATGATCCCCAGCGGAACGTCGTACCCATCGAGCCCGTTCACGACCTCGTTCACCGTGCCGTCGCCGCCAGCGGCGACGACGACGTCCACGCCGCGCCGCGCGGCGTCGGCGGCGAGCGCCGCGGCCTGTCCGAGCTCGAACGTCGGATGCACTTCAACCAGGTGGCGCTTGTCGCGCACCCAATTCACGAGGTGTCGCACGTCGTCGCGGTCGGCGCGTTCGCCGTGGACGATGAGAGCGATATGCTTGGAGCGCATGGCGGCCTTCGATAGCGCATATCACGCGCCTGTGCTCGCCGCCGAGGTGATCGACCTGCTTCGCGGCGCCCGCCAGGTGCTCGACGGCACCCTGGGCGGCGGCGGACACAGCCACGCGCTGCTCGACGCCGGCGTGGAGCGCGTGATTGGCGTCGACCGCGATCCGCAGGCGCTCGAATATGCAACCAAAAGGTTGCATGAGTACGCGGCGGCTGGGCGGTTCTCGGCCGTGCAGACCAACTACGCCGCGATCGACGAACAGCCGGCGCTCGACGACCTCCGCTTCGACGGCGTCCTGCTCGACCTCGGCGTGTCGTCGCACCAGATCGACCTCGAGGAACGCGGGTTCACCTTCCGCCCGGGCGTGCAGCTCGACATGCGGATGGGGCCGGACGCGCCCGACAGCGCCGCCGATCTGCTGAACGAGGCCGATGAGCGTACGCTGATGAGCGTTTTCAGAGAATACGGCGACGAGCCCAAGGCGCCGCGGCTCGCGCGCGAGATCATTCGGCGCCGCGCCTCGCGCCCGTTCACGACGAGCGACGACTTCGTCGGCGCCATTCGCGCCGTGCTCGGGCCGCGGAGCGGAGCGCCCGAGTTCGCGCGGCTGTTCCAGGCGGCGCGGATCGCCGTGAACGACGAGCTCACGGGATTGGCGCGCGCGCTGCCCGCCCTCCGCGACCGGCTCACACCGGGCGGCACGCTCGCGGTCATCGCGTACCATTCGGGCGAAGACCGGCTCGTGAAGAACGCGTTCCGTGACTGGAGCGCGTCGTGCATCTGCCCGCCCAAGCATCCCATTTGCACCTGTCGCGGCCGGCCGCTCGGCACCACAATCACGAAGCGCGCGATCACGGCGAGCGACGCCGAGATCGCGTCCAACCCGCGGGCGCGCAGCGCGCGCCTCAGAGCGTGGCGAAGCGCCGAGTAGCGCCGGGCCGGCGATCGATCATCGCCGCGCTGCTCGTCGGTTTCGTCCTGGTGACGATAGGCGTCATTGGACGGCGAGTGCTCGGTCTCGAGGCGCAGCGCCAGATTCGAGATCTCCAGCGCCAGCGCGACGGCCTGACCGCCGAGCGTGCGCGCCTGGAGGCGGCGATCCGCGATGCGTCGAGCCGGGCCACGCTGCAGCCGATCGCGGAGCAGCGGCTCAACATGCACATCCCCACGCCCGATCAGCAGGTGTTCCTGACTCGACCTTCGCGCACGCGCCCCGATTCGGCGCGCGTTCCGCATGATTCGCTCTAGCCGGATCGGACTCACCCACGCGACGCTCGCGCTCTTCGGGCTCGCGATCATCGCCAAAGCCGCGAAGGTCCAGATCATCGACGGCGCCGTGTGGCGTGCGCGCGCCGAGCGGCAGCAGTCGACCGAACGTGTGGTGCCGGCGCCGCGCGGCGCGATCGTCGACGAAACGCGCCGCCTGCTCGCGCAGAGCACCGAGATGGTGCGGCTCGAGATCGCGCCTCGCGAGGTCAACGAACCGGCAAAGCTGCGCCGCGCGCTCGCCAAGCTCGGGATCGACAAGTCGCTCGTCGCGCGCGCCGTCGATCCCGCCGGCAAGTACCTCGTGCTTCCCGGACGATTTCCCGCCGTCGACGCCGCGGAAGCGATCGGCCTGCGCGGCGTCCACTCCTATGCGTCCGTCGAGCGGGCGTACGCCGCATCGCGCGGCGCGCAAGGGATCATCGGCCACGTCGACATCAACAACAAGCCGGTCGACGGCCTCGAGCTCGCGCTCGATTCGATCCTGCGCGGCACACCGGGAAGCGCGACGGTCTTTCACGATCTGAACGGTCAGATGCGCGAGTCGCCCATCGCGCCGGGGACCGCCCCGATTCACGGCGACACGGTCGTCCTCACGATCAACGCCGATCTCCAGGAGATCGCGGAGAACGCGCTCGCCGACGCCGTGGCGCGCATGGGCGCGGAGGGCGGCGACATCGTCATTCTCGACCCTAAGACGGGTGACGTGCTCGCGATGGCGAGCCGCCGACTCGATCCGCGTCAGAGCTCGGCCACCGTGATGACGGAGCCGTTCGAGCCCGGCTCGACGATGAAGCCGTTCACCGCGGCCGCGCTCCTCCAGCACGGCCTCGTCACCGATCACGATTCCGTCGATACCGGCGACGGTGTGCTCCGGCTCCCGGGACGCTTGGAGCCGATCCACGACGACCACAAGATCGGCCGAGCGCCGTTACAGGAAGTCTTACGATGGTCCAGTAATATCGGGATCATCAAGTTTGCGTCGCGGCTCAGCCACGCGCAGGAGTACGACAACTTCCGCGACTTCGGTTTCGGGATGCCCACCGGGGTGCCGTTTCCCACGGAGTCGCCCGGCATCCTCCGTCCGCTGAGCCGATGGTCGGAGACGTCGTGGGCGTCGATGGCCATGGGCTACGAGATCGCGGTGACGCCGCTGCAGCTCGCCGCGGGCTACGCGGTCTTCGCCAACGGTGGCAAGCTCATCGAGCCGGCGCTCGTGAAGGAGGTGGTCGCGCCGGACGGTACGGTGCTCTACCGCCACGCGGCGCGTGTCGTGCGGCAGGTCGTGTCGCCGCCCGTGGCCGACAAGGTGCGACACATGTTGCTGAACGTCGTCGACGAGGGAACGGCGCTCCAGGCGGCGCTCAACAACTACATGTTGGCGGGCAAGACTGGGACACCGCGCGGCACGGTGCGCGGCCGATATGTCGCGGGCCGCTACAATCCGAACTTCGTCGGGCTGTTTCCCGGCGATAATCCGCAATACGTCATCGTCGTGAAGCTCACTGCGCCCACGAGCTCGATCTACGCGGCCGCGACGGCCGCGCCGGTCACGAAGGCGATTCTCGAGGCCGCCGTTGCCGCGCAGAACGCGGCGCTCGACAGAACGAAGCTCGCCGCGAGCGTCGTTGCCGAGAGCAGGGCGGAGACGAAACCGCGGAGTGTCGAGCAGATGGCGGCGGCGCGTCCGGAGTCGCTGGCACGAATCGCGGATACGACGGCGGCGGCCGACGATGGTTCGGTGCCGTTCGTGGTGACGCTGCCGCTTCAGCCGGACGTGCCGGCGCCGCGCACCGCGCGTCCCGTACCGGACGTGCGGGGTCTTCCGCTGCGCGACGCGGTGCGTTCGTTGCACAGTGCGGGGTTCCACGTTCAACTTGCCCGCGGCGGCGCGGACGGCGCAGCGAGCACCAGCCCCGCGGCAGGGGTCATGGAGCCGGCCGGATCAGTGGTTCGACTGCTCTACAATTACTGAATGCAAGCACAGACCGAAACGATCGTTCGCGCGCTCGACGAGGCGGGGCTCCTCGTCGAGACGCGCGGCGCGTTGCCGGCAGAGCTGACCGGAATCACCGGCGACAGCCGCACGGTGGTTCCGGGTGCGCTCTTCGTCGCCGTGCGCGGTTCGGAGCGCGACGGGCACGACTATCTCGACGCGGCCGCGACGGCCGGCGCGTCGATGGCGATCGTGCAGGACGCGTCACGAACGGCGCTGCCCGCGGTGGTCGTGAACGACGGTCGGCGTGCCGCGGCGATCGCGGCCGCCGCGTTCTTCGGCTGGCCGGCGCGAGAGCTGCGCCTCGTCGGCATTACCGGCACCAACGGCAAGACGACCACGGTCAACATGCTGCGCCACATGCTCGACGAGCGGTCGACGCGGAGCGCGTCGATCGGCACGCTGGGTGTGTTGATCGGCGCGGAGGGCACGCCGCTCGACGGCGGCGGTGGTTTGACCACACCAGGGCCGATCGAGCTGCAGCGCCTTTTCCGCGCGCTGCGCGATGAGCGCGTGCTGTCCGTCGCGATGGAAGTCTCGTCGCACTCGCTCGACCAGCGCCGCGTGGAGGGCGTGCAGTTCGACGTCGTGGCGTACACGAATTTCACGCGCGACCATCTGGACTACCACCAGACCATGGAGCGCTACTTCGGGGCGAAGGCGCGCCTCCTCGAGCATCTGCTGCCGCACGGCACGGTCGTCTACAACCTCGACGATCCCGCCTGGCGCCAGCTTCGCACCGACCGCCGCCGCGTCGCGTTCAGCGAGCGCGTACCGAACGCCGAAGTGCACGCCGAAGACATTCGATTCACGCCGCGTGGCAGCGAGTGGACCCTCGCGCTCATGGCGGACCGCGTGCACGTGCATCTGCCGCTCATCGGCGACTTCAACGTGATCAATGCGCTCGGCGCCGCGGCGGCATGCTACGCGCTCGGCGTCCCGTCGGAGCGGATCGCCGAGCGCCTCTCGACGATGCCGCAGGTGCCCGGCCGGCTCGAGGTGCTTCGCGAAGAGCCGACGGTGCTCCGCGATTACGCGCACACGCCGGACGCGCTGTCGCGCGCGCTCGACGCCGTGCGTCCGTTCGCGTCGCAGCGACTCATCGTCGTGTTCGGGTGCGGCGGCGATCGCGACAAGGGCAAGCGTCCGGAGATGGGCGCGATCGCGGAGTCGAAGGCGGACATCGCGATCGTGACGAGCGACAATCCTCGCACCGAAAATCCCGAGACGATTCTCACCGAGATCGAAGCGGGGATGACGAAGCACAACCACGAGCGTATCGAGGATCGCCGCGCGGCGATCGCACGCGCGCTGGAGCTCGCCGCGCCGCGCGACGTCGTCGTGCTGGCGGGCAAGGGGCACGAGACCTATCAGGTGCGCGGAACGGCCAAGCTTCCGTTCGATGAGAAGGTGGTCGTCGCCGAGCTGTCGGGTCACGCGCACGCCGACGGCGGAGCGCGATGAGCACCGCGCCCGAGGCCGTCGCGACGGAGTTCTGGACGTGCGATCGCGTCGCGGACGCGCTGTCCCCGCTCGCAGCCGGGAATCTGCCGCGTGCGACGATCACCTTCGGCCGCGTGTGGACCGACACGCGGACGATCCAACCGGGCGATCTCTTCGTCGCGCTCGTCGGCGAGCGGTTTGACGCGCATGACTTTCTCACCGACGCCGTCGCTCGCGGCGCCGCCGGAGTCGTCGTGTCGCGCGGCTCCGCGGGCGCCGCTTTGGGCGTGCCGGTGTTCGAGGTGCGCGAAACGCTCGTGGCCCTTGGCGCGCTCGGCGCGTACCGGCGGCGCGCGTGGGGGAAGCCGGTCGTCGGCGTGGTGGGCACGAACGGGAAGACGAGCACCAAAGAGCTCATTCGCGCCGCCCTCGGCAGCATGCTCGAAGTCCACGCGACGACGGGAAATTTGAATAATCTCATTGGCGTGCCGCTCACGCTGCTCGCGATTCCCGATCACGCCGACGTCGCGGTGATCGAGATGGGGACGAACACGCCCGGCGAGGTGCCGCGGCTTCGTCGGATCGTCGAACCTGACGTTACCGTCGTGACCTCGATCGCCGAAGAGCATCTCGAAGGGTTGGGCGACATCGCGGGCGTGATGCGCGAGGAGCTCGCGGCGGCGGACGGCGTCCCGGTCGCGATCGTGCCGGCGTCACAGCCGGAGGTGGTGCAAGCGGCGCGGAACCGGGCACGCCGCGTCGTTTCGGCCGGCCTCGACGCGGGCGACGTGCACGCCAGCGCGCACGCGATCGAGCCCGACGGCCGCGGCCGACTCACCGTGGATGGCGAGCAGATCGGAGTGCCGCTTCGTGGCGTGCACAATCTGCGCAATGCCATGCTCGCCCTCGCGGCGGCACGCGAGCTGGGCGTATCGCTGGCCGACGCGGCGCGCGGCATCGCGTCGATGCCGGTGCCGCCGATGCGTGTGAATTGGGAGCAGCTCGGCGCCGCGACCCTGATCAACGACGCGTACAACTCGAACCCGGGCTCGGCGAAGGCGGCGCTCGAGCTGCTCGCGGAAGCGGGACGCGGGCGCCAGCGCGTGGCGATTCTGGCGACGATGCTGGAGCTTGGCGCGCAGACGCCGCGGCTGCACGAAGAGGTGGCCCGCGCGGCGATGGACGCCGGCGTCGAGATCGTGGCCGGGATCGGCGAGTTCGCCGCCGCGTTCGGGCGTATCGCGCCGGCGGACTCGCGCGTCATAACCGCTGGCGACGTCGAATCGCTTTGGGCATCCCTCGCGTCGCGCCTCTCGCCGGACGCCGTTATTCTGCTCAAAGGGTCGCGCGGCATGCGGCTCGAGCGGCTCGTCGCGCCGATCACGGAGTGGGCGAACGGCCGCCCGCTCGCGAGCGAACACTAGACGCACCACATCGTACGCCATCCCTCCACCCGGGTCGTCGTGCTCTACCACTTTCTGTTTCCGCTCGCTCGGCACTACAAAGCACTGAACGTTTTTCAATACATCTCCGTTCGCGCGGTGGGCGCGGCGGTGACCGCGCTGCTGCTGTCGTTCATCGTTGGACCGATCATTCTTCGCGCGCTGCGCCGCGAGTCCATGCATCAGGTGGTGCGGGAGGGCACGCCGGAATCGCACGCCGCAAAGGGGCGTACGCCGACGATGGGCGGCCTGATCATCCTGAACAGCTCGCTCATCTCGGTGATTCTGTGGGGAAGGTTCAGCATCGCTCATCCGTATTTGTTGATAGTCATTTTTGTGACGTTGTGGATGGGCATCATCGGCTTCATCGACGACTACCTCAAGCTTCAGCAGAAGAAGCGCGGCGAGAAGAACCGCGGGTTGGTCGAGCGGTACAAGCTGACGGGGCAGGTCATCGCGGGGATCGCGCTGGGGCTCTACGTCTGGCTGCACCCGCTCTCGCCCAACCTGCCCGGGGCCTCCACGACATTACCGTTCTTTAAGTACTATTTGGTTATCCCGATCGCGGGCTTCGCCTGGACGTACGTGGCGTTCACCACGTTCATTCTCACGGGCACGAGCAACGCGGTGAACATCACCGACGGGCTCGACGGGCTCGCCGCCGGCCTCTCGGCGATCGCGTTCGCCACATTCGCGATCTTCGCGTACATCATCGGGCGGGTCGACTACAGCCGCTTCCTGCTCGTCTTCTATCTGCAGGATTCCGGCGAGCTCACCGTGTTCTGCCTCGCGATGCTCGGCGCGTTGATCGGCTTTCTCTGGTTCAACACGCATCCCGCCGAGGTGTTCATGGGCGACACCGGCGCGCTCGCGCTCGGCGGCGCGCTCGGCGCGGTCGCCGTGCTGCTCAAGTCCGAGTTCGTGCTCGCGTTCGTCGGCGCCGTGTTCGTGGCCGAGATGCTGTCGGTCATCTTCCAGCGCTACGTCTTCAAGGTGCGCCGCATGCGGCACGGACTCGAGTATGCGCAGGCGCATCGGGTCTTTCGACGAGCGCCGCTGCACCATCACTTCGAGGAGTTGGGCTGGAACGAAACGCAGGTCGTCGTTCGCTTCTGGATCATCGGCATTCTCTGCGCGTTCTTCGCGCTCAGTACCCTCAAGCTCCGTTGACCCATGGGACGCATCTCAGATCCGGCGATGAGGTCGGAATGGCTGCGCGGCGAAATCGCCGTCGTTGGCCTGGCGCGAAGTGGCCGATCGGCCGCCCGGTTGCTGGCGCGCACCGGCTCCGAGGTCTACGCCTCGGATAGCGGGCGTTCGCCGGAGTTGGAGGCGACCGCGGTCGATCTGCACCACGACGAAGTCGACGTGCAGCTCGGCGGGCACGACCTCGATCGCATTCGCCGAGCCGCGCTCGTGGTCGCGAGTCCCGGTGTTCCGCCGAGCGCACCGCCGCTCCTCGCGGCGCGCGATGCGGGCGTGGCGATCGTCAGCGAGATCGAGATCGGCCTGCGCTTTCTACCGCGGCTCTCGTACATCGCCATCACCGGCACGAACGGCAAGACGACGACGACCGCGATCACCGGGCACGTGCTGCGCGCCGTCGGACGCCGCGCCGAAACCGCGGGGAACATCGGCACGCCGCTCACGGAGCTCGCGCTCCAGCCGACGCCGCCCGACTGGGTCGCGCTCGAGGTCTCATCATTCCAGTTGCACGACACGCCGAGCATCGATCCGACGGTCGCGGTGCTGACGAACCTCTCGGCGAATCATCTCGATCGCTACGACAGTGTCGAGGCGTATTACGGCGATAAGGCGCTCCTCTTTCGGAACGCCACGGCGGCGTCGCACATCGTCACCAACGCCGATGATGCGGACGTGGAGGCGATGACGCACGACATGCCGGGCATGCACTGCCGGTTTTCGGTGCAGCGGCGGAGCGACGCGTACTTCGACCGCGATGGGGGAATGCTCGTCGTGCTCGGCCACCCGATTCTCGCGCGCCACGATCTGCCGCTCCTCGGCGACCACAACGTGGCCAACGCGCTCGCGGCGGCGCTCAGCGTGATGATCGCCGATCGCGAGCACCGCGGCGCACCCGCGCTCGATCGAATCGCCGCGGCGCTGCGCACGTTCAGCGCGCTCGAGCATCGCATCGAGACCGTCGGGGAGTTCGACGGCGCCACGTGGATCAACGATTCGAAATCGACCACGGTCGCGTCGACGTTGATCGCGTTGCGCGGCATGACGAAGCCGACCGTGCTGCTCCTGGGCGGCAAGCACAAAGGCGCACCATACACGGACCTCGTTCCGGAGCTGCGCCGCACCGGTCGCGCGGTGATCGCGTACGGTGACGCGGCGCCGATCATCGAGCGGGATCTCGGCGGCGCGGTCCCGCTCACGCGGCTCGGGTCCTCATTCGAGGAGGTCGTGGAAACGGCGCGGCATCTCGCGCAATCGGGCGACGTCGTGCTACTCTCGCCGGCGTGCTCGTCGTACGACATGTTCGACAACTACGAGCAGCGCGGTGCCGTGTTCAAGGAGCTCGCGGCCGGCGCAACGCATCGATGAGCGCGGGGCGCAGAACGACTGGCCGGGCCGCCGCTGCCGCGGTGCCGCACGTGCGGGAACGCTGGCGGATGAGATCGGAGGCGCGCGCGCTCGTGCTCGTGAGCGCGGTGCTCACCGCGTTCGGCCTCGCCGTGTTGTACAGCGCGAGCGCGATCGTCGGCATGAACGATCACAACGACAGCATGTATTTCCTGAGCAAGCAGCTCACGGGCGTGCTCGCGGGGATGATCGCGTTCGCCGTCGCGGCGAAGGTCGATGCGGAGAAGCTGCGGCGCTGGGCCTGGCCGCTGATGTGGTTCACGATCGTGACGATGGCGGCCGTGCTCGTCCTGCCCGGCCGGATCGCTCCCACCATTCACGGCTCGCGCCGATTCCTGCTCGGCGCATCGTTCCAGCCATCAGAGTTCGCGAAACTGACGGTGGTGGCCTGGGTGTCGATGCTGATCGTCAAGAAGGGCGAGAGCCTCAAGCGGCTGACGAAGGGCCTCGTGCCGTTCCTCGTGGTGATCGGTCTGCTCGACCTGCTCGCCGCGCTCGAGCCGGATCTCTCGGTCGCGATGCTCTTCACGCTGCTCATGGCGCTGCTCCTGTTCGTGGGCGGCGCGCGGATGAGCCATTTCATCGCGCTCGGCGCGATGTCGCTGCCCGTGCTGCTGCTCAAGATCGAGAAGTGGCGGTATGCGCTCTCTCGCATGACGGCGTTTCTGCACCCCGGGAATGCGCCGGAAGCGGTGAGCTTTCAGCTTCAGCAATCGCTCATCGCCGTCGGATCCGGCGGGTGGCTCGGGCGCGGCTTTGGCGAAGGGATGCAGCAGATGGGGTTCGTGCCGTTCCCGTACAGCGATTTCATCGCCAGCACCGTGGGCGAGGAGTGGGGCTTCATCGGCATCCTCGGCATCACGATCGCGTTCGGGCTGTACGCGCTGCTCGGCTTTCGCATCGCGCGCCAGGCGCGCTCGCCGTTCCTTCAGTTGGTCGCCGTGGGGCTGACGTTCACCACGGTGCTCACGGCCTTTCTGCACATCGGCGTGGTCATCGGCCTGCTGCCGACGACGGGCCTGACGCTGCCGTTCGTGTCGTACGGGCGATCGAACCTCGTGCTCACGATGCTCTTCACCGGGATTCTCGTGAACATCGGCAGCGCGCGGGAGCGCGTCGTGGGCTCCGCGGCCACCGACCCGCTCGCGGTCGCGGCCTGAGCGGCGGCATGACGCGCGTCATCTTCGCCGGCGGCGGCACGGGGGGACACCTCTATCCCGGGCTCGCGATCGCGCGCGCGCTCGTGCGAGAGCGGCCGAGCATCGAGCCGATGTTCATCGGTGCGCGGCGCGGCATCGAGCGGGACGTGCTTCCGACCAGCGGATTCCCGTTCGTGCTCCTCGATCTGCATCCGCTGTATCGGCCGGCGTTCTGGAACAATTGGCGCACCGCGCGGGGCGCCGTGAGCGCGTGGCGGGAGATCAGTCGGATCGTGCGGCGCGATCCGCCCGTGCTGGTCGTCGGCACGGGCGGCTACGCCGCCGGCATGATGCTTAGCTACTCCGTGCTGCATCACATTCCCATCGTGCAGCAGGCGGGCGACAGCTATCCGGGGATCACGGCGCGCTACTTCAGCCGCTGGTCGCGTGAGATTTATCTGAATTTTCCGGAAGCGGCGCGCGCGCTCAGCGCGCACCACCCGGGAGCGCTCGTCGACACGGGCGCGCCGATCGAGCCGCCGCCGGAGCCGCGCCCGGACAAACGCGCGGCGCGCGCGCGCTGGGGCTTTCCCGCGGACGATGGGCGCGTGCTGCTCATCTACGGCGGCAGCCAGGGCTCGCTCGCGATCAATCGGGTGGTCGCGGAATGGATCGAGCACGGCCTTCCGGACGGGCTGCATGTGATCTGGGCCACGGGCCGCGCGACGTACGATCAATTCAAGAATTGTGAAGGCCCGCGCGTGCGCGTGCGGGAGTATCTCGCGCCGATCGCCGAGGCGTACGCGGCGACCGATCTGGCCGTGGCGCGCGCGGGCGCCATGACGACGGCGGAGCTCTTCGCGTGGGGAATCCCGGCGATTCTCGTTCCGCTGCCCACCGCGGCGGCGGATCACCAGACGGCGAACGCCGCGACGCTCGAGCAGGCCGGCGCCGCCGTGCACGTTCCGCAGAGCGCCCTCACCGTGGAACGTCTCGACGCAACCGTGCGCCGGCTGCTCGACTCGCCGGTGGAATTGCGGCGCCTCGCGGAGGGCGCGGCGGCGCGCGCGAGGCCGAACGCCGCCGCGGTGATCGCGCGCCGCATTCTCGCGCTCATCGACGCCGCGTAGCCGACGGCGCCGCGGGACGCCCCCTGGCGCGCGACGGTTTAATTTCCACGCACATGGCCCTCCTCGATACGAGCGATCCGCGCCCCGTGCACTTCGTCGGCATCGCCGGCGCCGGGATGAGCGCGCTCGCCGAGCTGTTCCTGCGCCGCGGCGTGCCGATCAGCGGCTGCGACAGCAACCCCGCCGCCGCCGAAGATCTCCGCCGGTTGGGGGTGCGGGTCGAGGCGCACGACCCCGCGCATGCCGAGCACGCACGAGCGCTCGTCGTCACGTCGGCGATGCGGAAGGACCACCCGGAGCTGGTGCGTGCGCGCCAGCTCGGCGTTCCGGTGATCCGCCGTGCCGAGGCGCTCGGCGAAGTGACCGCGGGCCGCGAGCTCGTCGCCATCGCGGGCACGCACGGCAAGACGACGACGACGGTGATGACGGCCACCGCGCTCGCCGCTGCCGGGCGCGAGCCGACGGCGATCGTCGGGGGTCGCGTGAGCGCCTGGGAGGGGAACATGCTGCACGGTCTCGACCGCCTGTTCGTGGTCGAGGCCGACGAGTACGACCGTTCGTTCCTCGCGCTCTCGCCCACGGTCGCGGTGGTGACCAACATCGAGGCCGACCACCTCGACATCTACGCCGATCTCGCCGACATCAAGTCGGCGTTCGCGCAGTTCGTGCGCGGCGCGCGCCACATCGTGCTCTGCGCCGACGACGCGGGCGCGAGCTCGCTCGCGACGCCGAGCAGCACGGAGGTCGTGCGCTATGGCATCACCTCGCCCGACGCGCGCGTGGTCGCTCGCCATCTCGAGCTCCGGCCGGACGGGGCGACATTTGAATTAGTGTTCGATGATGAGCATCTAGGTGAGATCACGCTGCGCATTCCGGGGCGGCACAACGTGCTCAACGCGCTCGCCGCGCTGAGCGCCGGCCTGGTGCTGGGCGCCGGAGCCGCCGAGATGGCGGCGGGGCTCGCCGGCTACTCGGGCGTGGAGCGCCGCTTTCAACTGCTCGGCGAGGCGCACGGCATCGCGGTCGTCGACGACTACGCGCACAATCCCACCAAGGTGGCCGCCGCGCTCGCGACGGCGCGCATCGCGTATCCGGACCGGCGGCTCGTCGCCGCGTTTCAGCCGCACCTCTACACGCGGACGCGCGATTTCGCGCGCGAGTTCGGCGCATCGCTCGCCGTCGCCGACTCGGTCTTTCTCACGGAGATCTACCCGGCGCGAGAGGCGCCGATTCCGGGCGTCACATCGGCGCTCATTGCCGATGCGGTGCGCGACGCGGGTGGCACGTTGGCATGGCAAGGGGAACGCCCCCGGCTCGCCGACGCGCTCGCGAGCTTCGTTCGCCCGGGCGATGTGGTGTTGACGATCGGCGCCGGCGACATCACCAGGACCGGCCCCGAGCTGCTCGAGCGGCTGGCCGGGAGCGCGCGCGCATGACTCCCGAGCGCACGCTCAAGCTGGGCTTCATCGGACTCGCGGTGCTCCTGGTCGCCGGATTCCCGCTCTGGGGTCCGCTCGTCATGCGGCGCATGACGTTCTTTCACGTGCATCGCATCGAGATTCTCGGCGCGCACTACGTGGCGCCCAGTGACATTCTGACCCGGCTGCACGTCGATACGACGGCGTCCGTGTGGGATGCCACCGCGCCGCTCATCGCGCGCATCGTCAGTCAGCCCGAAATCCAGAGCGCCGTGATCCATCGAAAACTGCCGGGGACGCTCGTGGTGGAGATCCGCGAGCGAGTGCCGGTGGCGCTCGTTCCGGGCACCGGCGGATTCCGCGTGTTCGACGCCGGCGGGCGGCAGTTGCCAATCGATCCGGCGCGCGTGCCAGTCGACGCGCCCGTGCTGCTCCAGCGCGACACCACCGTGCTCCGACTGCTCGGGAGCATGCGCCGCGACATGGCGGCGTTGTACAATCGTGTGAGCGCGATTCAACGGGTTGGCGCGGACGAGCTGTTGATTCAGCTTTCGAGCGAGCCCGTACGCGCGATGCACGACGTGACCCTGGACCGACTGGCCGACATCGCACCCGTGGAAGAAGATCTCGCGCGCAAGCAGCTTCGCGTGGCCGAGATCGATCTTCGCTACCGTGACCAAGTGATCGCCCGACTGCAATGACACCCGAACGCCTCGTCGCAGGACTCGACATCGGCTCGGCGAAGACGACCGCCATCATCGCCGAAGTGGTGGGTGATCTTCCCAAACATCCGAGCATCAAGGTGCTCGGCGTCGGGCAGGCGCGCACCACCGGGATGCGCCGCGGCGTCGTCTCGGATATCGAGGAAACGACGCGCTCGATTCGCAAAGCGATGCAGGATGCCGAGCGGATGGCCGGCGCCGAAGTGCACGACGTGTACGCCGGCATCGCGGGCGAGCACGTACAGGCGATGACGAGCAAGGGCATCGTCGCCGTGAGCCGCGACGAGATCGAGAAGTCCGACGTCGACCGCGCGAACGAGGTGGCGCGCGCGCAGGCGATCCCGCAGGACCGCGAGCTGCTGCACGCCATTCCGCAGGAGTACACGGTCGACAAGAACACCGGCATTCGCGATCCGATCGGGATGAGCGGCACGCGTCTCGAGACCGAGATGTATCTGGTCACGATCGGCAGCTCGCCGGCGATCAATCTTCGGAAGTCGGTGGAGCGCGCGGGCTACAAGGTGCGCGAGCTCGTGCTCGAGCCGCTCGCGAGCTCGCTCGCCGTGCTCACGGAGGACGAGAAGGAGCTCGGGGTGGCGCTCGTCGAGATGGGCGCCGGCACGACGGACCTGGCCGTGTTCTACGAGGGAAAGATTCGCCACCTCGGCACCGTGGCGTTCGGCGGGAACAACGTGACGAGCGACATCGTTCACGGTTTGGGCGTCACGCAGGCGGACGCCGAGCGGCTCAAGGAGCGGTACGGCTGCGCGTACGAGCCGATGGTCGATCCGAGCGAGGTGATCCAGCTGCCGAGCACCGTGGCGCAGGGCGACCGGCAGATCCCGCGCGAGCTGCTGGCGCACATCATCCACCAGCGCATGGACGAGATCTTCGATCTCGTGCAGCGCGACATCTCGTCGGCGGGCTTCGCGGGAAAGCTGAGCGCCGGGGTGGTGCTCGCCGGCGGCGCGGCCGCGATGCAAGGGGTGGCGGAGCTGGCGAGTGAAGTGTTCGGGACCGGCGTCCGCGTCGGAATCCCGAGCGAGAACATTCAGGGGCTCATCGACTCGGTCGAGGCGCCGCGCTTCGCCACCGTCACCGGCTTGGCGTTATACGGCGCGAACCGCGTGGCGCTGGGCGGGGTCTCGAGCGCGAAGCGGATCGCGATCGGCGGGTCGGGCGTGGAGAAGATCGCGGCGAAGATCAAGTTCTGGCTGCAGGATTTCTTCTGAGGCATTGGTGACGCGCTCGCTGGCACGATTGCCGCAGGAAAATGGCCCGTGCCGCGACGTCAAAAACGTGATCTCGGACCCTTCCGTTGTGGATAACTTGGCGCGCGGAAGGGCGTGATGTTTTTGGACTTGCGTCGTCAAAAAGGGGTAGTCGGAATTCCCGAAAATGTTATATTGACCGGGCGATTCCGCCGACTTGGATTCGCCGAAATTCCAGCACCGTCGCGGTAGCAGCACTCCTTCCCGCTGTTCCGATCACCACACTTCGAAGTACGGACCGTTCTCAATGATCTTCGAGTTCGAGGAGAGCGCGACACAGAACGCTCGCATGAAGGTCGTGGGCGTCGGCGGTGGCGGCGGGAACGCCGTCAACCGGATGATCGACGAGCATCTCGAGGGAGTCGAGTTCATCTCGGTGAACACCGACGCGCAGGCGCTGCTCACGTCCAAGTCCGACGTGAAGGTGCAGATCGGAAAGAAGCTCACGCGCGGCCTTGGCGCCGGCGCGCGGCCGGACATCGGCCGCCAGGCGATCGAGGAGAATCGCGACGAAGTGTCGCGCGCGCTCACCAACGCGGATCTCGTGTTCATCACGTGCGGCATGGGCGGCGGCACCGGCACCGGTGCGGCGCCCGTCATCGCCGAGCTGGCGAGGGAAGCGGGCGCGCTGACGGTGGGCATCGTCACCAAGCCGTTCCTCTTCGAGGGCCGCAAGCGCATGCGTCAGGCGGAGCAGGGCATCGCCGACATGCGCAAGAACGTCGACACGATGATCGTCGTGCCGAACGAGCGGCTGCTCGCCGTCGTCGGCAAAGGCATTCCGTTCCAGGATGCACTCAAGAAGGCCGACGAAGTGCTGCTGCACGCGACCCAGGGCATCTCGTCGCTCATCAGCGTGACGGGGCTCGTGAACGTCGATTTCGCGGACGTGCGCACCGTCATGCAGGCCGGCGGCTCCGCGCTCATGGGCACCGGTGTGGGCCGCGGCGAGAACCGCGCGATGGAAGCGGCGCAGCAGGCGATCGCGTCGCCCCTTCTCGACAACGTCAGCATCTCCGGCGCGACCGGCGTGCTCGTGAACATCACAGGCGGCGCCGACCTCACACTCGGTGAAGTGCATCAGATCAACGAGATCATTCACGACGCGGTCGGCGACGACGCGGAGATCATTTTCGGCGCGGTGCACGAGCCGGCGATGCAGGGCGAAATTCGCGTGACCGTCATCGCGACGGGGTTCGATCGCGCGCTCGCGACGGGTACGCCGGCGTCGACGCACGACTCGCATGGCAGCGCGGTCGCCGCGCCAAAGGGCTCACCCGTGATTCCGTTTCCGGGTAATCGCCCGGCACGCGTGACCGGCACGCCGCGCACCGAGGCGCCCCGCGCGCCTCGCCCGACCACGGACAAAGGCTCGACGGATCTCAGCGACATGGAGATCCCGACCTTCATTCGGAGACAGATGGATTGAAGCTCGGAGTCGTACGGATCGGAGTCTACGCACTCGTCGCGCTGGCATTCGTCAGCGCGATTCGCTTCACCCCGCCGCTGCCGGAGCCCGATCGCAAGCCCGCCGAAGTCCTCACCACGCAAGCTGCCACGCCGTCCTGGAAGCTCCGCTTCGACACGCTCGGCCGCGGTGAATCGCTCGTCGGCCTGCTGCGCCGCGGGGGATTGAGTGGCGATGATGCGGCAGGCGCGCTACGCGCCGCGACGTCGCTCGACCCGCGCCACATTCCCGCCGGCATGCCGGTGACGATCCGTTCCGAGAGCGCAGACTCGACGCCGTCCGAAATCACGCTCCAACTCGCGATCGATCGGCTGCTGCACCTCCGCCGCACCGGTGACACGTGGGTCGGGACGGAAGAGCATCTCCCGTGGAAGACGGACACTATCGTCGTCGGCGGCACCGTCACGTCGAACCTGTACGACGCGATGGACTCGAGCGCCAGGAACGACCTGCCGCCTCCCGCGCGTCAGCAGCTCGCGTGGGGCCTCGCCGATGTCTACGAGTACCGCGTCGACATGAGCCGCGATCTCCAAGCGGGTGACAAGTTCGAGGTGATCGCCGAGCGGTCCGTGGCGCCCACCGGCGCGGTGCGGATCGGGAAGATCATCGCCGCGACGTTCGATCTCTCGGGCAAGGTGATCGACGCCATCCGGTTCGCGAGCAGCTCCATCACGGGCGACTACTTCGACCAGACGGGCAAGTCGATGCGCGCCGCGTTCCTGCACGCGCCGCTCGAGTTCCGCCGCATCTCCAGCGTGTTCGGCAACCGCGAGCACCCGATCCTCGGCGGCGTGCGGATGCACAAGGGGATCGACTATGCCGCGGCGTACGGCACGCCCGTGCGCGCGATCGGCGACGGCATCGTGGTGCGGAAGGGTTGGGGGAACGGTTACGGCAACGTATTAGAGATTCGTCATCCCAACGGATACGTCACCCGCTACGGCCATCTGAGCCGCTACGCGTCGAACATCCGCGTCGGCTCCCACGTCGAGCGCGGCGGCATCGTCGCGTACGTCGGGAGCACCGGCCTGTCGACCGGCCCGCACCTCCATTTCGAGGTGCTGGTGAACGGCGAGCAGCGCGATCCGCGCAAGGCGCTCAGCCAGAACGGCGGCGAGCCAATTCCGGCGAGCGAGCAGGCGGCGTTCGATCAGATCCGCGATCGGATTCTGGCCACGCTCGATACGCCGCTCGACGGGGTGACGAAGCTGGCGGCGAGGTAGCGGGCATCGACCGTGGACGGTGGGGCGTTGACCGTACGACGGTCCACGGTCCACGGACCTCCCGCTTGCTACTAAATTCCCGCCATGCCGTCTTGGCTCCTCGCGGTTGCCGCGGGACTCATCGTCGCGCTCATCCAGTACGGATGGCGCGATTTGCGTGCTGGCGGCCTACGCGCCCTGGCCGCCGCATTGCGCGTGATCGCGGTGACGCTCATCGCCGCGCTGCTCCTCGACGCGCCGGCCGCGCGCGCCGGCGCCATTCCGGTCTGGGCCGCGCTCGACGCGTCCATCAGCATGACGCGTGGCGACACCACCGTCTGGCGCGCGGCGCGCGACACGGTGCGCGCGATCCGCGCCGAGTCGGTGTTCGTCTTTGGCGACTCGGTTCGCCGCGGTGATACCCTCAGCGCGCCGCATGACGTGTCGTCGTTCATCGGCCCACTCGCGCAGCGCGCGCTCGGTTCGGGACATCCGCTCACGGTCGTGACCGACGGTGAGCTCGATGATCCGGAGGCCGCGCAGTCGCTGCCCGCGGGCTCGCGTCTGATCGTGCTCCCGCACGGATCGCGTCGTGATCTCGCTGTGGTCTCGATGGAAGGCCCGCGCGCTGTGGTGAGCGGCGATACTGTCTCGGTGCGCGTGAACGTAGTCGCCGGTTCGGGCGGCGCGGGTGGCGGCACAATCTCGCTCGCGCTCGACGGACGACCAATCGGTGAGGCCAAGGTCGACTCGCTGCCGGCCTTCGCCGAGCGCGCGGTCGATCTTAAGCTGAAGCTCGATGGCCCGGCTGGGCCGGCGGTGCTCCGTGCTGTCGTATCATCGCCGCGCGACGCCGAGCCGCGAAATGATACGTTGTACACGCCGATCGACTTGTCGCGTGCGGCGGCGGCGGTGTTCGTGTCGACGTCGCCCGACTTCGACGCGCGCTACTCGCTGTCTGTTCTCCGCGGCGCGCTCGGCATCCCGACGCGCGGGTACTATCGAGTGGCGCCGGGCGCGTGGCGCCTCGAGGGACCGCTCACGCCAGTCGCCGAGAGCGACGTCAAACAGGCGCTGCACGATGCACCGGTGGCGATCATCCACGGCGACACGAGTGTGTTCGGCCCACCGCGCGCGGCGACGCTCGGGCCGCTCGCGCTGGTCGTCACGTCCAACACCGAAGGCGAGTGGTACCCGTCCGCTGCTCCGGCGTCGCCGCTCGCGCCGGAGCTCTCTGGCCTCGCGTGGGACAGTTTGCCACCGGTCGGCGCGGCGAGCACGCCGCCCAAGGGGACGTGGATCGGCCTCGAGGCGCACCGCGGTCGCAGTCAGGAGACGCGGGCGTTGATCGTTGGGACCGACGAGCCGCGTCGCGTGGTGATCGTCGCCGCGTCCGATCTGTGGCGATGGGCGTTCCGCGGCGGCGTCGCGGCCGACGCATTCAGCGCGGTGTGGGGAAGTATATTTGACTGGTTGGCGGCGCAGCGCGCGGACCGGCGCGCCGCGGTGCCCGACGAGCGATTGGTTCGCGCGGGCGATCCCGTCCGCTGGCGGCGCGGCTCGCCGAGCGACAGCGTGGTCGCGGTGACGTTGCGACGGCGTGGTACCACCCGCGCTGATTCGCTGACGCTCCGCTTCGGGCCGGACGCGAGTGTAGTGGAGAGCGCTCCACTCCCGGCAGGTCTGTACGACGTCACGACGCGCGGAGGCGCCGCGCTCCTCGCGGTGAACGTCTCGCGAGAGTGGCTGCCGCGAGCGCCTCGCGTTCGGCGGGGAGCGATCGGCGGCGCGCGCGCGACTGGGTCTGCCCCGCGGCTTCGCGACATGGGTTGGGTGTACGCGCTGGCGATCCTGCTGCTCTGCGCCGAGTGGCTGGTGCGGCGGCGCACAGGCATGCGATGATCGAGACTGAAGCATATGCGGCTACTTCGTAAATCCGGCGACGTTCCCAAGCGCACGCTCTGGCAGCGCATCAAAGACGTCGCGCTCATGGACGTCGCCGTGCTCGCGCGCGGCGGCGTGTCTCCCGGCTCGCTCGAACAGCTCGAGCAGTTGCTGCTCGAGTCGGACTTTGGCGTGCCGGTCTCGCTGCGGCTCGTGGAAGAAGTGGAACGCCGCGCTAAACGCGGGCTGATCAAGACGCAGGACGAATTTCACGAGGCGCTCGCCGAGGGGATCGACGGCGCGCTACGCGCCGGGAAGAGCGACCCGTCGCTCCATCTCTCCGAGTCGGCGCCGAGCGTCGTCCTGGTGGTTGGCGTGAACGGCGCGGGCAAGACGACGTTCATCGGCAAGCTCGCGGCGCATTTCCGCGGCGAGGGCAAGCGCGTCATGGTCGCCGCCGGCGACACCTTTCGCGCCGGCGCGATCGATCAGCTCAAGGTATGGGCCGAGCGCACGGGCGCGGAGTTCGTCGGCGCGAAGGCGGGGACGGACCCCGCGGCCGTCGCGTTCGACGCGATCGACGCCGCGGTCGCGCGCGGCGCCGACGTGCTCATCGTCGACACCGCGGGCCGCCTGCACACGAGCGAGGGCTTGATGGACGAGCTCAAGAAAGTCGCGCGCGTGATCACGAAACGGCTGCCCGGCGCGCCGCACGAATCGCTGCTCGTGCTCGACGGCACGATCGGCCAGAACGCGGTGCAGCAGGCGAAGACCTTCGCGGCGGCGGTGCCGGTCACCGGGCTCGTGGTGACGAAGCTCGACGGCACGGCGCGCGGCGGCGTCGTCGTCGCCGTGCACGAGGCGATCGATGCGCCGGTCAAGTTCCTCGGCGTCGGCGAATCGGCGGCCGACTTGATCCCCTTCGACCCGACGACGTTCGCGCGGGAGCTGTTGAGCGAGGAGTGACGGACCGCGCGCGGCCGCAGCGCCTCTACCTCGACACGCCCGTCACGTATCTCAAGGGTGTCGGGCCGTCGCGCGCCGAGGCGCTGCGGCGGTTGGGCATCGTGACGGCGGGCGATCTGCTCTTCCACGTCCCGCACCGCTACGAGGACGCGAGCACCGTCGCGGCGATCCGCGCCCTCGAGCCGGGGATGCAGGGCACGGTGATCGGGACGGTGATCTCCAAGGGCGTGATCCCGACGCGCAAGGGCCTGCGGATCTTCCAGGCCGTGCTTCGTGACGAAACTGGTATGATAGAAGTATCATGGCCCGGCCAGCCGTTCCTCGACCGGACGATCCAGAAGGGCGACGTCCTGCTCGTCACCGGCAACGTGCGCTTCTTCCACGGCCGCCAGCTGCAGCCGCGCGAGTTCATCAACCTCGGCGACGAAGAAGGCGCGACGGCGGAGGGCCGGGTGCTCTCGGTCTATCCGGCCACGGAGGGGCTGTCGTTCAAGCTCATTCGGTCGATCATCGACGCGCACCTGGACGCGCTCCTCCCGCTGGTCACCGAATACCTGCCGGCGGACGCGCTGCGCCGCGCCGGCGTGCCGGGCATCGCCGACGCGCTGCGCATGGTGCACCGGCCGTCGTCGATCGCCGAAGCGAACACCGGCCGGTCGCGCCTCGCGTTCGAAGAGCTCTTCTTCGTGCAGCTCCTGCAGCAGCGCGCGAAGGAGCTCGCGCGCGAGCGCCGCGCGGGGATCACGTTCGTCAACAAGCGATCGCTCACCACGAAGCTCCGCGAGACGCTGCCGTTCCATCTCACCGGCGCGCAGGCGCGCTCGATCCGCGAGATCGTCGCCGACATGTGCAGCGACCGGCGCATGCACCGCCTGCTGCAAGGCGACGTCGGGAGCGGCAAGACGATCGTCGCCCTGTTCGCGGCGCTGCTCGCGATCGAGAACGGATACCAGGCGGCGATCATGGCGCCGACGGAGCTGCTCGCCGAGCAGCACGCGCGCACGATGACGCGTGTCCTCGAGCCGCTCGGCATTGCGCCGATTCTGCTCACCGGCAGTCTGCCGGCGCGCGAGCGGAAGGTGATCGCGAAGCGGCTGGAGAGCGGCGAGCCGGTGCTCGTCGTCGGCACGCACGCCCTCGTCCAGGACGCGACGGTGTTCGCGAAGCTCGGATTCGCGGCGATCGACGAACAGCATCGATTCGGCGTCGAGCAGCGCAAGGCGCTCGGTGCCAAGGGCGAGGCGCCGGACGTGCTGCTCATGTCGGCGACGCCGATCCCGCGCTCGCTCGCGCTCACGCTGTACGGCGATCTCGATCTGAGCATGCTCGACGAGCGTCCGCCCGGACGCCAGGCGATCGCGACGGCGCTCCGGCCGGAGTCGGCGCGGGCGCGCGTCCTCCGGTTCATCGACCGGCAGATCGAGCAGGGGCGGCAGGGGTATGTTGTGTATCCTGTAATTGAAGAATCAGAAAAGACGGACGTCAAGGCCGCGACGACGATGTTCGACGCGCTGTCCGGCGGCCCATTTCAGGAGCGCCGGCTGGCGTTGCTGCACGGGCGCATCCCGGCCGACGAGCGCGACGCGATCATGCGGCGCTTCCGCGAGCGGGAGATCGATCTCCTCGTCGCGACGACCGTGATCGAGGTCGGCATCGACGTCGCCAACGCGACCGTCATGCTCATCGAGCAGCCGGAGCGATTCGGACTCTCGCAACTGCACCAGCTCCGCGGCCGCGTCGGGCGCGGCGCGGACGAGTCCTACTGCATCCTGCTCGGCGACGTGAGTCCCGAGGCCGCGGAACGGCTCCAGATCTTCGTCCGGACGGAGGATGGATTCGAGATCGCGCGCGAGGATCTCCGCATGCGCGGGATGGGCGATCTGTTCGGCGAGCGGCAGAGCGGCGTCCCAACGTTCCGCATCGCCGACCCGCTGCGCGATGAAGCGCTCAACGAGCGCGCGCGCGCCGCGGCGAACGCACTCCTCGCCCGCGATCCCGGCCTGGAGAAGCCGGAGCACGCCGGCCTCCGTCGAGTGCTGGGCGAGCGCTACGCGCGTTCGCTCGAGTTGTTCCGCGTCGGCTGACCGCGGACTATCGCGGCGGTTTGCCGGGCGGCTGCGCGAGCCGGCGCCTGATGCGATCGAGCTCGGCGTTCGCCTTGGCCAGCTCGTCGCGGAGGCGCTTGATCTCCTCGTCGGCCGCCGTGGACGCGCCGGCGCCCACTTTCACCGTGACCGTGTCCGTCGGCTGACCCGGCGTCTCTCTCGTGCTCGAGAGGGCGTTCGCCGCGAGACGATTCAAGTTCTCGATTTGCGCGGCGACGCGGCGCAACGTCGCTGCTTCGGGCGCGTGCTCGTGCGACTTCGTGTTTCCGATGTAGGCATCGAGCGCGGCGACGGCCGTGGCGAGCGACGGATGCGGATTCAGAGGATCCATCTTGTAGAGCGCGCGCCAATATGAGCTCTCGAATGATTCCGCGCTGCCGGGATATCGGCTCGCGAACGACGCGAGCAGCGAATCCGCCGCGTCGAATTGCCGCGCGCGCACGAGTCCCTGCGCCGTCTCGAGCGTCGACGGCCACTGTCGGGCCGGAGCGGGCCGCATGAACGGAGGCGACTGGAGGGACACGCATCCCGCGCCCGCGACGAGCGCCGCGATCGCAATCGAACGGAACACCGCGCGCGCGTGCGCGTTCACACGTGTGCCGGAACGGCGCGCTGCATGGATGATCGCCGAGTGACGCGCGTCGGGAGCGTGATGCCGAACGTCGTCCCCACGCCGAGCGTGCTCTCGCACGTAATCGTGCCTCCGTGTGCTTCGACGATTTGTTTCGCGATCGCAAGTCCCAAGCCCGACCCGGCGGCGCGCGCCGACTTCTGATTGTCGGCCTGGTAGAACTTGTCAAAGATACGCGGCACCTGCTCGGGTGGGATGCCGGCGCCCGTATCACGAACTTGCATGTGCACGCCGTTATCCACAGGCTCTACGACGAGATCCACCGAGCCGCCGTGCGGCGTGAACTTGAACGCGTTCGACAGCAGGTTGCCGAGCACCTCGTTGATCCGATCGAGATCCCAGAAGACCTGATCGGGCAGTCCTGGTTTGCGCTGCACGGTGAAGTGTACTTCACGCTGCAGGGCAAGTACGTGGAATGCGCGTTCCAGCTCGCCCAGCAGATCGTCGAGCGCGATGGCGCGCGGCTCGAGCCGGCCGCCGCCCGCCTCGAACCGGCTGACGTCGAGCAGCTGCTTCACGAGGCGCGACAGCGTGTTCGCTTGCGCAATGAGCGTGTTGTGAACCTCGCGTTGCTCGCGCGTGAGCGGCCCGTAAATGCCTTCTTCGAGGAGCTGGAGATAGCCGATCATGACGTTGATCGGCGTCTTGAGCTCGTGCGAGGCGACGGAAACGAACTCGGCTTTGAGCTTGTCGAGCTCGCCCAACTGGCGGACCATCTCCTCGAAGCTCATCGCGAGCTGCCCGAGCTCGTCGCTGCGATCGGCCGGAATGTTCAATCGATAATCCAGGTCGCCGTCGGCCACCGCCCGCATGCCGTGCTCGAGATCCGACACCGGCCGTGTGATCGAGCGCGTCAGCAGAAACGCGATCGTCATGGCGATGAGGAGCGCGAGCACGAGTGCGACGCCAGACACGGTGGCGGTGGTCGCGATGGTGGCGGCCTGTCCGGCGACTCGCTGGGTGGTGCGCGCTCGCAGCTCGCGCTCGGCGCGATGCACCACGGAGTCGGCGTGATTGAGCGCCGGCACGAACACGTTCAGCGACATCGAGTCGGCGCGCGTGGTGTCGCCGGCGAGCGCGAAGCGATACTCCTCTGGCGCGGCCTCAGCGATCTGGCGGATCGAGACGCCGATGTCCTTCGCGTAGTCAGGGAGTTGGAAGTGACTCAGCGAGTCCCCAAGCTCCGCGACGCTGCTGACCTGGCGGTCCATCGCGTTGCGCGAGACCGTATCGCGCGCGAAGAGCAGCGCGAGCTCGCCGCGGCGAAGGTCGTTCAGTCCTTCCCGGAGCTGTCCGAGAAGGAGTGACGCCGCAAACTCCTTGTCGCGGAACGCGCGGACGTCGTCACGCAGCCGGTACAGCGACTGAATGGCGATGACGAGCGGACCGACGAGGATGATGGCGATGAGGACGAGGCCTGTGACGAGCCTCGAGCGCAGGGTCATGTCGGCGCGATGCGGTCAGGGGTCGAGCAGCACGATCGAAGATGCTACGGCGATGCAAGGAAAACACCGCGAGGTCGAACCTGCTAGCAGGGGTACCACGCGTTCCAGGAGGAATGTAGCATTATAGCTCGCCTCCACAGCCGCTTACACCACCCTCCATGCCCGAAACGACGCCCCGAATCGCCGAGCTCAAAGACCACGTTGGCCACACCGTCACGATTCGGGGGTGGGTCACGCACCTCCGTTCCTCGGGCAAGGTCGCGTTTGCCGTGGTCCGCGATGGCACCGGCGTCATGCAGGCCGTCTTCGTCAAGTCGGCCGTGCCGGCGGAAACGTGGGAGCGATTCAAGGAGCTCACGCTCGAGACGTCGGTGTTCGTGACCGGCGAAGCGAAGGCAGAGCCGCGCGCGCCGGGTGGTTACGAAATCTTGGTGACCGGCCTCACGATCTTCGGGCCGAGTCCGATCGACTATCCGATCCAGCCCAAGGAGCACGGCGTCGATTTCCTGCTGGACAATCGACACTTCTGGCTTCGCAGCCCCCGCCAGCGCGCGATCTTCGCCGTGCGCAACGAGATCGAGCAGGCGATTCACGATTTCTTCTATCAGCGCGGATTCCTTCGCGTCGATACGCCGATCCTCACGGCGGCGATCGGCGAACGGAGCGGCCTGTTCTCGACCGAATACTTCGACGAAGGCAACGCATACCTCGCGCAGACCGGGCAGCTCTATGGTGAAGCGGCTGCCGCGGCGTTCGGCAAGATCTACACGTTCGGACCCACGTTCCGCGCGGAGAAGTCGAAGACGCGGCGCCACCTCACCGAGTTCTGGATGATCGAGCCGGAAGTGGCCTGGAACGATTCGGCGGACAACATGCGGCTGCAGGAGGATTTCGTCTCGTTCCTCGTGCAGCGCTGCCTCGAGCGCCGCGCGGCCGAGCTCGCGGAGCTCGAGCGTGACACCGCGCCGCTCGAGCGCGTGCAGCCGCCGTTCCACCGGGTGCAGTACACCGACGCCGTGAGCATTCTCCAACAGAAGGGGAGCGCCATCGTGTGGGGCGATGACCTCGGCGCGGAAGACGAGGCGCTGCTCGTCGCCGACTACGACCGCCCTGTGTTCGTGATGAACTATCCCAAGGAGGCGAAAGCCTTCTACATGAAGGAGAATCCCGAGGATCCGCGGACGGTTCTGTGCGACGACTGTCTCGCGCCGGAAGGCTACGGTGAGATCATCGGGGGATCGCAGCGCGAGGACGATTATGAAAAGCTCATCCATCGCATTCGCGAGGAGGGGCTCCCCGAGGCGGCGTACGACTGGTATCTCGATCTCCGCAAATACGGCACGTTCGTGCACTCGGGCTTCGGTCTCGGGCTCGAGCGCACGGTAGCGTGGATCTGCGGCTTGAAGCACATCCGCGAGACGAGCGCGTTCCCGCGCATGATGTCGCGGTTGCGGCCCTAGCTCAGGGCGCGATCGGCTGCAGCCGCGGCCACACGGGGACGAGCCGCGTCGACTCCGGTGTCTCGATTTCTTCAGCATCCGCGGCCGTCGGACTCTGAATGATGAGCAGGAGTTTCGAATCCTGCGGCACGTGGCAGAGGAGGAAGCGCCCGTCCGCGCCGGTCTTGGCGTCGATGATCGTCTCGGCGTCGGCGCCGAGCGCCCAGCGTACGTCGACCGGCTTCACCCCGCCGAACGGCGCGTCGTGGATCGAGCCCACGAGGCGGAGCAGGAGTCTCGCGTTCGCGGCCGGCGTGCCGTCGGGATTCGATGCGCGGCCGGCGATCAGATTGTCGTCGTCCGAGCGGCGGACGTTCGCGCAGCGCTTCGCCACCATCTCTCTGATCGTGGGCATCGTCACGCGTAGCGCGAGGACCGAGTCTCTCGCGGCGCGGAAGCGCTGCTCGTATGTGAGCTCGAGGCCCAGGGAGTCCAGCACTGGATCGTCGATGCTGATCTGATATGGCCCGGGGAGCAAATCAGAGATCTCGAATGTGCCGAGGGAATCGGTCGTCGCTCGATAGTCGGTGCCCGAGAGGCGGATCGCGGCGTGGCTCACCGGATGGTCGGACGCGTACACGGTGCCGCGCAGGGTCCCGAGCGCATCGTGCCACTCGAGGCCGGAGTCCCAGCGCACGTCGGCGATCTCCGCGCCGGCGAGCTGCGGTTCGGCGAGCGACACGCTGTTCCGCGTCGGCGGTCCGATCGGATCGTGGAACGAGATGAGTCGTAGATACCAGCGGTCGATCAACGGCACGCCGCTCGGCATCATGCGGAACGACACGAGGCCGCCCGCGCCGAGGTCGCGCTCGCGGTTCGAGACGCCGAGGTAGCGGAAGTCGAGCCGCGTCAGAGATCGCGCGACCGAATCGATCCAGAGCGTCCCCTCGACGTCGATATGATCGCCCTCGTGGTGCGCGGGTTTGAATCCCAGTCCGATCTCATTGGGATGATCCGTCGGCCCGTTCTCGAGCTGGAAGCAATACCCCTCCGCAAAGGCTTCGTCGAGCATGACGTCCGCGTCGGGTCCGTAGAACGTGCGCCCGCTGGAGTCCGTGGTCTCGAAGCCCGCCTCGATGAACTGACGCGCCGATTTGGCCGAGACGAACGGCCGCGTCGTGCGGCCCGACGCGAGGTGAACCGTCTGCGAGACGATCGTATCGCGGCGCGGGTCCATGGTCTGCTGGAACTCGAGGATCCTGGCGACGGCGGGATTCGCTTCGCGCGCGACGACGGTGGCGAGGAGCGCGGCGCGCGCCTGTTGCCAGAGCGCGAAGGCCTTCGGTCGATCGGGTCGGCGCGGACAGGCTGGTTGATCGTTCACCTCGACGACGTCCAGCAACTGTGGAATGCGCACCATCACGACGTCGAGCAGCCCCGAGGCGCGCGCGGCGTCGGTCAGCGTCACGACGCGCGGCCGGAATCCGATGCGCAGCACCTGGATGCTCTGCACAACATCGATTCCCGCCAGCCGATACTGTCCGCGTTCGTTCGTGATGTTGCGTGCGATCGTCGCGCCGCTCGCGTTGCGCAGCAAAAGGACGGCGCCCGGAATGGCACCGCCGCTCGCGCTGTCGCGCACCGTGCCGCGGAGCTCCTGCGCGTGCGACACCTGCGCGCGCGACGCTATCAGGAACGCAAACAGCAGAACGAGAGCGCCGCCGCGGCGGAGCAGATCACAGGTCATGTCGCGCAGCGATCCTGCGTCGACAGCCACGTCATGGCGGCAGCGACCACCGAATCGTCGGTCGCGGGTTTCGCGCTCGTCGGCACGGCTTGATCTGGAGGAATCCGCGTGCCGTACTGACGGCCGAGGCGATCGACGTCGAGCGCCGTCGTCAGAATGATCACGGCTTTGTCGGGCATCGTGAATCCGGTGTTCGCCGACGGAACGCCGTACGTCGCGGCGCCAAAGCTTCGCGTGGACGGCCGGCCGCGGAACGCAACCGTAATCGCTTCGCCGGAGCTTGCCGTGAGAGAATCGGTGAGCACCGCGACCGGTGGATTTGGCGAGCGGAGGGTGTACGGCGGCCGGTCCACTTGCTGGAGC
Source organism: Gemmatimonadaceae bacterium (assembly GCA_025934775.1). Classification (GTDB taxonomy): domain Bacteria; phylum Gemmatimonadota; class Gemmatimonadetes; order Gemmatimonadales; family Gemmatimonadaceae; genus JAQBQB01. The sequence continues at coordinate 46,687 of JAICWO010000016.1, read as the reverse complement.
GTCACCCCGGAGTATCCCGCGCTGCCATTTGCGTAGAACCACTGACCAGAATTCCCGTACGCGTCGAGGAACGATCCGAGCGGCGCTCCACCGACGATCGGGCCAATGCCGACGAGCATCGGCCACATGTTGCCGCCGAGATTGTGCCGCAGGTCGACGATCCACCCGCACGGCGATCGGTTGTCCACCGCACGCACCAGCGCCTGCAGCGAATCAGCGAGGGCGAGCGCCAATGCGGTCTGCGGTGCGCCGACAGGCACGCTGAACGTCGGCACGCGCACGTAGCCGAACCGTCCACCCACGATCTCGCCGTCCAGCGAATCGGCGGGATGCATCTCGATAGCGCCCGCGGCGCCGACGGTGCCAAGATTCTCCGCTGTCGGTGTGAACACCGGCGGAACGAACTTACTGTGATGATCGCCGAGCGCCGCGAGCGCGAACACGATCGCCGAGTAAGTATCGGACGGCCGGATGGCTCCGGCGGCGATCTGGTGCGCGTTCGCGCGCACGGTGGTCCAGTCGACTCGTGCGCGATAGAACGCGTGCGTCTCGATGATGTCGATCGCGCTGTCGAGATACGCGATCGCTGCGGCGGAGGAATCGGCGGCGGTTCTCGGTGCGGTTGACGAATCCGACGCACAGGCCGTGACGACGCTGACGGCGCTGACGGCGCTTGCGAGAACTGCCGCGCCCATCTTGAAAAGCTCTCGATTGCCTATCATCACTCGCCCTCCTTGACCTCGTCCCAGATGGCGTCGAGCTGCTCGAGCGAGGCCTCTCCCACGTTCAATCCCCGCTCGGCCGCGCGTCGCTCGACCTCGCCGAACCGGCGCGCGAACTTCACGTTCGCCTTGTCGAGCGCGAGCGCCGGATGGACGCTCGCCTTGCGGCACAGATTCACCGCCGCGAACAGGAGATCGCCCAGCTCCGCCTCGAGCAGCTCGTGCTGGCGGTCATAGCGCGGGGGACCGTGCGGATCGCGCGGCGCACCGGCCGCGAGCTCGGCGCGAACTTCAGAGAGTTCTTCTTCTATTTTTTGTATAGGCCCGTCGACGTCGGGCCAGTCGAACCCCACGCCGGCCGCGCGGTCCTGCAAACGAAACGCGCGGTGCAGGGCGGGGAGATCCGCCGGCAGTCCGTCGACGATGCTCGCCCGCCGCTTCGCCTTCATCTGCTCCCAGGGCTGCTTCGCGCCGTCGCCGTAGAGGTGCGGGTGCCGGCCTTTCATCTTCGTGATGAAGCCCTCCGCGACGTCGTTCATCGAGAATGCACCGCGCTCCTCGGCGAGCACCGAGTGGAAGAGGACTTGGAGCAGCACGTCGCCCAGCTCCTCGCGCAGCTTCGCGTCATCGCCGCCCCGGATCGCGTCGTCCACCTCGTACGCCTCTTCGATCAGATATGGCCGCAGCGACTCGTGCGTTTGCGCGGCGTCCCACTCGCAGCGCGCGCGCAGATCGCGCATCAGCGAGAGTGTATCTTCAAGCGTCGGTTTCACTTGCATCGCCTCCTCGGCTCCGGTATACTACGCGGCCTCGGAATCTTCGGTCAATGCACAGCCTGATCACGCGCGCCTGGGTCGAGATCGACCTTGGCGCGTTGTTACGCAACGGGGCGAAAATGGCGGCGCACGCCGGCGTGCCGCTCCTTCCCATGGTCAAAGCCGACGCCTATGGCTTGGGCGCGGTGCGCGTGGCGCGCGCACTCGAGCAGCTCGATCCGTGGGGTTTCGGCATCGCGACGATCGCCGAAGGCGAGGAGCTGCGCGCCGCGGGCATCACGCGGCCCATTGTGATATTCACGCCGATCCTCCCCGCGGATTTCGACGCGGCGCTGCGCGCCGATATCATGCCGACCCTCGGCGACCGCGCGTCGATCGAGCATTGGATCGTGTCGAAGCGTCCGTGGCAGCTCGCGATCGACACCGGAATGAATCGCGCCGGTGTGTCGTGGACGGACGTCGACTCGCTGCGCGACGTCCTGCCACTGTGTCCGCCCGCGGGCGTGTACACGCACTTTCATTCCGCCGAATTGAATGACGCTAGTCGCGACGAACAGGAGCGCCGATTCGATGCGGCGCTCGCGAAGCTGCCGGTGCGCCCGGCGCTCGTGCACGCGGACAACGGCGCGGCCGTCGAGCATCGGGGACATTCGCGGTGGAGCATCGCGCGTCCGGGCGTGTTCCTCTACGGCGTGAGCAGCGGCCATTCGCCGCAGATCGTGCCGGAGCCGGTCGCGTCACTCCGCGCGCGCATCGTCGACCTGCACACCGTACCGAGTGGCGACAGTGTGAGCTACGACGCGACGTACACCGCGAGTGGCGAGCGGCGCATCGCGACGCTTGGTATCGGCTACGCGGACGGCTACCGACGCGCATTGAGCAATCGTGGAATCGTGCTCGTGCACGGACGTCGTGTGCCGGTCGCGGGGCTCGTGACGATGGACATGACGATGATCGACGTCACTGATGTACCATGCGGGATTGGCGACGTCGCCACGCTGATTGGCGCCGACGGCAACGACCGCCTCACCGTGGCGGAAGTCGCGGGCGTCGCCGAGATGAGCCCATACGAGCTGCTCACGGGACTGCGCGGACGGCTGCCTCGCCGGTATCTCGACGACGAGGCGGCCGCATGAAGCGAGCGGCGATCATCGTGCTCGACGGCGTCGGCATTGGCGAGGCGCCGGACGCTGCGCGCTATGGGGATGTCGGCAGCGATACGCTCGGCAACCTCTCGCGCGCGATCGGCGGAATGGATCTGCCGAATCTCGCGCGTGCGGGACTCGGCAGGATCGCGCCGCTCGAGGGCGTCGCCGCCGACGCGGACGCAACCGGCGCGTGGGGACTCTTGGTGCCGCAATCCGCCGGCAAGGACAGCACGACCGGCCACTGGGAGATTGCCGGTGTGCAGCTCGCGCGTCCGTTCCCGACGTACCCGGCTGGATTTCCCGCCGAGGTCGTGGATGAGTTCGCGCGGCGTACGGGCCGCGCCGTGATCGGCAACGTCGTCGGGAGCGGGACGGAGATCATCGCGGCGTTCGGCCCGGAGCATCAGCGCACCGGCGCCTGGATCCTCTACACGTCGGCGGACTCCGTTTTTCAGATCGCTGCGCACGAGGACGTGATTCCGCTCGACGAGTTGTATCGCGCCTGCGCGACGGCGCGGGCGATGCTCGTGCCGCCGCACGACGTGTCGCGTGTGATCGCGCGGCCATTCGTCGGCGAAGCCGGCGCGTACGGCCGCACCAAGAACCGCCGCGATTTCTCCATCGAACCGCCTGACGAAACACTGCTCGACGCACTCGGATCGGCCGGCGTTCCGCGCGCCGGTGTGGGAAAGGTGGACGACCTATTTGCCGGCCGCTCCATACAATCGAGGCATACGGCCAACAATGGCGAGGGCATTGCTGCCATTTCTGAATGGCTGGCCGCGGCCCCAAGTGGGTTACTATTCGCCAACTTGGTAGATTTCGACCAGGCTTACGGGCACCGAAACGACATTCCGGGGTTCTATGGAGCGCTGCGAGAGTTCGACGCCGCGCTGCCGAGCCTGTTGTCTCATTTGCGAGAGGACGATCTGCTCTTCATCACCGCCGACCACGGGAACGATCCGACCACCGCGTCGACCGACCACGCTCGCGAGTGCGTGCCGCTGCTCGCGCAGGGGCCGCGCGTCCGTTCCGTGGCGCTCGGACGCCGGCAGACGTTCGCCGATCTGGGCGCCACGGTGGCCGACTGGCTCGGCGTGGATTTCCGCGGTCGCGGGACCTCGTTCCTCGCGTCCCTGGTCGCGCGCTGAATGGCCGTCGAGGCCCGTGAGCCGGTCGTGCCGGTTGCCGACGAGCGCACCCTGACCGTCCTGCGGGAGCGGGCGTTGTCCGCGATGGACCGCGCGTACGCGCCGTACTCGGGCTTTCGCGTGGGCGCGGCGCTGCTCGCCTCGGACGGGAGCATCACCGAAGGATGCAACATCGAGAACGCCTCGTTTCCGGCGACGATCTGCGCCGAACGGAGCGCCGTGGCCGCCGCGGTCTCCCGCGGCAACCGCAGCTTCGACGCGGTGATGATCGCGACCGAAGCCGAGGAGCCCACGCCGCCCTGCGGGGTATGTCGGCAGGTCCTCGTCGAGTTCGCGCCGCGCCTGGCGGTGATCAGCGTGACGCGCGGCGGCCGCGAAGCCCGCTGGACGCTCGACGAATTGCTGCCGCAGGCATTCACCCCGGACTCCATGGACCGGCGATGAACCGGAGAGAACGTCTTGCTTAAGAAGGTTCTACAGTTGGCGGCCTGCGCGGCCGCCGTGCTTTCGATCGCCGCGTGCAGCGAGAAACTCGATGCCGGCGCTTCGTGCCCGCTGCTCTGTCCCGAGCAGGCGATCTCGCTGCGCGACACCACGATCGACGCCGTGGACGCCGACACGACGGTGCTCGGCATTCCGCCGATCGGCTCGGAGCAGTATCTCATGCTGGCGAGCCACGGCGACACGCTCGAGACGCGCGCGATCATTCGCTTCGACACGCTGCCGCAGACCTTCACGGATAACGCCGTCGACAGCACGATCACGCACGTGGATAGCGCGTTCCTGCTCACGCCGATCGCCCTTCCGGATTCGGCGCATTTGCCGACGGCGCCGTTCACGATCGAGGCATACGACGTCGATACCGTCGGGTCGGACACCGCGAGCGCGGTGCTCGCCTCGCTCTTCCGGCCGAATCGCTTCCTCGGCTCCCGGACGTTCGCGCCCGAGTCGCTCAAGGACACGCTGCAGGTCCCGATCTCGCCCGACTCGGTGAAGCTGCGCGTCGACAGCGGCCAGAAGCTGCGCGTCGGTCTTCGCATCGTGAGTACCAAGGGTGTTGATCTGAGAATTGGCACGACGACGAACAGCCTTCCGGTCACGCTCAAGATGTTCGTCGCCACCGACTCGACGGCGACCCAGCCGACCGTGACGCCGCTCTCGAACACACCGTCGGATCAACCGTTCCTCGCCGGGCCGCTCGCCGACTACACGATCGTGCTGAAGGGCACGACGACGACGCCGGGCACGCTGCTCGCGGTGGGCGGCGTGCCGTCGCGCCGATCGTTCCTGCGATTCATCGTTCCGTCGCGCATCGTGGATTCGACGACCGTGGTTCGCGCATCGCTGCTGCTGACACAGGTGCCGAACCGACGCGTGGACGCGACGGACTCCGTGTTCGTGTATCCGCTCGCGGTGCTCGCGCAGCCGACGGTGACGAACGTCGCCAACCTGCTCCAGTTCCTCGGCACGACCGGGCAGTTCGGGCTCGACTCGCTGAGCCTCGCGCCGGCGGACAGCGGCCTGCGCTCGTTCGAGATCGTCGGACTCGTGCGCACCTGGCGCAACCAGTCGACGACGATCAGTCCGCGGGCGATCGCGTTGACGAGCGGCGGCGAAGGGTCCGTACCCGGCGAAATCGATTTCTTCTCGACGAAGGCGCCGGCGGCCGTTCGCCCGCGTCTTCGCATCACGTACGTGCCGCAGACCAGCTACGGACTGCCCTGATGACGCGACCTTCACTCGCTCGCGCCATCCCGTGCGCGCTCGTTCTCGCATCGCTCATCGCGCTGCCCGCCGCCGCCCGCGCCCAATCGAATCTCAGCGTGCAGGGCTTTGGCTATCCGCCCGGACAGTTCAGCACGCGCGCCGAAGGCAGCGGCGGCGCGATCGCGGAAATGGATCCGCTCTCGCCGGTGAACCCGGCGAGCATCGCCGTGCTCGGCACGCGGATCGTGTATTTCCAGATCGAGCCGGAATTCCGGAGCGTGACGTCGGCCGGCGGCTCCGATCACACGACGACGAACCGGTATCCGAACGTCTTTGGCGCGATGCCGATCGGCTCGCGCTGGACCGTGGCCCTCGGCTCGTCGACGCTGCTCGATCGCACCTCGTCGACGTCGTTCAACACGACGCAGCACCTGGACCCCGTCGACTCGGTGCTGATGGCGACCACGTACAAGGTCGAAGGCGCCATGAACGACGTGCGCTTCGCGACCGCGTTCGCGCCGCGCAGTTGGCTGCGCCTCGGCGTGGGACTGCACGGTATCGTCGGGCACAACCTCGTGTCGCTCACCGAGGCGTTTCCAAACGACTCATTGGAGTTCTCGCAATTCACCCAGCAGCGCATGCTCGGGTTCAGGGGGACGGCCGTCTCGGCCGGCGTCCAGCTCGCGTCCAAGTACGTCGTCGCGGCATTCTCGGCGCGAAAAGGCAACGCGCTGCATCTGTCGTCGGAAGACACGCTGCTCACGAGCGCCAGCGTGCCGAACGAGTTCGGCGGGTCGATCGCCTACACGGGCATCGCGAATTCCGCGATCTCCGTTCGCGCGACGAGGGACGACTGGTCGTCGCTCGGCAGCCTCGGCGCGCCGGGGCTCAAGGGTGTGGACGCCTGGGACACGAGCGTCGGAGCGGACCTCGCCGGGCCGCGATTCGGCGATCAGCTCGTCTTCCTGCGCGGCGGGTTCAGAACGCGCACGCTGCCGTTCCAGGCGGCCGGGCAGAACGTGAAGGAGAACAGCTTCAGCGGCGGACTGGGAACGAGCTTCGCGAACTCCCGCGTGCTGACCGACCTCGCGGTGATCTACGCCGCGCGGACGGCGGACCTCTCTGCCTCGGAACACGCCTGGACGATAAGTTTAGGGATCAGCGTTCGCCCCTGATGCCCTCGTGGAGACAACCTCACCGCCCGCCAACGCCCCGCTAATCCTGGTCGCCGACGACGTGGCGGCCAACGTGGAGCTGCTGTTCGATCAGCTCCACGTGCTGGGCTTCCGCGCCATCGCGGCATCCGACGGCCCGTCCGCGCTCGCCGCGTGCTTCGAGCACCGGCCGGACCTCTGCATCCTCGACGTCTCGATGCCGGCCGGCGATCTCGGCGTCGACGATCGCAGCACCGGCTTCGAAGTCTGTCGCCGCATCAAGCGCGATCCGCGGACGAAGAGCATTCCGGTCATCTTCGTCACCGCCTTGAACGACACCACCGATCGCGTCAAGGCGATCGAGGCCGGCGGCGATGACTTCCTCACCAAGCCGCACAACCGTCTCGTGCTCGGCGCGCGCGTGCGCAGCCTGCTCAAGCTCAAAGCGGCGACGGACTCGCTCGAGGACACGCTCCGCAAGCTGCGCGAGGTGGAGAAGATGCGGGACGATCTCATGAAAATGATCGTCCACGACCTCAAGACGCCGCTCACCTCCGTGCTCGCGACGACGGAGATGCTGATCGACGGCGACTTCGGCCCGCTCACGGACCGCCAGCGCAGCATGCTCACCGATGCCGAGGGCAAGGCGGAAGATCTGCTCGCGCTGATCGGCGATCTCCTCGAGGTGTCGCGCATCGAGGAAGCCACGATGACGCTCGACCTGCAGCCGATCGCGCCGGCGGCGCTGCTCAGCGAGGTGATCAACGAGTGGTCGATCCGCTTCCAGCAGGAGGGCGCGACGGCAACCGTGGACGTGGCGGACGACGCGCCGGTCTTCGAGGCGGACAAGGGACTGCTCAAGCGCGTGATCGGCAATCTCGTGCAGAACGCGCTCACGCACTCGGCCACGGCGGTCACGCTGCTGCTCTCCGCGCGCCGCGAGGACGACGGCATCCTGTTCACCGTCGCCGACAACGGCCCGGGCATTCCGCCGGAATATCACGAAGTGATATTCAGAAAGTTTGAACGCGTGAAGAATCCGAACATCCCGCGCACCCGGAGCTCCGGGCTCGGCCTGGCGTTCTGCAAGCTCGTCGTCGACGCGCACGGCGGCCGGATCTGGGTGCAGAGCGCCGGCGAAGGGAAAGGCAGCGCGTTCCACTTCACGCTGCCGCTCAAGCCGGCGGCCCGCGAGGTCCGCGTTACGTCGAGCGGCGCGGTCCCCGCCTCGCCCGCCGAGCGCGCGACGACCGGCGCCGCGCGCCCGGGGCAGGGGTGAAGGTCTACCTGCGCACCTTCGGGTGCCGCGCCAATCACTACGACTCCGAAGCGGTGCGCGCGATGCTCGCCGCGGGCGGCCACACCGTCGTCGACGCCCCCGGCGATGCCGACGCGGCGGTGTTCAACAGCTGCGCGGTCACGACCGAGGCGGAGGCGGAGCTGCGCAAGGCGGTGCGCCGCGCGGCGCGCACGAAGCCCGCGCTGCGGAGCGTGATCATGGGCTGCGCGGCGGCGCTCGATCGCGAACGCCCGGATGCACATGGTCTCAGCACGTTGCCGAGCGTGAGCGACGTGATCGGGGGCGCGGACCTGGGCGGAGTCGCGGCGGCACTCGGCCTCGAGGCGGCGCCGGTCGCGCTCCGCACGCGTGCGCAGACGATGACGCGCGCCGTGCTCCGCGTGCAGGACGGCTGCGACGAGCACTGTACCTTCTGCGCGACGACGATCGCGCGCGGCGCGAATCGCAGCCGCGCGGCGGACGATCTCGTCGTGGAAGCCACGATGCTCGCCGAGCGGCACCCCGAGATCGTGATCACCGGAATTCACATCGGGAGCTACGGCGCGGACATCGGCTCGTCGCTGGGCGCGCTGATGGAGCGACTCGTCCGCGACGTGCCCGCGGTGCGCTTTCGATTGTCCTCGATCGAGGCGACCGAAGTCGATGCACGCTTGCTGGAGCTGCTCGCCGGCGCGCCGATGCGCCTCGCGCCGCATGTGCACGCGCCGTTGCAGTCCGGCTCGGACCCGGTGCTCAAGCGGATGGGCCGGAATTGGTATACAAGTGCTACTTATTCCGACGCCGTCGCACGCATCGCCGCGCGCATGCCGCTGCTCGGCCTCGGCGCGGACGTCATCACGGGCTTTCCCGGCGAGACCGACGCCGATCACGCCGCGACTGTGGCGCTCGTCGAGCGGCTGCCGTTCACGTATTTGCACGTGTTCCCGTTCTCGCGCCGGCCAGGGACGGCGGCCGAGCGCATCGCCGGCAGCGTTCCGAGCGACGTCTCGCAGGCACGGGCCGCGGAGTTGAGAGCGCTCGCGGCGGCGAAAGCCTCGGCACATCGGGCGAGCCGCGCGGGGACGCTCGCCGACGTGATCGTGATCGGTCACGGGCGGCGCGAGGGGCTCACGGAGGATTACCTCACCGTTGTGCCGGGCGACGCGACGCTGCCGCGCGCGACGCGGTTTCGCGCGACGCTATTCGCCGAGGCAGATTCGCTCGTCGCGCGCGCGGCGGCGGTGGTTCTCAGCGCGTAAGTCGGCTAGATTTATTGGCTTACACGACACCGTTGTGTAAGGGTCGTTCACCGGTCGCTTTTGTCGCGGGTGATGGGTCGCGTGTATTGGATTGTGGCGTGTCGACCAATCCGGTCAACGCAAAATCCGCCACCCGCAACTCACAACTCTCCACAAGAGCGACCGCCACCAGTAGCCCGCGCGCCTTTCTCCGTACCTGCCTTTGTCCGCTGCCTCCTCCTCCGCCGGTACGGTCTATATCGAGACCTACGGCTGCCAGATGAACGTGAGTGATTCCGAGCTGATGCTCGGCACGCTCGCGGCGCACGGTTATGTGTCTGTCGATCACCCCGACGGCGCCGACGTGATCATCGTGAACACGTGCGCGATCCGCGACCACGCCGAGCAGCGCGTGATCGGCCGGTTGGGCGAGCTGCGCCGAAACATGAAGCCGGGCGCGGTGGTCGGCGTCACCGGCTGCATGGCGCAGCGACTGGGACCGCAGCTGCTCGACAAAGCCAAGCATGTGAGCCTCGTGATCGGGCCCGACGGCTACCGCGCGCTTCCGGCGCTCATCGAGGGTGCGCGCCGCGGTGAGCGCGGCATTCACACGACGTTCGATCTCGAGGAACAGTACGAGGATTTCCAGCCGCGCCGCTTCGACAGGGTGAAGGCGTGGATTCCCGTGCAGCGCGGCTGCGACTACAAGTGCACATACTGCATCGTGCCCACCACGCGTGGTCCGGAGCGGAGCCGGAAACTCGCCGACGTGGTGCGCGAGACGCGCGACGTCGTCGCCGGCGGGATGTCGGAAGTCGTGCTGCTCGGGCAGACGGTCAACTCTTATCACGACGGCGAGCACGATTTCGCCGATCTGCTCCGCGCGATCGGCGGCGTCGACGGACTGCGGCGGCTTCGGTTCACGAGCCCGCACCCGAACGATTTCACGGAACGCGTCGTCGACGCGATGGCGAGCGTCGACGCCGTCTGTGAGCACGTGCACCTGCCGATGCAATCGGGATCTTCGAGAATTCTCAAGCGGATGCTTCGCCGCTACACGCGCGAGGGATACCTCGACTGCGTCGCGCGCCTTCGTGCCGCGATTCCCGCGCTCTCGCTCACCACGGACGTGATCGTCGGATTCCCGGGCGAGACCGATGAGGATTTCGACGAGACGCTCTCCGTGGTGCGCGAGGTCGAATTCGCGGACGCATTCACGTTCAAGTTCTCACCGCGCGACGGCACCCCGGCGACGCGCATGCCTCCGGAGCTCACCGTGTCCGACGAGATCGCGAGCGAACGGCTCGCGCGGCTCGTCGAAACGGTGCGCGGCATGTCGCGTGCGCGGAATCTCGGGCTGCTCGGCACGCGCACCGAAGTGCTCGTCGAGCGCGAAGCCAAGCGCGGCGATGCGATGCTCATGACGCGCACGCGCGATTTCAAGACCGTGCTCGTGCCCGGAACGGAGGCGATGCTCGGGGAGTACTTGACGGTCGAGCTGACGGGGACCACGGGTTCCACGTTCACGGGGCAGATCGTGCGCGAGCGACAGCCGCTGCCGATGGCGGGGTGAGTCGACGTCGCGGGGTTGCGACCGTTTTAGCGATCGCGTAGCCTCCGAACCGTGTCTCGCCACGCGGACCTCACAGCCGGACGCGACGCCTTCGCGCGGCAATCGTGGACGGAAGCGTTCACGCTGCTCGCGAGAGCCGATGTCGACTCGCCGCTCGATTCCGACGATCTCGAGCGGCTCGCCACCGCCGCGTATCTCCTCGGCAAAGACGCTGAGTGCACCGACGCGTGGACTCGCGCGCACCAGGCATACGTCCAACGCAATGACGTCGAAGGCGCGGCGCGCTGTGCGTTCTGGCTCGCATTCACGGCCAATTACATGGGTGACGCTGCGCGCGCGAGCGGCTGGACCGCGCGCGGGCGGCGGCTGATCGAGGAGGCGGCACGTGACTGCCCCGAGCTCGCGTACCTGCGAATGCCGGACGCGATTCGAATGGCGCTCGCCGGCAACACGCAATTCGCACTCTCTGAATTCACGGCCGTGCGCGACGCCGGCCGCCGATTCGGCGACGCGACGCTCGTCGCGATCGGACAGCTCGGCGTCGGCCGCTCCCTCATGCGCTTGGGTCGCATTGACGAGGGCCTGGCGCTGCTCGACGAGGCGCTCGTCTCGCTGACGCTCGGCGAAGTCGCGCCGCCAATGGTCGGTGTGGTGTACTGTAGCGCGCTCGACGCCTGCCACGAGACGTTCGATCTCCGGCGCGCGCAGGAATGGACGGACGCGGTGTCGCGCTGGTGCGAGTCGCAACCCGAGCTGTCGCCGTATCGCGGTCAATGTCTCGTCAAACGCGCCGAGATGATGCAGTTGCACGGCGCGTGGAGCGACGCGATGGCGGAAGTGCGCCGTGCGTGCGAGCGGTTGAGCCATCCGCCGCAGCGCGCCGTGGGCCACGCGTTCTATCAAGAGGCGGAGCTTCGGCGGCTGCGCGGTGAGTTCGCCGAGGCGGAGGAGCTCTACCGGCGCGCGACGCAGGTGGGGCGCACACCGCAGCCGGGACTGGCGCTGCTTCGCCTTGCGCAGGGAAATGTGGATGCGGCCGTCGTCTCCATTCGCGGCGAGCTCGCCGGCGCACGTGACGACCTGCATCGCTTGGCGCTGCTGCCGGCGGTCGTGGAAATCATGATTGCCGCGGGAGATCTCGACATGGCGCGCGCGTCGGCCGACGAGTTGGCGCGCGCCGCCCAAGGGCTCGCGACTCCGCTGCTGCGCGCGACGGCGGCGCAGGCGAGCGGCGGTGTTCTGTTGGCGGAAGGCGACGCGCGATCGGCCCTCGGCGTGTTGCGCGAGGCGTGGAACGCGTGGCGCGAGCTCGAGGCGCCCTATCCCGCGGCCCGTGTGCGCGTGCTCGTCGGCCTCGCGGCCCGCGCCCTCGGAGACGAGGACACGGCCGCGATGGAGCTCGATGCGGCGCGCTCCGTGTTTCAGCATCTCGGTGCGGCGCCGGATGCCGCGCACACCGAGCGATTGCTGCGGACCGGCGCGGCCGCTGGTGACAGCGAGCTGAGCACCCGCGAGCTCCAGGTGTTGCGACTCATCGCCGACGGGCGGACCAATCGACAGATCGCGCAGACGCTCATGATCAGCGAGAAAACTGTCGCGCGGCACGTCAGCAACATCTTCGTCAAGGTGGGCGTCTCGACGCGTGCCGCCGCGACGGCGTATGCGTACGAGCACGAGCTGGTCTAGCCTCCCACTACATAGAATTACCCATTCCAGCATTCGCATCGCCTGTCCCATTCGCCCGATGCGGCGAGCGCCCGCGCGCCCGTACTCTCCCGTCGTTGACCCTCTGGAGGAGAGATGCAGGAACGCATGGAGACGATCGTCATCGGCGCGGGGCAGGCGGGATTGTCGACCGGGTATCACCTCGCGAAGCGCGGCATGCGCTTCACGATTCTCGACGGCAACGAGCGTATCGGCGACTCGTGGCGCAAACGGTGGAACTCGCTGAGACTTTTCTCATACGCAAAGTTTGATGGACTGCCGGGAATGCGCTTTCCGGCCTCGAAGAACTCCTTCCCGTCGAAGGACGAGATGGCGGACTACCTCGAGTCGTACGCGCGCGAGTTCCGGCTGCCGGTGCGCAGCGGCGTTCGAGTCGACCGTCTCTCGCGGCGGAACGGCAGGTTCGTGGTGGAATCCGGCGATCGGCGCTTCGAGGCGGACCGCGTGATCGTCGCGATGTCCAACTACCAGGAGCCGCGGATCCCCGGCTTTGCGGCCGAGCTGGGATCAGAGATCGTGCAATTTCACTCGAGCGCGTATCGCGGCCCCTCGCAATTGCGGACCGGCGACGCGCTCGTCGTGGGCGCGGGGAATTCCGGCGCCGAGATCGCGGCGGAGCTGTCGCGGAGCGGGCGAAAGGTCTGGCTCGCCGGCCGCGATGTCGGACAGATCCCGTGGCGCGGCGAGGATCTCGCGTCCAAGCTCATCCTCCAACGCGTGCTGTTCCGCCTAGTCTTTCACCGCCTGCTCACCGAGAAAACGCCAATCGGCCGCAAAGCCCGCGCGCAGGGTCATACCACCACGCCGCTCATTCGCGTGATGGCGTCCGACCTCGCGCGCGCCGGCGTCGTGCGCTGCGGACGAATCACGGGCGTGGCGAACGGACTTCCCGTGTCGGAAGGCGGCGAAGCGATTCGCGTCGCCAACGCGATCTGGGCGACCGGCTTCGAGCTCGGCTTCTCGTGGATCGACCTGCCGATCTTCGACGAACGCGGCGAGCCGCGCCACGTCCGCGGCGAAGCCGTCGACGTGCCGGGCCTCTACTTCGTCGGCCTGCACTTTCTCTATGCCATGTCGTCCGCGATGGTGCATGGCGTCGGTCGGGACGCCGAGTACATCGCGCGGCGGATCGCGACGGGAGCCGCGAGGTCGCGGATTCCGTCCGCGCGTCCCGCGCAGCCCGCGATCGCGTGAGAGTCTCGTCGCGCGACGCAATGCGCCGCCGAGCGATCGAACGATGATGCGTTCAATGGCCGCGGACCGTAGTTCTCGGCCGCATGCCGCTCATCGTGCTCGCGCTCGGCGCGTACCTCGCGGGTCTCCTGGCGGGTTTCGCGAAGTCGATGCTGCTTGGCGCGATCGTGGTGGCGTTCGCGCCGGCCGTGGGTGCAGCGCGGAGCGGAATCGTCGCGTTGACGTTCGCCGCGATCGCGCTGGCGGGCGTCCTCGTGGCGCGGACGGAAGTCGCGACGGCGGGGCGGTGCATCGCCTCCGCGCTGTCGAGCAGCGGCGTTTCGGTCGTGCTCGAGGACGCCGCGGCGCCAGGTGTGATGGCGCACGGGCATCTCGCCGCATGCAGTGGCTCGGTGAGCATCGCGGTGGAGCACGGGGCGGCGGCGCCAGGGGCCACCGTATTCACGCGCGGCGCGGTGGTTCGATCGCAGCGCGGTGCGCTGGTGCAGCACGCGAGCATCGTGGTGACGCGCCCGCCACCGCGGCTCGCGCGCTGGCGTGCGCGGATTGGCGCCACGATCGACGGCACGTTCGGGACCGACGCGCCGCTCGTGCGCGCGCTGTTGATCGCCGATCGGCGCCAGCTCTCGCCGGAGTTGCGCGATCGGTTCGCCGCCGCGGGGCTCGCGCATATGTTGGCGATCGCCGGATTGCACATCGGCATCATCGCGCTGACGGTGATCGTACTGCTGGAGCTTCTGGGCGTTCCGCGCCCGCGCGCGTCGTTAGTCTCGATGATCGTCGTGGTCGGGTACGTCGCGTTGATCGGCGCGCCGATTCCCGCGGTGCGCTCGGCGACGATGCTCGCCGCGCTCGCGTTCACACGCTCCGCGCAACGACCGTCGTCGCGCTGGTCGATCGTCGCGATCGGTGCGATGCAACCGGTGCTCGCACCGGGGCTCGTGCTCGACGTCGGGTATCAGCTCAGCGTCGTAGGCGTGACGGCGATGATCGCGTCGGGTCGCTCCGCGCGGCGGCTCGGGATCGAACGGCTTCCGATCGTTCCTCGTATGATCGTGGGCGCGATGTACGCCACGACGATCGCGACGATCGCCACCGCGCCCATCGTGGCGACGACGTTCGGGCGAGTGAGCATCGTCGCTCCGCTGACGAACGTGTTCGCGGGCCCGCTGCTCGCGCTCGCGCAGCCGGCGATGCTCTTCGCGCTCATTCTGTCGCCCGTTGGGCTGGGTCACTGGTTCGCCGATGCGGCGCACCCGGTGCTCGGCGCGCTGGTCCAGGTTGCGGATCTGGGCGCGTCCGTCCCACATGGAGCGCTCTACGCCGCGCCTGACGTGATGGATACGGCGCTGGGCTGGGTCATCGCGATCGCGGTGATCGTCGCGTGCGCCTCGCGCGAGTGGGTGCGCCCCACCGCGATCGGACTCGGCGCGTGCGCGGTTCTCGCGTGGCTCCCGTTCGTTCCGACGCGATCCGGGTTCACCGAGCTTCACATGATCGACGTCGGCCAGGGCGACGCGATCGCGATTCGAACGCCGCACGGTCACTGGGTGCTCGTCGATGCGGGTCGCGCGTGGCGCGGTGGCGACGCGGGGCAGTCGACGGTGGTTCCGTACATCGGCCGCCGGGGCGGCGAGCTGGATGCGTTCGTGCTCTCGCATCCGCACACCGACCACGTGGGCGGCGCATCGACGGTTCTTCGCGCGCTTCACCCGCCGCTGTACGTCGACGCGGGGTTCCCCGGTCCCGCGGGGCCGTATCGTGTGTCGCTCGAGACGGCACGCGACGAACGCGTGCGCTGGGTGCGCGCCCACCCGGGCGACAGTCTCGCGATCGATGGCGTGACGTTCACGTTTCTCGCTCCCGATTCCGCGTGGACGTCGCACCTCGTCGATCCCAACCTCGCGAGCATCGTGACGTTGGTGCGGGTGGGGGATGTGCGCATGCTGCTCATGGGCGACGCGGAGCGCGCGGAGGAGGAGTGGCTGCTGCGTCATTCGCCGGACGCGTTGCGCGCGGACGTGCTCAAGGTCGGGCATCATGGGAGCAGTACGAGCAGCACCGATCCGTTTCTCGACGCGGTGTCGCCGGAGTTGGCGCTCGTATCGGTCGGCGCGGGGAACAGTTACGGGCTCCCGAGTGCGGCGGTGCTGCGCGACCTTGCCTCGCGCGGGGCGCAGGTGTTGCGTACGGATCGGCTGGGCACGATTGTCGCAAAAACGGATGGTGTTCGGCTGCTGGTCGAGGCCGACGGAGACGAATGGGAATTGTCGCGGGGGTCGCAGCCATCGCGCGCGCCGTGATCGGGCGTCCGACGGAACTGCCGCCGGCATTCGTGGAGCGGTATCCCGAGTTGCGGCGGGCACGGTGGCGGCGCGGCGGGCTTCCGGTGCGCGTCGGCGGCTGGTGTCTTGGCCAGCGCAGCGTGTCGGCGATCACCCTATGGCACACGATCTGGCTGGCGAATGAGATTACTCCGAATGAGGAGTTGCTCTTGCACGAACTTCGGCACGTCGACCAGTTTGAAGCGAGCGCGGCGTTTCCACTCCGTTATCTGTGGGAGTCGGTGCGACGCGGCTATGTTAGGAATCGCTTCGAGGTGGACGCGCGTGCCTTCGCGACAACTCGGCTTCGCGACACGCGAGCCACCAACGCCTAGGGGATGCTGACCGTGGTCAAACACACCGCTACGTCGGTCGTCACGATCGAGCGATTCATCATCGAAGAAGAGCGCAATCACCCGGAAGCGACGGGCGAGCTCTCCGGCATCCTGTACGACCTCGCGCTCGCGGCCAAGATGATCGCGAACAAAGTCCGCAGCGCGGGCCTCGCCGACATCCTCGGCTCGGCCGAGAGCGAGAACGTGCAGGGCGAAGTGCAGCAGAAGCTCGACATCATGGCCAACGAGATCATCGTGAAAGCCATGGATCACGGCGGCCGCCTCTGCGCGATGGCGTCGGAAGAGGAGCCCGGGATCATTCAGATCCCCGAGCATTTCCGCTGCGGCAAGTACTGCCTGCTGTTCGATCCGCTCGACGGCTCGTCGAACATCGACGTCAACGTGCCGGTGGGGACGATCTTCTCGGTCGTCCGGAAGATCACCCGCGGCCGGCACGGCGAGCTCGAAGACATGCTCCAGCCGGGGCGCCGGCAGGTGGCGGCGGGCTACGTGATCTACGGCTCGAGCACGATGCTGGTGTACACCACGGGGCAGGGCGCGCACGGCTTCACGCTCGACCCGTCGATCGGCGAGTTCCTGCTTTCGCATCCTAATATTCGAATTCCGGAAAACGGGCGGTATCTCTCGGTCAACGACTCGTACGAGAACCACTGGAGCGAGAACGCCCGCACGCTCATGCGGCACTACAAGGGGCTGGAGAGCGACCACAAGGCGTTGAGCACGCGCTACGTGGGCTCGCTCGTCGCGGACTTCCACCGCAACCTCCTCGGCGGCGGCATCTTCGCCTATCCGTCGAACACCAAGTCCCCGCACGGCAAGCTGCGCCTGCTCTACGAGGCCAACCCGCTCGCGTTCATCGTCGAGCAGGCGGGCGGCGCGGCGTGCGACGGAACGCGGCGCATCCTCGACGTCGAACCGACGGAGCTGCATCAGCGGACGCCGCTCTACATCGGGAGCAAGAACGAGGTGGAGCTGGCGACGCGGCTGCTCGCGGGGCAGCGGGAGCTGGCGCTGGCGTAACCGCCCGCGCAGGTCCTTCGATTCACTCGCGACGACGTTAGGTTCCGGGGCGATGCCAGACACGCCGCCCAAGAGCTCGCCCTCCGGCCTTCCGATCGAAACCGTGTATCGTCCGGACGACGCGCCCGTCGACTACGGGCGCGATCTGGGCGATCCCGGCAAGTTCCCGTTCACGCGCGGCGTGCAGCCGACGATGTACCGCGGCCGCCTGTGGACGATGCGCCAGTACGCCGGCTTCGGCACCGCCGCGCAGACGAACCAACGGTTCAAGCTCCTGCTCGACGCGGGCCAGACCGGACTGAGCGTCGCGTTCGACCTGCCGACGCAGATGGGGATCGACTCCGACTCGCCGCGCGCGCTGGGCGAGGTGGGCCGCGTCGGCGTGGCGATCGACACGGTGGAGGACATGCACGTCCTCCTCGACGCGCTTCCGCTCGAGAAGGTCTCGACGTCGATGACGATCAACGCGACGGCATCGACGCTGCTCGCGATGTACATCGTCGTCGCCGAAGAGCGGGGGATTCCGCGCGACCGGCTGAGCGGCACGATCCAGAACGACATTCTCAAGGAGTACATCGCGCGCGGGACGTACATCTATCCGCCGGAGCCGAGCCTCGCGCTGATCGCGGACATCTTCCGCTTCTGTGCCGCCGACGTGCCGAACTGGAACCCGATCTCGATCTCCGGCTACCACATCCGCGAGGCCGGCGCCACGGCTGTACAAGAATTGGCATTCACGTTTGCGAATGCCTTCGAGAACGTGCGCCGCTCTCTCGTCGCCGGCCTGTCGATCGTCACTTCCGCGCCGCGGCTGCGTTTCTTCTTCGCCGCGCACAACGACCTGTTCGAGGAGGTCGCGAAGTTTCGCGCCGCGCGCCGGCTCTACGCGCGCATCATGCGCGAGCGGTTCGGCGCCGGCGACGCGGGCGCGCGGCTCCGCTTTCACACGCAGACGGGCGGCGTGACGCTCCAGGCGCAGCAGCCGCTCAACAACGTCGTGCGCGTGACGGTGCAGGCGCTCTCCGCCGTGCTCGGGGGCACCCAGTCGCTGCACACGAACGGGTACGACGAAGCGCTCGCGCTGCCGACGGAAGAAGCGGCCACGCTCGCGCTCCGTACGCAGCAGGTCATCGCCTACGAATCGGGGGCCGCGATGACGGCCGATCCGCTCGCCGGGAGCTACTACGTCGAGCATCTGACGAACACGTTGGAGGCCGCCGCGACGGAGCTGCTCGCCAAGGTCGACGAGCTCGGAGGCGCGGCGCGGGCCATTGGCGCGTCGTTCTTTCAGGAAGAGATCGCGCGGAGCGCGTACGACTACCAGATGCGGGTAGAGAGCGGCGATACGATCATCGTCGGCGTGAACAAGTTCGGCGACGGCAGCGAGCCGCCGGTGATACCGTCTCCCGATTTCTCGGCCCTGGAGCACGCGCAGGTCGAGCGCGTGCGCGCCGTGCGCGCGAAGCGCGACCAGGGCAAGGTGGATCGCTGCCTCGCCGCGTTGCGCGCCTCGAGCCGCGGCTACGCGAGCCCCGCCGCACGCGAGCCCCTCATGGAGCGCATCGTCGACGCGGTGCGGGCGCGCGCGAGCGTCGGCGAGATCGCCGACGCGCTTCGCGCCGAATGGGGCACCTACCGACCCGCTTGAGCCTCCTGTTATTTTTCAGGTCCGAGGCTCGCGTCTAAGTATCAGTCAAATGCCAACTTACGAGTATCGCTGTCCCGAAGGCCACGAGTTCGAGCGTTTTTTCCGCAAGATCAGCGACGCGCAGGCTGAGGTCGCATGTCCCGAATGCGGCAAGCTCGCCGCGCGCCATCTCTCGGCCGGCGGCGGTTTGCTCTTCAAAGGTTCTGGATTCTACTTGACTGATTACGGCAAGAACGCGCACCGGAAGAGTGACGGCACGTCCTCCAAGCCCAACACCGATTCGAGCTCCAGCTCGAGCGGCGATGCAAAATCGTCGGGCGAGAAGTCGGGCGAGAAGTCGGGTGAGAGCAAGCCGAAGGATGCCGGCTCGTCGTCCAGTGGAGGATCGGGTAGCTCGGGGAACTCGGGAAGCTCGGGAAGCTCGGGAAGCTCGGGAAGCTCGGCACCGAAGAGCGGCGGCTCCAGCTCCGACAAGTGATGGACGGGACTGATCTCTTACGCGCGGAGCTCGTGCGCGCCGCGCAGTCGCTCGGCGCGCCGGCCGATGTGGTGCCGGTGCTCGAGCGTCCGCGCGATCCGTCGTTCGGGGACTGGGCGACGAACCTCGCGATGGTCCTCGCGAAGCCGCTCGGGCGAAAGCCGCGCGATCTCGCGGCGGCGCTCATCGAGCGGATCGACAAATCGCGCGCCGGGATCAGCTCCGCCGAGATCGCCGGTCCGGGGTTCATCAACTTCCGCGTGAGCGCGGACGTGTTCTCGGAAGGACTGCGCGCGCTGATCGCCGCCGGCGAGCAGTACGGCCGCACCAACGCGGGGCAGGGCTGCCCGGTGAACGTGGAGTTCGTCTCGGCCAACCCCACCGGGCCGCTGCACGTGGGCCACGGGCGCCAGGCGGCGCTTGGCGACGCGATCACGTCGCTGCTCGCCGCGTCCGGCTGGAAGGTGACGAGAGAGTTCTATTACAACGACGCCGGCGCGCAGATCATGAATCTCGCGCTCAGCGTGCAGGCGCGGGTGCGCCAGCTCGGCGGCGTCGAGGCGGCGATGCCCGAGGGCGGCTACCACGGCGAGTACATTCGCGATCTCGCCCAACGCTACATCGACGAGCATTCCTCCGATCCCAACGCCGACGCACTCGACGCGGTGCGCCGGTTCGCGGTGCGCGAGCTGCGCAAGGAGCAGGATCTCGATCTGCAGGCGTTCGGCGTGAAGTTCGACGTCTACTTCCTGGAGTCGTCGCTGTACAGCGACGGCCGCGTGGAGGCCACCGTCGAGCGGCTCGTCGCCGCGGGCCACACGTACCAGAAGGACGGCGCGCTCTGGCTGAAGACGACCGACTACGGCGACGACAAGGATCGCGTGATGCGGAAGAGCGACGGCACGTACACGTACTTCGTGCCGGACGTGGCGTATCACGTCACCAAATGGGAGCGCGGCTTCACGCGGGCGATCAACGTGCAGGGCGCCGATCATCACAGCACGGTCACCCGCGTGCGCATCGGGCTCCAGGCGCTCGACATCGGGATTCCGGAGGGATATCCCGAGTACGTGCTGCACCAGATGGTGACGGTGATGCGCGGCGGCGACGAGGTGAAGATCTCGAAGCGCGCCGGGAGCTACGTCACCGTGCGCGACCTCATCGACGAGGTCGGACGCGACGCGGTGCGATATTTCTTCCTGATGCGGAAGGGCGACTCGCAGCTCGTCTTCGACGTCGACGTCGCGCGATCGCAGTCGGACGAGAATCCCGTGTACTACATCCAGATGGCGCACGCGCGGATGTCGGGGATCTTCCGCGTGGGCGAGATCGACGCGTCGAGCGTCACCGGCGTCGACGCGGATCTGTCGGTGCTCTCGCTGCCGGAGGAGCAGGAGCTCATGAAGGCGCTCCTCGACTACCCGGCGCTCGTCGCGGGCGCGGCGGAGGCGCTCGAGCCGCATCGGATCGCGACGTATCTGCACGACACGGCGGGCAAGGCGCATCTGTGGTACCATAAGGCGCACGTCCTCAACGAACCCGACCACCTGATGCGGGCGCGCCTCGTGCTCGCGCGCGCGACGCAGCTCGTGCTGCGCAACGGCCTGCAGCTCCTCGGCATCACGGCGCCGGAGAGGATGTGAAGAGGAAAGCTGGATTGTGGACCGTAGTCCGTAGTCCGTAGTCCACGGTCCACGGTCCACGGACATTATCACTCCAATTATAATGAATCTTACATGACCGTCCTCGTCGTCGGATCCGTCGCGCTCGACTCGGTGGAGACGCCGTTCGGCAAAGCCGACAACGTGCTCGGTGGCTCGGGCACGTTCTTCTCCGCGTCGGCCAGTCATCTGGCGTCGGTGCAGCTCGTCGGCGTCGTCGGCAGCGACTATCCCATGGAGCAGCTCCGGTCGTCGTTCGCCGGCCGCCCGGTCGACTTGGCGGGGCTCGAGCAGGCCGACGGCGCGTCATTCCGGTGGCGCGGCCGCTATCGCCACGACCTGAACACCGCCGAGACGCTCGAGACGCACCTCGGCGTGTTCTCCAACTTCCGGCCCAAGATTCCCGAGCAGTTCCGGAACGCGCCGTTCGTCTTCCTCGGCAACATCGACCCACGGCTCCAGCTCGAGGTGCTCGAGCAGGTGGCGCGGCCCAAGCTCGTGGCCTGCGACACGATGAATTTCTGGATCGAGAGCCGCCGTCCCGATCTCCTCCGCCTGCTCGAGCACGTCGACCTGATCACGCTCAACGACGCCGAAGCGCGGCAGCTCACCGAGGAATTCAACCTCGTGCGGGCGGCACGCTGGATCATGCAGCGCGGTCCCAAGCACGTCATCATCAAGAAGGGCGAGCACGGCGCGTTCATGTTCACGTCGTCCACGATCTTCTTCGCCCCCGCATACCCGCTCGAGTCCGTGTTCGATCCGACCGGCGCGGGCGACGCGTTCGCCGGCGGGTTCATGGGCTATCTCGCGCGCACGGGCGATCTCAGCGAGGAGAATCTCCGCCGCGCCGTGGTGTTCGGCTCCGCAATGGGCTCGTTCGCCGTCGAGAAGTTCTCGATCGAGCGGCTATTAGAGATCGGTATTGATGATTTGCAAATGCGCGTTCGCGAATTCCACCGGTTGGTGAACTTCCAGCAGGACACGGCGTCGTGAGCGATTCGCTCAGCTACCGCGCGTCCGGCGTCGACATCGACGCCGCGGACGACGCGAAGGAGCGAATCAAGGCGCACGTGCTCTCCACGCTCACCGCGGGCACGCGCGGCGAGTTCGGCGGCTTCGGCGGAATGTTTCGCGTGCCCACCGACGTGCCGAAGCCCGTGCTGGTCGCGAGCGCCGACGGCGTCGGCACGAAGCTCAAGGTCGCGATCGAGGCGGGGAAGCACGACACCGTCGGCCACGATCTCGTGAACCATTGCGTGAACGACATTCTGGTGCAGGGCGCGTCGCCGCTCTTCTTTCTCGACTACGTGGCGTTCGGCACGTTGGATCCCGCGGCCGTGGAGGGCGTGGTCGCCGGTGTCGCGGCGGGTTGTCGGGAGAACGGCTGCGCGTTACTCGGCGGGGAGACGGCCGAAATGCCCGGCGTGTACACCCCGCCCGACTACGATCTCGCCGGGTTCATCGTCGGCTACGTGGACGAGGATGCGATTCTTGGCGCGCAGCGCGTGCGCGCCGGGGACGTGCTCGTTGGGCTGGAGAGCAGCGGCCTGCACACGAACGGATTTTCGCTTGCCCGGCGTATCGTGAGCGATCGCATGAAGTTAGGCGTGCACGACGCGTTCCCGGGCGGCGACACGACCGTGGGCGACGCCCTGCTCGCGGTGCACCGATCGTATTTGCGCACACTCAAGCCGGTGTTGTCCAAAGTGCATGCGATGGCACACATTACCGGCGGCGGGATTCCCGGAAACCTCAACCGGGCCTTGCCGACGGATGTTGACGCCGTAGTCGATACGGCGAGCTGGAAAATCCCCAACCTGTTCCAGCAGCTCGAGCGCGCAGGCAGCGTCGATCGCCGAGAAATGTTCCGCACGTTCAACATGGGCGTGGGCATGATCGTGATCGCCGCCGCGTCCGATGCGACCAACGTGATCGAAGCCGCCGGCGGCGCGGGCGTGCGCGCGTGGCCACTCGGCGACGTACGACCAGGAACTGGCCAGGTCATTCTCAACTAGGAGAGTACTTTCGATGAAGAAGATGCTCATGATGGCCGGCGTAGCGATGATGTCGTCGGCAGGAGTCGTGTTCGCCCAGGGGCTGCAGCAGTCGCCCTGTCCCCCGGGATCAACGGGCGCGTTGGGAATTCCGGACCAGCAGAAAGCCGCGCAGGACGCGTGCACGATGGCCTACGACGTCTACCAATTCATGGCGCCGCAGCTCGGCGTCGCGCTCGCCGGCGGCAACGCGACGATCGGCCAGGGCAGCGTCCTCGGTGGCCTCGGCCACTTCTCGATCGGCGTTCGCGGGAACGTCTTCAGCGGGCAGCTTCCGCAGGTCGATCAGTTCAACCCGAGCCCGAATGGCGCGCAGCGCACCACGCTTCCCAGTAAGAGCCAGGTGCTCGGCCTGCCGACCGCCGACGCGGCGATCGGCATCTTCAAGGGCATTCCGCTCGCCCTCACGAACATCGGCGGCATCGACGCGCTGGTGAGCGCCACGTACGTCCCGACGATCAACTCGAGCAACGTCTCGATCAAGCCGTCGAGCAGCACGCAGTTCGGCTACGGTGCGCGCGTGGGACTCCTCTCCGAATCGCTCGTCGTGCCGGGTGTTTCGCTCACGTATCTCAAGCGCGATCTGCCGACGACGGACATCATCGGCAGCACCAACACCGGCGACACGCTCAGCGTGTTGAACACGAAGGTGAACACGACGGCCTGGCGCCTGGTGGCGAGCAAGAGCTTCATCATTTTCGGGCTGGTCGCCGGCGTGGGCCAGGACAAGTACGACCAGAGCGCATCGATCTCGGCGACCGTGCACGAGACGTTCAACGGCGTGCCGATCAGCGGCTCGACGAGCGTGCCGTCGACGAGCCAGACGCTCACGCGCACGAACATGTTCGCGGACGTCTCGCTCAACCTTCCGCTGTTCAAGATCGTTGGCGAAGTCGGCCAGGCGAGCGGCGGCACGGTGAACACGTTCAACAGCTTCTCCGGCGGCAGCGCGGACCGTTCCCAGGTCTACGGCTCGGTGGGGCTTCGTTTGAGCTGGTAGTGACAGCACGCCGCGCCGCATCCGACACCGAGATGGATTCGGTGCACATGCGGCGCGCGCTCGCCCTGGCCGAACGCGGCTGGGGCCAGACGGCGCCGAACCCCATGGTCGGCGCCGTTCTCGTCGCCAACAGTGACGTGATCGGCGAAGGCTACCACGCGCGCTACGGCGAAGCGCACGCGGAAGCGGCCGCGCTCCAACAGGCGGGCGAGCGGGCGCGGGGCGCAACGCTGTATGTGTCGCTCGAGCCGTGCGCGCATCATGGCAAGACGCCGCCGTGCGCCGACGCGGTGATCGATGCCGGCGTCACGCGCGTCGTGATCGCGGTGCGCGATCCGAGCGACGTGGCGCGAGGCGGCGTCGAACGGCTGCGCGAGGCCGGTGTGCGCGTGGACCTGGGAGTGCAGCGCGACGCCGCGCTCGAGCTCAACGCGCCGTTCTTCAATGCGCACGCGAGCGACCGTCCGTGGATCACGCTCAAGCTCGCACTCTCCGCCGACGGGGCCATCGCCGACCCGAGCGGCGTGCATCGTTGGATCACGGGACCCGCGGCTCGACTCGAAGTACACCGGCTGCGCGCGCAGCAGGACGCGATCGCCGTGGGTGCCGGAACCGTCATCGCGGACGATCCGGCGCTTACGGTGCGCGATGTACCGGCGCCTCGGGTGCCGCCCACGCGGGTGGTGTTCGACTCCGGCCTGCGCATTCCGCTCGACAGTACGCTCGTCCGCACGGCGCGCGAGGTGCCGACGGTCGTGATCGCGCGACCGGCCGACGCGCCGGCGGCGGCGTTGCGCGCGTTGACCGATCGCGGCGTAGACGTGCTGCTCGCCGGGAGCTCCGAGGAGGCGTTTCGCGCGTTGCGCGGGCGCGGCATTCGATCGGTGTTCGTCGAAGGGGGAGCGCGGCTCGCGGGATCGCTGCTCGCGGCGTCGCTGGTCGACCGGCTCATTATCTTTCGGGCACCGCTCGAGCTCGGGCGGGCAGCTCCGAAGGCGTTCGCGTACGCGCCGCCGGGCTTCGAGGCCTCGATCAGGACGGCCCGAGTGGTCGACGACCGCGCGTTCGACGACGATGCGATGACCGTGTACGCGCTCCACGAGGTACCGTGTTCACCGGACTGATCGACGATGTGGGAACTCTCACTGCCGTGCGCGACACGCCGGCGGGGCGCGAGTTTCGGATCGCCTGCCGGTACGATGACCTCGAGCCGGGAGAGAGCATCGCGATCAACGGCGCGTGCCTCACGGTGCGCGAGCACGGCGGTGGGTGGTTCACGGTCGCCGCAGTCGTCACGACACTCGATCGCACGACGATCGGCGATTGGCGAGAGGGGCGGCGCGTGAACCTCGAGCGCGCGCTTCGCGTGGGCGATCGCTTGGGCGGCCATTTCGTGCAAGGGCATGTCGATGCGGTGGCCACCGTGACCGGTGTGGAAACACGCGGCGACGCGCGGCTTGTCGGCCTTGCTCTGCCCGCGGGGCTCGCAGAGCTTATGGTGCAACACGGCTCCGTCGCGGTGGACGGCGTGAGTCTCACGGTCAACGATCTGCCCGCTCCCGCGGCGCTGCAGATTTCATTGATCGAATACACGCTTCGGCACACCACCCTTGGCACGCTCGCCGAGGGGGACGGGGTGCACGTCGAAGCGGACATGCTGGGCAAATACGTTCAGCGTTTGCTCAAGGACAGCACATGGTCTTCGGAACGATAGAGCAGGCGATCGCCGACGTGCGCGACGGCAAGTTCGTCATCGTCGCGGACGACGAGGATCGCGAGAACGAGGGGGACCTGATCTGCGCCGCGCAGCTCGTGACGCCGGAGATGGTGAATTTCATGATCAAGAAGGCGGGAGGCATGATCTGCCTCGCGCTGACGGGCGATCGCGTCGACGCGCTCGGGTTGGCGCCGATGAGCGACACCAACCCGGACGAGTATCGCACGGCGTACACGGTGACGATCGACGCCGCGCCGCGCTTTGGCATCACCACCGGCATCAGCGCGCAGGATCGCGCGACGACGATTCGCGTCGCCGTCGACCCGAGCTCGATTCCGTCCGATCTGCGCCACGGCGGCCACGTGAATCCGCTGCGCGCGCGAGAGGGCGGCGTGCTGCAGCGGGTGGGACACACCGAGGCGGCGATCGATCTCGCGCGCCTGGCCGGACTGCTGCCGGCCGGCGTGATCTGCGAGATTCTCGACGAGGACGGCACCGCGGCGCGCCGCCCGCGGCTCGAGCAATTCGCCGACGAGCAGCGGATCACGTTCATCACCGTGGCGCAGCTCGTCGCGTATCGCCTCAGGAGCGAGCGCCTCGTGCATCGCATCGCCGAAGCGCGGCTGCCGACGGAGCACGGCGAGTGGCGCATCGTCGGCTACCGGAACGACGTCGACGCGCACGAGCACGTCGCGCTCGTGCACGGCGATCTGGGCGACGGCGAAGACGTGCTCGTACGCATGCACTCCAAGTGCCTCACGGGCGACGTCTTTCATTCACTCCGCTGCGACTGTGGGTGGCAGCTCGACACGGCGATGAAGATGATCGCCGATGAAGGCCGCGGCGTGATCGTCTACCTCGATCAGGAAGGGCGCGGCATCGGCCTGCTCAACAAGCTCAAGGCGTACGAGCTCCAGGATCACGGCGCCGATACGGTCGAAGCAAACGAGCGCCTCGGCTTCAAGCCGGATCTGCGCAACTACGGCATCGGCGCGCAGATCCTGCTCGATCTCGGCCTCGCGTCCATTCGGCCGATCACGAACAACCCGCGGAAGATGGTCGGACTCGAAGGCTACGGGCTTCGCGTGAACGATCGCGTGCCCATCGTGCAGCCGGCGCACGACGAGAACGCGGAGTATATGCGCGTGAAGCGCGACAAGCTCGGACATCTGCTTGCGTCGTAATGGCTGAATTCTCGGGGACGCCGGCCGGGACAGATCGCCGGTTTGCCGTCGTGGCGAGCCGATTCAACGAGGAGATCGTCGAGAAGCTGGTGGATGGGGCGCTCGACGCGCTCGTGCGCCACGGCGCCGCCGCGGATGACATCGACGTCGTCTGGGTGCCTGGTGCGTGGGAGATTCCGCTCGCCGCGCGCCGGCTGCTCGCGACCGAGCGCTACGATGCGCTCGTGGCCGTGGGCGCCGTGATCCGCGGCGATACGCCGCACTTCGATTACGTCGCGGGCGAAGCATCGCGCGGCATCGCGCAGGCGAGCGCGGAGTTCGATACGCCGATCGGTTTCGGCGTGCTCACGTGCGACAGCGACGAACAGGCGCGCGCGCGCGCCGGCGGCGCGCACGGCAACAAGGGATGGGATGCCGCGCTCGCGGCGCTCGAGCTGGTGGACCTTTTCGACCGACTGGATGCCGCGGACGAGAGTTGAGACGCGCGCCCGCGCGCGGGTGTTGCAGGCGCTGTACGCGTGGGACCTCCGCGGCGACCAACCGCTCGAGCGCGTCGCGGCGCAGATCTGGGACGATCTCGCGGTGCCGCCGGACGAGCGCAAGCTCGCGGGGCTGCTCGTGCGCACGCTCGCCGCGCATCGCGAGACGCTCGACGCGGCGCTCGCCGAGGTGACGACGAACTGGCGGCTGGAGCGGTTGGGCGTGATCGATCGCTGCGTCCTGCGGCTCGCGGCGGCGGAGCTCGAGCGCGGCGAGACGCCGCCGCGCGTCGTGATCCAGGAGGCGGTGCATCTGGCGGAGCGCTACGGGACGGTGCAGAGCGCGAAGTTCGTGAACGGCGTGCTCGACGCGCTCGCTCGTCGAATGGGACGGCTCTAGTGCGCGTGCTCCTCGTGAACTGGCAGGACCGGGAGAACCCGCTTGCCGGTGGCGCGGAGATTCACCTGCACGAGATCTTCGGACGCCTCGCGGCGCGCGGCCACGAGATCAAGCTCCTGTGCGGCGGCTGGCCCGACTGTCCGCCGCGCGCCACCCTCGACGGGATCGACGTCCACCGCGCGGGGACGCGGCACACTTTTCCATTAGTAGCACATCGATACTATAAGAGAAATCTCAACGGCTGGGCCGACGTCCTCGTCGAGGACGTGAACAAGATCCCGCTCTACACGCCGCGCTGGGGCGCGCGCCGCACGATGGCGCTCGTCCCGCATCTGTTCGGGTCGACGGTCTTTCAGGAGCTCGCGCCGCCGCTCGCGTCGGTCGTCTGGCTCTCCGAACGGCCGCTCGGCCGCGCCTACCGCGATGTGCCGTTCGAGGCGATCAGCGAGAGCACCGCGGAGGATCTCGCCGGACGCGGCATTCCGCGGCGGAACATCGAGGTCATCTATCCCGGGATCGACACCGTCGCGTACACGCCGGATGCCTCCGCCCGCGCCGCCGCGCCGGTATTCGCCTATCTCGGGCGTCTCAAGAAGTACAAGGGAGTGCATTTCGTCATTCGCGCGTTCGCCGCGATGGCGGTTCCCGAGGCGACGCTCGAGATCGCCGGCGCGGGCGACTATCGGCCGGAGCTCGAGGCGCTCGCGCGATCGCTTGACCTCGGCCAACGCGTGCGGTTTCTTGGGCGCATCTCGGAGTCGGAGAAGCTCGCGCTGCTGCGCCGCGCGTGGGCGCTGGTCTTCGCGTCACCCAAAGAGGGCTGGGGCATCACGAATCTCGAAGCTGCCGCCTGCGCGACCCCGGTCGTCGCCTCCAACTCGCCGGGCATCCGCGAGTCCGTCGTCGACGGCGCAACCGGCTATCTCGTGCCGCACGGCGATGTGGCCGCGATGGGGGCCGCCATGCGTCGCATCGCCGAGTCGCGCGAGCTCGTCGTGCGGCTCGGGACGGAGGCACGCCGCTTCGCCGAGACGTTCACGTGGCAGCGCGCGGCCGACGAAACGGAGCGCCACCTCGAACGCATCGTGAACGGGGCGGCGCCGGCATGACCCAGAAGCTCACCGTCGGCCACATGCTCGAGCGGATGCAGCGGGCGCTCGAGCTGCAGCACGTCGCCGGCACGGACGGTCTCGATCGCGTGATCGAGAGCCCGAACGCGTCGAGCCCGGGGCTCGTGCTCGCCGGCTACATGGAGCGCTTTCCGTCGCGGCGCGTCCAGGTGTTGGGCGAGACGGAGATCACCTATCTCAAGTCGCTCGATCCGGACACGCGCCACGAGCGGCTGGCGGCGTTCTTCTCGTTTCCGATGCCGTGCGTCGTGATCACGAAAGGGCAGCAGCCCGGCCCGGATCTCGTGACGTTCGCCTCGCAGGCCGGCGTGGCGCTGCTGACGTCGACGCTCAAGACCCACGAGTTCTACACGCGCATCAAGCCGTGGCTCGAGGACGAATTCTCGCCGACGACGAACCTGCACGGCTCGCTCTCCGACGTGTTCGGCGTGGGCCTGTTGTTCGTTGGTAAAAGTGGTATTGGAAAATCAGAATGTGTGCTCGACCTGGTGGAGCGCGGGCACCGGCTCGTCGCGGACGATCTGGTGATCGTGAAGCGGCGGGGCGGGGACGTGCTCATTGGCCGGGGGCACGAGCTGCAGCGGCACCACATGGAGATTCGCGGCGTGGGGCTGGTCGACATTCCGTCCGTCTTCGGCATTCGCGCCGTGCGCCAGCAGAAGCGGCTCGAGGTCGTGGTGCAGCTCGAGGAGTGGAACCACGACGCCCCCGTCGACCGCACGGGCCTCGAGGCGGAAACGACGACGATTCTCGACGTCGAAGTCCCCAAGGTCCGCGTGCCGCTCAATCCGGGGAAGAACATCACCGTCATCGCGGAAGTCATCGCGATGAATCACCTTCTCAAATACAGCGGGATCGATCCGGCGGAGCGCTTCAACGAACGCTTGATGCGGCAGATGCGCGGCAAGACCGACGTTCGGCGATACCTGCAAGAAGACAATGAGTGACGAAGCGAAGGCACCGGCCGATCCGCCGCGCGCGATCGTCGCCGGCCACGGCGAGTTCGGCGCCGGCCTGGTGTCGGCCGTGGAGCAGATCACCGGCCGCGGCGGGCAGCTGATCCCGATCGCGGTACACAAGCTCGGCGTCGAGGCGATCGAGGACCTGCTGCGCGATCGCATGGCGGAGGAGGGAATCCGCGTGATCTTCACCGACCTGCAGGCGGGGAGCTGCACGATGGCGTCGCGCCGCATTCTGCGCGGGATGCCGAACGCCCTGCTCGTCGCCGGCGCGAACCTTCCGATGCTGCTCGATTTCGTGTTCTCTGATGGCGTCGATCCCGTGGGCGCGGCCCGCCACGCCGCCGAGCGCGGGCGCGCGGCGGTCACGGCGCATGGAGGCAGCGCGTGACGCTGCTGCTCTATCGCATCGACGATCGCCTGATCCATGGCCAGGTCGTCGTGGGATGGGGACAGCCGCTCGACGTCGGCTTCATCGTCCTCGTCGACGATTCCGTCGCGACGAGCGACTGGGAGCAAGAGCTCTATCGCATGGGCGTGCCGCCCAACATGGAGGTCTATTTCAATACGGTGGAGGACGCCGTTCGCGAGCTGCCGAAGTACCGCAGCGATCCGCGCAAAGGCATCCTGCTCACCGGCAACATCGAGACGATGCGCCGGATCGCCGAGCAGGCGCACGTGGACGCGGTGAACGTGGGCGGGCTCCACGCACGCCCCGGTCGCGTGCAGCGGGTTCGCTACGTGTTCCTCACACCGCAGGAAGAGCAGGAGCTCCGCGCGTTGGCCGCGGGCGGCGTGCGCGTCACGTCGCAGGATGTTCCCGGCGCCCGGCCGATTCCGCTCGAGAGCCTGCTCGCCGGGGTCGAAGAATGATCGTGCTCGACCTCATTCCACTCGCGCTGCTCGGCGGCCTGCTCGGCCTCGACGTCGTGAGTTTTCCGCAGGCGATGATCTCGCGGCCGCTCGTCGCCGCGACGCTGGCCGGCGCATTGATCGGCAACGCCGCGAGTGGACTGCTGGTCGGCGCGGCGCTCGAGCTGATCGCGCTCGAGACGCTGCCGTTCGGCGCTTCGCGATATCCGGAATGGGGGTCGGCGTCCGTCGTTGGCGGGGCGATCTTCGCGTCGCATCCCGATCATCCACCGGGCTCGATGGTGCTCGCGATGCTCGCGGCGCTGGCCACGACGTGGATCGGCGGCTGGACGATGGTGAAGCTGCGTCGTCGGAACGCGGTGTGGGCCGCCGCGCGGCGTCCCGCGCTCGACGCCGGCGCCCGCGGTGCCGTCGTGTCGCTCCAACTGCTCGGCATGACCGCCGACTTCGCGCGCGGCGCGGTGCTCACGGCGATCGCCTACCTCGTGCTCGCGCCGATCGCGAACGCGTGCGTACATCTCTGGACGATCGACGCGCGCGTGTCGCGTGCGATCGTCGTCGCGATCGCGGCGAGCGTCGCGGGCGGTGCGGCCTGGAAACTGTTCCACTCCACACCCGGCGCGCGGTGGTTCTTCGTCGGCGGTCTCGCTGGCGGTCTCTTTCTTCTCTTCGCGCGATGACCACCGCCGGCCCAACCGCCCCGACTTCCGCACCCGTGCTCCCGGTGCGCACGCGACTCGCGATGATGCTCCGTCTTCTCGCGATTCAAGGCGCGTGGAATTACGAGACGATGCTCGGGAACGGCATCGGCTTCTGCATGGAGCCGGCGCTGCGCCTTCTTCCTGGCGGCGTGCATGCGCCGGCGTTCAAGCAAGCGCTCGCGCGGGAGAGTCGGTATTTCAACGCGCATCCCTACCTCGCGTCGGTCGCGGTCGGTGCGCTCGCGCGCGCCGAGTTGGATGGCGAGGCGCCGGAGCGCATCGAGCGTTTTCGCACCGCGCTCTGCGGCCCGCTGGGGAGCGTGGGGGATCGGCTCGTCTGGGCGGGATGGCTGCCGTTCTGTTCTCTCGCGTCGCTCGCCGTCTTTGGCTCCGGCGCGAGCACCGCGGCCGTCGTCGTGTTTTTCCTCGTGTTGTACAACGCCGGCCATCTCGGACTGCGCTTCTGGGGTTTGCAGACCGGTTGGAGTCATGGACTGCGCGTCGCGTCGGCGCTCGGTAATCCGGTGCTTCGGCAGGGCCCGCAGGAGATTGGCCGGCTTGCCGCCCTGGCGACCGGTATCGCGATTCCGCTCGCGCTCGGACGCATCATCGGACCGGGCCGGGCGTTGCTCGGCGGCGTGCTGATCGCCGTCGCGCTCGGTGCATTTCTCATCGTGCGATTGCAGAGCCGCGTCGAGGGATGGCGGCTCTCGCTGGTCGTGCTTGCCGCAGTCGTCCTTTATTCGGTGATCCGCTAATGCCCGAACGGACTGTCCAGATTATCAACAAGAACGGCTTGCACGCGCGACCGGCGGCGGAGATCGTGAAGGTGGCGTCCAAATTCCAGAGCGAGATCACGATCGTGAAAGACGATCTCGACGTGAACGGCAAGAGTATCATGGGGGTGATGATGCTCGCGGCGGAGTGCGGGTCGTCGATTCAACTGCGCGCCGACGGGCCAGATGCTGACGATGCGCTCGACGCGCTCGCCGGCCTCGTCGCGAACGGATTCGGGGAGCGCTAGTGGAACGAAAGCTCGTCGGCATTCCGGCATCGCCCGGCATCGCGGTGGGACCCGTGCATCTCCTCCGATGGGAGATTCCCGAGGTCCGGCATCGCATCATTCCGGACGACGCGGTCGACGGCGAGATCAGGCGTCTGCACGACGCGTTCGATCGCGCGAAAGTGCGGCTGCGCCAGATTCGCGATCGCGTGGAGCAGCGCGCGGGCGCGCAGGAGGCGGCGATCTTCGACGTGCAGCGTTCCATCCTCGAGGACGCCGAGCTCATCTCGGCCGTCGAAGCGCTGATTCGGCAGAACCTCGGCGCCGAGAAGGCGTTCGAGATCGTGATGCTCGAGTGGAGTCAGAAGTTCAGCCGCGCCGCGCACCCCATGCTCCGCGAACGCGTGGGCGACCTCAAGGACGTCGAGATTCGCGTGCTCACGCTGCTGCTCAATCTCCCCGATCACGATCCGGTCGACGTGATGAAGGGCGCGAACGCGATCATCGTGACGCACGATCTCACGCCAAGCCTCACGGTGCAGCTCGATCGCCAGGCGATCGCGGCGATCGCGACGGACGCCGGCACGCGCACGTCACACGTCGCGATTCTGGCGCGCTCCCTCGGCCTGCCGGCGATCGTCGGGCTGCGAAACGCCACCGAAGAGCTTCGCGGTCACGAGACGGCAATTCTCGACGGCTCGACCGGCTTGCTCGCGATCAACCCGACGCATCGGGACATCGAGTCGTATCGCGAGCGCGCGCGGCAGGAAGCGCTCGCCGAAGTCGAGCTCAAGCATCTCTCGAGCTTGGAGTCGGTGACCACGGACGGTGTTCGCATCACCCTGCGCGCGAACGTGGATCTCCCCGAAGAAGCGGAGCTCGCGGCAACGAGCGGCGCCGAGGGCGTTGGCTTGATGCGTACCGAGTTCCTCGTCGTGGGCCGCGCGAGCATGCCGGACGAAGAGGAGCAGTATCGCGCCTACCGGCGCGTGGTGCAGGCGTTTGGCGGTCGTCCGGTCGTCATCCGCACGTTCGACGTCGGCGGTGACAAGCTGCCGGTCGGCGGATACGCCACGGAGGCAAACCCGTTTCTTGGCTGGCGCGCGATTCGAATGTGCCTCGACCAGCCGGAGCTGTTCGGCGTGCAGCTTCGCGCACTGCTGCGCGCGGCGGTCCACGGCGACGTTCGGGTCATGCTCCCGTTGGTCGTGACGGTGGACGAAGTGCGCAGCGCTCGCGCGCTGCTCGACGAGGCGGCGCGCACGCTCGAATCACGCGGCGAACAGTTTCGCCGCGACGTGCCGCTCGGCGTGATGATCGAGACACCCGCCGCCGCGGTCGCGGCGGATTCGTTCGTCCGAGACGTGAACTTCTTCAGCATCGGAACGAACGATCTCGTGCAGTACACGCTGGCCGTCGATCGCGGCAACGCGAACCTGGCGACGCGATTCACACCGCTGCACCCGGCCGTGCTCCGTCTCATTCGGCGCACGGTGGACACGGCGATCGAGCATAATCTCGAGGTCGCGGTCTGCGGCGAGATGGCATCGCAGCCGCTCATGGCTTTTGCGTTGATCGGATTGGGTGTGCGGCAGCTCAGTGTCGCGCCGCGCTCGGTGCCGCTGGTAAAACGCATCGTGCGCGGCATCTCGGTTGCCGTTGCCGAGGAGGCGGCGGGCGCGGCGCTCGCCGTGGATACCGCGGCGGCGTCCGAGGCGGAGCTCCGCCGCGGACTCGCCGCGGCCGGCTTCGTGGAGAACGTGTAACGCATGTACGATCGGCATCTGTTCACATCCGAATCCGTCACCGAGGGTCACCCCGACAAGGTGGCCGACGCGATCTCCGATGCGGTGCTCGACGCGATCCTCGCGGACGACGCCGGCGCGCGCGTGGCATGCGAGACGCTCGTGACCACCGGACTCGCGTGCGTCGCGGGTGAGATCACGACGTCGACGTACGTGCACATTCCGGATATCGTGCGCGCGACGATCGCGCGCATCGGGTACACGGACGCGAGCTTCGGGCTCGACAGCAAGACGTGCGCGGTGATCAGCACGATCGATCGCCAATCGCCCGATATCGCGATGGGTGTGGACACGGGCGGGGCCGGCGACCAGGGGATGATGTTCGGCTACGCGACCGACGAGACGGACGAGCTGATGCCGATGCCGATCGTGCTCGCGCACCGCCTCACGGCGCTGCTCGCGAAGCGGCGGCGCGATGGCGACATCCGCTGGCTGCGCCCCGACGGCAAGGCGCAAGTCACCGTCGTGTACGAAGACAGGCAACCCGTCGCGGTCGACACGGTGGTCGTGTCGACGCAGCACGACGACGACGTGTCGACGAAGAAGATTCGCGACGCGATCATCGCCGAGGTCGTGGAGCCCGCGATCCCGCCCGAGCTGCGCGAGCGAAAGGTTCACTATCACATCAATCCCACGGGCCGGTTCGTGATCGGCGGCCCGCAGGGCGACGCGGGGCTGACCGGCCGGAAGATCATCGTCGACACGTACGGCGGCATGGGCCGGCACGGCGGCGGCGCGTTCAGCGGGAAAGACCCCTCCAAAGTGGATCGTTCCGGCTGCTATGCGGCGCGCTGGGTGGCCAAGAACATCGTCGCGGCGAAACTCGCGCGTCGTTGCGAGGTACAATTGGCGTACGCGATCGGTGTCGCGGAACCAGTCTCCGTCATGGTCGATACGTTCGGCACGTCGGTCGTTCCCGAGCGCGACATCATGAACGCCGTGCGCGAAGTGTTCGATCTCACGCCACGGGGTATCATCGCCGCGCTCGACCTGCGGAAGCCGATCTATTCGGCCACCGCCGCGTACGGCCATTTCGGCCGCGCTCCAAAGAAGTTGGGGCGGGGCAAGTCGAGCATGACGTTGTTCTCATGGGAGCGAACCGACCGCGCCGCCGCGCTCGCGCGCGCCGCGCGGTCTGACCGGTGAAGCATGATTGAAGTTGTCGTATCGCGCCTCGGCATGGATCCGGGCACGCAGACGTACGTCATCATCCTTCAGGAGAAGGACGGCCCCCGGCTGCTGCCGATCTGGATTGGAGAGCCCGAGGCGCAATCGATCGTGGCGCAGATGCACAACGTGAAACGCGCGCGGCCGCTCACTCACGATCTGTGCAAGAGCATCATCCTGGGTATGGGCGCCGCGCTGCGCCGGGTGCAGATCACGCGCGTCGAGAACAACACCTACTACGGCGAGCTCCATCTCGAGCGCGACGGCGCCGTCGCGCGCATCGATTCACGCCCATCGGACGCGATCGCGATCGCGCTCCGGCTCGATGCGCCGATCTTCGCCGCGGAGTCGCTGCTCGTGGTCGCCGAGGAGGAGGACGACGACGAGTCGAGCGACGAGGCCGTGGGTCGCCCGCAGGCGGGCATCGATCCGCAGGAGTTGAACGCCGAGGAGCTCAAGCGTTATCTCGAGCACCTGCGCCCCGAGGACTTCGGCAAATTCAACCCGTGATCGATCCGCGAACGCAGCGCGGCGATTCGACGCAGAGCCAGCATCGCATCGACGGCCGGGTGGTGCTCGGCACGCGCACCGGCCAGCAGCCGATCGCGAATCAGTGGGTGATCGTGCACCGCGTCGGTCCGGACCGACAGGGCCCGGTCGATTCCGCGCGCACGACCGCGACCGGCGCGTTCTCGATTCGCTATCCGGTGAGCGGCGACAGCGCGGCCATCTACTTCGCATCGACATCGTACGACGGGATCGCGTACTTCACCGCGCCGCTCCGCGCACCCGTGGTCACCGGCGACGACGCGACGATCACCGTGTTCGACACGACGAGCGGCCCGGTGGCGATCAAGGTGGGCGGGCGGCACCTGGTGATCGGGGCGCCGCAGCCGAACGGCCGCCGTCCGGTCGGGGAAGTGTTCGATCTCGAGAACGACAGCACGGTGACCGCGGTGGCGCGCGACAGCGTCACACCGGTGTGGACCGCGCATCTACCGGCGTCGGCGGCCGCCTTTCAGCTCAATACGAGCGGCGACATCGCGCCGGGCGCGGTGCGACAGAGTGGATCCACGGTGGGGCTGTTCGCACCGCTGAGCCCCGGCATCCGGCAATTCGCGTTTACTTATGAGCTTCCGCAGGAGGCGTTTCCCCTCGAGATCCCGGTGGAGCGAAGCACGAGCGTGATGGAAGTGCTCGTGCAGGAGCCGACCGCGAAGCTGAGCGGGGCGAAGATGCGCGAAGTCGCGCCGGTGAGCGCGGAGGGGCGCACGTTTCGCCGCTTTCTCGGACAGGACCTCGCGCCGTCGACGGTGCTCCAGATCTCGGTGCCGCGCATCGTCGGCCCGGGGCGACAGAAGGTCTACCTCGGCGTTGGGCTCGCGGTGCTCGCGGCGATGGCGGTCGCGCTCGTCGTCGCTGCGCGGCGGCCCCGCTGGCGCGTGCGCGGTGTGCAGCCCGTGCGCGCGACACCCACCGAGCCGCGTTCACAATTCTTTTTGCGCGAGCTCGCGACGCTGGATGAAGCGTTCGAGCGCGAGCCGTCGCCCGACGCGGCAGCGCGCGCCGACTACGAGGCCGCGCGCGAGGCGCTCAAGCGCGATCTTGCCGACGCGCTTGCCGAGGAGCGGCGGCCGACGTAGATTCGCGGCCACAACTGAATGCGAGCGCGGGACACGGAAACCGGTGCAATGCCGGTGCGGCCCCGCCACTGTAACGGGCAGTTAGACGCGTGCTCGAGATGCCACTGATCGGGGAACGATCGGGAAGGCGAGCCACGCGGGCCCGGAGCCAGGAGACGACCCACGTTCGCGCCACGAATTTCTCAGCTCCTCGGGGGAGGACTGGTGGCGACACGAGCGTGAGCGTTCACGCCTCGATGTTGCGGGCATTCCTTCTCCGGGAGAAGGGTGCCCGTTTGTGCGTTATCAGCATTCTCTCATCGTCCTGATCGGACCACTGGTCTTGGCCGGCGCGTGCAGCCGGCCGGCGGACGGCCGCGCGGATACGTCGCGCGCCGCCGCACGGGCGACTGCGCAGGCGGGCGCGCCCATGCGCGACGACTTTGGCGTCGCGATTCCACTCGGGCGGCGGCCGGAGCGGATCGTCTCGCTCAACCCGACGACCACCGAGATCCTGTTCGCGATCGGCGCGGGTCCGCGGCTCGTCGGCCGGTCGAAGTGGGACACCTTTCCCGCCGCCGCGGCCAAGGTACCGAGCCTCGGCGACGCGCTGCGTCCGAGCGTGGAGGCGGTGCTCGGCGCCCATCCGGACCTCGTCCTGCTCTACGCCAGCGCCGACGATCGCGCGGCCGCCGACCGGCTGCGGCAGGCGGGTATTACAACAGTCTCATTCAAGATCGATAGTATCACCCAATTCGCGCGCGATACGCGCGTCCTCGGCCGGCTCACCGGCGACTCGGCCGCCGCGGACCGCGTCGTCGACACGGTGATGGCCGCCCTCGACCGCGTGCGCCAGGCCACCGCGCGGCTGCACCACCCGACCGTGCTCGTGCCCACGTGGGACAAACCCGTGATCGTGCTCGGCGGCGGCAGCTTCGTGAGCCAGCTCCTCGATATCGCCGGCGCGCGCAACGTGTACGCCGATCAGCCGGTGCCGTCGCTCACGGTCACGTTGGAAGACGTGCTGCGGCGGAATCCCGACTACATCCTCGTGGGCGCGAGCGACGTCGAGAAGCTGCGCACGAGCCCCCAATGGCGCGCCATTCCCGCCGTGCGGAACGGGCACGTGCTCGCGTACGACGAAAACCTCGTCAGCCGGCCGTCGGTGGAGCTCGGCGCGGCGGCGCGGTCGCTCGCCGATCTCTTTCATCCGGGCGCGGTGAAGTAATCGTGTCAGTCACGCGCTGGACGGTGCTCGTGCTTTCCCTGATCGTGGTGATGGTCGCCGGCGTGGCGATCGGCACGATCAATCTGTCGCTCGCGGCCGTCTGGCACGGCGCGTTCGGTGTCGGCGACACGACGACCGTGTACATCGTGCGCGCGCTGCGCTTGCCACGCGTCGTGCTCGCGCTGCTCGTCGGCGCGGGGCTGGGCATGTCCGGCGCGGCGCTTCAGGGCACGATGCGCAATCCGCTCGCGGAGCCGTATCTGCTCGGCGTCTCGGGCGGCGCGGCGGTCGGCGCCGTCCTCGCGACGGTGCTCGGCCTCGCGGTGTCGCTGCTGCCGCTCGCGGCGTTCGTCGGCGCCGTCGTCGCCGTGGTCATCGCGTTCTTCGTTGCCCACGCCGCCGGCGGGGGAACGCGCGGCGATCCGCGCACACTGCTCATGGCCGGCGTGGTCGTCGGCGCGTTTGCCAACGCCGCGATCATGGTGCTGCTCGCGCGTGCGCCCGCGAACACGGTGCAGGACGCGATGTGGTGGATGATGGGCTCCGCGGCGGACGCGACGTGGAGCCGCGTCGGCGCGCTCGCGGCGTACATGCTGGTCGGCGGCGGCGCTCTGGTGCTGCTCGGTCGGCGGATCGACGTGCTCGCGCTCGGCGAAGATGCCGCGGCGGGACTCGGGCTCGCGGTGGACGCGGCCATTCGATTGGTGTTTCTCGTCGCGTCGTTCGTTGCGGCGGCGACCGTCGCCGCCGCCGGGCTCGTGGGATTCGTCGGGCTCGTGGTGCCCCACATCGTGCGCGCGATCGGCGTGCGGCAGCATCGCGCGTTGATCATCGGCAGCGCGCTGGTCGGCGGAATGCTCGTCGTGCTCTCGGATCTTCTCGGCCGCATTCTGCTTCCGCCCGCCGAGCTGCCGCTCGGCGCGGTGACCGCGCTGATCGGCGTGCCGTTCCTGCTCACGAAGCTGCGGCGGCTCACGTGATCCGCTTCGACGAGGTCGTGGTGCGCTATCCGCGGAGCGAGGCCGACGCGCTGCGCGGCGTTTCGCTCGAGGCGCGGCGGGGCGCGATCACCGCGGTGGTCGGGCCGAATGGGAGCGGCAAGAGCACGCTCGTCCGCGCGCTGATCGGACGCGTGGCGCTCGTGCGCGGAACCATCTCGGTGGACGGCACGGCGACTCCGGCGACGGAGCGCCGCGACTTCGCGCGCCGCGTGGCGGTCGTCTCGCAGCGCGAAGAGCTGGCGTTCCCGCTCCCCGTCTCGGAGTACGTCGCCATCGGGCGATTCCCGCATCTCGGTCTGTGGCGCGCGGCGACGCGCATGGATCGCGAGGTCATCGACGCGGCGATGACGGAGGCGGGGATCGAGCATCTGCGCGAGCGGCGGGTCGACATGCTGTCCGGCGGCGAATGGCAGCGCGTGCGACTCGCGCGCGCGCTGGCGCAGGGCGGCGACGCGCTGGTGCTCGACGAGCCGACGGCGTTTCTCGACATCGGCCACGAGATGGGGGTGTTCGAGTCGCTGCACCGCTTGGCGCGGCGCGGCCAGGCGGTGCTGCTGGTGAGCCATCAACTGAACCTCGTCGCGCGATTCGCCGACGAGATGGTGCTGCTCCATCACGGCCACGTGGCGGCGGCGGGCGCGCCCGCCGCCGTGATGCGCGCGGAGGTGTTGGAACGAGTGTACGAGTGGCCGCTCGTCGTCACACGCGACCCCGCCGTCGGGGCGCCGACGCTCGTGCCGCTCAGGGCGAGATAATCATTCTGGAATAGGAAAATGAGAATATCAAAAGGAATAGTCGTGGCGTTCGCGGCCGCGACCGGCGGCGCACCCCTCGCCGCGCAGCAGACCGACACCGCCCGCGTGGCGCCGGTCGTCGTCACGGCGACACGGACGCCGATCGACGCCGCCGCCTCGCCGGCGACGGTCTCGGTGATCACCGGCGAGTCGCTGCGCCTGCGCGGCATCACCTCCATCGCCGACGCGCTCGCGACCCTTCCGGGGATCACGATCACGCGCAACGGCTCGTTCGGCTCGACGACGTCGCTCTTTCTGCGCGGCGGCGAGGCCAAGTACGTGAAGGTCCTCGTCGACGGCGTGCCGGTGAACGATCCCGGCGGCGCGATCGATCTCTCGACGCTCACCACGGACAACGTCGAGCGCATCGAGATCGTGCGCGGACCGGCGAGCGTGTTGTACGGCGCCGATGCGGTCACCGGCGTCGTGCAGATCTTCACGCGCCGCGGCCAGGGTCCCACGCACGCGATCGTCTCGGCGCGCGGCGGCAGCTACGGCTCGTCCGACGAAGACGGTACCATTCTCGGGGCGCTCGGCAGCGGCGACTTCTCGCTCGGACTCGCGCGGCACGA
The DNA here is from genome assembly GCA_025934775.1 of Gemmatimonadaceae bacterium. Classification (GTDB taxonomy): domain Bacteria; phylum Gemmatimonadota; class Gemmatimonadetes; order Gemmatimonadales; family Gemmatimonadaceae; genus JAQBQB01. The sequence goes on along the minus strand of JAICWO010000016.1, from coordinate 5,841 downwards.
CACGCGCGGCATCTACGCCTTCAACAGCGCGGATCACAATACCGTGTTGAGCGGCGGCGCGCACGTGGCGCTCGATCCGCGCACCGATCTGCGCGTCTCGCTGCGCTACAACGACGGGCTCTTTCGCTATCCCACCGACGGGGGCGGCGATGTCGTCGACACGAACGCGCATCAGAGCCAGGATCGGACGGTGCTGTCCGCCGAGCTCTCGCGCTTCTTCACGCCGCGCATCGACGGCCGGCTGCTGCTGACGTCCGATGAGACGACGGGCGGCACCGACGACGCGCCGGACGATTCCACGAGCGGCGGCTACGAGTCGCTCGACCACGTGCGCCGCCGCGGCCTGGATGCACGGACGGACGTCGTGCTGGGGCCCAGCACGGTCACGGTCGGCGCGGAGCTCGAGCAGGAGGACCAGCGCACGGAGAGCCAGAGTGTATTCGGCAGCTTCAGCTCGACGAGCATCTTCCAGGCATCGCGCCGCAATCGCGCCGCGTACGGCCAGTTGCTCGCGAATCTGCCGGCATCGGTCGTGCTCACCGCGGGATCGCGGCTCGACGACAATGAGAAATTTGGAAAGTTCGGGACCTACCGCGTCGGCGGGAGCTGGGCGCCCCTTGCCCGTACTCACCTTCGCGCGTCGGTCGGCACGTCGTTCCGGGAGCCGACGTTCACGGAGAACTTCTCGACCGGTTTCGTGACCGGAAATCCAAATCTCACGCCGGAGCGCGCCGCCACGTGGGAGGTCGGTGTGCAGCAGTCGCTGATCGCCGACCGCGTCACGGTCGGACTGACGCAGTTCAACCAGCTCTTCAGGAACATGATCGACTACACGGGGTCGACCTCGGCGTGCGGAGCGAGCTACTGCAACGTGGCCCGCGCGCGCGCCGACGGCCGCGAGCTCGAGGCGCACGTCACGGCCACACGGCACCTGGCGTTCGATGCGAACTTCACGCACCTGGAGACCAAGGTGCTGACCGCCGGCTTCGACAGCTCGAGCGGCGGACTCTATCATGCGAACGAGCAGCTGATTCGCCGGCCGACGACGAGCTGGAATCTCGGCGGCTCGTTCGCCTCGGCGCGTGGCAGCCTGGACGTGCGGTTCATTCACGTGGGGGATCGGACGGACCGCGACTTCAGACCGTTCCCCGCGCTCGCCGTGCGCGATCCGGCCTACACGCGCACGGATCTCGGCGCCGAGCTGCCACTCGCGGCGTACGCGCCCGAGCTGCGCGATGCGGCGTTCACGCTGCACGTCGAGAATCTCTTCGACGTGAACTACCAATCGGTGTTCAACTTTCTGTCACCTCGACGCACGATTCTCGCCGGGGCGCGCCTCACGTTCTGACGCGCGGCCCGGGCGCTAGCTTTCATGCCATGGCCCCGCCGCTCGTCACCGACGCGATCGTCCTCCATGCGTTCGACTACCTGGAGTCCTCGCGCATTCTCAAGCTCGTGACGCGAGTAGGCGGCGTGCGCTCGGTGTTGGCGCGCGGGGCGCGTGCGTCGAAGCGGCGGTTCGGCCGCGCGCTCGATCTGTTCGCCGAGGGCACGGCCGAGCTGCAAACGAAGCCCGGCCGCGATCTCGACACACTGAGCAGCTTCGACGTCACGCGCGCGCGACCGCAGCTCGCCGGGCACCTCGCGCGCTTCGCGGGTGCGGGGACGATCGCCGAGCTCACGCTGCGGTTCGCGCGCGACGCGGCGGATCCCGGATTGTACGACGCGGTCGCCACCGCGCTCGACGCGCTCGCATCGGCCGCGCCCGAACGCGCGCCCGATGCGACGCTCGCCGGCGCGTGGCGCATTCTCGCCGAGCTTGGAATCGCGCCGGTCATCGACCAATGTGCCGAGTGTCATGCATCGATCGACATGGACGCCGTCGCGGTCTTCAGTCATCCGGCAGGCGGAGTGGTCTGCGCGCGCTGTGGGCATCTGGCGCGCAGAGGCCGCTCGCTTCCCGTCTCGGCGCGCGCCGCGCTTCGCGATTGGCTCGCCGGCGACTCGCATCCCGTCACCGACTCGGGAGCGATTCGCGCCCACCAGCGTCTGCTGCGCGAATTCGTACGCGAGCACCTGGCGGACGACCGGCCGCTGCACGCGTTCGAGGCGTGGGAGCACGCACCGTGGGCCGGGAGCGTTGCATGATTCTGGGCACGGCCGGCCACATCGATCATGGCAAGACGACGCTCGTTCGCGCGCTCACCGGCGTGGACACCGATCGACTGCCGGAGGAGAAGCGGCGCGGAATCACGATCGAGCTGGGCTTCGCGCCGCTCGTGCTCGACGGCGTGGGCACGTTGGGCGTGGTGGACGTGCCCGGCCACGAGGCGTTCGTGCGCACGATGGTGGCGGGCGCCACGGGAATCGATCTCGCGCTCGTCGTCGTCGCGGCGGACGAGGGCGTGATGCCCCAGACTCGTGAGCATCTCGCAATTCTAGAACTCTTGGGCGTCTCGCGCGGCGTGGTCGCGCTGACCAAGGCTGACCTCGTCGACGCGGAATGGCTCGCGCTCGTCGAGGACGACGTGCGGCAGGCGACGCGGCGCGCGCTCGCTGGAGCGCCCATCGTCGCGGTCTCCGCCGCGAGCGGGCAGGGAATTCCGGAGCTCAAGGCCGCGCTCGAGCGAATTGCTCGCGACGTGCCGGAGCGCGCGCAGGAAGATCTGTTTCGACTGCCGGTCGATCGTGCGTTCACGATCAAGGGGACCGGCACCGTCGTGACGGGGACCGTCTGGTCCGGCCGGCTCGAGCGGGATGCGACCGTTCGCATTCTTCCGTCGGACCGAACGGCGCGCGTGCGGGGCATTCAAGGCCACGGCGCGCAGCGAGATGCGGCGCAGCCGGGCGCGCGTGCGGCGATCGCGCTCGCCGGTGTGGAGGTCGCGGATGTGCCGCGCGGCTCGACGCTCGTGATCGACCGTGCATGGCAGCCGACGAAGTTCGCGCGCGCCGACGTGACGATGGTGGCCGACGCGGATCTTCGCCCGCGGAGCTGGGTCAGATTTCACGTCGGGACCGTCGAGGTAGGCGCCCGCGTCGTGGCGCGCGAACGCACGCTCGACCTGCCGTTTGGCGCGCGACTCGTGTTCGATCAGCCGGTGGTGCTGCGCGCGGGCGACCGCTTCGTGCTCCGCACGACATCGCCGCTCAACACGATCGGAGGCGGCGTGATCACGGATCCATACGCATCGCCTCGCGCGCGCGCGTGGGAGACCGGCCTCACCTCACGAGAGCGACTCGAGCGTCTGCTCGCTGAATCAGGAGCGCAAGGGCTCGAGCTGTCGACGCTGCCGGTACGCATCGGCGTCGCGCCGCGCGAGCTCAGCGCAATCATCAATTCGGTCGATCAGGGCGTGGCATCCGCGGGCACGTGCGTGATCTCGGCGGCGGCGCTCGGCCGAGTGCGCGCCGCGCTGATCGGCGAGGTGAGCGCGTACCACGCCGATCATCCACTCGAACCCGGCATGCCGGCGCAGCTTCTCAGGGCCAGACTCAAGGCCGCCGCGTCCGTCGTGGAGCTCGCGCTCGAGCGTGCGATCGAGGAGGGCGAGCTCGGCGTCTCCGGCGGTTCGGCCTCGCTCCCCGAGTGGCAGCCGGCACCGACCGTGGCGCAGGAAGGGCAGCTCGCCACGATTCTTTCCGCGCTCGATGGATCGGGCGCCGAGCCGCCCGATACTTCAGAGCTGGCGGCGAAGATCGGCGCCGACGCGGAACCCCTGCTGCGGTATTTGGAGCGCCGTGGTGAAGTCGTGCAAGTGGAACAAAATAGGTACTATACGACTGGTAACCTCAAGCTGGTCATCGACCGGCTGCGGCAGACGATGTCGGGTGGCCAGGAGATGAGCCCCTCGGAGCTGCGCGACGCGCTCGGGCTCTCTCGGAAGTACTTGATTCCATTCCTGGAATACTGCGACCGAGTGGGGTATACAAATAGGAACACAACAGGAAGGGTGTGGCGCGGCACGTAAATTCCATCGGCACAACAACGTCCACGCCACGGTTCGCTTGACTTTTCGGTTGCTCTGACCATAACTTCGGGTCACGTGGCAGTTTCCGGTTCAACCCATTCAGGAGCTCTTGTAACGGTCCTGTTTCGTTAGCGCGGAGAAAACATGTTCCACCGCTGGGCAGCACTGGTGCTCGTGCTCGCCCTTTGTGCGATTTCGCCAAAGAACGCGGCGGGGCAATCAACACAGCAGCAGCCCCGAGGGCACAGTGCGGGGAGTCTCGGCCGAGCATGGCCGAACCCCTTCAATCCGAAGACGTTCATTGCGTTCGCGGTTGGCGATACGGCCAACCAGTGTGCGAATGACCGTCAGCAGCACGTAGTGACGATGCGGGTTCTCAACATCCTGGCGCAGCAGGTCGCGGTGCCGGAGCTTGATGGACCTGCACCGAATTGGGTGTCGAACACGTCACCTACGGGATCGCTCCACGACCTCGTACTGCCGTGTGGTGCCTACCAGGCTTTGTGGGACGGCAACGTCCAGGGCACCAACAAGGAGGCGGCATCAGGTACGTATCTGGTGCAGCTCTTCATTGACCGGCAGCCCGCCGGCATCATCCGGGTCTTTAACGCGAAGTAACTGAGTTCGAGCACGAGGCGCCGAGGGCATACGCTCTCGGCGCTTCGTCGTTTCGAGCGTGCAGATTTCGCAGTCGAATGTGCCGCTTTGACGCATTCGAAGGGCACCGACGTTGCTCCCCGTGAACGACATGATCAATCCAGAAAAACTTACCGTTAAGGCCGGCGAGGCATTGAACGATGCCATCTCCGCGGCGCGGCGGAACGGCAATCCAGTCGTGTACGACCTGCATCTGCTCGGCGCGCTCCTCGAGCAGGACGAGAGCATCGTCGTGCCGGTGCTGCAGAAGCTCGGCGTCAGCGTCGCGGCGCTCCGCGAGCAAGTCGCGCGGGAGACGTCGCGCTACCCGAAGCAGAGCGACGCGCAGCCGACGATGTCGCGCGAGCTCAATCAGGTCTTCGACAAGGCCGAAGACGACGCGAAGTCGCTCGGCGACGAGTACGTGTCGACCGAGCATCTGCTGCTCGCGCTGAGCGAGACCAAAGGCACGGAGAGTCGCAGCCTGCTCAGTGCCACCGGCGCGCCGCACGACGCGCTGCTCAAGTCGCTGGAGGAAGTGCGCGGCACGCACCGCGTCACCGATCAGAGTCCTGAGAATCAGTACCAGGCGCTGCAGCGCTACACCCGCGATCTCACCGACGCGGCGCGCAAGGGCAAGCTCGACCCGGTGATCGGTCGCGACGAGGAGATTCGCCGCGTCATCCAGGTGCTGTCGCGCCGCACGAAGAACAATCCCGTGCTCATCGGCGAGCCCGGTGTGGGCAAGACGGCGATCGTCGAGGGTCTCGCGCAGCGCATCGTGAACGGCGACGTGCCGGAGGGCCTCAAGAACAAGCGGCTCGTCTCGCTCGACATGGGCGCGCTCATCGCCGGAGCCAAGTTTCGCGGCGAGTTCGAGGAGCGGCTCAAGTCCGTGCTGAAAGAGATCACGGAAGCGCAGGGGCTCTACATCGTCTTCATCGACGAGCTGCACACGATCGTCGGCGCGGGCAAGGCGGAAGGCTCGATGGACGCCGGCAACATGCTCAAGCCGATGCTGGCCCGCGGCGAGCTGCGCATGGTCGGCGCGACCACGCTCGACGAGTACCGCCAGCGGATCGAGAAGGACCCCGCCCTCGAGCGGCGGTTCCAGCAGGTCTACGTCGGCGAGCCGACGGTCGAGGACACCGTCGCCATCCTCCGCGGGCTGAAGGAGCGTTACGAGGTCCACCACAAGGTGAAGATCCGCGACTCGGCCCTCGTCTCGGCGGCC
>JAICWO010000005.1 GCA_025934775.1 Gemmatimonadaceae bacterium | reverse complement strand
CGCCTCGAGCATCCGCGTGACCCCGAGCGCCGTGAACTCCCCCGTGAGCACCGGCTGCGCCCACGATGTCTGCACGAAGCTCTGCGCCGCCAGATTGTAGATCTCCGTCGGCTGACAGTCCGCCACCACGTCCGTCAGCGACGTCTGATCGAGCAGGTCGGCCGAGACCAGCTCCACGCGATCGATCAGGTGCGCGATGCGCTCGTACGGCGTCGTCGAGCTGCGCCGCACGACGCCCACGACCCGATACCCCTTCGCCAGCAGAAATTCGGCCAGATACGAGCCGTCCTGGCCCGTGATCCCCGTGATCAGCGCGGTTTTCATGCGCAGGAAGATATCGTGAAAGAGGGTGTAATTGGGTTCACGCGTGACGACCGGGCAAAAAAAAGGGAGCCTCGAAAGCTCCCCTTTCTCAACTCGCGATGCGATCGCGGCGACTCACGCGACGGCCGCCTGTCCGCGCGGCGCGCGCTTCACCTTGCCCGCGTTCATGCACCGCGTGCAGACCTTCACCTTCTCGACCTTGCCGTTGACGAGGGTGCGCATGACCTGGAGGTTCGGCTTCCAGGTGCGGCGGGTCTTGTTGTTCGCGTGCGACACGTTGTTGCCGAACGCGACGCCCTTTCCGCACGAGTAGCAGACGTTTCGCTGAATGGCCATGGCTCTACTCTCCCACGAGCTCGATGCGCGCCATCTCGGCACCGTCACCCTTGCGGTGGCCGGTCTTGAGAATGCGCGTGTACCCGCCGTTGCGCTTGGCGAACTTGGGCCCGAGCTCCTGAAAGAGCTTGTCGGCCGTGTCGCGCTTCTGCACGTGGCGTACGGCAAGACGGCGGTCGTGCAGAGTGCCCGAGCGCGCCTTGGTGATCAGCTTCTCGACGAAGGGACGAAGCTCCTTCGCCTTGGCTTCGGTCGTCTCGATCGCGCCGTGCTCGATGAGCGACGACGCGAGATTCCGCATCAGCGCGAGCTTCTGCTCGCTCGTCCGACGGAGCGCCCGCCCCGCTTTACGATGCCGCATTGCCTTACTCCTCCATGTCGTCGGGCGCTGCCGCGGCGGCCCGGCTCGGTGGCGTGCCAAAGTCGAGCACACGCACGCTGCCGTCGCCGTTCTCCTCGAACCGCATCCCGAAATTCAAGTTCTCACGCTCGAGCAGATCCGCGATCTCCTGGAGCGACTTCTTGCCGAAGTTCTTGACCTGCAGAATCTGACTCTCGGTCTGCCGCACGAGATCGCCCAACGTCCGGATGTTGGAGTTCTTGAGCGAATTGACCGACCGCACCGAGAGCTCGAGATCGTCGATCGGCGTGCGCAGCAGTCCGCCGAGCCGCGCGCCGTCGCCGGCGCCCTGATCGCCCGATTGGCCGATTGGCGCCGAGGAATGCGAACCGAAGTCCGCGAAGTACTGGAAGTGCGTCTGCGCCAGCGCGGCGGCGTAGCTCACCGCCTCTTCAGGCGAGAACGTGCCGTTCGTCTCGACGGTCAGCGTCAGGCGATCGTAGTCGGTCCGCTGTCCAACGCGCGTCTCGGCGACCGTGAAGTTCGCGCGGCGCACCGGATTGTAGATCGAATCGATGCGAACCAGATCCACTGGCAGTCCGCGGTCGATCGGATGCTGGTCGGCCTCGACGTAGCCGCGGCCCTTGTTGACGTAGAGATCCACATTCAGATCGCGGTCGTCCTGCAGCGTCAGGATGTGGTGCCCCGGATCGACGATCCGCGCGCCGCCGCCGCTGCTGATGTCGGCCGCCGTCACCGCGCCCGCCGCGGACTTCGAGATGTGGAGGACCACATCTTCAACGTCCTCGGGCAGCGTGAGGGTCAACGTCTTGAGATTTCCAATGATCTGATGGACGTCCTCGACGACGCCGGGGATCGTCTGGTGCTCGTGCACGACACCGTCGATGCGGAACGCCCACACGGCGGCGCCGCGGAGCGACGACAGCAGCATACGCCGCATCGAGTTGCCGAGGGTATGGCCGAAGCCGCGCTCGAGCGGCTGCAGCCGGAATTCGGCAATATTGGGGTTCTCTTCGCGCTTGGTCGATTCGACCAGTTGCGGGCGGACGAGTCCGCGCAGATCAATTGTCGTAGCCATGTGAGATTCGTTGCCTGCGGTCTTGCCGAGATTCGCCTCGGCATCGTTCTGCCCCGCCCCTTACGCGCGGCAGACCCGAATGGGAGTAAGGGTCCCGACCTACTTCGACGGCCTGAGTGTCATCCCGAGCGTCAGTCGTGGGATCTGGGCTCGTTGCTCAACGCGCCCAGATCCCTCGACTCGCTGTGCTCGCTCGGGATGACCTGATCGCGCTTGCGCGCGTTCAGATCACTTCGAGTACAACTCGACGACCAACTGCTCCTGCGCCGCGATCGGAATGTTCGGCCGCGACGGACGCTCGAGCATCCGGCCGCTGAACGTGTCCTTGTCGACGGCGAGCCACGACAGCGCCGCGCCGCGTGACGCCTGATCCATGGCGGCCATGACCGCCGTGATCTCGCGTGACTTCTGGCGCAGCTTCACTTCCTCGCCCGGAGTGACGGCATAGCTCGGGATGTCCACCGATTTGCCGTTCACCTCGACATGGCGATGGCGAATGAGCTGACGCGCGGCTTTACGGCTCGCGGCGAAGCCCATGCGGTACACCATGTTATCCAGGCGACTCTCGAGTGCCGCGAGAAGGTTGTGGCCGGTGATCCCCGGCAGCTTGGACACCTTCTCGAACGTGTTGCGGAACTGCTGCTCGCTCACGCCGTAGATGCGCTTGATCTTCTGCTTCTCGCGGAGCTGCTTGGAGTACTCCGACGACTTGCGGCGACGCGCGGTGTTCTGCCCGTGCTGACCCGGAGCGTACGGACGACGCTCGACGGGGCACTTCTCCGTGAAGCACTTGGTGCCCTTCAGGAAAAGCTTGGTTCCTTCACGCCGGCACTGCTTGCAGCTCGGCCCGGTGTAGCGACCCATTGCTCAGACTCTCCGACGCTTGGGAGGACGGCAGCCGTTGTGCGGGATCGGCGTCACGTCCTTGATGGACTTGACCTGCAGCCCGGCGGTGGCCAGTGCCTGGATCGCCGATTCACGGCCCGATCCGGGACCCTGTACACGCACGTGGACGCGCTTGACACCAAGGCCCAACGCCTCGCGAGCGCACTGCTCGGCCGCCACGGTCGCGGCGAATGGGGTGCTCTTCTTGGACCCCTTGAACCCGGCTTTGCCGGAGGAGCCCCAGGAGACCGCATTGCCGTGCGTGTCCGTGATCGTGATCGTCGTGTTGTTGAAGGTGGCACTGATGTGCGCCACGCCTTCTGCTTCCACGACCCGCTTTGCCTTCTTCCCAGTCGCCATAACTGAATGTGTTCTCGAAAATGACTACTTGGTGACTTTCTTCTTGCCTGCGATCGCGCGACGCGGACCCTTCTTCGTACGGGCGTTCGTGTGCGTGCGCTGGCCGCGAACCGGCAGACCGCGACGATGCCGAATGCCGCGATACGAGCCGATATCCATCAATCGCTTGATGTTCATCGCCGTCTCGGTGCGCAGCGCGCCTTCCACCTTGTGATCGCGCTCGATGACACCGCGGATCTTGTTCACGTCCGCGTCCGTCAGATCGCGAATACGCAGCGACGCATCGATGCCCGCCTTCTGGAGAATCTCCTGGGCGGCGTGCCGACCGATGCCGTAGATGTAAGTCAGTCCGATCTCGACCTTCTTGTCGCGCGGGAGATCGACGCCAGCAATACGAGCCATAGTTAGCCCTGACGCTGCTTATGCTTGGGGTTGCGCTTGCAGATGATGCGAGTCACGCCGTTGCGCTTCACAACTTTGCAGTGCTCACAAATCGGCTTCACGCTTGTGCGAACTTTCACAGGCGCTCCGGACAATGCAGAACTGTAGATTTTACGGCCAGACTCTTACAGTAACCAGGACAGTAAGTTCAAGCAAGGGGACGGGTTGCGATTGTCTCGTCCGCACGATCCCCCGCCTGTCCAAGTCTGGCCAGCAGCGCATCCATCGCGGCAAGCCGATCCGGCGCCGCGGTCACCATACGCCCAGCCACGACGTACCTCGCGCCCGCTCTGGCCGCCTGCTCCGGCGTCACGACGCGGCGCTGATCGTCTGTCGCGCCGGCGGTCGCACGCACGCCGGGGACCAGCGTCGCGAGCTGTCCCGCATAGCGGTCGCGCACCACCGCCGCTTCGGCGCCGCTGCACACCACGCCGTGCACGCCGGCCCGCATCGCGAGATCGGCCAGACGCAGCACCTCGTCCGGGACGGAGAACTGGCGCTCGTCGCGGCCCCACGCCCGGGCCGCTTCCGTCGCATCGAGCGAGGTCAACAGCGTCACCGCGAGCACCCCGCAGGAGCCGCCGGCAGCATCGACCGCGGCGCGGAGCATGGGCAGGCCACCCGCCGCGTGCACGGTCACGAGACGGGCGCCGAGTGCCGCGGCGTTGCGCACGCCGCCCGCGACGGTGTTCGGAATATCGTGAAATTTGAGATCCAGAAAGACGTCGCATCCGTGCGCGCGGAGCTCGCGGACGATCCCCGGCCCCGCCGCGGTGAACAGCTCGTTGCCCACCTTGTAGAACCGACAGCGATCGCCGAGATGCGACACGAGCTCCAGCGCACCTTCGGGCGCGGGAACATCGAGGGCGATGATGGGGGTGGTGCTCACGTGCGCGGCCATTCGAGAGTGCCGATCAAGTCCATGATGCGAGACACGTCGTGCGCCTTGCACCACGATGAAAGATCACGCACGATCCGCTCCGGCGCACGGGGGTCCCGCATCGCCGCCGTGCCCATGCCGACGAGCGAGGCGCCAGCGATGACATACTGAAGCGCGTCGCTCGCCGTCGCCACGCCGCCGATGCCCATGATCGGCAGCGACACGGCCTGGCGAACCTTCCACGTCGCGAGGACGCCAACGGGCAGAATCGCCGGCCCGCTCACGCCGCCGGTCCCGAAGCCGAGCGCGGGCCGACGGCGGTCGACATCGACCGCGAGGCCGGGGATCGTGTTCACGACGCTGATCGCGTCAGCGCCCGCGTCGGCGGCGATGCGTGCCGCGTCGGCGATGTTCGGCAGCGTCGGCGAGAGTTTGACGAAGAGCGGCCGCAGCGTCTCCCGGCGTGCGCCCTCGACCACGGCACGCAGCGCGGCGGGATCGGCGCCGAACTCGAGTCCGCCCGCCTTGGTGTTCGGACAGCTCACGTTGAGCTCGAATGCGTCGAGGGCGGCCGCGTTCGCGCCGAGCGCGCGCTCGAGGCCGGCGACCACGGTGGCGTACTCGCCGACCGTGAACCCGACGACGTTCGCCAGCTTCCGCGTCGCCGGAACGTGCGAGGCGAGCCATGGCAGGTGGTCGCGACAGACGGCGTCGAGCCCCGGGTTCGCGAGTCCGACGGCGTTGATCATCCCCCCGTCGAATTCGGCGACGCGCGGCGGCGGCGCGCCCTGCCGCGGATCGCACGACACCGCCTTGGTGACGAATCCCCCGACGGCGTCGAGCCGCACGACGCCCGCCAGCTCCTCGCCGTAGCCGGCCGTGCCGGCGGCGAGGACGATAGGATTATTGAATTGAAGTTTTAGTACGTCGATCCGGAGCGCCGGGTCGGGCGTCACCGCTCGCGATCCGTCGCCGCGCCGGCCGTGACCCGCCGCTCGTAGCGCTGCAGGTATTCCACCGCGCCGTCGGCGATCGCCGATGCGAGCTCGCGCTGCCGGTCGGGGTCGGCGATGAACGCCGCGTCGCGCGGATTGGTGCCGAACCCGATCTCGACCAGCACCGCCGGCATGTATGCCGTGACGAGCACGCGGAAACCCGCTTGCTTCACGCCGCGGCTCGGCCCCGGCTCGACCGGCCGAAGTCGCTGCTGGATCGTGGCGGCCAGGTCGCTCGACTCGCGGAGGTGCTCGTTCTGCTTCATGTCGTTCACGATGAAGCTGAGCGGATCGCCAACGTCCGTCTTCGAGCCGTCCTCGTACTGCGCCGCGGAGTTTTCCATCTTCTCCACGCGCCGCGCATCTTCCGTCTTCGCCTCGGACAGGAAGTAGGTCTCGAAGCCGCGCGCCGCGCCGGGATCCTTCCAGTTGGGGTTGGCGGCGTTCACGTGAATGGAAATGAACAGATCGCCGCCGTCGCGATTCGCGATGCGACCGCGATCGTCGAGCGCGATCAGCGTGTCGGTGGTGCGCGTGTACGCCACGTCGAGACCGCGAGCGCGCAGTTGCTCGCCGAGCTTCATCGCGACCTGCAGCGTGATGTTTTTCTCATAGATCCGGGGACCGCCCCCGATGGGGCCGGACATCCCGTTATCGACGCCGCCGTGTCCCGCGTCCACGATCACGAGACGACGCCCCGACTTTATCGGGATCGCGGGGAGCGCCGCGTCGCTCGCGCGCGATTCCAGTCTCGGCTCGCGCGGAGCGCCGGAGACGTCGCCCGACGACTGCGCGATCGCGCGCGCGGGGAGCGATCCGGCGAAGATGACGAGTTGGCCGCTGTCCGCATCCCACCGTGTGTTCGGCACCACCGCGGGAAATACGTCGGAGATCATCTGCAGCGGCAGCAGGAGCTTCCCATGCTCGACCGCGGGCGCCGCCGCCAGTTGACGCACCGAGTCTCCGATCCGGACGATGGGAAGGCCGGCGTTCACCTGCAGCGTCGCACCCCAGAGCTCGAGCGTGTACGACGCCGCCGAGTCGTGGTGCACGGAAAGCGGCATCACTGACGCCAGGCGCTCGGCGCTGACCATCGGACCGCTCGTCGAGGCGACCGTCGGGACGCGAACCGCGTGATTCGCGTCGCGAATCACGAGCGGCCGCGCCGCGGCGACGAGTTGCAGGGCCACGAGCGCGCCGACGATCATCGCGACCGTACCGCGCGCGACATCTCGCGCTCCGCGTCGCGTGCGCGCTCGGTCTCGCGCTTATCGTGCAGCTTTTTGCCCTTCCCCAGCGCCAATGCCACCTTCGCCACTCCGTTCTTGAAGTAGAGCTCGAGCGGGATGAGGGTCAGTCCCTCGCGCTCCACCGCCCCGATCAAACGACGGATTTCCTTGCGGTGGAGCAACAGTTTTCGGGTCCGCTCGGGCTCATGGTTCGAGTAGCCGCCGCGCTCGTACGGGGAAATGTGCAGGTTGAGCAGGTAGGCTTCGCCGTCCTTGATGATGCCGTACGCGTCGCTGATGTTGGCCTTGCCCTCGCGCAGGGACTTCACCTCGGTGCCTTTGAGGACGATGCCGGCTTCCCAGGTATCGAGAATGTGATAGTCGTAGCGCGCGCGCTTGTTGCGCGCGATCGACTGGATCTCGTTCTCGTGCTTTTCTGGCGTCGCGGGCTTGGCCATCTGCGCGGTGCTGACGAAACGTGGCGGCGCGGCTCGGCTCGCGCGGTGTCGCAAGTTAGATACGCCATGTGACGGCAGCAACACATGATACGTTGACCGGGGCAGCCCGCTCCACTAGCTTTCTGTGCTCTCGCCGGAGTGGTGGAATTGGTAGACGCGCTGCGTTCAGGGCGCAGTGGGCGTACGCCCGTGTGGGTTCGAGTCCCACCTTCGGCACTGATGTGAAGAACGGCCCATCGCCACGCGGCGATGGGCCGTTTCTTCAACTGGGCCGCACGTCCGCCCTACCGGCCGACCAGCGCGCTCGGCGGCAGGTGCTCCGGCAGCGCGGCCGCACCAAACGTCGCGCGCAGCGCGGAATTGGCCTCGGCGAGATACGTTGCGAGCAGCTCGCCGGCGCGCTGAATGTTCTCGTCCTCGCGGCGAAAGCTCCCGCCGGAGAAGGCGAACAGCGTCTGCCCCATCCGCGTCGCGGTTGCCGCACCGGCGCGAGCGGCGAGCCCGTCGCGGTAGGCGCTGAGCCGCGCGTTGAACTGACGCTCCGCCGTCTCCCGCATGTCGGCGGCGACGTTCGGATCTTTGCGCATCGCATCGGCGATTTCGCGAGCCGCCACGGACGCGGTGCGATCGTCGAGCGCGTCGCGCTGCGCCGCGATAAGGCCGAGCGCCCGGCGCGCGTAGCGCAGCTCCCACGCGGCGTGATCCATGTCTCCGCGCGTCGCGTTGGACGCGAGCCACTGCACATCGGCTGGATCGGGATCACGAAAAAGTGTCGCGACGTAGCTCGCCGCTTTACGCTGAAGGTCGCGCTCGGCCCGCCACCGCGCGAAGAGCGGCATCGCTTACGGCTGCAGGACCGGGAGCAGGCGTGCGTCTGCCGCGACGGCCGGAGCGCCTGGAAGTCCGACGCGCGTCCGCACCTCGCTCTCCTCGGCGAGCAGATCGGCGAGCTTCACCCCCTCGAGCACGTCGTCGATCTTCTGCTGCAAGAGCATCCAGACTGGACGAATGCTGCAGTTGTGCGCGGAGGAGCAGCGCTCCTCGCCGACGGGATGCGACACACAGTGGAGATCGAACGTCGTGCTTTCAGACGCCTCGATCACATCGCGGATCGAGATCTCGTCGGCCGCTCGAGCCAGCGCGTATCCGCCGCGCGCGCCGCGCGTGCTGCGCACGATCTCCGCGCGGCGGAGCCGGAGCAGAATCTGCTCGACGTAATCCGAAGGCAGCCGCTCCAGCTCGGCGATCTCGCGCCCGGTGATCGGCCCTTCGGCCACACGGCGCGCGAGGTGTAGCGCGCAGATGACGCCGTATTCGGCGAGAGTGGTGATTCGCACGATCTGAAATCTAGCCTCCGCGCGCCGGATCGGTGAGCCGAATCAGCCAGCCGCTGCCGCTCCATGCTTGCCGCCCGGCACGCCGATCTCCGTCATCTTCTTGAGGTCGAGCACGTCGTCGATCTCGTCCTCGGGGAGCAGCTTCTCGCGTTTCACGAGATCGCGAATGAGCACGCCTTCCTTCACCGACGCCTTGCTGATCTCCGCGGCCTTGGCGTAGCCGATCTGGGGCGCGAGCGCCGTTGCGAGCGCTGCCGAGCGTTCCACCCAGTACTCGCACATCTCGCGATTCGCCTCGATCCCCTTCACGCACTTCTCCGTCAGTACGGTCGCCGCGTTGGTCAGGATTCGCATTGCCAGCAGCACGTTGAACGCGATCACCGGCATCATCACGTTGAGCTCGAGCTGCCCGTGCTCCGCCGCGACGGTGACCGTGGTATCCAGGCCAATCACCTGGAAGCACACCTGGTTGACCATCTCCGGGATCGACGGATTGACCTTGCCCGGCATGATCGAGGAACCCGGCTGCACCGCGGGGAGACGGAGCTCGTCGATGCCGGTCCGGGGCCCCATCGCCATGAGGCGCAGGTCACTCGCGATCTTACTCAGATCGATCGCGAGCACGCGAAGCTGCGCGCTGAACCCGGCGACATCGCCCATGCTCTGCATGAGCTGAACGCGATCCTGTCCGATCCGCAGATCGAGACCGGTGATCTCCTTCAAGTGCTTGTTCATCAGCGCCGGATATTCCGGCTCGACCGTGACTCCAGTCCCGACGGCGCTGCCGCCAATGCCGAGATCGCGCAGATAATCGGCCGCCTCGCGCACGCGCTTGATGCCGCGCGCCATGGAGCCCGCGTATGCGGTGAACTCCTGGCCGAGGCGAATGGGCATCGCATCCTGGAGGTGCGTGCGGCCGGCCTTGACGATGTCGTCGAATTCTCTGCCCTTCGCCGCGAACGCATCGCGGAGCGACTCGAACGCGGCCGTGAGCGGCTGGAGCTGCGCCAGGCACGCGAGGCGAATGTTCGTCGGGATGGTATCGTTCGTCGACTGCGCCATGTTGACGTGGTCATTCGGATGCACGGGCGAGTACGTTCCGCGCTCGGCGCCGAGCAGCTCGTTGGCGCGGTTGGCGAGCACCTCGTTCACGTTCATGTTGTGCGACGTGCCGGCGCCCGCCTGGTACGGATCCACGATGAACTGGTCGCGGTGGGCGCCCCCGATGACCTCATCGGCGGCCCGTATGATCGCGTCGGCGCGCCTGGCGTCGAGGCGGCCCGTCTCCTTGTGCGTCAGCGCCGCGGCCTTCTTGATCCAGACCTGGGCGTCGACGAACGGCTCGAGCGGGCGCAGGCCGCTGATCGGAAAATTCTGCTGTGCGCGCACCGTCTGCACGCCGTAGAGCGCATCCTGCGGGACGTCGAGCGGCCCGAGCGGGTCCTTCTCGCGACGAGTATCGGTCATATCAGTATAATAGTTATAATTTACACATCACTTGGTCGGCGGGATCTGCAGCGCGTTGGCGAATCGGTTGAAGTAGTTGAACGCGCAGATCACGGCGACGATCTCCACGATCTGCGGCTCGCTCCACGATCGCGCGAGGGCGCCGTAGGTATCCGCCGAGATCCGGCCGCCGTCGCGCGTCATCTCCTCCGCGGTGGCGAAGGCCGATTGCCATTCCGCCGGAAAATTCGCCGCGTCGCCGCGCGCGAGCGCCGCGATCTCGTCGTCCGTCGCTCCCAGCCGCCTTGCCAAGGCGGTATGCGAGGCCAGTCAATACTCGCAGTTGTTGATCTGCGACACGCGGACCGAGAGCAGCTCCTTGAGCTTGCGGTCGACCGCGCCCGGCCCCATCACCGCGTCCAGGTGTGCGGACAACGTCGCCCCGATCGCCGGCCGGTGCGCCGAGATGCGGAACAGGTTCGGCACCTTGCCGCGGGTCTTGAGGAAATCGTCGAAGGATTCGCGGAGGCTCGGATCGGCCGCCGCGGGATCGACCCGTGAAATTCTGGACTCTCGCTCCATCGTCAGCTCCGTGATTGAACAGCCCGCGTCGCGAGCACGAGCGCGGCCAGCGCGGCGAGCATCGCGATGCCGAGCCACGCTACGCTCATCCCGTGCAGCCGCCCGAACGCGATCCGGCGCGCGTCGTCGAGCGGCAGGTCGTCGATCGCGCCCGGGATCCGCGCTCGCACGCGCTCGATCCTGGCGCCGATCACGAACTGCGCCACGCCGCACGCGATCACGATCAACGCGCTCAGCCCGCCGCGCCCGCGCCACTGCCAGCCCGCGCTCGACGTCGCCTCGATCGCGATTACCAGAATGCCAATGATCATTCCAGCATAGAGGATCGCCGGGAGCAAGCGGCCGACGACGGCGCCGGCGAGCGCCCGGCTCGGCAGCACGGCGAACAGCGCCGGGGCGACCGCGGCGCTGAAGAACGCGGCCGCGCCGAGCCACACGGCGAGCGCGATCACCTCGACGGTCGGCGAGCTCACGCGCGCGGCCATGGATTCAACGCCCGACGGTCGGGACGAGGCCGATCAGGAACGGATTCGTCGCCCGCTCGCGGCCGATGCTCGTCGCCGGACCGTGGCCGGGGTAGACGACCGTGCGATCGTCGAGCTCGCAGAGTCTTGCGAGCGACTCCTCCATGCGTTCCGGGTCCGACCCCTCCAAGTCAGTGCGGCCAATCGCGCCCGCGAACAGCAGATCACCACCAAGTACGGTGTCGTCGCGGCGAAACAGGACGTGGCCCGGCGAGTGGCCTGGCGTGTGAACGACCTCGAAGCGGAGGCCGCCCACGACGAGCGTATCGCCGCCGACGATCACCTCGTCGGGCGCATCGGGTACCTCGAACGGAACGCCGTACTCGGCCGCCTGCTCGGCGCCGCGCTCGTAGAGCGGCAGGTCGCTCTGATGCATGTACACGGGAACCGCCCACTCGCGGCGGACACCAGCGATGCCGCCGATGTGATCCACGTGTCCATGCGTCAACCAGATCGCGTCGAGCGTCGCGCCCGAGTCGCGGACCATCGCGATCAACCGCTCGGGCTCGGCGCCCGGATCGATCAACACCGCACGCCGCTGCTCCTCGTCGATCACGAGATATGAGTTTTCTTGAAACGGGCCCACCGTGGCCGAGCGGACTTTCATACCGCGTACCCTCCGGTGCCCGCGAGGCGCTCGGCCGGATTGCCGTCTTCGAGCGCTTTGAGATACTTCTCCGCCGCGATCGCCGCCGTGGTCGCATCGCCAACAGCCGTCGTCACCTGACGCGTGAGTTGCGACCGGACGTCACCCGCCGCGAACAGCCCGCGCATGCTCGTCTGCATGTTCGCGTCGGTGACCAGATAGCCCATGTCGTCGTGAGCGACGTGATCCGCGATGATGCCGGTGTTCGGTCGAAATCCGATGAAGACGAACATGCCCGTGACGGCGAGGTCGCGCTCGTCGCCGGTGTTCACGTCGCGCAGCTTGAGACTTCTCACAAGCCCTTGCTCGTCGCCTTCCACCCGGTCCACGACGGTATCCCAGATCACCTCGATCTTGGGGTTCGACAAGAGCCGCTCCTGCAAGATTTTCGATGCACGCAGCTCGTGCCGCCGATGGATGAGGTACACCTTGCTCGCGTACCGCGTGAGAAAGTCCGACTCCTCGACCGCGGCGTCGCCGCCGCCAATGACCGCGATGGTCTGTTCGCGGAAGAACGCGCCATCGCAAATCGCACAGTACGAGACGCCCTTCCCCGCGTACTCGAGCTCGCCCGGCACGCCGAGCTTCACCGGCGTGCCGCCCGCCGTGATGATCACGCTCGGCGAGACGTACAGATCACCCGATTCAGTGCGCGTCTCGAACGTTCCGTCGCCGAGCTTGCGCACGCTCTCCACGATCACACCCGTCTTGAACTCGGCGCCGAACTTCGCGGCGTGATCAGCGAACTTCTGCGCGAGCTCGTGGCCGAGCACGTGCTCGAAACCCGGGTAGTCCTCGATCAACTCCGTGTTGAGCAGCTCGCCACCAGGAAATCCGCGCTCGAGCACGACCGTTTTGAGCATCGAACGTCCGGCATACATGCCGGCGCACATGCCCGCGGGTCCCGCCCCGATAATGACGACGTCGTAGGTGAAAGTCGTGGCCACGTACAATCCTCGCGTGCCGGCGATCGCGTGTGATCGCCTGTTGTCTAATCTCGCGAAATGTATCCCGTCCGGGAACCGCCGCGGCCGCTCGCGGCGGCAACGAGGAGTCGCGTCAACGCGCCGTGACAGTGCGATACCGTGCCGATGACTACATCGACATCACCGTCCGCGGAGGCGCTCGCGATCCGCCGATCCGCTTCGATGACTTCGGCTGTGTCGAACATGCCGACACCGTACGTGCGATGCCGGCAATGGAGCACGGCCGGCACGATTGGCCGCCCCGCGGCCTTCTCGGATTCAGCGTGCGCGGCGATCGCCACGGGCAGACTCCAATCGCGCAATCCGCGAGTGTGCGGGCACGTGCGCGGCTCGACGCAGTTCACCGGACATTCCCACGTCGCAAAGCTCACGTAGTGCGTGCCATCCGCGCCGGCACGCTCCCACGGCACCGGCGGTACGTGCTCGACCGGCCGTGTCTCGACGTTGCCGTCGCCGCTGCGTGCGCGCGCGCGCTGCACGAGCCACTCGCCCATGAGATGCGGCATGAGCGGTGATGGGACGATCGCGTCACGCCCGTACGCGTCGGGATCATCCGCGGCCGATGCGAGATACGCGTCGAAGTACGCGCGCCATTCGGCGACGACCAGCTCGACGCCGAGCGGGGTTTCGTTCAGGACCTCCGAGACGGCGCAATCCGCATCACGATCGACGGCGATCACACGATCGATCTCCGCGGCGCCCGCGCCGACCGCACGGCGCAGCTGTCGAACGTAGTAGCTGCCGTAGCATCCGCCGCCGATGACGATGACTGATCCGAATCGCTGAACGTCGTCGCGATCAGCGCCGGACATGCCGGCCGCCATCGACGATGATCGTCTCGCCCGTGAGATAATCGGAATCGAGAATGAACAAGACGGTGCGCGTCACGTCTTCCGGGCTACCCTCGCGGTGCAGCGGCGTCGTGTCGCGAAGATGCGATGCGTCGCCTTCACTCCAATTGTCCGGAAGCAGCACCGCCCCGGGCGCGATCCCGGCGACGCGCACCTCCGGAGCAAGCACGCGAGCGAGCGAACGCGTCATGTGGACGACGCCGGCCTTGGAGATGCCGTGCGGGATGTACGCGGGCCACGTCTCGAACGCGGCGAGATCGGCGATGTTCACGATCGCGCCATGCGCCGCGCGTAGATGCGGCGCCGCCGCCTGCGAGAGCAGCAGCGGCGCCCGAAGATTGAGCGACATGATGTCGTCCCACTGCTCGGCGGTGATCTCTCCGAACGGTGTGCGGAGCATGACCGCCGCGGAGTTCACGAGCACATCGAGCGCACCGAATCGCTGGATCACGGCCGAGATCAACGCGGGCGCCGCATCGCCCAGCGTGAGGTTCGCCGCGAATGTCTCGGCCTCGCCGCCGGTCGCCACAATGTGCGCTCGGGTCTCACTCGCGCCGCGGGCTGACGCGTTGTAGTGCACCGCGACGCGCATTCCGCGCGCGGCGAGCGCCTCGGCGATCGCTCGTCCAATCCGGTGTCCCGCGCCGGTCACCAGCGCGGTGCGACCACGCAGCTCCATGAGTTCCCCTCCCCTGCGTGTACGCCGCTACGCGGCACGAACCCGGACTCGCCCGTCTTGCTGCTCCAGCCATTCCGCGGGCACGCGCATCATGCCGAGCGTGCGCGGACCATCGCTCGCGCCGTGCCAATCTGAGCCGCCGCTCGGCACGAGCCCGAAATGCTCGACCAGCGCGGACAATCGTGCGACGTCTTCGGCGGAGTGGCTGGGGTGACGCACCTCCACGCCGTCGAGCCCCTCGGCGACGAAGGCCTCGATGCGCTCGCGTGTTCCGCCGCTCGAGGGATGCGCGAGAACCGCGAGTCCGCCCGCGCGCTGGATGAGCGAGATCGCATCGGCCACGGCGAGGCGATCCTTCGCGACGAACGCCGGCTTGCCATTGCCAAGATATCGCTCGAACGCGTCGCGGAAGTCGACCGCCCAACCTTCCGCGATCATCGCGCGCGCGACGTGTGGGCGACCGATCGCGCCGCCGGCGGCCTGCTCGAGCACGGACGCGAACTCGACCCGCACACCGAGCTCGTTCAGTCGCCGCACGATGCGCTCGGCACGCGACCGCCGCATCTCGCGCAAACCGATCAACCGCGACTCGAGCTCGCGCGTGTCGGTCAGATGCAAGCCAAGGATGTGCGTCTCCGCGTCGCCCTCGACCGCGCTCAGCTCGATCCCGTGCACGACGCGCACGCCGAGCTCCGCGCCCGTCCGCGTGGCTTCGTCGATGCCGCCGAGTGTGTCGTGATCCGTCAGCGCGATGGCGGCCAGGCCGATGCGGTGCGCCTCTCGCACCACGTCTGCGGGAGCCCTGGATCCATCAGACGCGGTAGAATGCGCGTGGAGGTCGACGTACGCCGTCACGAGCGCGGCTGGTGTGGCGGCCCCGCGGAGTAGTCGGCTTCCGGCGACGTGTCGCTCGGCTGCGAGCAGGCGAACAGCCGCGCGAGATCCGCTTCGCTCAACTCGACGAGCGAGCGTTCGCGCGAGCGGGAGGCCACGGGCGAATAGCGCGTGACGCGCACCACGCGCTCGGGGCCGGTGCCCTGGACGAAGACGAGGCCGAATTCGTCGTGCTCATTCTGCGTCACGCGACCGGAGGGGTACACGCGCCACGTCAGTCCGTCGATGGAGATGCTACGCGTCGGCATCGATCAAAGCTCCACTTCCGCGTACACGCGGTTCGGATCGAGAACGGGTTCCGGGGCGCCGGCGTGCGCCCGGGCGAGCGTCTCGGCATCCTCGGCTTCAAAGAATTCTAAAAATGCGCCGGGCAGGCCGGCTTCCTCGAACGCCCAGAAGCGGCAGTTCACCCGCGCGTAGTAGTCGCGCTTGCGCCGGAGCCGCTCGTGAAAACGCTCCCGTTCGGGCGGCGTCACGAGCGTCCGCTGAATGGTGAGCGCCCTCGGCATCTCAGAGCACCGCGTCCGGGAAGCTCTCGAGGTTTTTCTTGACGAACGACATGAACCGGTCGGCGTCCGAGCCGTCGACGATGCGGTGGTCGAACGAGAGCGACAGATACGCGCACGTGCGGATCGCGATCGTGTCCTCGCCGTCCGGTCCGGTGAGCACCTTGGGCCGCTTCTCGATCGCGCCCACGCACAGAATGCCAACCTGGGGCTGATTGATGATCGGCGTGCCGATGAGCGAGCCGAAGACCCCGGGATTCGTGATGGTGAACGTGCCGTCCTGCACCTCGCGCGGATCGAGCCGTTTGCTGCGCGCCCGGCTCGCGAGGTCGTTGAGCGATCTCGTAAGCCCGGTCAGCGACAGATTGTCGGCGCCTTTGATCACCGGAACGATCAACCCCCAATCGAGCGCGACCGCGATGCCGACGTTGATCTGCTTGCGATAGATGATCTCGTTGCCGCGGACGGAGGCGTTCAGCACCGGGTGCGCCTTGAGCCCGTCGACCACCGACTTGATGATGAACGGCAGGTACGTGAGTTTCTCGCCGGTCGCTTTTTCGAACTCTGATTTGTGCTTGGCGCGCAGGCGCGCGATGCGCGTGAAGTCGACCTCGAAGAACGAGTTCACGTGCGCCGACGTGTGCTTCGAGACGACCATGTGCTCGGCGATGATCGAGCGCATTTTCGTCATCGGCTCGACGGCGTCGCCCGGCCAGGGCTCCGGCAGCGGTCCGTGCGCGACGCTCGGCGCCGCAGCGGCGGCCGCGGCCGGACGAGCGGGCGTCTTCGGACCCGTCTCGAGATACTCGAGCAGATCGCGCTTGGTCACGCGGCCGGCGATGCCGCTGCCGTGCAACGCGCTCAACTCGACGCCGTGCTCGGCGGCCATGCGACGCACGAGCGGCGATGATTTGGTGCGGAGGCGATCCTCGAGCGAGCCGCCGCCGTTGCCGTGCGATGCGGCGGTTGTGGCTGCGGGCGAAGGATGCTGCACGGCCGGCGAGGACGGTGCAGATTCACTGCGGGGGGGGCCCCCCGCGCTCGCCGCCGCAGGCACCGTCGTCGCAACCGCTGGCGCAGGCGCGGCCGCGACCGGCGCCGCGGCAACACCCGCCGTCATGTCCGTCTCCAGCCGCGCCACGACGGTCTGCACCGGCACCGTCTGGCCTTCGGTCACCAGAATCTCCGCGATCACGCCCGCCGACGGCGCCGGGATCTCGGCGTCCACCTTATCCGTGGAGATCTCGAAGATCGGCTCGTCGCGCTTGACCTGATCGCCCACCTTCTTCAACCACTTGGACAGCGTCCCCTCGGCGATGGACTCGCCCATCTGGGGCATCACGACGTCTACGCGCGCCACCGCATCACCCTCGTTCAATGTTTCGGGCGCGGATGCGTCCGCGCCGTAGCAGCCAGATCGAAATTACCGGCATGACGACCAATCCGACGATCGCGCCGAGGAACGCAAATGTGAACCAGTTGCACGGCGCGCCGGTTTCCGGCTCCGCCGGGCATCTGGTGAACGCGCCCACGACCTTCGCGACCAAGACGGCGATCATCCCGCCGCCCCAGAACCCCGCGATCGCCGTCAAACAGCCAATACCAAAATACGCCGGACGAGGGGCAGAAGTCTCCCCCTGGGCCGCTTCCGGCCCATTCGTTGGACTCTCGGGCATTTCAGTACGCCGCCAGCGTGCGCGCCGCGCGAACGACGTCGGCGGTCTGCGGCAGCACGAAATCCTCGAGCGGCGGCGCGTACGGGAGCGGAACGTCGTGCGCCGTCACGCGGAGCACCGGCGCGTCGAGCCACGCGAAGGAACGCTCGTTGATACGCGCCGTGATCTCGCCGGCGAGCCCACCAGTGCGCGTGTCCTCGTGCACGATCAGCACGCGGTTGGTCTTTCGCACGGTGGCTTGAATCGCCTCGTCGTCCAGCGGCGCGAGCGTGCGGAGGTCGATGACCTCGACGGAGAGTCCGTCTTCCTTCTCGAGCAGCTCCGCCGCCTCGAGCGCTTTCCACACCGTTGATGCGTACGTGATGATCGAGAGGTCGCGACCCTCTCGGGCGACGCGCGCCTTCCCGATCGGCACCGTGTGGTCGCCGGCAGGCATCTGTCCCTTGATGCGGCGATAGAGATACTTGTGCTCGAAGAAGAGCACGCAGTCGTCGTCGCGAATCGCCGATTTCAGCAGTCCCTTTGCGTCCTCGGCGGTCGCCGGGTACACGACCTTGAGCCCCGGCGTGTGCACGAACCCCGCTTCAGGATTCTGCGAATGAAACGGGCCGCCGCGCACGTACCCGCCGCTCGGGCCGCGCACCACCATCGGACAGGGGAGGAACGCGCGGTAGCGCGCCGTCGCCACGTAGTTCGTGAGGATGTCGTACGCGTTGGCGAGGAAGTCGATGAACTGCATCTCCACGACCGGACGCATGCCCATGTGTCCCGCGCCCGCCGCCGCACCGACGATGCCGATCTCCGAGATCGGCGTGTCGATCACCCGCTGCTCGCCGAATTTATCGAGCAGCCCGTCCGTCACTTTGAACGCACCGCCGTACCGCCCGATGTCTTCGCCCATGCAAAAGACGTTCGGGTCGCGCTCCATCTCCTCGAACAGCGCTTCGCGAATCGCCTCCAGGTAGGTGATCTCCGCCATCAATGCTCCTCGATGGCGCTGTATGTCCCCCACCCTTCCGCGCGCTCGTGCCGGTCGACGACGCCGCCCGTGCCTTCGCGGAACCAGAGCGGCTCGGCCGAGGGCGGCTCGGCGTACACGCCCGTGAGCGCGTCGAGCGCCTCGGGCGGCCCCGACTGCTCCGCGAGGTCCGTCGCCTCGTCGACTTCGCGGCTCACGCGGTCGTCGACGGCTTCGAGATCAGTTTTTGTGAATGAGAATTCCCCAACGAGCCGCGCGATGTACCGGTCGACGGGATCGTTCTCGCGCGCCCAGCGGTCGATCTCGCCGTCGGGGACGTACGATTGATTGTCGTGCTCCGCGTGCCCCTTGCGGCGGTAGGTCATCAGCTCGAGGAGGGTGACCCCTTCGCCGCGTCGCGCGCGGTCGACGGCGCGCTTGGTCGCGTCGTACACCGCGAGCACGTCGTTGCCGTCCGCCTGCTCGCCGGGCACGCCGTAGCCAAGCGCCTTGTCCACGAACTGGCGCGCGGCGGTCTGCTTCGCGATCGGCGTCGAGTACGCGTAGCCGTTGTTCTCGACGATCACGACCAGCGGGCAGCGTTGCACCGCCGCGAAATTGATCCCTTCGTGAAACGCACCGGTCGATGTCGCGCCGTCGCCGACGTACACGAGCCCCACGCGGTCTTCGCCGCGCATCTTGAACGTGAGCGTCACGCCCGCCATCACCGGCACCATGTCGCCGAGCGGCGAGATCTGTCCGATGAATCCGCGCTCCGTGTCGCCGAAGTGGATGTTGAGCTCGCGGCCGCGCGTCGGCGAATCGCCTTTCGCCATGTATTGCCGCAGGATCTCGAGCGGCGTCGCGCCCTTCACGAGCATCGCGCCGAGATTGCGGATGAGCGGCGACAGAATGTCGCGCCGCTCGAGCGCGTACGCGCTGCCCACCGCGTCGGCTTCCTGGCCGAGCGACCGGAACAACCCGCCCACGACCTTGGTCTGCCGGTACAACGCCACGAGCCGCTCTTCGAGCGTGCGCGTGAGCCGCATCCAGTAGTAGAGGTCGAGCAGTTGTTGGCGAGAGAGTGGAGGGTTGAGAGTGGAGCGTGGAGACGGGTTGTCTACTCTCGTCTCTCTGCTCTCTACTCTCGGCTTTCTCGGCACCATCAGTAATTCATCGCCAACACATGCGACGGATCTTCGGTGCGGTGGAGCGCGTTGAAGAAGCGCTTCACGTTCCGATCCATCCGGCTCTCGCCCATCTGGTCGGTGTCGGCCTGGATGAACGTGTAGTGGCCGCCTTCCGCCTTCACTGACAGGCGGAGCGCGCCCAGCGGGCCGGCGTACGTGCGCGTCTTGGGCGCCGTCGTGTTCTGCGTGAGGCCGATGCCGGGAAAGAACTGGTCGGCGGCCGCGAGCACGTCGGCAAGCGGCATGTGGCTGCGGAAGTAGTGTCTCATTTCCGAGTCGTGTCAGGTCGTTCGGGAAGGACGTCCTGCATCCAGTCGATGCGCTCGAGCGGATGCAGCGAGTCGCGGCGGAATCGAATGGCCATGGCCCAGGTGCCCGTGATCACGAAATTCAGTTTCGCGTGATACGTGCCGGCCTGCGGCCCGTACGCCATGCCGTCCCACGTCTTTGATTGCGGACCGTTCGGCGCGTCATCCTCGATCGGCTTGCCGGCAAAGAGTTGGCCTTCGCCGCTCTCGATCGGCTGGCGCGTCTTACGATCGAACACCTGGATCGTGTAGTGCACGTCCTCGCGCGCGTGCGGCGGGGCGTCGTCCGGGCTGATCGTGAAATCGTAATTCTGACTGAATTCGTGCAGCGGCGGCGGCCCGCTCGGACCGCCGCACGCCACCAACATCAGCGCGACTGCCGCCGCTGAACTCCGCATGCGTCGCATGATCGCTCCTCCGGTCGCCCGCTCAGGCCTGGTAGTACTCCAGCCCAAGATGGGTGATCTGCTCTTCACCCATCAGGTGCCGAAGCGTGTTCTTCAGCTTCGTCTGCTGGATGAAAAGATCATGTTCCGGCTGTAATCCGGGAGCGGCCATCGGCGATTTGTAATAGAAGCTTAACCATTCCTGAATGCCCTTGAGCCCGGCGCGCTGCGCGAAGTCAGAGAACAGCGCGAGGTCGAGCACGATCGGCGCGGCCAGAATGGAATCGCGGCACAGGAAGTTGATCTTGATCTGCATCGGGTAGCCCATCCACCCGACGATGTCGATGTTGTCCCAGCCCTCCTTGTTGTCGCCGCGCGGCGGGTAGTAGTTGATGCGCACGACGTGCGAGAAGTCCTTGTACAACACCGGATACTGCTCCGGCTGCAGGATCGTGTGCAGCACGCTGAGCTTCGACTCCTCCTTCGTCTTGAACGACTGCGGATCGTCGAGCACCTCGCCGTCGCGATTGCCGAGGATGTTCGTGGAGTACCAGCCCGCGAGACCCAACATGCGCGCCTTGAGGCCCGGCGCGATGACGGTCTTCATCCACGTCTGGCCGGTCTTGAAATCCTTGCCCGAGATCGGCACGCCCTTCTCGTTCGCGAGCTGCTGCAGCGCCGGCGTGTCGACGGCGAGGTTCGGCGCCCCATTGCAGTACGGCACGCCTTCCATGATCGCCGCCCAGGCGTACAGCATCGCCGGCGAGATCGCTTCGTCGTTTCGCTCCATCGCTTTCTCGAACTGCTCGACGGTCGCGTGCTGCGGGCCGGGCTTGATGAAGATCTCGGTCGACGCGCACCACACGATGACGATGCGGTCGCACTTGTTCTTCGCCTTGAACTCGCGGATGTCCTGACGCAACTGCTCGGCGAGGTCGCGCTTGGTCTTGCCTTTCTTGACGTTCTCGCCGGTGATGCGCGTGACGTAATGGTTGTCGAACACCGCGGGCATCGGCTTGATCGCCTTGAGGAAGTCGGCAACCGGCTCGAGATCGCGTTCCTCGAGCACGCCGGCCTTTTTCGCCGCGGTGTATGCGTCGTCGGGAATCGGATCCCAGGCGCCGAACACGATGTCATCGAGCTTGGCGAGCGGGACGAACTCCTTGATGAGCGGCGACCGATTCTCGGTGCGCTTGCCGAGGCGAATCGTCGCCATCTGCGTGAGCGAGCCGATCGGCTTCGAGTGGCCGCGCCGGACGCTTTCCACGCCGGCCATGAACGTCGTCGCCACGGCGCCGAGGCCGGGCGTAAGAATGCCGAGCTTCCCGGTGGCGGGACGGATCGAGGACGAACCCTGCACGAATTATTCTCCTTGTGTTACTAAAGGCGCGTGCCGGTCCGGGGACGGCGACGCAGCCAGAACGTCTTTTCGGTGGTGAGGGGCACGGGAGCCGATTCGCCGCGCGCGCGCGTCTGCCGATACACGAACAGCATGCGCTGCACGACGGTGATCCAGGCCGTGACGGTGAGGAAGACGATGATGATGCCAAGGACCCAGCCATTCAGCGCCAGGCCGAACAACGCCTGAGGCGCCGACAACAGCACGATGCGCTCCGGGCGCTGCACCATGCCGACCTTCGCGTCGAGACCCAGCGCCTCGGCACGCGCGCGGATGTACGACGTCATGTACGACCCGATCAGGCCAACGAGACACACGGCCATCATCGGGACATTGTGGTGCCGCGGGTTCAATGCGTAGAACACCGCGAGGCCGCCGAGCAGCGCACCGTCGGCGACCCGGTCGAGCGTCGAATCCAGAAACGCGCCGAAGGTGGAGCTCGTATTCGACCGCCGCGCGACAGTGCCGTCGAGCACGTCGAACAGCGCCATCACACTCAGGAACCACCCGCCCGTCGAGATGTGGCCAGTGGCGTAGATCACGCCGCCGGCGACGGTACACAGCGTCCCAATGACGGTGATGGTGTTCGGATGGACTCCGCGACGGACCAGCCAGTTCGCCACCGGATCGATGACGCGCAGGTATCCGTTCTTGAGCCAGTCCGGAAGAATCTTCATGCGGCTCCGAGTGGGCGCGGCGGCGCATTGCAGCGCCGAAGATCCGACGCGGCGGGACGAGGACGCGCTTCGAGTCCGATAGCGTCCCCGACACGCGCCTCCGGCCGTAAAAGTAGCCCCTCCACAGAGTTGTAGCAACCGCAAGCTCGCGCGAGGCACCGCGCGAACGAGCGGCAACGACGGCGTGTTGGCCTCTACGGAACGGGGAAGTTGTACGTGCCCGTCAGCACGACGTTCGCTTTGGAGAACGTGCGCGTTCCGTCGATCGTGACCGCCTTGAACGAGACGCTGGTGCCGGCCGCGATTCCCTGCACCGGAACCGTCTGCGTGGAGTTGCCAGCGACCTGGCGCACGAACGTGTCGATGCCGCCCTCGGTCACGTACACGTTGACGGCCTGGGTCAGGTTGTTGGTGACTCGCACTTGCAGTTGCGAAGCCGTTGTCGGCGCGGTGCGCACCTCGACCTGGCGTGGACCGCAGGCGGTGAGTGCGATTCCAAGGGCGACGACCGCGGCGTAGACGCGCGATGCCATAGGGTTCCTCGTGAAGGTTTGTCGAGCCGAACCGGTGCAAGACGTGTGCGCGACAGCCGGGTCCGCTCGAGCGTTGATCAATACAAGCGGTACTTTCGCGCGTTGGCCAGAAACGCGTCGACCGCCGCGCGCTGTGCATCGATGACCGAGTCGGGGTCGGCGCCGCGCATGATCGCCTCTCGTGCCGCGGTGCTCCCGAACCGCTCGTCGAACGTCCGCGGCGAGATGTGCAGCGAATCGCGATTCGCCGTCACCAGCGCCCACAGCACGGCCGCGCCGATGCGCCCGGACTGCACCTTGTTCCGATCGTCGATGACGATCTTGATCCCCGGGATGCGCCGGCCCGCGAACTTGTTGTCGCCCGGGTTCACGGGCGTGAATGGGTCGACGATGAAATGCACGCCCCCGAGGTGTCGCCCATTGAGAAGAGTCGCAACCCGCGGCGCATCGAGCCACGACGCGCCGAAGCGCTGGAACGCGTCGCTGGTGCCCCGACCCACCGAGACGTTCGAGCCCTCGAACGGAACGAGTGATGGGTAAATCAACGCGCTCTCGAGCGTCGGCAGATTCGGCGACGGCCGAACCCATCGAAGCCCCGTCTCGTCGAACCACATCGAGCGCCGCCATCCCTGCATGGGAATCACGTGGAGCTGAGCGTGGATTCCGAGCACGTCGTTGTAGAACAACGCGAGCTCGCCCATCGTCATTCCGTGGCGCAGCGGGAAGGGGTATAATGCGTACGGTTTTGCCGGATGCTGCCGCGAGTACTCCTCAGCGTTCGACAATGCCGTGTCGAGCATCGGGCCGTCGACGTGATCGCCGGTGATCGGATTGGGGCGATCGAGCACGATGATCGGCATGTGGCGCCTGGCGGCTGCGCGCAACGCGTAGTCCATCGATCCCACGTACGTCCACGTCCGAGTGCCGATGTCCTGCAGATCGAACACGAGTGCATCGAGGTCGACGAGCAGACTTTCCGGCGGCGCAATCGCCGTCACGGTATAGAGCGAATGCACCGGCAATCCGCTGCGTTCATCGATCCCGCTCGCGATCTGCGTATGATCCTCGGTGCCGCGGATTCCGTGCTCCGGGGAGAAGAGCCGTACGAGGGTGACGGATGCGGCGCGCGCGGCGGGGCCGCGCAACAGATCGATATCCGATTCCCCCGTCGCGTCGATGCCCGTCTGATTCGTCAGCAGACCGATGCGCTTCCCGCGAATCAGACCGAGGCTGTCGGACAAGAGCACGGTAATTCCCGGCCGGACGGCGGCGGCGTGTGGTGTGCTCTGCGCACCGGTTGGCGCGCACGCGGTGACGCCAACGATCATTCCCAACATCAACCAGTGATTTCGATGCGGCATCGTCGCTCTGTCTCGCTCTCATTCGTGGTGGCCGGCGTCCTGTTCGCCGGGTGTAGTCACGCCGCGGTGCGCCCCAGCGGGAGCGCGCCGGCGCAGATCGCCTCCGGACCGCTCGCCGCCGCCCTGCAAACCGACTTGCAATCCATACTCGATCGCGCGCGCGCCGACAGTGCGTTCCCTGGCGCGTTCGCCGTCGTCGGCACGCACGCCGGCGTCCTTGCCGAATATGGCGTGGGACAGCTCGATTGGGCACCCAGCCCGCGCCCCGACGAGCACACGATGTGGGATCTTGCCTCGTTGAGCAAAGTCATTGGGCTCACCACCGCCATGATGCAGCTCGTCGAACAGCACCGGGTCGATCTCGACGCGCCGCTCCAGCGGTACATCCCCACGTGGACCGGAAAGAACAAAGAGAAGGTGACCGTTCGGCATCTGCTCACGCACACGGCCGGGCTGCCGGCGTTCAAGGCGTACGATCAGATCACCCACGATCCGGACAGCATGGCGGTGCTCATGTTCAATACGCCGCTCGACACGCTCCCGGGCGTGCGGATGGTGTACAGCGACATCGGCGCGTACATGCTTGGTCGTCTCGTCGAGCAGATCACCGGGCAGTCGCTCGATCTCTACGAGCACGACTACATCTTCCAGCCGCTCCAGATGCGCGAGACGATGTACCGCCCGCCGATCGCGCTCTGGAACCGCATCGCGCCGACGGAGGTCGACTCGGTGCAGCGACACCGCAAGGTGCGCGGGATGGTGCACGACGAGCGCGCGTATTATCTCGGCGGGGTGTCGGCGCACGCGGGCTTGTTCAGCTCGGGCCATGATCTCGCGCGCTTCGCCGAGATGTACCTCAACGGCGGCATTCTCGATGGTGCGCGCATCTTCTCGCCGGACATGATCAAGCTCTTCACCGCGCACCAGGTCGCCGATCGCGCCCTCGGATGGCAGAAGCCGAACGGCACCAATTCCGCCGGCCACAAGATGTCCGCGGCGGCGTTCGGCCACACCGGCTTCACCGGCACGTCGATCTGGATCGACCCCGAGCGGGACTTCTATGTCATCTTGCTCAGCAATCGCGTCGACCCGACGCGCAACAACAACAAGATCGGCCGCGTGCGTGTGACGCTCGCCGATTCCCTCGTCTCGACGTACGATCGGCTCGTGCACACCACCGCGACCAAATAACCATGCATCTGACCGCGATCGACTGGGCGATCGTCGCCGCCTACTTCCTGCTGTCGGCGGGAATCGGCGTCGCGTACACGAAGAAAGGCGGCGAGAGTCTCAGCGAGTACTTCATCTCGGGCCGTCAGGTGCCGTGGTGGCTCGCCGGCGCGTCGATGGTCGCCACGACGTTCGCCGCCGACACGCCGCTCGTCGTCACCGGCATCGTGACGGCGAACGGCGTCGCCGGCAACTGGCTGTGGTGGGACTTCCTGATGAGCGGCATGCTCACGGTCTTCTTCTTCGCGCGGCTCTGGCGCCGAGCGCGGGTGATGACCGACGTGGAGTTCGCCGAGATCCGGTACGCCGGCAAGAGCGCCGCGACGCTGCGCGGCTTCCGCGCGCTGTACCTCGCGATTCCGGTCAATCTGATCATCCTCGGCTGGGTCACGCGCGCGATGATCAAGATCCTCACGATCTCGCTCGGATTGCGCGAGGTGCACGTGGGCGGCATCGCGATCTCGGGCGAGGTGATCGCGGTCGGCATCTGCTTCCTCGTGACAATGATGTACTCGGTCGCCGCCGGCATGTGGGCCGTGCTGTGGACCGATCTCGTGCAGTTCGTGATCAAGATGACCGCCGTCATCATCCTTGCCGTGTACGCGGTCGCGGCGGTCGGCGGGATGGCGAAGCTCAAAGCCGGCCTCGCGGCGCATTTCGGCAGCGAGGCGGCGGCGCTCTCCGTGCTGCCGGTGAGAATGACGCCGCACGGCGTCGAGACGTATGCGTGGATGCCGCTCATGGCGTTGCTCGTCTTCCTCGGCGTGCAGTGGTGGGCGGCGTGGTATCCCGGTGCGGAGCCGGGCGGCGGCGGCTACATCGCGCAGCGCATCTTCTCCGCCAAGACGGAGCGCGACGGCGTGCTCGCCACGCTGTTCTTCAACGTGGCGCACTATGCGATGCGGCCGTGGCCGTGGATCGTCACCGGCCTCGCGACGATCTTGCTGTACCCGAACGGCATCGGCCCCACCCACGACCACGAAGCGGCGTACGTGCAGGCGTTCGTCGACCTGCTCCCCACCCCGTGGCGGGGCGTGATGATGGCCGGCTTCGCGGCCGCGTACATGTCGACCGTGGGCACGCAGCTCAACTGGGGCGCCTCGTATCTGGTCAACGACTTCTATAAGCGTTTCCTCAATCGCGACTCGACCGAGAAGCACTACGTCGCGGTCTCGCGGTGGACCACGATCGGCTTGTTCCTCGCTTCGGCCGTGGTGGCGTGGCAGCTCTCGTCGATCGAGGGCGCGTGGAAGTTTCTCCTCGCGATGGGCGCCGGCACCGGCCTGGTGCTCATCCTCCGCTGGTACTGGTGGCGGATCAACGCCTGGTCGGAGATCAGCGCGATGATCGCGTCGCTCGTGATCTCCACGATCTGCTTCTTCGAGGTACCCGGGCGCTGGTACCCGGTGGGTGATCCGCGGAACGACTCGATGATCATGCTGATCACCGTCGCGGGCAGCACGGTGATCTGGATCGCGGTCACCTTCCTCACGCCCGCCGAGGACAATGCGGTGCTCGACTCGTTCTACCGCCGTGTCCGCCCGGGCGGCCGGGGCTGGCGCGCGGTGTCGGAGCGGCTCGGCTTCGGCCAGGAGCCCATCCCGGGCGGCGCGCTCGCGTGGACCAACTGGATCGCGGGCATCGTCGCCGTGTATGGATCGCTGTTCGGCGTCGGCAAGATCATTTTTGGCGACATCGGCGCCGGCGTCATCTTGCTCGTGATCGCGTTGCTCGCTTTCGCCTGGATCGCGCGGTCGTTCCGCTCCGAGCCGAGTCCGCCAGGACTTGCCATCGAGCCGGAGCGGATGGCGGCGGACTGACAGCCGTTGTAGCGCATCTCAGGCGGTATTATCATTCTTATGTCTCGCGGCCGGCGTGAGTTGGCTGCGTCAATCGGAGGCTCTCGATGAGCACAATGAATCAACCCGAGGTGATGGTGACGGTCACTTCCGTCGCCTCCGCCGAGGTCAAGAAGTTTATGGACCAGGAAGGCGTCGATCCGGCCAAGGGCGGTCTCCGCGTGAGTGTCCAGCCGGGCGGCTGCAGTGGCTTCAAATACGGGCTCCTGATCGAGGACGAGCCCGCCGAAGACGATCTCGTCGTGGATCAAGGCGGCTGGAACGTATTCGTCGATCCATTCTCGGCGCAGTACATCAACGGCGTCACGATCGACTACGTGTCGTCGATGCAGGGCTCCGGCTTCACTTTCAAGAATCCGAATTCGACGGGTGGCTGCGGCTGCGGCAGCTCGTTCTCTGCGTAATCTGATTTCAATAGGCTAGCCTATGGAACGGTCGGTCGCTGGCATTCGCCGGGACGCGGTCGTGCATGACGAAACGGAAGCCCGCGGTCAATCCGATCGCGGGCTTTCTCGCGTTCCGCACGTCCCGAGCGGTCTCGAGCACATCCGTACGGTCGTCGTCGAGGATCACCCGGACATCGCGCGGCTGGTGGCGAATCGCATCGCGACCTTGGTGCGCGAGCGGAATGCGTCGGGTGAGCGCGCGGTGCTCGGGCTGGCGACGGGCTCCACGCCGATCGGGGTGTATCGCGAGCTCATTCGCATGCACCAGCAGGAGGGTTTGAGCTTCGCCAACGTGGTGACGTTCAACCTCGACGAGTACTACCCGATGCCGAAGGAGAGCATTCACTCCTACCATCGGTTCATGTGGGAGAATCTGTTCTCGCACATCGACATCAAGCCCGAGAACGCGCACATCCCGCCCGGCGACGTGACGCGCGATCAGATCGAGGATGCGGCACGGCGCTACGAGAACGAGATCGCGCGCGCCGGCGGCATCGATTTCCAGATCCTGGGCATCGGCAAGACGGGTCACATCGGATTCAACGAGCCGGGCTCCGGCGCCGAGAGCCGCACGCGGCTCGTCACACTCGACGCGGTCACGCGCAAGGACGCCGCCGCCGATTTCTTCGGCGAGGAGTTCGTCCCGCGCGAAGCCATCACGATGGGCATCGCGACGATTCTCGAGGCGCGCGAGATCGCGATCATCGCGACCGGCGAGCACAAGGCGAGCATCGTGCAGCGCGCCGTCGAGGGCGGCGTGGACATGGAGGTCGCCGCGACGTTTCTCCAGCGCCACCCGAACACGACGTTCTATCTCGACCGCGCCGCGGCCGCCGAGCTCACGCGCATCAAGACGCCATGGCTCATCGACCAGGTGCAGTGGACGCAGGAGTTGATCGTCCGCGCGGTCATCTGGTTATCACAACAAACGAATAAGGCAATCCTCAAGCTCACGCAGCGCGACTACGCCGACGCGCGCATGTCGTCGCTGGTCGCGAAGTTCGGCTCGCCGGGCGAGGTCAACGGCAAGGTCTTCAACCTCCTCGGCTCGAAGATCCGCGGCAAATCGAAGCTGCCCGTGGGGCGCAAGATCATCTGCTTCTCGCCGCACCCGGACGACGACGTGATCTCGATGGGCGGGATTCTTCGCAAGCTGGTCGAGAACGACAACGAGATCGTCGTCGCGTACATGACGAGCGGCAACATCGCGGTGTTCGATCACGACGTGCTCCGCTACGTCGACTTCCTCGAGCGGATGGCGCACGAGGACCACATCGACCGCGCGAAGGTCGAAGCGCTCGCCACGCGCGTACACGAATGCCTCGACCAGAAGCGGCCGGGCGAGACCGACATCGCGGACGTGCAGAACATCAAGCGCATCATCCGCGAGTCGGAGGCCGTGAGCGGCATCGAGACGGTGGGGCTGCCCCGCTCCGCGGCGCGCTTCCTCAACCTGCCGTTCTATCAGACCGGCAAGGTGCGCAAAGACCCGATCGGCCCCGCGGACGTGGCGATCGTGCGGCAACTGCTCGAGGAGACTCAGCCCGAGATGATCTTCGTCGCCGGCGATCTCTCCGATCCGCACGGCACGCACCGCATGTGCAAGGAAGCGATCGATCTGGCGCTCGTCGAGCGCTCGCTCACGGACGGCGCAGCGCCTTCGAACAAGACGCAGACGGCTGGCCGCGTCCCGCGGCCGGAAGTCTGGCTCTATCGCGGCGCGTGGCAGGAGTGGCCGATTCACGAGGCCACGTGGCTCGTGCCGCTGTCGCAAGAGGAGCTGCGGCTCAAGATCCAGGCGATCTTCAAACATCAATCGCAGAAGGACTCCGCACCGTTCCCCGGCGGCTACGATGAGCGCGAGTTCTGGCAGCGCGTCGAAGCGCGCAACAAGGGCACCGCCGCGGAGCTCGATCGACTCGGACTCGCCGAGTACTTCGCGATGGAGGCCTATGTGGTGGAGTAACGGGACGACGGGCACCTGATGCGCGGCCTCGGCGCACTCGATTTCGTCGTCATCATCGCGTACCTGATCGGCATCACGCTGCTCGGCGTGTATGTCGGCCGGCGCCAGCGCGACTCGAAGGACTACTTCGTCGCCGACCGCGAGATTCCGTGGTGGGCGGTGATGTTCTCGATCGTCGCCAGTGAGACGAGCGCGCTGACGTTCATCAGCGTCCCGGGGCTCGCCTACATGACGAACCTCGGCTTCCTGCAGATCGCGCTCGGGTACCTCGTCGGACGCATCGCGCTCGCATATACGCTGCTGCCGCGCTACTACGAGGGAAATCTCGTCACGGCGTACGCGCTGCTCGAGCAGCGATTCGGACTGGCGACGCGCCGATTCACGTCGATCGTGTTCATGGCGACGCGCGGCATGGCGGACTCCGTGCGCGTCTTCGCGACCGCGGTGCCGATCGCGATCATCCTTGGGCCGATGCTCCCACAGGCCGCCGTCATGCCCGTGGCCGTCCTCGTGCTCGGCACGCTCACGGTGCTGTACACGATCAAGGGCGGCATGCGCGCCGTGGTGTGGACCGAGATCGTGCAGGCCTCCGTGTACCTGTTCGGCGGCATCGCGGCCGTCGTGCTCGTCGGCATGCTCGTGCACGGCGGGTGGGGCGCGATCCTGCCGCAAGCCGCCGCCGCCGGCAAGCTGCGCGCGTTCAAGTGGTACACCGGCTTCGACGACGCGAACACGTTTCTCGCGGGTGTGTTGGGCGGCGCGTTCCTGTCGATGGCGTCGCACGGCGCGGACCAGCTCATCGTGCAGCGACTCCTCTCGGCACGCTCGCTCAAGTCGGCGCAAGCCGCCGTCATTGGCAGCGGTGTCGCCGTGATCATCCAGTTCGCGCTGTTCCTCGTTCTCGGCGTCGGCCTGTGGTCGTTCTACGGCAACCGCAAGTTCGCGACGCCCGACGCCATTTTCCCGACGTTCATCGTCGAGCACATGCCGCACGGGCTGCTCGGACTCCTGCTCGCGGCGATTCTCGCGGCGACGATGAGCACGCACTCGGGCGCGATCAACTCGCTCGCCGCGGCATCGACGCACGACATCTATCTGCCGCTCACCGGCCGCAGCGCCGACGATCCGCGCACACTGCGCGTCGGCCGCTGGTTCGCACTGCTCTGGGGCATCGTGCTCACCGGCGGCGCGCTGCTCTTTCCCCAGAACCAGCAGACGCCAGTCGTCGTGATCGCGCTCTCGATCGCGTCGTTCACCTACGGCGGCCTGCTCGGCGGCTTCTTTCTCGCTATTTTCTGGCGGCGCGCCGTGCAGCGCGATGCGATTCTCGGTATGTCCGTCGGCATCGCGGCCATGAGTCTGATCGTATTCGCGAAGCAGATCAGCGCCGCCGTTCCGGCGCTCGCGCCCGACCTCGCGTCGGCATCGAAGATCGCCTACCCGTGGTACGTGTTGATCGGCACCGACATCACGATGTTCGTCGGCATTCTTTCATCGTTTACGCATCGCCAGGAATCGGCGGCGCGCGCGGAATCCATATGAGTTTCATCGTTATTGGCATCGACGGCGGCGGCTCGAAGACGCACGCGATCGTCGCGGACGAGCACGGGAGCACCATCGGCGAGACGGTGGGACCGGCGAGCGCCGTGCGGCCCGGCGCCGCGGAGCGGTCCGCGAACGTGATCACCGAGGTGATTCGCGATGCGCTCGCGTCCTGCGACATGACGCACGTGACGCCCCGCGCGGTGTGCATTGGCGTCGCCGGCGCGGGCCGCGAGGCCGAACGCCAGGAGCTGTGGCAGGCGCTCGTGAGCCGCGATCTCGCGTCGGAGCTGGTGATTCACTCGGACTTCAGCATCGCGCTCGACGATGCGTTCGGCGACGGGCCGGGGGTGCTGGTGATCAGCGGCACCGGCTCGGTGGCGTTCGGCCGCGGCCCCACCGGCACGACGGCGCGCTGCGGCGGATGGGGACCGGTGTGCGGCGACGAAGGCAGCGGGGCCTGGATCGGACGACGCGCTCTCTCCGTAGTGACCGCCGCCGCCGACGGCCGCGAGCCGGAGACCGCGCTCACCGGGGCGGTGCTCACCGCCGCGCAGGTGAACGAGACCGCCGATCTCATCGCATGGGCGGCGGCGGCGCCGCCCGCCCAGCTCGCGTCGCTGGCGCCCGTCGTGCTGAGCGTCGCGGAGTCGGGAGATCTCCGCGCGAACGCGCTGGTGAGTCTCGCCGTCGAAGAGCTCGTGCTGCACGCGCGCGCGCTCGCGCGCCAGCTCTTCATGGACGAGCGCGCGTCGCTTCCGCTCGCCCTCTCGGGCGGCATGCTCGCGCGCGGCAGCACGCTGCGCAAGCGGCTGGAGTACCGCCTCAAGTCCGCCGTGCCCGGCGCGCAGCTCCGGACCGAGCCCGTGATACCGGCCCGCGGCGCGGTGCGCGCCGCGCTTCGCATCGTCGGCGAAGCGATGGTCTGATATCGAAAGCGCCTCGCGATCGCGAGGCGCTTTCGTAAATACTCATACACTCACGGCGCGGCCGACTTCAAGTCCACTTCAAGTCCTGCTTGGAGAGCGGCAAGCCGCGCACGCGCTTGCCCGTCGCCGCGAAGATCGCATTGCACAGCGCCGGCACCGCGGGCGGCAACGCCGGCTCGCCGAGGCCCGTCGGAGAAGACGTGGTGACGTGGAAGTGCACGTCCACCGGCGGCGCCTGCCGCATGCGCAGCAGCGGGAATGTGTTGAAGTTCTGCTGCACCGCGCGCCCGTTCTCGATCGTGATCTCCTGGCCGAGCGTTTCGGCGATGCCATCGAGCACGGCGCCCTGCGCCTGGTTCTCGGCGTTGCTCGGGTTGATGATCTGGCTGCCGATGTCGCCGACGACCCAGACCTTGTCGACCTTGACCTCGCCCGCCTTCGAGACCGTCGCCTGCACCACTTCCGCAAAGTAGCCGCGATGGCTGAAGTGGAACGCGACGCCCATCCCGGTGCCCGCGGGAAGACTGGTCTTTCCCCATCCG
Source organism: Gemmatimonadaceae bacterium (assembly GCA_025934775.1). Lineage (GTDB taxonomy): Bacteria > Gemmatimonadota > Gemmatimonadetes > Gemmatimonadales > Gemmatimonadaceae > JAQBQB01. The sequence goes on along the minus strand of JAICWO010000005.1, from coordinate 264,474 downwards.
GAGCGATCGCGCAGCACCTCGAGCACGCCGCGCGCGCGCGACGCGTCGAAGCCGCCCGGCTGCGGGCCGCCCGGGCGCGATGCCGGCTCGCCGGCAAGCGTCGGTGCAGTCGACGACTCGCTCGCGAGCAAATCGAGACGGAACTGCAGCGGGTCCTTCCCCGCCGCGTGCGCGAGCTCGTCGATGAACGACTGCATCACGAACGCGAGCGCGTTGCTCCCGGGGGCGCGCAGAAATCCCGTTGGCACGCCGAGCGGGATGAGCGAGACGTCGAGCGTGAAGTTCGGAATGAAGTGCGCCGGGAACTCCGACGGCGAGATCTGCGCGCTCGGCGCGAAGCTCTGTCCTTCACCGAACGTGACGAAGTGATCGCGCCACGCGATCACCTTGCCGCTCGCATCCACCGCGCCGGTGAATGAATGGAAGCCGCCCGGTCGATAGAAGTCGTGCGTCACGTCGTCCTCGCGCGACCAGAGAAGCTTCACGGGAACGCCCGCCTGCTTGGCGATCGCCGCCGCCTCGACCATGTAGTCGTTGTTGAGCCGGCGCCCGAAGCCGCCGCCGGTGCGCGTCAGGTGCACCGTGATCTGGTCTTCGGGGATGTTGAGCGTTTGTGAAACGAGCCGGCGCCCGCCCGCGGGCTGCTGCGTCGGCGCCCAGAGCTCGAGCTTCCCGTCGGCGAACCGCGCGGTGCAGTTCTGCGGCTCGAGCGTCGCGTGCGCGATGAACGGATACGAGTACTCCGCTTTCACGACCTTCGCCGCTCCCTGTACCGCGGCGCCGCCGTCGCCGTCATTGCGCAGCGTGCGGTGCGGCGGCTGCGTCCACAGCTCGGCCGCCTTGGCGGCGAAGCCGGTGCTGCTCTGCTCAGCGGTGGCGCCCTCGTCCCATTTCACTTGCAGCTTTCGCCGCGCGTTCTCGGCGAGCCACCACGTGTCGGCGAGGATCGCGACGCCGCTCAGGAGACCGGTGAGCTGCGTGCCGCCGTCGACGACGAACGCCTGGCGCACGCCCGGCTGCGCCTTGATCTCGTCGAGATTCGCGCTGACCACCTTGCCGGCGAACACGGGGCATTTCTGAAACACGGCGTACAGCATCCCGGGGACCGCGACGTCGATGCCATAGAGCGGCGTGCCGGTAACGATCGCGTGATTGTCCACGCCGGGCACGCGCGATCCGATGATCCGGAATTCCTTCGGATCCTTGAGCTTCACGGTGTCGAGCGCCGGCGGCGTGAGCGTCGCCGCTTTGTCGAGCAATTTCGTAAATGCAACCGAACGGTTGCTCTTCGCGTGCTTCACCACGCCCGCTTCGGTCGTGAGCTCGTCTTCGGCAACGCCCAACGTCTGCGCCGCTGCCGCGACGAGCATCGCGCGGGCGGCCGCGCCGACGCGGCGCATCGGCAGCCAGTTGGTCGGCGTCGCGGTGCTGCCGCCCGCACTCTGCGCCTGGAACTTGGTCGTGTCGAGCGGCGCCTGCTCGATGCGCACATTCTTCCACTCCACATCCAGCTCGTCGGCGATGATCATCGGCAGCATCGTCTTCACGCCCTGGCCGAGCTCGGGGTTCTTGGCGATGATCGTGACGAGGCCGTCCGGCGTCATCCGGATGTACGCGTTCGGCGCGAACTCGCCGGCCGCGCCGGTTTCGGCGAGTGCCTCCGCGGGTTCGAGAATTTTGAAATAGCTGCCGAGGAGAATGCCGCCGCCCGCGATGGCGGTGACGCGCAGGAATGACCGACGGTCGACGGTCGAAGTCGTTGTCATGAGATCCTCCTCGCGCTCACCTGCTCGCGCCGGACTTGTTCGAGTGGTTGTCGCTCGCCGTGAGCTCCGCGGCGCGGTGAATCGCCTGGCGAATCCGCAGATACGTGGCGCACCGACAGATGTTGCCGTTCATGGCGGCGTCGATCTGTTCGTCGCTCGGATTGGGATTCCGCGCGAGCAACGCCGCGGCGGACATGAGCTGGCCCGCCTGACAATAGCCGCACTGCGGAACGTCCAGCTCCTCCCAGGCGCGCTGCAACGCATGGCTGCCATCGGGTGCGAGACCTTCGACCGTGGTAATCTCGGCGCCGTTCAACGTCGACGCGCGGCGTTGGCAGGAGCGGATCGGCGTGCCGTTGAGGTGCACCGTGCACGCGCCGCACTGCGAGATCCCGCAGCCAAACTTCGTCCCCTTGAGATCGAGCACATCGCGGAGCACCCACAGGAGGGGCATCTCCGGGGCCACGTCGACCGTGTGCGACTGCCCATTCACCTTGAACGTGATCGCCATTCTCGCGTCCTCCCGTACTCGATCGAGCGCGCCAGCGCGCGCCGTCAACGTGGATTCGCGCTCACACCGGATCGGGCGTGCGCACGGCGGGCATGCGAAGCGCATCGCCGACGATCGCGTCCGCCACCGGAACCGACACGCCGCGGTCGAAGTCGCCCTCCAACCGCGCCATCACCACCGTGGCGAGACAGTTCCCGACGACGTTCAGCGACGTGCGAGCCATGTCCATGAGCGCATCGACTCCCAGGATCACCGCTACAGCCTGAAGCGGCAGGCCGAATTGTGCAAGCGCACCCGACAGAATGACGAGCGCCGCGCGCGGCACCGCGGCCACGCCTTTGCTCGTCAGCATGAGCGTCAGCATCATGAGAATTTGCGAACCGATCGGCATGTCGATGCCGGCCGCCTGCGCCGCGAACACCGAGGCGAGCGCCAGATACAGCGTGCTCCCGTCGAGATTGAACGAGTAGCCCGTGGGGAGCACGAATGCGACGATCCGCCGCGGCACCCCCATCTGCTCCATGCGCTCCATCGCCAGCGGGAACGCGGCCTCGGAGGACGCGGTGCTGAACGCGATCAGCCACGGCTCTTTGATCGCTCTGATGAATCGGCGCACCGGCACCTTGAAAATGATCGCGACCGGCAAGAGCACGAACAGCGCGAAGATGACGAGCGCGCCGTAGAGCGACCCGACCAGGATGCCGAGGTTCCGAAGCACACCAAGCCCGCTCTTGGAGATCGTGACCGCGATCGCGGCGCCGATGCCGATCGGCGCGTAGGCCATGACCACGCCGACGAACTTGAACATCACTTCGGACAGGCTCTCGCACGCGCTGAGCATGAACGTCTTGCTCGGACCCTCCACCTTGGAGAGCGCGACCGCGAAGATGATCGCGAAGAACACGATCTGGAGCACTTCGTTTCGCGCCGCCGCATCGAAGAAGCTCGTCGGCACCGTATGCTCGATGACACCCGAGAAGGTCGGATGCGTGGATGCGAGCTCCGTCGCCTCCTTGGTCGACGCGGCACCGAGATCGACGCCGCGTCCAGGCTTCACGACGTTCACGACGATCAGCCCGACCGCGAGCGCGAACGTCGTGATCACCTCGAAATAGATGATCGAGCGCAGCGCGAGCTTGCCGACGCGCTTCATGTCGTCGCCGTGTCCGGCGATGCCGACGACGAGCGTCGCGAACAGCAGCGGGACGATCAGCATCTTGATCATCCGCAGGAAGATCGACGACAGCACGTTGAGATCCGTCGCCGCCCAGCCGCCGTGCGCGGCGCGCGCGCTCTCCGGATAGGCGGCGCCGAGGATCACGCCGATCACCATGGATATCAGAATCCATTGCGACAGCGAGATGCGGCGCAGGAACGACTTGCGCTTTCCGTTCAACGGCTCGCTCGGAACCGGGGCGGCGCTATTCTGCATGTGACGATGCGGTTAGGAATTCGACGCGTCGACGACTCCGGGTGCAACCCCGCGGTGCAACGCCGAGTTCCGATATCCATAGGCGAAGTACAGGACGAGGCCGATCACCAGCCAGACACCGAACCGAATCCAGGTGATGCTGGGCAACTCCACCATCAAGTAGATACACGCCACAATCGAGATCAACGGCGTGATCGGCACCCACGGCACGCGGAACGGACGATGGCGCCCGGGGTCGGTGCGACGCAGCACGATCACGCCGATCGAGACGAGCACGAACGCGAACAACGTCCCGATGTTCGTGAGGTCGACCACCTCGGCAATGTTCGCGAACGCGGCAAAGAACGCGACGAAAATGCCCGTGAGAATCGTGCCCACGTACGGCGTCCGATACTTTGGATGGACCTTCGACAGAAACGGCGGCAGCAGCCCGTCGCGGGACATCGAGAAGAAGATGCGCGGCTGGCCGAGTTGGAACACGAGCAGCACGCTCCCCATCGCCAGCACCGCGCCGAGCGAGATGATGAGCCGTGAGAAGTTGAGCAGCCCCGGCGGACCGTGCGCGTACTGCAGCGCCGTGATCATCGGCTCCGCCGTGCCGAGCTGCTTCCACGGCGCGATCCCGGTCATCACGATCGAGATCGCGATGTACAGCAGTGTCGTCACGAAGAGACTCATCACGATCCCGAACGGCATGTCGCGCCCGGGGTCCTTCGTCTCTTCGGCCGCCGTGGAGACCGCATCGAATCCGATGTAGGCGAAGAAGATGATCGCCGCGGCCGCGCCGATCCCCGACACGCCGTTCGGCGCGAATCCGCCGAGCTCCGGATTGGTCCAGTTTCCCGGCCGGATCAGAAAGATCCCCACCGCGATGAAGAACAGGATGATCCCGACCTTGAGCAGCACCATCGCGTTGTTCGCATTCGCCGATTCCTTGATGCCGATGACGAGGATCACGGTGATCACGAGGACGACCGCGACGGCCGGCAGATTGACGATGAACGGCAGCCCGAACACGTGCGGCGCATGCGCCCACGCCGCGGCGAGATACCGCGTCACCGGATCGGCGGCCGCCGCGGTGCTCCCCGCCGCCTGCACGAAGGCATCGTGCGCCGAGCGGTAATCAGTCGCGAGCCAGGGCGGGAGGTCGAGCCCGAAATGATTTATTAGTTCTCTAAAGTATCCCGCCCAGCCGATCGCGACGCCGATGTTCCCGACCGCGTATTCGATGATCAGGTCCCACCCGATGATCCACGCCACGAACTCGCCGAGCGCCGCGTACGCGTACGTGTACGCCGACCCGGCCACCGGGACCATCGCCGCGAACTCGGCGTAACAGAGCGCCGCGAATCCGCACGCCACGGCGGTGAGGAAAAAGGAAAAGACGACGGCCGGGCCGGCGCCGGGCCGCAGCGCGTCCCCGACGATCGCCGTTCCCGTCGTCGCGAAGATCCCGGCGCCGATCGTCGCGCCGACGCCGAGCGCCGTCAGGTGCCATTTGCCCAGCGTGCGTTTGAGCCCGCCGCGCTGCGCGATGTCCGCCTCGAAATCGGCGACGGACTTTCGCGCGAGCAGACGACTCGCGGCGGGCGATGCGTCGCGACCGGCGGTGCTCACCTGGTCGGAGCCGGAGCCTCACTCTCGATTCGCATTCCGTAGAACGACCGGTACACGAACACGAGTGAGATGAGGAAGAACACCGCCGCGAGCACGTGTCCGAGCATCGGTCCGCGCTGGTTCGTCAGCGACACCGCGAGCTCGACCGCGAGCAGCCCGAACAGCGTCGTGAACTTGATCACCGGGTTGAGGGCGACGGACGACGTGTCCTTGAACGGATCGCCGACGGTGTCGCCGACCACGGTCGCGGCGTGCAGCGGCGTTCCCTTCTGCTTCAGCTCCACCTCGACGACCTTCTTCGCGTTGTCCCACGCGCCGCCGGCGTTCGCCATGAAGATCGCTTGGTACAGGCCGAAGAGCGCGATCGAGATGAGATAGCCGATGAAGAAGAACGGCTCGACGAACGCGAACGCGAGAGTCGCGAAGAAGACCATGAAGAAGATGTTGAGCATGCCCTTCTGCGCGTACTTCGTGCAGATCTCCACGACCTTCTTCGAATCGGCGACGCTCGCCTTGGTCGACCCCTCGAGCTTGATGTTCGCCTTGATGAACTCCACCGCGCGATAGGCGCCGGTCGTCACCGCCTGCGTCGACGCACCGGTGAACCAGTAGATCACCGCGCCGCCCGTCACCAGTCCGAGCAGGAACGGCGGGTGCAGGATCGAGAGGTTCTCGAGATGCGTCGTGAGGCCGTTCGTGAGACCGACGATGATCGAGAAGATCATGGTCGTGGCACCCACGACCGCGGTTCCGATGAGCACCGGTTTCGCGGTCGCTTTGAACGTGTTGCCCGCGCCGTCGTTCTCCTCGAGGAAGTGCTTCGCCTGCTCGTAGTTCACCGCGAAGCCGAACTGCTGCTGAATCTCGCCCGCCGCATTCGGCATCTGCTCGATCGTGGAGAGCTCGAACACCGACTGCGCGTTGTCCGTGACGGGGCCGTACGAATCGACGGCGATCGTCACCGGACCCATGCCGAGGAAGCCGAAGGCGACGAGGCCGAACGCGAACACCGCCGGCGCCGCCATGATGGAGTCGAGACCCATCGTGCTCACGCCGTAGCCGATCGCCATCAACGCCATGATCGTCATGCCGAGCCAGTAGGCGCTGAAGTTTCCGGCGACGAGGCCGGACAGGATATTGAGCGACGCGCCGCCTTCGCGCGACGACGTCACCACCTCGCGCGTGTGCCGCGACTCGGTGGAGGTGAAGACTTTCACGAATTCCGGAATGATCGCGCCGGCCAGCGTGCCGCACGTGATCACGCTCGACAGCTTCCACCAGAAGGACGGGTCGCCGCCGACGTCCGGAATCACCCAGTACGAGATCACGTACGTGACGACGACCGAGACGATCGAGGTCAGCCACACCAGGAACGTGAGCGGCGCCTCGAAGTTCATCTTGGCGGCGTGCTCGTAGCGCGCCTTGGCGATCGCACCGTTGATGAGGTACGACACACCGGACGAGATGATCATCATGATGCGCATGATGAAGATCCAGACGAGCAGCAGCACCTGCACGGCCGGAGACTTCACGGCGAGCAGGATGAACGCGATGAGCGCGACGCCGGTGACGCCGTACGTCTCGAACCCGTCGGCGCTCGGGCCGACCGAGTCGCCCGCGTTATCGCCCGTGCAGTCCGCGATCACACCGGGGTTGCGCGCGTCGTCTTCCTTGATGTTGAAGACGATCTTCATCAAGTCGGAGCCGATGTCCGCGATCTTGGTGAAGATGCCGCCCGCGATGCGCAGCGCCGCCGCGCCGAGCGACTCGCCGATCGCGAAGCCGATGAAGCACGGTCCCGCGTAGCTGCCCGGAACGAAGAGCAGAATCAACAGCATCATCGTCAGCTCGACCGAGATCAGCAGCATGCCGATGCTCATGCCCGCCGAGAGCGGGATCGCGTAGCAGGGGTACGGCTTGCCGCGGAGCGCGGCGAACGCCGTGCGCGAGTTCGCGAACGTGTTCACCCGGATGCCGAACCACGCCACGCCATAGCTGCCCGCGATGCCGATCAGACTGAAGATCAGAATGATGACGACGCGTGTCACTTCCATGTGCCGCAGCACGCCGAAGTAGAGCGCGATCACGATGCCGATGAAGAGCTCGAGCAGGAGAATGAACTTGCCCTGCGTCACGAGATACGTTTTACAAGTCTCGTAAATGAGCTCCGAGATCTCCCGCATGGATTCGTGCACGGCCATGCTCTTGAGCCGCGAGTACATCACGAGTCCGAACGCCAAGCCGAGCACGCACACGATCAGGCCGTACATCAGCAGCGTGCGGCCGTTGATTCCGTGAATCGTGACCTGGCCGAGCGGAGGAACGACCAGCTCGGCCTCGCCGCCACCGCTGTTCGCGGGCGGCGTCACCGCTTGCGTCGCTTGGGCAGGAGCCGGTGCGCCCGCCACGGCCATGCCGGGGCGCGCGGTGTCAGGCTGTTGCGTTTGCGCAATGAGCGTGTTCGCCGCGAACGGCAGCGCGACGAGCGCCAGGAGCAGAGACAACGCGATCGGGAGAGTACGTCGGAACACGTGCTCCATCAGTTTCATCGGTTCAATTCTCCAGGGGGACCGTGGCGAGCCGGTTGGAACTGCACTCGCCTCTCGAGCGGCCGCCAAGGTGCGGCGGGTCCTACGACCCAACGCGGGACCACCACGCGACACCTAGGCAGAAAAAAAGCCCACGGTGTTGTTCATGGGCCCTGCGGGGATCACACAAATATGTGAGCGCAGGTCGCGCTCGGCTAGAGAGCGGATCAGAAGTCGTAGATGATCTGCGCCTTCATTCTGATCGGCGTGCCATCGGGCTTCGTCCCGGGACGGAACTTCGTTGCGCCAAGGACTTCGGTCAGGCGTTTGTCGTAGCCGCGATCGCCCGTGTGCGTGAAGTTGAAGCCGACGACCTTGCCCGTCGAATCGACGTCGAATTCGGCGACGAGATGAAAGCCTCGCACTTTGTCCGGCATCGGCAGCGGCGGGATGAAAAGCTCGGTCGCCGTGGGCGGATAATTCGCCTGCACGCCGCCGCCCGTCCCAGGTCCATTGCCGGAGCCGCGGCCCGGCCCCACACCGGAACCGACGCCGCCGCCACTACCCGGCCCGGCACCGGCAGAGCCGTCGTGCCCGGACCCACCGCCGGTGCCGGCAACGGGAGCGGTGGCCTCTGCGACCTTCGCGATTTCCGGTGTCGGTGTGCTCTGCGGCGTGATGGCGGCCGGTGGTTTCACGATTGGAGGCGGCACGACGGGTTTGGGCGTCGGCTGCGGCACGGGCAGCGGCGGCACGACGGCAGGCTGTGGGGTGGGAGCCGGCGCCCGTGCGACCTCGACGAAATGCACGTGCTCTTGCACACCGCCGGTGCCGCGGCGCCCGCCTCCACCGCCGCCGGCGGGACCGAGACCGCCAGCGCCCTGCGGCCGTTCGATCACGAGGCCGTCGTGCTCCGCCAGCGGAATGATGAGCAGCGCGATCAGCAGCGCGTGCAGCAGCGCCGAGAGCAGGCTCCAGCCGCGCCGATCTTCCCGCGCGACGGGAAGCGTCGTCGCGGGCAGGCGCCGTCGCCTCGCGGCGGGCTGAGCGATCGAAGTCGGCTCGGCGGTCATCGAATCAGAAGGCTGTCGCCGTGCGGCGAGCGCGCCGGGAATCATGGAAACTTATACGACGCGCGCGTACAAAAGGGTTCGCCGATCGGAGGGCGAAGCCGGAAAAAAACATCGGGCCAGCGGTCCCGAGGGACGCTGGCCCGATGTGTCGTTCCGTTCGCTTCGTGCTTACTTCGCGGCGGGCGCGGCCGCGCCGCCCGGCGTGTCCTTTGGTGGGACACCGATCACGCAGTGCTGGCCGATCGCGCCACGCGCGATGTCCATGGCCGCGATGACGTCCGCGTACTTCACCGTCGAATCACCCTTGATGAAGATGATCTTCTCGGGACGCGCATCGTAGATGTCGTGCAGCTTCTGCTTCAGCGCATCCAAACCGGTGACCGACGCGGTGTTGATCGCGAACTGCTGGTTCGCGTGCACTTCGAGCACGATCTGATCCGACTTCGTATTGGCCGGCACCACTGTCGGATTGGGATCCGGCAGCTGGATGTCGATGGCCTTACGCATCGACGGCAGCACGGCCATGAAGATGATCAGCAGCACGAGGAGCACGTCGATCATCGGCGTGACGTTCGGCTCGTTGGAGAGGCCGGCGCCGCCGCCACCAGATGACATAGCCATTACTTCGCTCCTCCCGCCGGCGGCGGAGCCGCCTGCTTCGAGTCGCCCGGCACCGTTGAAACCGTGTTCGCCTTCTGGTCGCTGATCATCGCCACGACCTTCACGCCGTTGTGGGACGCGACGTCCATCACGTCGAGCACTTTCGCGTACGTCAGGTTCTTGTCGGCCTTGAGATACAGGCTGTAGTCGTCGCGAGGCGTATCGACGTAGATGTGCTTGAGCGTCGCCGCGATGTCGGCGTAGTGAATCGGCTTCTTGTTGAGATAGTAGTTGCCGGAGTTGTCGATGCCCAGGACCTGATCGGTCTGATCATCTTCCGGATGGTCCTTGATGTTGACCGCCTGCGGCGGATCCGCAGTGAATCCCGCCAACAGTGCCGGCGTGACCACCATGAAGATGATCAGCAGCACCAGCATGACGTCGACCATCGGCGTCACGTTTGGCGTGGACGAAACGGAACCATGCCCGCCACCCGTCGACATTGCCATGAGAAAAACCTCCTCGACGGGTTGAGTTACTGCGCGATCGGGCCAGCGCCGCTAGCTGCGTTGAACTCGCGGGTGAAACGGGACCGGCCGAACTCGCCCGACACGCCCTTGATGAGGTAGTCGATCATTTCCTTCGACACGTACGTCATCTCGGCCGTGAGGTTCTCGATCTTCGTCGTGAAGTAGTTGTACGCCCACACCGCCGGAATGGCCACGAGCAGACCGAACGCCGTCGTGATCAGCGCCTCGGCGATACCGCCGCCGATCGCCGCGAGACCGCCGGAGCCCGATGCCGCCATGCCCGTGAACGAGTTGACGACGCCCATCGTGGTGCCGAGCAGTCCGACGAACGGCGCCGTGGCGCCGACGGTCGCGAGCACCGCGAGACCGCGCTTCAGGTTCGTGATCTCGAGGAGCATGTTGCGCTCGACCGCGCGCTCCGCCGAGTTGATGTCGGCGACCGTGACCGAGCCGTCGGCGATGAGGGGCTTCACTTCACCAAGCGCGCCGCCCAGGACGAGCGCGACGTGCGACCGCTTGTAGCTCTCGGCGAGGCGAATCGCCTCGGTGAGGTTGTCTTCCTCCAGGAACTGCGAGAACTCCGGCGCGAACTTGATGGTCTCCTTCTGCGCCTTCCGAAGGTTCCACCACTTCGAGACCATGACCGTGAGCGAGTAGATGGACATGATCGCCATGACCACGCAAATGCCCTTGGCGAACATGCCCATCTGGTGCCAGAGGCCGAGCAATGAGAAATCCATAATCGATCGAGCTCCTGAAGGTTACTTGGTGAGGGCGAACTGGAACGGCATCTGGACGAGCTGCTTCACTTTTCTTCCGCCGACTTCCGCCGGATAGAATTTCATGTTGGGCAGCGCGGCCTTCACCGCATTGGTGAACAGATCGTGCGTCGACTTGAGCACCTTGAACGTGGCCATGTCGGCGCGCCCCGTGGTATCGACCGTGAACTGGGCGAGGACTTCGCCCTCCACGTTGGCCGACCGGAGCATGTCGGGATAGCGCGGCGCCGAGTTGTTGGGGTACGGCTGCACCTGCTTCTCGACCTGGAACTCGAAGTACGTCTGGTTGTCGTCCACTTTCTGCGGCGTGCCGCCGACGACGCCCTTCGCGATGCCGCCCGCGACGCCCTTCCCGCTGAAGTCCGCCTCGTTCGTCACCTTCTTGGACAGATCGATGTCAGGCAGAACGTCGGGGATCTTGATCGGCGCGGTGAGCACCTGGAAGCCCTTCGGCGGCGGGGCCTTGACCGTGACGTCGGGCGGCGGGGGCTTGGGCTGGTCCTTCGGCGGCGGCGGCTCGTCCTTCTTCACCTGGACGAAGTCGACCTTCTCCGCTTTGGGCTTCTCGAGCGCCTCACTCGCGTGCAGCGTACCGTACACTGCAGCCGTGATGAGCAGGGCATGAATCACCGCGCTCATCATCGCACCACCCGCACGTTTTTGCTTTTGTGCCTTGGACTCGATGAGGTTGTCGAACATGTCTCGCTGGCCTGATCGGGTAAGGGAAAACGCGCGAACTTGCTCGTGAAATAAGCTACCCCCAGGCCCATTTCATGGAATGCCCGGAAGATTAAGAGTTGGTGAAGCCGATGTTAGATGGGGCTTTCGGCCGCGGCCTCATCCGACTCCGCCGATGGAGGTGGTGCGGTCTCGGCAAGGACGGGGAGCAGCACGGTGAACGCGGTGCCGCGGCCGAGTCTCGACTGCACGGAGATGCTCCCCCCATGCGCCTGAACGATCCACTGGGAGATTGAAAGACCGAGACCGAAGCCGCCGCGCTCCGATGCGCGTGAGCGCGCTCGGTCGGCGCGCCAGAACCGATCGAAAATGTGCGGCAGGTCGCCCGCCGCGATGCCGATGCCGGTATCACGCACCACGATCGCGACTTCGTCGTGCGGCCGCCGCGTGACCGAGATGTCTACCTTGCCTCCGCGCGGCGTGTACTTGATCGCGTTGGTGACGAGATTGAGCAGAAGCTGACGCAGCCGCGTGCGATCGCCCATCACGATCCCACCCTCGAGCGACGAGAGTGAGAGCTCCAGCCCCGCGTCTTCACCGAGGATCATCGCCGTCTCGTAGACCTCGCGGAGCAGCGGCTCCAATTCCACCGGAACGCGATGGATGTCGAATCGACCTTCGTCGGCGCGCGCGAGCGTGAGGAGACTGTCGACCAGGTCCGCCATGCGCGCGGTCTCCTGCAGCGCTTCCTCGAGCGCCACGAGACGTTCGCCGCGGATGGTGGACGGGTGCATCGCGCGCTCGACATCGGCGCGCAGGACGGTGAGCGGCGTCTTGAGCTCGTGGCTCGCGTCCGCCGTGAATCGGCGCAGCGCGGCGAACGAGGCCTCGAGGCGCGAAAGCATCGCGTTCACGGTGACACTCAGCCGCGAGAGCTCGTCGTTCTCCGACTCCGTTGGAAGCCGGCGGTGCAGGCTTCGACCGTCGGTGATCGCCTCCACCTCGTTGATCAGATCGTCGACGGGCCGGAAGATGTTGCCAAGCGCGAGATACGCCGCGGCGAGCGAGAAGAGGAAAACGAGCGGCAGCAGGATGATGATCGTCCCGGCGAGGCCGGGCGCGAGCAGATCGCCGTAGTTCGTCGGCACGCCCACCACCACGCGCGAGATGTACGGCACGGCGATGGAGTCGCTCGACACGCGCCGCGCACGCAGGAACAGGCGGGTGGAATCTTCAGGCGTCGAGATCGTGACGCCTTCGACGCTCGTCGGCAGTTGCACCGCCACCTTGTTCACCGCGACCTGATCGTCGGTCGAGAGCTGGCGCATCGGACCCGACACGTACAGCAGCTGATCCTGGAAGTTGAACACCAGGAAGTAGCCGGGCACGTTGTTGAGGACGTCGATCAGCAGGTGGGTAGGACGCGCCACGGGCGGGCTTAACGTGGTGTCGAGCACGACCAGCGTGCTGTCGGCCGCCTGATAGCGGCGAATCGTGGCCGAGATGCTGTCCGCCTGTCGCAGGGCGTCGATCGCGACCTCATTCGCGCGCACCCGGTAGATGCTCGAGAACGCGATCGCGAATACGATGAGCGTCCCCATCAGGAGCATGGCGTACGCGGCGGTGAGCCGCCCCCGGGTCGACATCGCGATCAGTCTTTGATCATGTACCCGACGCCGCGCACCGTCGTGATCAGTTTCTTCGCGTGCGACGCGTCGACCTTCTTCCGGAGATGGTTGATCACCACGTCCACGATGTTGGTGCCGGGATCGAAGTGGTATCCCCACACGTACTCGGTGATCAACGTGCGGCTCATCACCCGCCCCGCGTGCCGCATCAGATACTCGAGCACCGAAAACTCCTTCGGCGTCAGGTCGATGAGCTCACCTTCGCGGCGCACTTCGCGCGTGCCCTGATCGAGCACGAGATCGCCGACGGTCAACGTCGGTGACGCCAGCGCGCGCGGCCGGCGCGCCAGCGCTTCGACGCGCGCGAGCAGTTCCTCGAACGCAAATGGCTTGGTGACGTAGTCGTCAGCCCCGGCGCGCAGCGCCGTCACCTTGGCGTCGACAGCGTCCTGCGCGGTGAGGACGAGCACAGGCCGCTCGAAACCGCGCGCGCGCAACGAGTGCAGCACCTCGAGCCCCGACTTCGCCGGCAAGCGCATGTCGAGGATGATGAGGTCGTACGCCTCGGATGAGGCTCGCGCCTCGCCCTCTTCGCCGTCGGCGACGAGGTCGACCGATGAGCGCTGTTCCTCGAGCCCGCGCTTCACGTATTGGCCAACCGTGGGATCGTCTTCGATCACAAGGATTCGCATGGCCGAAAAGGTACTGCGCCGAACGCTACCCGCGCGACGGCCTCTGGAATCCGTACTCGCGAATCTTGCGGTAGAGCGTCTTGGACGAGATGCCGAGGATCTTGGCGGCTTTCCCTTGGTGCCAGTGCGTCTGCGACAAGATCGCGTCGATGTGCTGGCGTTCGAGCTCGATCAACGTCGTCGCCGAGCCGACGGCCGGGCGATTCGTCGCCGGCGTGATCGAGAGCGGCAGATCCTGCGCGCGAATTTCAGCTACGCCGTCGCCGTTGCCGCGCGAGAGCAGCACGACGCGCTCGATCACGTTCCGGAGCTCCCGAATGTTGCCGGGCCACGCGTAGTCCTGCATCAACGCGATCGCATCAGGCGTCAACGTCGGCGGCTGCGCGCCGCCGAGGAGCGTGAGGAAATGCTCGGCGAGCAGCGGAATGTCGACCGCGCGCTCCCGAAGTGGCGGAAGCGATACCGTGACCACGTTCAACCGATACAACAGATCATCCCGGAAGCGCCCTTCGTGCACGGCCGCGTCCAGATCGTGGTTGCTCGCGGTGACGAGTCGCATCGCCACGTCGACTTTCTGCGTACCGCCGATGCGGAAGAAGCTCCCATGCTCCAGTGCGCGTGACAGCTTCGCCTGGAGCTTCGCGCTGAGCACGCCCACGCCGTCGACGAACAGCGTGCCGCTCGACGCGAGCTCGATGAGCCCCGCTTTGCGCGCGACCGCACCCGTGAACGCGCCGCGCTCGTGTCCGAACAATTCGACGTCGAGCACGCTCTCGGCGAGCACCGTCGCATCCGCTTCGACCATCGGTCCGACGCGCCCCGAGAGGCGGTGAATCGCGCGCGCGAGCAGCGTCTTTCCCGTGCCGGACTCGCCCGTGATGAGCACGGGAGAATCGGTCGTCGCCACACGCTCGAGCAGCGAGAGCACGGCGTGCATCGGCGCATACTGGGTGATCACCTCGGGCGTGGCATCCACGCGCGACAGCCGCGCCTGCAGGTAGCGATTCTCGCGCGCGAGCTGGCGCTTCTCCCATGCACGCCGCACGAGGACGTCGATCTCCGCCATGCGGTACGGCTTCGCCATGTAGTCGTAGGCGCCGAGCTTCATCGCCGTGATCGCCGTCTCGATCGTGCCGTTGCCGGTGATGATGATGACCTCGGGCGGATCGGGTTCGGCGCGGAGCTGCTTCAGCGCCTCGAGACCGTCCATCTCGGGCATCACGATGTCGAAGAGCGCTACGTCGAACGATTCGTCCCGCACCGCCTGAAGCGCCGCGCGGCCGTCGCCGACACACACCACGTGATGTCCGCGCCCGCGCAAGAACGTCGAGAGAATCTGCGCGAGATTCTCCTCGTCCTCGGCGATGAGAACGCGGATCCGGCCGACGCCCGGGCCTTCGCTCACGGGTTCGTCGCCGGAAGGATCATGCGGAACACGCTCCCTTCGCCGACCACACTGTCGACCTCGATGCGGCCGCCGTGCTCCGTAACGATCGCATAGCAGATCGAGAGACCGAGACCCATCCCGCGGCTCGGCGCCTTGGTCGTGTAGAACGGCTCGAAGATCTTCGATTTGTCGGCGCCGCGAATGCCGTGGCCGTGGTCGACGACTTCGACGATCACGCAGTCGTCCTTGTCCTCGTTTCGCGTGCGAATCGTGATGACGCCCTTGTCTTCCATGGCGTCGAGCGCGTTCAGCAGGAGCGCCATGAGCACCTGCACCATCTGCTCGTCGTTCGCCCAGATCGAGCGCAATTCCTTCGTGGGTTCGAGTCCCACGAGCACGCGCCGGAAGCGCGGGTGATGCCGCACGAGCGAGAGCGTCTTCTCCACCACGCCGTTCAGATCGACGACCGACTTCGTCGTTGGCTTGGGACGGCTGAAATCGAGCAGTCCGTCGATGATCCCCTTGCAGCGATGCACTTCCTCCTGGATCAACGAGAGCGACTCCTTCACTTCCGCCTTGTCGTTGGCGAGGTCCAGTGTGCCTTCGTCGATGCCGAGCGTCATGCTCTCCGCGCAGGCACCGATCGTCGCGAGCGGGTTGTTGATCTCGTGCATCACGCCCGCGGCGAGCGTTCCGATCGCCGCGAGCTTCTCGGCCTGCGCGAATCGCTCCTCGGCCTGGCGCCACTCGGTGATGTCCTCGCCGATCGTGATCACGTGCGACACGTCGCCGGTGTCATCGACCTGCATCGGAATTTTCGTGATCCGGTACGTGCGCGACTCACCGAACGCCGTCGACTCGATCGGAAACTGCTGCATCTCGCCGGTCTCGAACACGCTCTCGAACTCGCTGCGCAGCAGCTCGGCCGGCTGGCGATGGAGGATCTCGAAGATCGTGCGCCCGATCGCCTCCTCGCGCGAAACGCCCTGAAGTCCGGTCTCGCGCTTTCGATTCCACGCCTGAATGCGGTATCCCCGGTCGATCACATAGAGACCGACCGGAAGCGAGTCGATGATCTTCTCGATGAAGCGCCGCTGCTCGTCGATCTCACGCGTGCGCGCCGCGACTTCCGACTCCAGCCGGTGCGCATACTCCGCGTCGCGAAGCGCGGGCGCGAGCATGTCGGCCACGGCGGAGAGGAAGAGCGAGTCCTCGCCCACGAGGTCGCGTCCCGGACGCGCGGAGATCGCACCGAGCTCCTGTCGGCCGGCGAGCAGCCGGCACACGACGAATCCGGCCTCGGCCGTGCCGTCGCCGGATCTGAGCGCGTGCTCCACGTCGGAGGGAGGCGTATCGTCGGCCGCGACGAACCACGCTCGTCGAAGACCGTCCAGGCCGCGAAGCCAGAGCGTGGCCTGTGTTCCATCCAGCTCGCTCGCGACGGCGGCGAGGATGCCGGGCATCACCGCACCGATCGAGTCGCCGGTCGCCAGCGCAGCAGCGATCTCCGCGATCGCCGTGAGCGTACGCGGAATCGGCTTACTGAGTCGGTGCTTCGCGGGGGGAGGGCTCAAAACCTCGGACACGTCGGCGTGGGCCGGGGTTGGTAGGGGCAGGACAAGATGACCGAACAGCTCAGGTATGACGCGTACCTGAGCCGTTCGCAACCGTTCGCTAACTATTGGGTCGCCGCCGTACTACCGCAATCGATCGATTGCGGCCAGGAGCTCGGTGTCCTCACGGCGAAGGCCGGGGTTCTCCTCGACGTGCTCCCACTGGATCGTCCCGTCGCGATCGATGAGAAAATAGGCGCGGTTGGAGAAGAACCGGTCTTCGTTCAGCACCCCGTACCGCCGCGACACATCTCGCTTGAAGTCACTTAAGAGGTTGACCTTCATATCGTATTTATTCTTATACTCTTTGAGCGAATACGTGGAGTCAACGCTGATGGGCAGAATTGTGACACCGCGGCCGGCGAACTGGTCGTAATCGTCGCGCATCTCGCACAGTTCCGCCGTGCACGTGCTCGAGAAGGCGAGAGGGAAAAAAGCCATTAGCACCGGTGTGCCGCGGAGCGCGGACAGCGTAATTTTCTCACCTGACGTGGACGGAAGCGTGAAGTCGGGTGCCTCCTGCCCTACCATCGGAATCGGCGACTGCGTCGCGGTGCTCGTCATCTTGTGTGACCCTCGATTGGCAAAAGAACGCGTGACACGCAAAACATCCCGCCGGGCGAACCGCCGTGCGATTCCGCTGATGCTGGCGGTCGCTGCGGCGGCGGGCGCCTGCGCGCACAGCAATCCGCCCGAAGCAACGCCGGTGCCCGCACGAACCAGTGCGGCCGTGACGCCAGCGCCGGTGCCGGCGCCGGCGCCCGTCGCGGTCGACGACGTCGTCAGGCAGACCACGTTCGCGCCCGCGCTCGAGGTGCAGCTCGACCGGATGCTCCGGCATCCGTCGGGTCTCTATGTGCAGGACCTCACCGTCGGCACGGGCGCGATTGCACTCCGCGGAAAGACACTCGTCGTGCGGTACACCGGATCCCTGCCCGACGGAACGCAGTTCGATAATGGGGAGATCACCGTCACCCTAGGCAGCAAAGGCGTGATCCCGGGCTGGGAAGAAGGGCTGCTCGGGATGCGGGTGGGCGGTCGCAGACGACTCGTCGTCCCGCCGGACCTCGGCTACGGCGCGAAGGGCGCCGGGAGCATTCCGCCGAACTCGGTGCTCGTGTTCGACATGGAGCTGACGGAAGTCGAGTGATCGGGCTCGGCGTGCCGCCTAGTCACGGTGCATGGAGCGTATCGGGATCGAACCGATGACCTCCTGGTTGCAAACCAGGCGCTCTCCCAGCTGAGCTAACGCCCCGTAACTCGTTCAACATAGTGGTGCTACGAGCTCGAATGTAGCCCCGGCCGAGCGAGTGCGCCGCGCTCGGCGAACCAATCCACGACGTCGCGCGCTGACTCCGACAACGGCCGCGCGCGATAGCCCAATTCCCGGCACGCACGCGCATCGTCGAAGTGGTGCTCGTGACACGATGCGGCCACCGCGCCGGTGTTGATCGCCGGTTCTTCTCCTAACAGCGCACCCGCGACATCGCCCGCTACCCCGGCGGCGAAGAGCACCAATCGCGGAACCGCCCACGCCCGAGGCGCGAGTCCCGCCGCGCGCCGAAACTCCACATACGCGGATCGGTAGCTGTGATGCGGGCCCGCGAGCACGTAGTCCCTGCCCCGAGCGCCTGACTCCGCGGCAGCTATGATCCCGGCGATCACATCGTCCACATGGCAGAAATCGTTGCCGCCGGGCGGCGCGGGCAGCCATGGCCGCCGCACGGCCTCGAGCACGAGCCGGCCGGACGACGGGCGCCAGTCGTAGCGGCCCAGCATGAACGCGGGGTGTACGATCCGCGCGTCGAGCCCCTGCTCGACGAAGCCGCGCACCACATGAAATGCTTCGCGCTTCGTCTTCACATACGCGATTCCGTGATCCGGCGTCGTCGCGGAATCCTCATGGCCGGGGGCCGCCGCGGTCCCCCATCCCAGAGCGTCGACAGACGAGACGTGAACGAGCCGGATTGCCGCACGGTGGCACGCGCTCGCGACATTCGCTGTCCCGCGGACATTCACGCGGCGCATCTCGTCGAGGTCGCGCCGCCCGATTCGAACGAGCGCCGCGGCATGCACCACCAGCGTGGCGCCGGCGACTGCGCGCTCCACCGCCCGCGGGTCGGTGACGTCACCGACCATTACGTCGACGTCCAGGCCGTCGAGCGCTGGCGCGGCAGGATCGCGCACCAGCACGCGCACACGCTCGCGCCGCGCCAGAAGCCGGCGCACGAGGTTGTTGCCGAGCAGTCCGGTCGCACCCGTGACAAGAATCATTCGCCTCGGCGCGCGGTCGCGCAGGAGTTGGACACGCTCTAAACTACGCCCCGTGACAGCGACCGGCGAAGCTCAGCTCACGCACGATCGTACGCGCCGCGCCGCGACGCCGCTCCGCATCGCGCACGTGTCGGACTGGTGTGCACCGCGCCGCGGTGGCATCGAGATGCAGCTCGCCGGACTCGCCGCCGAGCAGATGCGGCACGGACACGCGGTCGAGATCATCACCGCGATGCCCGGCGATCCGTGGCTCGACGGCATCCGCGTGCATCGCCTCCCCGGCTTTCGCATCCCGCTCGCGGGCGTGACGGCGTCCACCCGGCAATTCGCCGAGCTGCGCGCGACCCTTGGCTCGCGGCAGTTCGACGTTGTCCACGTGCACTCCGGCATCATCGCCCCGCTCGCCTACGGCGCCGCGAGGATCGCGGCCAGCGCCGGCCTGCCCGCGGTGTTCACGTTTCACAGCATCTACGACTACCTGCGGCCGGCGTTGCGCGCGCTGGGCTGGATCGGTGCGGCACGCGACCTCCCGATCGTGTGGAGCGCGGTAAGCCGGTTCGTCGCGCGGGAGACGCGTGAGACGCTCGGACTGCGCGAGGTGCTCGTCCTCCCGAACGGCATCGACATCGACGCGTGGCGCCGGCACGAGCCGACGCGCTTCGATGGCGAGCTGCGTGTCGTGAGCGTCATGCGGCTGCACCCGCGCAAACGTGCTCGCGCGTTGTTCACGATCGTCGATCGCGCACAGCGAATGGCTGGGCCCGACGTGAAGATCAGCCTCGACATCGTTGGCGACGGCGTGGAGCGACCCGCCATCGAGCGGCTCGCGCGCGAACGCGCCGGACAGGTGCGCCTCCACGGCTGGCTCGAGCGCGACGCGATCGCCCGGCTCCTCGCGCAATCGCATGTGTTTCTCCTCCCGACGCGGATGGAATCGTTCGGCATCGCGGCGCTCGAGGCGATGTCCGCGGGCCTTCCCGTGCTCGCGCGGCGCGACACAGGCGTTGAGGATTTCGTGATCGACGGTGAGAACGGCTTGCTCGGTCGCAGCGACGACGATCTCGCCAAGGCGCTCGCCAGGCTCGCGGGCGATGGCGATCTACGCGCCTCGATCGCGGCACGCAATCGTTCTGGCCGGCCGCCGTACGCGTGGCCAGAAGTCGCCGCGCAGGTCGAGGCGGCGTACGCGTCGGCAATCCCGTTGCAGCCGGGAGCAGCCGCTCGGTGAGCACTTGGCCCCCGTCGAGCTCGGCCGGCCTGCGGGGACTGGAACGGGGTATGATCTTACGACAGCGCTACCTCATCGCCGACAGGATCGAGCAATGTCCGAAGAGAGACACCTGACGATTCGTTGTCAGTTCTGTGAAACGTGGAATCGCGTCGATGCGGCTCGCGCCGCCGACCGGCCAAAGTGCGGCAAGTGCGGAAAGCCGATGCTGCTCGATCGTCCGGTGAAGCTCGACGATGAGAGCTTTGCACGCACGATCGCCGAGACCGATGTTCCGGTGCTCGTCGACTTCTACGCGGACTGGTGCGGGCCGTGTAAGATGATGGCGCCGTACGTGGACGAGCTCGCGCGCGAGCAGCAGGGTGCGGTACTCGTCGCCAAGCTCGACACCGACCGGGCACAGCGGACGGCGAGCGCATTCAACATCCGCGGGATTCCCACCTCGATCGTGTTCTTCGGCGGACGCGAAGTGGCGAGGCAGTCAGGTGCGGTGCCGAAAGCCGCCCTCGAGGGGTTGATCGGCAAGGCGATGAACGGGGCGACGGCTTAGCGCGTCGCTAAGCCGCCGCCCCGCTCCAGCGCTACTCGTGCGCCGGGAGCGGTTCCATCGTCTCCGGATTCACCGGAACCTGCACTTCATCCCGGTACGGCGACGTCATGAGTGTCACGCGCATGCGCGGGAACGCATCCATGAACACCGCATACGACCAGCCCCACGCGCCGATGTAGAGGAGCAGCACGCCGATCTCCCAGAGGCCGAACGGCAGGTTCGGGACGACGCCGTAGCCCGACGGGTACATCTCGATGTACCGCATCAGCCACATGCCGACCAAGCTGCACAGCGCGAACAGCAGCATCGTGGGCTTGAAGACCTTGGCCGCGCGCGACAGAAGGCCGAAGAACGGGAAGAAGAACACGAGCACGACGGAGGCGACCGTCACCCACTTCCACGGTGAGATGAGGCGGAGCCGCATGAACCACGTCTCCTCGCCCATGTTGCCGTACCAGATCACGAGGTACTGGCCGAAGGTCAGATAGCCCCAGAACGCGGTGAACGCGAAGCAGAGCTTTCCAATATCGTGATAGTGGGTCTCGGTGATCAGGCCGTCGGCCGAGCCGAGGAAGCGATCCCACCCCATCACGATGACGCCGAAGAGCATGAGCGCGCACAGCCACGCGCCCATGAAGAACCACCAGCTATAGAGCGTGCTCTGGAAGTGCAGCGTGAGCCCCATCGAGAGATCCCACGCCAGCACCGACCATCCCATGCCGAACAGGATCACCGTCCAGACGGCGATCTTGCCCTGCAGCGAGTGCGTCGAGTGGATCTCCCGGCGCTCGTCGCGGAAGCCGTCGCGCATGCGCGCCCGGATGCCGGCGGCCCACCCGGCGCCCCACTCCGGCAGATGCCCGACGTCGAGTCGCACGGACTTGTAGACGTACCAGATGCCGAGCGTCACCATCAACCCGTAGATCACGATGTCGCGCGTGAACATGAACACCGGGTTGTAGTAGGTCGCCTTCTCCGGATTGGGATACGCTTCGGTCGCCCACGGGAAGACGTAGCGCTTCCCGGCGAAGAACGTGATCAGGAGGAAGATGAACGCCACGGGCAGGAACGCGACGTAGCCTTCCATGAAACGGATCACCGCGCGCGACCACCGCGCCGTGGTGATCCGCTGCACGGCGACGACGACGATGCCCGCCTGCGACAGCGCGGCCCAGAACAGCCAGTTCGCGTGCCATGCGCGCCACACGCGGTCCGGCGCGGCGAACAACCCGATGATGAACACGATCACGCCAATGGCGAAGAGCACCGCCATGGTCGTCTTGAAGGACTTCGGAATTGGCTTGCTCGACGCCGCGAGGACTTCGTTCGCCGTCGGAACGCGGGGAGTATGGAGGCTCACGGCTTCTGCTCCGGCTTCTTCGTCGTATCGGTCATCGGCTTCTTCGTCGTGTCGGCCGCGCCCTTGGCCGGCGCGGCAGCGCCAACGGCCGCGGCTCCCGGCGGCGGTCCGCTGCTCGCCATGTACTCTTGCATCGTGGCGTCGTTATACGGCGACGGGCGCGTTGGCCCCTGCTGCGTCGCCGCCGGTACCAGCACGCCATTTTCGCCCGGGCGCCCGTGCGTCGTGTCGACGGCAAAGCCGGTCTTGCCCTGCAGCGTGCGCAGGTAGTTGATGATGTCCCAGCGGTCCGGCTCTTCGATGCGGTTGTACGACGGCATGAAGCCGCGGCCATTCCGAATCATGCCGAAGATGTAGCCGTCGCTGTACGTCGTCGCGGCCGCGGTCGAGCCGCCGATGTTGAGACCCGCCATGCCGTATTTGGTCGCCGGACCATCGCCATGTCCGAGCGGGCCGTGGCACACGGCGCAATTGATCTGGAAATTCACGCGTCCGCGCGCGATCGACGCCGAATCCGCCGGGATGGGATTCTTGATCGCATTGAACGGCGAGGTCGCCGGGAGTCCCATCGGCGTACGCGCATAGATGAACCCGGGCGCCGCCGACCCGTACACCGGCACGGAGTTCTGCGGGTTTCCGCGGAACGGAATCGTGTCCGCCGCCGTCTCCCACGGATCGATCTTCGGCTGCTGCTTGAAGTCGGTGAACCAGGAACAGCCGGAGAGCACGAGTCCGCCGAGCAGCGCTGGTAGGGCGAGAGAGTGGAGCGTGAAGAGTGGCCGAACGGCGCGCTCTCGACTCTCGACTCTCCTCGCTCCACTCTCGATGCTATCGCTCACGACGAACCTCCTCCGCACCATGCTTGCGCAAAATCGTCATCGCCTCGTCCACGCGGTCCGGGTCGGCTTCCACCCACACGCCGAAATGGCCGCTGCTGAACCGCGGGTCGTAGCCCACGGTCGTCGTGAGTCGCGGAATGTGCGCGAGTCCGAACATCGCGAACACGGTCATCAATCCGCCGATGAGCACCATCACCTCGAACCCGAGGATCGTGAACGGCACCCAGGTCGCGATGGCCTTGCCGCCGACGACGATCGGCCAGTAGTCCGAGATCCACACCGGGATCCAGTAGCCGAACGTCACGCCGCACAGGCCGAAGATCAACGTGAAGACGCGCACCCGGCTGGGCGGATGCTTCATCACGTGCTCGAACTCGTGCCGCGGCGTCGGCGTGTAGACCGTGATGTCGCCGACCTTGTTCTGCTTCAACTCCTCGATCGCTTCGACCGCGGAGTCGAGCTCGTGAAACGCTCCGAGAACGCCTTGCATCAGTGGGG
Organism: Gemmatimonadaceae bacterium; assembly: GCA_025934775.1. GTDB lineage: Bacteria > Gemmatimonadota > Gemmatimonadetes > Gemmatimonadales > Gemmatimonadaceae > JAQBQB01. The sequence goes on along the minus strand of JAICWO010000005.1, from coordinate 240,891 downwards.
TGCTCCCGTGTCGTCGGGGTACACGGTGCCTTCGGTCAGATCGTGGTCGACGTCGCCCGCGTGAGCGTGCGCCACTCTGAGCCGCGGCTGCAGCGTCTCCTTCACCTCGGACATCGCCATCACCGGAAGCTGCTTGATGAACAGCAGGAACCACATGAAGAACCAGCCGAAGCTGCCGAGCAGAATGCCGTAGTCCACCCACGTCGGACGGTACGTGCCCCACTGCCACGGCTCGAACTCGTGGCTCAACGACGGCTCCACGATCACGAAGCGCTCGAACCACATGCCGAGGTTCGTCGTGAGCGAGAGGAAGAACAGCCACTTCGTGTTGCGGCGCAGCTTCTGCGAGAAGAGCGAGAGCGGGACCACGCAGTTGCAGATCAGCATGATCCACGCGGCCCACGCCCACTGGCCGAAGACGCGGTTCCAGAAATAGTCCTGCTCGAAGTTGTTGCCGCTCATCCACGCGACCTGGAATTCCGTCACGTAGGCGAGGCCCACGACCATCGACGTGAAGAGGCAGAGCTTCGCCGCCGCGTCCAGATCGTTGAGCGTTATATAATGTTCGAGCTTGAATGCCTTGCGCAGCGGGATGACGATCGTGAACACCATCCCGATGCCCGAGAAGATCGCGCCCGCGACGAAGTACGGCGGGAAGATCGTGGCGTGCCAGCCGGGCGAGAGCGCCATCGCGAAGTCGAACGACACCACCGAGTGCACGGAGAGCACGAGCGGCGTCGCGAACGCGGCGAGGAACAGATAGGCGCGCGTGAAGTGGCGCCACTCGCGATCGGAGTTCCGCCAGCCCAGCGCGAGCTGCGCGAAGATCGCCTTCCGAATCGGATTCTTCTCGCGGTCGCGCAGGATCGCGATGTCCGGAATCAATCCGACGTACAGGAACGTGCTCGAGATCGTGAGGTACGTGAGACTCGCGAAGACGTCCCAGACCAGCGGGCTCTTGGGGTTCGGCCAGATGAGCCGCCAGTTCGGATACGGAATCAGATAGAAGAACTTCCACGGCCGGCCAAGGTGCAGGATCGGGAACAATCCCGCGGTCATGACCGCGAACACCGTCATGGCTTCCGAGACGCGATAGATGCTCGTCCGGAAACCGGCGCGGAACAGATACAGAATCGCCGAGATCAGGGTACCGGCGTGGCCGATACCGACCCAGAAGACGAAGGTGACGATGTACACGCCCCACATGACCGGGGGCTGATAGCCCGCCGCGCCAAGCCCCTCGTGGATCTGGTACGTCCACGTGGTCGCGCCGACGAGCATGCAGAGAATCGCGATGCCGAGCGCCGCGAACCAGCCGAGCGTCGGGCTGAGCGTGCCGGCGATCTCGCGATCGACCTGCTCGTAGCTTCCGATGCCCGGAAAGCGCCGCGCCGCACTCGGGACGTTCGGACGGTGTCCGTCGGGAAGCACGGGTGCCGCAGTCGTTGCCATGCGCGTGCCTCCCTTAGTTCGCCGCCGGCGCCGCTGCGCCAGCCGCCGGATGGTTGACCTTCCTCAAGTAGACCACCGCGGTGTAAGTGTTGAGCTCCTCGAACACGTGATAGGCGCGCCGGTCCTTCGCGAGTTGCGCCACCGACCAATTCGGGTCCGCCGCGTCGCCGAAGGTGATCGCGCGCGAGGGACACGCCTGCGCGCACGCCGTCGTGAATTCATCCACCTTCACGTCGCGATGCTCGAGCGCGGCGCGATTCTCCGCCTCGCGAATGCGCTGCACGCAGAACGAGCACTTCTCCATCACGCCCTTCCCCCGCACCGTGACGTCCGGATTGAGCTGCCAGTCGAGCGGCTCGGGGAACGCGTACTGCTTGCGATCCGGCTCGCCGTAGCCGAACCAATTGAAGTAGCGAACCTTGTATGGGCAGTTGTTCGAGCAGTAGCGCGTGCCCACGCAGCGATTGTAGACCTGCACGTTCAGGCCGTCGGGCGAGTGGTACGTCGCGTACACCGGACACACCGGCTCGCACGGCGCGTTGCCGCAGTGCTGGCAGAGCATCGGCACGAACCGCGCTTCGAAATCGACCCCGAACTTGCCGTCGAGATTCCCCTCGAAGTAGCGCTCGAGACGAATCCAGTTCATCTCGCGGCCACGCGCGATGTTGAAGCCCGGCTTCTGATCCGCCCAGTACGTCGCGTTCTGCCAGAACGCACCGACCGTCGGGATGTTGTTCTCCGCGTAGCACGCCGTCACGCACGCCGAGCATCCGGTGCACCGCGCGAGATCGACCGTCATCGCCCAGCGGCGCTTGGTCATGCCGCGCGGATCGTTCGGATCGTACAGCCCCTTATAGGTGCCGTGATCCGCCGCCGTCGGCGCGCCCAGCTCACCCTGCGCGTCGGCCGCCACCGGCGAGCGAAGCCCCGGCAGGAACGCGTGACTCGCGTCGCCCGGCAGCTCCTCCTTCTCGCGCTCCTGCGGATGGTTCAGCTCATCGACGGTCACCGCCTGCGCGATGCCGCGCCCGTGCTGTCGCGCCGAGCCTTCGTTGCTCGGCAGGATCATGTTGTCGCCGGTCTTGGAGACCGACGCCTTCGTCACGGTGAGCACGACGTCGCCGGCGCCGTCGGTCGCGACCGGCAGCAGATCGAGCGGATTCACGCTCAGATCGCGCGCGTAGCGGCCGTAGCCCCATTGGAGATCCGTGATCTTGTGCTTCATCGGATTGAACGTCGGCACCGGCGCGGCCGCGCGATGCCCCCAGCCGAGCGGCATCGCGATCGCGTCCTTGTGCACGCCCATGTAGACGAAGACCGGCGCTTTCACGCTGCCGTTCGCCGTCTTCACCTCGACGATGTCGCCCCGATCCACGCCGAGCCGCTGCGCCGTCTCGGGATGCACTTCGACCCATGACGTCCAGCACACCTTCGTGACGGGATCGGGCAGCTCCTGGAGCCACGGCTTGTTGGCGCCGCGTCCGTCGCCGAGCGACACTGACGGATATGTAATGAGAAAGAAGTCGCCCTGGCTCGCCGGTGCCGGCTTTGCCGCCATGGGTGCCGCGGCAGGAACGGTGCGCGCCGGCAGCGTCCCGGCCACCACGCCCTTGGGCAGCGCGGCGGCGAGCGCCTGCGCGCCGCCCGCGAAGTTGGAGATGAACCACGTCCGGTAGTCCGCCGCCGGATATTTCGCACCGACCGCGGCGTCCTTCTTCGCGACCGTGATCAAGGCGTCGCCGGTCGAGCCGCCGATCGTCGGAAACACGGGATCCATCCCCGGCTGCTGGAGCGACAGCGTCCCCTTGACCGGCTCCGCGTCGCCCCACGACTCGAGCGCGTGCAGGTCGGGAATGATCAGGTCGCAGAGCTCCGTGGTCTCGTCCGGATAGCTCGAGAAGGAAACTTTAATACCAACTTTCTTGATCGCGTCGGCGACGTTCGCCGCCTTGGGCAGCGAGTGCACCGGGTTCACGCCGCGCACGAACAGGATTCCCACGGCGCCGGATCGCATCTGCTCCACGGCCGTGAGCACCTGATCGGGCCGCGCCATCCCCTCGAACGCCGTGATCGCCTCGGCGGGCTTGATCGTCACGCCCACCGCGCCCCCGCCCTGGTTGATCGCCGCCACCGCGAGCGCGACCTCGAGCGCATCGGGGCCCGTCGTGCCGGCGAGCGCCAGCACCGGCTTCGACGACGCCAGCTCGCTCGCGAGCCGCTGGAGCGCCGCGGCATCCGCGCCGCTCTCCGCCGCCGCCTGTGAGATCGTCGCCTTGCCCGCGAGCGCGTTCGCGATCACCAGCTCGCCGCCCGGCTTGCACGCGATCCACTCGTCGGCGTTCAACCCGGTGAGCGAGCGGCGCGGACCGATGTAGACCATCCGCGGCGCACCGTCGAGCTTCGCGCGCGCGTCGGCGAAGTCGAGCTGATGCGCAACGCTCGCGCCCCAGCTATCGAGGAAGTCGGCGCCGAACGAGATGATCAGCTTCGCGTCCTGGAAGCTCAGCCCCGGCCACGCGACGCCGTACGTGCGGCGGTTGGCTTCGATCGTCGCCGCGTTCGCCTCGAAGTCGACGCTGAGATGCGGCGCGAAGCCGAAGCTCGCGAGCCACGCGTCGAGAAACGTCGAGAAGCTGCCGCTCTCGTGCTGATTCAAGAACACTGACTGCTTGCCGCGCGCCGCGGCGACCGCCTGGCTCAGGCGCGTGAGCGCGTCGTTCCACGTGATCTCCTTCCACGTGTTGCCGTCGCGCGCGAGCGGGCCGCGAAAACGGTCCGGGTTGTACAATCCCTGCACACCCGCCTGCCCGCGCACGCAGATCGCGCCGCGATTCAACGGATGCTCGGGGTTGCCCTCGAGCTTGATGACGCGGCCGTCGCGCGTTTCGGCGATGAGGCCGCACGACGCGGCGCATTCGCGGCAGGTGGTGGCGTAGTAGTTGGAGACGCCGGGCACCGTCTCGTCGGGCGAGACGAGATACGGCATCAACTTTCCGCTCGGCTCTCGTGCGCAGCCCGCGGCGGCGATGGCCGCGCTCGACGCGCCGAGGACCTTGAGGAACTCGCGGCGCTTGACGCCGGATTTTGGGGTATCCTGGCTCATGATCAGTAGTGGCAGTTCGCGCAGTCGTAGCGCGCCTTCTTGCGCTCGGTCGACGCGGTCGTCACGGCGGCCGGACTGGCGCCGGCTCCCTGCTGCTGCGCGGCGTAGCCCGCGGCTTCTTCGCCTTCTTGGGCGCTGTAGCCGTTCACGTGGCAGCTGATGCACCAGCCCATGTTCAGGCTCGCGTACTGATAGACCTGCTGCATCTTCTGGATCTGGCCGTGGCAGGTCTGACAGGTGACGCCGGCGTTGATGTGCCGCGTGTGCGGGAAGTGCACGTACTCGGGCAGCTTGTGCAGCCGGTTCCAGGGAATGGGCTTCGCGTTCGGTCCCATGTCCATGCCCATGGACTTCACATCAGCAAACTTATATAGCTTCTCGATCTCCGTGCTGTGATACGGCTTGTTGTCGTGGAGATCGTTCGCCGGGCGGTCGGGGCCAATGAGCTTGTGACAGCCCATGCACGTCGACACCGCGGGAAGTCCCGGGTCCATCGACTTGTTCGCCGCGTTGTGGCAGTAGAGGCAATTCATCCCGAGCTTCTGCACGTGGACCGTGTGCGGAAAATGGATTGGCTGCTCGGGCGAATAGTTTTGCGAGGAGGAGGCGCCACTGTATGCGGAGAGCATGACGGCGCCGACGGCCAGGGCGAGGAGCCCTGGGATGGCGGTCCACTTCCTTCGCTTGGTCATCGCGATCGGGTGATGTGGTCGGGTCAACAGCGGCTTGTGAAGAAATTCACAAGCGTCGGGACCGAGCGGTAAATCTGAACAGACCTATGCACACATGCAAGGGCGACAAAACATGCGTCGCCGCGAGTAATCCTAATCGATTCTGTCGCGCGCGTCGTCATGCGCGCGTCGCACGTGCAACGCGAGACGCTGACGCGGCACCGCAAATCGCTTCGCCGCGCGCCAGCGACACACCTCGAAGATCGTCCGGCAGTAAATCGAGATTGGACCGCGGCGACTGCGTGAGACGGAGCGGCCACTGCGTCCCGAACACGAATCGCTCCGGTCCGATCGTGCGCAGCAGCTTCGCCAGATGATCTTCGGGCGGGCCCCAGATCCACGAGATGTCCCAGTACACGCGCTGCTGCTCATCGGGCGTGAGGCCCCAGTGCACTTCCTCGATCATCTCGCGACCGGCCGCCGCCACCACGAGCCGTACGGCGCCGCCGGCGCGCGCGATGTCCCGAATCGCGGCCGCGGTGAGATCACCGGCCGTGTCCATCGGATGCCGCTGCCGAAGATCCTCGAATTTCACCGTGAGCACGAGCGCGAGCCCCTGCTCGCCCGCGGCGAGCGCCAGCTCGCGCATTCGCTCATCGCCCGGGCCGACGCCCCACTGCGGCGGATAGACGCGAATCGCCGGCGCGCCATGCTCGCGCGCCGCACGCACCGCGTGCTCCCAGCGTGGCCAGTCCGGCCGAATGGTCGGCACGGGCCGCAATCGCGATCCAAACGGCGCCAGCTCGCGCACGAGCTCCACGTTCCCCGGCGCAGGATCGCGATAGAACGCGGACGGCAGATGCCCCACCCACGCGATGTCGATTCCCTCGCGATCCATGACCCGAACGAGCACACCGGGTTCCGGGTGCGGGACGTACCGGAACGGGTACGAGCCAATCAACGCGTTGACGTCGATCATCGGGCGCGCGCGTCGGGGTTCGCGCCGTCGAGCGACGCGCAGCGTGGAAATGCGCCGCGCGGAAAGATGCGCGCGGCGTTCCGCCAACGAATCGCCGAACGTTCGTCGCTCGTCAGCTCGATCGCATCGAGTGCGCGCAACTTGGCCAGACCGGTTTCCATCGTGAGATCGCATCCCCAGAGCAAACGCGACGCGCCGAGCGCGGCGACCGCCGCATCGAGCATGCCGCGATCGACGCCGCTCCCCGAAATGTCCGGCAAAATGTTCGGGTGATCGGCGATGGCGGGAAACGTATGCATGTAATCTCCGCCGCCGCCGATGTGGGCGAGAATGAACGTGGCCTTGGGATGCCTCGAGGCGAGCCGCGCCAGATCGGCCCCGTCGGAAATCTCCTGCGACGGCCACTCGCGGCGGCGATGCTGCCAGATGTGATGCAGCACCGGCATGCCGCGCGCAGCGGCTTCCGCGGCGATCGGGTCGAGCAAGGGATCATCCGCGCGGCGGCTCGCCAGCAGCTTGATGCCGATCGCACCGCGCGCCGCGCAGCGCTCGATCTCGGAAAGCGCGTGGTCGGTGTAATTCGGGTTCACCGTCACGAACATGCGAACGCGGTCCGGCTCGCGCGCGCAGAGATCGAGCATCGCGTCGTTGCCGACGGTCACGTCACGCGGCGACGGGAAGTACGTCGGCGACGAGAAGCCGTAGCTGCCGAGCACCGAGGCGACGTGATATGTAATGCCAATTCGCTCACCAGCGCGAAAGCGGGCCGCGTTGACGTCGGCCCAATCGGCGCGTCCCGCCGCGGCGTGATAGAAGTGCGCATGCGCGTCGATCAGCGGCTCGCTGCCGGCGAGTGGTGCCTGCGCCGACCGCGCCGCGCTCACTGATTCGATTCCTCTTCCCGCAGATCGACGAACGCCGCGCTCACGCCCGCCTCGATCGCCCGCATCGCGTCTTCATCGTGCGCGAGCGCGGGATAGTTGTACGCGCCGCGCTTGATCAGCACGCCGTGCGACGCGGCCAACTCGAGAAACCGTCGCTCGCGACTCGGCGAATCCCAGCGCAGCATCCACATCGGATCGAGACCTTCGACACTCACGCCGCTGAGTGCGGCCGATGCGATCGCGTCTCGCACGGCACCGCACATCTCGGCGCCGATCGTCCAGAGCGATCCGCACACGTCGCCGGTGTCGTGCCAATCGAGCACGGCACCTGCCGCGGCGAGCGCCGACGCCTCGCTCGCGAGCGTGGACGAGATCCACGTCTTGCGTGCGGCGTCCATGACGTCGCGGTCGCCCATCACCGCGGAGAGCGGAAATCCATTCGCCATCGCTTTGCCGAACGCGGCGAGATCGGGCACCACGTCGGCGTATGCCTGGTAGCCGCCGAGCCGCAGCCGAAACCCCGTCTTGATCTCATCGAAGATCAGCACCGCTCCCGCACTCGTGGCGAGCGCGCGCGCCCTCTCGATCCACTCCTTCGACGGCAGGCGCTCGATCACCGGCTCGATGACGATCGCCGCCAGGCGCTGCCCGGCGTCCGACACCGCGCTCTCGAGCGCCGCGACGTCGTCGTATGGAACGCGCCGCGTCACCGCGCACGTGCCCTGCGGAACGCCGGCTGTTTCGTCAGCGCACCAGTCGAGCCAGCCGAAATATCCGCATGCGATCACCAGCTCGCGGCCGGTATACGTGCGCGCGATACGCACGGCGGCGGCAATCGCTTCCGCTCCCGTCTTCAGGAACTGCACCTTGTCCGCGCACGAAATTACGCCGCACAGCCGCTCGGCGATATCGACTTCGCGATAACTCGAGAGCGCACTGACGTTGCCCGCCGCGATGGCATCGACGACGGCGCGCGTGACGTTCGGCTCGGCGTATCCGAGCGCGACGGAGCCGAGGGCCATCGTGCAGTCCACGTATTCGTTTCCGTCGACGTCGACCACGCGACTGCCGACCGCCTGCACGAAGTGCGTCGGCCCGAGCGCATTCTCGTCGCCATAGAGCGCGGCGACGCGCTTACTGCCCGTGGAAGCGCCGGTGGGCAGCACCGCCGCTGCGCGGGTGCGCCAATCCGCTTCATCGTGTTCGGCGGGAATGGCTTCCGCGTCGAGCGATTCGCCTTCATCCATCGCCTCGTCGGCGATGCTCTCGTCTGGCTGCTCCGCGGCTGGAGCGGGCTCGGCTCCCTTCGCGCCGCGATCGAAGAATCGACGGAATGGCATGCCGACAAACTACTCGCGCCAGTGCTGGCTCGAAACTACTCGAGGCGCCGTGTCCGGTTCAGAAAATTGATCACCTCAATGGCCATGGCGCGCATGAGCGAGAGCTCGCGCGCGTTCGGCGCGGCCCGGAAGGTGAGCGAACGAAGCGTTCGCATGATGTGCTCGGGGTATCGCGTCTTGAAGAACTGGATCGCGTCGAGCGAGCGCTGCGTGTCGGCGAAGTATTGCTCGAACTGCTCGTTCGTCGGCGGCGGCGCGTCCTTGCGCGGCGGCGCGAGGGTGCGCGTGGCGTCCGCTGCGGCGAGATGCAGCTCGTACAGCGCGACGAGCGCCGCCTGCGCGAGATTCAGCGACGCATGTTCGGTCGTGGGAATCGTGACCGCGGCGCGCACCCGATCGAGGATCTCGTTCGGCAGGCCGCTGTCCTCCCGCCCGAAGACGATCGCGACCGGGCCGTCGGCGGCGGCAGCCAGGAGCTCATCCGCGGCGGCCTTGGGATCGATCATGCGGAGCTTGGCCGCACGCCGGCGCGCGGTGAACCCGAGCACGCGCACGCAATCGGCGACCGCCGTATCAAAATCCTCATAATGTTCGATCCGCTCGATGAGATCCATCGTGCCGTGCGCGATCCCCTCGAGGCGAATCACGTCGTACGCGACCGGGCGCACGAGGCGGAGACGACCTACGCCCATGTTCTTCATCGCGCGCACCGTGGCGGCGATGTTGACGGGATCCTGCGGCTCGTAGAGGACGACGACGACGGAGTCGAGCAGCGATTCAGGCATCGGGAAGTTGGAGCGCGAGCAGACGGCTCGGGTCGTGGCGGTCCCCACGAAGATACACGAACTCGGCATGTGCACCGCTCAGCACGAGCTGCCCGCGGCGCCGCTCGCGACCGGCAGGCATCTCGTTGACGATGACATCGATGCCCGTTGGCCGCTCGCCGGCGGTGAAAGGCACGGTGATCGACATCGCGTAGCCGGTCGCGGTTTCGCGCCAGGACGCGACGATCGGGTGCGATGCCCCCCACTCGGCGATCGGCCGAACGCGCACGCGATCGCCGCCTCGCTCCGGCACGAGCATCCACGCGTGTGCGCCCGACGTGGTCTCGAGATAGAGCTGCACGCCATCCCCGTTGATGGCGGCGGGTTCGTTGTCGTAGCGGTTGACGGCGTCTGCCGGCGCGAAATTGCGATCGCTGTCGCGCACATCGATATCGATCCGAAGGCTCTGCTCGCGCCAATCCAGCGTAAGACGGGCCGTCGGATGGCGCGCCGGGTTCCACGATTCCTCCGACCGCCGGTAGTGCGCTTTGGCCAGTGCGATCGCGGCCGGGAGCCGAATTGCCGCGCGATCGTTCAAATGAGCGTTTTCGAATACTAGTTCCGGTATCACCGCGCCGCGACATCCGCCGAGCTCGATGCCGTCGCTCGACGTGCCGGCGATGATGCGTACGTGCCAGCCGGCGGCGTCTCGCCGATGCTCGTGCACGGTGCCGTCGCGGAGTGCAACGCGAATGCCATCGCCGAACGCGACGCTCGCGACGTCGTCGAGCCACGACCATACGAGTTGATGCTCGCCCGACGGAGTCGTCGTGCGGAGGACTCTGAACCGGTGCTCACCGTGTCCCGGTGGTCCCGGTGCCGTTGCGAGCCACCACTCGGTATCGCTCGACGAAGATGCCCACAGCGCGAGCTCGCGTCCGGACTCGCTCATCGCCCGCGCGTCCACCGGTGCGCGAGCGCGCGCGAGTTGCACGGCGGTCTCGTCCACGAAGTTGAAGCCGTCTTCCACACCGGAGCCGCCGGCGAGCGCCGCCGAGTCGGACGCGGTGCATCCTTCAACGACTGTGGCGTCAGCGTGCAGCGGCAGATCGAAGGTGCATTCGCGCGTCGCGCGCCAGGCGACGAGATCGATGACATAGCTCGGCATCACGACGAGCGTGCGTTCGACGTCCACGCCCGGCGCGATGCCGCGCACCCGCGCGGCGATCCACCCGGCGCCCCCCCGCTCGTCGTGCGCGAGCAGCTCGCCGCTCACGCGGTCCTGCGAATGGCCGTCGACCAGCGGCGCATTGTGGGCGAGCGTGCTGCGATACCAGTGCAGGGTGGGATCGACGTACGAGCCGGTGCCAAAGTCATCGAGCCAACGCGTGTCCGCGTCGGCGACGAGGAGGTTCAAGCGATCGGGGTGGCCGTGCCCTCCGCCCGGGTGGCCGTAATCCAGCGCGACATAGCCGCGGCCGTGATCCCGCCGAAACACGGCGATGCCCTGCGCATCCAGCAGCGCGGACGACGGCGGAACGCGCTCGAGCGGCGGCAGCTCGGGCAATGCGCAGAGCAAGCCGCGCCAGCTCATGTCGGCGCGCGCGAGCGACGACGACGGCGCGTTGCGCTCGACGTCCGCGGACGACGTGCGGCGCCGCGTATCACGGCGCGGAACATCGTCGCCATATAAACGTGCGAGCGCACCGACGAGCATCGGATCCCGCTCGCGCGCGAGACCGAGCTCGATGTGCTCCGCGATTCGCCACTGCCGAAGCGAGATCGCATACTGCGAATCGCGGCGCGACGGGAGCGTGTAGTCCGGCAGCGCGGTGAGCAGCGGCGCCGCGAAGCCGCGCTGAAATCGCTCGATGAGCGATCTCTGAACACTCATGCCCGCCCGCTCGGCCATCGTCACGCCATACCACAAGCCGCGATGCGCGAAGAGGTGGTAGTTCTCACCCTCGTACCACGTGCCATCCGCCAGCAGCCCATTCTCGAGATGCGACACGATGCCGGATCGGCCGAACAGCGCCTCCTCGGCGGCATGCTGGTCCCCGAGCAGCCGCGCGGCGGCGAAGAGCGCCGCATCGTTCCACACCTGACGGTTGGAGGCGCCCTCGTCGTACTCCGCGATGATGCGCCGACTCGGCTCGATGATCCGGTCGCGCACGCGCGCCGCCAGTGCCGGATCGATTCCGTCGAGCAGATCCGTCGCGATGCAGATCTGGAGAAGCCAGATGGCTTCGAGATAGGTGCTGAAAAACAGGCGCGTCGGACCGAGCACGTTGTCGACGTTCGGATACGTATCGTACCGTTCGACGTAGCCATCGAGGATCGCGCCAGCGAGCGCCGCGAAGCGATCGTCACCGAGCGCGGTGAAGAGCGACGCGTGCACCGCGCGCTCGGCGAGCCAGAGCTGATACCAATAGATCCAGAAGCGGTCGTGCAGCTCGCCGCGATAGACCTCGCCGCACGTGGGGCAGCGATGCTCGTGCGGACTGAACGGATCGAAGTCGAGCAGCGCGCCGTCGCGCGCGCACCGGCCGCCCTCGCGCGAGAGCAGCGCTTTCCGTGTTGGGAAATACACCTCGCGCTCGAGCAGCGGGCGCAGCTCTTCGGCGAGCGACTGCGCGAGCGGAGCGAGCGGCCCAGCGGCTATCGCGCGTCGTCCGGCGAGTGTCTCGCTCGTGACGAGCAGCGTCATCGCGCGGCAACCCGCGCCGCCGGCGCGCCGGCGATCTGCCAACGCGCGACGCTGACCATCTCGCCGCGGAGATCCATCACCACGTTTCGCAGTCTCGCCGAGATGCCTTGCACCCCACGCGAATGGTAGATCCAGGCGACGGGCGCGTCCGTCGCGAGCTGGCGCTGTACGTCCTTCCAGTCCCGCACCCGCGCGCTGTCGCTCGACGCGGCGCGCGCGGCGGCGAAGAGCGAATCGAGCCGCGGCGTGTGATAGCCGGCGTAGTCCAACGTACCGCCGGCTTGGCGCGAGTCGAACATTGCGCCGAGATACGCGAGCGTGACATCGCCTGGAATTCCGGCCACCAACACATCGAACGTCTTGTGCGCCGCGCGTGCGGCGGTGAGGAACGTGCCCAGCTCGATTTGTCGAATCCGCACCTGAATACCGCGGCTCGCGAGATCGGCCTGTACGAGCTGCTCGAGCGCGTTGTCGCCGCTGCCCACCGTGGAGAGCTCGAACGACAGCGGCGCCGTTCCGCGGCGTCGCACACGATCGGGGCCGCGGCGCCAACCGGCCGCATCGAGCAGCGAGTCGGCGCGCGCGGTGTCGTGCGCCGGCGAGCCGCCGAGCGACAACGGGCTCTCCGGGGGCACCGGGCCAGCCGCGGGTGTGCCGTATCCCGCGAGCGCGGCGCGAACGATTCGCTCGCGATCGATCGAGAGCGAGATCGCGCGCCGTACGCGTACGTCGTCAAAGGGATGTTTATGAACGTTGAATACCAATCCTGTGGTGAACAGGATGGGATAGCTCACGACGCGCAGCGACGGATCGTGCGCGGCGAGCGAGGCCATCGTGGGCGCGATGCCCGCCACGTCGAGCTCGCCGCTCGCCAGGCCGGCGAACTTGGTCGTGGGCTCGTCGACGACGGTGACGACGATCCCATCGAGTTTCGGCGGGCCGCCAAGCGACGCTGGAAACGCCGGGTTGCGGGCGAACGTCCAGCGCGCGCCGGCACGCCGCTCGACGAATTTGAACGGGCCATTACCGACGGGCGCGAGATTGAACGCCGCCCGCCCGACCTCCGCGTGCGGCGTGCTGGCGAGCAAGTGAGCGGGGACGATGGGAAGCTCGCAGAGCACCAGCGGGAACCCGGGTTGCGGCTCGTCGAAGCGGATCGTGACCGTGGTGTCGTCGAGCACATCCACCCGACTGACAGCAGCGAGATCGCTCGCTCGAAAGAAGCCCGTCGCCGGATCGCGTGCCGCGTCGAGCGTGTACGCGACGTCGCGCGCGGTCGTCGGTTGGCCGTCATCCCATCTGAGATCCGGCGCGAGGTGGAGCGTGAGCGCCCGACGATCGCCGGACCAGTCCCAGCGACGCGCGTAATACGGTTTCGCCGCAAGCGCGGAGTCGTACTGCGCGACCGTGACGAAGAGCGCGTATCGTTGAATCTGGCGTGAGAGCGAATGAATCGTGACGAGCGGATTGCCGGATTCGAGATCGGTGCCGGACGCGTACACGGCGACATTCGCCGGCCGCGCCGGCGTGCACGAGCCGATAGCGATCGATCCGGCAGCCGCGAGCGCGAGAGTTGACAGGCGGCGAGGCCAACGCAGGTTCAACGCGTGCATCCTCCGGCCGTGCTGCGCCGCATGGGCGGCGCGTTGGTGCTGCTCTGGCTCGTGTTGACGATCACGTTCGCGCTCATCCGCCTCGCTCCGGGTGATGCGGCGACTTTTCTCATTCCGCCCGGGGCGACCGCGGCCGAGGTGGGGCGCATCCGCGCCCAGCTCGGCCTCGATCAGTCCGTGTTCGTGCAATATGCACACTGGTGGGGGCGGCTGCTGCACGGCGATCTCGGCGAGAGTTTCGCGCTCCACGTACCGGTGACGCGCGCGCTGGCCGACGCGATCCCCGTCTCGCTCGGGCTGGGCGCGGCATCGCTCATTCTCACGTATCTCGTTGGCGTTCCGGTGGGAGTGGTTCAGGCGGTGCGGCGCGGCCGCGCGGCCGACCACATTCTCACGATCGCGACGACGACGGTCTACGCGGCGCCGAGCTTCTGGATCGCGCTCGCCCTCGTCGCGGTGTTCACTTACGGCGCTTCGGCGTGGGGACTGCCGCTCTGGCTGCGACTGCCGGCGTTCGGACTGCACGCGCCAGGGGTCGAGCTGCACGGCTGGATCGCCGCGGCCGATCTCGCGCGCCACTCGATTCTGCCGGTGGGAATTCTCGGCGGGATTGGCGCGGCGGGGATCGCGCGGTTCGCCCGCTCGAGCGTGGCCGACGTCCTCGCGGCGGATTTCGTCCGCACCGCGCGGGCGAAGGGCGCCACGCCGGCCCGCGTGTATTTCCGCCACGTGCTCGCGACCGTGCTCCCGGCGCTGATCGTGCTCTTCGCGCTCTCCCTCCCCGGCCTCGTCGCCGGTTCGATCTTCATCGAATCGGTATTCGCATGGCCTGGTATGGGAAAGCTCATGGTCAACGCGATCACCGCGCGCGATTACCCGGTGATCATGGGCGCGGCGGCGGTGTACGCCGCGCTCGTGATTCTGGCCAATCTCGCGGGCGACGTCGCGCTCCCGCTCGTCGACCCGCGGCGCCGCTCGTGATCGCTGCCCGCCGCTGGTCGATCTCGACGTGGGCCCTCGCCGCTCTCGTCGTGCTCGCGAGCGCCGTGATCGTCGTGCCGCTCCTCTCACACCAAGACCCGATCGCGATCGGCGATGTGCTCGCGCTGCGTCTGCTGCCGCCCGGTGCAACGGACACGCATGGCGCGTTTCATCTGCTTGGCACCGACCGCTTCGGGCGCGATCTGTTCGTGCGCATGATGCTCGCCGGCCGGGTGTCGCTCGCGGTCGGTATCGTCGGCTCCGTGCTGGCCGGCGCTATCGGAACGGCGTTCGGTGCCGTCTCGGCGTGGGCCGGCGGGTGGGTAGATCGCGTGCTGATGGCCGTCGCCGATGCGCTGCTCGCGATTCCACGACTCGTGCTGCTCCTCGTCTGCGCGGCACTCTGGCGACCAGGGCTGACGACCGTCGTGATCGTGCTCATCGCGACGGGATGGATGGGCGTGTCGCGCATGGTCCGCGCCGAGATGCTTGGCGTGCGCGCGCAGCCGTACGTCGACGCGGCGACCGCGCTCGGCGCGCCGTCGCTGCGGATCCTGTGGCGGCACGCGCTGCCGAACGCGCTCGGACCGGCGATCGTCGCGACGACGCTCGGCGTCGGAAACGCGATTCTGCTCGAGAGCGGCCTGTCGTTTCTCGGACTCGGGATTCAACCGCCGCAGCCGAGTTGGGGCAACATGATCGCCGGCGGCCGCGACCTGATCGTCGTCGCACCCTGGGTGGCGATCGCGCCCGGGCTCGTGCTCATCGCGACAGTGCTCGCCTGTACGCTGCTCGGCGATGCGCTGCGGGACCGGCTCGCCGGCGAGGCCGCGATGACGCTGCGCGAGCGCGCCTGAGCGCGCGTGAGCGCCTGCGTTCCTAGCGGGCGAGAATCGTCACGATCCCGTGCGGCGGCGCGACAAAGCCAACCTCGCGACCCCGTGATTCCAATTTGCTAATTCTTGTTTCGTCAAGCAGCGCAAGGCAGACCTCGGCCGGATCGAATGACAGCTCCCACGTCCCGGCGACTTCCTCCTCGCGCACGTTGACGCAGCGCAGCGCCAGCCACGCGCCGTCCTCGCTCTCCTTGATGGCGCTGCACGACAGGCCCTGACCGGCAAGACGCGCCCCGCACACCGGCGCCGGATGGCGCAGCGCCGATCGCAGCGTAGTTCCCACGATTGGAAGCAGCACGTCTTCCGCGGTTCGCTCGATCTCGTCGACCACGGCCGCGGTGCGCGGCCCGTGCATCAAGACCGCGAATTCCCCCCCGAACGCGCCGAGGCACTGTGCTTCCGGCGTCGGAGTGGGCCAGCCGGCGTGACCGGGACGCTCCGGTAAATCATTCTTGGAGAGCTCGCCAACCGAGCGAACGAGCGTGACGAGCAGCGCGCCATCCTCGCGTAATTCGTATTCCGCGAGACCGTCACTGTACACGGTGAAGCCGAGTTGCTCGGTGAATCTGGAGACGTAGCGATGCAGCGGCGCCGTCGGCAGCGGCTGCTCGGCCGTCCAATCCGCGGGAGCTGGTGGCGCGGGAGCGCGACGCACCGGACCAAATGCCGCATCCGCCCACACGACAGAACCCGGTACATCGCCGCGGATCAGCAATCGAAGCCGATGGTCGCGCCCCCGATTCTCCCCGGCCACGGCGATCCGGAGAAACGGTGCGTCGGCGCCGAGAATGAGGCTCACTCGCACATCGATCATCGCGGGGCCTGAGCCGTTCTCGCCAACACGCATGCGATATCGGAGATCGAGCTGCCCAAGCAGCGGTCCGCGATGCGCGCGCCGCGCACCGCGATATTCGATCGTGAACGGACGGCGGCGCGGCGATGGCGTGTACAGATCGCCGGCGTCGATCTCATCGACGAAGCCGAGCGCATCGTCGATGCGGCGGCCGGAGGCGAGATGCTCGATCGCCACCCGTCCATCTGCATCGACGGATACACGGAGCGCGGCGTTGCTCAACGAGTCGTCGCCGACGGCAACCGGCTGCGATGGTCGCGGCCGCCGGCCATCCCCTGCACCAATCCGATGACTCGCGATCCCGTACGCCGGGATCTCGTGAATCCACGCGGCGACGGTCGTGACGGCGACGAGATCGTTATCGGGGTAATGTCGCGGCGACTCCGTGCGCGAATGGCGCGACGTCCGCTCCAGCACCTGCAGTGCGCCGAGCGACGGGATCGTTGGACGGCGCCGCGGAGCATCGGGTGCGGGCTGCGCCGCATTCGCGGAGCCGGGACCGACGGGAACATCTGCGAGCCATTCTTCGACCTCGATCAGTGCGACGCCACTGCGCGCGCGAGGTGTAGCGTTGCGAAGGATCACGATCGGAACCCAGGCGTCACGATTCGTCCGAGCGGCGACTGGATCATGCTCGATGAGATCGAGCACCGCATCGTCGCGTATTCCGTTCGCCTGCACGAGCGCGGCGCGCTGACGCAGCTCCATTCCCCGAGCGACTTCATCGATCGAGCAACCACACAGCGTGTCGTGCGGATGCGTCGTGAGCAGCGTTCGCCACGCTTCATGCACGAGCGACTGGCGGGAGCGTGCCCTGCGCTGCACCACCGCCAGGGCACTCCAAGGCTCCGCTTCACGCAGCAGCGCACGTTCGGCGATCGCATTCGCGCGCTTCTCGTGCGCGCGCGTGCCGAACGTGCCTTGAAGCGACCAGGTATGCCCAGCCGAGTCGCGCAGCTCGCCTCGCACCTGCGGCAGCCGATGGGACGACGCGCGTTCCGTCAGTCGTCGGGTGAACGCCGCGAGTGAGCTCCGTCGAACGTCGTCGGCCGCGCCCGCGCGCTCGAGCGCCGCGACCGCCGCATCGTGATTCGCCTGACGCGCGTGATGATCGGCGCCGTGCGGCACGAGCATGACACCGGTCGTCGATCGCGCAACCAGCTCGGTGCGCATTCGGCGCCAGCGCTCCTCCGCATGCACGTCGTCTGCCGGCAGGTGAGAGCCGAACTCGTAGCCGTCGCGGGGAAGATGAAAGAGCAGGACTTCGTCGCCGTTTGGCGCTGCCCAACGAGCGGTGTCGCCCGACGGCGACTGCGGGCCGCCGTAGCCGCGCCAGAGGACGATCACGGGCAGTCCGAACCCGGCGGCGATCGCGGGAAGCGCGGCGGGATGCCCGAACGAATCCGGACAGTACAGCACGGGCGGCGATTCGGCGCCGAGTCGATGGAGCGTGCGGCGACCAGCGAGCAAGTTGCGAACGAGTGCTTCGCCGCTCGGGATCAGCTCATCCGCGAGCACGTACCACGGGCCGGCCTCGAGGCGTCCGTCGGCGAGCAGCGCGCGGACCGCGTTCGCGCGCTCGGGCTTCACCGCGAGGTAGTCCTCGAGCACGATTGCCTGCCCGTCGAGCAGAAAGCTCTCGCCTGCGCGCGGCGGATCGTCGAGCAACTCGTCGACGAGAGCGACGAGTCGCTGCCGGAAGCGCTCGAACGGCAAATACCACTCGCGATCCCAGTGCGTGTGCGTGACGAGGTGCGCCTCGAGTGCCATGTGCGTCCAATGCGGTGAGGACAAACAAAACGGCCGCGGCGATATTCGTCGCGGCCGTGCACTACGCGCAAGTGACCGCGCGCTCACACCACGGGACGCCTGCCGGTGATCAACCGCACGACGATGATGATCAAGGCGATCACGAGCAGGATGTGAATGAACCCGCCCGCGACGTGGAACGCCAGGAAGCCTAGCGCCCACAAGATGAGAAGTATGATAGCCAGCGTTATCAACATGTTGATCTCCGGATGACGGTTCGTCCCGCGTTCGGTCCGCCTGAAGGCAACTGTCGTACCGGACTAAGCGGTCGACGCGGGGTCATGGCACCGGAGGCGCTTTGCCGCCGCCGTCGTCGTGATCGCTGCTTGGGCCCGCTGCGGGCCGTTCGACGCGCACGTCGGCTGGACGCGCGACGGGACCGCGATCGATTGCGCGCTCCGCCGCGGTTCGTGGCGCGCTCAGCGGAGCAACCTTGGCGGCGTGCGCGACCCGCGCCATGAGAATGCGGCCCGCGCGCACATCGTGGCCCACGTCGATCAGGAGATGCGCGAGATCGCCCGTCCCCCAGAGCACGCCCGCGAGCACGATGAGACGGCTGGCTTCTCCAAGGAGCGTCGGAATCGACGCGCTCCCCTGCGTGTAGATGCCGGTGGCCACCTCGGCCACGAGCAGCAGCACGAGAATCACCGCCATGAAGCGGAAGAGCTTGGATAGGTATCGGAGCCCCGTGTACGGCTCGATGTCCGTCGCGCGGACCTCGCGAATCTCGCGGTCCTGCGGGCGATCGGGCTTCCCGTCCCGAACCTCACCCGTCGCGTCGTACGTCGTGTCGTGCACTTCGGTCACCGTACCGCTGTCCGAGATGCGTCGTTGCTCCAGCACGTCAGCCTCCTGAGGTCCCCGACCAGCGCGCACGGTAGCCGCGCGCATCAATGTGAATGAAAGGTCCGTGCCCGGGCGCGGCCGTATACACGCCTGCGCCGCCAATCAATTCCGGATGCGCCGCTTCCACGCGATCCACCGACTGGAGAATCACCCGCGCGTCGTCGATGCTGATCTTCCCGTCATGGTTGAGGTCGTCCATCTGCCCGTCGCCGTCGTCGTCGATGTAGATGTCGGACGCGTCGCCGTACATGTGCCGGCTGAGGTTGGCGCGGCCGGCCGTGTTGCCGCCGGTATAGTTGTACTCCGGCGAGCGAAAGCCGCTCATCACCTTCACACCGTGCACGTCGTAGCCGCGCGCCTCGAGGTCGGCGAGCACGAGCTCGAGCTTGTCGAGAATTCTCTGCTGGAGCACGATGTACTTCGGCCACACGTTCGGCTGATCGTGGGTCACGAAGTCGCCAAGCTTGAAATGCTGGGAGACGGGCGTGCTCCGGTTCGCGTCGGTGACTTCGAAAAATCCGGCCGGATTCGCGTAGGCGCCCGCCGGCGCTTTGGCGGGCCCGCGCACCCCGTGCTCGCTCGGCCAGTTGCCGACGAAGTAGGTGCCGATGTGGCCGTTCACCTTCGTGGAGAACGGCAGCAGGATCATGGTGCTCAGGCCCATGATGCGGCTGACCACACTGTTGCTCCGTGCCGCGGGTTTTGTCGCGTTCCTGGCGGCGACGTTCAGCGCGGCATCGGTGAGATACGCCGTGGTCGGCGCGTGTGCGTGCGTCAAACCCGCGACCATGATGCCGGTCGCTGGGCTTCCTGCCATCGACGACGCGCCAAGGGCGCGCGCATTGACGAGCGACCATACCCATCCGAGCGCCAACGCGAACAACACGAGCGCGCCGCCCACGTCGACGACGCGCTCACGGCGCAGCGCCGTTGCTTCAGGCCGCTCCACCGTCGAACTTCCGGTGCTCATCGCTCGGCCTCACTCTTCACGCGCGCCCGCATGCACTGGCTGCTCGATTTCATTCATCGCGTCCGCGACGTGCGTGCGCTCATCGCGTGGGGCGGCTACGTCGGCCTGACGGCCATCATCTTCGCCGAAACCGGGCTGCTGATCGGGTTCTTTCTCCCCGGCGATTCGCTGCTCGTGACCGCGGGGCTGCTGGCCGCGACGAGTGGCGTGTTCAACGTGTACTGGGTCGGCGTGCTGCTCACCGTGGCGTCGATTCTCGGAAACTCGGCGGGGTACGCGATCGGCCGCGCGACCGGCCCGCGCCTGTTCACACGTGAGAATTCGCTGCTGTTCAACAAGAAGCATCTGTATCGCGCGCACGAGTTCTACGAACGGCACGGCGGTGCCACAGTCATCATTGCGCGATTCATGCCGATCGTGCGCACCTTCGTACCGGTCGTGGCCGGCATGGCCCGAATGGATTATCGGCGCTACACGATCTACAACGTCATCGGCGGCTTGGGCTGGATCTGGGCCATGCTGTTCATCGGCTACTTCCTGGGTCGCTACATTCCGGGAGTGGACCGGCACATCGAGACGGTGATCGCGCTCGTGATTCTCGTCTCGCTCATGCCGGGCATCATCGGCTGGATGCGGACTCGAACGAAGTCGTCGGCCGCGTCGCGCGGATCCGACGCCTGAAACACAGGAGAACCGATATGGCTTTCACTCTGCCGCCGCTGCCCTATGCGTACGACGCCCTCGAGCCGCACATCGACGCGCGCACGATGGAGATTCACTACACCAAGCATCATCAGGCGTACGTGAACAATCTCAACGCCGCGATCGAGAAGGCGCCGGAGCTCGCGAACAAGTCGCTCGACGACTTGATGAAGGGCATCAACAGCGTGCCGGACGCGGTGCGCACGGCGGTGCGCAACAACGGCGGCGGCCATTGGAACCACAGCTTGTTCTGGCAGATCATGGGCAAGAACAAGGGCGGTGAGCCGACGGGCAAGCTCGCGGACGCGATCAAGTCGTCGTTCGGCGACTTCAGTAAATTCAAAGAGCAGTTCGCCGCCGCGGCCGGAAGCCGGTTCGGGTCGGGCTGGGCGTGGCTCGTCAGCGACGGCGGCAAGGTCGCGATCACGAGCACGCCGAACCAGGACAATCCGCTCATGGACGGCAAACAGCCGCTCATGGGGCTCGACGTCTGGGAGCACGCGTACTACCTCAAGTACCAGAACCGCCGGCCCGACTACGTCGCCGCCTGGTGGAACGTCGTCGACTGGGACGCGGTCTCCCAGCGCTTGTAGTCGGACGGCCGGTCGTACCAGAAGTAGTACGAGTATTATTTAAATACCTCACCGCCGCGCATCACGAACGTCACGTTCCTGATCGCGGCGATGTCGCGTGTGGGATCGCCGCGCACGGCGACGAGGTCGGCGTCGTATCCGGCGACGAGCGATCCCACGCGATCGCCGAGGCCGAGCGCGTCCGCGGTGCGCGACTCCGCGCTCGTGAGCGCATCGATCGGCGGCTGCCCGGCGTGCACGCGGCAGATCAGCTCCTCCTCGTTTCGCCCGTGCGCGAGCGCCACCGCATCGGTGCCGAAGATGATGCGCAGGTTCGGTGTCGCGAGCGCGTGCCTGAACATCTCGGTCGCTTTCGGGATCGCGTCGGCGAGCGCGGTGAAGGCCGCGCCGGTGAAGCCGGAGCGCGCGTAGATGTCGCGATGGTCGATGTAGTTCTGGAACACGAGGCACACCTGCGGATCGAAGATCGTGCCGTGCGCCGCCATGAGCTGGAGCTCGGCGTCCGTCGCGAAGGTGCCGTGCTCGATCTCCATGCATCCGGCGAGCGTCGCCGCTCGCACGCTCGCCGCGCTGATCGCGTGGACGACCGTGCGCAGCCCCTGCGTTTTGGCTTCCCCGCAGATCGCCTCGAGCTGCGCATCGGAGAACGTGCGCTGCCCGCCGGCGCCCAGACCCGACGACGCGAAGAGCTTGATGAGATCCGCGCCGCGCGCCTCGAGCGCGCGCACGACGCCGCGGAGCGAGTCCGGCGACAGGCTCGTATCGGTGAGCTGCGTGATCGAGGTGAGAATGCGCGGCCCCGGGATCTGCCAGCGATTCACCGCGTCGCGCAGGTCGAGATCCTCCGGGCCGCCGACGCTCTGAACCGTGGTGAACCCCGCCATCAACGTCGCGTAGAGATTCCCGGCCCGCGCGAGCGCGGACTGCGCCGGCGTATCGCCGTCGCGGGGCGTGTGCAGCGCGCCCGCGCGATTGATGTACCAGCCCGGATGCACGTGGGCGTCGATCAGGCCGGGCATGAGGGTCGCGTCGCCAAGCTCGTACGTCGCGCGCGCCGCGGCCGGGCCCGCGTTCGCCCGCACCGACACGATCTTTCCGCCGCGCACGGTGACGAGCACGTCGTTGATCCGCGCTCCGCGGCCGTCGAGCGCTCGCGCCGCGTGAACCGTGATCGGCCCGGTATCGCGCGGCGTGAGCGGTGAATTTTGCGCGTAGAGCGCGGCGCTCGCGAGCGGGAGGCCAACAGCGAGCAGGGCGATCGGGCGAAGCATGACGGTCCACCGGAGAAGTCGCGTGAAGCTGCGCACCGGCGGCCGCGCCGGCAAGACCGGCCCCGACGGGACCATCGCGCCTCACGCGGTGCTCCCGGCACCCTTCCTGCCCGTTTGGCCCGGGAGCGCCACCGCGCGCGACACGGAGGATTCATGCGACTTTCATTATTACCATACGTTATATCCGGCACGATGCTCTGCGCGCTCGCGTGCACGCATCCGTACGCCGGCTCGAACGGCCCCGCGCCCGGCGACATCGCGATCGACTCGCTCAGCGCCACGCGCACGGCGATCCTGCGCGTCCAGAACAGCTATCCGGGCGACGTCCGCATCTACGCCATTCTGGGCGGCCAGAAGTCGTACATCGCCGAAGCCCCGGCGAACGGCGAGAAGAGCTTCGTGCTCGACCCGAATCTCTTTCCGGCGAGCGGTCTCGAGCTGAGCGTGGAGCCCGAGCACACCGCGATTCGCGAGCGGCTCGGCCCGTACTCGGTCGCCAAGTCACAGACGATCGAGTTGGTGATCCCGAGTGACGCGCTCTCGCCGCGGATGTCCGTCCACGACACGTTTCGCTGATCGGTCGCGGTAGCCAAGCGGAGGCCAACGTGCTCTGCTGAATCCATGTAGCTTGACGGCATGGCGCTCAGCGGCACGCTGGTCCTGCTCTTCCTCCTCGCATCCGCCGTGGCGATTCTCGCCCGGCGGATGCGCGTGCCGTACACGGTTGCGCTCGTCGTCGCGGGACTCGGCGTCGGCGCCACGGGGCTGGTGCACGCTCCGCCGCTCACCAAAGAGCTGCTATTCGCCGTCTTCCTCCCCGGGCTGCTGTTCGAGGCCGCGTTCCAGCTCGAGGCCGAGGAGTTCTGGCGCAATCGACTCACGCTTTTCTCGCTGGCGCTCCCCGCCGTCGTCGTCGCGACCGTGTTGATCGCCGCCACACTCGAGATCGGATCGCGTTCGCTCGCCGCGCCAAATCAGATTGCCTGGGGACCCGCGTTCGTCTTCGCCACACTCATCGCCGCGACCGATCCCATCGCCGTGGTCGCGATCGTGCGTACGCTCGGCGCGCCGGCGCGACTCGGGATCGTCATCGAAGGTGAGAGCTTGCTCAACGACGGCACCGCTGCCGTGTCGTTCGCCGTCGCGGTCACCTACGTCCTCGGCGGCCATGCCACCGTGCTCGCGCTGGCCGGTCAGTTCATTTACCAGATCACGATGGCCGTCATCATCGGAGGCGCGATCGGCTTGGCGGCGGCGCGGCTGCTCAGGCGCCTCGATGACCCCATGATCATGATCATGGTGACGACGACCGCCGCGTACGGTTCGTTCGTCCTCACGGACGGCATCGGCGCCTCAGGCGTGATCGCCGCGGTGACGGCCGGTCTCCTCGCCGGCACGCATGCGGTGCAGTCGGCGCTCACCGAAGAGCATCGCGCGGCGCTCCACATCTTCTGGGAATACGCCGCGTTCGCGCTCAACTCGCTCGTGTTTCTGTTGATCGGCTTTCAAGCGCGCGTCCCGGCGCTGCTGGCCGAGTGGCGCGCGATCGTCGCCGCGTACGTGGTCGTCACCATCGTTCGGCTCATCGTGACGTACGCGTTCGTGGCCGCGCAGCCGCCCAAGCATCGGATTCCGCCGCGCTGGACCGCGGTGCTCGCGTGGAGCGGACTTCGCGGAAGTCTCTCGATGGTCCTCGCGCTCAGTCTCCCCGCGGCCATGCCGCAGCGCGACCTCGTCATCACGATGACGATCGGCGTCGTCGTGCTCTCGATTCTCATTCAAGGGCTCACCATCTCACCGCTGCTCGAGCGGCTCGGCGTGAGCGGACTGCCGCGCGGCGTCGCCTGAGCGCTACTGCGCGGCTTCGCCCTCGAGATACGTGTAGCCTTCGAGACCGGCCACGTAGTCGGCGATGAATGTATTCGCTTCCTGCCGGCTGAGGTGCTTCGCGCTCGCGACCTTTCGGCGGAACGTCTGGAGCAGATCCGACGCGCGAAACTGGACGTAATTCAACACCTCGGTCACCGTGTCGCCGTGGACGAGATCCGTCACCTCGTAGCCGCCGTTCGGGCCGAGCCGGATGTGCACCGCGTTCGTGTCGCCGAACAGATTGTGCAGGTCGCCGAGAATTTCCTGATACGCGCCGGTGAGGAAGACGCCGAGCATGTACGGCTCGCCGTCGTGGAACTCGTGGAGCTCGAGACTGGGGCTCCCCGCTTTGTCTCCGACGAAGCGATCGATCTTCCCGTCCGAGTCGCACGTGACGTCCTGGATCGTGCCGCGGCGCGTCGGCTCCTCGGCCAATCGATGGATCGGCATGATCGGGAAGAGCTGGTCGATCGCCCAACTGTCGGGCAGCGACTGGAAGAGCGAGAAGTTGCAGAAGTATCGGTCGACGAGCGTGGCGTCGAGATCGGACGAGATGTCCTCGAACTCGTCCCGGTTCCGCTCGACGTAGCGCGCGAGCACGTTCGACGTTCCAAAGTAGATCTGCTCGGAGAGCGCCCGCTCGCGCAGCGAGAACACGCCGGTATTGAACAGCTCCTGCGCCCGCTCCTTGTCGAACGTCAAGTCGTGGAAGATCTCGCGGACGCGCCGGCGCGACACGTTCTTGCGCGATGCGTCGCGATAGTCGGCGAGCATCTCGTGCAGGAGGGCGTGATCGTCCTCGGAGAGATCCGGCACGGGCCGGTCGGCTTGCGACTCGACGTCGATCACCTTGATCAGCAGCAGCGCGTGGTGCGCGGTGAGCGCGCGTCCCGACTCGCTGACGATGTGCGGCATCGGGATCTCGTGCTCGCGGCACGCTTCGGCGAGCGTGTACACCACGTCGTTCGCGTACTCCTGGAGCGAGTAGTTCACGCTCGCGTCCGACGTGGAGTTGGTGCCGTCGTAGTCGACACCAAGACCGCCGCCCACGTCGACGTGTGTGATGTCGAGGCCTTCCTTGCGCAGCTCAACGTAGAAGCGCGTGAGCTCCTGCAGACCGAGCTTGATGAAGCGGATGTCGGTGATCTGCGAGCCGAGGTGGAAGTGGATCAGCTTCACCATGTCGAGCCGTCCGGCGCTCCGCAGCTTGTCGATGGCCTGCACGAGCTGCGCGGCGTTGAGTCCGAACTTCGACTTCTCGCCGCCCGATTCCTTCCACCGTCCAAAGCCGCGCGACGCGAGCTTGATCCGCACGCCCGCTTTGGGCGTGACGCCCATCTCGTCGGCGATCTGGAGCAGCACGTCGATCTCGCTCAACTGCTCGATTACGATGAAGACGTCGTGTCCGAGCTTCTGGCCCATCAGGGCGAGGCGCATGAACTCCTCGTCCTTGTAGCCGTTGCAGACGATCATGTGGTCTGCCGACTCCGACATGCCGAGGATCGCCTGCAGCTCCGGCTTGCTCCCGCACTCGAGCCCCACCTTGTGCGCCTTGCCGAACTCCACGATCTCTTCGACCACGTGCCGCTGCTGATTCACCTTGATCGGATACACGGTGGTGTAGCCGCCGGTGTAGCCGAATTCCTCGCGCGCCTGCTCGAATCGCGTCGTGAGCGACTCGATGCGCGAGCGGAGTATGTCGGAAAAACGAAGCAGCACCGGCAGCGCGATCCCCTGCTCCTCGAGATCGTTCGTGACCTCGAACAGGTCGACGACGAGATCGGGCCGTTCTTTGTCCGGCCGCACGATCACGTGCCCGTTCTCGTTCACGTCGAAGAAGCCGGCGCCCCACCCTTCGACGTTGTACAGGGCGCGCGCCGAATCGATCGTCCAGTTCGTCCCCGGATCAGCCGGCGCGGTCTCCGCGATGCGAGTAGCCATGGGCGTAAGTTTAACGACGCCGACGGCGAGCGAAATGCCCGAGCTCGGCCGCGATCGCGGGAGCGATCACGGAAAGAGCTGCTGCACCGACCATCCCCGTTCGTCGCGCGTGTACGCGTGCCGCACGTGCAGGCGGCTCGGCATGTTGCGCCAGAATTCGATCCGCTCCGGCACAACGCGGAAACCCGACCAGTGCGGCGGACGCGGCACCGGCTGCCCGTCGTATCGCGCCGTCACGTCGGCGAGGCGCGCCTCGAGCGCGCCGGGATCATCCATCGGCTGACTCTGCAGCGACGCCCACGCGCCGAGCTGGCTGCCGCGTGCGCGCGACGCGAAATACGCGTCCGCTTCGCCCACACTCACCGTCTCGACGCGTCCTTCCACGCGCACCTGCTCCTCGAGACGCTGCCAGTGAAAGCACAGCGCGGCGCGGCGCGTCGTCAGCAAGTCGCGTCCCTTGCGACTCTCGAAGTTGGTGTAGAACACGAAGCCTCGCTCGTCGACGGCCTTGAGCAGCACGATGCGCACGCTCGGGTTGCCGCGCTCGTCGACAGTGCCGAGCGCCATCGCCGTCGGCTCGGGCAGGACATCGCGCGGCAGCGCCCTGGCGCGGTCGAGCAGCGCCTCGAAGCGCGCGATCGGTTCATCAATCGTCTGCGTCGCCATCAGCGGATGGCGACGGTCGTAATTATATGCATATTGCTACTAAATCCGATCAGCCGTTGTTGTCGAGCAGCGAGCCGAGGACGCCCCCCACCACCGCGCCGCCCAGCCCGACGCGCTCCTCGCGCCGTCCCGCGTGCGGCGCCGCCGCGAGAATGCGATCGGCGAGCCGCGAGAACGGCATCGTCTGGAGCAGCACGCGGCCGGGCCCGCGCAGCGTCGCGAAGAACAGCCCTTCGCCGCCGAACAGCGCGGTCTTGATTCCCGGCACCATCTGGATGTCGTAGTCGATGTGCTGCTCCATCGCGACGATGCAGCCGGTGTCGACGCGCAGGCTCTCGCCCGGCCCGAGCGTCATCTCGTGCAGCGTGCCCGACGCGTGCAGGAACGCGAGCCCGTCGCCCTCGATCCGCTGCAGAATGAAGCCTTCGCCGCCGAAGAAGCCGGCGCCGATTCGCCGCGTGAACGCGATCGTCACGTTGATGCCGCGCGCCGCACAGAGGAACGAATCCTTCTGGCCGATGATCATGCCGCCCCACTCGCGCAGATCGATCGGGCGAATCTTCCCGGGGAAATGCGACGAGAACGCGACGTCCTGCCGGCGGTTCGCCGCGTTCGCGAACGTCGTGACGAAGAACGTGTCGCCGGACAGCGCGCGTTTGGCGCCCTGAAACAACTTGCCGAGCATGCCGCCGCCCTGCGCGTTGGGATCGAGCGTGGTGTTCAGCACGATCCCGTCCTGCATGTACATCATGGAGCCCGCCTCGGCCTGCACCATCTCGCCGGGATCGAGCGTGATGATCACCGCCTGCAAGTCGTCGCCGATGATACGATAGTCGATTTCGTCCGCTCTCACGGCTTTCTCTCCGTCTGAGGTTCGGTGCTCCCCGCCTGCACGGCCGCCGGCGCGGCGTGCAACTGGTCGCGGCCCTTCGCCACGTAGGGGATGCCGTGCACCATCCAGTCGGGCGCCGGCGCTCCCTTCAACTTGTTGTCGAAGAACTGCTGCATCCGCATGGCGATGTCCTTCTGGTTCGCGCGGCCGGCGGGATTGTGATTCTCGTTGTTGTATTCGATCATGTACACCTCCTTGCCCAGCCGCCGCATCCCGACGAAGAGCTCGATACCCTGATACCACGGAACGTCTTCGTCGGCATCGTTCGTCATGATGAAGAGCGGCGTGGTCACGCGGTCGAGCCAGAAGAGCGGCGAGTTCTGGATGTAGAGCTGCGGCGCCTCGATCAGCGACTTGCCGATGCGGCTCTGGCCGACTTCGTACTGGAACGCGCGCGCCAGGCCCGATCCCCAGCGGATGCCGCCGTAGGCGCTCGTCATGTTCGCGACCGGCGCGCCGGCCATCGCCGCGCTGAAGAGGTGCGTCTGCGTGACGATGAACGCCGTCTGATACCCGCCCCACGACTGGCCCTGGATGCCGAGACCCTTCGGGTCCACATAGCCGCGCGCGAGCAGCATCTCCACGCCGGGCACGACACAGTTCACCGAGCTCGGGCCGGGATATCCAACCTCGTATTCAATATCTGGTACGAACACCAAGTAGCCGTTCGACACGTAGTGCGTGTAGTTGATCACGTTGCGGCCGTTGGGCGGCACGTAGCTGTGCAGGTTGTTCGACAGCTTCTCGTAGAAGTACGTGATCATCGGGTACTTCTTGTGTGGATCGAAGTTCTCGGGCTTGAAGAGCATGCCCTTGAGCGGCTTGCCGTCCGAGCTCGTCCAGTGCACCAGCTCCACCGTCCCCCAGTTGTAATCCTTCTGCTGCGGGTTGGCGTCCGAGATCCGTGTGAGCTGCGTGAGCGACGGGCCCACCCACAAGTCCGGAAACTCTTCGAACGTGCTCTTCGTGATCATGTACTCGTCGGCCTTCGACGCCTTGATCGGCGTGCCGTACGCCTCGTCGGCCATCACGATCTTCTCCGGCGCGCGCTTCACGCCGAGCTGGTCGCGATAGAACCCGCTCGCCATCGTCTGCTCGTTGACCGCGCTCAGGAGCAGCGGCTTGTTCGGATCCACCACGCCGCGGTCGGCGCTCGCCGCGGCCCCGCGGCCGCCGCCGCGTCCGCCGCGCAATCCTTCGAGCGAGAGGCGGAATTGAATCGAGTCGCGCCGGCCCGCCGAGTCGGTGACCATGACCGCCGGCTTCACGCCGTTCGGGTCGAGCTCCCAGATGTCGTAGTGATCGTACACGAGCATCGACTTGTCGCCCGGCGTCCAGCCGGCGATTCCCCACGCCGCCGGGATGCTCGGCGTGTCGGTCGTCTCGTTCTCGAAATCCACGCCTTTCAGGTTTCCGGTCACGTCCGCGGTCTTGCCGCTGATCGTGTTGTACGCGTACCAGTGCGCCTTGTCGAAGAACGCGATGTACTTGGCGTCCGGCGAGAGTTGCGCGTTGCCGCTGATCTTCTCGCGGACCAGCTTGCGCGCACCCGTCGCGGGGTCGATCGCGTACACGTCCGTGCCGCCATCGCCCCACATCGTCTCGATCATGTACCGCTCGCGCGACGTGCCGAGCCCGACCTTCGCATCGTGGGATATCGCGACGCTCGTGAGGGAGTCGTCGGTGAGCTGCACGAGCTTCTTCGGGCCGATCAGGTACACGGCCTCGTACGACTTGTTGCGATCCCGTGCGGCCTGGAGCTTCTGCGTCGGCTGGAGCACGGGATCCTTGTAATGCCAGAGATCGAATACTGCTTTGCCAACGAGCGAGTCCGCCGGCACCGAATCGATCGGCGGCGGCGCGATGTTGAGCGTGATGGCGTTGCCGTCGCGGGTGAACGCGATGGCCCCCCCGTCCGCGACATGCAGCCCGGTCGGCACCTGCGCCGGCGTCACGACCGCTTGCGCCGATCCATTCTTCAGCGACGCTTCGTACAACGTGTAGCGCGGCTTCTGTTGGCCGAACTCGTCGCGATCGGCGACGAACGCGACCTGCGCGCCCGCGCGATCGAATGTGAGATCTTTATAGTCGCCGTTGCCAGTGACCAGCGTGCTCGTGGCGCCGCTCGCCAGGTTGCGGACGAACGCGCCGTCCTTCGTCGAGTCGTGCGAAACGACGGTGTAGCCCAGATACTTGGCGCTGTCGTCGAACGCGAACGTGAGCACGTCGCCGAGCTTCTCTTCGGCGCCCGTCGCGAGATTGCGCAGCACGAGCGGCAATCCGAACTGGCGGCGCGGTCCCGTCGCGCCGCCGCGGCCACCGCGTCCGCCGCGACCGGTCGCGCCGCGATTGGTCGAATCATTCGCCGCCGAGTCGCCGGGCACGTACGCGAGCCAGTCGCCCGCGTCGGTCGCGATGCGGAACGATCGCACGTTCTCGATCGGAGTTTGATGGCCATCGGCGAGACTCACGATCACGATCGACTGCCGATTGCCGGCAGCGCTTCCGCGCCCCGCGCGACCGCGCGACTCGCGCTCCACCTCGGCCTGCGTCGGCTGCGTGGTCACGATCACGTAGCGGCTGTCCGCGGTGATAGAGGGCGCCGGCGGGCCGTCTTGCGCTCCCGGGCCGCCACGTCCGGGCGGTCGCAGCCCGCCTGGCGTGTTGTTCGGCCGGCCGAGGAAGCCCCGCGGCACGCGATACTCCGTGCTCGCGTGCGTCGACCGGATCACCGTCTCGCCGTCGCCAACGAGCGGAATGAGCGTGTAGACCGCCCAGCTCCCGTCGTTCGTGAGAACGGGTGCGTTGATCCACTTCCAGATGTCCCAGTCGGCTTGCGTGAGGACTTTCTTCTGCGCGTGCGCGGCGGTGGGCAGCACGAACACAGTCGTCGCGATGACGGCCAGTCTCCTGGCGATCGGTCTCATAATGCGCCTGCGGCTTTGGGGGGGGAAAAGAGCGTGAGGATTGGCGGCCATGAACCGTACGCCTGGTTACGAGCGCCGTCCAGACGGCGTTGATGCGTCAGAAGGTCACGCGAAGCAACGGATACTCGCCACGCCGCCGCGCGGCGAGTCCGAAAATCGACGCGGTCGGAACATCGAATGTGATGCGGCTGGTCGAACGAGACCCGCTCCCGGTGCGCGCAGGCGCGCCGACGGACTCCGCATGACTTGGGAATGAGGCGGCGAGTCCGGCCACCGCCAGCGCTGCGCCCGCGCCAGCTGCACCGAGAACCAAGTGCATGTTTTCGGAGCCGCCGAGCGTCGGCACCGCGACCCCCAGGAGCGCGCCGGCGAACGCGCCCAGCTTGAGCAAATTCGCTTGCGATTGCGTGAGGTCGAGCGGCCGCGCCAACGCCCGCTCACCCACGAGCTCACCCGCGAGATAACCGGTCGTCAACGCGAGCTCCGTCTGTCGCGCACTCGCGTGCTTGCCGATGCCGACCGCGCCGCCAACGACCGCTCCCACGAGTCCGGCTGTGCCGATGCTCTGCGCGTCGCCCGCTGTCACGTTGTATGCGGCGTGACGCGGATAGCCGAGTCCGAGCGGAAGCCCAGCTGCGCCGCCGACGGTGGCGAACGCGGCGGCAGCACGGCCCGACAGCCCAGCGATCGCCGAGGCGTCGAGCGCGAATGCCGCGCCGGTCTCGAGTCCGAACACACCGCCGTGCGCTTCGGCATCGCTCAACGTTCTGCCGATCTGCGCGCCGGCGATCGTTCCCGCGAATGCCGACGCGAGCGAAAGCACGCGCACGCTCTTGTCGGAGGCGCCGCTCGCGGCGTAGCCGGCAAGCCAACCGCCGGTCCCGGCGGCGAGCCCGAGGCCCGCGGCGAGATCACTCTGCGCGCGCGTGAATGGCTCCTGCTGCGCCGAGCCGTACGCCACGAAGAAACTTCCGCCGGCGACGAGCAGATAGAGGCCCGTTCCCACGTTCGCGTCGTCAGCCAGCGACGCGGCAATCGGCCCGTACACCGTCACACCGAGCAGACCCTGCGTTCGCGCGAACGCGTTCCCTGCCGGTTCCGACACGATGTCCGCCGAGATCTCGCCGCCCGGTCGCCCGGAGACGCTCTCCGCGGAATCGATGGTCGTCTCGAGCGCGCTCCGTTGCGCATCGGTGAGCGCGTATCGCTCCAGCACGCCCGTCGGCCGGAGTACGACGAGCACGAATCCGCCGCCCGGCTGCACGGCGTAGAGACGCACTTCGCGGTAGGGTGCGGCAGCGGGCCAGAGCGGAGGCGTGAGATGCAGCCGGTCCGCCAAGCCGGGGGTCACGGCCATGACGCGATGCGCGGCGTCGAACGCTTGCGGCGTCTCGATGCTTTGGGCCGCGGCGGCGGTCGACGCGAGGGCGACGAGCGCTCCGGTCGCGAGAATTCGCATCATCAAACGTGCGTTGCGGCCCAGAGCGCGGCAAGCCATTCTCATGCGCATGATTCTCGAGCATTTCTACGATCGATTCCTGGCCCAGGGGAGCTACGTGCTCGGCTGCCAACAAGCCGCGGTCGGAATCGTCGTCGATCCCAATCGCAACATCTCGACGTATCTCGCGGCCGCTCAGCGCGAGGGGCTGCGCATCGCGTACGTGACCGAGACGCACATTCACGCCGATTTTGTCTCCGGCGCACGCGACCTCGCGCGCGCCACCGGCGCCCAACTGCTGCTCTCCCGCGAGGGAGGCGAGGACTGGCAGTACCGGTTCGCCGCATCAGACGGCGCGCGGCTCATTCGCGATGGTGACACGATCGACGTCGGCGCCGCTCGCTTGCGAGTTCGACACACGCCCGGCCACACGCCGGAGCACGTCTGCTTCGTCGTGACAGACCGCGCCGCGTCCAACGTGCCGATCGGCATGTTCACGGGCGACTTCATTTTCGTCGGAGACGTCGGCCGGCCCGACCTGCTCGAGCGCGCCGCGAACGCCCACGGGACCGCTGAAACCCTCGCGCGCGCTCTCTATCGCTCGATCGTCGCGATGCGCGACCTGCCGGACCATCTCCAACTGTGGCCCGGGCACGGCGCCGGCTCCGCGTGCGGGAAGGCGCTCGGCGCGATGCCTTGCACGACCCTGGGATACGAGCGGCTCGCGAACTGGGCGTTCGGGTGCGATGACGAGCAATCGTTCGTGGACCAGGTGCTCGCCGGACAGTCCGAGCCGCCTCGCTACTTCGCGCAGATGAAGGCGATCAACCGCGACGGTCCGCCGTCCGCACCGCGTGGGGATCTGCCGGAGCTCTCGCTCGAGGCGCTGCGGTACGCGCTCACGGATGGGACGCCGGTCATCGACGTGCGCTCGACCGCGGCATTCGCCGCGGAACACATTCCGGGAACGCTCAACATTCCCGTCGGCACCTCGTTCGCCACGTGGGCCGGCTCGCTGCTCCCGTACGACCGCGCTCTCGTCATTCTCGCGGACGACGAGGAGCGAATCGCGGAGGGGCGCCGGCTTCTCACCGCGATTGGGTTGGATCGCGTCGTCGCGCGCGGCGGAGCGGCGCTTCGTGCCGCGTGGTCCGCGAGCGGAGGCCGCCTCGGCACGGTCGCGCGCATGGCGCCGGCGGAATTCCCGGAGCACGGCGAGCGACTGGTGATGGATGTGCGCGGCGCCGTCGATTGGCGCGCCGGCCACCTGCCCTTCGCGCGACACTTCTTTCTCGGCGATCTCGAGACCCTCGTCGCCGAACTGCCGCGCGACACGCCGATCGCCGTCATGTGCGAGGGCGGAACGCGGTCGGCCATCGCCGCCAGCTTGCTTCAGGCGCGCGGATTCACCAATGTGGCAAACGTCGCGGGCGGCATGCGCGCCTGCAAGGCGGCCGGCCTGCCGCTCGACGCGGAATCCATTTGATCACACTTCAATAATCTAAATATTATGATTCGCATATCATCATTCGCCCTGTGCGCCGCCGTCGCCGCGCCCGGCCTGCTCGCGGCGCAGGGCCGCGGCCGCGCGGCCGCCGCGGCGCCCGCCGGCCCGCCCGTGCTCCTCGTGCCCGATCGCGTCTGGAACGCCGTGGACGACGCGCCGCACGACGGCTGGGCGGTGCTCGTTCGCGGGGATCGCATCGAGGCTGTCGGTCCGCGCGGCCAGATCTCCGTCCCCTCGGACGCGAAGACGATCACGCTCCCCGGCACCACGCTCATGCCCGGCATGACCGAGGGCCATGGCCACGAGCTGCTCCATCCGTATAACGAGACGCCGTGGAACGATCAGGTGCTCCACGAGCCGCTGGGACTGCGCGTGGCGCGCGCGACCAATCACGTCCGCAACGAGCTCCTCGCCGGATTCACCGCTGAGCGCGACCTCGGCACCGAAGGCGCGATGTACACCGACGTCGGACTTCGCGATGCGATCAACCAGGGCATCATCCCCGGTCCACGGATGCAGGTCGCCACGCGCGCCATCGTCGTCACGGGCGAGTACGCACCCAAGGGTTTCGCGACCGAGTATCAGGGCGAGATGCCGCAGGGCGCCGAAGAAGCCGATGGTCCCGACGGCGTCGCACGCGTCGTCCGCAGCCAGATCCAGCACGGCGCCGATTGGATCAAGCTCTACGCCGACTATCGCTGGGGCCCGAACGGCGAAGCGATGCCCGGCTTCACGCAGGACGAGATGAACGAGGCCGTCGACATCGCGCACAGCTCGGGACGGCCGGTTGCGGTACACACCACGACGACCGAAGGCGCGCGGCGCGCGGTGGTCGCCGGCGTGAACACGATCGAGCACGGCGACGGCCTCACGCCGGACATTTTGAAGATGATGGCGCAGAAGGGCATCTGTTACGTGCCGACCGTATCAGTCGGCAACCGCAACAAGGCCACGATCCTCAAGAACGCGATCGAGGCCGGCGTGACGATCTGCAACGGCGCCGATGCGGGCCCACTCGCGCACGGCGACAACGCGAAAGAGGTCGAGGGACTCGTGGCGGACGGCCTCACTCCGCTCCAGGCACTCCGCGCCGCCACGGTCAACGACGCGAAGATGATGCACTGGGACGACCGCCTCGGCGCCGTGAAGACGGGCTTTCTCGCGGATCTGATCGCGGTGAAAGGCGACCCGACCAAGGACATCAACGCGCTGAGTCAGGTGCCGTTCGTGATGAAGGGCGGCGTGATCTACAAGCAGCCGTGAGCGCTCGAAACGCTCAGTAGCCGTCCTTGGTCCACACGACGATCACGCCGCACCCGCGGTTGTAGCCGTTGAACTGCTCGGGGATCGTCGCCGCGCCGGCATACACTTCGATGCCGGCGAGGTCTCGCGGTGGCGGCAGCAGATCCAGATTGAAGGGCGTCGGCAGCGGCACCTCGTCGAGCACCACCTGCATGGGGCACGCGCCGACGCTCGGATTGCCGCCCTCGCGCGCGCTCAACGCGTAATACTCCGTGTTCACCGACTGCCGATTCGGTGAGACGTTGATCTCCTGAAACGCGCGGAACAATTCCGTCGGATAGACGGAGTTCCGCGCCTGAATCTCGTCCTGCGTCATGAAGTGGCCGACGCCGAGCGCCTTGCGCGCCTGGAAGCCCTTCATGCGATCCGACTGCACCTTCTCCGTGGTGACCACCGCGCTGAGCTCCACCGGCGCGGTTTGGAGCGTGTACGACAAGCGCACGGTATCGGACGCCGGCACCTCGACCACGCCCGACGTCGGCCGATAGCCGACCCGCTTCACGATGACGAGATACTCGCCCGCGGGAATGTGCGTGATCCGAAAGCGGCCATTCGGCCCGGTGCCGATGCGGATCGACGTGCCGAGGATCGACACGAATGCGGCGTGGAGCGGCGTGAGCGACGTGTCGCTGACGAAGCCGTCGATCGTGCCGTACTGCTTCGCGGTCGGCGCTCCCGACGTCTGCGCGAGCGCGGTGGAAGCAGCGAGCGCAATCGCGGACGTGGTGATCGCGAGTCGGCGGAGGGAGAGGAGCTGCATACGACGGAGATTACCGCGAGGAGGGTATCGAACGCCACGCCGGAGACCGGGTACACATCCGATCTCCGGCTTGGATGCTCAAACTAACGTCGTGCGCACGATCACGCGCTCAGGGCGCGCAGTCGTTCAATCCGCTTGGTCCAAGCAACGCACCCGCCGCGCCGACTCGCACGAGGCACTCGGTCTGCGGCACGGGATTCACGATCGCCACGAAGTTCTTGTTCGGTCCGGAGCTGACGTCGAGCGGAAGCTGGTTGAGCCGGCCGTAGCGGCGCATGTCCGGCCACCGCTGCCCCTCCATGAGCAGCGATATGCGCTTCTCATAGAGAATTCCGCTGAGGATATCGTCAGTCGACGAGCCGGCCGTCAACGTCGACGGCGGAAGACCGCCGGAGTTCACGCGAACCTGATTGATGTCCGCGATCGCGCCTGCCTTGTCGCCCGTCGCGAGCCGTGCTTCGGCGCGCAGGAGGATCAACTCCTCGTTTCGGATCACCGGAATCGGTGAGTTCAATGCGGGCCAAATGCTGAACCCGATCGTCGATGAGGCGCTCGTCGGCCCGTCCGCCGTGATCGGCCCCTGCCGCGACTGCAGGCCGGTCCGAATCTTGGCGGTGTACCGATCGTCCGGTGAGCCGTCGGCCTTCTTCTGCGCGTCGGCCACGATGGACATGTGCGCGTAGAGGTTGGTGTTCGTCGCGGACGACAACGGGTTTGGCGAATCGGGCGACGCGCCGTACGTGTCGTAGACGCCGACGTCGAAGGCGGCGCGCGAGCTCGCGGCGGCGTTCAGGAACGAGGCCTGGAGCGCGGAGAGCGCCGCCTGCCACGCCGCTGTCCCGCCGCCCCGGGTCGCATAGTTCGCCGCGGCGCGTGCTTTGAGCGCCATCGTGAACTGCGCGAAGGTCGGCGGCGTATCGAAGCCCTTGAAGCCCGGCGGCAGCGCGAACGGGAACGTGCCGCCCCCGGCGCCCAGATTCTTCGCCGCGGCGTCGAACGTGTTCAGAATATACTTATACATCGAGTCGCGCGTCACGAACGGCGCGAGCTGCGACGCATCTTGCTTGATCTCGGTGATGCCGCCCAGCGAATCGTGCGTCTGCACGATCTCGAGCAGCATCAACCCCTCGAACGTCTGCGCGATGCCGAGCGACGCCGACTTCTGCGCCGCCGAGAGCGTCGTGTTCGCGGTGATCGTGTTCTTGAAATTGTAAATGTCGCGAAGCGTGCCGTACTCGCCGCCCCACGGCCCGACGGCGAAGCCGGTCGGATCGATCTTCTGCACGCCGCCCACGAAAATGCCGATGAGCGGATGCGTGGTGAACCGGCCGTCCTGTGGCTGGAAGTTGTACGCTTCCCGCGCGAAGATGCCGTTGTTCTGAATGAACGTGGAGCGCGTGCCGCGCTGGTCGACGAACAGGCCCGTGGCGAGCAGTTGCAGCGCGCTCGGGTCCGACGTCGCGCCCGACACGGTGGCGCTGTTCGGGTTGTCGATGTTGAGATCGGTCTTGCAGCCCGCCGCGAGAAC
Source organism: Gemmatimonadaceae bacterium (assembly GCA_025934775.1). Lineage (GTDB taxonomy): Bacteria > Gemmatimonadota > Gemmatimonadetes > Gemmatimonadales > Gemmatimonadaceae > JAQBQB01. The sequence continues at coordinate 203,627 of JAICWO010000005.1, read as the reverse complement.
GACGAGGGCCGTGGCGCCGAGCAGCTTGCGCATCTGATGCGGTCTCCGGGTGGCGGAGGTGCGATTGAAGTTGGTCGTCATGGCTCAGTACCCCAAGTCGACGCTGAGGAAGAACTGCCGGCTGCTGGGGTACGGCGCGAGATCAATGAAGCGATTGAAGTTCTGATTGCCGAAGTTGTTGAACTCCGGATCGAAGCTCCAATACTTGGACCACATGTAGAGATTGCGGCCCTGGAGCGACAGGCGCATGTCGTTGGTGCGCAGGTACTGCGCGTACCGCGACGGCACCTGGTACGTGACGTTGAGCTCACGCAGCTTCACGTACGAGCCGGGATCGATGTAGGTCGAGATATTGCCGCCCGACCACGTGGTGTAGCGGTAATTGCCCAGCAGCGTGCCGGCGATTGGAGACGCCGAGTCGAAGTCGTGCGACTGGCCGCCTTCGTCGAACAGGTTCTTCGTCATGTCCGCCGTGTAGCCGGCGACGCGCCAGTCGAGCAGTCCGCTGATCGTGAAGCGGCTGAACTTGAACGTGTTCAGGAACGAGATCTGCGCGATCGGGTTGGCGTCGGCGATGATCGAGTCGCGCGTCACGCTCTTGGCGACCGTCTCACCCGGAATGAGCTGGTGGCACGGCTTGCCGTCCGCGCCAGTCCCGACGACGACGTGGCCGCTCCCATCCGTCGTGTTGATGCAGCTGAACTTCAGGTTGCCCCAGATGTACGTCGGACGCGTGCCGACCGCGATGCGATTGCGGCCATACGCCGAGCCGAACGAGCCGCCCGGCGCGACGAACGCCGGCACCGACAGCTTGTCCATCATCTGGGTGTTGTGCTGATACGTGGTGCGGAACGTCCATTCCAGCGTGTGATTGCTGATCGGCACGAGATTGAGCCCGCCCTCGAAGCCGCGGGTCGACATCTGGCCGCCATTGATCGTTTCGCTGCCAAGGCCCGAGCTGGGTGGCAGCGGGAACGTCACGAGCAGGTCCTTGATCACGCGCTCGTAGTGCGTCAGCTCGAGCGAGCCGCGGCCGTGGAAGAACGTGCCGTCGATGCCGTACTCCTGCTCGTTCATCACCTCGGGCTTGATCGCCGTGTTACCGAGACCGCTCGACGCGACGAGCGAGCCGATGCCGCCGATGGTGCCGCCGCTCGAGATCGTCACGTCGCGCACGCCGTAGTTCGGGCGGTTGCCCGACTGTCCGTACGACGCACGGAACTTGATTTCATCGATCGCCGACGTGAACCGCGTGAACGGCTCGACGAAGCGATAGCTCGCCGAATACTTCGGGAACGCGTAATACTTGCCGCGATCGCCGTTGGCGCTGCTGCGGTCGGCGCGCACGCCGTATTGCAGCGCGAGCCGCTCGTTGAACGCGATCACCTGCTCGTTGAAGTAGTGCGACTGATCGCGGAACTCCTGGATGTTGTCGCCGGTCGCGATGTCGGTGCCCCCGACCGCCGTCTCGCGCGTCGGCGTCAAGCCGCGCATGCGGATGTTGTACGTCCGCTGCTTCTGCGTCTCGTACGTGCCGCCGACCGACGTCTGCGCGGAGTTGAGCCACGCCCATCCCGGCGTGTACGTCCAGACGCCGTTCATGCTCTGGTTGATGTACCGGCTGTCCGCCGTGAGAATCTGCGACGTGCCGAGGAAACCGTCCGCGCCCTCGTACTGCATGTAGTTCGGCGAGTACTGGTTGCCCTCGAGCTGGAACCGATCGACGCCGCCGATGTAGGTCACGTTGACGTTGTTCTTCGGCGTCGACATGAGCGCGTAGCTCGCGTGGATGTTGCCCATCTGGCGCCACGTGTCTTCGGTGTTCGTGATCGAGTTCACGACGTCGAATGGATTCGACGTGCCCGTGCCGCCGCCGTTCATCCACATGGACACCAGCCGGCCGGTCACCGGATCGATCTGCTGCAGATTGTAGATCGCCGGCGCGTAGCCAAAGGTGTAGATCGGGCTGATGCCGGCGTTGTCGTTGTTGCCGATGCCGTCCTGCACGAAGCTGTGCGCGATGTCCGCGCCCGCGCTCACGGTGAGCTTCGTGCCGATCGTCTGATCGAGGTTGATGTTGCCGGACGTGAGCCGCGCGCCGGAGTTGCGCTCGATGCCCGGCGACTGGCGATCGCTCGCCGAGCCGTAGTAGCGCGTGCTCCCGCTGCCGCCCGACGTCGACAGGTCGCTCTCGAACGCCGGCGACGTGTGGTCGTAGAGTTGGCTCTGCCAGTCGTACCACGAGCAGGTCGGCGTACAGTTCGCCTTGGCGATCGAATCCGCGTGCGGCGAGCTGCCGAGGTACGGCTTCACTTCATCGTACGAGGTGAAGTGCCGCGACCCGAGCAGGCGATTCGCCTGCTGCGTGCCCATGCGCTGCGTCACGTTGTAGTGCGTCTGGCCGGCCTTGCCCTTCTTGGTCGTGATCACGACCACGCCGTTCGTCGCGCGCGAGCCGTAGATGGCCGTCGCCGCCGCCGACTTGAGCACTTCGATATTCTCGATGTCGTTCGGATTCAGATCCGCGAGACGATTGACCGTCTGGTCCTGCGTCGATGCGGTCGATCCCGAGGAGCGAGAGATCGAGGCGAGGCCGCCGCTGATCGACGCGTTCGACACGATCACGCCGTCGACCACATAGAGCGGATCGCCGGACGCGAGGATCGACGTCGCGCCGCGGATCTGGATCTGCATGCCGCCGCCCGGGACGCCGCTGTTCTCCATGATCGATGCGCCGACCACTTTGCCTGCGAGGTTGCCCTCGAGCGACTTTGCCGGCGCGGTCATGAGCTCGTCCGCCGAGACCGTCGCCACCGCGGTCGTCGCGTTGCGCCGGTCGACGGTGGTCGCCTGGCCGGTGACCGTCACGCCCTCGAGCTCGAGCACGTCCTTGTCGAGCTTGAAATCGGCCGTGCTCTGCGCCGACTGCACTTTGAGCTCGGTGCGCTTGAACCCGATCGCGCGCGCCATGAGGGTGATGTCCCCCGCGGGGACGCGAATGCGATACTCGCCGCGCTCGTTGGTGCGCACGCCGACCTGCGAGCCGGCGACGCCGATGGTGGCCTCCGTCAGTGGAGTGCCGGTCCCAGCGTCGGTGACCTTTCCGGTGATCTCACGCCCTTGCGCCAAAAGCGGCACGGACGAGAGACAGAGTAGGAGTGCTGCTGCCGCGGAACGACGCACAGAGACACCTCGCGAGAGAGGGTGGGGATGGGGGGTACCACTGACCAGTCGACTCGACCCGCGTACGGCGCGACAAACGCGGAACAGCACGTCGCGCATTTCTCGTCATCATGGCGAACGTCCCACTCGCCACGCGACTCGGCCGATGTATCCCGCCGCACGACGAGTTGTCAAGCACCGCAACTCATTGAACCGCAAAGAGTTCGACTTTTGGCGCCCATCAATTCACGCGTTGTGCAAACGCGTGCTTCGCCGCCCGAGCAGGGCTTGGCCGGATTTTGCTATTTTTTGAATGAGCAAACGCGCAACGGCGGCGACTCAGCTCGTGCGCGGGATGATCTGGATGACGCCGCCGCCGTACTGTGCGCCGAACCGGTTGAGCGCCTCGGTGCCGCTATAGAACCGGATCTCCTCGATGCCGTCCGCGGCGACGTTCCGCAGCTCGTCGATCTGACCGAGCACCTGGCTGCCGAGAAAGACGACGGGGTACCGCTGCTTGTCGAGCAGCACGGAGCTCGGCGGCCGCGCCGTGAGCACGTCGCCACGATAGCGCTGCACGGCATCCAGCGCCGTCACGGCATGGATTTGCTCGATTTGCTCGCGTGTGATCACACCGGGCGCGCGGGAGCCCGATGGCGTTCCGCTGGCATGCGTGCAGCCACTGGTCGCGATCATACCGATCGCGAGCACCACGATCATCGCGCGCATACCGCCGCTCCGGCGCAAGGGGTCGGAATTCTCCGCGAAACGCAGGGAGGCGGTGGCGGAACAACGCCACCGCCTCCACTGGCAGTCATCTCTGCACGACTGTTGCTACGCCATCACGAACACGTGAGCGCCGGAGCGCCACCACGCGCGTTCACTTCGTTCACCGGAATCGGCAGCGCCGACGTGAAGACGTCGCCGGGGAACGGCGAGTTCGAGGTACCCGGCCGGAAGTTCGTCGCGTTCAAGCGGCTGTACGCGCGCAGGTCGAGCAGGCGCTGCGGGCCTTCCATGAGCAGCGAATACCGCTTCTCGTACAGCAGCGCGTTGCGCGCCGCGGCCTGCGACGTGAAGGTGGCGTACGGCGCGAGGCCGCCCGAGTTCACCCGCACGAAGTTCAGGAACTGCGTCGCCGTGGCCAGGTCGTTCAGCTCGATCGCCGCCTGGGCGCGGAGCAGCAGCAGCTCTTCGTTCTTCATGATCGGCAGCGGGTGCGTGAGGCTCGTGCTGCCGAGGCTGAACTCGTAATCGTACTGCGTGACGACCGTCGCGCCGGCGGTGCTGATCGAGTACGGCGCGGCGGCCTTCACGATCTTCACCGCACGCAAATCACCGGGCTGGATGCTGTCGCCCACAGCCTGATTGAGATGCAGCGCCGCGTCCACGAGGGAATTCTGCGTCTCACCGGCCGCCGTGCTGTAGTTCTCATAGACGCCCAACGCGAGGCCGCTCGGCGAGAGATCGCTTGTTTGCATGAATGACTGGCCAAGTGCCGCGACCGCGGCGTTGAAGCCCGCCGCGCCCGTGCCGCCTTCGCGACTCAGACCGCGGTACAGCTCCACCTTCGCCTTGATCGCGCGGTTGAACTTCGCGAAACCGGCCGGCGTACCGGCGACCGTCGTATAGCCAGACGGCAGCGTCACCGGGAATGCGGAGCCGCCCGCGGCAAGCGCCGTCGCTCCGCTGTCGAGGAGCGCCGAGACGTACGCGAGCACGTTCTGCTTGCACACCCACGGCGCCGGCGGAGCGTTGATGTCATGATCGAGATCGATCGGCATACCGATCGAATCGCGCATCTCCATCACGTTCCAGTAATTCAGCGCCTTCACCGTCTGTCCGAGTCCGACGAGCGCGGAGCGCGCCGCCGCGTCCAGACCCGATGCGTCGGTCGCCGCCTTCGCGGCATCGATCAGGGTATTGGCCGTACGAATGCCGATGAAGTATCCGGTGAAGTCGCCGGACCCGGTGAACGCGCCGTTGTCCGGCTGCGTCGGGCCGATGAGCTCCGTGAGATACCGCGTTTCGGCTTTGTCGATGCGCACCGCATCGCGCGCCATCGTTTCGGGGAACACGATGTGGTTGCCGATGGCGGTGTTGCGGTACTGGTTGAGAAGGCCGGTGACGAGCAGCTGCGCGCTCGACGGGGTCAGCGCGCCCTGCAACGCCTCCGCGGACACTGCGTTGAAGTTGGGAACGTTGGGCGAGTCGTGACACGCGCCAAGCAGCGCGGCCGACGCGAACAACGTCGCGATACGTCTGATCATAGGAAGCTTCGCCTCTGTGCGTGGGTCGGCTTAGAAGTTGGCGGAAATGGAGAAGAACACGCTGCGGCTCGGCGGATACGGCGTCACGTCCTGGAACCGTCCGACGTTCTGATCCGAGAAGTTCGAGACTTCCGGATCGTAGCCCGTGTACTTCGTGCTCGTCCACAGATTGCGGCCCGAGACCTCGAGACGGACTTCCTTCCCCTGCGAGAACAAGCGGTTCGTCAGCCGCGACGGCAGCTTGTACGTGGCCGTGAGCTCGCGGAGCTTCACGAAGCCGGCCGGCTCGACGTACACCGCCTTACCCGCCGCGAAGTTCTTGAGCCGCGTCTGCGCAACGAGCGTGTCCTTGCCCAGGCCTGTCCCGTCGAAGTACTCGTTCGTCAGGTTGACTGCGAGACCGCCCTTGCGCCAATCGAACAGGCCGTAGAGCGACACCGGGCCCCAGTTGAGCTGGTTGGAGAAGCCCATCGTGTAATCGGGCGCGCTCTCCTTGTACCGCACGATGCGATTCGCCGCGGGGCACGTGCCCGACGCCGTGAGCTGTTTGCAGTCGTCGACCACGCTGATCGTCGTCGGCGAGAAGCCCTCCTGAATCCACGGCGAACCGAAGCGCTGGCCGAACGAGCCCACGCCCGGGATGAACGGCGGAACGGAGAGCGACGTCACCTTGCCGCGGTACTGATAGAACGTCGTGCGCGAGACCCACTGCAGCCCGTTCTGCATCTGCAGCGGCGTTGCATCGAGGCTCAACTCGACACCCTTGTTCACCAGCGTGCCGCCGTTCACGTACTTCGTCGTAAAGCCCGTGGTCGGAGCGACGTTCGCCGCGAGAATCAGATCGTCGACCTTCTTGTTGAAGTACGTCGCGCTGAACGCGGCGCGGCCGCCGAGGAACTGCGCATCAAAGCCGCCTTCCGTCTCGGTCGACGTCTCGGGACGAATGTCAGGGTTGCCGGCGGTCGTCGAGGGACGGGCGCCGAGCAGACCGTCGTTCACGCCAACGACGAGCGACGTGAACTTGTAGCCGTACGGCGGCTGATTGCCGGCCTTGCCGTACGCCGCGCGGATCTTGAAGTCATCCGTGTACTTGGGCAGCCACGGCAGACGGTACGACGCCGACGCCTTGGGGTATTGATAGAACTTGTTCGCGTCGCCGTTGACGCTCGAGCGCTCGAGGTTCGTGGCGGCCGTGAGCAGCAGGCGATCCTGCAGCGTGAAGAACTCTTCCTGCACGTAGTAGCCGAAGTCCTTGATCTCGGTGATGCCCTCACTCGAGGCCTGCTGCGCACCGAGCGCGAAGTTCTCGAGACCCGCCGGAACGTTGCGCGCCTGGTTGAGCGTCTGATCGAAATAGCGCTGTTCCTTGCGAAGACCGAACGAGGTCGTCGCGGTCCCGTACCGGAACGTGAACTTGTCGACACCCGACACGTTCACGTTCGCATTGGTCGAGGTCGCGTTGCTGAGCACGACGGTGCCCGGAAGGCCGTCGGCCGGCTCGAAGTAGAGGTCAGCCGGCGAGATCACTCGGCCGCGATCGGAGAACGCGTCGACGCCGCCGATGAGCGTGAAGTCGAGTGACTGATTGCTCGACGAGTAGGCGCTGTACGTCGTGTTCACACCGCCGATGTAGCGAAATACTTCTTCGGGCGAACGGAGTTTCTGCGACGTCTGGAAGGGATTCGTGCCTTCCGTGAGCCACGGATTGCGCACGCCCGACTGCAGATTGAAGAACGACGGCGTGCCCGAGAACACGTCGCCCGGCGAGACGATCGGGCTGTTGTCGTTGCCCGAGATGCCGCGGTCCGTGAGCGAGTGCACGAAGTTGTTGTTGACCTGGAGATTCCAGCGCGTGCCGATCAACTGGCCGATGTTCGCGTCGAGCGACTGCTTCTGGAAGTAGGTGTTCGGCTCGATCGCGTTGTCGCGCTTGGCGAGGCCGCCGAGGTAGTAGGTGGTGCCGCCCGTCGTGCCGCCGCGAACCGAGAGATCGGTCTCGTACGACATCGGGTTGCCGCTGTAGTACTGCTTCTCGAAGTCGTTGCAGTTCGGCTGCCAGGGCGACGGCATCTGCGAGTCGTCCGTCGCGCCGAACCACGCGAGCGCCTCGGCGTCCGAGTGGAAGCAGCGCGTGCCGAGCTCCTTGGACATCGAGAACTGGCCGAGCCGCTGCGCGACGTTGAGCGCCGGCTTGCCCGCCTGGCCACGCTTGGTCGTGATCACGATGACGCCCGCCGCCGCCTTGGATCCGTAGATGGCGCCGGCCGACGCACCCTTCAGCACTTCGATCGACTCGATGTCGTCGGGGTTCAAGTCGGCGATGCGGTTAGCCATCTGGTCCTGCGACGAGTTGATGCCGCCGCCGGCGTTGGTCACCGAGTTGAGGCCGATCGCGACCTGCGCGTTGCTCACCAGGACGCCGTCAACCACATACAGCGGCTGCGCGTTCGCGGTGATCGACGTCGTGCCGCGGAGCTGGACCTGCGAGCCGCCGCCCGGCGCGCCTGAGTTCGTCGTGATGATCGCGCCCGGGATCTTGCCCTGGAGCGCGTTCTCGAGCATCGGCGTCGGCGCCTTCTCGATCTGATCCGCGCTGACCGTCGTGATGGCCTGCGCGGCGTTCTCACTGGAGACGGAAGTCGCCGCACCGGTGATGACCACCGACTCGAGTTGGAGCACGTCCTTCTCGAGTTGCACGTTCACTTCGTTCTGCGTGGCGGGAACGGTAATCGTCGCCGGCTTGTAGCCAATGCGGCGAACGTTCACGACCTTCGATCCGTCGCCGACGTTGGCGAGAGTAAACCGCCCATCGGCGCCGGTGGTAGCACCAATCGTCATGCCCTGCACGGTGACGGTCGCCGATGGAACCGGCTCGCCAGTTGTGGCGGTGACGCGTCCCGTTAGCCGGCGCTGGGCCGATGCACTGCTCGCTGCGATCGCTAACAGCGCGCACGCCAGCGCACTCACGGAGAACTTCCGCACGATGCCTCCCAAGAGGTGAAAAGAGAGTCGAACCTGCCTGGTCCCCGTCCGAAAGCGGGCGAGGTCGGAACGGAGCTGGGTAATGGCGATGTAATCGCCCGGGGTTGGCTTACGTTCGCGAGGATTTACAACAACGTTGCATAATACCTCCCTCTCAACACTTTTCACCGCCGAGTGGTCACATTTAGGGGCGGGACCGGTGTGAGCAGTCAAATTGCTTAGCAGTGCGCGGTTAGGCCGCTGGGCGTTGGGTCAATTTGAATCCGGCAGCAGCCGTACAATCTCGTCGACCTTCCAGACGTGATCGCTAACACCTGCTGCTATCGCTGGAGTGGTGTGAACGCCGCCACGTTCCTTCGTGAGCGTATGGTGGACATGGACGAAATTATAGGCCATGAAGTAGAGGGACAGGCTGTGCATGTGATTCTCAAGCTTCTTGCTGTAGGCATTCGTTAAACGGGTCAGCCGGCGATTGCGCATCCGCATCGTGAGATTGTGCGACTCAACGAAGGACGTTGACACCTTATCGGGATCGGGGCGACCCATAACCCAGTCCTTCTGAATCCCGATAACCTGCGCCGGACTATAGCGGCGCTGCGCTTCTGGCGTCTCTCCATAGAGTTTGACCAGCATCGCGTAGTCCACGCCGTTCCACCCGAAGGCGTCTTCAACAGCCTTCGCGTAGACCTTCAGCCCGTCGGTCGTGAGCTGGACGCGGTTCGCGAGACGCGATACCAAATCCTCCATGAAGGTGAAGGCCGCGTCAGCATCGCGACTGCCAACGTGCCAGCAAGGAATGATCTTCAACTGTGCGTCAATCGCCGTCCAAATCCAAGCATCGCCACGCCCTTCGCGCTTATCCGCCTCGGTCGCTCGCTTGTTCTTCTTACCAACAAACGACCACAGCTCGTCGCATTGAAGTTCTCTGCACGGTAGTTCACGCAGCGCGCGGTCCTGGTACTCACGACACGCGGCGCCGATGTCTTCAAGAAGTCTCAAGACAGTTCCCTTCGCCGTGCCAGTAATGCGGCAGGTCGCGCGAATGGAATTGCCTTCGATCAGGGCGCGCACGACAGCGGAGCGACGGGCGGTGTCAAGCTTATTCATAATGAACAATATGCTTGACCACTCTACGCAAAGCAAGAGGGGCGTAGAGAATTTCTCTACGCCCCTCTTGACACCGCCTAACAAGCAGTGGTAGCGTTCGCGTACACCTTCCGAAGGTCGTCCTCTCTTGGCAGGGCAGCGACGACCGACATGGAGAAAGAGATGACCACAAAAAACGACGGCCGGCTAATCCCCGGCCCAGCCACCTCTCGGTGGGGCCTTTCGGCTGTCCACCTGTCGAATATATAACGCACGACGCACGCTGGAGGCAACCGTGACCGCTCCCATCGACTACAATGCCGTACTTGCCGATCTCATAGCAAAGCGCGGGCAGATTGATGCCGCAATTGAGGTCATTCGCGCTATGGTCGGCGCGGACGTTGTGGCGATCAACGGTGACGGTACGATTGGCGAATCAACCCCAGCCGTCGCACCGCTCGCCGCGCCTGCCGCGAAGCCCGCAGCCGCGCGTCAGGCGACGACGATTGAAAGCGACACGTTCTTCGGGTTGAACACGGCCGACGCGATTCGGAAGTACTTGGGGATGATGAAGCGCCCGCAGCCAGTGACGGCGATTGCTGACGCTTTGAACACTGGCGGCCAAATCAATTCGGCAGATCCCAAGATCGCATACGGCAACGTCTACTCCGCACTGACGCGCAATAAGGATTTTGTGAAGACGAGGACGAAGGAGTGGGGCCTCGCCGACTGGTACGGCGGTAAGCCCAAGGGCGACGCTGAGTAGCCGATGGCGCGCAAGTATGTCTTCGCCGATGAGAGCGGGAATTTTGACTTCTCGCGCGGCCAGAGCGCTTCGAAGTATTTCATCTTGACGACCGTCGCGCCGCCCGACTGCCGCGTGGGAGCGGCCGTCCTCGATCTCCGGCGCGAATTGGCTTGGAAGAATCGCGGCCTGGACTCTGAGTTTCACGCGACGACCGACCGCCAGGACGTTCGCGACGATGTGTTCGCAATTCTTGCCCAGGGCGGGTTTCGCGTGGATACGACGATTTTAGAGAAGTCGAAAGCCCAGCCGTCCATCCGACCGTCCGACGCCCGCTTCTACCAGATGGCCTGGTTTCTTCACATGAAGTTCGTCACGCCCAGGATTGTGCAGGCGAATGATGATCTCTTGGTGGTTGGTGCGTCGCTCGGCACGAAGAAGAAGCAGCAGGTATTTCATGCCGCAGTGCAAGACGTCATGTGGCAGGTGACCACCAACGTCAATCATCGTGTTGCCTTTTGGAGCGCTGCGTCCGAGCCGTGTCTCCAGGTCGCGGATTATTGCAGCTGGGCAATTCAGCGGAAGTGGGAGCGCGGGGATACCCGCTCATATGCCCACATTCAGCAATCTGTCTTCACCGAATTTGATGCGTTTCGGTTCGGGACGACGCATTACTACTAGCTAAAAAGGGGAGCGGCTGACTAGCCAGGGGTAAACCCAGCAGAGCCCAGGGGCTCTTGTCGTCAGCCGCAACCCGAACAAGCACCGTATGTCTTTCTTGTTGAAGAATACGGACTTTGAAGGCCTGTAGCAAGGCCGATCAGTCCCTTTCCTTGCCTTTCTTTCCCTTCCAGCGGGCAGAGGCGGCCTTTTTGGCAATCGCCTTTCGTCGCTTAGGAGGCAGGGCTTCCTTGCGTGCCAACCCACGTCTCACCGCAGCGTCGTCGCTCGGCTGCGGCCTGTCTTTCGGGCGCTCGCCCGTCGCCATCTCGACCATGAACTTCGCGAGCTGCGCGGTGTCGCGCGGACGTTTCGGAAGCTTCGCCATAACCGCAAGCTAACGAGCGGAGTCGCAGTTCTCCAATTTCAAATTGACCCAACGCCGGCCGCTGACTGAAGTCTGATTCGGCTGCTTGATCTTATATTTTATGCATTTCGTGCGGGTCGCCTGCGGGCAGTCGGTCGCCGGTCTGGCGCGCCACCCCGCCCTATTTTGGGGGATGCACTCGAACGAACGGGCCGCGACCGTCCGCGCCACCGCACCGGGCGGGATCGGCAATCTCGGCCCCGGCCTCGACATCCTCGGCTGCGCCGTCGCCGGCATCGGCGACAGCGTCGTCGCGTCTCGAATTCAGGAACGGGGCGTGCGCGTGGATGACCCCGGACATCCTGCCCTCCCTCGCGATCCGGAACGCCATGCATCGGCGATCGCCGCCGCCGCGGTGCTCCGTCTCGCAAATGTGAGCGACGTCGGGATCGCGCTCCGCGTCGAGAAGCGATTACCCCTCGCCGGCGGCCAGGGCGGCAGCGCGGCATCGGCGGTCGCGGGAGCCGTCGCGGCGAACGCGCTGCTCGGTAATCCGCTCGAGGCACCAGACGTGCTGCGCGCTGCGCTCGCATCAGAGGAGCGGCTGTCGGGCCGGCACATCGACAATCTCGCGCCGGAACTGTTCGGCGGGATCCTGCTCATTCGTTCGATCGAGCCGCTCGATTTCATCCGGCTTCCCGTCCCCGCCGCGTTGCGCATCGTGCTCGTGCACCCGGAAATGGAATTGCGCACCGCGGAAGCGCGCGCGGTGCTTCCCGCTGCGATCGACCGCGCGGGCGCGCTCGCGCAGGCGTCGGCCGTGTCGGCGATGGTCGCTGCATTCTGCACGGGCGATCTCTCCCTGCTCCGCGGCGCGGTCGACGATCGCATTGCGGAACCGGCGCGCGCGCCGCTGCTCCCCGGCTTCACTCGCGCCAAGCGCGCCGCGCTCGATTCAGGCGCGCTCGGCTGCTCGATCTCCGGCGGCGGACCGTCGGCGTTCGCGCTGGTGGATGATGACGGCGTCGCGCAACGCGTACTCGAGGCGATGATCGCGGCGTACGACGCGAACGGCGTGCGTGCCACCGGCCGCATCACGTGCGTCGACGAGCAAGGCGCGCGCGTCGAGTACGATGGCGCGTGGGACACGAGCCGATGAGCGCCGCCGAGTCGCGGCAAGTGTGCGAGCGGTGCGGCGCCACGTACGACGAGCGCGAGACCGCAACGGCGTGTCCGAGCTGCGGCGGGCTGTTCGAGTTGGCGCACAAATTCGCTGACGCGCACCGCGATCTGCTGCGACGCACGTTCGCGGCGCGGCGCGCGGCGATGAGGGGCACCGACAGCTCGGGCGTCTGGCGCTACCGCGAGCTCGTGCTCCCGTCCGCAACCGACGCGGAGATCGTCTCTCATCCAGAAGGGAATACGCCACTGTTCGCGCGCCCGCGCGTGAGCGCGTGGGCCGGTGTTGAGCGTTTACTCATCAAGCACGAAGGCCACAACCCGACCGGCTCGTTCAAGGACCGCGGGATGACGGTCGCCATGACCCAGGCGCGGCGCACCGGCGCCGCCGCCGTCGCGTGCGCCTCGACTGGCAACACGTCGGCGTCGCTCGCGGCGTACGCGGCGCAGGCAGGGATTCCCGCGCTCGTCTTCGTTCCCGCCGGGAAGGTCGCGGCGGCCAAGATCGCGCAGACGCTCGCCTACGGTGCGCGCACCTTGATGGTGCGCGGCAACTTCGATCAATGCCTCTCCCTCGCGCGCGAGGCATCACAGTCACTAGGGGTGCAGTTACTCAACTCCGTGAACCCGTTCCGGCTCGAGGGACAGAAGACGATCGTGCTCGAGCTCCTCGACCAGCTCGACTGGAACGCGCCGGACTGGATCGCGCTTCCGGCCGGCAATCTCGGCAACACGTCGGCGTTCGGCAAATCGCTGCGCGAGGCGCGTGCGCTCGGGTTGATCGATCGGGTTCCGCGGTTGGCGGCGATTCAGGCGCGCGGCGCGGCGCCATTCGCGGCGAGCTTTCGCGAGCAGTTCGCGCGACACATCACGGTCGAGCCGGAGACCGTCGCGACGGCGATCCGCATCGGCGCGCCCGCGTCGTGGGATCGCGCCGTGCGCGCGATTCGCGAGACGAATGGCGTGGTCACCGACGTCTCTGACGCCGAGATCCTCGAGGCCAAGGCGGTAATCGACGCAGCGGGCGTCGGGTGCGAGCCGGCGAGCGCGGCGAGTATCGCCGGGGTGGCGAGCCTCCGGCGTGCGGGCGTGATCGACGCCGGCGAGAGCGTCGTCGCCGTGCTCACGGGACATCTCCTAAAAGATTCGGAGTCGGTGGTCCGGTATCATCAGGAGACCGAGCCCGCGCCGCCGCTCGCGAACCGCCCGATCGAGATCGAGCCGCGGCTCGCCGAGGTGGAGCGCGTGCTGCGGACAACGACGCGCGCCTAGCCGGTTGCGGCGGGCGTCCGCGGGATGGAAAATATGCGCGGCCGCGCGCCACATCCGCGCGGCGAGTTCCCCGCCCTCACCCCACTCACATGCGCATCTCCTCGATCTCACGTATCGCGCTTCGCACCGGCGTGGTCGCCGGACTCGCGATTCCCGCGTCGCTGCTCGCGCAGGGGCGCGGCCGCGGCGGCGCCGAAGCGCGGCCCGAAGTCACGTTCCCCGTCAATCTCCCCGCCGACGACGCTCGCATCGCCAAGCTGAAGAAAGACGCCGAGCGAATGGTCGACAGCATGTCGACGTTCACGCAGCAGATGGTGGACGAGGTGTTCAGCTTCGGTGAGCTGGGCATGCAGGAAGTCGAAACGTCGAAGTACCTCACCGGCATTCTCGAGCAGAACGGATTCAAGGTGACGCGCGGCGTCGCCGGCGTGCCGACGGCGTTCGTGGCGACGTGGGGATCGGGGAAACCCGTGATCTCGCTCGGGTCGGACATCGACGATATCCCACAGGCCAACCAGAAGCCGGGCGTCGGCTATCACGATCCGCTCGTCGCGGGCGCACCCGGACACGGCGAAGGACACAACTCCGGAATGCCGCTCAACATCACCGCCGCGATCGCGGTGAAGAAGATCATGGAGCGCGATCACAGTCCCGGCACGTTGATGCTCTGGCCCGGCGTTGCGGAAGAGCAGATGGCGGCGAAGGCGTACTACGTGCGGGCCGGCTTGTTCAAAAATGTTGATGCGGTGCTCTTCTGCCACGTGAGCGCCGACTTCGGCGTGTCGTACGGCACCTCCGGACAGAACGCGCTGATCAGCGCGCGATTCAACTTCCTCGGCAAGAGCTCGCACGCGGCTGGCGCGCCGTGGGCCGGCCGCAGCGCGCTCGACGCCGTCGAGCTGATGGACGTCGCGTGGAACTTCCGCCGCGAGCACCTGCCGCTCACGCAGCGCTCGCACTACGTGATCACGGACGGCGGCGATCAGCCGAACGTGGTGCCGCCGACGGCGTCCGTCTGGTACTACTTCCGCGAGACCGACGCACCCAAGACGCAGGCGCTCTTCGCGCTCGGCGACACGATCGCGCGCGCCGCCGCGATGATGACGAGCACGCAGCTCGCCTCGGTCGACATCCTCGGCTCGGGCTGGTCGGGCTACTTCAGCAAGCCGATCGCGATGGACATGTTCCAGAACATCAAAGCCGTCGGCATGCCGACGTGGGACGACAAGGATCAGACGCTCGCCCGCGGGATCCAGCGCGAGCTGGGACAGAAGAATCCGCGCGGCCTGACGACGCAGGTGCCCGATTCGCTCCGGCCCCCGCCGCGCGAAGAAGATCTTCGCGGCGGCGGCAGCGACGACATCGGCGACATCTCGTGGAACGTGCCGACAGTGACGCTGCGCTATCCGGCGAACATCCCGGGGCTGCCGGGACACAATTGGGCGAACGCGATCGCAATGGCGACGCCGATCGCGCACAAGGGCGTGACGGCGGGCGCGAAGGTGCAGGCGATGACGGTGCTGGATCTGCTGCTCAAGCCCACCGTCGTGTCGCAGGCGTGGGACTACTTCAACACCGTGCAGACGAAGACGATCAAGTACTTCCCGCTCATGCGCCCCGAGGACAAGCCGGCGATCTGGCTCAACAAGGCGATCATGGACAAGTACCGTCCGGAGATGCGCAAGTACTATTACGATCCCACCAAGTACGAGACGTATCTCGATCAGCTCGGGATCAAGTACCCGACGGTGCGTGATTCGACGAAGGCCGTGCCCTGACGTGAATCAGAGAATTCTCATTACGCTGTGCGCTGTGCTGCTGGGGGCGTGCGTCCACACGCCGCCAGCCGTCGTTTCGGCGCCCGTGGACACCGCGCGCGTCACGCATCGATTCTACGCGAGCCGGGACTACGGCGCGGAAGCGGAGTTCAATCCGTTCTCGCTCGTCGTCAACGGCGGGTACGACCAACTGCGCACCGGGCCGCACCGCGAGGTCTTCTCGCTCTGGTATCGGAGCGGGTGGCATTCGGTCTGGCATTCGGTCACGGATCCCGAGCCGGTGCTCCGCCACTACGGATGGCACAACTGGATCGTGCACGAAGTCTTCCCGCTGTCGGGCAAGGGCTCGGGCGGCGGCCAGTGGTACCCGAACTACCACCTGCACCTCATCGCCGGCGGCATGACGTACGCGCGGACGGTCGAGTGGTACGAGCAGCACGGATTCACGTCGCACCCGGAGCTCCTCGGCGGCGCGACGGTGTACGCGTGGTACCTGCTCACCGAGGTGGTGGAGACGTCCGGGACGTGCTGCGAGGACGAGGACGGCCTGACGGATCTGCTGCTGTTCGATTCCGGCTCGATCGTGCTCTGGAACCAGCACTGGATGAAGCACTTGTTCGACAGCGGCCGATTAGAGTTCACTGATTGGCCCGGCCAGCCGAGCATCTCGCTGCCGTCCAAGCGGCTGGAGAACGCGTACATGATGGCGATGTTCCGCGCGCCGATCCCGCATTCCGAGAATTGGAAAGTGATGACGACGATGGGCGACGCCTTCCTCGTCGGCATCTCGCGCCAGCTCACGCCGAAGCTGTGGCTCTCGGCGTCCGGCGGATGGGACCCGGCGGAGAATCCCGTCGTCGATCCGCACTCGGGCGCCAAGACCGCGACGCTCCTGCCCAACGCCGGCGTGTTCATCGACCGCGACGGGTCGCTGCTCCTTTCCGTGATCTCGAAAGGCGGCGGAGACAACGGCACGATGGTGAATCTCTATCCCGGCGTGCTCGGCCACGGTCCGTTCAGCCCGGGGCTGTGGGTGCAGAAGAACCGCGACGGCGGCGTGCGGTTCGGGATCGTGTCGCGGCTGGGGATCGGACTCGGTTGGTACTCGCACACCACGCCGGGGCGGCCGTAGCGCGCGGGCATTCCGAGCGGTGCGAGGAATCTTCCGACCCTGTGGTGATCCGACCACACGACCCGGACAGAAGATTCCTCGACTCGCTTCGCTCGCTCGGAATGACTTAGCGGCGCATCAACTGATCGGCCCCGGATTCTTCGCCGGCGGCTCGTTCGTGCTCGGTACGATCACTGGCTGCCCCGCCGCCTTGAGCGCGGCGTTCACCTTCGGCAGATTGGTGTCGAGCACGCGCTTGTAGCGCGCCAGGTGCGTCTCGAGCTGCGGCTCCAGCACCCCGTACACGTCGTACGACTGCTTGGGCGGTCGGCGCTCGCCATTCTCGACGAAGCCGAGCAGCGCGGCCATCTGGTTGTTGATGCGGATTGGGAAATTGAGCGGATCCTCGCCGCTCCGATTCCGCGTCTGGTAGAGCGAGTCTTCCGCCACCGCGAGTTGGTCCTCGAACGTCTTGGCGAGCGAGCCGAAGCTCGCGTTGCCGCTCATCTTCGCGGCGCGGTCCTCGAGCTGGCCGCGGACGTTGCGAATCGTCTTCACCGCGTCGTTGGCCGCGGTCACTCGATCGCGAATCTGGAGCGCGAAGCGCTGCTGCTCGGCGAGGTCGGCGACCGTGGCGCGCGTCTGCGGATCCTTGCGCACCACGAACTTCTTCGCGATTGGCGCGTCGCCGCCGGCGGTAACGCGCACCGTGTACGTGCCCGGCGCGGCGAACGGACCCGACGTCGAACCCTGCCAGAGAATCATCCCCTGGAACGTGGCCGCGTTGGGATACTGGAGATTCCACGTGTACCGATTGAGGCCGTCGCGCGTGCCGACGCGCTGCGGCGCTCCAAAGCCGCCGCGTCCACCGCCGCCGCCCCGCCCGCCGCTCGCCGCGACGGTGTCGGTCGATGAGAACTTCTGAATGAGCTTTCCGGCAGGATCGAGGAACTCCATCGTCACCGGCTCGTCGGCGCGCGGCAGGCGGTACTGCACGGTCACGCCGGTCGAGCGGTAGGCCGGCGCGGGCGTGTAGACGTACGGCTTCGCCGCTTTCTCCGCGGCCTCGGCGTCGGGCTGCTCGCGCAGGAGCGCGACGTTCTCCATCACCCAGAATGCGCGGCCGTGGGTCGCGATGACGATGTCGTCGTCGCGGAGCGCGATGTCGTGCACCGGGACGGGCGGCAGGTTCTTCTTCAGGCTCTCCCAGTGTGCGCCGGCGTCGCGCGACATCCACATACTGCGTTCGGTGGCGGCGTAGAGGAGGCCGGGCTTCACGAGATCCTCACGGATCGAACGGGTGTACTCGCCGTTGGGAATCCCGTCGTTGATGCGCGTCCACGTCTTGCCGTAATCCGTCGTCTTGTAGAGATACGGCGCGTAGTCGTCCATCTGGTAGCGGTTGGCGGCCACCCACGCCGTTCCCGGGTTGTGCGGGGATGGATCGATGATCGAGATGCGCGTCCAATCGGGCAGTCCCTTGGGCGTGACGTTCGTCCACGTCTTGCCGCCGTCGCGCGTCACGTGAATCAGGCCGTCGTCCGAACCGGCCCAGATGAGCCCGGGAACGATCGGACTTTCCTGAAGTGCAAATACAGTTCCGTAATACTCGATCGACGTTTGGTCTTTCGTGATCGGGCCGCCCGACGCGCCGAGGGTGCGGGGATCGTGCCGCGTGAGGTCGGGCGAGATGACGTGCCAGCTCTGCCCCCTGTCGGTCGACTCGAACACGACGTTCGATCCGACGTAGAGCGTGTTCGGATCGTGCGGCGAGTTCATGATCGGGAACGTCCACTGGAACCGGTACTTCGAGTCCTTGGCGTCGTGCCCCATCGGGTTGAGCGGCCACGGATCGAGCCGCGCGCGGAGCCCCGTCGCACGGTCCGCCATGTCGATCACGCCGCTGTAGTTGCCGCCGTACGTCACGTTCGGATCGTTCGGGTCGGACGCCATGTAGCCCGATTCGCCGCCCGCCGCGCCGTAGAACTCCGAGTACGGAGAGCGTGCCGCCGGCGCGCCGCCGCGACCACCGCCGCCGCCGCGGCCTCCGAAGCCCGCCGCCTGGCGCACCGGGCCGCACACGGAGCCCGCGTCCTGCTTCGCGCCGCAGATGTCGAACGGCACCTTGTTCGTGAGATGCACGTGATAGAACTGGCCCGTCGGCACGGCGAGGCGGACCGAGGTCTCGCCGCCGTCCGTCGTGATCACGGCGCCATTGTCGTGCACCACCACCACGCGCTTGGGATCATCGGGCGCGATCCACACCTCGTGGTTGTCGCCGCCGCCGAACGAGCGCGTGAACGTCTTGCCGCCGTCCTTGGACCACATCGGCGTCACGTTCGGCGCCCAGACGATGTTCGAGTCCTTGGGATCCGCCGTGAGCCGCGAGAAGTACCACGCGCGCTGCCGAAGATCGCGATCCTGATTGAGCAGCGTCCACGTCGCGCCCGCGTCGTCGGAACGATAGACGCCGCCGTTCGGCTCGTTCTCGATCAGCGCCCAGATCCGATTCGGCTTCGCCGGCGAAACCGCCATGCCGATGTTGCCGATGATTCCCACCGGCAGCCCCGGGTTGTGCGTGATCTCGGTCCAGTGATCGCCGCCATCCGTCGTCTTGAAGATGCCGCCGCCCGCGCCGCCGCTCACGAGCAGCCACGGTTTGCGGCCAGCCTGCCAGAGCGCGGCGTACAGGACGTCGGGATTGCTCGGATCCATCACGAGCTCGATCGCGCCCGTGGAGTCGTTGCGGAAGAGAATCTTCTTCCACGTCTTGCCGCCATCGGTCGTCTTGAAGACGCCGCGCTCCGGATTCGGCGCCCAGACGTGCCCGAGCGCCGCGACGTAGGCAACGTTGGCGTTGCGAGGATCGAGGACGACGCGCGCGATCTGCTGCGTCTCCTTCAGGCCGAGCGAGCTCCAGGTCTTCCCGCCGTCGGTGGTCTTCCACATGCCATCGCCGTACGACACGTTGCCGCGGATGGGATACTCGCCGCCGCCGACCCAAACGACGTCCGGACTCTTCTGGTCCACGGCGATCGCGCCGATCGTTCCGCCGAAATACTTGTCGGTGACCGGCTCCGCGGTCTTGCCGCCGTCGGTCGTCTTCCAGACGCCGCCGCCGGTGGTGCCGAAGTAGTACTCGTTCGGCCGCGCGGACGATCCGGACACGGCGACCATGCGGCCCGCCGCATCGGGACCGACGTTGCGCCACGAGACGTCGTCCTGCGGTGGGGCGGCGGATCCGCCGCGGCCGCCGCGACCGCGCCCCTGCGCGGCCACCACGGCGGGTACCATGAGCGCGGCGATCAGCCCGCGCGCGATGCGTGACGATGACACGTATGAGTCTCTCTGGTGGAGAAGCGGTGAGGGGGTGCGGTCGAGTGGGCACCCATCACCGATACGGTATCACCCAACGCGTCGTTGAGCTACTTCTTGTCGAGCCGCTTGATCGACGCCGGCCCCTGATCGGCGGTGCCGTCCTGGCCGACGAACTTGAACGTGCCGGTGGGCTCCGCCTCGCTGAAGTCGATCACGAGCGTGAATTGGCCGAAGTCACCTTCCGTCACCACCGTCACCTTGTTCCCGTCCTGCGTGACGGACTTGGCGGGCATGTCGCCGTTCGTGTGATCGCTGGTCAGCGTGCCGGAGAGCGTCGAGTCCTTGCGCGTGATCGTGACGGTGCCCGTCACCTGCGTGTTCTGCATCGCCGCCATGGTGAGCGACCACTGGTACTGGCCTACCGGATCCACGGCGGCGCGGCGCGACGGCACGGGCGGGACGCCCGGGACGTTGCTTGCGAGCGCCGCAGCGCTGGGCAGCACGATCGCGGCGGACAGCGCGAGCAACAGGGCGGCGTGACGGATGCGATGATCGGTCATGGTCTGCTCCGGTGCGGGAGATGAAAGAGGGCGCAAGAATGTAGCACTCGTACACCGCTCTGGTGGTTGCGGTTGCGTCGACGCGGTTACACCGGCTCGTCCCGGCGGCGCACGAGCGTCAGGATCGTGTACACGGCCACCGGCTCGTCATGCTGATTCTTCACTTCCACATCCCACGCGACCACGCCCTGCGGCGGCTGATCGTCCTTCTTCTCCTTGGCCGTTTTCTGTTTCACGGTCAGCGTCGCCTGGATCGTATCGCCCGGGTACACCGGCTTCACGAACCGGAGGCTCTCGAGCCCGTAGTTCGCGAGCACCGGGCCCGGCGCCGGATCGACGAACAAACCGGCCGCCGCGGAGAGCACGAAGTACCCGTGCGCGACGCGCTTCTCGAACAGCGAGTCGCGCGCGGCGATGTCGTCCATGTGGGCGTAGAAGAAGTCGCCGCTCACGCCGGCGAAGTTCACGATGTCCGCTTCCGTCACCGTGCGGCGCGCCGTGAGCAGCGCGTCGCCCACCGTGAGCTCCTCGAAGTATTTCCGGAAGGGATGCACGCGGTCGAACGCGCGGGCGGCGCCCGGCGTGTACTCGTTGGTGACGTGCATGAGCGTCGTTGGCGACCCTTGCAGGGCGGTGCGCTGCATGTAGTGCAGCACGCCGCGAACGCCGCCCATCTCCTCGCCACCGCCAGCGCGCCCCGGTCCGCCGTGGACGAGATTCGGGAGCGGAGAGCCGTGCCCCGTCGACTCCTTCGCGCTATGCCGGTTGATCAGCATCAGGCGGCCGTGATACGCCGCCGTACCCAGCACGACCTCGCGCGCGACGCGGTCGTCGGCCGTGAACAGCGATCCGACGAGGCTGCCCTTCCCCTTCTTCGCCAGCTCGATCGCGTCCTCGACCGTGCGATACGGCATGACGGTATTCACGGGGCCGAACACCTCCACGTCGTGCGGCTCGCTCACGGCGAACGGATCCTTCGCGTAGAAGAGCAGCGTCGGGAAGAACGCGCCCCGCTCCCGATCCGCGCCGACGACGGAAAACTCATTCAAGTTTCCGTATACCAGTTCTGACACACCGGCGAGCCGGTCGACGCTGCGGCGGACCTCGCCCAGCTGGCCGCGGCCGGCGAGGGGGCCCATGCGCACGCCGTCGACCGAGGGATCGCCCAGCGTGATCGTGTCGAGCCGCTTGGCGAGCGCGCGCATCACGTCCTGGAGGAGCGGTTCGGGAACGAACGTCCGGCGGATCGCGGTGCACTTCTGCCCCGCCTTCGTCGTCATCTCGCGCGCGACTTCCTTGATGAACAGCTCGAACTCGGGCGCGTCCGGCGTGGCGTCCGGGCCGAGCATCGAGTAATTGAGCGAGTCCGCTTCCATGTTGAAGCGGACGTTGTGCTCGACGATCGCGGGAGACGTCTTGAGCATCCTGCCCGTCTCGGCGGAGCCGGTGAACGCGACCGCACTCTGGGCGTCGAGATGCTCGAGGAGATCGCCCGTGCTCCCGCAGAGCAGTTGGATCGCGCCGTCGGGGAAGATCCTCGCCTCGATCATCGCACGGAACACGGCTTCCGTGAGATACGACGTCACCGTGGCCGGTTTGACGATGGCCGGGACGCCGGCGAGCAGCGTCGGCGCCAGCTTCTCGAGCATCCCCCACACGGGGAAATTGAACGCGTTGATGTGGACCGCGACGCCCTCGAGCGGCACGCAGATGTGCCGGCCGACGAACGAGCCGCCCTTGGACAGCATCTCCGTCGGGCCGTCGATATAAAAACGCTCATCAGGCATCTCGCGGCGGCCGCGCGAGGCGTACGCGAAGAACGTCCCGATCCCGCCCTCGATGTCCACCCACGAGTCATTCTTCGTGGCGCCGGTCGCGGCGGAGATCGCGTAAAACTCGTCCTTGCGCGCCATGACCTGCTGGGCCACGGCCTTGAGCATCCGCGCCCGCTCGTGGAACGTGAGCCGCCGCAGCGCCGGACCGCCGACTCGCTTTGCGTAGTCCACCACGCGCGCGAAGTCGAGTCCACCCGTGGTCGCCTCGGCGATCTTCTCGCCGGAAACGGCGTGGAACAGGTCGGTCGCCTTTCCGGCGCCCACGACCCATTCGCCGCACACATAGTTCTCGAGCCGGCGCGGCGCAGCGCTGGAAATGCCGAACACCCGATCTGTCGCTGATGCACTCGTCATGATTGTCTCGTCTCGTGCCATGTGCGATACGCCGCGCGCTCCCGCGGACGGTCTGGCGGCACCTCGCGCAGCGGCTCGCATTCCCTGAGGCTCGCGGACAGTTGCGCGGGGAGGCTCTGATACAACCGCGTGCCCTCCGTCTTCCACGCGAGCATCTCGTCGCTCACGTCCTTCACGATCTTCGCCGGGTTCCCGACGACGACCTTGCGCTCCGGAATGTGCATCTCGGCCGGCACGAATGTGAGCGCGCCGACGACGCACTCCGCGCCGACGACGGCGTTGTCCATGATCGTCGCATTCATCCCGATCAACGCGTTCCGGCCGATCCGCGCGCCGTGCACGATGGCGCCGTGACCGATATGCGCGCTCTCCTCGAGCACGACGGTCTCGCCCGGGAACATGTGGATGACGCAGTTCTCTTGCACGTTGCACCCGTCCGCGATCTCGATCGCACCCCAGTCGCCGCGGATCGCCGCGCCGGGTCCGACGTATACATCGCGGCCGATGATCACGTTTCCCGTAACCGCGGCGAGCGGATGGACGAATGAGGATTCGTGAATGACGGGTCGGACGCCGTTGAATTGGTAGATCATGGCATCGCGGCCCGACAGATGTCATCCGGAGTCAAGGCGCGAAGCGACGTGCTCCACGTGTCATCCCGAGCGAGCGAAGCGAGTCGAGGGATCTGGGCTCGTTGCGCGATCCAGCTCGCAACGAGCCCAGATCCCTCGACTTCGGCGCTCCGCGCCTCCGCTCGGGATGACGCGCGCCTGTGCATCGGCTCCATCACCCCACCCTCTCGAGCACCGTCGCCATCCCCTGCCCCACGCCGATGCACATCGTGCACAGTGCGTAGCGACCGCCCGTCGCTTCGAGCTCGCGCGCCGCGGTGAGCAGGAGCCGCGCGCCGGACATGCCCAGCGGGTGGCCGATCGCGATCGCGCCGCCGTTCGGATTGACGCGCGGATCGTCGTCGGGGATGCCGAGCTCTCGCAGGCACGCGAGTGATTGCGCGGCGAACGCCTCGTTCAACTCGATCACGTCCATCTGACCGAGCGTGAGCCCGGCAGCCGCGAGCGCCTTGCGCGACGAGGGCACGGGTCCCATGCCCATGATGCGCGGCTCGACGCCGGCGACCGCGGTGGACACGATGCGCGCGAGCGGCGTGGCACTCAGCTCCGCGACGCCTGCATCAGACGCGACGAGCAGCGCGGCCGCTCCATCGTTGAGACCGGACGAATTCCCCGCCGTGACGGAGCCGCCCTCGCGAAACGCGGCCCTCAGCTTTCCGAGCACCTCGACCGATGTGTCGGGACGGAGGAACTCATCGTGTTCGACGCGTTTCGGATCACCCTTCCGTTGCGGGATGTCGACCGGAATGATCTCGCGCGCGAGACGCCCGCTCGCGCGCGCGTTGGCCGCTTTCTCCTGCGAACGAACCGCGAACGCATCCTGGTCGGCGCGATTGACGTGGTACTGCGCGGCGACGTTCTCCGCGGTCTCACCCATGGAATCGGTGCCGAACTTCGCTTTCATTTTCGGATTCACGAAGCGCCAGCCGAGGCTCGTGTCGAACAGCTCGATGTCGCGCGCGAACGGCTTGCTGCCTTTCGACATCACGAACGGCGCGCGCGTCATGTTCTCGACGCCGCCCGCGATGTAGAAATCCCCTTCGCCGAGCTTCACCGCACGCGCGGCGTTCGCGACGGCGCTCATTCCCGACGCGCAGAGCCGATTCACCGTCTCGCCCGGGACCGTGGACGGCAGCCCGGCGAGCAGGAGCGACATCCGCGCCACGTTGCGGTTGTCGTCGCCCGCCTGATTCGCGCAGCCAAGGATCACGTCGGTGACGCGCGCCGGGTCGAGGCTTGGATTCCGCCGCAGCAGCTCCGCGATTACGTGTGCCGCCAGATCATCGGCGCGCACCTCGCTCAATCCGCCGCCGAGGCTCCCGACCGCCGTCCGAATGCCATCTACGATATATGCGTTCGTCATTCCAATTCTGTGAAGAATGGCTGTCTGGTCTTGTACACCGTTCCGCGAAAGAGCGCCACGGTTTCGTCCGCGCGCGTCACCGCCACACGAAAGAACGCGAGCGCGCTGTCCGCCAGCGCGAACGGAACGGCGCCATGACAGACGCCGAATCCGTTCACCATCTCCTCGCGCACCACGAGACGCACTCGAGACGCAGTCGGCCGCACCTC
This sequence comes from Gemmatimonadaceae bacterium, assembly GCA_025934775.1. Taxonomy (GTDB): domain Bacteria; phylum Gemmatimonadota; class Gemmatimonadetes; order Gemmatimonadales; family Gemmatimonadaceae; genus JAQBQB01. Next base: position 178,744 of record JAICWO010000005.1, on the reverse strand, counting down.
CAGAATCTCGATGCCGAGCCAGCGGCTGAAGGCATCCTTGGCCATCATCGCGTGCACGACACGTTCGGCCAGCGCCTGCTCGTTCGAGTCGTTCATTCGAAGAACCGCCGACCGTCGCGAACCATGCGCCGGAGCAGCGGGCTCGGGCGGTAACGATCCTCGCCGTACTCACCGTGGAGCCGGTCGAGCCAGCCGAGCACCCGCTCCAGTCCAATCTCGTTCGCCCAAGCGAGCAAACCCTTCGGATAGTTTACCCCGCTCGTCATCGCGAGATCGATATCCGCTGGCGATGCCACGTTGATGAAGACCGCATCGACCGCCTCATTGATCAGCATCGCGAGAATCCGCTCGACGATGAGCGAGCCGAGATTGCGCTCGCGATTTGGCTCGGGGCGCGCGACGCCTTCGCGATAGTCGTAGTAGCCGCGGCCGCTCTTCTTGCCGAGGAACCCCGCTTCGACGAGCCGCTGCTGCGTGAGCGACGGCCGATAGCGGGGCTCGTAGAAGAACGCTTCGAACACCGATCGCGTGACGGCGAAGTTCACGTCGTTGCCGATGAAGTCCATGAGCTCGAACGGCCCCATGCGGAAGCCGCCAAGCTCCGTCATCGCCCAATCGATCGTGGCGACGTCGGCGACACGTTCTTCCAGCATGCGAATCGCCTCGCCGTAGTACGGCCTCGCGATCCGATTGACGATGAACCCTGGCGTGTCGCTCGCGAGCACCGGCGTCTTGCGCCAGCGTTGCATGAGCGCATACGCACTGCTCGCAACGAGCGGATCGCTGCCAACCCACGGCACCACTTCGACGAGCGGCATGACCGGCGCAGGATTGAAGAAGTGCAATCCAATCACGCGATCCGAGCGCTGGCATGCGGCGGCGAGGGAGGTGATCGAGAGCGACGACGTATTCGTCGCCAGCACCGCATCCCCGCTCACCGCGCCTTCGAGCCGGCGGAAGATCGATCGCTTGATCTCGATATCCTCGACGACGGCTTCGATCACGAGTCCGCAATGACGGAACGCCGAGAGGTCATCGCCGAGCGGCTCCCACTGATATTCCACTCGCGAGAGCACCTCATCCGCGGCATTGCGACTCATCCGCGCCTTGGCCACCTCGCGATCCATCGCTTTGCCGATCTTCGCCTGCGCGCGCTGCGTAGCGCCCTGCGCGGCGTCACCGAGCACGACGCGATGCCCCGCCGCGGCGGCGACCTGCGCGATCCCGCTCCCCATGGCTCCGGCGCCAATGACGCCAATGAGAGTTTCGTTATCGAGGGGCATGGATCGGCGCCTGTGTGCAACCACGTGGTAATGTCATTTCGACAAGGACGGTTATCGTCATCCGAGCGGAGCCGCGCAGCGGCGGAGTCGAGGGATCTGGGCTCGTTGCGAGACACCGTATGCCTGGCAAGACCTATTTCGTGTACATCCTATCCAGTCACCGACGCGTGCTCTACGTCGGCGTGACGAATGACATGTCGCGGCGCTTGGCCGAGCATCGCTCACGAAGCCGATCCGGATTCACATCGAGATACAACGCCCTCTCGCTCGTGCACCTGGAACCCACGAATGATGTCCGCGCCGCCATCGCTCGTGAGAAGCAGATCAAGAACTGGACGCGCGAGAAAAAGATACGACTGATCCAATCGCAAAACCCCGCATGGGAGGATTTATCCGCCAAATGGTGATTCGTTGCGCAACGAGCCCAGATCCCTCGACTCCGCCGCTGCGCGGCTCCGCTCGGGATGACACGGGGTCCAGCCGTTACGCGGCTCCGCTCGGGATGACTGGCCTTCACCGCCCCCGAAACACGGGCTTTCGCTTCTCGAGAAACGCCGTCACTCCCTCCGCGTAGTCGGCCGTGCGCCCTGCCTCGCGCTGCAGCGATTCCTCGACGTCGAGCTGCTCGTCGAGATCCACGCCGAGCGACCGGTTGAAGGCGCGCTTGATGAGCCCGAGGGCGCGGGTCGGCTGCGTCGCGAGCTGGCGGGCCGTGCCAACGGCGGTCTCGAGCAGCGCCTCGGGCTCGGTCACCATGTACACCAGCCCCCAATCCCGCGCCTGCTCGGCGCTCATCTTCTCGGCGAGCATCGTCATGACCGTCGCGCGGTGAAGGCCAACGATGCGCGGCAGGATGAACGTGCCGCCGCTGTCCGGGATGACGCCGATCTTCGCGAAGGATTGCACGAACACCGCGGCCGACGACGCGAACACGATGTCGCACGCGAAGGCCAGATTCGCGCCCGCACCGGCGGCAACGCCGTTGACGGCGGCAACGACGGGCTTTTCCAGTTTTCTAATGGCGCGGATCACCGGGTTGTAGCTGTCGCGGACGATATCTCCCAGGTCCGGACGCGGTCCGTGCTTCGGCGCCGCCTCGGCCAGGTCCTGACCCGCGCAGAAGCCGCGCCCCGCGCCGGTGAGTACCACGGCGCGAACCGCCTCGTCCGCCGCGGCCGCGGCGAACGCCTCGCACAGCGCGCGCGCCATGGGACGCGTGAAGCTGTTCAGCACCTCGGGCCGGTTCAGCGTGATCGTGACCACGCCGTCCGCGGCATCGCTCAAGACGTCGCTCATGCACTCCTCGACCGGGTGATTGTCTCGCTCGCGGAAAATAGTCCCGTCCGGGCCTCCATTGGCAGGGCCGTGCGCTGGCCCGCAACGCGGCCGGCGAACAGATTACATGGCGTGACTACCCTTCCCGTCTCTCGCGGCTCGCAACAACGTGCCGCCGGCAAGTCTCGCACGCCAAGGGCGCCGGATCCGCGCTTCGACTGGCGACGTATCGCGTACGACGCGCTCGTCTCGCGCGCCCTCGACGAAGTCGAGGAAGCGACCAACCGGAACAAGGCGAGCGTGCCGCGCGAGCACCAGGTGCTGTATCAGTTCTCGGCGCGAGGACACGACGTCGCGCAGGTGATCCTCGGATCGATGATCGATCACCGCCACGACGCGGCGAGCGCGTACTACCGGTCGCGTCCGCTGCTGCTCGCGCTCGGCTTGAGCATCGAAGACGCACTCGCGAGCCCGCTCGGCCGCAGCGGCGGATTCAGTGATGGCCGCGACATTGGCGTCGTCTGCAATCTGCCCAACGCGAACGGCCCCATCGTGCTGCCGATGTCGGGCGACGTCGGCTCGCAGTACACCCCGTGCGCCGGCTGGGCCCAGGCGATTCGATACCACGTCGACGTGCTCGGCGAGACGGAATGGGATCAGTCGATCGGCGTGGTGCTCGGCGGCGAAGCCTCGGTCGCGACGAACGGCTTCTGGTCCGCGCTCACCATGGCGACCACGCTCTCGCTCCCGATGCTCTTCTACGTCGAGGACAACGGCCTCGGCATCTCGGTGCGCGGCGACATGCAAACGCCCGGCGGCGACATCGCGCGAAATCTCGCGTCATTCTCCAACCTGTTCGTTCGCGAGGGCGACGGCTGCGATCCCGCGCAGGCCGCCGCACTGCTCGCGGAGTGCATGGAACATGTGCGAAGCGGCCGCGGGCCGGCGCTCGTTCGCCTCACTGTGCCGCGCCTCTCGAGCCACTCGGGCCCCGACAACCAACGCGGATATCGAACCGACGAGGAGATCGCGGCGGACCTCGAGCGCGATCCGCTGCCGCGGCTTCGCGCGCACCTCGTTCCGGCGCTCATCTCGGACTCCGAATGGAGCGAGCTCGAAGCGAAGGTCGCCGGTGACGTGCAGCAGGCGCTCGACGCCGCGCGCGCGCGGCCGAATCCAGATCCGTCGACGGTCTCGCGTTGGGTCTACGCCGACGACACGCCAGGCTCGCCGGAAGCGATGGGCGGCTTGTCGCGCGACGAACGCGCGTCGCTCAACGGTCGCCAGCACGCGGACGAATCGGGCGAGGTCGTGCGGTTCGCCGAGGCCGTGCGCCGCACGCTGCGACGCGAGCTCGAGGTGAATCCCAAGGCGTTGGTCTTCGGCGAAGACGTCGGTCGCAAGGGCGGCGTGCACCTCGTGACGGAAGGACTGCAGAAGCAGTTCGGTGAAAAGCGCGTCTTCGACACGAGCCTCTCCGAGGAAGGGATCATCGGCCGCTCGGTCGGCATGGCGATCGCGGGACTCATGCCGGTGGCGGAGATTCAATTTCGCAAATATGCGGATCCCGCGACGGAGCAGCTCAACAACTGCGGCACGCTCCGCTGGCGAACCGCCAATCGGTTCGCCGCGCCGATCGTCGTGCGCATGCCCGGCGGCTTCGGCAAAGACGTCGGCGATCCCTGGCACAGTCTGAGCGACGAGGTCCGCTTCGCGCACGCATACGGCTGGCAGGTCGCGATTCCGTCGAACGCCGCCGACGCGGTCGGACTGCTGCGCACCGCGATGCGCAGCCCGAACCCCACGATCTTCTTCGAGCACCGATCGCTGCTCATGACGAGCGACGGCAGCGCGCACTATCCGGGCGACGACTACGTCATCCCATTCGGTCGCGCGCGCGTGCTTCGTGAGGGCACCGATGTCACGCTGGTCACGTGGGGCGCGTTCGTGCATCGGTGCCTCGAGGCGGCCGCGCGATTCGGCGATCGCGTGGAGCTGCTCGACCTCCGCACGATCGCGCCGTGGGACCGCGACCGCGTGCTCGCCTCCGTGCGCAAGACGGGACGTTGCGCGATCGTGCATGAAGATAATCTCACGGCCGGTTTCGGCGCGGAGATCGCGGCGACGCTCGCGAAGGACGCTTTCTGGTTTCTGGATGCGCCGGTCGACCGGATCGCCGTGGCGGACGTTCCGATGCCGTATCACCCGGTGCTCCTCGACGTCGTGCTTCCGAGCGTGGATCGGATCGCCGACCGCATCGAGGAGCTGCTACGGAGTTGATCGAAGAACAGTCTTGCTAAAAATCTAATCTCCGGGTAAGGTTGTCGGCCGCCGACACGCGCGGCCCTTCCGCCCTTGCCCGGAGACGTACGTGGCATCCGAACGATTCGTGTTCCTGCGGCGAACCGCGGTCATCGCGCTCGTCGCGTTGTGCCTGGCCCGTCTAGCCGCCGTCGCCCAGCAGTCCGCCGCTGCCGCGGCGATTCCGACCGAGCTCGCCGCGGCGTTCGTTCGCACGACCGTCCCGGCTGACAGCGCCGCGCTCGTGAGCTTCATGCCGGACCAGGTCGCGCCGGGACTCGACGATCGCATCTTCATGCCGCCGTCGATGCACGTCATCGGCTCCGTCGTCGCCGGCTCGCGCGCCTATGCGTTCGCGACGTCACCGCTGCCCGCCGACTCGGTGCTTCGGCTCGTCGCGCTGGAGTACACGCGCCAGAAATGGCCGGGTGTGTCGCTGATGCGACTGACCGCGTCGCTTGGCCCGCTGCAGTCCGGCGGGTTTCGGCCTGCGCCGCCCGCCGGGCCGCCAACGACGTTCTGTCATCAGTCGATCGAAGCGCTCATCTCCGCCCACCGGAGTCCGGACGCGATGACCCTGCTGCGCATCGAGATCGTTCCCGCCGCGGCAGGCTGCGCCTTCGAGGCGTCGCTCCCGCCGCGAGGTCTCCGTCCGCCGGTGCCAACCTCGCCGCTCCCCCGGATCTACGATCCGCCCAACACGTCGTCGGGCGTCGAATGCATCAATAGCTTCTCATCAGAGCATTCTCAGACGCGCCTCTCCACGGCGATGGACGCCAGTGCGCTCGCCAATCACTATGGCAAGCAGCTCGAGACGCAGGGCTGGTCGCCGATGCCCGACGGACCGCTCGCGCGACGGCTGTACACGCGCACGGACTCCAGCGGCGCGAAGCAGATCGCGGCCCTGACGATCGGCGTCAGTCCAGCCGCGCCTGGCTGCCGCGAAGGCACGCTCGACGTCTACACGATCAGGAGCCGGTGAGCATGCGCATCAGCACATTGTCGTGGGCTGGAGCATGCTCGATGCTCGCTCTCGCCGCCTCGGTCCTCGCCGCCCAGCCGTCATCGCGGAGCTCGGGGTCGCCGGATTCGATTCCTCGTGAGCTGGTCGAAGCGCTGCTCCGTCAATCGCAATTCGGCGGGCTGAGGCCCGAGTTCACGATCGGACGCATTCCGGCATCGCTCGCTCCATTCCTCTACGTCCCGAGCAACGCGCGGGTGCTCGGCGGTGTGAGCGCGAGCAGCGGAACGACCGTCGCGTTCGTCGTACCCGGTATGTCGATCGAGGAGGTGCGCGCGACCTACACGCGCGAGCAGCCAAAGCTCGGCTGGACCCCGCCGCCGACCATCGAAGACATGCGAGGGTGGGGCTTCATGCCGTCAGGGGGCGCCTACGGCGGCGCGTCGGGCCTGGAGTACTGTCACGTCGGTCAGTCGCTGCAGATCACGCCCATGCCGACGCCGGGTGGCATGCAGATCCTCGCCACCGTCACGAACTTCGGCGGACGTTGCACCACGCGGTCGGCCTTCGTCCGCCTGCCAACGTCGACGACGACGCTGCTCCCCGCCCTCGAGAATCCGCTCGGCTCGACCATGAACGGGCGCGCGTGCTTCGGCGCGAGCACGATCTCGACCGGCATGACCGGAACGAGCGAACGCCTCGAGACCACGCTCTCGCCGGGCCAATTGCTCGAACAATTCGCCAAGGAGCTCGGCGACTCCGGCTGGCGCCAGGGCGCGGCGGCGAACGGCGCCCGCCGCATGTGGACCCGTCCCGACAGCATCGGAGTTCGCGAGCTCACGCTGACGGCAATTCCGATTGCCGGCACCGGCTGTCAGGACGTGACGATGAACGTTCGCCGGGTGCCGAAGCCGCAATAACGGCAGACGGTCGCGCGCGACCGCAATCAGTCAGGCCACGCGACCGTCGAGGCATCGCGCGGTCGGTTGATCGAGCGACCGACCGCGTGATCGTGCATCACGACGATTTCAGGGGCGACGTCGGCCCATAGGCCGCGCCCCGAGTCCGCCGGATGCACCGGATGCGGATTCGGGACCCGAATGCATCGGTCCAGCGCATCGAGATACAGCTCCCGCGGCGAGCTGTCCGGGCGCCGCAGGATGCGGCGCGTCCACGCATTGAAGAAATCGCGCAGCGAATCGACCATCTCGCTCCTCTCTGTGGAGTGGGTGGCGCCGATCACCTTGCTTTCGAAGGTCACATCGGCGAATCGCGCTTGAAACGATTGTGAACTATGCTCGTCATCTTAATTGCAAAAGGCAATCTCGTCAATAACCTTGCTTTATTAAGCGATTCGCCGTGGATGATTTGGATTACAAGGCCCTGAGCCTTCTCATGGAACGCGGTCGCACGGCATGGACCGAGCTCGGCGAACACCTCGAGCTCTCCCCGCCGGCTGCCGCCGAGCGGGTGCGGAAGCTCGAGGAGCAGGGCGTGATCCTGGGCTATCGCGCGATTCCGAACGCGGACGCGCTGGGCTACCCATTGATCGCGTTCGTGCACGTCACCGTCGGCAGCACGGCGCAGCGCACGACGTTTCTCAAGGCGGTGGCCCGCAACGAGCAGGTGGTCGAGTGTCACCACATCGCCGGCGACGATGAGTATTTGCTCAAGGTACGCTGCCGCGGGACCGGCGACCTGGATCAGTTCCTGTCCGTCACGCTCAAGGACCGGATCGGCGTGAGCCGCGCGCGGACGACGATCGCGCTGACGACGGTGAAGGAGACGACCTCGGTTCCGGCGAAACCGGCGGAGCGCTGAGCGAGGATCGCGGAAATGACAAACCCCTCAGGAGCAGCACGCCGCTGCCTGAGGGGCTCATCCTCGCTGGCGGGATTCGATCAATCGGTTCGACGTTGGGGCGTGCCCAACCCGATCGACTTCCCTTTTCCGATCAGTATCGGTCCCGATCGGTGCTCTGGAATTCTTCAAAGCGACAGTCACGTCCAGCGACCTCGTGACCGGTGAGCGCGGCGTCGAACCACCGACTCACATTGCCTCAGCAGCGTCCCGCCGAAGCTCTGTCGTTTGCGGGTCAGACCGTGTTCCGCGAACGCGCAATCATAGTGTCATCGGCCGCAACAGCGCGCAATCGAGAAGTTTTCCCGAAGGGAGTAACCGACCCGATGCGCGCGCGAGAACAACATTCGTGATCAGATCGCCTTGAACTCCTCGAACGGCTGGCGGCAATCGCGGCAAAACCAGATCGACTTGCACGCGGTCGAGCCGAACTCGCTCTTCCGTTCGGTGTGCGTCGACTTGCAGTACGGACACTGAATCGACGCGACTCGCCGGCCGAGCGGCACGAGCACGTCGGCGTCGGCGCGGCCCGGTGGCGCGATCCCGTACGCTTCGAGTTTTGCGCGCGCGTCCGCCCCAATCCAATCCGTCGTCCAGGCTGGCGTGTACGTCGTCCGAACCGTCACCGGCCCGAGCGCATGCTCTTCCAAGGCAGCGCGAATGGCCGCTTCAATCTCGCGCATCGCGGGACAGCCGGAGTACGTCGGCGTGACCGTCACCGTGACGCCAGACGCATCGGCCACGGCGTCGCGCACGATCCCGAGCTCGACGACGCTCAATACCGGCACCTCGGGATCCTTCACCGTGTCGAGGATCGCGTATAACTCGTCGCGCGTTGGCACGGCGCGGATTACCACGTCGCCCCCGGATGCGAGCGCGCGAGAATCTGCATCTCGGAGAGCATGTGGCCGAGGTGCTCGGTGTGCTTGCCCGCGCGGCCGCCGCGCTGCATGAACTTTACGTCTGGCGTGGTGAGCGTCGCTTCGCGAAGCACGCGACCGACCTGCGCGCTCCACTCCGATTGCAACGTGCTCGGATCCACGCCAACCCCCGCGGCGGCAACCTCGCGATCGATGTCGTCGGCGAGAAAGAGCTCGCCAGTGTAGCGCCAGAGCTCGTCGACGGCCGCCTGCGCCCGCGCGTGGCTCTCGGCCGTGCCGTCGCCGAGCGTGACGACCCACTGCGCGCAGTGACGCACGTGGTACGTGGCTTCCTTCTCCGCCTTGGCGGCGATCCCCGCGAGATCCTGATTCGTGCTGGATTTCAGCGCCCGCATCTGGAGCAATGAGAATACGCTGAAAAAGAATTGCCGAACGATCGTGAAGCCGAAGTCGCCGTTCGGCAGCTCGACGAGGAGCGCGTTCCGGTAATCGATCGCCTCGCGGAAATAGGCGAGGGCGTCCTCGTCGCGCTCCTGGCCCTCGAGCGCTCCGGCGAGCTTGAGGAACAGCGATGCTTCGCCAATCTGATCGAGCGCGATGTTGGCGAGCGCGATGTCTTCCTCGAGAATCGGACCGTGGCCGCACCACTCCGACGTGCGGTGGCCGAGGACGAGGCGATCGTCCGCCAGGCGGAGGAGGTGGACGAACAGAGGAGCGGTCATTGGGGGCGACCCACGGTCATCCCGAGCGCAGGCGCGAAGCGCGGAAGTCGAGGGATCCGGGCTCGTTGCGCGATCCAGCTCGCAACGAGCCCAGATCCCTCGACTCGCTTCGCTCGCTCGGGATGACAACGAGTCGCGCGCCCGGCGTGACACCGCATCAGAAAACCCTCACGCCACGCGGCACTTTGTAGAACTGCGGGTGCCGGTACGGCTTGTCGTTGCCGGGATCGAAGAACGGCCCCATGTCTTCCGGCGTCGACGCGGTGATCGCGACCGACGGGACGACCCAAATACTCACCGCTTCGCCCCGGCGCGAGTAGACGTCGCGCGCGTTCTGGAGCGCCTGCTCGGCGGTCGTCGCGTGGACGCTGCCCGCATGCTGGTGCGGCTCGCCCTTGGGCGGCTGGAGAAAGACCTCCCAGAGCGGCCACTGCGAATCCGCGGCCGCGTCGCCGGTGGTCGTGGTGTCGTGCTGATTTGCCATGGTCGTTGGCTCAGTCCGCCGCTTCGGACATCGGAGCGCGCTTGGCGGCGTACGCGGCGGCGGCACGGCGCACCCACGCGCCATCCTCGTGCGCCGTGCGGCGCGCGGCGAGCCGCTCGCGGTTGCACGGTCCGTCGCCCTTCACGACGCGCCAGAACTCGTCCCAATCGATCGCGCCGAACTCCCAGTTCTCAGTTTCCTCATTATATCGGAGGTCGGGATCGGGGAGCGTGAGATCGACCGCTTTCGCCTGCGCGACGGTGAGATTCACGAACCGCTGCCGCAGCTCGTCATTGCTCTTCCGCTTCACGCCCCAGCGCATCAGCTCGTCGGAGTTGGACGAGTCCTTGTCATGCGGGCCGAACATCATGAGCGACGGCCACCACCAGCGGTTCACGGCGTCCTGCGCCATGGCGCGCTGCGCGGGCGTGCCGCCGGCGAGGGTTGCCATGATCTCGTAGCCCTGACGCTTATGAAAGTTCTCTTCCTTGCAGATGCGAACCATGGCCCTGGCGTACGGGCCGTAGCTGGCGTGCGCGAGCATGGTCTGATTCACGATCGCCGCGCCGTCCACGAACCAGCCGATACAGCCAATATCGGCCCAGGTGAGCGTTGGATAGTTGAAGATGCTCGAGTACTTCGCCGTGCCGTCGAGCAGTTGCTGAACGAGCTCTTGCCGGTCGGTGCCGAGGGTCTCGGTGCCGCAGTAGATGTAGAGGCCGTGGCCGGCTTCGTCCTGGACCTTGGCGAGGAGCGCGAGCTTGCGCCGCAGACTCGGGGCCCGGGTAATCCAGTTCCCCTCCGGCAGCATGCCGACGATCTCGGAGTGCGCGTGCTGCGACATCATCCGGGTGAGCTGGCGGCGATAGCGTTCGGGCATCCAGTCCTTGGGCTCGATGCTTTCGCCGCGCGCGATGCGTGCCTCGAACTCGGCGACTCGCGCCTGCTCGTCGGTGCTCGCGGTGCCTGCGCCAGCATGAGGGGCTTGGTCGGACATGGGTGTCGACTCCAGTGTGCGATCTGAACCGGTCGAGCTCGTGCAAACGGAATTTAGCGTTCCACGGACCGCGGCGGATAGCCGGCGCGCCGGAGAGCGCCTTGCGTCCGCCCATGGCCTCGACGCGTATTACACCACGGCGTCATTCCGCGTGCCGTCGCGGCGGAAAGACGCTCGGCAGTGACAACCTTCATCCCGCGGGGATCGATGCGCTTGCGCTCGTGTGCCAGTCTCGTGCTCGCTCTCGCAGCTCTTCCATGGACGCTGCGCGCGCAGGAAATCTCCGAGGGCAACTACGTCCGACTATCCGCGGGGAGCACGGCGCCCGTGAACCCGTCGGGCACACTGCGCGATTGGGATCACGGAACCGGATTCGCGCTCTCGTGGGAGAACTGGGAATCGGTGGGCGGTGGGTCGCCGCGCGCCGGATTCGGAATCGCGGCCGATTACGCGCAACTACCGCTGGATGAGCGGCAATTCATCTCCACGTTCCAGACCGGTCAGGGCGCGCGCGCATCCAGTGCGACGGCGACCAGCACCAAGGTGTGGACGATCGCGACGGACCTCCGGCTGCGCATTCCAATGCCGGTCATCATGCCTACGGTGAATTTCGGATTTGGCATCATCGATTTTCATCCCAGCTCGGTGCATTACGTGGCGACCGACGGGACGTCGGGCACTGCGGCGCAGAAGGGGCGCACCGGCGCCGAGCTGTCGATCGGCGCCGGCATCGACCGACAGATCGCGGGGCCAGTCGCCGCGTACGTCGAAGCGCTGTACCGGTACGGTTTCACGAGCGTTGGTGAGGGAATTGCGGCGCCCGGCTCGGCATGCCTCCAAGCCGGCGGTTGTGATGCGCTCAGGAACACGTCATTCGGTCTGATCCGCGGCGGACTGCGCGTTCGCGTCGATCGTTAGCCGCGCGCCGAGCACAATGCCCGAACATCTGCCGCTCGCCGCGCAGGGAACGGTGTCGTCGTTCGTCGAGGACGGCATCGCCGACGTGTGCTTCGGCCACCCCAAGAGCAATTCCCTTCCCGCCACGGTGCTCGCCGCGCTCGCGCGCGAGATCACGACGCTCGGCGGCCGCGACGACGTGCACGTGATCGTGCTGCGGAGCTATGGGAGCGGTGCGTTCTGCGCGGGCGCGTCGTTCGACGAGCTGCGCGCGATCAGGAATCCCGAAGCCGGCAAGGAATTTTTCATGGGCTTCGCGCGCGTGATCATCGCCATGACGACGTGCGCCAAGCCGATCGTCGCGCGCGTGCACGGGAAGGTCGTCGGAGGCGGCGTCGGCGTCGTCGCGGCGTCAGACTACGCGATCGGTGTGGAGTCGGCGTCGCTGCGATTGAGCGAGCTCGCGGTGGGCATCGGTCCCTTCGTCGTGGGGCCCGTGATCGAGTACAGAATCGGCCCCGCGGCGTTCGGCGCGATGGCGGTGGATGCCGACTGGCGCGACGCCGTGTGGGGCGAACGCCACGGCCTCTATGCGCGATTGGTGAGCGACGTGGCTGCGCTCGACGCCGCCGTGGGCGATCTCGCGGCGAAGCTCAGGCGCTCGAACCCGGACGCGGTGGGCCGCATCAAGCGCATCACGTGGGCGGGCACCGACGCGTGGCCGCGGCTCCTCGAGGAGCGCGCGGCGATGAGCGGCAGCCTGGTACTCTCCGATTATACCAGATCTGCAATAGAGAAATTCTAAACGCGCGCGGCGAGGCGCACGGCCTCCTCGAAGCTCACGGCGTACTCCTCGGCGATCTGCCGCGCGGCCGCTTCGTACGCCGCCGGCTCGAGACGTTTGGCGGCCGCGAACAGCGTGTGGACGTCGAACGGCTCACCTTCGAGGTGCGCGAGATACTCCTCGACGGCGGTGAGATAACCCATGATCCCGCCGAGCTCCGTCGGGCAGTACGACTTGCGCGCCGCGCGAAGGCGATCGGCGTCGGCAGCGTGCGGCATGACGAGATTCTCGGAACCGCAGATCACGCGAAGCCGTTCGTTGGCGATGCACCGGTCCACCGTCGCCGTGTCGAGCGAGCCGCCCGCGGCATTCACGACGAGCGCGTCGATCGGCTGGCGCAGCAGCTCCTCTTTGCCTGACGCATCCCACACGCGATAGCCGGCGCCCTCGACCACAGCGCGACGCTCCTCCCGCGACTCGACGGCGAACACCTTTGCGCCGGCCGCGGTCACGCGCTCGAACACGTGCATCCCGATGTTCCCCAGCCCAATGAGACCAACACTCGCTTCGGCGAGCGGAACACCGAACGCCCGGAGCATGCCCTCGAGCACGTAGAAATTTCCTTCGGCCGTTGGCTTCGACGTGTCGGCATCGACGCTCCCTGGAAAGCGCTCGCTCAAGTAGTCGAGCGATTGGGTGACACCGTCCGACATGAGGCCGTGGCCGAGATCCTGACCGGTCGTGATGCGAACGCCGGCGACTCGTTCGAAACTGCGAAAGCAGTCGATCGCCCAGTCGAGCAGCGCGAAATCCTTGGGATGCCCGACGCGCGCTTCGTCCGTCGGCTCGAGGACGCACTTGCCGCCGACAATGCGATTCATGTCCCGCCGCGCGAGCGGACCGCCGACGCCGATCAGGCGCGACCAGTAGACCTTCTCCTCCATGCCCATCGCGAGGCCGATCGCCTCGCGATCCGGATTGAACCCCTGTGATTCGGTGCGCTCCTTGGGCGCAATACGAAACCCGCCGAGCGAGAGCTTATCTGAGCCCGGCTCGGCGTGCGTGGCGATGCTGAGGGTCCACCGTTGCTTGGGATGCCGAAATCGGTAGACCCACACGTTCGGAGTGAGCGTGCGTCCCAGCTCGGGTACCAGCGCACGCGCATCATCGGGAGAGAGAATGGTCGGCTGCTGCATGGCCTCAAAGCTAACGGAAAACGCCCCCCGCCGGATTCATACGTCAACCAAGCGAGGAGCGTTGTCGGGAGTCGGATCGGCGCGGTCGCCGCGTCAGGTGGTCGGCGGATTGAACGCGTCGTGCTGCGAGTCGATCCAACTTTTATGGTAGTTGGGATCCTCGATGGCGAGCGCCTGCTTCGCGACCCTGAGCGGACGAAAGCTGTCCATCATCACCGCGAGCTCGTTCGTCTCTTTCGCGCCGATCGACGCTTCGGCGCGTCCGGGATGCGGACCATGCGGGATGCCGTCCGGATGCAGCGTGATGCTCCCGAACTCGATGCCTTTGCGGCTCATGAACTCACTCGACGCGTAGTACAGTACCTCGTCGGAGTCGACGTTGCTGTGATTGTACGGCGCGGGAACGGCGTTCGGATCGAAGTCGTACGGCCGGGGGCAGAACGAGCAGACCACGAAGCCGTCGCACTCGAACGTTTGGTGGACGGGCGGCGGCTGGTGCACGCGTCCGACGATCGGCTCAAAATCGCGGATGTTGAACGCCCACGGATAGAAGTATCCGTCCCAGCCGACGACGTCGAACGGATGGTGATCGAGCACCAGCTCGTTGATTCCGTCGTACTGTTTGACGAGGAGCGTGAAATCGCCCATCTCGTCGTGGGTATTTAGTATCAGAGGGAGACGAATATCACGCTCCGAGTACGGCGCGCCTTCCTTGAGCTGGCCGAACTCGTTGCGATAGCGCTTGGGCCACCGAACGTGCCCGCGGCTCTCGATGATCAACAGCTTGGGCTGCTCGGCCGACGCATCGAAGCGATAACGATGCAGGATGCCGCGGTGAATGACGACGTAGTCGCCTTCACCGAACGGCAGGTCGCCGTACACGGATTCGAGGACGCCCTTCCCTTTCGCCACGTACACCAGCTCGTCCGCCTGCGCATTGCGGTAGAAGTGCGCGTCCTGCCCGGTTGGCTCGACGTACAGCATCGCCACGGCCTGATTGAACATCAGCGGGATGCGGTCCAGCGTCGGACTGCCGCCGCGCTTCGCGCGCGCGGTGAGAAAGTGGCGATGGCGCAGCGTCTGATCCGGGTCGGCTTCGAACGCCAGCTCGCGCACGCGGCGCACCGACTTCACCGTGGTCGGGGGGTGCACATGGTAGAGCAACGACGACGTGCCCGTGAAGCCCTCGTGCCCCATCAGCTCCTCGGCGTAGATGCCGCCGTTGGGTTTCCGGAACGCGGTGTGCCGCTTCCTGGGGATTTTGCCGAGCGTGTGGTAGATGGGCATCAGAGATTGCCGCGGAGCGCTTGCTCGTGCTCGATGGCTTCGAACAGGGCCTTGAAGTTGCCCTTGCCGAAGCTGCGCGCGCCTTTGCGTTCTATGATTTCATAGAAGAGCGTCGGGCGATCCTGCGCCGGCTTCGAGAAGATCTGGAGCAGGTAGCCGTCGGGGTCGCGATCCACGAGAATGCCGAGCGCCTCCAACTGATCGATTGGCTCGTCGATCTTGCCGACGCGGCCCTGCAATTCCTGGTAATACGTCGTCGGCGCCTTGAGGAACTCGACGCCGCGATCGCGCAGCGCGCCCACGGTGGCGATGATGTCGTCCGTCGCGAGCGCGAGATGCTGGACGCCGGGGCCGTGGTAGAACTCGAGATACTCGTCGATCTGCGACTTCTTCTTCCCTGCGGCGGGCTCGTTGATCGGGAACTTGATCCGCTCGTTTCCGTTCGACATCACCTTGGACATGAGCGACGAGTACTCGGTCGAGATGTCCTCGTCGTCGAACGAGATGAGATTCTTGAAGCCCATCACGCGTTCGTAGAACTCGACCCAGTAGTTCATCTTCCCGAGCTCCACGTTCGCCACGCAGTGATCGACGTACAGCAGGCCCGTGGGCTCGGCTTGGTAGCGCGGCTCGCGCTTCTGGAACCCGGGGAAGAACGTGCCCTGGTAATTCTTGCGCTCGACGAGCGAGTGGATGGTGTCGCCGTAGATCTTGATGCCGGCGACGACCATTTCGCCGTCGTCGTCGCGGAGGACGCGCGGCGCGTATGCGGATTCGGCGCCGCGCTCGACCGCTTTCTCGTACGCGTCGCGCGCATCGTCCACCCAGAGGGCGAGATCGCGGACGCCGTCGCCGTGCGCGCGCACGTGCTCGGCGACGTCGCCGTCGGGCCCGAGTGGCGAGGTGAGCACGAGGCGAATCTTGTTCTGCACGAGCAAATAGCTGACGCGGTCGCGCACTCCGGTTTCGGGGCCGCGGTACGCGACGAACTGAAAGCCGAAGGCACTCTGATAGAAGTGCGCGGCCTGTTTGGCGTTCCCGACGTAGAACTCCACGTAGTCGGTGCCGTTGATCGGGAAGACATCGTGCGTCTCCGCGTCGACGGGCATGGTCTGCGTCGCCATGTGTGCTCCAGGTTGAGTGCGCCGGCGCGATCGGGAATCCTGAATCGTGTCACGCGCGGGTCCTTTCGAAATGCTAGGCGCGTTCCACGAGCGCGTCAAAGGGCCACCGGCTCTCGGCGACGGGGATACTGTATACTCCGCGCGTCAACCAACTCGCCTGAAGCCGGCTCGGCGGGAGCTCAGCTCTCGAGCTCCGGGAGATCGCGAAAGAGCTCGAGCGCCTCGGGGTTCGCGAGCGCGTCGATGTTCTTGACCGGGCGTCCATGCACCACGTCGCGCACCGCGATCTCGGTGATCTTGCCGCTGACCGTGCGCGGAATGTCGGCGACCTGAATGATTTTCTTCGGCACGTGGTGCGGGCTCGTGTTCGCGCGGATGCGATCGCGAATTCGAGCTCGCAGCTCGTCCGTGAGCACGACGCCGTCCGCGAGCCGGACGAACAGCACGATGCGAACGTCTTCCGTCGCCTCGCCGCCGACGTTCTGGCCGATGACGATGCTCTCGACGACCTCCGGGAGCTGTTCGACTTGCCGGTAGATCTCCGCCGTGCCGATCCGCACCCCACCCGGGTTGAGCGTCGCATCGCTTCGGCCGTAGATGATCATGCCGCCGTGCGGCGTGAGCTCCGCCCAATCACCGTGTCGCCAGGCGTTCGGGTACGCGTCGAAGTACGCGGCGCGGTACTTCGAGCCGTCGGGGTCGTTCCAGAACTTGACGGGCATGCTCGGGAACGGCGCGGTGCACACGAGCTCACCGGGTTGCCCGACGACGGACCGGCCGGCGTCGTCGAAGATCTCCGCCTTCATGCCCAAGCCGCGCGTCTGCAGCTCGCCGCGATAGACCGGACCGATCGGATTGCCGAGCGCGAAGCAGGAGATGATGTCGGTGCCGCCGCTGATGCTGCTCAACCGCACATTCGGCTTTACGTGCTCGTACACGTAGTCGAAGCTGTGCGACGCAAGCGGACTGCCCGTGGAGAGAATGGCTTGCAGCGCGGAGAGATCGTGGCTTTCGCGCGGACGCATGTCTTCCTTCTCCGAGAGCGCCAGCCATTTGGCACTCGTCCCAAAGACGGTGACGCGCTCGTCCTGCGCCATGTCCCACAGAATGGGGCGTGAGCGGAGGAGGGCGGCCCCGTCGTACAGCACGAGCGTGGCGCCGACGGCGAGCGCAGAGACGAGCCAGTTCCACATCATCCATCCGCAGGTGGTGAAGTAGAAGATCCGGTCGCCGCGGGTGAGATCACCGTGGAGGACGTGCTCCTTGAGGTGCTGCAGCAGCGTTCCGCCCGCGCCGTGCACCATGCACTTGGGCAAGCCGGTCGTGCCCGAGGAGTACATGATGTAGAGAGGGTGATCGAACGGGAGGTGGACGAATTGGAGGTTGGAGGTTGGAGGTTCGAGGCTGGTAAAATCCGTCCAGGTCGCGGCGGAGCGAACTCCCGAAATGTCAGGATTCTCGTGGATGTACGGCACGACGACGACGCGTTCGATCTCGGGGATGCGCGCCGCGATCTCGCGGACGCGATCGAGGCAGTCGATCTCGCGGCCGTTGTAGAGGTACGCGTCCGCGCAGAACAGCACGCGCGGTTGGATCTGGCCGAAGCGATCGAACACGCCGTTGGCGCCGAAATCCGGCGAGCATGACGACCAGATCGCGCCGATGCTCGCCGCGGCGAGCATGGCGATGATCGTCTCCGGCATGTTCGGCATGAAGCCGGCGACGCGGTCACCAGCGACGATGCCCATCGCGCGAAGCGCGTGCGCGACGCGCGCAACCTCGGCGTGCAACTCGCGAAACGTGAGGCGCCGCCGCGGGCCGAGCTCGTTCCAGAAGACGATCGCCTCACGATCATCTCGGTAGCGCAGGAGGTTTTCGGCGAAGTTGAGGCGCGCGCCGACGAACCAGCGCGGCCCGAGCTCCGGATCCGGCGGCGCGACGCGATCGCGCCCGATCAGGACTCGCTCGCACGCGACCGCCGAGTCGCGCGCCCCGGCGACGACGCCGCAGAAGCGCCACACCTCGGTCCAGAACAATTCGAGATCTTTAATCGACCACTGGTACAGAGATTCGAAATCCGTGACGGCCGCGGTCCGCTCGCCGATCGCGCGAACCTGCGCGATGAATCGCGTCAGGTTCGCGCGGGCGACCTGGTCAGCCGTTGGCGTCCAGAGTACGGCAGGCTCCATTACGGCCGATTCGACGGCGCCGTGACGCGGGAGGTATCGTTCGTGAAGCGCGGCGTCTTGGGACAGGTGAGCGCCCAACCCTTGGCATCGACGTTGTTCCCGCCGCGCCCGGCGGCGCCGCGGCCGCCGTACAGCGCCGCGTTCAATGCGGCGCGGGCGCTCGGGGCGCCGCGTCCGCCGCCCCGACCGCCGCGACCACCGTTGGCCGTGAGATCGGCTCGCTCGCGCGTGATGAAGGTGGGATCTTCGGACGCGAGGTAGGCGAGCATCGCGACGAGCGTCGCGTTCCGCTCGAGGTCGTCGAACGAGATCTTGTCGAAGCTGTCGCGATTGGTGTGATGCGTGTAGGTGCCGTAGTCCCAGTTGAGCGAGCTCAAACCGAACGCCGGCGCACCGTAGCAATCGAAGGACGCGTTGTCGGTGCCGCCGGTGGCCGGCCCACCCACACCGGTGTAGTGGACCTGATCCTGAAATTCCCTTGGCAGCTTGGAAAGCCACTGCTCCATGTGCTCACCCGCATTGGGCAGACCGACACCGGACGTGCTCTGGATTCGGCCCGTGCCATTGTCCTGATTGAACAGCGCCTGCATCTGCCGCACGATCTCGGGGTGGTCGTAGGCGTAGGCGCGCGAGCCGTTGAGCCCCTGCTCCTCCCCGGGCCAGTGTCCCGCGATGATGGTCCGCTTGGGGTGCGGGTAGGCCTGTTTGAGAATCCGCATCGCCTCCATCATCGTGATCGTACCTGTCCCGTTGTCCGTGGCGCCTTGCGAGCCATCCCACGAATCGAAGTGCGCGGAGAGCACGACGTACTCGTTCGGCTTCTCGCTGCCGCGGATCGTGCCGATGGTGTTGTACACCGGCACCTCGCCGAGCGCGCGCGAGGCCGTGTTGACGCGAAGCTCCGGGCCCTGATTGCGTTCGGTGAGGCGATACAGCAAGCCGTAGTCCTCGCAGCTCATCGCGAGCGCGACGGAGTGAGTGTTCTTAGTATCGTAAACTGTAAACGTCCCCCAGGCTTCGCTCAGCGGATTCGCGAAGTTGGAGATGATCACGCCGGCCGCGCCGGCCTTCTCGAGGCGAACGCCCAGGTTGCCCGTCGGGTTGCCGGCCGTGACCGGGTAGCCGGTGTGCCGAATGCGCTCGTTCCAGTCGTGCACGAGCCGCACGACGGCGGTGTCCATGCGCGCCTTGGATTCCGGCAGCGCGAACTGGTCGAACTCGTCCTCCGGCCGGCAGGTCGGATACGCCGGCGAGATGAGGACGAACTTCCCCTTCACCATTGGCAGCCAGCGGACGAACGTGTTGCTGTCCGGCACGTTCGGCAGAATGATCGTCGAGGCGAGGAGATTCTCGCCGCCGGTCGACGGGCTGTAGCCGAGCATCGTGGCCTCGAGCGAACGCACGCGCGGCTTGATCAAGTCGACGTGCGAGTATCCGCGGATCCACCCGCGCCAGGTGCCGTACTGCTCACGCTTGGCGTCGATGCCCCACGACTTGTACGTTTTGATCACCCAATCACTCGCCGAATTGCCGGCGGGTGTTCCCGTCAGGCGCGGCCCGATCGAGTCGAAGAGCGTCTGCGCGAGATTCCACGTCTGCGAGCTGTCCATGCCGATGCGCCACATGCGCTGGAGGACAGGATCGGTGACGCCGGTCTGCGCGGCGACCGGTGCCGCGGCGGCCAAGGTGAGCGCGACGCAGAGCGCCGCGCCGAGTCTACGGATCATCATGAGCTCCGGAGTTGATGCGGAGACGCGGATTCGAATGTCCGCCGCGATGCCATTACCGCAACCGCGGGTTCGTGGAGCGCGGCGCGTTCTCGCACTCCGGCCAGAGGCGCGGGCCGCCGAACCCGCCGCGGCCGCGGCCGGTCGTCGGCTGCTCGCCGCTTGCCGCGAGCTGCGCCCGCACCGCGGCGCGTGCCGAATCCGGATTGACGCGCTGAATCAGCGTCGGATCCTCCGACGCGAGGTACGCCAGCATCGCGGTGAGCGTCGCGTTCGACTCGAGATCGTCGAACACGATCTTGTCGTACGTGTCGCGGTCCGTGTGCCACGTGTAGTTGTTGTAGTCCCAGCTCAGCGCGCCCAAGCCAAACGCGGGGAGTCCGGCGCAAGAGAAGTTGAAGTCGTCGCTGCCACCGCCCGCCGGTCCGCCGACGCCGCCGTACTGGATCTGCGTCTTGAACTCGGTCGGCACTTTGTCGAGCCAGGCGCGCACGTGTGGATCCGCGTCCGGCAATCCGCCGGCGCTCATTCGGACGATGCGCCCCGTACCGTTGTCCTGATTGAAGAGCGCCTCGAGACCCTTGAGCACGTCGGGGTGGTCCTCGCGGAACGCGGCGGAGCCAACCTCGCCTTCTTCCTCACCGCTCCAGTGGCCGACGAGAATCGTGCGCTTGGGATGCGGATAGACTTGTTTGAGAATCCGCATGGCCTCCATCATGGTGATCGTGCCGGTCCCGTTATCGGTCGCGCCCGACGAGCCGTCCCACGAATCGAAGTGCGCGGAGAGCATCACGTACTCATTCGGCTTCTCGGTCCCTGGAATGCGGGCGATCGTATTGAACACGGGCCGCTCGCCGAGGAGCTGCGCGTCGAGGTTGAGGCGCAGCCTCGGATGTTCGCGATTCTCGGTGAGGCGATACACGAGCCCGTAATCTTCACAGCTCAGCGCGATCGTGGGCGCTTTGGTGTCGTACGTCTCGAAGACCTCCATCGTGCCCCAGCCGCCGGTGCCGAGCGGGCTGCCGCCGCCGCCGAAGCCGCCGCGGCCACCGCCCTGCGCCGCATTCATGTTGCGCCACTGCAGCTTGGGCCGCGACGTGATCACGCCGGCGGCGCCCGCCCGCTCGAGACGCACGCCGAGCGTGCCGCCGCCGAGCGCGGGAAAGTACCCCGTGCCGCGAAGTCCTTCCGCACCTTTCGGCACGTTCGGCCCCGGACGCACCACGGCCCAGTCGCGCTGGATGTCGAGCATGATGGAATCCATTCGCGCCTGCGAAGCCGGCGTCGCGTTCTGCGCCCAATCTTCAGGCGGGCGGCAGCTTGGATACGCCGCCGAGATCATGACGAGCTTCCCCTTTACGTTCGGCAGCCAACGCACGAACTCCGTGCTGTCCTTGAATCGCGGAAGCACGATCGGCGTGGCGACGACGTCCTTCCCGCCGGTGCCCGGACTGTACCCGACCATCGTTCCCTCGAGCGAGCGCACCCGAGGCGCGACGAGATCGATGTGCGAGTAGCCGCGCCGCCAGCCGCGCCACGTGCCGTACTGCTCGTTTTTGGCGCTGATGCCCCACGACGTGTACATCTTCACGAGCCAATGCTGCGCGGCCTCGAGATTCGGCGAGCCCATGAGCCGGGGGCCGAGCGAATCAAAGAGCGTGTGCGAGAGCTGCTCGGTATGCGAGCTGTCCATGCCAAGCGCCCAGATGCGCTTGATCACGGGGTCGTCGGTCGGGAAGGTCTGCGCGGCAGCCAGTCTCGGAGCCGCGGCGAGCGCGATGAGAATTCCGGGAAGAGCGAGAAGTCGACGCATCGGAAGGTGAGGGAAAGTGTACGCGTGAATGCGGCACCACTTCCCTAACCTACGACGACGGGGAGAATCCCGCTGGATTCTCCCCGTCTGTATGGCTGCCTCTGCCCCGCTGCCCGGCGCCCGGGCGGATCAGTAGATCTGCGTCAGCTTCACGTCGAACACGAGCGTCGAGTTGGCCGGGATGGGGCCGACCGGGCCGTCGCCGTAGCCGTAGGCCGACGGAATCACTATGACGCGCTCACCGCCGACACGCATGCCCATCATGCCATCTTGAAGCCCGACCACGGACTGCGTGATATCGAAACCCGTGAGCTGGCCTGAGTCGAAGAGAAAGCCGGTCTTGAGAAAGCCGGCGTAGGTTATGTCGACCGGGCCAGACTTGGTCAACACGTCGCCGGTGCCGACGGTGATGTCCCGGTAGTAGACGCCGAGCGCGGTCTTCTGCATCGACCCGATGTCGATTTGCAGGCTCGACGCGAACGTTTCGGTCGCGGGATCGCTCGGACTGCCGGAGGGCTGGTCGACGTTGAGGCAGGCGCTCAGACCGAGCGCGCCGACGACGAGCAGAAGATGTGTGAGTCGCATGGAGAGGGACCGGCGTCGTGAGTTTGAAGTGATGCGATGCGGAGCGCCGACGCGCCCGCCGAGACGTACGTGATTCCAGAATTTATAATTACCGAACACGAATGATCGCGAGCTGAACGGTCGACGGCAGCTTCTGGCCAGCCGCGGCGGCCGTGAGCAGCGCGTCCTGTCCCGCGGGCACCGAGAACCGCATGAACGACACGCCGCCCGCCGCTAATGTAACGCTGGTAATGCCGCCGTCGGTCAGCGTGCGCGTGACGAGGGGGAACGCCACGGACGTCCCGCTCCCCGTCAGCGCGCTCCGCAGATTCCAGCTCGGCTGCTGGTAGAGCGGGTCCAGATTCGACGCGTAGTCGTCGGCGAAGACGGAGATCGCCCAATCGCGGAAATACTCGTTGGGTGGCGCGCCGAGCGCGTTCGTGAGGTTCGCGATCCCGGTCAGGTTGGTGTTGACCAGCCGGCGCCAGAACGCCGTCTCGGTGCCGGCGGGCAGATGATCGGCCGCGTAGCGGAGGAAGTTCCAGATCGCGCCGCGCGTCTGGAGGTCCGCGTCGGTGAGGTCGAATCCAATCGGCGCCTGCGTCTCGGTGCTCTGGAGGTAGGTCTTGTAGCGAAGAAAATTGTTCTGCTCGAAGGTGGAGTACGCCTGCGCGAAGATCGGATCGCCGTAGTTGGAGCCGTCGATGTTCGTGCGCGGCGAACGGCCGGACGCCCGGAAGAAGTTCAGCTCCTCCGCGGTGTGCGCGAGCCCTTCGTCGAGCCAGGACTCCTCGAACTGCGTCCCGACGTTGTTCACATAGAGGCGGCGCGAGGCGTTGATGAGATGCTGAAATTCGTGCGCCACGGTGCCGTTGGTGAACGACACCACCTGCGCCTTGGAGCGGCGGTTGCCGTTCACCACACCGCCGGTGTCCGGCACCATGAGATAAAACATCTCGGCGAAATTGCTCCCGACGCACGGTCCCGGCGACGTGTTGCCGACGGGATACAGATCGCGCGCGTAGAAGAAGCCGAGCACCACACTCAAGGCACCTTGCGTCGTCAGCTCGTTCACGGCGCGCGTGAAGAACAGGATCACGTGGCCATTCTTGTCGATGTCCGTCGGCGCACCGAAGGCGGTCGTGTCGACTGGCGTGATCAGCGTGTCGAATGTCACGCCGATCGATTTGTACTCGTCGCTCGTGAAGCCGCCCGGCGGATTCGTGGTGTCCGCCACGACGATCGCGGCGTTGGTGACGGCGACGACGCGGCCCGTGCGCACGTCGGGGTTCGAGCAGAAATCGGCGGCATTCACATTGTACTTCACGAGATCGCCCACCGCGGGGACCGCAGCGGCGGCGGTGCTGGAGCGACTGCCAATGACGTCGCGCTGCGCGCTCATCCACGACCGCGCCGCGGAGAGCCGCGCCGCGCCTTCGACACGCTCGCGGTCGCGGAGCCGCTGCTCGAAGTCCTGATCCGGCACGATCGTCGGCACGGTGCCGGTGAGGATCGGGCTGGGCCGACGCAGCGCGGATGCTACGGGCGGGCCCGTGACCCCGAAGCCGAGCACGTCGACACGCGCCGTCGAGCTGCCAATGATGGAATTGTAATACGGGATGTACGCGTACTCGGCGTTCGCGGACGATGCGTGCACGCAGAAGCCGTCGCCCGAGACGTTGGTCACCACCTGCCCGACGGCGAGATCGACCGGCGTCGCGGCGGCGGTGCAGATGGACTGGCCGGGCGCGAGCACGGTGATCAACACGCTGTCCGTCTGCGGCCCCGCGGTCGCGACGACGTACGTTGCCGAACCGCGCCGAAGCGCGCGTACGAGCCCCGTGGAGTCGACGCTGAGCAGCGTCGGATCGCGCGAGACGAAGCCCGGGGGCGGCGCGGTGGTGTTGCCGAACATGTCGAGCGCTCGGGCGCTGAGGCGGATCGTATCGACGGCGGCGAGCAGTCGCGCGCTCACGGGCGATACCGACAGCGACACGGCGTCGCCCGGTAATCCGCTCGCCTCGAACTTTACAGAACTGGTAACGCCGGACACGCTCGCGGTGACCTCGTTCACGCCCGCGATCGTGCCGAGCGTCCACGTGGTCGTCGCGAGACCGCTGCTGTCGGACGTGGCGAGCCTGGGAGTGGTGAAGCCGCTACCCATCGTGACCGCGAACGCGACGGTCGCGCCCTGGACGGCGCGACCCTTGGCGTCGGTGACTTTGACCGTCACCCCGCCGGGCACCACCGACGCGACCGTCGCCGATCGGCTCAGATCACTGATCGCCGCGATCTGGGCGGGAGGTTCGTGCGACGGACCGACGATTTCGGAGCCGCCGCAGGCGGCGAGCACGACGGCACCAACGAGCAGCGGCCAGCGTGCGGCAGGGCGAGAGTGCATCACAACGGGAGGAGGGACCGGGACGGAGAACCGATTCGATACCCCGGCGGCCGAGCAGGTTCCACTCACCAATCCGGGCACAGTAAGGACGTTCCCCGGAATGGCTGGGCAACCGGATGAACGAACGAGGAGCGAAGTATGAATTTAGAGCGCGCGAGCGGCGGTCCGCGCCGCTTCGGCGAGCACAGCCGCGCCAACGAAGATGGCGTCCTCGCTCGGGTAGAATGTCGACGCGTGTGCTGGAATCATGACACCGCCGGGCTCGCGAGCCCCGATGCGCAGGAAGCACCCGGGTATGCGCTCCACGTAATGCGCGAAATCCTCGGCGGCCATGTTCAGGAATCCGAGCGGCACCACGTTGGCCGCGCCGAGCACGGAAACGGCGGCTTGCCTCGCCCATGCCGTGGTCTCGGCGGGATTCACGATCGGAGGCGTGCCGCGATCGATGCTGACATGCGCCTCGACGCCATACGCCGCGGCCGTTGCGCGTGCGAGCTCATCGACGGCGCGCAGCATGATCTCGCGCGAATCGGGTTCGATCGCTCGAACAGTTCCCGTGAGCGTCGCCCGATCCGGAATGATGTTGGGCGCCGAGCCGCCGTGCATGGCGGCGATCGTCACCACGCCTGGTGTCGCGGGATTGAGCCGGCGTGCGACGACGGTCTGCAGCGCCATGACCACCGCCGCCGCGGCGACGATCGGGTCGCGCGCTTCGTGCGGGCGCGCGGCGTGCGCGCCTTGCCCCACGAGCTCGATCTGAAAGACGTCGCCCGATGCGGCCAGCGGTCCATCGTCGGCGACCACCTGCCCCACCTCGAACCGTCGATCGACGTGGCCGCCGAAGATCGCGCGCACGCCGTCCAACGCGCCGCTCTCGAGGATCGCGAGTGCTCCGCGCCCGATCTCCTCCGCGGGTTGCAGCACGACCAGCACGTCACGCTCAGCGGGGTCGGCGACGAGCAGCGCGGCGGCCGCGACGGCCCACGTCGCATGCACGTCGTGTCCGCAGGCGTGCATGACGCCCGGAATGCTCGACGCGTACGGCAGCCCGGTGGCCTCCTGAATGGGAAGCGCGTCGATGTCGCCGCGAATCGCGATCGACGGCTCACCGCGCACGCGGCCAGGCACTCGCGCAATGATGCCCGTCTCTCGCACGCGACGCACATCCGTCACACCGATACTCGCAAGCCCGGCGAGCAATCGCTCGGCGGTCGCGTGCTCTTGAAAGGCGAGCTCCGGATGCCGATGCAGCTCGCGGCGGAGGGCGATCAGATGCTCGCGCAGCTCCGAAGAGAACTGCCGCTCGACCGCCTCGGGCAGCGACACGTCAGACCGCGACCGCGCTGACGCGACCCAATCGCTCGCTCCGAACCGTGAGATCGTCGACACGATCCATGTTGACGCTGACGCCGATCCCTGGTCTGTCGAGGGGAACGTGCACCATACCGTCGTCGTCCATCGTCCACTCGGGCGTGACGATGTCGCGCGCCCAGTAGCGCGAGCTGGGCGAGAGGTCGCCAGGGAGGCTGAAATTCGGAAGCGACGCGAGCGCCACGTTGTGACCGCGTCCGATCCCGCTCTCCAGCATTCCGCCGCACCAGACCGGAACGGCGTTGCGCTGACAGACGTCATGAATCGCGCGCGACGGCGTGAATCCACCGACGCGCCCGGGCTTGATGTTGATGATGCGCCCGGATTTCAGCGCGATCATGTCCTCGGCGCGATCGACGTCGGTGATGGACTCGTCGAGGCAGATGGGGGTGGCGAGCCGTCGCTGCAGCTCGGCGTGGCGCACGAGATCGTCTCGGCCGAGCGGCTGCTCGAGCATGATCAGATCGAAGGCGTCGAGCCGCGCCAGGTCATCGGCATCGGCAATCGTGTACGCGGAGTTCGCGTCGACCATCAGATGCACCGCAGGACCGAGCGCGTCGCGGACGGCACGCACGTACTCGACGTCCGCGCCGGGCTGAATCTTCATTTTGATCTTGCGATAGCCCTGGTCGAACGCCGACTTCGCTCGCTGCACGAGCGCCGCCGGACTGGATTGAATTCCGATCGAGATTCCGGTCGCCACGCGATCGCGCGTGCCGCCGAGCATGCGAGAGAGCGAAACGCTGCGCTGCCGCGCCGCCACGTCCCAGCACCCCATCTCGACCGCCGCTTTCGCCATGTTGTGACCGCGCACGTTCGCGTCGAGCGTGGCGAACACGCGATCCGCATGCTCGATCGACTGGCTCACGACGCGCGGGGCGAGCCACTCCCGAATCGCGTGCCACGCGGTGTCGATCGTCTCCGGGCTGTAGTTGGGCTGCTCGCCGGCGACGCACTCCGACCAGCCGGTGACGCCGTCGCCGTCGGTGAGCTCGAGCAGGCCGATGCGGCGCTCGCTCACCACGCCCGACGAAATGCGAAATGGCTCCTTCAATGGAAGCCGGATCTCGCGCAGTACGATCTGTTCGATGCGCAGCATGTGCTCCGTATGGTCAGCCGCGGCCGCTCACGACGAGCGTCGGGCGTTGAGTCTTCATCAGCAGATAGTAGCCGCGATCGGCGTTCGGCTCGAGCATGAACGCGCTCACCGCGTAGCTGCCGGCACGTGCCCAGCGAAAGGCCGCGCGCACGTCCGCGCGCATGGTCATCGCCTGCTCGGGCTCCTCGATGAGGATCCGCTCGCCGTCAGCGGGGATCTCGATACGAATGCAGTGCGGCAGGATCGATGCGCCCTCCACACTCTCGATCCAGTCGCGCGTCACGACGAGCCCTTGCCGGCAGTCGATCGACGCGAGCGCGCGCTCCGACTCGAGCAACCGATCCTCGATGTCGCGATCGTCGGTCGGCCACGCGACGACCAGCCGATCGGTCGCGATCCCGCCGTGCAACGCGCTGTCGGTGATGCCGTACATGTCCTCGACATAATCGGCGAGCCGTACGCCGAGGCGGTTGAAGTTGAGATGCGCGTTGCGGGCGACGAGCGGATCGAACGTCCAGTAAATGATGGACGCCCCGAGCTCGCGGACGACGTGACGTTGATGCTCTTTGAGCCGTCGACCGAGACCCAGGTTGCGCGCCGACGGACGCACCGCGAGCATGTCCGACCAGTGCACGATCCGCCCACGCTCGATGCCCGTGATGCCGAACACGAACCCGAGCAGCGCTCCATGCTCATCGAATGCTCCGACCGACACACCACCGACACGCTGGGCGACGTTCAGAATGCTCGCCGGTACGACGTCGCTGAATCCGTCGCCCCACGTCTCGCGCTGGAGTCGAACGCACTCTTGCAGCTCGAGCGGCGTAGCGAGCGGTCGAATTTCGATCGACGGAGGATTCATCGCGCGGGAGAGTGTTCCAATGCCGCGCCCGCGTCAATAGCATTCGGCGTCGCCGGTCCGCGCTCCACACTCACCACATGACCACATCGACCAGCCGCGTGACGAGCACTCGCTGGTGCCGCACGCTCGCGGCGTGCATGACGATCGCCGCGGCGATCGCCGTCTGGTCCACGGCGCGCGTCTTCAGTGGCACGGTCGACGAGCCGGCGCACATCGCCGCGGGCATGCAGTGGCTCACGACCGACCGCTACGACTATGATCTTCAGCACCCTCCGATCGGACGCGTGGCGGCGGCGCTTGGGCCGTATCTCCACGGCGTTCGCGGCGTGCAGGCTGCAGCGATCTACGACGAGGGTGCGGCGATTCTGGGCGGGGGCCAGCATTACGTCAGCACGCTCGCGAGTGCGCGACATGGTGAGCTGATCTTCCTCATCCTGCTCGCTGCTGGCGTGTGGGCCTGGGGCGTGCGGCTCGCGGGCGAGATCGGCGGCCTCGGCGCCACGTTATTCACGATCGCTAATCCAACTATCCTCGCGCACGCCGGGCTCGCGACCACCGACATTGCCTGCGCGGCGATGACGACGATCGCGCTGCTCGCCGCCGCATGGTGGATCGATCGCCCGAGCTGGCGACGCACCATAGTTTTTGGGGCGGCCGTGGGACTCGCCGTCGGCAGCCGGTTGTCAGCCATCGGATTTCTCGGCGCGGCGTTCGCCGTCTGGTACGTGCTGCGTGGCATCGTCGGCCGGCGGTGGACGCTCGCGGATGATGTCGAGGGGGGCGACCAGCTCTGTCGCGTGCTCGCCGCGCTGTTCATCGCGTGCCTCGTCGTCTGGGCCGCGTACCGCTTCGACGTCGGACCGCTGAGCGCCGGCGGGCTGATCGTGCCGGCGCCCGCATTCGTGAACGGCGTCCGCACCTTCCTGCTTCACGGCAGCTCCGGTCATCCGTCGTTCCTCCTCGGCGTCCCGCGCAACCGCGGCTGGTGGTACTACTTCCCCGTCGCGCTGCTCGTGAAGACGCCACTTCCTCTTTTGCTCATTACGGTTCTTGGAATCGCGGTCGCGGTGCGGCGCGTGCGCGGCGATGGCTGGCAGCAGGCCGCGCCGATCGCCGCGGCGGCGTCGATCCTCGCCGTCAGCATGGCGGTCCGCGTCGATCTCGGCGTTCGCTTGATCCTGCCGATCTACCCGCTCCTCGCGATTACCGGAGCGCAGGCGGCCGCGGAGCTGTGGCGGCATCGCGATCGCGCCGTGGAGCGCGCCGTCGTCGTCGCGATCGCGGCGTGGGCGGTGCTGATTCCGCTCCGAGCGTATCCGGACTACCTTCCGTACTTCAACCTGCTCGCGGGCGATCATCCCGAGCACGTTCTGGTCGACAGCAATCTCGATTGGGGACAGGGTCTCTATCGCCTGCGCGACACGCTCGTCGCGCGGGGCATACACGACAGCGTATTCGTCGCGTACTTCGGCACGGCTGACCTTTCAGCGGCCGGCGTACCCAACGCGCGGGTGCTGGGGCTGCACGAACATCGCACCGGATGGATCGCGGCGAGCGAGACGTACCTTGCCGGCGAATGGGTGGGCCACGCCTACGAGTGGCTGCTCGCGTACCCCGAGGTCACGCGCATCGATCCGTCGATGCGCCTGTGGCACATCACCGCCGAGCCGCCGCCTACCAGGGATTCGTCGCCGCGCTCAGGCCGATGAACCACGTGCGACGCGGCGCCGGCTCGTAGAACTTCGTTGCCGCGAGCGTCGCGCCGGACGCGTTGATCGCGACCGATCCGACGTACGCGCGATCGAAGAGATTCTGAACGCCCAGCACCGGCGAGAGCCACGGCCGGCCGAATGCCGCGGTCGCACCGGCGCGAAGGTTCACGATCGCGTATCCCGGCGCGGCCGCCTGGTTGGCGTCGTTCACCCACACCTTGCTCTTCGCCGCCAGCTCGCCCACGACGAAGCCGCGCGCGAGATGCCACGTCGCCGCGCCCTGGAATTGCTGCTCGGGAATGCCGGGGATCGCATTGCCCGCGTACTGCACGTTGTCGTTCACGAAATCGCGGAAACGAAAATGCGAGTATGCATATGAGCCGACGAGCGACACCGGCCCCACGCTCGTCCCGAGCTCGAGCTCCGCGCCCGCGCGCCGCGTGCGCCCCGCGTTCCGATAAAAGGTGCGGCCGTTGCCATTCGGAATCTCGAATGGAATGAGCTCGTCGCGCACTTCGATGTCGAAGATCGCCGCGTCGTACTGCACGCGATCCAGGACGAGCCCCTTCGCGCCCGTCTCGTACGAGGTGGAATACTGTGGCTTGAGGTCGCGATTGAGTCCGGCGCTTCCGTCGGCCTGATTTCCGAGCTCCACGGTGGTCGGCGTCTCGAACGCCGACCCGACATTGGCGTAGAACGAGTGCAGCGCCGTCGGCCGGTACGACAGACCGATCATCGGACTCACGGCGCGGAGCGTGCGCGAGCCCGAGTCGTCGCGCCCGTCGCTCAGAAAATGATCCTTCACCTGGAAGCGCACCTCGTCCGATCGCACACCGACGGTTGCGCGCGCTCGGCCAAGCCGGACTTCGTCGCGCAGATACGGCCCGAGGCTCGACACGAGCTCGTTCTGATCGAGCTGCAGCACGCCTTCCTCGTTCGCCACGCTCGGGCAGCTCGCGTTGGCGGTCGCCACGTTGTTGCAGTTCGCCCAGTTCCGCCGCGCGTCGTTCACCCACTGCGCGTCGGCGCCGAGGCTCGCGCGGTTCTCGATCGTGCCGAGGTCGAACGGCAGCGTGATGCGTGCGCCCGCGCCGCCCTGATGCCGGCCCACGCCGACGACGGCGAACGTGAGCGGGTTGTAGAGGGAACGCGTTCCCTCGTACACCTGCGCCTCGAGCTCGCCGTTGTCGGCGATCGCCCGATCGGCCGCGAGGCCGACTTGCACCTGATGCACCGCCTTGCGCGCACGCTTGAGCACCGAGGCGCGATCCGCCTGCTCCGGCGCACTGTCCACCTGCGCGAGCGTGAGCGCACCAGGATTGTCAGCGACGGGCATGTCGAGTCCCATGCCGAGGAGCGCGAAGTGTGTGCCGGCGTACGTTGTCGCGACGCGCGTGAATGCGTTGGTGAGTCGCTGCTCGGAGAACGCTCGGTAGCCGCTGCTCTGCGTGCGTCCGATGTTCCCCTCGTAGGAGGTCGAGCCGCTCGCGCCGCCAAAGAGGCCGACGAACCGGCGCATGTCGCCGCTGCCGGCCCAGGAGCGCGCCTGCACCGCAAAGGGCGCCTCGGGCGGCGGCGCGGAGCGAAGATCGATCACTCCGCCTGACGCGTTGCCATAGAGTGACGACGCCGCGCCGCGAATCACCTCGACGCTGCCGACCGATTCGAGATCGAGGTAGTCGACCGGCGTCTGCCCATCGGGCAGCGTGAGCGGCATGCCGTCGCGGAGAATCTTGATGCTGCGCGCGCCAAACTGCGATCGCGCGCCAAATCCCCGGATCGAGATGCGCGTGTCCTGCGATGGATTCGTGCGATTGGCCACGGTGACGCCCGGCAGCAGCGCGAGCGTCTCGTCCACGTTCGTATGCGTCTGTCCCGGCGCCACGCTGTCCGGTCGCAGCGTCGTGATCGCATATGGCAGATCGAGCGGCGAGCGCTCGACGTCGCGCGTGACGGTGACGACCGGCGGCAGCTTGCGCGGGATGGAATCCTGCGCGCGCACTTGCGCGGCGATGAAGACGAGCGGCACGAGAGACGCGATCGACATTCGCACGACGAGACGGCCTCGGAAGCGTTGCGCGCAATCTAGCGAATCGGTCGTCGCTCGCGATCACTCTGCTTCGGCATTCTATCGCGTTGTTCTACCGTGGGGGGCGCGGGGGGCGCGGAGGAAAACAATCTTTGGTTTGGCTCTGGCGTCGAACCGAGCCTCGCTGCGCCGCCCCGGGCTTCACCCCGCCGTTCACCCCGCGCTCCCCGCGTCCTCCGCGGTAGCATTCGGTCCGCCGAGACGGAGGCGCCTACTCCATGATCGCGTGGCCGCCGCCGGCGCCCTTGGTCTCGCGGACGAGCAGCAGCAGCGGGATCAGGCACAGAATCAACAACGCGCTCAGGACGTAGATCCGGCTGTACGACAACACGCTCGCCTGTCCATAGAGCTGCGCGTCGAGCAGCGCGAGTGCGCGCTGGTGCGCGGTGTACGCGTCGGCCCCGCGCGCCATCATTCCGTTCGTGAGCATGTTCACCCGCGCGATCGTCGTCGGGTCGCCTGCGGTAAGGTGATCACCAAGTTGCCCGCGGAGCTGCGTCGTGTAGCGCGCGATCAGCGTCGCGATGCCGGCAATGCCGAACGATCCGCCGAGCTGGCGGAAGAAGTTGTACAAGCCGGTCCCCTGCGGCAGCTCGACCGGCGCAAGCTCGGCGAGCGTCACGGTGGTGAGCGGCACGAACATCAATCCGAGTCCCGCGCCCCGCCAGATCAACGGCCAGAAGAAATCGCTCGCGCCGCTCAGCCCCGTGATCCGCGAGAGCTCCCACGCCGCGTACGCGAAGACCAACGCGCCGGCCATGATGAGAATTCTCGGATCGATCTTGTTGGTGAGGCGCCCGACCACCGCCATCGAGATCGCCGTGACGATCGCGCCGGGCAGCATCGTGATTCCAGTCTGCTCGGCGGTCATGTGCAGGTTGTTCTGCAGGAAGACCGGCAGCGTGAACGACATGGCGTAGAGCCCGACGCCCATCACCACACCGAGCACCGTGCCGACCCACATCTGCCGATGCCGCATGACACGGAAATCGATGACCGGATGCCGCGCCTCGAGCTCGCGCCAGAGCAGCGCGATGCCGCCCGCGACGCCGATCACCGCGAGCCACGTGATCAACCGCGAATCGAACCAGTCCTCACGCTGGCCGTGCTCGAGCACGTACTGGATCGCGCCCACGCTCACCGCGAGCAGCGCGATGCCCTGATAGTCGATCGACGGCGGCTTCTTCTGATAATCCGGATCGTGCACATAGCTCGCGATCATGACCGCCGCGAGAATGCCGACCGGCAGGTTGATGTAGAAGATCCACGGCCAGCCATAGTTATCCGTGAGCCAGCCGCCGAGCGTGGGTCCGATGGTCGGACCGACCATGACGCCGAGACCGAACAGCGCCATCGCCATCCCCGCTTCCTCGCGCGGGAAGGCCTCGAACAGCACCGCTTGCGATACGGTCATCAGTGCGCCGCCACCCAAGCCCTGCACGATCCGCCAGAACACGAGCATGCCGAGCGAGTGCGATGCACCGCACATGAAGCTCGAGGCCGTGAAGATGATGATCGAGCCGACGAAGTACCGCTTGCGCCCGAAGAAAGAGCCGAGCCAGCCCGTGAGGGGGATGATGATCACGCTCGCGAGGATGTACCCCGTCGAGACCCACGCGACCTCGTCGAGGCTCGCGCCGAGGTTGCCCATCATGTCCGGCAGCGCGACGTTGACGATCGAGCTGTCGATGACCTGCATGAGCGCCGCGAGCACGACCGCGAACGCGATGACGTACTTGTGCGGATCGCCGCGATCCGACTCGGCGGCCGCGAGGCGCGGCCCGGAGCTCGAGTCGAGCGCCGGCTCGATACGAAGAGGCTGTGCCACTTCTACTGCCTCTATGCGGACCGGCGGCCGCCGCTCTTCAGCGCGCGGGCGCGTGCCTTCCGCTCCCACGCGGTGAGCGCGGCGTCGATGTCGTCGATCACGGAATCGTGAATTTCGTCGATCGCATCCATGCGGGCGCGCACGGTGGGCGACAGGCGCCCGGATGCGGCGTGCACGTCGTGGAGGAGCGACTGGAGCTTGCGCCAGCGCGCGAGGCGCGAGCGGACGAGCTGCGCGTAGAAGTCCGGCGCGAGCTCGTAGTAATCATGGCGGTCGTGGGCGCGGCTGACGCGCTCGACGACGCCTTTGTCGAGGAGACGCCGCGCGTCGGTGCTGACGCTCGCCTTGCTCACGCCGAGCTCCTGGGCGAGGTCGTCGAGCGAGCGGGGCTCCTCGGTCAAGAGGAGCAGTGCGAACAGCCGTGAGGCGATCGGCGACATGCCGTCGGCTTCGGCGGCGTGTCCCATCTTGTCGAGAAAAGCGCGGTGCGCGCGGTCCATCCGCTACTCCATTCAGATCGTTCAGTACAGACTGAATCTTAATCGCACCGGGATTCGCGGGCAAGAATCGCGGCGCGCGTCAGCGGCCGAGGGCGCGAGAATTATTAGCTCGACGGCGGCCTCGGCCGGCGGCTATGTTCACCGTCACATGTCTCGCGAACCCATCGTTCTCAGTTGGAGCGGCGGCAAGGACAGCGCCCTCGCGCTCGCCGCCCTGCGCGCCGATCCGGCGATCGACGTCGTCGCGCTGCTCACGTCGGTCACCCATGCGTACGATCGCGTCAGCATCCACGGCGTGCGCCGCGCGCTGCTGCGCGCGCAGGCGGAGTCGCTCCGTCTTCCGCTGCACGAGATCGTGCTGCAGCCGCAGTGCTCGAACGAGGCGTACGACGCCGCGGTCGCCGGCGCGCTCGCCGACCTTCGCGCGCGATACCCCGGCGTGCGGCGCGTCGCGTACGGAGATCTCTTCCTCGAGGACGTCCGGCGCTACCGCGAGGAACGGATCACGCCGCTCGGATTCGAGGGACTCTTTCCACTCTGGGGTGAGCCGACGGAACGCTTGGCGCGCGATTTCGTGGGCCGCGGATTCGAGGCCCGGCTCGTCTGCGTCGACACGACGCAGATCGACGGCGGATTCGCCGGCGCGACGTTCGATCACGATTTCCTCGACGCCCTGCCGACGAGCGCGGATCCGTGCGGCGAACGCGGCGAGTTTCACACGTTCGTGTCCTACGGCCCTGGATGGTCGCAGCGCATCGCGTACGACGTCGGCGAGAAAGTCCTTCGCGACGAGCGGTTCATGTACTGCGATCTGGTTCCGAAGGGATAGTCGGCGGCTCGTTACGTCGCGCCGCGGTCGATCGGCCAACTATCCGTGCGCTGCTCCGGCGGCAGATCGGCGCGATACATGATCACTCGCGCGCGCTCGAGCGTGATCAGGCCGCCGCCGATCATCTCCTCGAGCGCCGGAAGGATCGTCTCGATCTTCTCTTCGGTGTCGATGCACTCGACGACGATCGGCAAGTCGGTCGAGAGCTCGAGAAACCGGTCGGTGTGGATGCGCGAGCTGGCGCCGAAGCCCATGATGCCGCGAAACACGGTCGCCCCGGCGAAGTGCCGCTCGCGGAGGAGCTTCACAATTTCCTGATAGAGCGGATTGCCGTTGTGCTTGTCGGCCTCGCCGATATGGATGCGCATGAGCACCCGCTCGCCCTTGAACCCGTGCATGTGGTCTCCTGCGCTAGACGCCGGCGCGCGCGGCGAGAATGGCGTTCGCGGCCGCGAAGCCGAGGAACGTGCCGATCAGCGACAGTCCGACGTTGCCGGTGACGTTCAGCGCCGCACGGCCGTACTCGGCGCGTTGAATCTCGGTCGCGGTGTCGTAGCTGAACGTCGAGAACGTGGTGTAGCCGCCGCAGAGTCCGGTCGTGAGAAATCCACGGAGCTCCGGTGTCACCGCCGCCGAGTCGACGGCAAGCCGCGCGATGAAGCCGAGCAGGAAGCTGCCGGTGATGTTGATCAGGAGCGTGCCGAGCGGGAATTCCAGCCCGGCGCGCGCCTGGATGAAGATCGTCAAGAAGTAGCGCCCGACGCCGCCGATGGCCGCGCCGAGCGCTACGTAGAGAGCAGTGCGCATCGTGGAATTTACTTGTCCTGACCGCCCGCCCGATTGGTCTCGGGCCACCACCACAAGCGCGCGACCTGCTGCTGCCGCGGCCAGACTTCGTCCATGGTGTTGGCGTCGTACAGGCGGCCGTTCTTCATCACGTACTTGATCGTGTTCGTGTTCTTGATGTCGTCGAGGGGATTCTTGTCGAGCACCTGGAGGTCGGCGAGCTTGCCCGCCTCGAGCGAGCCGAGGTCCTTCTCGTGGCCGATCGCGTAGGCGCCGTTGATGGTCGCGACGCGGAGCACGTCGTACCGCGGCATGCCGCCCATGGCGATGTTCCAGATCTCCCACTGCGCGCCCAACCCCTGCAGCTGGCCGTGGCTGCCGAAGCCAACGTGGCCGCCCGCGGCTTCGACCTTGGCGGCCTGCTCGGCGAACAGCGCGGTCGACCACTGCGACGGCGCCCACCAGCCCGGCCGCCGGAGCGCCTTGCGCTCGACGACGTCGCGCGGCGTGAAGCGGTTGAGCTTGGGATCGTCGATCACGTCCGAGTGCTCGTACCAGTAATTCTCGCCCCATGGGCCGCCGTACTGCACGATGAGCGTGGGCGTCCACGTGGTGCCGGAGTTGGCGTAGAGCTGGACGACGTCCTTGTAGAGCGGCGCGATCGGCAGCGTGTGCTCGCTCCCGGCGTAGCCGTCCATGGCTTCGGTGAGGTTCTTCTTGAAGTCGAGGCCGCCCTCGAGCGTCGGCATGAGGTGCTGCTCGCGCGCGGCCTCGACCAGGAGCTGGCGCACGCGTCGGTCGCCGGTCATATACTGCTTGATCGTTTCGGTATTATAGAACTCAGAGTAGCGTTTCAGCACGTTTCGCGCGTCGTCGAGCGTGCGAATGTTCTCGGCGGAGAAGACGCCGGGGCCGGTCGCGTAGATGCGCGGTCCAATGAAGCCGCCCGTCTCGACCATGTCCGAGTACGAGAGCACGTCCGTGGTCGACGTCTGCGGGTCGCGCGTCGTCGTCACCCCGTACGCCAGATTGACGAGGTACTCGAACGGCTGCGAGCGATGGATCTCGAACGCCGGCCAGATGTGCGCGTGAATGTCGACGTAGCCGGGCATGATCGTCTTGCCGGAGACGTCGATCACCTTGGCGCCCGACGGGATGCTCACCTTCCCCTGCGGCCCGACGGCGACGATGCGGTTGTCGCGGATCACGATGTCGCCCTTGGGAATGATCTCGTGGTCTTTCATGGTGAGGATCCGCGCGCCGCGCAGCGCGACGACCCCGTGGGGCCGGTCTTTCGCGACGGTGATGACGACGTCGTGGCGGGCCGCCTCGTAGATCGGCGGCGCCGCGGCGCCACCACGGCCGCCACGCCCGCCCGCTGCCCCGCCGCCCGCGCCGGCGGAGTCGGCACGCGCCTCGACCCGAGCGATCGAATCGCGGACCGCCGTGCTCGCAGCCGCCATGTCGTACGTGAAGAGTGAATGGCCGAGGGCGTAGTAGATGGTCTTGGAGTCGCGCGA
Organism: Gemmatimonadaceae bacterium; assembly: GCA_025934775.1. Classification (GTDB taxonomy): domain Bacteria; phylum Gemmatimonadota; class Gemmatimonadetes; order Gemmatimonadales; family Gemmatimonadaceae; genus JAQBQB01. The sequence continues at coordinate 141,402 of JAICWO010000005.1, read as the reverse complement.
CCAGGTCGCGAACTCGCCGCCGATGCGCGTGAGCTGGCGAACCGGGACTTCAGACTGCGCGGGGTTCGCCGTGTTGATCGTCGGCACGTTGCCGGTGACGGGCACGGACTCGATGACGTACGGCTTCACGCCGGCCTGCACGAGCACTTTCTGGCCGTCGGGAGACAACGTCATCTCGCCGCCACCGCCACCGCCGCCGCGGCTGCCGGCGCCTGCCGTGCGAAGCAGCGTCTTCTGATCGGTGCCGTCCCAACGCATGGAGACCAGCGACGAACCTTCCGAGAAATAGATGTGGCTCGTGTCCGATGCGACAAAGTGCGGGCGGCCGAAGTTGGCGATCGGCGAGATCACCGTCTCGGCGCCGCCGCTGCTCGGCAGCCACACGAGCTCGACGCCGACGGCCTGCTGCGGCGGACGCTCCAACTCGTCGAGGTCGGTGCGCATGTTGCGCGGACCGCGGCCGACGACGATGCGGCGTCCGTCGAGCGAAAACGCGGGCTTCCCGTAGAACGCCGGCGCGCTGCTCAGACGCTGCGCGGTTCCGGAGCCGTCGCTCCGAACACGCGAAACGGTTCCCCCGTCGATGTCGTTCCAGGTGACGTACGCGATGTACTGCCCGTCGGGCGACCAAGCCGGCTGGAACTCGCCGACCTTCTCCGAGGGGACGAGTCGGTGCGGCGCGCCGCCCGGCAGATCCATCACCCAGAGCCGATCGAGCGCCACGAACGCGAGGCGCTTGTTGTCGGGCGACGGCGCGAGGTCGCGGATCTGGCGCACCGTGAGCGTGCTGTCGCTGTACGGATACTCGACGTGCGCCGGACCGGCGATCATCAGATCGACGTCGGCGGTGAACGGGATCATCGTCTCGTGGCCCGTGGCCACGTCGGCGCGCCAGAAGTGGCCGTGGTGCCCGATGATGATCGACTTGCTGTCCGGCGTGAAGGCGTAGGTCGGGAAGACGTCCCGGTTGGGGCGCGACTCCTGATCGTCCCGTTGCACTTTTGGCAAGAGCAAACGCTCATCGCCGGTGGCGAGGTCCTCGAGCATCAGCGATTCGTCGGCGTTGTTGCGCGTCGCGAAGGCGAGCCACTTGCCGTCCGGGCTCAGCTCTGGCCGCATGCCGCTGCCAACGGCGTTCGTCTTCGTGAAGACGTGCCCCGTCTCGCGATCGAGAACGCCGATCTGCCAGCCGAGCGCGGTCTGGTTGTATCCCCCGCCCTGGCTGTTGCGCATGGCCATGTAGATGTAACGGCCATCCTTGCTCACGGCCGCGCCGAGGAAGACGTTCGGCGCCGCGCCGCCGCGGCCGCCGCCCGCCGCGGCGCCACGACCGGCGGTGGAGTCGCTGCCCGTGAGCCGCATGCCGTTGCCGCTGCCGTCGGCGTAGTACATGTACATGTCGTTGCCGCGCGACGCGATGACGTACTTGCCGTCGGGCGTGTACGTCGGCGACTGGAACTGCGAGTTGTTGTTGTCGTGCGTCAGCGCGCGCGGATGCGAGCCGTCGGCATTCGCGATCCACACGTTGTTCGACCCCGACCGGTCGCTGATGAACGTGATCGAATTGCCGTCGGGCGAATAGTGCGGCTGCGCGTCGAAGGCCTGACCGCTCGTGATGCGCGTGGCCTTGCCGCCCTCGATGGGGAGCGTGTAGAGGTCGCCGAGCAGCTCGAACACGATCGACCGGCCGTCGGGCGAGACGTCGAGCGAGAGCCAGGTGCCTTCGTCGGTGGTGAACCGGAGCGGGTGCGAGGGTGTGAGCGGCAGGCCGCGCGCGGTGGAGTCACCACCGCCTCCGCGGCCGCCGCGCTGGGCGGCGAGCAGTGCGGGCGACGCGAGCACGCTGAGGAGAGTCGCGGCGGCGGCGAAGTGTCGTAGAGAGCGCATAGCGGGAGGGGGGATGTGTGGGCGGCGGGTAGCCGCTGACGCATATTCGCCTCGATTTTCGCTCGCGGCGCGGGTGCGGGCAAGGGATCACCGGACGATCGCGGGGAGGCGTTCGCGTGGCGGTGAACCGACGGTGCCGCGGCCACCTGCGCGGATTCTTGGGCGTGGTCGCCATCTCAATGGCAGCCGCATGTTGGCACGCATCGCCGTCGCCGGCCGAGGCGCAACGCGCCCTCGCAGCGATGCTCGGACTGCCGATCGATTCGACATCGGCCATTCCATGGTGTTCTCGAGTGCCGGTCGACTCCGCCGCGCGAGGTCCACATGGATTGGCGATCACGGTCACCGAGATGAACGTCGCCGGGGACGCGGCGCGTGGGCGGCACATGGACGGTCGTGCGATCCTCCATGCGCATCACCTGAGAGGGCGGCCAAGGCTGGCGCCGGTGACGCTCGCCTATATTCACGCGGTGACCTCGGTTCTCGTCAGCAACGACATTGCCAGAATCATCGTCCCAGCCGACCGACGCCCATGAACTCACGATTCGTCCTTCTTGCCGCGATTGGCGCGCTCGCCGTCGCCCCGCTGCGCGCCAACGCCCAGAAGCAGCGCTACGCGAGCCTCACCGAAGCGCTGCAATCGAGCCTCTTCAACCTCAATGGCCGCTCGGGGCCTCAGAACGTGGAATGGATCGAGGGTGGCAATCGCTTCTCGTTCATCACGACGACCGCGCAGGGCTCGGAGATCCGCGCGTACGATCCGGCGACGGGACGCGACACGCTTCTCTTCTCCGGCACCGGGCTCACGTTCCCCGGAACGACCAATCCGTTCAAGTACGAAGGCTTTCAGTGGGCGCGCGATTTCAAGAACATCATCTTCCAGACGAACTTCCAGCCGATCTACCGGCGCTCCGGGACGTCGGACTTCTACATCTACTCATTAACGAACCGGCAACTCGTGCTCGGCGGCAAGGGCGCGCGGACGGCGGAGCTCTCGCCCGACGGATCGATGCTCGGCGAGGAGCGCGGCGGCGACATGTACGTGGTCGACCTGGGCACGCACCAGGAGCGCCGGCTGACGAACGACGCGACCGAGCACGTCTTCAACGGCCACTTTGACTGGGTGTACGAAGAGGAGTTCGGGCTGCCGCAGGCGTGGAACTGGTCGCCCGACAGCCGCCACATCGCCTTCTGGAAGATCGACGAGTCCAAGGAGCCGGTGGTGCAGCTCACGGACTTCAGCGGCCGCCACCCGGACTGGGAGCAGATTCGCATTCCGCAGCCGGGCGACACGAATCCCACGGCGAAGATCGGCGTCACCGACGTGAAGAGCGGCAAGATCGTGTGGCTCGATCCGCACGTGACGGGCGAGTACTACATCCCGCGCATCTACTGGACCGCCGAGCCGGACACGCTGGCGATGCTCGTTCTCAACCGCAAGCAGAACGACCTCAAGCTCGTGTTCTTCGACGTCACCACCGGCGGCTCGCGGCAGGTCATGGAGGACTCGTCCAAGACGTGGATCGACGTCTACGACTTCTACGCCGGCGTGCAGGATCTCATGTCGTTCCCGCAGAAGTCGCGCGAGTTCTTCTGGCTCTCGGATCGCGACGGGTACCAGCATATTTACCGGTTTGATTATTCAGGAAAGCTCGTTCAGCAGGTGACGCACGGGCATTGGAGCGTGACGCGGATCGAGGGCACGGACGCGGCGAAGCACGTCATCTACTTCACGGGCACGAATCCGTCGCCGCTCCAGCGGCAGCTCTGGCAGGTGAACTTCGACGGCACGGGGCTCGAGCGGATCACGACCACCGCGGGCCGCCACGCGATCAACATGTCGCCGAACGCGAAGTACTTCATCGACTCGTGGTCGTCGACGACCCAGCCGCGGCAGGTCGAGCTCTGGTCGGTCGCGGGCGGAAAGCTGCGGACGCTCGAGTCCAACGCGGCGACGACGCAGTATCTCGCGGCCCACGCCTACACGCCGCTCGAGACGTTCACGTTCACGACCAGCGACGGCGTCAAGATCGACGCCTCGATGGTCAAGCCGACGCCGTTCGATCCGGCGAAGAAATACCCCGTCGTGTTCACGATCTACGGCGGCCCCGGATCGCAGGGCGTGTACGATCAGTTCGACGCGTCAGGATGGGACCAGTGGCTGTCGCAGAACGGCTACATCGTGGTGAACGTGAACAATCGCGGCACGAACAACTACGGCCGCGACTTCATGAAAGTCGTATACAAGCAGCTCGGCAAATACGAGTCGGCGGACTTCGCCGCGGCGGCGAAGTATCTCGAGACGCTGCCGTATGTGGACGGCTCGCACGTCGCGATCATGGGGACCAGCTACGGCGGCTACAGCACGATGTACTCGATGGAGATGTATCCCGACGTCTTCGGGCTCGGCATCGCGAACTCGGGCGTCGCCGACTGGCGGCTCTACGACACGATCTACACCGAACGCTACATGTCCACGCTCGGCGACAACGAGTCGGGATACGAGTCGAGCTCGGTCGTGGTGAACGCGCCCAAGCTCGCCGGCAAGCTGCTCATGATCCACTCGATGATGGACGACAACGTGCATCCGGCGAACACGATGCAGCTCTTCACGGCGTTCACCAACGCGGGCAAGGACATCGAGGAGCGCATCTATCCGCCGGGGCATCACGGCGCCGCCTACAACGCGCAGAGTGCCCGACTCATCAGTCAGGTCGAGTGGGATTATCTCTCGCGATGGGCGGGCCGCCAGGGGACCGGCGCGCCGATGAAACCCTGAGCACGGCCGCCGGCGCAGCCATCATCATTCGTAAATATTGACAACGCTGCGTCCCGCGTGCAGGATGATCGCGCTGGATCCCATCTGGTACCCCATCGATTTCGAGGAGACATGCAACGAGCGATCACTCTCATTGCGGTGGCCGCGCTGTTGAGCGCGTGCAGCCAACAGGAAGCGGCGAAAACTGATTCATCGAAGGTGGCGCAGGCCGGCACGCCCGGCTCGGCCTCATCGGCCTCATCGGCCGCATCGGCGGCGAGCTTCGATCCGACCACGCACGTCGCGGTGGTGCATGCGAAGGATTTCGCGTTCGACGCGCCCGACACCGTCACCGCCGGCTGGACGCAGTTTCACCTCGTGAATGACGGACCGAACCTGCATCACGTGCAGCTCGTCCGCCTCGACAGCGGCAAGACGGCGCAGGACCTCGGCGCTGCGCTCAAGAATCCCGGTCCGCCGCCGCGCTGGGCGGTATTCGTCGGCGGTCCGAACGCACCGAGTCCGGGCACGGAGTCTGACGCGACCGTGGATCTCCGCCCGGGCAACTACGTGGTCATGTGCATGGTCGACATTCCGGACCACGTCCCGCACTTCGCCAAGGGAATGATCCGTCCGCTCACGGTCGTCGCCGGGAAGGCAGCACCGGCCGAAGAGCCGACCGCCGATGCCACGGTGACGCTCTCTGACTACAAGTTCGACGTGCAGGGCGATCTCACCGCCGGCAAGCACACCATCAAGGTGCAGGACGCCGGGCCACAGCCGCACGAGATGGAGATCGTCCGCCTCGCGCCGGGGAAGACGCTCAAGGATCTCGCGGCATGGATGAACGCGCCGAACGGGCCGCCGCCGGGCGACGCCCTGGGTGGCGTCGACGCGCTCGTGCCAGGCGTCTCGCCCGCGTACGCGATGATCAATTTCACACCGGGCCACTACGCGCTCCTCTGCTTCGTCCCGGACATGAAGGATGGCAAGCCGCACGTGGACCACGGCATGGTGAAGGAGTTCGAAGTCAAGTAACGCCGCGCCGCGCGACGGAAAAGCGCCCCGAGCCAAATCGGCTCAGGGCGCTTTTTTTCGCCGTCAACCAAACGACGCGATCAGCGCAGCTGAACCGGCTGCGATGCGCGCACCTCCAACGTCGAGCCGGCCGGGAGCGCCGCATCCGATCCGCCGCTCGTGCCGAGTGAGATCACGGTGCCGGCCGCCGCGCCGAGCAGGCCGCCGGTGATGATCTTGCTCAGATCGCCGCCGCTGATCACGGCGCCGAGCACGGCACCGGCGGCCGCACCCGTCACGGCGCCTCGAACGGTCGAGCTGCTCGCGCTCATCGGCTTGTTGCGGACGTCGACCGATGCGACGGAGCCCTCGAAGGGGTAGCTGCGTCCATTGAACGCGAGATTGTCGAAGTCGAGTCGTATTACAGATTGCTCGCCAAGCGATCCCGCGTGCGCGCCCGTCACGTGGCCAGAGAGGATCGCGCCCGCGGGAATCGCCGTCTCACCATCTTGCGCGACGACTGGATTCGCGAGCGTGGCCGTGAACTGGTCGCCTTCGCGCGCGTTCGCGGCGAGCGACTGGTTGAGCCGGGCGTCGAGCGTGGTCCCGACCGGGATGTACGTTCCGTTCGAGGGCGTCGCGGGCGCGATCGCGCCACCCGCCTCCACGCTCGGCGTCTGCGAGCAGCCAACCGCGGCGACGGCCGCGGCGCACACGAGCACTGTCATTCGTATCATGTCGCCTCCGGAGTGAACGTCGACGAACGCCGCAAGCCTCACGCCGATTCATCACGGAAACACGGCGTGCCGTTGCTCGGGCCGCCGTTTCGCGCCAGAATCACGTGCACACTCTCGAGCCTACCGTCATGCCTCTCAGCCGCCGCGAATTTCTTCAGCAATCCGGATCGTGCGCCGCACACCTCGCGCTCGCATCAGCCGCGATGCCCGCCGTACTCCGCGCCACGTGGGCAACGCGACCGTACGGGGCGGTCATCGCACGGGAGCCGTTCGGCAACCTGGAGCGCGTTGCCGACGGGATCTGGGCGCTCATCTCGACTCCACTCACGGGCGATCGCACGACGCTCTCCAACGGCGGCATCATCGTCGGCAAGGACGCCGTGCTCGCGATCGAAGGCTTCAACGATCCCAAAGGCGCGCAGTGGCTCGCGAACAAAGCGCACGAGCTCACCGGCCGCTGGCCGACGCACGTGGTGCTGACGCACTATCACTCCGATCACGCGAACGGGATCGCCGGCTATCTCACCGACGGACGGCATCCGGAACTGCGCTCGACGGCGCGAACGCGTGATCTCGTCGTCGAGCGCAACAAGCCGGCGGACGACGCGCGCAGCTCGGCGATGGCGGGTGTGACGCTCCTCTCGCCCACCGAGCCGACGACGATGGATCTCGGTGGTCGCAGCGTGCGGATCATTCCACGCATTGGTCACACGGAAAGCGACGTCTCGATCGAGCTCGACGACCCGAGCATCGTCTTTTGCGGTGATCTGTTCTGGAACGCGATGTTCCCCAATTTCGTCGACGCGATCCCGACCAAGCTCGCGACGTCGGTGCGCGCGCTGCGCCGTACGCGCGACACGATCTACATCCCCGGCCATGGCGCGATCGGCACGCCGGCCGAGTACGACCGGTATGTCGCGATGCTCGATGACGTGGAACAGGCCGCGCGTCGTGCCCACGCCGCCGGGACGAGCGCCGCAGACGCTGGCGCGCAGTTCACGCTGCCCGCGTCGCTCGGCGATTGGACGATGTTCAGCAAACAGTTCTATCAGCGCGCGTTCGAGGCCTGGTACCGCGAGCTCTCGAGCTGACCCGATTACGGTCCGAGCGTCGACGCGAGCTCTTGCGCGGCGATGAGGTGCTGTTGAATCACCGGTATCTCGGCAGAGAGGTGCGCGAGCACAGGCCCCTTGCGCGCGACGTGCTGGAGCTCTCGGAACTCGGCGAGCGCGTGCTGATGCATCTGGATCTCCGTCGCCACGAACGTGCGGTCGAATCGCCGGCCGGCGGGAATCGCGCGCAGCGAGTCGAGGGTGTGAAACAGCGACATGCTGATCGTGTCGCCGGTGGCCTGATCGATGTCGATCCTCACGAGCGGGCCGGCCGAGTCACGCCGGGGCTGATCGAACACGACATTCGACGTCCTCACGATGGAATCGCCGACCATCAAGCTCCGCAGATGATCGGCGACGAGCTGGCCGGCATAGCGCCGCACGCCGGCGTTCTGCGCGCGGCTCTCGGCAAGCTGCGCGATCGCCGACCCGAGCGAGTCGATTACGCGCATGTGCTGGAGGATGCTTCGATCGTTCATCCCGCGGAGCAGTCGCAGGTTGCTCGGCGTGAGCTCGGGCACCGAGAGACCGATCTCGAGCGAACCGCCGGCGGTGTGCGTGAGCGTCTGCGCCGCCGCGATGGCGTTCGGCGCTAGAAGAGCCATGACCGTGCCGAGCGTGACGAGCTCGAGGTGCTTGGCGAGAGAGCGAATAGAGCCCATACAGCCATCCTGAAGGCGTCTCCCGCCTAGAACGGCAAGAGCTGCACCGGTCGTCATCGCGCTTGACACGACCGTGCCGTTCCTGGTATTCGAATACGGTTCGACAGGTCTTCCCCGCCTTCACCAGGAGCTCCCGTGGCGCATCGTCTCCCGCCGCCCGCAGAATCTGCAGAACCTTCCAACTCCGCACCGGCTTCCGCGGACTCGGCCGCCGATGCGGCGGCCGTCTCGCGACGCAACTTCTTCCTTCGCGCTGGACAGCTCGGCGGCGCACTGGCCGTGTTCGGTCCCACGCTCGGCCGCCACTGGGTGAGCACGCCGGGCGCCGCGCTCGCCGCTCCCCTGCCCACGAGCGTTGGACAGCCGCCGGCACACGCCGCGATGGCCGATCTCTACTCCGGCTTCCGCTGGCGTATGCTCGGCCCGTTCCGCGGCGGCCGCACGGACGCCGTCTGCGGCGTGCACGGCCGGCCGGAAGAGTTCTACTTCGGCTCGGTGAACGGCGGGGTCTGGAAGACGATCGACGGCGGCCGCGTGTGGTTCCCCGTCTTCGACTCGCAGCCGGTCGCGTCGATCGGCGCGCTCTGCGTCGCGCCGTCGGCGCCCGACACCGTGTACGTCGGCACGGGCGAGTCGACGCTGCGCGATTCGATGGGCTACGGCAACGGCGTGTACAAGACGACCGACGGCGGAAAGAGCTGGACGCACGTCGGCCTCGACGAGACGCAGCACATCGGCAAGATCGCGGTCGATCCACGCAACCCGAACGTGGTGTTCGTCGCGGCGATCGGACACCTCTACGCGCCGAACGCGGAGCGAGGCGTGTTCCGCTCGCGCGACGGCGGCAAGACGTGGCAGAAAGTCTTATATAAGGACGAGAATATCGGCGCCGTCGAGGTCGTGATCGATCCGACGAACTCGAACGTGGTCTACGCGGGATTGTGGAACACGCGGCGGCCGCCCTGGTACACGTACCGCCCCTCCAACGGACCGGGCGGGGGCATTTACAAGTCGACGGACGGCGGCAATACCTGGAAGCCGCTCACCAACGGCCTGCCCGCGAAGGACATCGGGAAGACGGGCATCGCGGTGGCGGCGAGCGACCCGAAACGCCTGTACGCAGTCGTCGATGCGCTGCCCGATCAAGGCGGATTCTTCCGCTCGGACGACGGCGGTGCCTCGTGGACGAAGACGTCGGCGGACCAGGCGCTCTGGGGGCGCGGCTGGTACTTCGAGCACATCGTCGTCGATCCGCACGACGCGAATCGCGTGTACGTGTCGAACGTCGCGGTGTCGCGCTCGAGCGACGGCGGCCATTCGTGGGTCGCCCTGCGCGGCTCTCCGGGCGGCGACGACTACCATCAGCCATGGATCTCGGCCGACGATCCGAACACGATGATCGTGGCGAGCGATCAGGGAACGATCATCACGCGCAACGCGCGCGCCGACGATCCGAGGCAGGTCACGTGGAGCTCGTGGCTCAACCAGCCCACCGCACAGATCTATCACGTGTCGGTCGACTATCGGTCACCCTACTGGGTGACGGGGGCGCAGCAGGATTCCGGCGCGGTCGCCGTGCGCTCGCGCGGGAAGTTCGCCGAGATCTCGATGCGCGACTGGGAGCCGATCGGGGCCGGCGGCGAGAGCGGCATGACGGCCGGCGACCCGCTGCATCCGGGCGTCATTTTCGGCGGCACGGGACAGCGGTTCGACCTCGGCGCGAACGCGCCGATGCCGGGCACCACGAGTCCCGTCACGCAGGGCGACGACCGGGCCGACTGGACCCAGCCGCTCGTGCTCTCCAAGGCCGATCCGCGCTCTTTATATTATGCGAGTCAGTATTTGTATAAGAGCACCGACGGCGCGCGCACGTGGAAGAAGATCTCGGCGGATCTCACGCGGCCGGATCCGGGCGTGCCGGCGACGCTCGACGCCGCGGCCGCCGACGACACGGACCGCAACGCCAAGCGCGGCGTGATCTACACCGTGGCGCCATCGCCGCTGCTCGTGCCGATGATCTGGATCGGGACGGACGACGGCCTGATTCAACTCACGACGAACGACGGCAAGAGCTGGCAGAACGTGACGCCGAGCGCGGTGACGTCGTGGAGCCGCGTGACGACGATCGACGCGTCGCACTTCGACTTCAACACCGCGTACGCGAGCGTCGACCGCCACCAGCTCCAGGACTTCGATCCGTACATCTATCGCACGCGCGACATGGGCAAGAGCTGGCAGCGGATCACGAACGGCCTGCCGGCCGGCGTGTACGTGCACGTGGTCCGCGAGGATCCCGCGCGCCAGGGACTGCTCTTCGCCGGAACGGAGCGCGGCGTGTTCATGTCGTTGGATGACGGCGATCACTGGGAGCCGCTGCAGCTCAACCTGCCGACGACGTCGATGCGCGACTTCGAGATCTACGGGAACGATCTCATCGTGGCGACGCACGGCCGCGGCTTCTGGGTGGTGGACGACATCAGCGCGCTGCGGCAGATCACGCCGGCGATGGCGAACGAGGACGCGGTGCTCTTCAAGCCCGCGGACACGCTCACCTACGTGCAGGGCGGCGACAACGGAACGCCGCTGCAGAAGGACGAGCCGCAGGCCTCGAATCCGCCGGACGGCGCGTACATCGATTATTACTTGCGAAACAACGCGTCCTCGCCGGTGACCGTCGAGATTCTCGACGCGAGCGGCGCGGTGCTGCGCACGTTCTCGAGCGATCCCAACGCGCAGCAGCAGCCCGGGTTCGGCGGCCGCGGCGGCGGGGGACGAGGCGGCGCCGGTGGGCGCGGCGGCCGCGGCGGCGGCATTCCGAACGTCTCGCCACTCTGGCAAACGACACCGGAGCCGCTCGCCGCAACGGCGGGCATGCACCGCGTGGTGTGGACGCCGGTGGCCGGCGGCGGCGGACGTGGCCGCGGACGCGGCGGCACGACGATGCTGAGCGGCACCTTCACGGCGAAGCTCACCGCGAACGGAAAGAGCTACACGCAGACGTTCAGCGTGAGGCCGGCGGAGCGGATAGACGGATAACGCGAGAGTGGAGCGTGGAGAGGGGAGAGCGGAGAGCGGAGACCACCGATATCTACTCTCCACTCTCCCCTCTCCACTCTCTTCTGTCGTGATCCACCGCACTGCACCACCCGCGGCGCGTCGCTTCTGTGCACGGATTCACGAGCGCACGGGACCGATCGCGCGTTTCCGTGTATATCGAGAATGAGGAGGTCGAGCGCGGCGGTCCGCCGTGTTCGCTTCGACAGTGCTGCCGCCGCCATCCGTTGATGCAGGAATCCATTTACGTGCCCACGCCCAAAGCGCTCGCCGACCTCGTCGAACGCTGTCGGGAAATCAACCGATACGCGGTCGAGTTGACCGCGGTCGAAGAGACGAGAATCGCCGCGCTCGCGTCGGGCATCGTGACGATGCGTCACGTGCTCGAGCTGGCGTCCATTCCGCCGCAGAACCTGCCGATGCGCCAGGGACGCATCGAGCATTGGTCGCTCGTCGACGCACACCTCGCCGCGGCGCGCACGCCGGCCATCGAACGCCTGCACGGCGTGCTCGTGCTCGACGAGCACGAGCAGGTGAAGATCCTGTCGCAGCGGACGTGGCGCGGCGCGTGGCGGGCCGTCACGCTCTGGCGCGACGGCGTCCACGGACTCTCGAGCCGCGAGATGATGGAGTACCTCGCGCGGCTCACCGCCCTCGCGCACGAGCGCGCACCGGCGGCCGCGGCGACGCTGCTCGAGCGGAGCGAGGCCGTGGCGGCGACCCGCGCGCTGTGCGGCGACGCGCCGCGCATGCGCGCCGATTAAAGAACGCTAAAAGCGCTCGCCGGCCTTCTCGCGCGCGCGGCTTCCGGCGGGACGGATGCGCGACCACATCGTGTAGAAGAACACCGCGAGGCCCGCGATCTGGAGCAACCCTGATACGACGATGCTCCAGCGGAGCCACGCCGCGCCGCTCGCGGTGCGCGCCAGCTCACCCGTCATGCGGGCCGCGGTCCCGATCGTGATCAGCCAGTACGCCACGATGGCGAGCGCCGGCGAGTACCGCTGGTCCTCGCCGGCCGGACGCGGGAACATCCACAGCGCGACGCCCAGGATCATGAGCATCACGAAGCCGACGAGGATCGCGTGCGTGTGCGCGCTGATGACGTACACGCTCGGGTAGCCGCCGCCGAGCTCGCGCACGACGAGCGCCCATCCCCCGATGCCCAACCCGAGCATCAGGAAGATGATCGCCGTCTTGATGTAGAGCCGCGCGAGCGAGTGCATGAACTACATTGGCGCGCCGGTCACTTCCCGGGGTGGTACGTCCGCTCCGTGTGCCCCATGAGCTGCGACGGATAGAAGTACACCTCCCGCAGATCGCCCGACGCGTAGCGCGACGCTTCGTCCTGGAAGTGCCTCGAGTCGGGATGGCCGCTCTCGCCGCCGGCGGTCACCGCGCGCGCATGGACGCTATCGCCGAACTCCACGACGGCGAGGAAGCTGTTGCCGCTCGTGCCGTACCACTTCTTGGTATTCGAGTACGGGCGCGCGCCGAACGATGCGAGCGAGCCCCAGCGCGACGACGTGAACGGCACGGGCATGCTCGGCTTGCTGTCGTCGAAGTGATTTTCAATATCATCATCGAGGCGCTGGAAGCGATTGATGTCGCCCCACGGCGTCTTCCACGTGCCGAAGTCCGACGTGAGCCGAGCCGAGGCGGTGGCGAGCGCGCCAACCAGATCCTGCGCCGGTGCGGTGCCGGACGCGATGTAGTCCTCGGCGCTCAGATACTTTCCGCGCGCGCCGCCGCGCCCGCGCCCCCGGCCGCCGACACGGCGCTCGGCTTCTTCACCCCAGAACACCGCGAGCGATGTTGGGATCGAGCTCGCGGACCACCGGTAATCCCAATTGCGCAACATCGCGATCTGGTCGGCGACATTCGACTTGAGCGAGTCGCCCGACGGCAGCGCGTCGTAGGCTTTGAGCAGCGCGGGAATCGTCGTCGCGAAGTACGGCAGGTAGCTGTCGAACGCCGCCGCGATCACCGACGCGCGCGTGAAGTCGTGCTTGTTCTCGAGCACGCGGAGCGCGTGGTAGCCGCGCGGCGATTCTTCGCGGCCCGTCTCGACGTACTTCGGGAAGTTCGCCTGCTTCGGGCTGTCCGGGCCGGACGACGACCACGGCCAGTTGTTGACGTTGAACGCGAACCCGTTCGCCGGGTTGATGGAATTCGGCGTCTCGTTGAGCGAGAGCACACCGCGATAGTCGGTACGCGGGTCGCTGCCGTCGACTGGCTTCGTCCAATCGAAGCTCGTGTCGCGGCGCGGAATGTAGTTCGAGTGGAAGTACGCGATGTTGCCTTCCTTGTCGGCGAACAGCGTGTTGTTCGAGGAGTTGGTGTGCAACTCCATGATCTTCTCCCACGCGGCGAGATCCTTCGCCTTGGTGCGGCTATACGACTGAATGAGCGCGTTGATCGGGCTGTTCATCAGGCTCGTGGTCACCCACTTGTCGCCCTGACTGCGCACGACCGGCCCGTGCTGCGTGTAGTAGGCCGTGAACGTGCGCTTCGCCATGCCGTTGTCGGTCTTGTACGGAACAGTGATCGTGTTGGACAGGAAATGGAGCTGCTTTCCTCCGTGCAGGTACGTGTAGCCGCTGCCCGCCTTGTTCACGGTCTCGAGAAACTCGTCGATGTTGTCGACGCCGCTCGACGTGTGCATCCACCCCGCGGTCGGGTTGAAGCCCTGGTAGATAAAAATTTGTCCCCACGTCACCGCGCCGTAGGCGTCGAGACCCTCGTCGCTCGACATCTGGAGCTCGGAGCGGAAGTAGAACGACGTGTGCGGATTGATCCAGAGGATCGCGTGGTGATCCGCCGTGTTCTTCGGCGCGATCGCGAAGCCGTTCGATCCGGTTGGCTCGTGATAGTCCCAGCCGTCGCCCGTTGGCCCGTCGCCCAGCGGCGACGTGCCGCTCGTCGCGCTGGCGGAGCCCGCACCGCCGTAGAACGCGGCGAGCTGATTCAGGTTCACCCGCTCGATGTCGCCGCCGATGCTGCCTTCGGTGAACGACAGCGCCATCCACGGCTCATAGTGTGTGATGACGCGCGGCTTTTCGTTCGGATGCGTGTACATGTAGTAGTTCAGCCCGTCTGCCCACGAGTTCATGAGCGCCTTCAGCCACGACGGGCTCTCGCCATAGAGCTTCTTCAGCGTGTCCGGGTTGATGAACAGCTTCTGCCGCAGGTCGCGCCAGATCTCCTTCTCGCCCTCGGCTTCGGCGAGGCGGCCGAGCGAGAGGAGATAATTGTTCTCAACGCGGTTGAAATCATCTTCGGATTGCGCGTAGATCATTCCGAAGACCGCGTCCGCGTCGGTGTGCCCGTGGACGTGGGCGATGCCCCAATCGTCCCGCACGATCGTCACCGCGTTCGCTTCGCGCTGCCAGCGCGCGAGCTCGGCTTTGGACGGAGATTGGGCGCTCGCAACAGCCGCGCTGCCGAGGGAGAGGCCGAGGAAAAGACGGACGTATGGTTTCATGGCGAAAGGCCGGCGGAATTGAGGTGCTGCAATCATGCTCCACCGTCGGCGGCATTTCAACGGTGCGACCGGTCGGGCCGGACCGCTTTCCGCGGCGATGACCATTCAATACGTTGCGTTAGGTACGATGCAGGAGAGATCCATGAGTAAATCGACGACGCGTGCGGCCGCTCTCGGCGCGCTGCTGGTCGCGGCTGCGTGCTCGACGGCGGCTCGCCCGTCGAGTGCGGCGACGGCGCCCGTCCCGTCCAACAACGCGCCAATGACGCCGGCGCAGATGGCCGACGCGCACGCGACGCCGTACACGCGCGCCGACGTCGCCTTCATGCAAGGCATGATTCACCACCACGCCCAGGCGGTCACAATGGCCGGCTGGGTGCCGACGCACGGCGCGAGCGCGCCGGTGAAGACGCTGGCGGGTCGCATCAACGTCGCCCAGCGCGACGAGATCGCGTTCATGCAGCGGTGGCTTCGCGCGCGGCATGAGCCCACACCCGATCCGCTCGCGCACGAAATGTCGGGACACGACATGGCCGGGATGAGCGGCATGAGTGGAATGTCGGGCATGGGCGCGGGCGACACGCTGATGCCTGGCATGCTGACCCCGGAGCAGATGAAGCAGCTCGACGCGGCGCGCGGCGCCGAGTTCGACCGTCTGTTCCTCACGTTCATGATCCAGCACCACACCGGCGCGTTGGAGATGGTTCAACATCTCCTCGCCGTGCCGGGCGCGGCGCAGGATGCAGACGTGTTCCGGTTCGTGTCCGACGTGAATACGGACCAGACCACGGAGATCGACCGTATGCGGAAGATGCTGGCCGCGTACGATGCTTCCTCACATCAAGGTACCCGACCATGAGACTTGGCTATTCGTCCGTCGCCATCGCCATGGGCGTGCTGTCTGCCGCCGGATGCGCGTCATCGCATGCAGCCGCCACACCCTCCCCTTCCCCCACCGTCACGCAGTCGTCGAGCACGGATGCGCGCGTGGGGCTGAGCGCCGGCTGGTTCAACGCCGGCGAAGCAATCTGGAACCTGAAGAAAGTCTCGGAGAACAAACCGGCGCCGGCGTTCCTGCCGAAGTCGCCCGCGGGGCTCTCGCTCGCCAACTCCGACCTGACGTTCACGGGCAACTACGCGATTCAGGGCAACTTCAGCGGCTTCACCGTCTGGGACATCTCCAATCCGGCGCATGCCACGGTCGCCGACGCGTATGTCTGCCGCGGCTCGCAGAGCGACGTTTCAGTATATAAAAATCTGTTATTCGTATCTGGTGAAGAGCTCGGCGGCCGGCTCGACTGCGGCATCCAGGGCGACACGGCGACGGTGAGCCCGGAGCGGCTCCGCGGCATTCGCATCTTCGACATCAGCGACATCAGGCACCCGAAGTACATCGCCAACGTGCAGACCTGCCGCGGCTCGCACACGCACACGGTCGTCACCGACCCGAACGATCCGAACAACATCTACATCTACGTGTCCGGATCCGCGCCGGTGCGGCCGGCCGCGGAGCTCGCGGGCTGCTCGGGCGCGACGCCGCAGCAGGATCCCAACAGCGAGTTGTTCCGGATCGAGGTGATCCAGGTGCCGCTCGCGAATCCGGCGAAGGCGCACGTGATCAGCAAGCCGGACATTCTGGCGCACCTCGGCGCCGTGGAGCATCACGGTGAGACGCCCGCGGACAGCATCGCCGCCGCGAAGCTTCGCGCCGAGCGTGAAGCGGCCGCCGCGCGTGCGGGCCGTACGATGCCGCAGCGCCGTCCCGCCGGCCCGCCGACCGGTCCGGTGCAGTGCCACGACATTACGGTCTATCCGGCAATCGGTCTCGCCGGCGGTGCGTGCGCTGGGTACGGCGTGCTCCTCGACATTCGCGATCCGGCGCACCCGCGGCGTCTCTTCGCCGCATCGGACACGAACTTCTCGTTCTGGCACTCGGCCACGTTCAGCAACGACGGACACAAGGTGCTCTTCTCCGACGAGTGGGGCGGCGGCACACAGCCGCGGTGCCGCGCGACGGACGATCCGCACTGGGGCGCCGACGCGATCTTCACGATCGATCACGATTCGCTCGACTTCGACGGGTATTACAAGCTCCCCGCGCCGCAGACGCAGACGGAGAACTGCGTGGCGCACAACGGCTCGCTGATCCCGGTGCCGGGCCGCGACATCATGGCACAGGCGTGGTACCAGGGCGGCATCTCGGTGTTCGACTGGACCGATCCCGCGCATCCCAAGGAGATCGCGTACTTCGACCGCGGCCCGATGAACAAGGACACGCTGTATCTCGCCGGCTACTGGTCGGCGTACTGGTACAACGGTCACATCTATGGTTCGGAGATCGCGCGCGGTTTCGACGTGTTCGATCTCGCGCCGAGCGCGAACCTCACGCAGAACGAGATCGACGCGGCGAAGCTGGTGCACTTCGACCAGCTCAACGTGCAGGATCAACCCAAGCTGGTCTGGCCGACGGCGTTCGTCGTCGCGCGCGCATACGTCGACCAGCTCACGCGCGACAACGGCCTCTCGTCCGCGCGCTTGTCCGCGGTCTCGGATGCACTCAACCGCGCCGAAAAGGCGAGTGGCGCCGATCGCACGAGCACGCTCGCGCAGCTCGCCACGCAGCTCGACAACGACGCGCAGTCATCCTCTGATTCGCGGCGGGTCAAGCTGCTCGCCGGCGAGGTCCGCGCACTCGCCGCGAAATAGTCCTTAGATTTTCCGCAGCTTGGAACACGGCGGGCCCAGATGCGAATCTGGGCCCGTCGCACGACAGACATGAACTCGAGGAGAACACGCATGGTCCAGTATGGCGCGCGCGAGCTGGCGGCGGCCTTTCGCACGGTCCGCGGCAACACGATCCAGATCGCGAAGGACATTCCCGAGGACAAGTACGACTTCGTCCCGGTGCCCGGCACGATGTCGGTGAGCCAGGTGCTGCGGCACATCATCTACCTGCCCATGCTCCAGTACGATTTTCATCGCGACAAGCGCGTGAGCACGCTCAAGGGGTACGACTTCCCGGCGCTCGTGACGCGGTCGAAGGCGGCGGAGAGCGTGCCGCGGAGCAAGGCGGAGATCGTGGGATTGCTCGAGAGCGAAGGCGAGCAGTTCGCGCGGTGGGTGGAGTCGCTCTCGCCCGAGTTCCTGAACGAGACGTACACCGATACGACCGGTCAGAATCCCAGGACGCGATTCGAGAACATCATGGCGGTGAAGGAGCACGAGATGCACCATCGCGGGCAGCTCATGCTGATCGAACGCCTGCTCGGCGTGGTGCCGCACCTCACGCGCCAGCGCGAGGAACGCCAGCGCGCCGCGGCGGCGGCACGCGCAGGCTAGTCATGATTCTTTGATTCGGCCGGCTTTTCGTTCGATCGCGTCGGCGCGGCGAAGCTGCGCGATCTGCGCGCGCGTGAGCAGATCGTGATGCGGCGACTCGTCGAGCGCGAGCTGGAGGTCCCAGAGGGACTCGGTGCTCGTCATCCACTCGCCGGGCCATCGGCGAAGGTCGAAGGGTGACGAGTACTGGCGCAGCGTCTTCTTGCCGCTGTCGAGGAAATATTCGTGGAAGTACGACATGGCGAGCTCGCGAACGTCGCGGTACGCAGGCTCGCGGTAGCGCAGCACGGCATGCGACGTCTTCGAGAGCGCGCCCCAATGCCGTCCGCGGCGAAAGAGCGTGACCACGTGGTCGATGTCGTCGCGCGTCGTCTTGAGGTCCAGGAGGAGCGGCGGCTCGCCATGCATGGCGAGTGCGACGGCCGCCAGCATCGCGCCCTCGATGCAGTGCGCGCGCCGTTTTCGCAGCACCATGAGTGGCGAGAAGCAGGTTTCGCCGCCGCGCTCGTGATTGACCGGCAGCGCATTGAGGAAATCCTGAATCTTTCGCGGCGTGTCGAGCTTGCGGAGCGTGGCCAGCTCGGCGCATCGTAGTGCGGCGGCGCGCATGGCGCGTGTCGTCATCGGAGGCATATGCGTTCGGCATCAAGACGATCGTGCGGGCGGGAGGGGCACTTGGAACGTGGAACGTGGAACGTGGAACGTGGAACGTGGAGCGTGGAGCGTGGAGCGTGGAGCGTCACTAATACTCTCATGCGTATTCATTCCTTGACATCGAGATTGTTCGGCTGTGTTACGCTCGCCCTGATCGCGGCAGTGCCGCTTGGCGCGCAGCAGACTTCGGGCGATTGGGCAAATCTTGCGAAGTTCCGCGACGCGGACGCGCAACTCGCCGCGCCAGCGCCGGGCGAGCATCGCGTCGTGTTCATGGGGAACTCGATCACCGAGCTCTGGGCGCCGCTCTTCTCGACGCTCTTTCCCAACAAGCCGTACATCGGTCGGGGAATCAGCGGCCAGACGACGCCGCAAATGCTCGTCCGCTTTCGGCAGGACGTGGTCGATCTGCATCCGAGCGTCGTGGTGATCCTCGGCGGCACGAACGACATCGCGGGCAACACCGGGGAGTCGACGCTCGAGATGATCGAGGACAATATCGCCTCGATGACCGAGATCGCGAAGGCGAACGGCATCCGCGTCGTGCTCGCGTCGGTGCTGCCGGCGTCGGACTACCCGTGGCGCCGCGGCCGGGAGCCGGCGCCGAAGATCATCGCACTCAACAAGTGGATCGAGCAGTACGCCTCGCGCATGGGCGCGGTGTACTGTGACTTTTATTCGGCGATGTCCGACGCGCAGGGCGGTATGAAGCCCGAGCTCTCGAAGGATGGCGTGCACCCGAACCAGGCCGGCTACGCGGTGATGGCTCCGCTCGCTGTGGTCGCGATCGACCGCGCGCTCGCGATGAAATAGTCTTGCCCGGGCGGCGTACGTTTCGGGCATGACCAACATCGCATTTCTGGGAACCGGCTTGCTCGGGGGCGCGTTCGCCGAAGCCGCGGCCAAGCGCGGCGACCACGTCACCGTCTGGAACCGCACCATCGAGAAGGCACGCGCACTCGAGCAGTTCGGCGTGACCGTGGCCCGAACTCCGGCCGACGCCGTTCGGGGCATCAAGCACGTGCATCTCGTGCTCAAGGATGATCCGGTGGTGGAAGAGGTGATCGCCGCGCTGCGCCCCGCGCTCGACGACGACGCGATCATCATCGACCACACGACTACGGAACCGGCGGCGACCGCCGAACGTGCGCGGCGCCTGAACGCGGCGGGCGTTCGCTACATCCACTGTCCCGTGTTCATCGGGCCCGCCGCGGCGCGCCAGGCAAAGGGCACGATCCTCTCGGCCGGCCCGCGCGCGATCTTCGACGCAATTCGCGCGGAGCTCGCGAGGATGGCCGAGCGTGTCGCGTACGTCGGCGAACGGCCGGACCTCGCGGCCGTGTACAAGTTGTGCGGCAACGCGTTCATCATCGGCGTGAGCGCGCTCGTCGCCGACGTCTACGCGATCGCGACCGCCGCGAACGTCCAGGCGGCGAACGTCCTCGACATCCTCGACTACTTCAACACCGCGGCGCTGATTTCCGGACGCGGCCGCAACATGGTAGCCGGCAATTTCGCGCCGAGCTTCGAGCTGTCGATGGCACGCAAGGACGTGCGGTTGATGCTCGACACGGCCGCGGGCAAGCGGCTCGCGGTGCTGCCCGGGGTGGCGGAGCGGATGGATCAGCTCATTGCAGCCGGAAGAGGAGCAGAAGACCTGGCGGTAATCGGCGTTGAATCGGTGAGCGCTTGAACAACTAACGGCGCAAACAACTGACGGCGCAAACAACTAACGCCGCGAACAACTAACGCCGCGAACAACTAACGCCGCGAACAACTAACGCCGCAAACAACAAACAGCGCTGCCTTCCGAACGGCGCTGACTTCCGAACAGCGCTGACTTCCGAACGACGCTGACTTCCGAACGGCGCGAACTCCCAAACTGCGCGGCCTTCGGCAGAGACATGACGGCGCAAAGGACGGACTGCGGGTAGGGGCGCAACGGCGGATGGCGCGAAACGGCGCTGCGGCGAACAGCGTGACTGCGAACAGCGTGACTGCGAACAGCGGACGGTAGGCCGGATGCCGGCCTCCGGCCCCGCTGCTCACAGCTCGCGCCATCACCCGCCCTTCGCCGTTGCGCCGTCACCCGCCCTTCGCGGCTTGCGCCGCTATGTCTCTGCCGAACGGCGCAGCCGTTCGTGCCGCGCCGTTCGGAAGCGTCGCGCCGTTCGGAAGTCCGCGCCGTTCGGAAGTCCGCGCCGTTCGGAAGTCCGCGCCGTTTGGAAGTCAGCGCCGTTTGGAAGTCAGCGCCGTTAGTTGTTTGCGCCGTTAGTTGTTTGCGCCGTTAGTTGTTTGCGCCGTTCGCAAGTCGGCGCGGCTCCGTGGTATTCGTACTCTCCCCGCTTCATCCGGCTTCCCGAGCAACGACTGCACGATGCCGATTCGCCCCACATTGAACGCATGCGCCGACGCGGCCATGTAGAGCCGCCAGACCCGGTAGGTCACGTCGCCCACGATCGTGCGCGCCTCGGCTTCACGGTGCTCGAGCCGGTCGACCCAGTGCCGCAGCGTCGTCACGTAGTGCTCGCGCAGGTTTTCGGCGTCGCGCAGCTCGAATCCGTTCCGTTCCGCGGAGCCGATCACGGTCGCGATCGGGAGCAGCTCGCCATCGGGGAAGACGTAGCGGTCGATGAACGCTCCGCGCTTCCAGACGCGCCCCAACACGGCATCGATCTTGTTGTGCGGGCGTGCCCCGTCCACGCTGACGATGCCGTGATTCAGGAACAGACCGCCCGGACGGAGCGCGCCGTTCGCCACGGCGAAATAGTCATCCAGCCGCCGCTCGCCCACGTGCTCGATCATGCCGACGCTCGAGATCTTATCAAAACGCTCATCTCGCGGCAGGTCGCGATAGTCGCGGAGCTCGATCGTGACGCGGTCCGTCAGACCTTCGCGTTCGACCCGGTCCCGCGCGAACGCCGCTTGCTCCTTGCTCAATGTGATGCCCGTGGCGTGCACGCCGTAGTGCCGAGCCGCGTGAATGATCAACGCGCCCCAGCCGCATCCGATGTCGAGCAGGTGCTCGCCCGAGGCGAGGCGGAGCTTGCGGCAGATCAGATCCAGCTTGCCCGATTGGGCATCGTCGAGCGACTCGTCGCCGCGCGGGAAATAGCCGCACGAATAGACCATCTGCCGATCGAGCCAGAGCGAGTAGAACTCGTTACCTAAATCGTAATGAAACCGAACCGCCTGCGCGTCGCGGCGCTGCGAGTGTGCGCGGCCGAAGCGCAGCAGCCCGCGCGCGACGCGGCGCCTCCCCTTGGAGTCGGTTGGCTCGTCATCGCTCGACGGAAGCGACATCACCTCGCGCATGAGCGCGACCAGCTTGCCGGGCGAGCCAATGCGCTGCGCGGCGACGTCGCCCAGCGAGACGGCGGATTCGACGTCGCCGTCGATCTCGATGTCGCCATAGAGATACGCTTCGACGAACGAGAGCTCGGATGGCGGCAGCAACATCCGGCGCAACGCGGCGGGCGTGCGAATGTCGAGCGTGAAACGCGATTCATGGGCTGGCCACTCGACCATCCCGTTCCAGTAGCGTACCGTGAACTCGCGCGTGAGCGGCGGTCCGAACAGCGCCTCGATCACGCGTTGCGCGACCTTCAGCGCGCCATCAGCCCAGCGCGGAGGTTCGACCGGCAGCGAGGTGCGCCCCGGCTCATGCGAGATATCATGCAATGTGGGCATACGTCGACTCAGTCGAATAGAAGCATTCGAAGCCCATGCAACGCGCGGACCGACGCGCTCAACGCGTGGCCGAGTCTGCCAGTGGGCCTGGCAACCTCACCCGCTCGCACGCGCCCGCATCGTCGTTGGAGCTCGCACGGCCACGACCCGCGCTCGCGCGCATTCGGTTCCGTCGGCGAAGATCCCCATCTCGACGGTGACTTTCCGCTCACCAACATCAGTCGGCCTTGCACGAAGCTCGAGCTCCGGGCCGAGCGGCGTCGGTTTGAGAAAATCCACATGGAGCGACGCGGTGACGAAGCGCGGCGTCGCATCGCGGCCCGGCTCCGTGCGCGCGGCAACCATCGACGCACCGGCGGCCGTGGCCATCGCGTGGCAGTCGGCGAGCGAGGCGATCAAACCGCCGTAGACAAATCCGGGGAGCGCCATGTGGTACGGCCGCGGCTGAAAATGCGCGATGCATTCGCCGTCGTGCCACTCGCTCCGCACGTGCAATCCGTCGGCGTTGAGCCGGCCGCAGCCGTAGCAGTGCGCGAAGTCGTCGGGATACAGATCTTGAAGTGCGTTCATGCTCGTAGCATAACGCGACCAGTGCACGGCGTCGCTACGGCGTCTCGCGCGTCCTTCGTCCGATGTGCTCGGCCGTCGCCGAGTCAGCGCTCTCTGCGACGTACGGCGCAGCGCGTAGATACTCCTCCAGGAACGCGCTCACACGCCGAGCGTATTCCTGTCCGGCGAACGCGAAGAGGTCCTCGTGTCCCGCACCCGGCACCGCCCAGAAACGTTTGGGCTCGGGCGCGCGCGCGTAGAGCGACTCGGCTTCGGCCAAGTGGGTGTATCGATCCTTCGTTCCGGCGATCACGAGCACCGGCGCGCGCAGCGCTCCAATCCGCGTGATCGGCTGGAGCTGCGAAGCCGACACCCCGATCTCGGCGCCCAGCAAGTCGGTCATCGCAGGTGCGATCAGCTCGCCGACCGCGCCGAGCGGCCCGAGCCACGCCGTCAACCGATCGCGCACCGCCTGACCGATCGTCGGGTACACCGACTCGAGCACGAACGCGTCCGCCGGGAGCGGGCCCGGGCCGAGGAGCGACGCCGCCCCGCCCATCGACACGCCGATCACGCCGATCCGTTCTCCGGGAACCTTGCGTCGCAGAAACTCGAGTGCCGCCTCCGCGTCGAGGCTCTCGCGCGCGCCATACGTGATGACGTCGCCGGTGGACTCGCCATGCGCCTGAAAATCGGGCGCCAGCACGGTGAATCCTTCGCCGTGCAGCAGTCGCGCGCGCGCCGTCATGCTCGTGCGGTTCGAGCCGACGCCGTGCAGCAGCAACACCGCGCCGCCGCCTCTCTCACCGCGCGCGAACCAGGCGCGAATCTCATTTCCCGAGCCGCTCGGGAACGCCACGTCTCGCGCACCGAGAGAAACGGGCGGCACCGGAATCTTCGCGTGCGCGGGATCCCAGAACACACAGCCGGACGCTCCGCTCAGCATCACGGCCGCGACGACCGCCGCCGCGCCTCCGAGCAGGTTCCGACCTTTGATACCGCGCGACAACCGGTGATCCTCCGCTGGCTGCGATTGCATGGCGGCGACCGCCGCGACGTGCTCTCGGGCAAGGAGTGCGCCGATCGCTGCTGTGCGGTGACCGGCTCGTTGCGCCCCAGCGCGAGAATTGCGGAAGAAGCTACCGCCGTATCTACAATCGCATTCCCGCTTGCTCACGCCGGCTGCCCAGCTGTCGGAGGATCGATCTGTGTCCCTGCTTCACTCTGGCTCGAGCGTCGGCCGATCAAACGATCGCCCCTCGACGATTTCGCCTGACCGGGCCCTGTTCGTCGCCGTCTCATTCGAAGGCCCGGATCCCTCGTCGCAGGCTGGCGGGCTCGGCGTTCGCATGGCGGGACTCGTCGAGACGCTCGCCGCGCACGGCTACGAGACGCACATCTTCTTCTTCGGCGACCCGGATCGCCCGGGCGAAGAACGCACGGCCGACGGCCGCGTCGTGCTGCATCGCTGGGGGCAGTGGATCTCGCGAAACTGCCCGGGCGGCGTGTACGACGGCGAAGCCGCGAAGGTCGCGGACATCACCGCGTCGCTGCCGCCGTACCTGGTCGATCGCATCCTCGTGCCGGCGATCGCCGCGGGCCGTATACCAATCGTATTATTCGAGGAATGGCAAACCGCCGAGTGTGCGTGCCGCGTGGCCGACGCGCTCGCGGCGTACGGTCTGCGCGACAGCGCCGTGCTCGCCTGGAACGCGAATAATCCCTACGGCTTCGAGACGATCGACTGGCCGCGGCTCGCCGCGTCGACGATGCTCACGACCGTCAGCCGGCACATGCGCAGCATCATTCGCTCGTCCGGCGCGGACGCGCGCGTGATCCCGAACGGCATTCCCGACGCCTCGTTCGATCCGGTGCCCAAGAGCGATGTGGCGCGTTTGCGCGCCGCGCTCGATTCGCGCCCTGGCACCGGCATGTTGTTCAAGATGGCGCGCTGGCAGCGCGAAAAGGGCTGGACGCAAGCGGTGGAAGCAGTCGCGCAGCTCCGCGCTGGCGAACATAAGAAGACCGAATCCGCGGTGCTCGTCGGCCGCGGCGGCGGCCCGACCGGTCGCGGCGCCGGGCTCGGCCAATTCGCCGCAACGCGTGGCCTCAAAGTCACCACCTTCGAGACGAAGAGCGCGTTCCTCGCGGGCATTCGCGACTGCGTGCAGGCCGGCACCGACGTGATCGATCTTGGATTCGGCGTCGACCAGACATTGGCGCGCGCGCTCTACGCCGCGTCGGATGGCGTACTCGCCAACTCGGTCTCCGAGCCGTTCGGCCTGGTGGGACTCGAGGCGATGGCGGCCGGCGGCGTCGCGTTCACCGGCGGCACGGGCGAGGACTACGCGGTTGCCGGGCGCAACGCCGTCGTCCTCGAGACGCTCGATCCGGGCGAGATCGCGGCGCGTTGGCGGGAGCTGTTTGCGTCGCCCGCGCTCTCGGCGCGCGTTCGGCGCGCGGCGCGCAAGACCGCGCGCGCCTACGCGTGGCGGGAGATCGTCGCGATTCTCGTTGACGCGCTCGCCGTGCAGGCGCGCCGTCAAGGTTTGCTCATCCCCCAGTCGCCGCTGCCCGCCGCCCGCGTCCGGCCGGCACGTCACGCGACGCCGCCGCGGCCGCTGCATCGACTCGCGTAAAGCCTACGGCCGCGCCGCTCAGCTCACGCGAGCGCGCGATCGATGCTCGCCAGCAAATCCTCGAGACTCGAGTTCTTCGATAGCATCGGCCGATCACCCGCTTTCACACCACGCCGCACGTCGGCCGGCGTGACGAGCGCCGAAAGGAAGATCAGCGGAATGCCGCTCGTCGCCTCCTGCGCGGACATCGCTTCGGCCACCGACACGCCGTCCATGTCGGGCATGTCGATGTCGCACAGCATCAGATCGGGACGCTCGGCTTCGGCAATGCGCAGTGCATCCCGTCCACCGTTCGCGACGATCACCGCATAACGCTGCGCGGAGGCGAGCTTCGCCTGCAGCAGCCGGCACACATCCGGATCGTCATCGACGACGAGAACCTTTTTCATTCCGCTCATGCCTCCCGAAGTTCAGGCTTGGTGGCGGCGACGTCGACGCGCCGCATGCAATCATACAACGCGCTGATCCGCTCCGCCGCCTCCGGTCCGATTCCGCGATCCGCCGCCGCGAGCTCCTCGATCTGCCGGCTGATCTCGGCGAGCTCGCCGAAGCCGTAGAGACCGAAGCTGCCGCGCAGGCGATGGCTCAGCCGGCGAACGAGATCGCGCTCACCGCCTTCGTGAGCGCGACGCAGCTCGTCGATCTCTCCGCGCTTGCGTTCGACGAACGACGGCAGCAGATCGCTGATCGCCGGATCGAGATGCGCGGCCGCGGCGCTCACGCCGTTCGCGCCCAGCACGATGTCGACGACCGTTTGGCGCGTCGCGGGTTTGGTGACGTACAGGTCGCACCCGCCTCGAATGGCGCGCTCGCGAGTCGGCGCGTCGTCGTGGGACGAGAATGCCACGATCCGGGCGCGCGATCCGTTCACGCGTATCCGCTCGGTCGCTTCGACGCCATCCATCACCGGCATTTCAATATCCATGAAGATGATGTCGTAGGCGCGCTCGAGCACCAGCTTGATCGCGAGCGGCCCGTTCTCCGCCTCGTCGATGCGCCAACTCGGATGCGCGAGAAAGCGGCGCAGGATCGCGCGATTGCCCGCGTCGTCGTCGACGATGAGAATCGTGCGCGGTGGACGATCGTCGTCGAGCGAGCTCGCCCCGCGCGAACCACCGCTCGCCACCTGCGGCGATGCCGTCGACTCGAGCGGCGCAGCGGGCAGCTCGATGGTGACAGTCGTTCCCTTCTCCGGCGACGACTCGGCGCGGACGTCGCCGCCTTGCGTGCGAGCCATCAAACGCGCCGAGTACGCGCCGAGCCCGGTGCCGCCTTTCTTGCCGGCGGTGACGTACTTCTCGAACAGTCGAGCGCGAACGGCGTCTGGAATCACGCCATCGTTGTGCACGCGCACCGCGATACGTTCGCCGCGCTCGACGGTGATCGTCACACGGCTGCCCGGCGCGACGGCTTCGATCGCGTTCTTGACCACGTTCGACAGCATCGTGTATACGAGCAGCTCGTCGCCGAGCGCGATCGCGGGCACTCCCTGCTGGACGATCTCGCACGCGACCTCGCGCGTCCGGATCTGCGCGGCGAGATCGCCGACGACGCGCTCGGCCACCACGCGAACATCCACGGGACGCGGCGCAAGCTCGTACGTCCCCTGCTCCATCTTGTACAGATCGAGCGTCAGGCTCGCCATGCCGAGCACGCGATACCCTGCCTGCTCGATGAGCTCGAGCGACGCCGAATGATCGGCGTCGAGGCCCGCTTCATCGCGCACGATCTGCGCGAGCGAGATGATCGTGTTGAGCGGCGTCCGAAGATCGTGGCGCGCGATCCGCTCCACTTCGTCCTTGAGCCGCGCGTTCTCCTCGAGGATCTCATTCTGCCGCGCCAGCTCTTCCGTCTGTTGCGCGAGCTCCTCGGCCTGGGCTTCGATCTCTTCTTTCTGATTGCGCAGCGCATCTTCATCGCGCTTGCGGCCGGTGATGTCGCTGAAGTACACCGACGCGCCATCGTCCGAGGGATACGCGTGCATCTCGAGCCAGCTTCCCGCGGCCGGCGCGTCCTGGGCCTCGAAGACGACGGGCTTCCGCTCCGCGAGCACCCGCTCGAGATGTTGCTCCGTGATGGTTCCGCGCGCTCCGGGGAAGCACGACCAGAAGCTATTCCCCAACAGCTCACTCGCCGGGCGGCCGAGCAGCCGTTCCGCGGTACGATTCACATAGGTGAATTGCGCGTTGCGGTCGAGCGCGATGAAGCCGTCGGTGATGCTCTCGAGAATGGTGGCGATCCGTTGCTGCGCCAACTCGCGCTCCGCCGCTTCGGTCGCCGCTCGGACGGCGCGCAGCCGCGCGCGAACCGCGAGCGCCAGTGCGAAGATCGCGAGCACGGCGGCGGCCGTTCGAAACCACCACGTCTGCCAGATGTGCGGCCGGATCGCGAACGTGACGGGCAGGTTCTCCGCGCCCCAGACGCCGTCGCGATTCGCCGCCATCAGCCGAAAGCGATAATGCCCATGCGGAAGACGCGAATACGTCACCGTGCGGCGCGTGCCCGCATCGATCCAATCGCGGTCCCATCCCTCCAGCCGATATCGGAACGTCACCGCCGATGGCGCGTTGAGGCTCAACCCGGAGTAATCGATCTCGACGACCGATGCATCCGGCGCGAGCGCGAGATTTTCCGTCGAGTCCTGCGCACGCCCGTCCACCGTGATGCGCTCGACCGTCACCGCGGGCGGGATGGCGTTCGTGGTACGCGCCGGGTTCACCACCGAGACGCCGACGAGCGTCGGATACCAGAGGCGCCCGTCGGCGGTGCGCGCCACGCCCGACTCGAAGCCGCCGTTCGCCTCCGACGACAACATGCCGTCCGCCCGGCCGTACGCGACGCTGTGCAGTCGGCCGCGCCGGGCGGCGCCATAGGCCTCGAGCTCGCGCCGCGCGACGCGGAAGACGCCGCGGTTGGAGCTCATCCACAGATTGCCCGCGCGATCCTCGACCACCGACGAGAGATAGTTGTCGTACAACCCGTCAGCCGTGGTGAACGCCTCGATCGTCGAGCCGCGAAGCCGCGCCAGCCCTCCGCCGTACGTGGCTATCCATAAATTATTATTATCGTCCTGATATATGTCTCGTATGAAATCGCTCGGCAGACCGTCGGCCTTGGTGAACTCGCGCGTCGCCCCGTGATCGTATCGGACGAGTCCGTGCTCGGTGCCGACCCAGAGCGCACCGTCGCGCGACTCGCGGATCGTGCGGACGTTCCGGAGGTAACCGTGTTCGTCGGACACCTCGCGCACGGCGCGACCATCCCACGTCGCGAGCCCCCGATGCGTGCCGATCCAGATCGTCCCGCGACGATCGCGGTACAGCGCGGTGATCACGCCCTGGGGCAGGCCGGCGAGCGAGTCGGTCACCACGCCGTTGCGCAAGCTCACGAGCGCGTCGCCACCGATCCAGATCGTGCCCGCCGTGTCCTCGGCGAACGTCGTGACGCAGCGCGGCAGCCGCGGTGTCGCGAGCGCGTGGAATTCGCCGCCCTCTCGCACGCCCGCCCCGCCGCACCGCGCCGCGATCCACAGGCGATCGCGCGAGTCGGCGAAGAGACTCACGACGTTGTCCGCCGGCAGCCCGTCGGACTTCGCGTACGAGCGAAAGAGCGTCGGTCGCACCCGCGCAAGGCCGGCCACGCGATCGCCTACCCACAAGCTTCCCTCGCGGTCGACCATCATCGAGACGATCGCTTCCGCGCCGAGACTGTCGACGGCCGTCACCGTGTTCGAATCGACGCGATACCGCCAGAGATCGTTCTTGCCCGCTGAGAGCCAGAGCACGTCGTGCCCCGCCGAGGCAACCGCATGGATCGACCTGGCGTCGGCGTCAGGAATCGGCACCCGGTACCGCTTCGCGCCACCCGGTGTGAGCTCGACCAATCCGGAGTCGGTCGTCGCCCACACGATGTCGATCGAATCGCGATCGAGCGCGATGCGCGGAAGGAGAGGCACGCGCGGCTGCGCGCCGTCGATCGAGACGACGCGCGACATGCGGTCCGGTGCGCGCGAGTCGATGCGCCAGATCCCGGTCCGCGCGCTCACCCACACCGCTCCGTCCGGACCGACGACCATCTCCTCGATGCCGTTGCCAAGAGTGGATGCAGGTGCGACGATGACTTGCACGCGGCCGCGCACCACGCGACCGAGACCGCCGTTGCCCGTGGTAAACCACACCGAGCTGTCGGGCGCCGCGCCCACCGCGTTCACGACGGCGCCCGGCAAACCATCGCTCATCGTGAGGGTCGTGACTCGGCCGTGTTCCAGGCGCGAGAGGCCGTCTTCGGTCGCGATCCAGATCGCGCCCGCACGATCCTGCGTGAGCGCGCGCGCGCGATCCGACCGGAGGCCGGCGTGGTCGCCCGTGCTGATCGTGAAGAACGAGGTGCCGTCGAACCGCGCGATGCCGCCCAGGGTGCCGAGCCACAGGTATCCGTCCCGCGATTGGAGAATCGCGTTCACGGAATTCTGAGGAAGCCCACTCTCCGTGTTCCAACGGTTCACCGCGAACGGTGCGGCATGATCGCCCTGCGCCCGCACGAGCGCGGGCGCAAGGGCGAGCAGGAACGTGGCAGCAATCGTCTTGCTCGGCGCGCGCATACTCGAATATGGGAGACGCGCATGGCCGCGAAAGACCCGCTTCGTTTCTTTACGCCGCGCCCGCGATAATCGTCATGCCGATTCTCCAACGGCGCGACCGACGAGCGCCTCGATGGCGAGCAGCAGTCCACCGATGAAGACGACGACGAGTCCGATGCCCGGCTTGGGCGCGAGCATCGAGTGCGCCGCTCGGCCTTCCGTGAGCTCGCGAACGCCGATGAGCAGCCACACCGCGGCCGCGCTCACGGCGATCCCCAGCGCGGCCGCGCCGGCGCGCGTCACGTGCCGTACGCGACCTGGCCGCGCGCGCGCGAGCGGCCCGGCCGCCGCGACGCCGAGCACGCCGGCCGCGCACAGCAGACGGCCATTGAGACCGATGATGCCGCGGAGCGGAATGAGCCCGGCGAAATACGACATCCACGGGAGGCACGCCCCGACGACGATCGCGCCGCCGCCCACGAGCGCGAGCAACGATGCGATCGCCCGCGCCGAGGGGCGCGTCCGCAATCCGAGTTTGATCATCGCACTTTGAAGAAGAGGAAGATGTTCGTCTCGATGTCGCCCGTGATGTGCTGCTCGCCCGGATCGGCGAGCTGGAGCCGCCGCACCTCGGCGAGATTCTCAGTGGCCGCGATGTCGTTCCACGTGGCGAGATCCTTGACGCCGATCACCTCGAGCACCCACGGTGTCGTCATGTGGTTCATCGGATCGATGATGATGTGACTGTGCGGCGGCAGCGGATTCCGTTCCGTGCCGGGACCGAAAACGCGGCTCACGTCGACGTCGGACGGGTGCGTGACACAGTTGCCAGCCGTGGGGCAATGCAGGGTGCTGTCCGGCGGCATGAATCCCAGCGGCGTCATCACGTAGAGCACCGGGATCGCGGTGTTCGCGTGCGGCATCGACTGCGCCGTGTCACCCAGCTCGCAGTGCGACAGCGAGCCCGCGCTCGGTGGGTTCTTGCACTCGAACTGCGCGGTGTAGTCGAAGGTGACGACGTCGCCGTCGAACCATCCGGGCGTGCTGCCGAGGATGCCTCCGTTCGAGACGGGCCCGACGGCGTTGGTGTTGTCGCTGCCGCAAGCGGCCAGACCGCAGGCTACCGCGACGAGCAGGGGGCCGGTGAATAAGCGTCTGTGCATGTGAAACCTCGCATGTCTTCGCCGGCGACGCTCGTCGCCGTGGCGCCGGGCCGTCAAGCAGGTGACATGCCAATCGTTCACATGTTATGCAACTCACCGCATCAGTCGGCCGGTGCACTCAGTCGAGAGCGCACCGGCCGACTCCATGCTGCATCGATTCGCTACTGACCCAGCCGCAGCTTCATGCCGAGCATCAAGAACGCGTCGTGCACGTTCCACTTGTCGTCGGCGCCCTTGCTCAGGAAATCCGTGAGCTCGGCGACCGCGCCGATCGGTCCGACCATGAGATCGGCGCCCAGTCCGCCGTGCAGCGCGAACGCATGCGCATCGCCGCCGCTCGCCAGCGTGGCGTTCTGGTCGTACTTGTAGAACTTCTCGCCCGCTCCCGCCACGAGGTACGGCTGCACGAGGATCCGCGGGAGCGGCCGGATCACCAGGTCGCCGGCGACGGCGGCGACGTTGCCTTTGCCGATGTCCTGCTTGTTCGCGTTCTTGAGCGTGGTCCCCGACGCGTACAAGCCGCTCACGCGCAGCATGCTCGCCAGATCCAGGTTGAGCCCGAGCGCGAGCGTGCCGTCCCGCGTCTTGGCGATGTTCTGCGCCGTGCCCGTCACCTGATTCACATCGCTCGCCGGGATGTACCCGCCGACCATCGGCGTGAGCGCCACCTGGGCGCGTGCGGCCACCGGCGCCGCGAGTCCCGCCACCATCGCCATCGTAAGCAAACCAGAATTCCATTTCATATAACACCCCTCCACGTCCTCACCCGGGCGGCCGGCCGGCCTCGGCCACCGCCAATCGCAGGAACATACCCGCCAGCCCGCGCGAGGTTCACGCCTCGGCCGGTGCGCCGTTTTCTCAC
Organism: Gemmatimonadaceae bacterium; assembly: GCA_025934775.1. Classification (GTDB taxonomy): domain Bacteria; phylum Gemmatimonadota; class Gemmatimonadetes; order Gemmatimonadales; family Gemmatimonadaceae; genus JAQBQB01. Next base: position 109,216 of record JAICWO010000005.1, on the reverse strand, counting down.
CGCGATGGGGTGACCTGGCGCACACTCCGCCGGGCTCGCGCGCGACTCACCCGAGCACCGCGCGACGCGTTCGAAGGTGCGTTCGCTCGGCTTCGTTGGCCGTCAGCGCGATCGCCGCGTCGTACGCGAGCGCGGCGTCGTTGGTGCGACCGACGCGCGCGAGCATGTCGGCACGGACCGCGTGAAAGAGATAGTAGTCCCGCAGCTCGAGCCGATCGAGAATCGCGAGCGCCGCCTCCGGCCCTTCGATCTCCGCCACGACCACCGCGCGGTTGAGGCGCACCACCGCGGTCGGCGTGAACGTGAGAAGCTGATCGTAGAGCTCGAGGATCTGCAACCAATCGGTTGCAGATGCGGTGGCCGCGTCCGAGTGCACGGCGTTGATCGCCGCCTGGAGCTGATACGGCCCCGGCTCGTTGCGCCGCAGACACGGGCGTACGAGCGCCTGCCCTTCCGCGATCAGCCGCCGATCCCACCGCGAGCGATCCTGCTCCGACAGCGCGATGAAGCGGCCATCCGCCCCGATGCGCGCGGGACGCCGCGCGTCGGTCAGCAGCATGAGCGCGAGCAGACCGAGCGCCTCCGGTTCATCGGGCATCAACTCGACCACGAGACGGCCGAGGCGGATTGCTTCGGCGCACAGATCGGCGCGCACGAGCTGCTCGCCCGCCGTCGCCGCGTAACCTTCGTTGAAGATCAGATAGATGACCGCGAGCACCGCGTGCACCCGGCGCGGTAGTTCACTCGCCTCGGGCACGCGATACGGAATGTGCGCGTCGCGAATCTTTCCCTTCGCGCGCACGAGCCGCTGCGCCAGCGTCGCTTCGGGAACGAGAAACGCGCGCGCGATCTCCGGCGTCGTGAGCCCGCCGAGGAGCCTCAGCGTGAGCGCGATCCGCGCGGCTTCGGCGAGCGCGGGATGGCAGCACGTGAAGATCAGGCGAAGTCGATCGTCGCGCACGGCGTTCTCGTCGTCGGGTTCATCATACTCGAGCAGCGACATCGCGTCGGCGTGTCGCGCGTCGCGTGATGACTCGCGCCGCGCGCGATCGATCGCGCGATTGCGCGCGGTGGTGATGATCCACCCCGCTGGACTCGGCGGGATGCCGGTCGACGGCCATCGCTCGATAGCGGCGACGAACGCATCCTGTACCGCCTCCTCGGCAGCGTCGATGTCGCCGCACAGGCGAACGAGGACCGCGACGGCGCGCCCGTACTCCGCGCGGAATACGCGCTCGATCTCCGCCGTCGCCGGTCCCGGCACCATGTCGCTCAGGCCTCCACCGCCTGCATCGGACGGACTTCGATCGGCAGTGTCGTGGCGCGCGCGAGCTTCTCGGCCCATGCGAGTGCTGCGTCGAGATCGTTGGCGCGAATGACGTTGAAGCCGCCGATGTGCTCCTTGCCTTCGACGAACGGCCCATCCGTCATCAACAACTCGCCATTCTTGGACCGGACGACGGTGGCGGTGCTCGGCGGAAACAATCCGGCCGCGAAGACCCACACGCCGGCGGCTTTCATCTCATCGCGAACGGCGCCGACCTCGCGCATGATCGGCCCGAGGACCTCCGGCGGCGGCGCTGCACCGTCGGGCTGGTAGATGCTCAGCAGATACTGGGGCATTGCGAACTCCTCCTGTGCGGGTGTGCGAGGACTTCACATCGTCCTCACCCACCTATACGAACGGCCATCGCGCGAATCGACACGCGGCGAAAAGCTAGAGCTCGAGGCGGCCTCCGCCAGCGCGTGCAGTTCGTGACACCGGCGTGCCGTTGGTGACATCACCGGGATCGCGGCGGGTCCGCGCTGGTACGACCTCCCGCAACGCACCGAGGCGACTGTCGCCGCGGGCGAAACGAACTGGGAGACAACTTCATGCGTACTTCGACTCTTCTCACCTCGCTGGGTCTCGCGCTGACGCTCGGCGCCGGCATTGCCGCCGCGCAGGCACCCGCACAGGCAGGCACCCAGGATCACGGCCGCTCCGGCCAGGCAGAAGGCCATCGCCGCGGCGGTCGCGGCCCCGAGGCGCTTCTCCTCAAGGGGATCACGCTCTCGGCCGACCAGCAAGCGCGCGTCGCCGATCTGCAGAAGCAGTGGCGCGCTGATCACCCGAACGGCGCACGGCGCGACTCCGCGCAGGGCCAGCGCCAGCGGCCCACGGCCGAGCAACGCGCCGCGATGCAGCAGCGCATGCAGGAGCGGATGGAGCAGCGCGCCACCGCGATTCGCGCGATTCTCACACCCGATCAGCAGCGCACGTTCGACGCGAATCTCGCGCAGATGAAACAACGCTTCGCGCAACGGGGCCAGCGGAACGGCGCGAACTGGCATCACGACGGCGGCCTGTAGTCCTCGCCGCTCTCGCCGAAGGGGCTCGGGGCTGGGGTAACCTTCGGCGACGTGGCAGTAGTGCCACTGATCGTGGCACTACTGCCATCCGCTCGCCTGGAGACACCGACTCACCGAGCGCTCTCGGCTCTGTCGCCGCGGCGGACCGTGGCTACCGGCCGAGCCGCTGCTCGAGCTCTTCGCGCTTCGACCGGCTCACGCGCAGGCGCGCGCCGTTCGCGAGCTGCACTTCGTAGTCCCCGCCTGCCCCTTTGTGCAGCACATCCACCCGCGCCAACCGCACGATCGCCGAGCGATGAATGCGCATGAACTTCGACGGGTCGAGGCGATCCTCGAGATTCTGCATGGATTCGCGGATCAGATACCGGCGATCGCCCGTGTACACCTCGGCGTAGGGCCCGCTCGAGACGATGTAATCGACCTCGTTCACCGGAACGAACCGCACCTTCCCCCGCGATTCCACGGAGATCCGCTCGAGATAGCCGGGGCGCGGCTCCGCGGCGACGGCGGCTTGCGCGGACGTCCCGTGCAACAGCGTGAGGAGTTGCTCGCGAAGTACGGATGCATCGGTTGCCGTCGCGGAGCGGCGGGCGCGCTTGAACGCCTGCTCGAATCGTTCGTCATCGAATGGCTTCACTAGGTAATCGACGGCGGCGAGGTCGAACGCGGCGAGCGCGTGCTTGTCGTACGCCGTGACGAACACCGTCGTCGGCATACTGTCCGGGCCAATGGTCTTGATCACCTCGAGCCCGTTCATGCGCGGCATCTGCACGTCGAGGAATACGATGTCCGGGTGCAGCGTGCGGATCGCATCGACCGCTGCCTGACCGTCCCCTGCTTCGCCGACGATCTCCACGTTGGACTCGCGGCGGAGCAGCTCGACCACGCGCTCCCGGCCGAGTAGCTCGTCGTCCACCACGAGCACGCGCAGGGCGGTATTAGCCACGGCTCGTGTCTCGCGCACTCGTGTGCAACGGGAGTCGCACGCGCGACACGGCGCCTCCCATGCGTCCGCTCACGAGCTCGAGCGACGCGGCGTCGCCGTACAGTGCGTGCAGGCGCTCGCGGGTATTGCCGAGCCCAACTCCGTGCTCGGCGCCCGACGTCGGGCCCGGTCCGTTGTCGCTCACTTCCAGCACGAGCGATGCGCCCTCGACCGTGGCTCGAATGCGCACGCGCGCGCTCCCGCTCGCGGGCGTCCCGTGTTTGAACGCGTTCTCGATCAGGGGCTGGAGAACGAGATTCGGGACGAGCGCGTGCGCGGCGCGCGGATCGATCTCGATCGCCGCGTCGAGCGACCCCTCGAACCGCGCCTGCATGATATCGAGGTAACGCTGCGCGAGCTCGACCTCGCGCTCGATTGGAATCTCCGGCTCAGTCTCCTCGAGCGAATGGCGCAAGAGCTCGCTCAAGCGAGAGATCATCCGTCGGGCGCCACCCGGGTCTCGCGTGAGCAAGGCGGACACGCCATTCAAAGTATTGAATAAGAAATGCGGGTTGAGCTGTGCGCGCAGCGCGCTGAGCCGCGCGTCGGTCAACTGCACGTGCAGACGATCGGTCTCGGCTTGGAGTTGTCGCGTCTCCTCGAGGCGGGCCCGATAGCGAAGGAAGTACGCGCGGGTGAGTCCGGCGCCGAGCACGGCCAGATACACCATGAAGTCCGGGAGAAACTCGAACGCGAGGATCGCGTCGAACGGACCCGACCGGCGAAAGCGGCGCGGCGGCGGAAGCAGACGCATCCGCGCCGCGCGGAGCACGAAATCCATGCCGATCGCGATGGCGATCCCGAGCGCGACCAGCGCGAGCACGCGGGCGGCGCGGCGGCCCGTGGTGGGGTCGAACCGTCCCGCGAGCCAGACGATCGGCACGCTGAGCGCGGCCCAGAACGCGTATTCAACGACACTCATCGTGATCAGCGCCGAGCTGACCTCGGGACGCAGATCCGGAATGCGCGGGTCGAGGAGCCGGCCGGCGGCCGCGAGCAGCGCGAGAAAGGCCCAGCACGCGACGATCGTCGCGATCTCGCGCCAGCCCAAGCTCAGCCGCGCCGCGGGTTCGTGTCGCGCTTCCAACGATTCGTGACGCGCACGTGCCATTCGTGAACTCGAGCCGCGTATCGGGCCTCGCGGTGCGTCTACCAGTACAGAGCCGGCGGTTTCCACTCGTACCGGCGGTCATCCTCGCGAGGCATCACATGAACAGGATCAAAGTAACAGCAATCGCCAGCGGGCTCGCCATCCTCGGCGGCGTGACCTGGTTCTACCGCCGGGCCGATGCCAAGGAAGTGGCGCCGTATCGCACGGCTACCGTCTCGGTCGGTTCGGTGAAGTCGACGGTCTCCGCGACCGGCGCGCTGGACGCCGTCACCACCGTGCAGGTGGGTACCCAGGTCTCCGGACAGGTCGCGGCGCTCTACGTCGACTTCAACCAACACGTGAAGAAAGGCGAGCTCCTCGCCCGCATCGATCCCACGCTGCAAGAGCAGGCGGTGCAGGACGCCCAGGCGCAGTTGGAGCGCGCGCAGGCGACCCTCTCCGAAGCGGAAGCCGAATATCAGCGCAACAAGCAGCTCGTCGACGCGAAGGTGATCACCGCGAGCGAGTTCGGTCCCATCGAGTCGAATTTCGAGGTCCAGAAGGCGACGGTGAAGTCGGCGCAGATCGCGCTCGACCGCGCGAAGCAGCAGCTCGCGTACACCAACATCTACGCGCCGATCGACGGCGTGGTCGTGGAGCGCGACGTCGACGTCGGCCAGACGGTCGCGGCGAGCCTCTCCGCGCCGAAGCTGTTCGTGATCGCGAACGATCTCACCGACATGCAGATCCTCGCCAACGTCGACGAGAGCGACATCGGGCAAATCAAGAATGGCCAGCCGGTGCAGTTCACGGTGCAGTCGTATCCCAATCAGCAGTTCACCGGGACCGTGCAGCAGGTGCGCCTTCAGTCGACGACGCAGGACAACGTCGTGAACTATACGGTGGTCGTGGGCGTGAAGAACACGGCGAACAAGCTGCTGCCCGGGATGACGGCGACGGTGAACTTCCTCACGGCGTCGGCGGACAGCGTGCTCACGGTTCCGAACGCGGCGCTCCGCATCAAGCCGACGGCGCAAATGCTCGCCGCCGCGGGGATCGGCACGACGGCACCCGGCGATTCGACGCACCGCGTCGCGCGCGACTCCACGCAGCACCGGAGCGCGAACGCGCCGAGCGGCACCCGGCCGAGCATCGCCACGCTGTGGGTGATGGATTCGACGGGAACGGCCAAGCCCGTGCGCGTGCGCGCGGGACTGAGCGACGGCACGAGGACGGAAGTGCAAGGCAAGAGTCTCGCGGCGGGCGCGACGGTCGTGATCGGCCTCAATGATCCGAGCGCGACCGCGGCGCCCGAGCAGGCGCCGGCGGCGAGTCCGTTCCAGCAGCAGCGCGGCGGCCGCGGCGGCCGCGGCTTCTAAGGCACGACGGAGATGAGCAAATGAGCAATCCAGTCATTCAATTGAGCGGCGTGAAGAAGATCTACGCGACGGGCGCGACGAAAGTCTTCGCGCTCCGCGGGGTGGACCTCACGGTCGAGCCGGGGGAGATGGTGGCGATCATGGGCAGCTCCGGCTCGGGCAAGTCGACGATGATGAACATCCTCGGCTGCCTCGACGTGCCGACCGAAGGCTCGTACGTGCTCGACGGCGTGGAAGTGAACGGGTTGAGCCGCAACGCCCTGGCGGATTTACGAAATCAGAAACTCGGTTTCGTCTTTCAAGGATTCAATCTGCTCGCACGCACGACGGCGCTCGCCAACGTCGAGCTCCCCCTGCTCTACGACCGCACCGCCCGCAAGCTCGATACGAAGCGGCTGGCGACCGAGGCGCTGGAGCGCGTCGGGCTCGGCGACCGGCTCGACCACCAGCCGAGCGAGCTGTCGGGCGGCCAGCAGCAACGCGTGGCGATCGCGAGGGCGCTCGTCACGACGCCGACGCTGCTGCTCGCCGACGAGCCGACGGGCAATCTCGACAGCCGCATGACGGTCGAGGTGATGGCGCTCTTTCAGGAGCTGAACGATCAGGGCATCACGATCGTGCTCGTGACGCACGAGCCCGAGGTGGCGCAGTACGCGAAGCGCGTCGTGGAAGTCCGCGACGGTCGCATCATCCGCGACCACCCGGTGATGAACCGCCGGCGCGCGGCGGACGATCTGGCGGAGCGCGACGCGAAAGGCGACGAGCCGCTCACCGCGGCCTTTGGAGAAGCGGCATGAAACAGTCAACATTATTGAAGGTGGCGTCGCAGAGCATTCTCAAGAACAAGATGCGGACGCTGCTCACGATGCTCGGCATCGTCATCGGTGTGGGCGCGGTGATCGTGATGGTCGCCGTCGGCCACGGCGCGCAGACGATGATCGAGTCGCAGATCAACAGCCTCGGGACGAATCTGATCATCGTCATGCCCGGCGCGAGCTCGTCCGGCGGCGCCAACCAGGGCGCCGGTACGTTCAACAAGCTCACCATCCAGGACGCGGAAAAGATCAAGCAGAACGCGACGCTGCTCTCCGGCGTCTCGCCGGTCGTGTCGACGCGGACGCAGGTGATCGGCGGCCAGGGCAACTGGCGCACGTCGATCCAGGGCGTGTCCACCGACTACGCGGCGATTCGCAACTGGACGACCAGCTCGGGCGATCTGTTCACCGACGCGGACGTGCAGTCCGGCCGCAAAGTGGCGGTACTCGGCGCGACCGTGGCGAGCAACCTCTTTCCGGGGCAGGATCCCGTCGGCTCGAAGATTCAGATCGGGCACGTGCCGTTCGACGTGATCGGCGTCCTCGCCGCGAAGGGACAGAACGCGGGCGGCATGGACCAGGACGACGTGATTCTGATGCCGTACACCACGGCGCAGACGCGGCTGAGCGGCAACGTGCGGATCGGGCAGATCCTCGCGAGCGCGAGCTCGGCGGCCGACATCCCGGCGGCGCAGGATGAGATTTCGAGCATCATGCGCGACTCGCACCGGCTGAACGGCGAGCCGGACGACTTCACGGTCCGCAACCAGACCGAGATCGCGCAGGCCGCGACGAGCACGACGCGCGTCATGTCCGGCCTGCTCGCCGCGATCGCGTCGATCTCGCTGCTCGTGGGCGGCATCGGGATCATGAACATCATGCTCGTGTCGGTCACGGAACGCACCCGCGAGATCGGTATTCGCATGGCGATCGGCGCGCGCGGCTCCGACGTGCTCACGCAATTTCTCGTCGAGAGCGTGGTGATGAGTCTCCTCGGCGGCCTGGTCGGACTCGTGGCGGGCTACGCCGGCGCGTCGCTCGTCGGCCACATCACGGGATGGACCACTTCGACGCCGCTCTCCGCCGTCGCGATCGCGGTCGGCTTCTCGGGCGCGGTCGGCATGTTCTTCGGCTACTACCCGGCCCGCAAGGCGGCGGCGTTGAATCCGATCCAGGCGCTGCGGTACGAGTGATCATCGGCAGACAATAACAGGAGTCGTGCAATGCATAGATTTGTCAGAACACTCATGGCGGCCGCGCTCAGCGCCGGCGCGGCCGGCCTCGCGGCTGCGCAGTCACCCGCGGGGCTCGCCGCGCCGGGCAAGGCGATCACGCTCGACGACGCGATCAACTTGGCGCTCCAGCAGAACACCGCCGTGCGACAGGCGCAGAACTCGAGCGACCTGAGCTCGGCCGTCGTTCACGAGCAGAAGGAGCAGCTCCTCCCGTCGCTCAGCCTGAGCGTGACCGGCGCCAACAACCTCGGGCGGAACTTCAGCCCGTCCGATGGCGCGATCGTGAACCAGCAGACGCAATCGCTCAACACCGGGGTCTCGTCGAGCATCACGCTGTTCGACGGCGGACGCAACGTCGCCAACGTTCGCTCGGCGGAAGCGTCGCAGAACGCGGCGACGCAGGACCTCACCCGCGCCAAGCAGACCGCGGTGTTCACCGTGATGTCGGACTTCGTCAATCTCACGAACGCGGAGCAGCAGCTCGGCGTGCAGCAGGAGAATCTGAAGTCGCTCCAGGTGCAGCAGGATCAGATTCAGAAGCTCGTGGATGCCGGCACGCGCCCGGTCGCCGACTTGTATCAGTCGGAGGCGAGCGTGGCCAGCGCGAAGCTGGCCGTAACGCAAGCCACCAACGCGATCGAGCTCGCGAAGGTCGACCTGATCCAGACGCTGCAGCTCGATCCCTTGGCGAGCTACGACTTCGTGCCGAGCACCCCGACCGCCGCGGCGTCGACCTCGACCAACCTCGATGCGCTGATCGCGCAGGCCTGGCAGAACCGCGCCGACCTCGATGCGCAGAACGCCCGCGTGGCCGCCGCGCAACAGGACGTGAAGGCCGCCGCGTCGAGCAAGCTGCCGACGGTGTCCGTTGGCGCGAGCTACAGCACGGGCTATAGCAGCGCCGCGGACGCGGCATTCACGAATCAGCTCAATCAGCGCCAGGGCGGCGGTCTGTCCATCGGCGTGTCGTTCCCGATCTTCGACAAGGGCGCGGCGAGCCTCGCCGAGCAGAAGGCGGAGATCGGCGCCGAGAACGCGCAGCTCGACTTGGCGCAGCAGAAGCAGCAGATCGCGCTGGACGTGCGGCGGGCGTATCTGAACGAGCAGTCGGCGGAGCAGCAGTTGGTCGCGGCGCAAGCGCAGCTGACCGCGGCGCAGAACGCGGTCGACGCGACGCAGAAGCGGTACGAGGTAGGCGCGGCGACGCTCGTCGAAGTGACCCAGTCGCGCGCGCAGCAGGTGCAGGCGGCGACCGCCGTCGTGACGGCGAATAACAACCTCGCGCTGCAGCAGGCGGTGATGTCCTACGACACGGGCAATTTGAAGGTGCCCGCGACGGCCGCCAGCAACTAACGCTCGAAGGTCTGACAGACAGAGAGGCCGCGATTCGTCGCGGCCTCTCTGCGTTTGCACGCTCGCGACCGGTGGCGCTCGCCGCCATCGCGTGATAGCGTTGCGGATGACAATCTCCCGCCGTGACTCGCTCCGTCTGATCGCGGTCTCACTCGCCACGGCCAAGCTGCGCCCGTGGTCGCACCGACTGCCCGCCGCCGTTCCCACCGCGCCGGTGCGCCTGCCGCTCGAGGAGTTCGTCGAGACACCGCGTCTGCTCAACGCGTACCGAAAGGCCGTGCGCGCCATGAACGCGCGCAAGCCCTCGGATCCGCTGAGCTGGTTCTATCAGGCCGCGATCCACGGCGTGAGCGACGACGCGCGCGCGAAAGCCGCCGCCCAGGACCCCGGCGTTGCGAAGGTCGATTCCAAGTTCTGGAATCAGTGTCCTCATAACGGCCAGAACTCGGCGAACTTTCTCCCCTGGCACCGCGGATACACGCATTTCTTGGAGCAGATCGTCCGGCTGCACGCCGAGGAGGACGACTTCGCGCTGCCGTACTGGAATTTCACCGAGAAAGGCAATCGCCAGTTCCCGAGAGTGTTCGGCATCCAGCATCTCGACGGAAATCTGAAGAACGACGCGCCTTCGAACATCAATCCGCTCTACCTCGAGGAGCGCGATCACTATTTCTGCTCGTACGAGCATCCGTTCGCCGAAGGCCTGCCCCTCCTCGAGCTGGGCGACCGTGCGGTCGACATCAGCCGCCCAATGGGCTCGCCGATCTTCTTCGGTGCCACCGAGCGCGAAGGCCTCGGCGGCGGCATCGCGGACGACGACCCGACCACGCGCGGCCTCCTCGAGAGCTACCCGCACGACCAGATTCATCGCGCCGTGGGCGGCATCGTGCTCACGCCCGGCAGCAGCGAGCCCTCCGCCGGCGCGATGGCCGTACCGCCAACCGCCGCGTTCGATCCGATCTTCGCCGTCGTGCACGCGAACATCGACCGGCTGTGGGTCGAGTGGTCGCTGATGAGCGGCAAGACGTGGGGCGTGCTGCCCTCGGTCGCATGGTTCAATGAGCGTCCGTGGTACTTCGTCGACAGGAACGGCCGCGTCGTCAACGAGCCGCGATGGAAATACTTCGACCACCGCGCGCTCGGCGTGCGCTTCAAGGACGAGGACATGTCGCGCGAGCCGCTGCCCCTCCCGGCCAACGTCACCGGCCCCAAGGTGCTCGCCCTCGCGAAGCAGCAGCCGGCGGCGCCAAAGCCTAGAGTCGAGGCGCACGCGGACACCGCGGTTCGCGTCTCGCCCGCGGAACGCACCGTCGTCGCGCTGCCGGCGGGATTGCGGACCGCCGCGCGCGCAGACATCGCGCTGCTCGGCAAGGCGACCACGCCGAAATCCGAGCGTGTGCTGTTGCGCCTCCTGGGCGTGCAGTTGAATCAGCTCGAGGGCTCGGGGTTCGACGTGTACCTCACATCGAATCCCGCCGACTCACTCAGCCGCGATCGCGCGTCGTTCCTTGGCTCGATCGAGCTCTTTCGACATCAGGCGCGGCCGGGCGAGCGGCCCGATCGCATGGTGATCGCCGACCGGAACGAATCGTTCGACGCGACGCGCGCCGTCGCCGGGCTCAGCGACAGCGCGATCGCGCAGCTTCGGCTGGTGTTCGTGCCGTATTCACTGTTCTCGACGCCCTACCCGGGCGCTGCGGCGGCCAGAGGGAACTCGGTCACGTTCACGGGGATCGAGCTGGCGCGCGTGCCGTGACGCGTGCGTCAGCGTTTATAGATTAGCGAACGCTCTGCGTGAACACGTCGCTCCCCAAGGGCTGCAATCCCTCCTGCGCCGCATAGCCCAGATGATCGAGCCCGAAGATGTCCTCGATCGTTCGCAGCAGCGAGTAGTGATTGTACGGCGTGTCCGAGATCGTCCCCGGCTTGATGAACGGCGAGAGCAGCACCGCGCCAATCCGGCCGCCGCCCGGGCCGTTGATCCCCGGCTTCAACACGTTCGGCCCCGGCGGCTCGTCGCAGCACGCGGTCGCATCGAGCCCGATCGACTCATCGAACGTGATCACGAGCAGCCCATCGCGCTGGAACGCGGGCGACGCGGTGATGATCGGCACCCAGTGCTGCAGGAACGCGTCGGCTGAGACGAGGCCCCCGGGCTCGCCGTTCACGCATGGATGATCGTGGCCATCGTGACACAGACTCGGCGAGATGAACGTGAACCGCGGCGTGCTCGCGACCGAGGAGAGCGCATCCTCGAGCTTCGAGAGCGGCACGACGTCCTTGTCGCACGATTTCGAGTCGATGATCGAATGAAAGTACATGAACGGATTGTGCTTGGTCGCGTACTGATCGCTCGGCGTCGCACGCTCTGTGGAATCGATCGAGCCGACCACCGGATGCCCGCAGGTGCTCCGCTCGCGCGCGGGATTCGCGCCCATGTCCTCCATGAACGCGCCCCACGCGAGATGCTTGGAATCGAGCTGGTTGGCGACCGTCTTGATCTTCCGTGGATACACGCAGCCGCTGCCGATCGGCTGCCCGTCGGGTGCCGTTCCCGTCTGCACGAAGTCGATGTACCGAGGGCAGTCGATCTGATTCGCTCGCGACGGCGCGATCCCGCTGATCATCGCGACGTAGTTGCTGAGGCTCACGTGCGCGATCCCGTAGTACTGTCGAAGGAGCGCGCCCTGCTTCGGCAGCGAGTCGGCGAGGTACGGCGAGCGTGTCGTCGCCGAGAACGTCGTGTCGTAGCCCTTGTTCTCGAGCATGATCACGAACACGTGGCCGACCGGTGCGGGCGCGTGCGCGGGACGGGACTGTGCGAGCGTCGGCGCGGCGAGCAGTGACAACGCCGCGAGCGGGCCGGCGAATCGGCGAATTGATTGCGACATACGAAGCTGGAGTGGAGGGCGGCGGTGGGTGATGCGTCGACCAGAAGATATCGCGCGGCGCCGCTACGTGAAGTCACGTCCCCGCGTTCGAGAGAACGTTGCCGACTGGGAGTCAGGGGCGCGAGGATTCACTCTCCCCAGAATACCCGTCGGTTCGGAGGCCATCGTCGCCATCGTCTGAATGCTGGCGCGGCGCGCCGATGTGCAACTGCGACCAGCCCGGCGGATCGCTTGCGGGGAAACTCTCGTCGGACGCCTCGTCGACACGATCGTGCCGGTGCGGCGTTGGATTCCCGGTCCTCGCGTCGGAATTATTCATCGTTCCTCCTGATACTCCGAAATATGCAACGCTCGGGCTGGCCGAATGACAGAGTCAAAGAGTCCTCATACGGAGAGGCCATGAGTCCAGTACACCGCGCGCTCGTCAGTGAAGGCCCACTGCGGCTCATAGCCATGGGTTTGCGCTCCGGCGGCGGCACGGGAGGCGACGTGCGAACGCTTACGCCTGGCGGGCTCATGCCCCCGACTTCCGTCCCGGCCTGCTTCACTACGTCCCCCGCCGGATTCACTGACTACGTTACGCCGTAGGGATACGACTGCTCGGACGGCGTCCCAATGGCGCATGCGTACAATCCATCGCGACGTCCGTCGCAGCGTCGCAATGAGACGTTAACGCAGAACTTCATGTGCCGACGCAGCGCCTACCCAGGAGTGCGGAACGCATGCTCGAAGCAGAACTGTTCGCGCTGTTTGAGCACACGGCCGACGCCGCGTACTCGGTGTCCAGCGACGGAGAGATTTGCTCGTGGAACTCGGCAGCCGAACGTCTTTTCGGCTATCCTGCCGCCGAGGTGCTCGGCCGGCACATCGACGACGTGTTCGATGCCTTCGACGCGCTCGGGACGGATCCGCTCGCCGGCGGCCTCGAGTCGGCGTCTCGACAGTGGTCCGACGTCACCGGTGGCATTCCGTCGTTCGACTTGGACGTTCGCGTTCGCTCCGGGGGAAGACTCTGGATCAACGTATCGACGATCGTCTTCGACAACTCGCGAACGAGCCGACGGCTCTTCGTTCGACTGGCGCGCGACATCACGCACCGGCGTCGAAAGGAGCAGCTGTTCGCTCAGATGCTGGATGTTGCCCGCCATCTCGTCTCGCTCACCGACGAGGCGTCCGATCATGCTCCCGTCGAGCCGCTGTCGGACCAGGAACGGCGCATCCTCACGCTGCTCGCACGGGGAGGAAACCCCGCCGCGATCGCGCGCAAGCTGGAGATCTCGCCCCAGACGCTGCGGAACCACCTTCACCACATCAACCGCAAGTTGCGCACGCACAACCGGCTCGAAGCGGTCACCCACGCGCAGCGGCGTGGCCTGATCGACTGAGTGAGTCTCGGTACGACCGTGGGCCTACCGTTCGTCCTCGGCACGGTGCAGATATTGAACGAGCGGGTGGGTTCGTGAGAGAAGTGTGATGGCGACCGCCGTTCCAATCAGGCTTCCGCCAACGATCCCAACCCAGGCAACGCTGCCCACCGAGGACTCGGCGAGGATGTTCGTGAACATGGCAAACGCCCCCTCGAACAAGAGAAGGCCGAAGATTGCGCCAAAGATGACGCTCGGTGCCCGCTCGGCACTGTGAACGACGGAAAGCAGGACCATACCGTACGTCACGTTGAGCAGGTAGTGCACCACCGTAAAGGCGAGCACGCCGCCCATCATGGAGAAGGTATGCCACGGTCGGCCCGTCATCGCATCGACCAGGGCAACCCAGAGCCAGGTGACCGTTCCAACGATCAGGCCAAGTCGAATTCCTTCCTGCCGCGTGCTGTGGACCGTTCTGGCAGGCCAGATGCCAATGAGTGGATTTGTCATGCGTACCTCACGTCGCAAAGCGATTATCTGATTCGCGCGAGCCGGTCGCGCGATCGAATGGATGCCATCGGAGACGCGGGGCGACAATGAATCATTTGTACTGGTCGTCGAGACGCACGTCGTTCTCGACGCTCACCTTTCGCGCGGAACACCTCGTTCCGCCACGACACGTTGCCCAATCCACGCGGCTCGCAGCGGCTCGCGACCGCCTCGACGCCGAGGCTTCCATGGAGCACCGCGGACGCCCGGCAACCCCTCCGCTCTCGCTGAAGAGGCCGCGATGCTCCAGATAAAGCGCGCCTACGAGCCTGCGGCTCGGACGGACGGTCGACGCATCCTCGTGGACAGGCTCTGGCCAAGAGGCCTCAACAAGGAGCGCGTCGCGATCGACGACTGGATGAAGGAGCTCGCGCCCTCCACGCAGCTTCGACGGTGGTTCGCGCACGACCCGAACAAGTGGCCCGAATTCCAACGTCGGTACAAGCAGGAACTGCGAGTCCACTCCGACCTCATCGGCCGGATCGCATCCTGGGCACGGCGGGGGCGCGTCACCCTCGTATTCGGAGCTCGAGACGAGCAGCACAACGACGCGGTCGTCCTTGCGGCGATCATCCGCCGACGGATGGCTCGTGAGAGGTCAACGGCCGCGCCGAGGAAACGGTCCGGCTGACATCGCGCGAGCGGTGCTCAAGGAGGTGCGCATGACACTACGAATGAGCATTCTATAATTCATGCACGGGAGGCGCTTGCGGGCGGCGGTTCCGAGGCAGGAATCACCACACCATGATCGTCCAAACCGATTCGACGCGCGTTCGTCAGATCGTGGCGAGTCTTCTCTCCAACGCGATCAAGTACACCGATGCCGGATCCGTGACGATCCGCTGCACGATCCCGCCCTCACGCTTACCGAGCGACGAGGTATCGGAGGACGATCACGCCGTTGCCGAGCGCGGTGCTGCCCGCGAGATCGAATCGGGCCTGCGTTGCGTTCGCGGCGAACAGATCGGCGAAGTCGCGTTTGCCAACCGTTTGCGGGTACAGCCACAGGCGCAGCTCGTCGAGCAAACCCCGCTCCATCAGCAGCCTGCTGACCGGACCGAAGCCATACTGGACGATGTCCTTGCCGCCCTCCTCCTTGAGCTTCTCGATCTCGTGGCCGACGTCTCCCGAAATCACCATCGTATTGGCCCATTCGGGATTCTTTAGAGTATTGGAAACAACGAGCTTGCGAATCGCATTCATTCGCTCGGAAAGCGGGTCACCAGAGCGCGTCGGCCAGGCGGACGCCATGACGTCGTATGTGCGTCGCCCCATGAGCACCGCGTCGCAGGTCTCGAGCAGGTCAATCTGGATTGCGGCGGCCCGCTCGTCCGGCGGTGCGTCGAGCTTGGGCCATAGGTGCGGACCTTCAACCACCCCGTCGAGGGTCATGTAGGTTGAGTTGATAATCTTGCGCATGATCGTGGTTCTCGCGATTTGATGTTTTGGTGTTGACGTCAACGCGTGTCGGCGAAGCCGCGTGCTCAGTTATGCAATTCGCCAGGTGGACTCTTCGCGGAGTACTCGCCATCGAGGAACGGGAGTACCGTGGTGGCCAGGACGGGCGCCGCGCCAATCTCGTAGTGCGTGAGGTTCGGCAGGATTGCGAGTCGGTTCTTGGACATGTGTTCGCGCATCCAGCCGGCGTCTCTCAGGCCGCCGCCGAGTAGATGGTAAAACGAAACCATGTGTTCGGGGCGGACCATGTCGCCATCGCCGTAGACCAGCATGACCGGCATCGTGAGCTGCTTCACGCTGGCGGACCAGTCATAGGGCTGTCGCATGAACTCCCCCATCGCGTCGAGTAGCCGCGGGAAGTCCTGCGGGCGCGGCGCAACGGCGGCGTAGGATTTGTACATCGGCGTGTCCTTCAACGCATCGGCCATCGCTCCACTCACCGCGGCCTGTTGCGCCAGCATCTCGCTGAACCAACCGTTCTGCGCGTATGGCGTTGATACGAGGACCAGCCGCCGTACCAGCGCGGGGTACTGCACGGCGAGCTGAAACGCCACGCTGCCGCCGAGGGAGTGCCCCATCACATCGACCTGTCGCACGCCGAGCTTCTGGAGCACGATACCGAGGTCGCGACCCATATCGACGGGGCTGATCTTTCGCGTACCAAGCGCAGTCCGGCCGTGACCGTAGAGGTGGATACCAATGACGCGGCGGTGTTCGGCCAACTTCGCGAGCACGGGTCCGAACATGTCGGTCGTGTAGAGGCCGCCGTGCAGCAACAGCAACGGCTCGCCCGTGCCGCGGATTTCGAACCAGTAGTTCACCCCGTTCGCGGCGACGTAGCCGCTCGTGTCTGGCTTAGCGACAGATTGCTGCGCCCCGGCAGCGGGCGGCGCGGCGCAAATGGCAAGTGCCGATGCGATGAAGACGAGTCTGGATCGTAGCATGATGATCGTTCCGGGTTCTGGCGCGCCTGATTGCACACTCTATCAGGACGTCGTTCGACGGACCTCGGAATCGACACGGATCGGAGGCCGAGTCGTGAAGCTGAGTTATCGCAGCAGTTCTGTCTTGTACAAAAGCGACAATTGCTGCTGCTGCCGGCCAATCCTGGCCGGCGTCACTCCGATCAGCCAACGGAGCGTGCGGGTGAGGTGCGCTTGATCGTAATACCCGGCGGCGAGGACGACGTCGACGATCGAAGCGCCCTCTCTCAGGAGCCTCGCCGCGTAGCGCGCGCGCTCAACCTTACGGAACATGACGTGCGTCATACCCGTCGCATGCAGGAAATGGCGTTGGGTCGATCGTCGCGATAGCGCGTGCGCCTCACCGTGAACCACCGCCTCGACGGCCGCGTCCCGACGGAGCAGATCCGCGGTGACGAGACGAGTGACAAATGCCTCGGCATTCTCGAAGTCGGGGCACTCCCAGGCGGAGCCGCCAAACCAAAACGAGCGACGGGTCGCACGGTGGAGGTTCACATCATTTCGATCCATGAGTCGCCCTGCGGGAAACTCCGGCATGAAGGTGCCGAGTCTAAAACGAATGCCTATCCACTCCGTGTCAGCCGAGCACTCCGCCGTCGTCGCTCTTGTTTCGGGGCCACGCAGAGTCAGCGTCGTGCTGCCTTCACGGCGAGTCACGACCATCTCGCAGTGGCTCGATGCGACTGACACCATGGTTCCGGCGCGCTCGCTGTGGGCGCGCCATACCCGCTCGATGAACGGCGAGTCTGACGGCCGCTCGCCAACTACGAGAAAGTCATTAGCGCTCATATCGTCATCGCTCGATGGGCCAGCGCCGACTCCGGGAGAATCGACGCGTGTCTTTGATGGTGGCTGCGCTCAATAGCGGGAGGTCGCCATCACCAGAATTTGGAATCCCTGGCCTCGCTGACACGCGTCTTGACCGGCAACCGCGCAAGGCGGACGGCGGCGCGCGTGTCCAGTGAGTCAGCAGCCATCGCCTGCTCGTACCAGACGCGCGCCCGTGCCGTGTCGCCCATTCGCTTATTCGCCAGACCAACGCTGACCATGGCGTTGACGGAGCGTGGGAGCAAGCGCGCGAGCGCATGCAACCATAAGAATCCGTCGCGCACCCGCCCTCCGTCGAGCAGCGTCCGACCGACGACGTCCAACGCACCTTCACTCGAGGCGACGGCGGCAGAGTCCTTTCTGAATGCCGCGCGCAGAGTAGCGACCGCCGAGTCGATGCCAATGCTGTCGAGCCGCGCGATCGTCGCGCGCGTGTACGGCGCGGGATTGGCGGGGTCGGCCATCCATCCGTGGATCTCGAGCGTAATGCGAACGCTATCGCCCATCGTCGCACTGCGAGCGCGATCGAACCAGTCGTTGCGCGCATCGCCGCCCATGATGCCAAAGTCGAGGCGATTGATCGCAAGCGCGCCGGTAAAGATCGCGAGCACGACATTGTGTGAGTCACTCGTCGGGGCGAGGGTCATCCGGCACTGCACGCGAACCGGACGCGTGCTGCCGTGGATGGTCAGACCGCCGATGAGCGTGAACCCGTTCCGCTGTCCCGGCGTGGGCACCACCCGCTCCGAACGAAACGCGATCACCGGGAACCGTTCAGCATCGAAGAAGTCGGCGCTACGCAAGTGGTCGTCGCGGTGCGATGATCCCGTGTTGAGACTCGCCACGCGGATGATTGCCGCGGCCGACGCGCCGCCTACTCCCCCGGCCGCCGAGTCTGGCACGACAATCGTGCCCACTACGTCGTCAAAACGACCGCGGACGTGGCTGT
The DNA here is from genome assembly GCA_025934775.1 of Gemmatimonadaceae bacterium. Lineage (GTDB taxonomy): Bacteria > Gemmatimonadota > Gemmatimonadetes > Gemmatimonadales > Gemmatimonadaceae > JAQBQB01. The sequence continues at coordinate 90,985 of JAICWO010000005.1, read as the reverse complement.
ACATGAACGGAATTTCGAACTCGACGCTCGAGTGTGCGGCATCGATGCGAAATTCGCGATCGGGCGCCTGCGCCGCCGCGGAGTGGGAGGGAACGCTGCCGACAGCCGAGAGGGCGGCGAGGAGCACCAGGCCGAAGCGACGTTTGCGCAACCGATGATACGCCGCGAAACACGCGAGCGCGCAGACGAGACACACCAATGCGGCAACGGGATAGTCACGCGCCACGAAATGAAATTCCACGACGCGCCCGCCGCGAATGTTGACCTCCAGCGAGAGGGCGAGCGCGACGAAAAAGCAGCCGACGCTGAAGATCCACCGCTGCACGCCGATGCGGCGCCGAATGCGTGCAAGCGTCCGGAGCTCGAGATCGGCGGACGGCGCCGGGCCAAGGTCCAGCGGCAGCGACGCTCGCTGCTCACGCATCCATTCGGCCAGCTCGGCGTCGCGGGCCAAATACAGCTCCACGAGCGCGCGGGAGTCGGCGCTCGCCTCGCCGGTCAGGTACAATGGCGCGAGGTCGAGAATGACGTCGCGAGTCACGTTCATAGATGCCTCGGGATGAGCGCGGCGAGCACTCGGCGCGCGCGATGGACCTTCACTTTGGCCGCGACCACGGAGATGCCGAGATGTCGAGCGATTTCATCGTAGGACATCTCGAAGACGCTGCGCATGAGCAACGCCGTTCGATCGGGGTCCGGCAGTGTCGACAATCGCGCGTGAACCGCGCGGAGCTCGCTCCGACCCTCGACCGCGACGTCGGGACCGGGACGACGATCCTCCATGGTGGCCGCGAGCTCCGTCTCGGGGCGTCGCCTACGCCGCGTTTCGAGAAAATAGTGGCGCGCGATCGTCATGAGATACGCCTTGGCCGTCTTCTCCCGGATCGCCGTCCCCGACGCGAGCGCCCGCGCGAAGGTTTCGGACGTGATGTCGTCCGCCTCTTCGGCGCTGGCGCCGAGCGAGCGTGCAAAACGATACACGTCGGCGGCGTTCCGCTCGTACAGCGAGCGGAACTCGGATTCGGGGCACACGCTCTACATATGCGCCACGCTGGCGAAGGTTACCAGAACATTTCTACATTTTTTCAGAAATCTTCGGAGCACGAACAGACGCTCTATTGGGACCGTTCGGCGCGGGCTACGAGGAGGCCTGTATCGTGAGCGTGCGCAGCAGATACGGGAACACCGGGTGCGCGCGATGGCGGCGCGTCGTCTTGGGCCGCTGATACACGGCGTGATCCCCATGCGGCGCATGAGCGTTCGCACATGCTCGCGGCCGATGTCCACGCCCTCATCGTTCAGCAGATCGCGCAGCATGCGGCCCCGACGAGCGTCGCCTGACGTGTCACCGCACGCTTGTGGGCGCGATCAATCATCGCTTTCCGCTCGGCCCGCGGTCGCGACCGAGCGCGTTGGACAAAAAACTCAGTTCCAGCGCCTGCTGCCCGATCTTCGCGTGCAGTGCCTTCACGTCGATCGGCGGTTCGCGTCGCTCCCCGTCGCCGCCGAACGCATCCGCGGCGTTGGCGACGAGCTGCCGGCGCCATTCGGTGATCTGATTCGGGTGGACGTCGAAGCGCTGCGCGAGCTCGGCGAGCGTCTGATTGCCTTCGGCCGAGCGAGCGTGAACCGGCTGCACACCATCCGCATATAAAGACAGGGGCCTTCCGCCCTTCGACGGAGGCCCCTGGCCAGAACTCACTCGAATACAGCTCCTTGCACCAATCGGGACGGCGGGATTTGAACCGGCGACCCCTGAACCCCATTGTGGGGTAACCGAGCGCTCCACGCCTACAACTTCGCGCAGCTCAGCACGTTACCTCACTCACGAACGGTGTTCGCGCAGATTGAGGAATTCGACATACCTCACATACCCCAAAAACGCGTGAGATCGATTGCCGGCGGTAAGGCACCACGGATTCTCCCGACGAATGCCCTCACGCGCTCTATCGCTTCGCGCACGCCAAGCACGGGAAGGTCGAGGTCGCTCGCAAGCGCGGCGAAAGGCTCGACCCAGTGCGACGGCAGCTCCAGCACGGGCGGCCAGTCGTGAGTGCCGCGAGTCCGAAACACTGATTCGCAGCTTCGCGAAGCCCCGCGTAGTCAGTAACGAGTGCCTCCATCAAGAAGACGTCGACCAAGTCCTTGAATCGCTCGTTCCGCTTGCCGGACCGCGGTGGCAGTGTCATTCCGTGAAGTTTCTGTGCGACGTGCATGCGCAGCGGGAGACAAGCCAGCTCGGTCGGCCCCGTGATGCCGGTTCACGATTCCCCGCCTATTTGCATATTCTGACTTGTATTGTAGAAGTACGAGTCACATACTCACCGGAGCCGATCAAGCGCCAAGAGTGCTTGCGATCAGCGTCGTGCGAGGTAGCACCGCCATTCGGCGTTGGTTGGTCGAGGGGAAGATGATGCAACGAGCAGAATGTGAGTTCGGAGGCACGAGTCGCATTCCGTCTGAGGAATGTCGCCCGTCGTCATGGACCGGGCGAAGGGTCTGGACCGGGCATGCCGTCATCGCTATGATCGCGCTATGTGCCGCCGCATGCGACGGGCCCGTCGAACCAAGCACGAGCGGACGAGGACTTGTCGCGCTAGCCCGCTCACGTACGACTGTGGTTGCCGCGGGCGCGCAGGGGCGTCCCAAGACGCTCGATGACGAGTTCGACGACTTCGTCGATCTCGTTCCGGGATTCGCCGGGATGTACTACGACAGCACGGGAGCGCCGGTTGTGCTCATGACCGATCGAACCGGCGCGGCGGCCGCCGACGTGCATGTGCACGACTTTGCGCTCCGGCATCCGTGGCGCCGAGGCGCAGCGCCGAAAGCTGCGCGCTATATGACCGCGAAGTACGACTTCCGGCAGCTGCGCCACTGGCATGACGCGGTGTTTCGCACCGTAGCATCGATGGCCGATCTGACGTACACGGACATCGACGAGGTGAACAACGTGGTGAAGATCGCAGTCAAGACTGCGGATGCCGCGCGTGCCGTCCTGGCGGTCGCCGCGTCGCTTAACATTCCGCCGGACGCGATCAGCGTTCCTGTCGTGGCGCCTTTCCACTTTCAACAAGCTGGGCAGGACCTGACGGATGCCATCCGCCCAGCGCTCGGCGGTACGCAAGTCTCCACGCCCATCGGCAACTGTACTCTCGGATTCAACACGCAGAAGGTGAAGTACGAGCCAGTGACCGGATCGTACGTCTACGACCACACACACTTGTTCGTGACCGCGTCGCACTGCATGCAGACGCCCGGTGAGGTCACCCCGACACGCATCTCGCAGGGCCCCTTCTTCGCTAGCGACTATTACATCGGCTGGGAAACGCGCCAGCCACCGTGGGACAATGCGACCTATGGAAACTGTCCGGCGGGATACCGCTGCTCCCTCGCGGACGCCGCACTCGTCGGCTACCTCGACGGCGACGGCAGCATGGCGGCGATCGCTCATCCAACTGGCAACGTGAACAGTGGAGAGACGACGATCGACGTGTTCACGCCGACCTGGGTGATTGTCGATTCAACACAGAACAGCGGCAACTCGATGGCGGGTACGCTCGTGAGCAAAGTGGGTAAGGCGTCGGGGTGGACCAACGGCTTCCTGAGCGGCACCTGCTTCAACCAGCCGGCGTACTGGTCGGGGTTCTATTTGCTGTGCCAGGATTCATATTCCGCCGCGAACGCCGATGGCGACAGCGGCTCGCCGATATTCCAGGTCGATGTGAGCGGGCAGTATGCGCGGATCGTCGGAATTCATTGGGGTGGCACAGGCTCGGAGGGCGCATACAGCCCGTACGTATACGTCCGATACGAATTGACGCGTGCGGACCTGCCAACGATTTGTGGAAGTGACACGAATTGCTGGCTCGGCCTGAATGTCTCTGGAGTCTGGCAATAGGCGAGCCCGTCAGGGCATACTCCTCCGGTACGCCTTACGATCGTGGTGCGTGCCGGAGGCGCTTGCGGGAGGGCGGTACACACGACAGGATGCTCAAATGCGACTCACGACCGCACTCGTCTGCGCGCTCGCGCTCAGCAGAGCCTCCGCCCAATCGACCACGGTGCCGCTCGGAGATCTTCGCGTCACTGCCCTAGCGCGAACCGCCGACAGCGGCCGCGTGCTCCGCACCTCGGTCACGCTCGCCAATCCGGAAAAGGAATCAGTCAAGCTCGAGATCGCCGCCGATTGCCCGGTGGTCGCGCGGGTGTATGAGACGAGGGGAGGTCGTGGCACGCCCGTGTGGGATGGCTCATTGTCCTTGTGCTTCGATATGAGCCGCAACGTCCAGATCGCCGGTCGATCGAGCATCACGCTCTCACGGGTGGACTCCGTCGCGCACATACTGGGCGATTCGCTATCGCCGGGGCGGTATAGGATCGAAGCGCTGCTCCGGTTGAGCCGCGGACGACGCAACATCCCGGCGGGAACCGCGGTGCTACGGCGATAGCGACTCGCCGATCGTCCCGGATCGACGCCATCCTGAACTCACTTCCGATGGTCGATTCAGTCGATCCATAAGATTGGGGGAGATTTCCACTGCCGGCAACGGCGGCATCGCGCATGCCGGGCGAGCAGCAGATTCAAATGTGATAGTCCTGCCCCATGCCTCAATCATTGCGCGGGTGTCCTCGGCCAGCAACGACCTGGCACTGCGCCGAAACGCCCCTGCGCGGCGTTCAGGGGCAGTAGCGTTCAACCGAGTCAGTTCTTGTGGATGTCAAGCCAGCACAACGTGTTGCCTTGCTGAGCCCATCGCGACGTTGCCGCGGGCGCTGCGGCATTTCTGCGCGGTTTGCCGCGAAACTTACACCACCACTCGCGCCACTTTCGGTATCTGGGCCGACGAAATTGCCCGAAGTGGTTCCTTGAGATCTTGCGGAAGAACGACTTAGTGCTCATCCGTAGCGGTGTAAGTTCACCCGAAACGACAAACGGCGGCCTGGGCCGCCGTAAGTCTTTCTGCTTGATCGGTTTAAATCGGGACGGCGGGATTTGAACCCGCGACCCCCTGAACCCCATTGTGGGGTAAGCGAGTGCTCCGAACCCGCAAACGCCGGCAGAATCGCACTTTGTCGCACCTGACATCCTGCAGGTTCGCGAATGGTTTTCACGCGGATTGAGGCGTTTCACATACCCCACATACCCCAACACGGTCGAGCCGGGCGCCACGGCGTCCTAGGTCTAGAACGATGAGGATCTCAATAGTCGTCGCCTGAATCGTCGGTCTCGTCGTTGAACCCCTGGACGCCGAGCAGCGCAAGAGTTTGTGGATAGCTGGCGACGATTCGGCCAATGGCGTCGACCAACTCAGCTTTATCGCGCGTATCGAGCGATCGTAGAAACGCCATTACATCGAAGAAACTGCTCGGGTTTCGGGCCCATGTGGCGTGGAGCGCACGCACGTGCTTGCAGGGCCAGATGTCGGACGGACATGTGCAATCGCCATCGACTCGGCGAGTCAGCTTTGCCTGGACTCGATACACACCGTATCGACCGTCGATCAGGGCAGATACGTGCCGATCGTGTCGCAAGCGCTGGCTCATCAACGAGCTGTCGATGTACTCGGTCGCGGGATCGAGTTTCGTCCGCTTCGCCGTCCTGTTCGCTACCGTCGTCTTCGTCGCTGGCCGCGGCCGGCGATACGATGCAACCGCGGACGTCGATCGCGTCCCCCCACGCAACGGCTCGTGCGCGAGCGGCGGAAGTTCCTCGGAAGAGACTCTCAGCTCGATTGACCGGGCAACGCCGGCAGTTCTGGTGATCAAGCCCTTCCTCTCTAGCGCCAGGATCATTTGATGAACACTCGGCGGCGTTACGCCGAAGTGGCGTTGGAGATCGACCTCGGCAGGCGCGCGACCGTGGATGCGCCCGTACGCATCGATGAAAGACAAGTACTGACCCTGCACCCCGGTGAACTTAGGCCTAGGCATTTCGGATTCTATCAACGAACGCCCGGACGCGCGCCATGGCTTGATGCCCATCGATCACGGGAAGATTGAGCTCGCGCGCAAGCGCCGCGAACGGCTCGGTCCAATGCGACGGCAGCTCGAGCACCGGCGGCCAGGTGTGCGTGTCACGCGTGCGAAACACGGATTCGCACGCTTCTCGAAGTCCCGCGTAGTCGGTGACGAGCGCCTCCATCAGCAGGATATCGACCAAGTCCTTGAATCGTTCATTCCGTTTGCCGGGTCGCGGGGGCAGTGTCATTCCGTGAAATTTCTGCGCGACGTGCATTCGCAGCGGGAGACAGGCCAGCTCGGTCGGTCCGATGATGCCGACTGCCTCCTGGAGCGGAACGGCCGATATCAGCTCTATCTCGCCCTCTCCTGGTTCGGCGCGAGCAACGTCGACGATGATGCTCGTCCACGCTCCGCCCTCGTAGGTAACCGCAAACTCAACACTGATCGTGCGGTTCTCGAGAACGAGCGGTTCACTCTTTCGACGAAACCGGAAGCCTTGATAGCCACCGCGAGCGCCTACGTCGACGGCATGCTCGAGGGCGCGCGCGAGATCGGCTTCGTCATGATGCAATACGAGATCGATGTCCTTCGTCGCGCGCGCCCGGTCTTTCAGCCGCAGTTCGAGCGCGACCCCGCCTTTCACAGTGAATTGGTAAGCGTCGGCGCTCTCGCCGACTTGCTCGAGGATGCCGGCGAGGATCATGTATGAAATCCACGCGCGGACGCGAGCTTCGCTGACGCCAAGCTCTTTGGCGTAGGCGCGGGCATACCGAGCCAGCACGCCGGCCGATGGCGGCGGCCCGCCGGGTCGCTTTCGTCGCGGTTCCGTCACCGACCTTGTACTCCGCGCCTCACGGGAGTTTTGCCTCGTTGACGGCGCGTTTTGGTTGACGTTGTGTCAATGTCCGCTTTCAGCTTCGCGCTTTTTCTCCTTGGAGTCGGTTCGGCGAGCAGTTCTCGCGTGAGCCGGTCGGCCTCGTTATGCGTCAGTCGGCCTGTGCGGCGTCCATCAGCGATCGCACGTCTCACCAGTGCCGTCCCCAGGTGCGCGGCATGTGCATCGCGAATCGTCCGAGTCGGTGTGGTCACTGGCACACCTTCGACCACCTGCACGTCGTCCGGCGCCAGCGTCGCAAAATGCAGAACTAGATGAGGTGGTACTGCGCGTCGAAGGCGCAGACCAGAGGGTAGTGTGATGTGGATCTTCGCCGGGCTGACTTCGGAGAGCTCGTGGAGCGCAAGCGCTGAGACGTGTGAAATAACCGCGAGAGCTTCTGGGCGACGCACCTGTGGCCAGAGCGCCGCCTCCATATATTGGCCGAGGGGCGACAATGGAAATCGCACGAGCCGATATACGCCACGACTGACGCGCTCGACGTCACCACTTTGATGGAGCTGGATCAGGCGAACCTGTTGGATGCCAGTCGCTCGGGCCTGCGCAGCCGTGAAGTAGCCGAGCTGGCTTTCGGCGATATCGTAGAGCTTGGTAGTCCATTGACGCGATCTCATCGATTCCGTGCTGTGAGGACTGGCAATAATATAATGTCTGAGAATATTATTGCCAGCGCAGCATGGCGGTCGAAGAGAGGCTCAATCGGGAGCCTTCCAGAGCCCGAATGACAAAACCGGACGAACATCGGCGAATCGCTGAGATTCGCGAACGTCTCGACGCGATCGCGACGGAACGACGGGCGCTGAATGAAGAACTCGTCGCCCTGGAGCGTCATGTTCCGAACGTCTCGGCGCGGCTTTCAACGCCCGAACGCGCGACAACGCCGCTCGTCACAAAGCGATCTCCGTCGGCCGACAAGATCGCGCTCTTTCGCCGCCTCTTCGCGGGTCGAGGCGACGTCTTCCCAGTCCACTGGGAGAATGCCAAGAGTGGGGAGTCCGGGTATGCTCCGGCCTGCAACAACGAATGGAAGCCCGGCATCTGTAACAAACCGCGCGTGAAGTGCGGCGAATGCCCCCACCAGGCATTCATCCCGATTTCGGATGAAATCATTCGCCGTCATCTCGGCGGTCCTTCCAACAAATCAACCTCTACCGATTTTGTCGCCGGTGTATATCCGCTCCTTCCAGACAACACGTGCCATTTCCTAGCGGTCGACTTCGACGGCGAACACTGGGCCTCCGACACGATCGCCTTCGTCGAGACGTGCCAGAAGCTGAACATCTCGGTCGGCCTTGAACGATAGCGATCCGGTGCGGGCGGTCACGCGTGGCTGTTCTTCGAGGAGCCCTTGCCTGCTCGGCTCGCCCGCCAACTCGGTTTCGTCGTTCTCACCGAAACAATAGACCGGCGTCCGGAAATCGGCTTCGCCTCCTACGACCGCTTCTTCCCATCGCAGGACACTATGCCGGCGGGAGGATTCGGCAATCTCATCGCCCTCCCTCTCCAAGCACGCGCACGGAAGCACGGAAACACGCTCTTCCTCGACAGCGATCTGCACCCATTCGAGGATCAATGGGCATTCCTCTCGTCACTCACGCCCATTTCGCGCGCGACCGTCGAACGCGTCGTCGCGGAGGCCGAAGCACGCGGGCGCATTGTCGGCGTGCGGATGCCAGTGGAAGATGATGAAGCATGTGAGCCGTGGCTTGCGCCACCGTCGCGACGGTCCACGGACACGCCCATTACCGAGCCACTGCCTGATTCGGTCCAAGTCGTCGTCGCCGACGGCATCTACATCGACCGCACCGCCCTCCGCCCGCGCTCGTCGCTCGGCTGATGCGTCTCGCCGCATTTCAGAATCCGGAATTCTTCCGCGCACAAGCGATGCGGTTATCCACGCACGGCAAGCCCCGAATCATCTCGTGCGCCGAGATTCATGCGCGCCACATTGCCCTTCCACGCGGATGCATCGACGAGACCGTCGACCTGTTGAAATCACACGGCGTCGCGCCGCAGGTTGACGACAAGCGGGAGTCCGGTGCAGCGCTCGAGCTACAATTCGTCGGAGAGCTCCGTGAAGAGCAGGCGCTCGCATCCGGCGCTCTGTTGCATCACGATTTCGGAGTATTGGCAGCCGCGACAGCCTTCGGCAAGACGGTTGTCGCGGCATCACTGATTGCCACGCGCGGATGCAGCACGCTGGTTCTCGTGCACCGCCGTGAGCTATTGACGCAATGGGTGGAGCGCCTCGCTTCATTCCTATCGGTGGACCGCTCAGACATTGGCGTCGTTGGTGGTGGCCGCCGGAAGCCAACAGGCGTGATCGATGTCGCGGTGATTCAGAGCCTCGTACGGCGCGGCGTCGTATCAGATGAGATCGCGGGATACGGTCACCTCGTGGTCGATGAATGCCATCACCTGTCGGCGGCGAGCTTCGAACTCGTTGCACGCCGCTCAAGAGCGCGCTATGTCCTCGGACTTTCGGCGACCGTTGCAAGACGGGATGGACACCACCCAATCATCCTGATGCAATGCGGACCGGTGAGGTACCGCGTCGAGCACAAAGCACATGCGCTGCAAAGCGGCATCGACCATCGTGTGCTCGTGCGCGACACAACATTTCGCCTTCCAACCGCGATTGCCGAGGACCGTCCTTCGATAACCGATGTGTACCGCGCCCTCACATCCGATACACGACGGAATTCCCAAATTGTTGAAGATGTCCGTGCGGCCGTTGCAGCGGGCCGGTCACCCCTCGTCCTTACGGAGCGTCGCGATCATCTCGACGCCCTCGCGGAACAGCTGCAAGACACGGCTGACGTTATCGTGCTGCGTGGAGCTATGAAGGCCTCTGAACGCCACGCTGTGAACGCTGCCCTGCGCGACGACGCCAGTCGGCCGCGGATCATCCTGTCGACTGGTCGGTACTTGGGCGAAGGCTTCGACGATGCGCGGCTCGATGCGCTCTTCTTGGCAGTGCCGATTGCTTGGAAGGGCACGCTCGCGCAATATGTCGGACGTCTGCACCGTGACTACAACGGCAAACGAGACGTTGTTGTGTACGACTATGTCGATGGACTAGTCCCGGTGCTCGCTCGCATGAGCGCAAAGCGGCAGGCGGGTTATCGTGCTCTCGGCTATACGATCGCGACGTAATGCACGCGATTGCCGGCTGACGGCGCCAGGCTGAGGCCAAGCGAGAAGGAGGATGCGCGCACGTTAGACAAGCCACCTGAATCCGACACGGAAACGGGACCGACCGACGCCGCAGAGCCTGAGAGTTTGGTGGACTTTTTTCGACGGTCGCCTTTCGCCAAGGCGAAGGGGTCGGGCGCGACTTAGCGCGCGACATCGATTTGTCTGAGCTCGACCCAGCGAAGCTGAACGACGCTACATCGGAACGCCGACCGAACCGGAGACCACCTGTTCTCCTTTCTGGCGCGGCAGGGTTCAAAGATCGCGCGCTCGCGGATAATGTTGTCATTCAACGCGCTGCGAGCGACGGCGGCGACCTGCGACATGCGCGAGTTGTCGTCCAGGTACGCGAAATGGCGCACGACATACCCCAGACATACCCCACCGTTCGGGAATGCGCCGGCGATTTCACGATTCAGGAATCTCTAACGCCCCTTTCGACAACGACTTACGTCGCGTCACTTGTGGGGTATGTGGAACCGAAACGACAAACGGCGGCACAGGCCGCCGTAAGTCATTCAATCACAACGTTTTAAATCGGGACGGCGGGATTTGAACCCGCGACCCCCTGAACCCCATTCAGGTGCGCTACCGGACTGCGCTACGTCCCGTCCGCCGCTCAAACCCCAACCCTCGCGAGCCGGACAGAAATAAGAACTTAGCCGCAGAACGGCCTTCTCACAACCGGCGCGCCGACAACGGCTTAGCGCCGTCCTACAACCCTGGTACTCCCTACCCCGCGATTGCAGCACGGCCACGCGAGCCGACACCGATTTCCTCCAGCCCGGGCGGATGGCCGCGTCGCGCGGAGCGTGATCCCAATATGATCCCGCGTCGAAAAAATTCTAATCGAACTTTACGCATCGGTGTTCTGATCGGCTGTCGCGGCCATCGTCCGACCGAGTCCGAGATTCACCTGTCATCGCCCGAACCATCCAAGCTCGGCGCCGAGCGACAGGGCAATGCACCGCACAGGCGGCGGCCCAGCAACGCCGGAGACCGAACGAGATAGTCCGGCCATCCGACCATCCGTATGCACAGACAGGTCGAACGACGGAGCCAACGCTCGCTCGGAAATCAGCGACCCAGAACTGGTCCTTACGCCCCGACGCGCTGACTGCGCGATTCCAACGGCACCGAGGAGAAAGAGACGGTCGCCGCGCGTGCGGAGGCCAGCCAATGCGGCGTACTGTTATTCGCCCGGTGGCGGGTTGTCCCGAAAGCCAACGTACGCGTTGTCCGACGCGCGAAGCATGCCCACGAACATGCCGTACGACGCGGACACACCGACCTCGACCGAACCGAAGATCGGCGAACCGGGGAGCGATGTCTGAACAGGACCAAGTCGCGCGAATGCCCACGCCCGCACATGGGGAGGAGAGCTAGCCGGCGCGCTTCGAGGCACGTCGCCGTTGAGCTGGGCGTCGGGACGTGCCCGCTGCAGTGACCACGCGTGTTTGGGAAGGACCAAGGCAACGACCAGCGCGACGAGCAAGGCAGCCTTCATTGGCAGCTCGGGTGACGATGGTGCGCCACAGAGCATCTCCATGCGATCACACGAGTCATCCCGAAGACGAGCCGGCGAAAAGGCCCTCACCTGCGCAAGTGCGGTGAGGGCCAAGACATATGAGTCTATTGATTCAGGATCTGTGATGCTGGCAGTGGAATCCCATCCAGGTGCGCCGCCCCGCCACCTCGCCCCCCTTCAACACCCCGCATGAAACAGCGGCACCCACCAGCTCACCAACACCAAACTATCCGCCCCCGGCGCCGTGAACCGCACCGTATCCGCATTCGGATCCGCCGTCCCATCCACGTTCAGATCCATCATCCGCGCGAACCCCACGTACACGTTCGGGATCTGAATGAACAAAGAATCGTTCTGCGACGTGCGCCGCACGGCGAGTGTCCCCATCGTTCGCGACGTCGAATCGCTCACGTGCCCGAGCGGCGTCTCGAGTCCGTTCGGCGAGAAGTAGAACGGCAGAAACGGTCCGTTCGTGTTCCAGTTGTTGACGGCGGTGTTGTTGTACGTCTGGTTGCTCACGCACCCGATCGAGTCGCCGCTCACCACGATCGTGTCGAGCAGGTGCACGTACCGCGGCGTCGTGAACGATGACGCGCCGCGCTTCACGGTCTTGTTGAACGAATCCACGGCGACTGAGATGTCGCGGAGATAATCCGCCGTCGTCTCCACCCGGGTCACATCGACCATCTGGGTGAGCGTGGGCGCAACCGCCGCGACGAGCGCGGCAATGAGCGCGATCGTCACGATCGACCACATGAGCGCAAAGCCGCGGCGGGACCAGCCGCGGCGATGGTGGGAATGGTCGGAACGGTGGGAATTGCGGGAATGGGGACGCATAGATCTATCCCCATGACGATCAGCTACTCGTCGCCGAAACGCAAGCCTCAGTTTGCTTTAACCATCACGCGCCAAGCGAGATCGCGTACAACGCCGCGTCCGGCAGCTCGGACCAGTTCGCGGGGTAGGTCCGCACGCGCCGAATCACGTCTTCGTTCACGAAGACGAGGGAGCTGCCACCGCGCCGGTCGTACCCGGTCGACGCGACCTCGCGCACGATCCAAGCGCGATACTGGTCGTCGCGAATCACGCGAACGCGGTCGCGAACCGCCTTGGTCGTGGCTTCGTGCCGTTCCTGCCTATCTTCGTGCGCATCGTCCTGCATGACGACAACCCTGATGCGATGCCGACTCGAGCCTCGGGACAAAGGTTTGTCACCGCCGCGGCCGGATTCATTTCGAACGCCGCAATTGGCGTGCCGGGTGCAGGACCGTCACAACCAGTCGCCCGACCAGCTGCCGCCCGCTACCGCTCGTTAGCGCGGGCTATCGCACGTACGCCACCCAGAACCGCTCCTGCCGATCGCTCCACAGCGCGTCGATCGCGAAGCCGGCGCTCTCCGCCAGGTTACGCAACTGCGCATACGAATATTTGTATGATGATTCCGTCCAGATGGTCTCGCCCGCGGCGAACGCGATCGCGCGGCCGGCCAGGTGCACGGTCTGCGCGCGCAGCGACTCGAGATGCATCTCGATGCGGCTCGCGTCGGCGTTGAACACGGCGCGGTGGCGAAAGCTCGCCAGATCGAAGTCGGCACCGAGATCGCGGTTGAGCCGCACGAGCACGTTCAGATCGAACGCCGCCGTTACGCCGTGCGCATCGTTGTACGCGGCCTCGATCACGCGCGCATCCTTCACGCGGTCGACGCCGAGCACCAGCGCGCCGTCGCGTCCCACGATGTCGCGCACGCGCCGCAGAAACGCCGCCGCTTCGGCGGGATGGAAGTTGCCGATCGTCGAGCCGGGGAAGAACGCGACGCGCTTGGCGCCGTCGAGCGGCGGCAGGCGAAAGCGCGTCGAGTAGTCGGCGCAGACCGGGCGAATCGCCACGTCGGGGTACTCCGTCGCGAGCTGGCCGGAGACGCGCGCGAGCTGCTCGCCGGAAATATCGATCGGCACGTACGCGCTCGGATGCCGCAGCGCGTCGAGCAGCAGCCGGATCTTGATCCCCGCCCCGCTCCCGTACTCCACGAGCGCCGCGCCTTCGCCGGCGCGCGCCGCGATGTCGTGCGCGTGCGCCCTGAGGATCTCGAGCTCGCTCCGTGTGAGATAATACTCATCGAGCTCGCAGATCTTCTCGAAGAGCCGCGCCCCCGCGTCGTCGTAGAAGAGCTTTGGCGGAAGCGTCTTGCGCGACGCGGTGAGCCCGCGCAGCACTTCGTCCACGAGCACGCGATCGGGCGGCTCGCCGGGTGTTGGCACGGCGCGAATCGGCGCGCTCACGCGGCGTCTCCGGCGAGGCGAATGCCGGTGAACTGCCACCGCGCGTCCGACGGGAAGAAGTTGCGATAGCTCACGCGCGCGTGCGACCGCGGCGTCGCGCACGACGCGCCGCGCAGGACCCACTGATCGCACATCCACTTGCCGTTGTACTCTCCGATCGCGCCCGCCGCGGGCACGTAGCCCGGGTACGCGACGTACGCGCTCTGCGTCCACTGCCAGGCGTCCCCAAAGAGCTGTCCCGGCACATCCGCCGTGCGCGCATCACGCGGCGCCGCGGGATGGAACAGGCGCGCGTCCACGAAGTTGCCGTCGAGCGGATGCTGGCAGGCGACCACCTCCCACTCCGCCTCGGTGGGCAGCCGCGCGCCGGCCCACCGCGCGAACGCGTCCACCTCGTAGTAGCTCACGTGACACACGGGCTCGGCGAGGTCCACCGGCCGCGTACCGGCGAGCGTGAATTCCATCCAGCCATCGCCCGTCCGCTCCCAGTAGAGCGGCGCTTCCCACGCGTGCTCGCGCACCGCGGCCCATCCGTTCGACAGCCAGAGCTCGGGCCGGTGATAGCCGCGATCATTGATGAAACTCAAATAGTCGTGATTCGTGACTAAATCGCGGCCGAGCCGGAACGGCTCGAGGAAGACGCGGTGCGCCGGCGACTCGTTGTCGAACGCGAAGCCGGGGCCCGTATGACCCGTGCGATAGATCCCCGCCGGCACGTCCACCCACTCGCGGGCGCCGCTCGATGCGCTCCGCGATCCGTCCATCACGCGCTCGCGATACGCGGGCCGCAACGGATTCATCCAGAACACGTGCTTGATGTCCGTGAGCATCAGCTCCTGGTGCTGCTGCTCGTGGTGCAGCCCCAGCTCGATGATCGGTGCCGCCGGATGCGCGACGTCGCCGCCGATCGAGTCGATGAGCCGCGCCATCGCCTGGTCCACGTGCGCGCGATAGGCGAACACTTCCGCGACGGTCGGCCGCGTGACGAGACCGCGCTGCGCGCGACAGTGGCGCTCGCCCGCCTGTACGTAGTAGGAGTTGAAGAGAAATGCGTAGCGGGGATTCGGCGTCGCATACCCGGAGTCGTGCGGCGCGAGCACGAACGTCTCGAAGAACCAGCTCGTGTGCGCCAGGTGCCACTTCGTGGGGCTCACGTCGGCCATCGTGCTCACGACGTAGTCTTCCGTCTCGAGCGGTGCGCAGAGCGATTCGGTCTGCGCGCGCACGGCGCGGTAGCGCTCGACGCTCGGCGGCGAACGAAGCTCGGCTGCGTGAAAGTCGGTGACGGTCATCGATGCCTCGGCGGTGAGAACGATTCGGCTACCGGCGATCGCGCTCCACCTCGCCGCCCGACCGATATGATTCCTCGGGCTCGGGGCCGGCGAGCTTCTCCGCGATGTCGATCAGCCGAGTCGTCTGATGGCGAATGGCCGCCTTGATGTCGTCCGTGAATGGCTGCCCGGCGGTGACGCTGACTCCGTACGGATTTCCGCCGGCGGCGTAGAACGACTTATCAGTGTACCCCGGAGCAACGACGATGGCTCCCCAGTGCATCATCGTCGTGTACAGGCCAAGCAGCGTGCTCTCCTGTCCGCCATGGGGATTCATCGCGCTCGTCATCGCCGTCACGGGCTTGTCCGACAGATGCCCTTGCTGCCAGATCGGTCCGAGGGTGTCGATGAACGCGCGAAGCTGGCTCGCCGAGACGCCGTAGCGCGTTGGTGCGCTGAAGATGAAGGCGTTCGCCCAGACCATGTCATCAGGCGTCGCCTCCTGGATATGCGACATGCGCTCGGCCTGCGCCTTCCACTTCGGCTGGCCGGTCACGACCGGCTCGGGCGCGGTCTCACGCACTTTGCGCAGCCGGACCTCGGCGCCGGCCTCGCGGGCGGCTTCAGCCGCGATCTCGGCGATCTGGTGATTGGTGCCGTAGGTGCTGTAGAACACGATCGTGAGTCGAACGTTGCTCATGACGTCCTCGCGCTGTGACGCAGATGAAGACGTTGTCCGGGTGCAACGTTCGCGCCTTGCCAGGGCTCGGCGATGCTACGGTGCGCGTGTCGGCGACGCCGGTCCGCTCAGACCTGCGAGTACTCCCGCGGCCCGAGCACGCGGCGCACGATCCAGCCGAGGACGAGCAGCGGCACCAGGATCACGAACGCCAGCTTGAGCACGACGAAGCCGAGCGAGAGGAACGCCATCAGCACGCCAAACGTCGCGGCGAGCAGGCCGACGACCGTCGCCGCGACGATCATGATCGGGAGCCCGACGAGAAAGAGCACGAGCAGCACGGGCAGTCCGAGGAGACAGAGCACCGCGAAGATCGGCAGCCCGATCGTGGCGAGCAGAATCCCGAGCGGGATCAGGACGATCAGCGCGATCGCGCCGAAGAAGAGCGCTCGGAAGAGACGCAGGATCACGGAATCTCCGGCTCCGCGGGCTCACTCGCCGCGGCGGACGGCGGCGGCGATGCCGGCGGCGCGTCTGGCCCGCGCTTGCGGAAAATCCATGAGCAAAGCTTGAAGACGAGCCAGATCGGAAGCACCACGAAGATGCCGATCTTGATCGCCGCCAGGCCGATCGTGAGCACGAAGCCGACGAGGCCCATGATCATGCCGCCGAAGATCAGCACGAGGAAGATCGGCAAGCCGAAGATGAAGAGGACGATGAGCACCGGCAGCGCGATCGCGGACAGGATCGCGAGCAGCGGCAGGCCGATCATCTTGAGCACGAACGCGATCGGCACCAGGATCGCGAAGCCACCGATTGTCTTGAGCAGCCAGTTGACCGCGGCTAGCCGCAGCACCACCCAGCGAAGCGCCGACCACATGTCGTCCATCCTCTGGTAACGGGACGCCCCTCTCTACGAGGGTCAGCTCCCCGGTGTTTCGACGAGCTGCTCGATCTGCTCCAGGCTGGCCACGCGTCCCACGTAAAACACGCCGAACTCGGCGTACTTCGAGCTCGCTTCGTCGAAGCGCATCTCGCTCACCAGCTTCTTGAAGTCGAGCGGATCCTTGGTGAAGAGCGTAACGCCCCATTCCCACGCGTCAAAGCCCACGGCGCCGCTGATCACCTGCACCACGCGTCCGGCGTATTTGCGGCCGGTGAGACCGTGCTCGTGCATCAAGCGGCTCCGCTCGTCGAGCGAGAGGGTGTACCAGTTCTGCCCCGTCTCGCGCTTCTTGTTCATCGGATAGAAGCAGACGTACGGCATGCCGTCGGGAAGCGTCGGATAGAGCCGCCGCTGCACGTGCGCGCTGTCGCGCTCCGTCGCCGAGCGGCGCGCGAGCTCCGCCGTGTACTGCTCGTCGCCGACTGCCCCGCCCCGCTCGGCCGCCTCGCGCGCGAGCTTGGCCGTGAGGTGGTAGAGTCCCGCCTCGGTGACGCTCAGAAACGAGTAGACGGAGCGCAGGCGCTGCGCGATCGGCAGCCGGCGAAAAGCGAGCTGCGCGTCACCGATGCCGTCGAGCGTTGGGCGAAAGTGCACGACCATGACGTCGGCTTCGGAGCCGATGACCCGCGCGTAGAGCGACCAGCCCGCGTCCGGCTGCGTCAGCTCGGCACGGTCGGAACGTGTCGAATTGACGCGAGCGGCGTCCTCACCGAGGTGGACATCTCCCGACTGACCGGTGGGGACAATCGAGAACAGTTGGTGATGGACGTACCAACCCTCGAGGGTTTCCGGGGCGTGCGCACGCGTGTCAGGCGTTCTTGGCATGCGCGAAAGCTAAACCCCTCGTGATTTCGGCCGATACTCTGGAGCGGCATTCCGTTTGCCCTATAGCGAGGCGCTCGAGTAGCAAAACCTCATTTCGCCGCTGGCAGGGGCGTCGTATGTCGGACCAGCATATCGTGCGTGACATCTCCAACAGAGTGGGACCGGACGGTCGTCGCCGTCAGCTCCGCGCTCTCCTGCTCACGGCGGCGGATGCGGCGCGCCAGGGTCGGCGACTCCACGCGCTGGCGGATCGCGCGGGCCGGCAAGTCGGCCGCGCGGTGCGCGAGCGAGTTTCGATGCTATTGAGCGCCGCGGGCTGACCGCGGCGCTTTTCGTATTACAGGTTACAGCTCGCGGTGCGACGCCGATGCGCCGCGCGGCATCGTGCGCACCGGCTGTGCGGCCTGCCGGTACGCTTCGAGCTCCTCGTCAGTCGCCCGGCGCCAATTGGCCGGAATCGGCGATAGCCGGCGACGATCGTCGCCATGCTCGAAGCACAGCCAACCTTCGTGGACTCCGCTCGCCAGCGGCGACCGACCGCCGACTGTAATGCGCCGGTCACGATCGCGGCGGTCTTCGTCCTCTATGGATTTCACGGGCCCCGAGCGCCGGTCGTAGCGCCGCCGCTCGTCCGAGCGCGGCACCACATCGAATGCCTGCCATTCATTGCCGTCGGCGCCGGAAAATGTTCGGAACGCCATCGAGCCTCCATGTTCTGCCCGCTACCGCTCCGCACGGTCGGTGCCAGCGCTGGAACGGTGGGCACTTACGAAGCGGGCGCTACGGTACCGTCGCGCGCGTCGGCGGGTGGAATTTTGGGTGCTTGGAGGTCCACCGGAACCGCACGATCGCCGCGGCGAGGATCACGACGCCACAGGCGATGATCCCCACCTTTTCCGCGTCGAGCAGGTCGACCGGCGAGTCGTTGAGATGCTGGTCCGTGAGGGCGCCGTGGATCACGAAGAGTGTCGCCACGACGTACGTGAGATAGTGCAACGGCTTCCAACGCTGCCGCCCGATCTCCGCGCGGTAGATCGACGTGATCACGGTGAAAATCAACACGTACAGACAGATCGCGCCCAGGCAGTTGATCGTCGGCTGCTCCGGCGAGCTCACGGGATAGAGAATGTCCACGAGCGCGAAGCGCGGTTTGCGAACGAAGAGCAGCGGAATCGGGTGCAGCAGGGAAAGTCCCAGTCCGACGTACGCCGTCCAGTTGTGCAGCTTGAGAATGTTGATGCGCCGGTGTGGCCACCGCTTCCACGGGTTGTACCGCGCGGACATGAGGATGCCGAGCAGCAGGTTGACGCTGAGCAGATAGACGGCAGCCAGGCCGCTGTACGACGTGAGGTCGATGGGATCCATGCTCGGAGTACGGGCGGGTTGCGTCGAGTGTTCGGTGGGGTGGCGGAGCCGGCACGTCTGGTGCATCGGCTCGGACCGACGCGACCCGGAAATTCAACGTGAAGCGAGTGTGGATACAAGCGGTGGCCGCGCTCACATTGGCGGCGCCGTTGGCGCATGCCCAAGACGTCGATTCGGCGAAACCGAAGACGTTCTTCAGGGCACGCGATGGTAAGATCGCCGCCGGCTTCCTCGGCGCCACCGCGGCGCTGAGCATCTTCGACGTCCGGCTCGAGCACTTCTTTCAGGACACGATGCACCTGCACGTGCGTGAAGGCGAGAAGCTCGACAAGATCTTCACGCACATCAACGAGACCACGCTCACCGTCGGCGGACTGGCGACGTACGCGATTGGCCGGCTCACGCGGAACGGCACCGTGGCCGACGTGGGCTTTCACGTCGCCGAATCCGTCGCCGCGGCGAGCCTCTCGAGCCAGGCGGTGCGCGGCCCGCTCGGCCGCACGCGGCCGCGCGACACCGAGGACAAATTCAACGACCAGTACGAATTCCACTTCCTGGAAGGATTCACGAACTTCAAATACCGATCGTTCCCGTCGATCCACTCGTCGTCCGGATTCGCGGCGGCGTCCGCGCTCGTCGCCGAAGTGAAGCGCCGGGCTCCGGGCGCGGTCTGGCCGGTCGCGATCCCCGCCTACTTACTCGCGCTCACGCCGGGACTCTCGCGCATCTACCTGGGTCAACACTGGGTAAGCGACATCTTTGCCGGCGCGTTTCTCGGGACGTTCTACGGCTGGCGCATCGTCGGCTACTCGCACACGCATCCGACGACACGGATCGATCGAATCTTTCTCGGCTCGCGGAGTCGCGGACCAGAGCTGTCGTGGCGAGTCACGTTCTGAGCGGCGGACGAATCAGGAACGGCAGGGCTGCGGAGACGTGCAGGGATTCCGCGGAAGGGCGCGGAGATCGCGGGGCTCTGACAGGCCAACGCCGGAGCGCGTAGTCATCCCGAGCGCCGCGGTCTGTTGGCGGGTCACTCTCGCCCTTTGGATAGAGACCGCCGTTCACGTTTTCTCCGCGCCTTTCCGCGGACGCCGTGCGGTTGTCCGCGGCTAGCATTTCCCGCTCAATCCGCAACGCAATCGCTGATCGCGACGCGCAGGCTCCGCAGCGCCGTCTCGATTTGCGCCACCGACACCGCGCCGATCGACAGACGGAACCAGCCGTGATCCGCCGCCGCACCGAACGCGCTGAACGGCACGATCGCGACGCCGGCGGCGTGGAGGAGATATCGCCGCACGTCCTCGTCCGTCGCGAGCCGCTCGCCGTCGGCGGTGGTAGTGCCGCGCAGGTGAAAACGCGCGCTCACGTAGATCGCGCCCTGCGGACGAATCGCCTCGACGGGCAATCCGTCAGCGCACATCGTCACGAGCCCGCGATACGCGGCGTCGAGACGCGCCGCTGATTCGCGGCGCATGTTGTCCATGTACCGGTCGACGCTCTCGTGATCGGCGAGGAATCGCGCGGCCGCGACTTGCTCGGCGCGCGGCGCCCACGCGCCGGTGTGGCCGACGACGTCGTTCATCGGCTTGATGACGTCCGCGGGAGCGATCGCCCAGCCGACGCGCAATCCGGTGGCGGCAAACGCCTTCGAGATCGCGTCGACCAGCACCACGTACGGCGCGATCTCCGGACAGAGGGTGATCGGGTCGACGTGCTGCGCATCGCGCGTCGTGAGCATCCAGTAGACCTGATCGTACATCAAATACAGCGGACGCTCCGCCGCGCCGCGCCGATCGTTCTCGTCGACGATCAGGTCGCAGATCGCGAGCAGCTGCTCGGCGTCGAACACCGTGCCGGTGGGGTTGAGCGGCGAGTTGAGCGCGAGCAAGCGCGCGCCGCGGACCAGCGGACGGAGCTGGTCGGCGGTCGGGAGAAAACCGGTGCTCGCGTCGCACGCCACCGTCACCGGGACGGCGCCGAGCATGGCGCAGTAGTAGTCGTTGTTCCACGAGGGCGTCGCGAACACGACGCGGTCACCCGGATCGACGAGCGCGCGGTACGTGGCGTAGATGGCTGGCCGGGCGCCCGCGGTGACGAGAACCGACTCGAGCGGGAACGTGAGCGCGAGGCGGCGTACATAGAAATCTCTAATCGTTTGCCGGAGCGTCTCGAGTCCGTTGGGCGGCGGATAGGTGGACTCGCCGCTCCTCAACGCGTCGACGATTCCATCCTCGAGCTCCTGCGGAATGCGGAATTGCTTCGAGCTGAAGTCGCCGACGGTGAGATCGACCACGTCGTGTCCCGTCTTGACCAAGCTCCGCACTTCGGCGGCGATGCCGAGGATCGATGATCCGCGGAGGCCCTCCGCGAGCGTTGATAGACGAGGCGAGGCGGACATGCGGGGAGTATAGCCCGCGCCGCTACATCACGCACCCGACGGCTGCTACGCGGCTTGGGCGTGGCCGAGGTATCGCTCGACCGCGGCGAGCACGACGCGCGGCTCGGCGGGTTTGGCGATGTATCCGTCGCACCCGGCGTCGAACGCCTTCTGCTGATCGCTGGCGAGCGCGTGTGCGGTGAGCGCGATGATCGGGATGTCGGCCGTCGCCGCGTCGGACTTCAATTGGCGCGTTGCCTCCCATCCGTCGATGATCGGGATGGAGACGTCCATCAGAATCAGTCCGGGATGATCGTGCGTCGCGGCCTCGACACCCGCGCGTCCGTCGCGCGCCTCGATCACGGTGAATCCCGCGTGGCGCAGGATGGTCGAGTAGATGACGAGGTTGTCCTCGTTATCCTCGACGATGAGGACGGTCTTCGACCCTGTTTTCGACGACGATGGCATTTGCCGCGGGTGGCTGGATTGTCTCCCATCATGGAAAAACCGCGCCACATGCAGCGGCGCGACACAACGAGCACGATCCGAATTCTTGTGCCAGTGTGACGATGGTTACCTGGAATTGGTCCGCCAATTGCTTTTCTGATTCGTGAATGGATGAGCATACTCTCATCCGGAGGCTCGGCGGCCTCGGTGGGCCTCGGCGGCGGCAACCACGAGACGAACAGCAGCGATGAGCGACGGCATGCGGGGATTGGGGAATGGGAATGGGGACGGGACCGGTGGCGGCGGCTCGAGCGGCGGCTCGGAGTCGAAACCCGGTGTGGCGGTAGAGCGGCTGCGGCAGGCGATCGAGGCGAAGGCGAGCGGCGCCGGATCGGAGGACGAGCTCGACGCGGCGGCACGCGCGCTGGTGACGGAGCTCAAGCGTGCGGCCCTCCCGCCGGAGCAGGTGCTCCTACTGATCAAGCGAATTCTCGCTGATGCCGGACTCAGGCCGAGCTACGGCAATTCAGGCGAAGCGTCGCCGGCCGCGGGAAGCGAAGCCGCGATCTACCGCGACATCATCGCCCTGAGCATTCGTCAATACTACGACGGACGGGCGAGCGACGGGCAGAGCGGCGACGGGCAGAGCGGCTGACGCCGCTCAGGGCGCCACTTCGTGGAAGGTGACCGCGGTCTCCCGCTCGAGCGCCCACCGAAGCCCCCACGAGTCCTCGAAGAGAATGAGGGGATTGCCCTTCGCGTCGTAGAGCAGCATGCGGCCGCGGTCGCGCGCGATCCGTTCGATCTCGTCGATGGGCCCGGTCACCCAACGCGGATAGCGCGCCGCGATGCGCTCGAGGCGCGCGGGCGCGCCGTACTCGTGCTCCAGCCGGTGCAGCATGACGTCGAACTGGAGCTGCCCCACGGCGCCGACGATCGGCGTGGGACCGGTAGTCTCGCTCCCTGACGTGAAGAAGACCTGCGCCGCGCCTTCCTCGGTGAGCTGACGCAATCCGGCGTCGAGCTGCTTTCGCTTCATCGGGTCGGCGAGCACGATGCGCGCGAAATGCTCCGGGGCGAACCGCGGTATGCCGCTGAACTCGAGATCGCTGCGCTCGGTGATCGTGTCGCCAATGCGCAGCGTGCCGCGATCCATCACGCCGATCACGTCGCCCGGCCACGCCTCCTCGATCGCCGTGCGCTCGCGGGCGAGGAATTGCTGCGGCGCCGCGAGGCGAAGCGGCTTCCCCGTCCGCACGTGCTTCACGTCCATGCCGGCCTCGAACCGGCCGGAGCAGACGCGGACGAACGCCACGCGGTCGCGGTGCTTGGCGTCCATGTTTGCTTGAATCTTGAATACGAATCCTGTGAACTCCTCGTCGGTCGGCGCGACGATGCCGGCGGACGATTCGCGCGCGACCGGCGCCGGCGCGAGCTCGAGGAATTCGCGCAGGAACGGCTCGACGCCGAAGTTCGTGAGCGCGCTGCCAAAGAAGACCGGCGACAGGTCGCCGTCGAGCACCGCCTGCTCGTCGAACGCATGGCCGGCCTCGTCGAGCAGCGCCACGTCCATCGCGAGCCGGTCGTGGGCCGCGGGCCCGAGAAACGCGCGGAGCTCCGGATCGTCGAGTGAATCCACGTCGAGCACCGCTTCGTCGACCCGGCTCGCGCCATGATCGGCCGCGCGCTCGAACAGGTGCACCTGCCGCTGCCGGCGGTCGTACACGCCGACGAACGCGTCGTCGCGGAAGATCGGCCACGTGACCGGATGACACGCGATCGAGAGATCGGTCTCGACGTCGCCGATCAGCTTGAGCGGATCCTCACCCACGCGATCGCACTTGTTCACGAACGTGAAGATCGGCGTGCGCCGGCGCTTACAGACCGCGAACAGTTGTCTGGTGCGATCCTCCACGCCGCGGCGATTGTCGAGCAGCATCACCGCGCTGTCCGCCGCGACCAGCGTGCGGTAGGTGTCCTCGGAGAAGTCCTCGTGGCCCGGCGTGTCGAGCAGGTTGATATGGTAGCCGGCGTATTCGAATTGCATCACGCTGGACGTCACCGAGATCCCGCGCTCCTGCTCGAGCTTCATCCAGTCCGACGTCGCATGCCGCGCGGCGCGGCGCGACTTGACCGACCCCGCGAGATGGATCGCCCCGCCGTACAGCAGGAGCTTCTCCGTCAGCGTGGTCTTGCCGGCGTCGGGGTGGCTGATGATCGCGAACGTGCGGCGCGCACGCACCGCCTCGCGGAGGGATTCTTGGGCTTGCAGGTCGAGCGACAACGGAACTACCTAGATTGCATGGGGTGAACGCAGCGAGGGCCCAACCCGTTCGGGTCGGGCCCTCGGACACGTATCGTAACTTAATGCCAGCCCCCGCCCCCAAGGAGTGTGTTCGGTGACCCCATGGGTCCGGCGACTGATCGTCGCGAACGTCATCGTCTTCTTCCTGCAGATGACGATGCCAGGAATGACCAATTACCTGGCGTACGTCCCGGCGTACCTGCTGTACCAGCCGTGGACCGTGATCACGTACATGTTCGCGCACGCGAACATCACGCACATCCTGTTCAACATGCTGGCGCTGTACTTCTTCGGCCCGGCGGTCGAAGAGCGGCTCGGCGCGCGCCGGTTCCTCGTTCTCTATTTCATCAGCGGCATCGTCGGCGCGCTGCTGTCGACCGTGTTCGCGTTCAACTCGCCGATCATCGGTGCGTCGGGCGCGGTGATGGGCGTGATGCTGGCGTTCGCGCGCTATTGGCCGCGGGTGCGATTCCTGCTCTTTTTCGTGCTGCCGATCGAAGCACGATTCGCCGTCTTTCTGATGGCCGCACTCGCGCTCTGGAGCGGCTACACCGGCTCACGCGGCGGCGTCGCCGACTTCGCGCACCTGGGCGGCTTCCTCGGCGCCTGGATCTACCTGCTCTGGATCGAGCGCCAGCATGGCGTGCGGAAGTTCCGGGCGCAGGTGACGCCCAAGGTCGCGAAGGACGCGCTGATGAATTGGAAGAAGGTCGACCCGCGCTCCGTGCACGAGGTCAATCGCGACGAGGTCAATCGCATCCTCGACAAGATCAGCGCGCGTGGATTGGCCAGCCTCACGCCTCAGGAACGGCTCTTTCTCTCGAACTTCGTTCCGCCCGACGATCGAGTGCCGCCGCCGACGTGAGCGGCGGATCGGCCCGGCGGCTTTGGTCTCGATGATGACTTTCCGAGCGACGACCCGGTCGGCCTTATAGACGCCAACCACCGGGCCCCGATAGTAAATCGTGAATGGCACTTCCCGCTCCACCTCGAGACCAGCCGCTCTGAGCTCGATGTCGAGCGCCTTCGCGTACATGGACTCGAGGAAACCGGCGCCGAGCGTGCTGTGCACCGCGAACGTGCCTCCGATGATGGTGCGGATGACGTCGGCGTGGAGAAGATGTTCGTCGGATCGTGGTGGGGATTCCATGGTGCGAACGATACGTGCGCGACGCGCGGATCCATCAGCATTTGATTCCGCAGCGGCGCGGAAAGTCGCGGCGAACGGCGGGGCTGCGGAGGAACGGCCGAATTGCGCGGAAAGGCACGGGAGACCGCGGGGACGACAGTGACGGCGAACTTTGCGAACACCCTCGGATGCCGCTTCGATCGGGACATGGCAGGGGCGTTCACGCACGATGATAGAACTTTAGTCTATTGATATTGCAATTTGCTATTGTGATCAATCAACGCCTCTCGAGCGCGCCCCCAAAGAGCATCACCATTTCTCGCATCAGTCTCGTATTCCTCGATCGATGCCCCTCGAGGCTACTCGTCAACACGCGCCGCAGTCTCCCGCGCCTTTCCGCGCCATCCGGCCGTTCCTCCGCAGCCCGCCGTTCTCCGCATCACTCCGACTGGCCGCGTCAGGGGGGGAGGAGGGCCAACTCGTTGTCATTCCGAGCCGGGTGACCCGAAGCGCCGCGCTCGGTCGCTCGGGATGACGGTAGAGGGAGCCGCCTCATAACTTCGATCGCACATCCAGCCGACTAGATATCGAAATGACCATGACGCTCAAGCCTCCGACCGAGAGTGTAGTCGACCGATTTCTCCGCTACGTCCGCGTCGACACGCAGTCGGCGGAAGATCAGAAGACCGTGCCGAGCACCGACAAGCAGTGGACGCTCGCGCGCATGCTCGTCGAGGAGCTGACGCAGCTCGGCGCATCCAACGTTCGGATCGACGGGCACTGCATGGTCTACGCATCGATTCCCGGCAATCTCGCCGGCGGCCGGCCGGTGCCGACGCTCGGACTCATCGCGCACGTCGACACCTCGCCCGCCGTGACCGGGACGAATGTGAAGCCGGTGATTCATGAGAACTATCAAGGCGGAGACATCACGCTCCCGGGCGATCCGTCGCAGGTGATCACGGTCGCGCAGCATCCGGTGCTGAAGACACTCATCGGGGACGACATCATCACCACCGACGGCACGACGCTGCTCGGCTCCGACGACAAGTCAGGTGTGGCGACGATCATGACGCTGGTCGACGTCCTGCGGCAGAACCCTGACATTCAACACGGCCCGCTTGCCGTTGCGTTCACCGCCGACGAGGAAGTTGGCATCGGCATCGACAAGTTCGACGTGGAAGGATTCGGCGCGAAGCACGCCTACACGGTCGACGGCGGCGAGCTCGGCGAGATCAGCGACGAGACGTGGAGCGCGCGCGTGGCGACGGTCACGTTCCACGGCAAGAGCGCGCATCCCGGCACCGCGAAGGGCGTGATGGTGAACGCGGTCTATCCGATGGCGGACTTTCTCACGCGCATGCCGCGCGACATGCTGCCGGAGACGACGGAGGACCGGGTCGGCTTCGTGCACCCGTACATCGGAAGCGCCGACGTCGAGACGTCGACGATCAAGGTGCTCCTCCGCGACTTCGACCTCTCAGGGCTCGAGGCGAAAGAAACGCTGATCCGCGAGACGGCCGCATCCAGCGCGGCGCGCTTCCCCGGCGCGCGCGTCACCGTCGACGTCAAAGAGAATTACAAGAACATGAAAGAGGTGCTGAAGCATCATCCGCAGCTCACCGAGAACGCCTTCGAGGCCGCGCGGCGCGCGGGGCTCGAACCCTTCAACAAGCCCATCCGCGGCGGCACCGACGGCGCCAAGCTCACCTTCCGCGGCCTCCCCTGCCCCAACCTCTTCACCGGCGGACACGAGTTCCATAGCAAACTGGAATTCAATTCTCGTAAAGGGTTGGAGAAGACGACGGAAATGTTGGTGGAGTTGGTGAAAATATTTGCGGAGAGTGGAGAGTAGAGAGTGGAGAGTAGAGACGGACCGAACGCTCAACTCTCGACGCTCCACTCTCAACTCTCCCCTACTCATTTCTCAACGACTCCGCCGGATCGATCCGCGTCGCCTGGAGTGCCGGCCGCACTGCGGCGATGATGACGATGGTAAACAGGAGCACGCCCATCGCGCCGTAGAGCGGAGCGTCGAAGAAGGTCGCGTCGTCGAGAAACGCCATGAGATTGCCCTTCAACTGGAGCGTGAGATAGAGTCCCAGCGCGACGCCGGCGAGGGCGAGCACGTTTCCTTCCCGCAGGATCGCGTGCAGCACGTCGCGCGATGTCGCACCGAGCGCGATCCGCACGCCGATCTCCCGCCGGCGCTCGGCCACCGAGTGCGCGACGATGCCGTACACGCCGATCGCGACCAGCCCGATTCCGATCGCGGCGAAAATGCTGAACAATGAGCCGACGAACTCGCTCCGCGTGCGCCGCCAACTGATGCGATACATCTCGTCGTACGTAGAGACCGAGAGCACACCGCCGGTGCTGAACGGAATCAGCGCGTGGTGCACCGCGATCGCCGTGGCGGCGGCGTCTCCCGTCGCGCGGACGGTGACGCTGAGCGGGTAGGCGCCCTTGGCGTTTTTCACCGACACGCTGTCCCAACTGCTCACGACGCGGTACACGCCATACAGGCCGGGCAGCTCGCGCAGCGGATCGGGGTACTGTTTGCGATCGCGATGGTCGCTCACCACGCCCACGACGCGACTCCACGGCACCGCCGCCTTCGCGTCGCCGAACTTTATGAGTTTTCCAATCGGATCCTGATGCGGCCAGATGAAGAGCGCCGTCAGGCTGTCGACGACGACGTTGCGCGTGTCGCGATCGCCGGGCGCGAAATCGCGGCCCCGAATGATCGGTAAGCCCATGGTCGTGAAGTACGACGGCGACACGAGGACCACGCCCCAATTCGGCGCGGGCACTTCCTTCAGGATTCCATGTCCGTCGTCCGCCATCACGCCGCGGTTCTCGGTCGGCGCGCCGAGGTGTACGCTCGCGTCGGCGACGCCGTGCACCGAGCGAATGCGCTCGACGAGATCCGCCGCCATGTCTGCGACCGGCACGCGTGTGCTCGGGGCCGCGCGCAAAGAAACGGTCGACTCCAGGAGCGGATCGGGATCATAGCCGAAGAGCGCCTTCACGCGATACTCGCGATCGGAGAGATGCCACGCCGACTCGAGCAGCGCCGAGCATCCGCAGAGCACCGCGAGCGCGAGCCCGATCTCGACGATCACGAGCCATCCATAGAGTCGAGTGTGCTTCTTGTGCGCGCCGGTGCCCGCGCCGCTCTTCAACAACTCGTTTGGATCCGCGCGCGAGACGCGGAGCGCTGGCGCCAACCCCACCAAAACGACGCAGACGACCGCTGTGAGCGCGGCGAACGCGAGCACGCGCCAATTCGTGTGCGGCTTGACGATGTAATCGGCGATCGTGTCCGGAATCGTCGCGGAGAGCAGGTGTACGCCCCAGAACGTGAGCACCACGCCGAGCACGAGCCCGCCCGCCGCGACGAGCGCCGTCTCGGCGAGCATGTGCCGTACGAGTCGCCCGCGCGATGCGCCGAGTGCCGCGCGCATCGCGAGCTCGCGGCTGCGCCCGAGTCCGCGCGCGAGTTGCAGATTCGCCAGATTCGCGCATGCGACGAGCAGCACCGCGAGCACGGCGCCGAACAGCGCGTAGTGAAAGTGTGTCGCGTGAAACTGCGTGGACATCCACGGCTTCATGTAGAAGCGCGTCCATCCCTTCACCTCGCCCGCGTCGCCCGCGAGATTCGCGGCGAGCGTCGCCAGCTCGTTGTGCACGAGTTGCGGATCGGCGCCGTCGCGTACGCGGATGATGTTGAGCGGAATGCCCGGCAGCGCGTCGACCGTCGGGAGAACCCACGCGTCGTTCCACAGCGCGGGCACCTCGCCATAGTGCGGGATCACGCCGATCACGGTGCTCCCAACGCCGTTCACCTCGATCGTGGCGCCGAGCGGCGTCTCGCCCGCCAGGAACATCTTGGCCGCGAGCCGATCGCTGATGACGATCGGATGCGACGCATCGTAGATGTCGCTCGCCGCGAACACACGGCCGGTGAGCGGGCGAACGCCGAGGAGCGGCAGGAAATCCGGGCGTACGGTCGCGACGTTCATCGCGGTTGCACGCGCCGCGCGTTCGATGAGCGCCGGGGCGCCCTCCTGATATCCCGACACTCCTTCGTAGCTGTGACCCGCCGCGCGTAGTGCATCCGGGATCGCGCGGCGATCGAGCCGCTTCCTCGCGTTGCCAAAATACTGAAGTCGGTACAAGAGATCCGGCCGCCGTACGTCGATCACCGGATTGATCAACGCATCGAGCACGCTGTACATCGTCGTGTTGAGCGCGATCGCGAGCCCCAGCGACACGACGGCGACGATGAGAAACGTCGGCCGCCGCGCGAGCGTTCTCGCCGCGTACCGCGTGTCGGCCACGAGCTCGTCGAGCCAGCGCGCGCGGAAGATGTCGCGCGACTCTTCCATCACGCGCTGGCGACCGCCGAAGGCGACGTGCGCGCGCCGTCGCGCTTCGTCGGGCGGCATCCCGCGCTCGATGTTGCGCGCGGCCTCCATCTCGACGTGAAGTCGCATCTCCTCGGCGATCCGCGCGTCGACCTGCTCGCGCCTGCCGCGGCGAGGCCAGCTCACGGCACCGACTCCATCGCGAGAATCAGCTCGACGACTTTGGACATCCGGCGCCAACTCTCACGCTCGGCGGCGAGGCGCTTTCGACCCGCGGCGGTGAGCGCGTAATACCGCGCACGCCGCCCGTTCTCCGTCGTCTGCCAATCGGAGTCGATGAAGCCCTGCTTCTCGAGACGGTAGAGGGCGGGATAGAGCGAGCCTTGGCCGATCCGCAACGCGTCGCGCGAGCCTTGCGCGAGCCGCTCGGTGATCCCCCAGCCGTGCATCGCGCCGAGTTGCAGCGCCTTGAGCACGAGCATGTCGAGCGTGCCCTGGAGCAGCTCGTTCTTCTCGGCGGCGGCCATCGCGCTCCTCTCCTTTCGACGGTCGAAAGAAGCTAGGGTCGGCGCACCTCGGCCGCAAGAGCGCTTATCGGTCTACCAATGTGGGATTGCTCAGAGAACCCAGTCAGGCCTGTCCGCCGGCGGAAGGACGCGCCCATGCTGCGCGCAGACACGAGACAATGCGCGCGCCTGTGACTCTTTGTAGAAATTGCCCATCGAGTAGGCGCAGAGCAGCGAGAACGCATGCCGTCCCGCGAGCCCG
The DNA here is from genome assembly GCA_025934775.1 of Gemmatimonadaceae bacterium. Classification (GTDB taxonomy): domain Bacteria; phylum Gemmatimonadota; class Gemmatimonadetes; order Gemmatimonadales; family Gemmatimonadaceae; genus JAQBQB01. The sequence goes on along the minus strand of JAICWO010000005.1, from coordinate 60,639 downwards.
TTCCAGAGCTTCTCGAGCTCGATCGCGCCTTCGATATTGCCATCCTTGAAGAGCAGATCGACCATCTCGCCGTACGCGCGCGCCACCAGATACCCGCGCTCGCCCACGGTCTTGTCGAACACGCTGCCCACGGTCGCGGTGAACAGCTCCGGATTCGGCATGGCGCCTTCCATGAACGACGCGAGTGTCTGCCGAGCGTCGAGCCAGATCGGCTGCGGCGCGCCCACGGCGCCGTCGGGATCGAAGCCCATTTGACGAAGCGTGTCCGCGAACGCCGCGCGATGCCGCTTCGTCGCGATGACGATCAGCGGCTGGCCCGCCTTGACGCCGTCCGCCAAAAACCGCGCGACCGTGTCGGCGAGAAACTCGTCGCGATCATAAAACTGGACATCATGGCCCGGCACTCCGGCGGGACTCGGCAGCGGCAGCGGGTCGTCGCCGTCATGGACGTGCACATCACCAACGTTCGTCATCAGCGCCTGGTATTGGTAAACTCGAAGTATACCTGTCCAACGATTTGCAACGGCCATGCCCACCCCGCCGCATCAAGACAGCGCTGCCTGCACAGGCATTGCGTCGAGCCGGTCCAGCCGCTAAACGTTCGGTTCCCATACTTTGCATTTGCTCGTCATGCGACTCGAGACGTTCAACATCGCTTTCTCCGCGCTTCGCGCGAATTGGTTGCGCTCGCTGCTCACCATGCTCGGCATCGTCATTGGCGTCGCGGCGGTGATCGCGATGATCGCGCTCGGCAACGGCGCGCAGCGGTCCGTGCAGCAGCGCATCGAACGGCTCGGCACCACGACGCTCCAGATCAACGCCACCTGGATCCGCATGGGCGGCGTGCAGCTCAACGCGCGCAAGCGGCTCACGCGCGAGGATGCCGAACAGATCGAGGAGCGCGCGCCGCACGTGCTCGCTGTGGAGCCGCAGCAGGACAAGATGCTCCAGCTGCAGTGGGGGAACAAGAACACGAACATTCGCATCGTCGGCGCGACGCCGAATTTCACGGCGGTGCGCAAGTTTCAGCTCGCGTACGGGCGCATGTTCAACTCGTCCGACAACCTTGGACGCCAGCGCGTGGCGGTGCTCGGAGCCGGCGCGCTCACGCAGCTCGGGGTCGTGAATCCGTTCGCGATCATCGGCCAGAAGGTGCGCATCGGCGGCGTGCAGTTCACGGTCATCGGCACGCTCCAGGCGAAGGGCGCCGGGAACGGCTTCGGCAGCGAAGACGATCAGGTCTTCATTCCCTTCTTCACTGGCCGGTTCCGACTCTTCAAGACCGACTGGGTTGGCGACATCTTCGCGCTCGCCTCCAGTGAGGCGGATCTGCCTCGCGCGACAACGGAGATCGAGCTCGCGATGCGCCGCTCCCATCATCTGCGCGCCGATCAACCCGACGACTTTCGGATCCGGAATCGCGCCGATTTTCTCCAGACCCTCGGCGACGCGACCAAGGTCTTCACGACCCTGCTCGCGGGCATCGCCGCCGTGTCGCTGCTCGTGGGCGGCATCGGAATCATGAACATCATGCTCGTATCCGTCACCGAGCGCACGCGCGAGATCGGCATCCGCAAGGCGCTCGGCGCGACCAAGCTCAACATCATGTTCCAGTTTCTCGTCGAGGCGGTCTCGTTGTCGCTCCTCGGCGGCATGATCGGGGTGGCGATCGGATTCGGGAGCGCGCTCGTGCTGCGCAACGCGTTCGGTTGGAACACGGCGCTCGGACCGGCGTCCGTGGCGCTTGCGTTCGCGTTCGCGAGCGCCGTCGGCGTGGTCTTTGGCGTCTGGCCGGCCCGGCGCGCCGCGTCGCTCGACCCGATCGAAGCGCTGCGCTATGAGTAAACTAGTATTCCGCCGTGCTCATTCCGGCGCCGGCGAGAACGTGTAGCACCACGCTTCCCCGTCGAGCGCCAGGGCGCCCGTCTGGGTGATGACGCGGATCGCGAGCTGCGAGACCGGCTTCGTCGCGTGCACGCTCAGCACCTCGGCGGTCGCCGTGATCGTGTCGCCGATGTAGACGGGCGCGGTGAACTTCCAGTTCTGGCTCAGGAACACGGTCCCCGGGCCGGGCATGTCCATCGCGACGAGCGCGTGCAGCAATCCGGTCGTGAGACCGCCCTGCACCACGAGCCGTCCGAACTTCGTTCGCGAGGCGAACGCCTCGTCGAAGTGCAGCGGATTGTAGTCGCCGGTGAGCTCGGCGAACGTCTTCACGTGCTGCGCCGTGAGCGTGAGGCTTCGACTGGCGTGTTGGCCAACGATGACGGGCATGTGCGATCCTCTCAACGATCCACCATCGACATCTGCTTTGCGCCGTAGCGCGGCCCCGCGATCTTGTCCGGTGCAAGGGCTGCGTCGAGCACCGTCATGTCATCCGCGCTCAGTGAAAGCTTCGCGGCGCCGACGTTCTCCTCGAGATAACTCCGGCGCTTCGTGCCGGGAATCGGCACGATCTGCGGGCCTTTCGCGAGCAGCCAGGCGAGCCCGACCTGCGACGGCTTCGCGCCGTGGCGCTCCGCCACGTCGCGCACGATGGACGCCGTGCGCATGTTGGCGTCGAAGTTGGCGCCCTGATAGCGCGGATCGCCGCGGCGAAAATCGTTCGGCGCGAGATCTTCGGCGCGCTTCACGTTCCCCGCGAGAAAACCGCGGCCGAGCGGCGCGAAGGGGACCAGTCCGATCCCGAGCTCGTCGAGCAGGGGGACGATGCGCGGCTCGAGATTGCGCTCCCACAACGAATACTCGCTCTGCAGCGCCGAGATCGGATGCACCGCGTGCGCGCGCCGGATCGTACGCTCCCCCGCTTCCGAGAGTCCGAGGAAGCGCACCTTTCCCTCGCGCACCAGCTCCGCCATCGCGCCGACGACCTCTTCGATCGGAACCGACGGGTCGACGCGGTGTTGATACAGTAGATCGATGCGATCGGTGCCGATCCGACGGAGCGACGCCTCTACGACTTCTCGAATGTGCGCCGGCCGGCTGTCGACGCCGTCGATCACGCCGTTGGCATCGAACGCGAAACCGAACTTCGTCGCGATCACGACGCGGTCTCGGGAGCCCGGCATCGCTTTCAACGCGCGGCCGAGCAGCTCCTCGTTCGTGAACGGGCCGTACGCCTCGGCCGTGTCGAAGAACGTGCATCCGAGCTCGATCGCGCGATGAATCGTCGCGATGGATTCGCTCTCGTCGCGCTCTTCCGGCGAGCCGTAGGCGTGGCTCATCGACATGATGCCGAGACCGATCGCGGGAACGGCGAGCCCCTGCGTTCCGAGTGTGCGTGTGGGCAGCATACGCGAGAAGGATTCGTTGTGGACGCCTGCGCTCGCTCGTCGCGGCGGCGCGGGATGTGCCTTGCAACCTCTACAGACGGAACCTACACCGCGGGCGAAGACCAACTTCCGTGCATTCGAGCTCTGACATCCTGGCCGGCGCGAAGCAAGTCCTGGAGCGCAACTGGCGAGAAGGCCGTACCGATGGCGGACTCGTCTTCGGATACACATGTCCTGACGACGCGAAGTACCCGGATCAATTCTTCTGGGACTCGTGCTTCCACGCCCTCGCGTGGAGCCGGATCGATCCGCGGCGCGCGATGCGAGAGCTGCGCTCCCTCGGCGCGAGCCAGCAGGAATCGGGCGTGATCGGCCATACCACGTTCTGGCAAGGCCCAGTTCGCCCGTCTCGCGCACTCACGTACAACGTCATGAACCGCCGCGCGTTTCAGACGGCGACGATCCAGCCGCCGCTGCTCGGCTACGTCTGGGCCGAAGTCGCCGAGCGCGCCGGCGACGCGAGCTTCGCGGACGAGGGGCGCGCGGTCGTCACGCGGCTGCATGACTTTCTCGATCGCGAGCGCGCCGACGCCGACGGGCTGATCGGGATTCTTCAGCCGGACGAGACGGGCCTCGACGCCACGCCGGCGTATGACGTACCACTCGGCTGGCGTTGTCATCCGAAGCTCGGCTTTCTCGCGCTCTGTTCGTTCAATCGCCGCCGCGCGTACGACTACCGCCGCGTCGTCGCCGACGGCGGCTTTCACGCGACGGACGTTCTCGTGAACACGGCGTGGATTCTCGGCTGGGAAGGCCTCGCGCGACTCGGCGATCCGCGCGCCGCGGCGCGCGCCGAGCAGTTGACGACGGCGCTGGTGGCCCGGTTGTTCGATCGCCAGGCGGGGATCTTCTTCGCCGAAGGGCCGGACGGCGAGTTGCTCCGCGTGAGTACGTGGGCCGGCCTGGCGCCGCTCGCGCTCGACCGGCTGCCGAACGACATTGGTCACCGGATCGCGAATGAGCATTTGCTCAACCCGCGCTGCTTCTGGCTGGACTATCCCGTGCCGAGCACCGCGGCCTGCGAGCCGACGTTCGTGCCGGGGAGCGATAAGTATTTCTGGATCGAGCGGTACTGGCGTGGGCCGACGTGGCTCTTTTCCACGTGGTTCATTCTTCGCGGTCTGATGCGGCTCGGCTACGAGGCCGAGGCGGCGCATCTCGTGGACCGCACTCTGACGCTCGTCCGGCAATCAGGGTTCCGCGAGTACTTCAATCCCATTACCGGCGAAGGCATGGGCGCGCGGCACTTTGGCGTTTCGACGGTGACCGTCGAATGCGCCGCGCTCGCCGAACACCGGCCGAGCGCGACGCAGTCGGTAGCGTAGCTAGTCCGTCGACCGTAGTCCACGGTCCACGTTCCACGGTCCACGGTCCAAAGTCCCTTCACTTCGCACCCGCCGCCAACCTCCGAATCTCCGACGCCATCGTCTTCACGCGCGGCGCGTCTGATGCGCCGTTTGCGTCCTTGTCGACCTGCGCCGCGAGCTTCGTCAGCGTCGCCGCGCGGGCGGCGCCCTTCTGGGACTCGGCGGTGGTCAGCGTCTTGTCGATCGCCGTCGTCCGATCGCTCGAGAGACCATTGTTGCGCACGAGCTGATCGAGGTACGAACGCACCACCGGGAAGGCGGCCGGGAACGTGTAGTGCGGCTGGCTCTGCGGATTGTACTGCGTCATCCGCACCAGCTTCGCGGCCGCGATCTCGTTCGCGGACAGCTTGTCGGTGGGGGTGAGCTCGTAGACGTCGAAGCCGCGCGCGAGCTCGGACGAGTAGATGTAGCCGTTCCAGTAATACGCGCCCCACGAGCCACCGATCGTGTACCGCGAGCGCGCGCTCGCCTTGGACGTGTCGTTCGGTTGATCGATCGGGCCGCGGTCGTAATACGCAACCTCGAACGGATGGTCGGGATTCGAGAAGTCGCTGATGTCGATGCCGCCCTGATACCAGCCCTGCACCATCAGATCGCGCCCCGGAACCGGCAGCAAGCCGCCGTTGTGCGACACGCAGTTCTCCTGCGCCGACTGCGCGGTGGGGATCTTGAAGTAGGCGTGCTCCGTCATCTGCTTCTCATCCTTGATCGTCAGGATGGCGTTGCCGCCCATCTGCATCATGCTCGTCGCCTGGCAGTTCGGGGCGGTGCCGCCGCCCCACTCGTCGGTGAACACGACCTTCGAGCCGTCGTTGCTGAACACCGCCGTGTGCCAGAGCGAGAAGTTCGTGTCGGCCGCGGCATCGAGGCGGACCGGATGTTCCGGATCCGTGATGTCGACGAGCAGACCGTAGCTCGCGCACGCACCAGCGAGGCGATGGATGTACGGATACGCCGTCACGTCGTGGCAGTTGCGTGGACCGGTCGACATCGGATCTGCACGCTCGGCCGCGGGCGCCGCGGCAGCCGAGGTGGCTGCACCAGCTTGTGCCGCACCCGCCTGGCCGGTGACCGCATTACGCGCACCGCCGCGACGACCGCCGCGCGATGCACGTGCAGCCATCGCCGCTTTCCGCATCTCGCTCTGCGCCGCCGGCGACAGGCCGGTGAAGATGCGCGCGCCGGTCACCACCGCCGCCTGCTCGGGGTGCTTGAGCGGAACGCGGATGACGTCGAGCCGGTAGAGCGAGCTGTTGACGTCATTCGGGTCCGTGCTGCCGATGCATCCGTATTTCGTCGAGTCGGGACGCACGCCCTGCTGACCCGAGACGTAGATGTAGATGACATCCTTGTTCTTGGGGTCGGGTATCACAGTATGCGTATGCGAGCCTTTGCATGTCTGCACGTTCTTGACGAGCTTCGGCGCCGCGGGATTCGAGACGTCGTAAATCCGAACGCCGGCCATGTGATCGGCCATATCCTTCACACCCTGCGGCCCGCAGTCGTTGCGATTGCCGTTGCCCTCGGCGGAAATGAAGAGCAGGTGGCCGACGATTGACGGATCGCCCTGCGACGTGATGCAAGGCACCACCGCGACCATCTTGGGCTGCGCGGGATTCGCGACGTCCCAAACCATGAAGCCGGCGAAGTTGCCTTCGTAGACGTAGTGACCGCCGAACGCGAGATCGGAATTGATGAAGCGCAGTCCCGCCACGGAATCGAACTGTGCGGGCTTCTTCGAGAATGAGACGAGGCGCAATCCCTCGCCCGCTTCACCCGCGTCGTACTTGCCGGGCTTGAGACCGTTGCGCGGATCGTTTCCGGTCGGATAAGTCTGCGCGAACAGCATCGGCGCGACGCCGAGGGCCATCGCGGTGGCGAACGTGAGAATCCTGCGAGGAGTGTTCATCGAGTGGGACTCCAGTGATGGGCTCAGAGGGCGTTCAACATCCGGTACATCGTTCCGATCTCGGCGGTCTGCACCGTCTCGACATCGTTGGCGAACACCGACACGTCGACATCCTGTCCGGCGAGCGGTGTATTGAACAGATCGTGCACCATGCGGATCGCGCCTTCATGGTGCTGGATCATGAAACGCAAAAAGAGGCGGTCGAAGTCGGCGCCCTTCGCCGCGCCGAGCGAATCGAGCTGCGGCTGCGAGAGCATCCCCGGCATCGTCATGTGCCGCCACGACGAGGTGTCTGGCGCGACCTGGCTCTTGGCGCGCAGCCAGTTCTGCATCAACATGATCTCGGCGGTCTGCGACTGCGCGATCTTCTGCGTGAACTTGAGCAGATGCGGGCTCGCATCATGTGCCGCGGCGAGGTTGGCCATGTAGATGGCCTGCGCGTGGTGCGCGATCATGCCCTGCATGAAGTGCACGTCGGCTTCGGTATAGATCACGCCCTTGGGGATCGTCACGGGCGGCATGTCCATGTCCATCCCGGCCATGTCATGATGGCTCGTGCCCATCGGGTCCTGCGCGTGCGCGGCCGGCGCGATACAACACAACGCGGCGCACATGAAGAATGCGCCCATGGTACTACGGCTGCTGAGCGGCTGCATGGTATTACCCGTCGCGGAGAAGATGTGAAGCGGCTGCTTACGTTACGATTTGGTGCGGCAATTCGTTAGGGGCGCCATCCGACAGGTCATTGGGTGCTGAATGAACGACACGTTCACCGAAACGGAAGCGCCGCCCGCAATCGGCGCACTCCCTCGGCGAGCTCGCGCGCGTTCAGCGAGGCGAACCCCAGTCGGACGAAGGGCCGCGGACGCTGATCGATCGCGAACGCCGACGCGGTGACGATCACGGCCCCCGCCTTGAGCGCGGCGCGCGACCAGGCGTCGACGTCGATTCCCTTCCGTGCCTTCACCCACAGCGCGATGCCGCCAGCGGGAAGCTCGAACTCGACGTGATCGCCGAGTTGTCGCGTGAGCTCGGAGACGAGCGTGTCGCGCCGCGCGCGGTACTCGCGGCGCATACGACGCACGTGACGCTGGATCTCTCCATCTTCGATCAGCTCGGCCACCGCATACTCCAGCACCGAGTCGCCTTGCGTGTCAATGTGCGAGCGGAACGCCGCGATGTGCTCGACGATTTCCGCCGGCGCGACCACGTACCCCATCCGCAGCGCCGGCGCGAGCACTTTGGACAACGTGCCGACGTAGACGACGTTCCCGTGCACGTCTTCGCTCGCGAGCGGCAGCACCGGGCGGCCGTCATAATGAAATTCGTGATCGTAGTCGTCTTCGACGATCGCGATGCGATGTGCCCGCGCGAGCTCGAGGAGCTCGAGCCGCCGGCCGGCCGACAGCGTCACCGTCGTCGGGAACTGGTGGTGCGGCGTCACGTACACCGCGCGCACGCGATGCCGTTCGACGACGCGCGCGAGCGCGTCGATTCGCATACCATCCGCGTCCACCGGAACACCGACGACGGTCGCGCCCGCGAGGCGGAACGCTTCCCAGGCCGGCCGGTAGCCGAGCCGCTCGACGGCGACGACGTCGCCGGGACCGGTCAGCGCGCGTGCGAGCAGTGCGATCGCCATCTGACTGCCGCGCGTGACGCACACGTTGTCCGCCGTCGCCGGCAGAGCTCGCGTGGACGCGAGCATGGATGCCAGGGCGCGGCGCAGCCGGGGATGGCCGTTCGGCGCGGCGTACGAGAGCAGCGCGCCGCCTCCGCGTTTGATCGCACGCCGATACGCGCGCCCGATCAGATCGCGCGGCACCAACCGCACGTCGGGGCGCGATGGAGCGAAGAGCAGCGTTCCTCGCGGAACGTCATACGGCAGCTCGGGAGCGGGCGCCGCGTGCACATCGAACGCCGCGCGCGGCGGCATCCCTGATGCGGCGGCGCGCATCCGCGCGACTCGGCGCGGCTCCGGATCGGGCAGCTCGCTCGAGACGAAGGTGCCGCGCGCGCGGCGGGTCACGACCCACCCCTCGGCAACGAGCTCGTCGTACGCGGCCACCACGGTCAGCCGCTGCACGCCGAGGGATTGCGCGAGCGTGCGGCTCCCGGGCAGCGGATCGCCGCGGCGCAGGCGGCCGCGGCGAATGTCATCCGCGATCGCGTGCGCGATCTGCCGCACGAGCGGCACGTCGGTGCGCCGATCCAACGGCAGCACGAACTCCCATCGAGTCATCGGCGTTCTCCTCGCAACCCCGCTCAATCGGCCAACTGGCCTAGTCTATTTCTCAATTCTGGATCTTTTGACTACTCCAGTAACGTGCGAACTATCCATCGTTCGCGCGACGAGCGCCAGTGCCGCCCGCGACGCCGACTGCGACCCCAGCACGGACGGACGATGTCGAGAATTCTCAGGAGCGCGCTCGCCGCGCTCGCCGCATGTACGATGGCCCTTCCGCAACTCTCCGCGCAGAGCGCCGACCATCATCAGCTCTCCGACGCGTGGTGGACCGGTCCCATGCTCGCGAATTCCGCCGCGACACTGCCGCGCGGTCACGTGCTCGTCGAGCCTTACCTCTACGACGTCGAGACGCGCGAGACGTTCGACGAAGCGGGCGCGCGGCGGTCCACCGCACCGTCGCATGGACTCGGCTCGCTCACGTACATCATCTACGGCCTCACCGATCGGCTCGCGTTGGGCGCCGTGCCGACGTTCGGGTACACCGTCGCGCCGCACGGCGCAAACAGCTCGCGCATCGGCGTGGGGGATGTGTCGACGCTCCTCCAGTACGGACTCACGCGCTTCCGCGGCGAGAGCTCGACGCCGGCGACCGCGATCGCCGTCGAGGAGACGTTCCCGACGGGCAAGTACGATCGACTCGGCGACCGGATGTCTGATGGCTTCGGCAGCGGCGCGTATGCGACCACGCTCTCGTTCTACTCCCAGGACTACTTCTGGCTGCCGACCGGTCGGTTGCTCCGCATGCGCTTCGACGCCTCGCAGACGATCTCCGCACGAGCGACCGTGCAGGATGCGAGCGTGTACGGCACCGAGTCCGGTTTTCGCGGACTGGCCAAGCCCGGGGCGAGCAGCTTTCTCGATCTCTCATCGGAGTACAGCGTGAGTCGATCGTGGGTGCTCGCGCTGGATGTCACGTACCGACACGGCGCGAACACGAGTGTGAGCGGATACGACGTGCTCGCCGCGTCCGGGGCGCCGCGCGCGATCGAGCTGCGCTCGGGCGCGAGCGACGCGGTCGGGTTGGCTCCGGCGGTGGAGTACAGTTGGTCGTCGCGCGCCGGCGTGCTGCTGGGTGCGCGCATCATTGCCGCGGGACGGAATACCGCGGCGAGCATCACGCCAGCCGTGGGGGTGAACCTTGTACACTGATCCATCGCACGCCGTGGCAACGCTCGCGTGCGACATCCGGCAGGCGACGCTGGAGGATCTGAGCGTCACGGCGGTGTTGTTCGACCTGTATCGCCAGTACTACGGCCAGCGATCCGACGTGCCTCGCGCGTTGGTGTTTCTCGCCGAGCGAATGGCGAATGGCGAGTCGGTGATTCTGCTGGCGGTCGATCCGGCCGCGCCGAGGGGCGGCGCGCTGGGATTCGCGCAGTTGTATCCGAGCTTCTCGTCGGTCGCGACGCGCCGCGTGTGGATCCTGAACGATCTGTACGTCGCGCCGCGCGCGCGCCGGCGCGGAGTCGCCACGCAGTTGCTCGCCGCCGCGCGGGAGCACGCCGAGCGGACCGGCGCCGCGTGGATCGAGCTCACGACTCGCCACGACAACGCGGGAGCGCGGCGGGTCTACGAGTCGGCGGAGTACCGCGAGGACCACGACTTCGTGACGTATCGATGGTGCCGATGACCCCCGGTGTCGAAGCACCCAGCCGCCTCTAGCGTACCAATCCGAGCGGGTCTTAATTCGGAGATGCTGCTCCTCAGGCTGGCGTTTCAGCTTGCGATCGGTGAGGCACACGGCCACGCGGCGGCCCTCTCCGCGCCGGAGTCGCTCGTGGTGCGCACGCGCGCCGACTCGACGATCGGCGCGTTTTTCTCCGAGTGGCAGTCCGCCTGGGCCGCAACGCAGCGCGAGCGTCCCAAGGAGCGATCCGGCGAGGACCTTCGGACGCCAACCGAGCGCTCCTGGTCGCTTCACTGTCACTGGGCCTCGCCGTCATCACCGGCGTTGACATGGCTCAGCCGGTACATGATCGGCAGCGGGACCGCGCAGCGCTCGTGCCCGCGATGGTACCCCGCCGATGCGGCACCGCTCGCCGACGAACGCGTCTCTATCGACAATGGACTGAATCGCGGTGAGCGTTTGTGGATAACAGCACTTCGACAGCGGCTGCGCGCGACGCTCGACTCCGCCGCTCGGCGCCTGCCAGGAGATGTGCATCTCGCCGAGCAGCGGGTTCGATTCGCGATCGAGGCGGGGGATGTCGCCGGCGCCGCGCAAGCTGCCGTCGACTGCACGGGTGATGAAGTGCGCTGCGCTCTCCTGCAAGGCCTGGTGCTGTACCGCGCGGGCGCCGTCGCCAGCGCCGATTCGGCGTTCGTGGCGACGACGCGGCTGATGAGCGACAGTGCACGATGCGCCTGGGACGACGTCGGCTTTTTGCTTGATCGCGAGGGGCGTCGTGCGTACGCCGCCGCGAGCTGCGCACAGCGTGCGGAGTACAACGCTCGGCTCTGGTGGCTCACGGATCCGTTGTGGCTCGAGCCGGGCAACGAGCGCCGCGCCGAGCAGAACGCGCGCAAGGAGCTCGTGACCATCATCGCGTCGCTCGGAAAGGACGCGCGGCAGTACTTCACGCCGCGCGAAGGCGGAGCGGCGGTGATCGAAACGCTGCTGCGCTATGGCTGGCCGTCGCAGATGTGGTGGGGCGGCGTGGCGGAGGACCTGTCTCACACGCAGTGGCTCGATACCATGGGCGCAGCACCCGCCGCTCCGTACGTCGTGCGCGAGTATACGCGCGGACGGCTGCACACAGTTCCGGTCTGGTCCGCGATCGAAGATCCATTCCACGCGCAAGCAGGTGCGTGGCAACTCAATGCGCCCGACGGCGATCGCGAGTGGTGGCCGGCCGAGCATTATGCACGCGACGCAGGCGGGATCGAGCAGCTTCCGATCGGACAAACGGCGATGTTCCGGCGGCGAGCGTCGGCACGGTTCGCATGGGCCGGGGATGCGGATTCGGTCGCTCAGCGGTGTGCGGCAGACCGCATGTGCAGCGCGTCGCTCGTCGCATCGACGCGGGTGGGCGAGGTCCGCGCGGTCTCGTCGTCGCCGGTTCGATCGGACAAACCGATCTTGGTTGACGGGCTTCTGGATGCAGGCCCCACGTTGGTTGCGATCGAGTTGCCCGGAGCAGTACACCGCCCCGCCGCGCGCACGCGGTTCGCGGCGATGATCGCGGATCCGCTCTCCACGCTGCATGGCGAACGCGCACTGTCCGATCCCGTGCTCTTCGATCCGGCGGACGCCCCGGCGCGAATCGATGATGACGAAGCGCTACGCCGGATGTTCGGCTCGACGACGTTCACGACCGCGCGCCGCATCGGCATTTACTGGGAAGCATACGACTATCGCGCCACCGATACCGTGGACGTCGAGGTGCGCATCACGAATCAGAATCACGAGAATGTCGCCGAGCGATTGTTTCACGTCTTCCGCGCGGGCGAGGCCGGCGCGAGCGTTGGCGTGCACTGGCGCGAAGTGCCCGGCAATATGAACGCACTCGTTCGTACGGATGGCAATGTCCCAATCCAGATGCGGAGCATCGTCCTCGACCTGTCCAAGCTGTCGCCTGGCACGTACGACATGGCGCTCTCGATGAAACCGATCGGCGGCGTTTCGCAATCGATTCGCCGGTCGTTCGCCCTGCGCTGAGCGGCATGCGCCGCTCGCGAATTCAGCGCTGCTGTAGCGCGACAGCCTCCGTGATCGCCAACGCGGGTGTGTGCCCCTCGAACCGTACCCGGCCGGATGCGTCGAGGACGTAATACGTGGGCGTGGCATTGTTGTCGGTTGCGCGACGAGCTTCCCCGCGATCGTCGAAATACGACGTGAGCGCGACCTTCGCATCTCGCAAGAACGCGCCGACCTCAGGACTGTCCGCCTCGGTCGTGAGCGGGACGAACGCGATGCCGCGCGCCTGGAGCGTGCCGCTCATGGCCGGCAGGAGCGGCATCTGCGCTCTGGACGCGCCGCAGAAGCGCGACCAGAATGCAAGAACACTCACGCGGCCGTTCGTGAGAGACGAGAGCGGCACCGTGCTCCCCTGCCCGTTCGTGATGCTGATGTTGTTCGGCAACGCCCGAGAGGTCGCACCCTCCATGATGCGCCGCCTCATTTCACTCGAGGCATCCGAGACGAGTCTGTTCCAGCGATCCGGGCCAATCGCCTTGTTGAACATCGCGGTGAGCGAGTCTGCGTGGGCGGCTGGCGTGGCGGGATCCGCGGCGACGAGCGCGTACACGCGCGCCGCGTTCGCGGTGTCGCGCGTCCTGAGGTAGATGGCCGCCACGTGCTCGAAGCGCTGTGTGTCCCACCCATCGTCGATCGTGCGCCGCAGCGTGTCGAGCGCCGCGGCGGTATCGCCACGCTGCAGCAGCAGCTCGCCCAGTGTGACGAGCGAACCGCGCACGTACTCGGCGCGCTGCCGTGCGTCGGCTTCGGCGGTCGACCCCAGGTCCCGGTACGCGTCGTTCGACTGCTGGTAGCCGGCGATGAGCGAGCGCAGCCCCTGAAGCACCGCGTCGCGGTAGCGCGGCTCACGATTCGCCAGCGTCTGGTAGCGGTACCAGAGCACGTCGTGCAACGACGGCGCGTCGCGGTTCAACCAACGGAACACGGCGGCACTGTCGTGCGCGGCAAGCGCGATATAAAAACCATCATCGGCGATCTGCGGGGTGATCGAGTCGCCACGCCGCCACAATCGCTCGAGGGTATCGAGCGCCGCGGGGGCGCGCGTGCTATCGGCGCGCACGGCGCGGCCGAGCATGTCCAGTCGGCTCAGGTCGGCGAGGATGCCGGCCGCCGAATCGTGAGCCAGGCGATTCATCCAGTAGGCCGACGCATCCTTCAACGAATGCTCGGGCGTTCCGATCTGCGCGGCGTACATGCGAAGGCCCATCATCGCATCGGGGCTCACGTCCGCGCGGCGACGCAGCGTACTGTCGAACGTGCGAAAGCGCCGCATCTGCTCGTCCATGGTCGACTGGAGATATGTGCCGCCGAGCATGTACGACTCGAACGCCACGCGCGACGCCCACGCGGTGGGATCGTCGGGATAGAGCTCCGTCGCGCGACGCACGACGGCAAGCGCGCTGTCCGGAGATCGGCCCAGCACATCGTTGAACTGCTGGGTCAACGCATCGAGCGTCGGCTTGCCATCTCGGTAGACGAGGAGCTCCCACGGCCGATCGTCGCGCGCGTCCACGTGCGCCGCCACCGTGTCCTCCACGGCGAGCGCGGCGTACACCGCGTCCGGCGGCAGGTCGAACGACCCGGTGAACGAACCGTCGCCCTGCCGATGAAGGACCGCGACGACATGCTCCGTCGCTCCGTGATTGTACTCCGCGCTCCAACGCGTTCTGAACCGGGCGCGAAGACGGAGGGTCGGCTGTCGACCGAGCATCGCGGGAGGCGCGTAGTGTACCGCGATGCGCGCACCGGCCGCGGGCTGGGCGGGCGCGAACGTGAGTGTTCCTGTAAGATCCGCCGCGGTGAGTCCCGGCGGTGCCGACATGCGGATGACCAGCATGATCGCGGTGACGATCGCGGCCGCCGCGGCGAACACGAGCCATCGCCGCGTTCCCGCAACACCTGCACTCGGCGGTGCGCTGGGAAGCACACGTCGTTCGCCGCTCGCGCGGGCAGCGACGATCCGCTCGAACGCGTCCTGGCGCAGTGCGGTGGACGGCTGGTAGTGGGCGAAGCGATCCAACAGCCCGCGTCCGCGGCGTGCGCTGTGATCGTCGTGATCGGGAATGGTCGGCATTGTCAGTGTCTCTGTGTCTCTCAGTCGGCGCCGAGCAGCGTGCGCAAGCGGCGAATCGCGCGGAACAGCCGTACTTCCGCCGTGCCGCGACGAATGCCGAGGTGATGGGCGATTTCGTCGTGCGAATAGCCCTCGATCGCTTTCAGCACGAACACCGTCCGCATGTCGTCCGGCAGCATCGCGAGGGCGCGCTCCAGCGCGAGCCGGTCGACGAGCTCTTGCGAGGCGTCGCGATCGTCGTGAGCGTGCGCCGGCAGGTCGGTGAGCCGGTGCATTCGCCGTCGACGCATCAACGCCGTTCGCGCCGCCACCATGCCCAGCCACGCACCGAACCGGCCGCGCTCGTGATATGCGTGCAGCGCTTCCGGCAGACCGATGAAGACGTCTTGCACGACGTCGTCCGCTTCGTCGGGCGAGAGCGTGATCGCGAAGGCGATGCGATACACGTCCGTGCTGAACCTGGCGAACACTTCGGCGAGGGCCGCCGGGTCGCCGCTCGCGACGCGAGCGATGCACGCTTCGCTGAGCGCACTGAGCGTGGGGTCGTCCGGGACGGCTTCACCGGCGCTGGCGTTGTCGCGTAGAGCGGTCGAGCGCATCAGGGTAACAATGCGCCAACGCGGCGGAATCTTACAACGCGAACGGCCGGCAACGACTACCGAGATGCCGTGCCTCCGGGCCACCGAACGCCGGCGTTCGCGCGCCTGCCCTCGAGCGGCGCCCACGGCTCGACCGTCCACGAGCCGCCTTCGCCGACGCTCGACCGTAGCAGTGGCTCGTACTTCGTGAGGCGGATGTCGGTCGCATTCTCGAGGTTGAGGAACACGGTGGCGGCGTTCCAGCGCTTGGAGAGCAGGATGCCGATCGTGGTGTACGGACGCGACACCGAAGCGAAGGGGTCGTCCTCGAGCGCCATGCGGCCCGTGTAGAAGACTTCGACCGCGGCGTAGGTGCCGGACTCGTCGTCGTCGGCGGCGAGATCGAGTCCGGCCGCCTGGCGTGGAATGAGCGGTGCTTCGCGCACGCGCCCGGATTCGGTCGAGACCTCGCGGCTCCGCGTCGCGGCATAGTAGGCCGTGATGATAAGAGGATCCTGATTGAAGACCGCGAATAGCTCGCCGCCGTGCGTCTGGAGCGGCCCGCTCGCGTTCACGAGATCGACCCGACCCGTGGTATCGCCCGCCAATCGCCGCAAGCCGACGGGATTCGCCACGCGGTTCGCGAAGAGCGTCCCGTTCACCTGCAACGGCCCGCGCGTCGCCGTCAGGTCGAGCGACGCGGTGCGCGCGCGCTCCGCCGCGAGCGGCGTCGGCTCGAACACGCGAGCCAACCCGAACGTCTCCGTCTGATCCGTGAGCGGGCGCGGAGCGAACCAGCCCCCGCCGGCGGAAAGGCGCGACGAGAGCGCGGTGCCCGTTCGCGCCAGCAGCGACAATCGGGGCGTACAGATCGTCCCATAGACGTTGGAGCGGTCGCACCGCCCGTTCGCCGTGCCGGAGAGCCAGCGCACTGGCGAATACGTATCCTGCAGAAACAGGCCCGGTGTCGAATACGCGGCGTCGAAGCGCGCGACTTGAGCATTCTCATATGAATCCCGCAGCCACGCCGCGCCGGCGACGGCGGCGTTCGTGGCGACGGCACGCGTCGCCGTGGCTTCGGCGTACAGCGTGCGTCGCGTGTCACTCTCGAAATCATCGCCAAAGCGGTGGCGGCGCCGGTCGCCGCTGGCCGATGCACGAGCGGCAAACACGAGCGAAGAGTCCGAGCGCCATTGGCCCACCACGCCGGCGTCCAGGTGGCGTGTGGTGAGACTATCCGCGAATGGCGCGCGCGGGCCGGCACCGCCGACGTCGAACGGAGCGATCGAGCCAATGCTTCCGCTTGCGCGATCTTCGGCGAGAGCTCCGATCGTCGCCATCAACGAGTGCCCTGCGCTGTCGTCGAGGAAGACACGCGGTCGGAGCTCAGCGCGCCGAAAACCCGGGACCTCGGCCCACCCGTCCCGGTCATCGTCCTCCGCGCTCTGTCGATGCAAGCCGCCGAGCACGGTGAGCCCCATGCGCGGACGGAGTGAGCGCGACAGAAAGCCCATTACGTCCGTGCTCGACGGAACGCTCTGGTTGACGAGTGCCTGGCTCGTATCTGGCGGATGACGCGAGATGAGATCGACCACGCCGGCCAACGCCTGCGGGCCATAGAGCGCTGACGCGGCGCCCTTGATCACTTCCGCCTGACGCAGATCGAGCGGCACGACTTCGACGAGCGTGAATCCGCTCGCCTGTCCACCGTACAGCGGAAGGCCGTCTTCGAGCAGCGCGGTGTACCGCCCGGGCAGACCCTGGATGCGCACGTTGGTGGCGCCGAGCGGCGACAGGGTTTGCGTGCGCACGCCACTCATCTCGCTCAAGAGCGTGCGCGTATCCGCGGGACGCATCTCTGATTTCTCCCCGACATCGTCACCCGCGAGCACCTCGACACGCAGCGGTTCGTCCTCGATTCGTCGCACCGCTCTGGTGCTCGTCACGAAGACTGGCGCCACCGTCGCGGGCTGCTCGACGAGACGCACCGCGATGGAGGTATCGAAACCCGCTCGCACGGCGAGGATCGCGCTGTCGGGCCGAAAGCCAATCTTCGTCACGATGATGCGGGCGGCCCCCGGCGGCAACGACACGGTCGCGTCGCCCTGGCCGTTCGTCCTCGCCGTCACGCCGGCCGCACGGACCAAGACATCCGCGAGGGGCGCCGTGTCCGCGACGACGTGCACCGTGATACGTCCAGTCTGTGCCCTCGCGAGCCGCGGCGCGACGAGCCAGACCGCGCCGAGCGCGAGTTGCGCCACGCCTCGTACGAGAGCGCGTGGTATCGCACCTCGCGGGCCGGTCACGCGGACGCTGGCATCACCACTGGATCGACTTGCCGATCGCGACGCCGCCCTGGCCATCGGGCACGATCGTGCTGCCGAGCAGGATGCGATCGAGCTTGCTTCGATTGTGCGTGTGCGCGTAGTGCACCACGCGATTGCCGATCAGCCCGCCCACGAACGCGCCCGCCACCACGTCGCTCGCCCAGTGTTGGTTCAGGTACATTCGCGTGAGACCGGGGATCACGGCGACGGTGTACGCGACCGGAGAGACCCACCAGCTCGCATTGGGGTTCCGCTCGTGGATCTCGGCCGACACCGCCGTCGCCGCGGCGAAGCCGATCGCGGAATGCAAGGACGGGAATGAGCGATTGTTGAAGTTCGTGAAGCCCTTTCCGAACTGAAACTTGTACCGATCGTCCGGACTGATGCTCGGACGTTCGCGACCGAGCGGGCCGCGAATCGCCTGGCTGATGACGCTCGTCAGGATCGTGGACTCGGCGACGTGGAGCGACACGTCGGCCAGCGTGCTGGAATGCGTGAGCCGCCCGATCCCGTAGCTCAGGATCGCGGCGCCCGTCAGCGTGGTCTCGTTAACCTTCGTCAGGTCGTTCACCACCCGGTGCCGCGAGGATGAGCCCTGGATGCTCGGCGTCTGCGTCCAATGCGCGATGCGCTTGTCGAAGACGCTGATCCCCGCGGTCCCCGCGAGCGCCACCGCGGACCAGACGAGATCGCGCTTGACGAAGAACGTCTTCGTGGTGTCGTCGGGCGCGCGTTGCGCGAGTACGCTCTGAGCGGCGATGCTCGTCGCGAGCGCCGCTCCAAGCAGCCACGTCATCCACGATCTTCCCTGCGTGCACATGCTCACGGGTCTCCCGGTTCTCGTTGGAAGGGGCGCCCAAGGTGGTGCGTCCCGTTGCACTATTCCGCTACCATGCGACGCTGCGCATGACCAGCACGCCGCCGCGTCCGTCCGGGACGAGCGCGGTGCCCAGCAGCGCGCGATCGAGCTTGTTCCGCCGGTGCGTGTGCGCGTAGTGCACCACGCGATTGCCGATGAGCGTCCCGAGGAACGCGCCCGCGACGACGTCGCTCGCCCAGTGCTGATTGAGGTACATGCGCGAGACGCCGGGGATTGCCGCGAAGGTGAACAGCAGCGGCGCCGCCACGGCGATTCCGCCCGCGTTCCGTTCGTGCATCTCCTGAACGATCCCCGCCGCGACGACGAATCCGGCGGCCGAGTGGAGCGACGGGAACGATCGGAAGTCGAAGTTGGTGAAGCCGCGCCCCCAATGGAAATCGTACTGCCGGTTGACGTCGACGCTCGGCCGCGCCCGACCGAGCACGCCGCGCACCGCCTGACCGAGCACGCTCGTCACTGCCTGCGCCTCGATCAAGTGCAGCGAGACGTCGGCAACGGTGTTCGCGTGCGTGAGTCGGCCGATGGCGTAGCCGCCGACGGTCGCCCAGGTCAGCGTCGTCTCGCCGGTCAGGTTGCTCAGAGTCTGCACCGTGTGGTGCGCCGACGAACCGCCGAGCACACGCGGCTGCTGGAGCCAGCGCGCGATGTGCGGATCGAAGGCGCTCGTCACCGCGGTCCCCGCGAGCGCCGCGCCCACGTACGCGAGATCCCGTCGGGTGAAGAACGTCTTTGCGGTGTCGCCGGAAGCGGCGTGCGACGCGGCCACCGACGTCGTGTCCTGTGCCCCGAGCGCACCCGGAAGCAGCGCGGCGATCGCGAGCAGCGCGCCATTCCGTAATATTTTTGATATATGATAATTCACATTGCCGCTTCCGTCGAATGGTGTGCCACGGTCAGGCGACCGCACGGCGGCCGTACTCGATCTGCCGTTCGCGCAGCCCGCGGACGAGCACGCCAGCGATCTTCTTGTCGCCGGTAACGAGAACCTTCACCGTCGTAGATTCACGTCATGCGGCCCATCAGCATTTGTCACCGCACAGCGTCAGCCGGCTCGGCGGCAAGTTCAAGGCCGCGCGTGTGCAGAGCGGGCGCCGTCCCGCGCTCGTAGCCGCGCGTGCGTAGCGTCGTCACGACGATCGGCGAGCTGCTGCATCGATACGGTTATGGCGCGATCGTCGCCTTCTTCGTGCTCGAAGGCTCCGGCGTCCCCGTCCCGTCGGAGACCATGCTCGTCACCGCCGCAGCCTTCGCGGCGCATGGCCGGTTGACCCCGCGGTACGTGCTGCTCGCGGCGACCGTTGGCGGAATCCTCGGCGGCCACTGCGGGTTCGCGATCGGGCGATTCGGCGGACTGCCGTTGGTTCGCCGCTTCGGGCGGCTCTTTCGCCTCGACGACGAGCGGCTGATGCGCGGACACAAATTTTTTGCCGAGCGTGGGGCTGGCGCGGTGTTCCTGAGCAAGAGCATCGCGTTCTTGCGTATCATCGTGCCGATGCTGGCTGGCGTCGCGCAGATGCCGTTCGGCCGATTCACCGTCGCGAACGCCGCGGGCGCCGCCGTGTCGGCGATGATCTACGGCAGCCTGGGCTATTTCTTTGGACGAGATTTGACGAAGCTCGAGCACCACATTGCGCTCGCCACGATGATGAGTGTCGTGCTCGTCGCGCTGATCGTCCTCGTGCGTGTCGTTCGGGGCCGGCGAAATTCCGATCTCCAGGACGGGCGTGCTTAGCCGGCGCGCATGGCTGCGGCTCATCGGCGGGTTCGTCGCTGCGTTCGCGGCGGGTGTGATCGTGGCAATCGCGGTCAAGCGCGCCGGAGGCTGGCAGGCCGGGACGGGGTGGGATCGCACCGTTCTGAAACACTCACACCCGGCGCTGCCGCGTTGGGCGGACACGATCCTGTTGCTGGTCCCGTGGCTCGGGACCAACATCACCTACTTCGCGCTGCTCATTCCGTTCAGCGTGTGGCTGCGTCGAATCCACCGCTCCGAGATCGCCGCCGAATTGTGGGTGGCGGTGATCGGCAACTACCTGCTCAATCTTGTCACCAAAGCTGCGTTCGGCCGGCCGCGTCCCGCACTCTGGACGAGGCGAGGCGAGTACACCTGGACCGCGTACCCGAGCGGGCACGCGATCGCGATGATATCCGTGCTGCTCTTTGGCGCGTGGATCCTCCATCGAGAACGAGGTCGGATCTGGGCGTACATCGTGTGGCTGCCGCTCTTCGCCGCGACATGCTACTCCCGCCTCTACCTCGGCGTGCACTGGCCGACGGATCTCGTGGGCGGCATCGCGATCGGTGTGGTGTGGCTCGCTACACTCTGGCGCACGTTTCGACGAGACGATTGGCGAGTGGCGCACGGCTGAAGTCGTCTATCTTTCCGATATGATTCGTGTCCGCGAGCTGACCAAGACATTCGGCGACTTCGTTGCCGTCAACGCGATCTCGTTCGACGTCGAGCAGGGCGAGATCTTCGCCTTTCTCGGTCCGAACGGCGCGGGGAAAACGACGACGATCAAGATGCTCACGACGCTTCTCCGGCCGACGAGCGGCAGCATCCAGCTCGCCGACGTGGATCCTTCGGTACACAAGGATCGCGCGCGCCGGCTCTTCGGCATCGTGTTTCAAGATCCCAGTCTCGACGACGAGCTGACGGCGGCGGAGAACCTGGCCATCCACGGCGCGCTATATCACGTGCCTCGGAAGACGATCGTGGAGCGAAGCGAGCGGTTGCTGAAGCTCTTCGAGCTGTGGGATCGCCGCGACGATCTGGTGAAGCGATACTCGGGCGGCATGCGGCGCCGGCTGGAAATCGCGCGCAGTCTGCTCCACACGCCCCGCATCATCTTTCTCGACGAGCCGTCGCTCGGCCTCGACCCGCAGACGCGCAATCAGCTCTGGGCGCACGTGCGGCGCCTCAACGAAGAAGAAGGCGTCACGGTGTTCCTCACCACGCATTACATGGAAGAGGCGGATCGCGTGGCCCAGCGCGTGGCGATCATCGATCACGGCAAGATCATCGCGCAGGGATCGCCCGAAGAGCTCAAGGAGAAATCGGCGGCGGATTCGCTCGAGGACGCATTCCTCAAGCTGACCGGCACGACGATCCGCGACGAGGACGCCGACCCCCGGCAGCGCATGCGCAACATGAGCAACGTCTGGCGAGGTGGCCGCCGATGATCGCGATGTACGTGCTCTGGCTGCGCCAGATCAAGCGCTACGTGCGCTCGCGCGCGCGGCTGGTCGGATCGCTCGGCCAACCGCTCCTGTTCTTGCTCGGACTGGGCTTCGGCCTCGGCCCCGTGTTCCGCAAGGCCGGCCAGGGGAGCTATCTGCAGTTCCTCGCGCCCGGCATCGTCGGCATGACAGTGCTGTTCACCGCGATCTTCTCCGGGATCGAGCTCATTTGGGATCGTCAATTTGGATTCTTGAAAGAGACGCTGGTCGCGCCCGTGCCGCGCGTGCAGATCATGATCGGGCGGACGCTGGGCGGCGCGACCGTGGCGACGATCCAGGGGCTGATCGTCGTCGCCATCGCGGCCGCGGCGGGCTTCCGCGTCACGCACCTCGCCGAGCTGCCGTTGGCGTTCGTGTTCATGCTGCTGATCGCGCTGATGTTCACCGCGCTCGGCACGGCCATCGCGTCGGTGCTGGCGGATTTCCAGGGCTTCCAGCTGGTGATGAACTTCCTGGTGATGCCGATCTTCTTCCTCTCCGGCGCGCTCTTTCCGCTCGCCGGCGTGCCGAAGGCGCTCGACATCATCGCGAGCATCGATCCGTTGTCGTACGGGGTCGACGGCCTGCGCGCGACGCTGGTCGGCGGTGCGCACTTCGGGATCGCGCTCGACCTGGGCGTGCTGGTCGTCACGTCGGCCGCGTTCATCATCATCGGGGCGTGGCTCTTCTCGCGGATCGAGCTCTAGGACGCGCGCGAGCGCGTGCCGCCGCACGAGTACGCTCGGGGTTGATAATCCCGAGCGATTTTATTTGGATTAACGACGAGGTCGAATCCAACGTCTGCCAAGCAGGGATTTCGGGGATCACGAGCGTCTATGGGCACCGCGTCGCAAGCTCACGATCTGCGCACCGCGCGCGGATCGGCATACTCTGGCGGGTGGCCGATCGCATTCATCATTGCCTCGGCGCTCCTTCTCGCGCTGGCCGTGATTGCGGCGGTCACGGCGGGCGGCACGCCCGATCCCACGATCGCACACACCAGCTCGGCACGAATCGCCGACATCGCCATTCTGGTTTTCCGCGAAGGGCTCGAGTCGATCCTCGTGCTCACGGCCATCACGGCGAGCATGACGGCCTCGGCCGAGCGGTACCGGAAGCCGATCGGGTTGGGGACGGTGTTCGGCGGCGCCGCGACGCTGGCGACATGGCTCATCGTCGTCCACGTCATCGATCGGCTCACCGAGAGCGTGTCCGCCCTGCAGGTGCAGGCCGCGACGGGGCTGCTCGCGATCGTCGTGCTGCTCGTGGTGATGAACTGGTTCTTCCACAAAGTCTATTGGACGGGCTGGATCGGTCTGCACACGAGACGCAAGCAACGCCTGCTCGCCGGCGCCGCGAAGCGAACGGTGTCGCCCGAGCGCGTGGTGATCGGCCTCGCGCTGCTCGGATTCACGTCGGTATATCGCGAAGGGTTCGAGGTCGTGCTGTTCCTGCAGAGCTACCGGCTCTCGCTGGGGAGCGCCGCGGTGGCGGAAGGCGTGGCGCTCGGGCTCGCGTTCACGGGCGCGGTGGGGCTGCTGACGTTCGCCGCCAACCGGCGCCTGCCCTATAAGAAAATGCTCATTATCACCGGTCTGATGCTCGGCGCGGTGCTGCTCGTGATGGTCGGCGAGCAGGCGCAGGAGATGCAGCTCGCCGGCTGGCTGCCGACGACGACGATTCGATCGCTGTCGCGCGTGATGCCCGACTGGTCGGGTCTCTGGTTCGCGCTCTTTCCCACGGTCGAGACGCTCGGTGCGCAAGCGCTGGCGGCGGTGTTGGTGGTGGGATCGTACGTGCTCGCGCGCCGCGGCCGAGCGAGGACCGCGTCCGCGCGTTAGATTAGTCGTTGCTGGCGAGCGGCTCGTACCGCTCCTTTCCCCAGTCGCCTGGCGCTCACGCAGCGAAGCACGGCCAGTCTGGCTCTCGAGAGTCGATCCGATCCAGCGTTCTTTCTGATCGAGGACGCCGTGCAACAACAGCGAACGATTCTCCTCGCGGAGCCGGACAGCGGGCTTCGCGAGACGTGGCGCGCGGGTCTGGCCGCCATGGGGTTTCAGGTCCTCGAGAGCGCCGAGGGCGCCGCCGCGCTCCGCATCGCGCTGCACGCCGAAGTGAATTTGCTCATTACAGAACTCTATCTGCCGACGGGCGGCGAGCGGTGCCTCGTGCGGGCGACGCGGCGCGAGCAAGGCCTGCGGCGCGTCAAGATTCTCGCCGTGTCGACTCACGGCGGCGCGGACGACCGCGAGTGGGCGCTCGGCGCCGGCGCCGATGCGTGGCTCGTCAAACCGGTGCGGCTCGGCACCATGCTGCAGATCTCCGCGCGCCTGGCGACGAGCCGCCAGCACAGCCGCGCCGAACTGCGCGCCGCGGGCGCGGAGGCCACCCAATGACCGCCGAACCGCAGCGCACCGACGACGCCGCGCGCACCCACTGGCACGAGCCGCCCACCACGTTCCTGCTGCAGCCGCGCGCGCACTCCGCCCTCAAGCACGAGCTCGAGGCGATCGCCACGGAGCTGACGCCGCTGATCGACGGCGCCCGGCTCGCGCGGCCGGACGGCACGTTCGAGCTGATCGTGCTTCCCCATCGCGTCGTGGTACGAGTCGACGACGCGGCGGTCAGCTTTTCCTGGGTCGGCGGACGGCTGCCGACGGTGGCCGACGGGTGCCTGCTGGTGATCGCGTGGGCCAACGTCGCGACGGGGACCCGGGGGGTCGCGGCGCTCAAGTCCGGCACGCCGACCCATGAGCGCACGTACGTCGCCGCGGCGGCCTCGCCGGTCGATTGGCGCTGGTGCGCCATCGATCGTACGGATCAGCCCCTCTCGACCCGGGAGCTCACGGCGGAGTGGTTCCCGTGCGGGGCCATCGCACCCGAGGTGTAAAGGCCGCGGCCGCCGAGTTGCAAAACGGGGCTCAACGCGCTAGGTTGGGATCGAGCGACACACGCGTTGAGCGCGTGGACATGTTCCGAACGTTCTTGGGGCCTGCCGAATTGCGAGCAGGCCCTTTTTTTGTTTCGCTCGGGCGGTACCGCACGTTGCACACTCGCAACACAGCACATCACACCATGGGGTAGGACAATGCGTACGACAGGCACCGTGAAGTGGTTCAACGACTCGAAGGGCTTTGGCTTCATCACGCCCGAGAACGGACAGAAGGATTGTTTCGTCCATCATTCCGCCATTCAGGGCAATGGCTACAAGTCGCTGACCGAGGGTGAGCGCGTCGAGTTCGACATCGTGCAGGGGCAGAAGGGCCCCGCCGCTGAGAACGTGACCAAGTTGGGTCGTTGAGCGAATCGGCCGCTCCCGCCGCATCCACGGCGGGAGTGAGCTGGCGCCGCGCGGTCGAGCCGTTCACCGGCCCGGACGCGCGGCGCGCGTCATTTCAACTCGTCACGACGCTCGGCCTGCTGCTGCTGTCCGTCACGGCGATTCATCTGACGCTGCGTTGGTCGATGCTCGTGGCGGCGCTCCTCGCGCTGCCGACCGCCGGACTGCTCGTGCGCACGTTCATTCTCATGCACGACTGCGCGCACGGCTCGTTCTTCGCCTCGCGTGCGCTGAATGACGCGGTGGGATTCATCACCGGCGTGCTCACGTTGACGCCGTTCGCGCAATGGCGCCGCGATCACGCGCTGCACCACGCGTCGTCGGGAGATCTCGACCGCCGCGGCCACGGCGACGTGCCCACGCTGACCGTGCGCGAGTATCTCGCCAAGTCGCCGCGCGCCCGTCTGGGCTACCGGATCATTCGCCATCCCGCCGCGCTCCTCCTTGGCGGCCCCGTGCACTTGATGCTCGGCCAACGGCTGCGCGGGAAAGGCCAAGCGACCGGCAGCAAGCAGGTGGCGAGCGTGTGGTGGACCAACGGCGCGATCGTCGTCCTGCTGTCGATCGCCATCATGGCGGTGGGGTGGATGTCGGTGCTCTTCGCCTACGTGCTCCCCTACTATCTCGCGGCGATGGCGGGCGTGTGGTTGTTCTACGTGCAGCACCAGTTCGAGGACGCGTACTGGGCGCCCCACGACGAGTGGGATTACGTCGACGCGGCGCTGCGCGGCAGCTCGCATCTCCGGCTGCCCGCCGTGCTGCAGTGGTTCACGGGCAGCATCGGGCTGCACCACGTGCACCACGTGGCGCCGCGCATTCCCAACTACCGGCTGCAATCCTGCCACGACGCGAGCCCCATCTTCGCGCGATCGCCGGTGGTCACGCCGCGCTCCGGCATGGCCGCGCTGCGGCTCGCGCTCTGGGACGAAGACCGCCACCGGCTCGTGGCGTTTCGCGATATTATTAATCGATAATTACAGGATATAGATAGATGACTGAAATTCGACTCGACGAAACCGACCGCATCGAATGGGCGCTCAAGGCGTTCAAGCGCCAGGTGCAGAAGTCCGGCATCCTTCGCGAGCTCCGCCGCCGCCGGCACTACGTCAAGCCGAGCGAGGCCCGCCAGCTCAAGTCGAAGGCCGCGCGCCGCGCGCGCAACAAAGCCGAGCGCGGCAAGCGTCCGGCGCGCTCATAGCGGCGCACGCTCGGCCATCAGCGCCTGCTCCGGCAGGCGCCCGTTCTCGTCCGGGACGTCGACCTTGGTGACCGCGAGGAACGCGACGACGATCACGATCGCCGCCAGCATCACCAGACCGACGGTGCCGTCGCCGTAGCCGAGGCCCGTCTTCTCGTGCGGCTTGCCGAACCAGTCGGCGAATGACGCGCCAAGCGGCCGCGTGAGGATGTAGGCGAACCAGAACGCGGCCACGGTCGACGTGGCGTCGTAGCGCCGCTCGCGCGGCGTGTTGCGCGCGACGAGATAATACACGATGCCGACGAGCGCGATGATCACGGCGAACACGATCCCGGACCGCAGGTAGCCCCAGCCGAACGTATCCGCGGTCATGTCGCCGGCCGCCGTGCCGAGCGCGAACGTGGCGATCACCGTCGCCCAGTAGAACACCTCGCGCCGCCGCGTCGTGATGCTGTGGATCGAGAGCGTGTGCTCGCCGCGGTGCCACCACACGAAAATCACGAGCAGCGCCACGGCGAAGACGCTCGTCGATGTGAGATACCCGATGTGCAGCCCGTCGTGGACGACGTCGGCGGCCATCGTGCCGAAGATCGCGACCATCAACACGGCGAACCAGTACGTCCACGCGAGATAGCGCCGGATCCGGAATTGGATCACGAGCGCGATGATGAGTCCCACGCCGCCGACGCCCGCGGCCAACGCGTGATTGATGTGGGCGAGCGAATCGGAGATCGCCTCGCCGGCGCCGGTGGTGAGGATCTTGACGATCCAGAAGTAGATCGTGATCTCCGGAACGCGCACGGGCGCGTCAGAGGGAGCGTCGAGCGAAGGCATGAAGTCGGCGGTCGATGGCGTGAGTGTATGGCCGTGTCGCTCCGCGACAGTGCACCCGCCGTGCCTCGGCGTGTCCGCTCCGCGGCTGCGCATTCGGTACACGCCCCGGCGAGCGTGCTCGGCCGCGGCGCGGCGGAATCGCCGGCGTTTCGTTGCCGAGGCGCGCGGCTTTGAGTAACTTGGCTCGAGCCGCCAGGGGTATCCGCGTGCGTTGCGCACGGGATTGAGACAGTCCCTTGGAACCTGATCCGGATCACACCGGCGTAGGGAGCGCGGCGATCGATCTCTCATTCGAGATCACTCGAGCGCGCATCCGGATCGCTGCCACGCACCACGCGGAGTCCGATCGCATGAGCACCATCGCGGAACGCTCGAGCCAGCCTTCCCTCGCGAGCACGGAGCGCGCCACCGACTACGACGAGGCGTTTCCTTCGTCGCGCAAGGTCTACGTCGAAGGCGCGCGCGGCGTGCGCGTGCCGGTGCGCGAGATCTCGCTCTCCGGCGGCGAGCCGCCACTCCGCGTGTACGACACGAGCGGTCCTCGCGACCTCGACGTGCGCCGCGGACTGCCGGCGCTTCGCGCGGCATGGATCGACGCGCGCGGCAGCGTCGAGCGCGTCGAGCGCAGCTATCGGCCGATCGCCGGGGTGCAAACCGTGGAGCTGCCGCCGGGACTCGTACGGCAGTCGCTCCGCGGAACCGGGTGCGTCACGCAGATGCGCTACGCCCGACGCGGCGAGATCACGCCCGAGATGGAGTTCGTGGCGCTCCGCGAAGGATTGCCGGCGGAGCTCGTGCGCGGCGAGGTGGCACGCGGCCGCGCGATCATTCCGGCGAACATCAATCATCCCGAGCTCGAGCCGATGATCATCGGCCGCGCGTTCAAGGTGAAGATCAACGCGAACATCGGGAACTCGGCCGTCACCTCGTCGATCGACGAAGAGGTCGAGAAGCTGCGCTGGGCGACGCTCTGGGGTGCGGACACGGTGATGGACCTCTCCACGGGCAAGCACATTCACGAGACGCGCGAGTGGATCGTCCGGAATTCGGCGGTCCCGATCGGCACGGTGCCGATCTACCAGGCGCTCGAGAAGGTCGGCGGGGCGCCGGAGGAGCTGACATGGGAGCTCTATCGCGACACGCTGATCGAGCAGGCGGAACAGGGCGTGGACTACTTCACCGTCCACGCGGGCGTGCTGCTGCGGTACATCCCGCTCACGGCCAACCGGATGACGGGCATCGTCTCGCGCGGGGGCTCGATCCTCGCGAAGTGGTGTTTAGCGCATCATAAAGAGAATTTTCTCTACACGCGCTTCCGCGAGATCTGCGAGATCATGGCGGCCTACGACGTCTCGTTCTCGCTCGGCGACGGCCTGCGGCCGGGGTCGATCCACGACGCCAACGACGCGGCGCAGTTCGCGGAGCTCGAGACCCAGGGCGAGCTGAATCGGATCGCCTGGGAGTTCGACGTCCAGACGATGAACGAAGGGCCGGGGCACGTGCCCATGCATCTCATCAAGGAGAACATGGACAAGCAGCTCGAGTGGTGCGCCGAGGCGCCGTTCTACACCCTCGGCCCGCTCACGACCGACATCGCGCCGGGGTACGACCACATCACGAGCGCCATCGGCGCCGCGCAGATCGGCTGGTACGGCACGGCGATGCTCTGCTACGTCACGCCCAAGGAGCATCTCGGGCTGCCCAACCGCGACGACGTGAAAGCGGGCGTCATCGCGTATCGCATCGCCGCGCACGCGGCCGATCTCGCGAAGGGGCATCCGCGCGCGCGAGAATGGGACGATGCGCTCTCGAAGGCGCGCTTCGAGTTCCGGTGGCGCGATCAGTTCAACCTGTCGCTCGATCCGGTGACGGCGCTCGCCTATCACGACGAGACGCTCCCCGCGGACGGCGCCAAGGTCGCGCACTTCTGCTCGATGTGCGGGCCGAAGTTCTGCTCGATGAAGATCACGCAGGACGTGCGCGACTACGCGGCCGCCATGTCCGGCAAGGCCACCGAATTCCGCGAGCAGGGCGGTGAGATCTACGTTCCGGTATGAGCGTCCTCAGCATCGCCGGATTCGATCCGAGCGGGGGCGCCGGCGTACTGGCCGACGTCAAGACGTTCGCCGCGAACGGCGTTGACGGATGCGCGGTGGTGACCGCCGTGACCGCGCAGAACGCGCGCACCGTGACGCGCGTCGAGCCGGTGGCGCCCGACCTGATTCGCGCGCAGCTCGACGCCGTGCTCGCCGAGCGGCCGATCGCCGCGGTGAAGATCGGAATGCTCGGCACGGCCGGCGTGGCGCGTGCGGTCGCCGCGGTGCTGCGGGAGTCCATGCTGCCCAACATCGTGGTCGATCCGGTCATTCGCGCGTCGACGGGCGCCGCGCTGCTCGACGACGAGGGTATCGGCGTCCTGCGCGCCGAGCTCCTTCCACTCGCGAACGGGATCACGCCCAACGCAACCGAAGCCGGCATTCTACTCGGCCGCGCGGCGCCGGCGACGGTGCGCGAGATGCGTGACACGGCGAACGCGCTGCGCGCGTTGGGACCAGCGTGGGTGCTGGTGACGGGCGGGCACGTCGAGGCCGGAGACGACTGTGTGGATGTGCTGTGCGGTCCGGGAACGGATCGCGAGCTGCGCGTCGCGCGCGTTGCCTCGGCCGGGATGCACGGCACCGGCTGCCGCCTATCCTCCGCGATCGCGGCGCGCCTCGCGCTGGGTGAGGGCGTCATCGACGCCTGCGCCGCCGCGCAGCGGCAGGTCGCGGCGGCCATGATGCATCATGAGCAAACATTGGAGAGCGTTTCATGAACATCGGCCGACTCTACCTCGTGGCGGCGCCGCGGCCGCACTGGAGCGACGACGAGCTGCTCGCGCGGGTCGGCGCCGCGCTCGACGGCGGCGTGGACGTGCTGCAGCTGCGCGCCAAGGCGCTCGAGGCGCTGCCCTTCATCCGGCTCGCCGAGCGCGTGTCGACGCTCGCCCGCGCGGCGGGCGTGCCGTTCATCATCAACGACCGGCCGGATGTCGCGCTCGCCGTGGGCGCGGACGGCGTCCACCTCGGACAGAACGATCTGCCGGTCGAATTCGCCCGGCGCATTCTCGGCGATGCACTGATCGGCCGCTCGAGTCACGCGCCCGCGGACGCTGAGCGCGCGATCGCCGAACGCGCGAGCTACTTCGCCGTCGGCCCGGTGTGGGAGACGCCGACCAAGCCGGGACGGAAGGCGGCGGGGCTGTCGTACGTGCGCGACGTCGCGGGCCGCCGGCCGCCGATGCCGTGGTTCGCGATCGGCGGCATCACGCCGGAGAACGTTCAGGACGTGATCGAGGCCGGCGCCGCGCGCGTCGCCGTCGTGCGCGCCATTCAGGACGCCGCCGACCCCGCGGAAGCGGCGGCCCGATTCGCGGCGGCGCTCGACGGCGTCGCCGAGCGCTCGGCGGAGGCCGCATGTACGTGAACGGCCGCACGATCCAGTACCGCGACGGGCTCACGTTGTACCAGTTGTTGAACGAGCTCGCGATCGATCATCGCGCCGTCGCGGTCATGCACGGCGACGAGGTGTATCGCCGCGGCCAGGTGCCCGACGTGCCGGTCGCTCCGAACGACGTGATCGAGATCGTCACCATGATGCAGGGAGGCTGAGATGTACGAACCATCCACGAACTTGAATGATTATCTCATCATCGGCGGCGCGCGGTTTCGCTCGCGGCTGATGGTGGGCACGGGGAAATACAAGGACTTCGGCGTCATGCGCGAGTCGCTCGCCGCGAGCGGCGCGCAGATCGTGACGGTGAGCATTCGCCGGGTGGAGATCGGCGCGCCGGGGCACACGGGCATCCTCGAGGCGATCGATCTGGCGAGCTATCACCTGCTCCCGAACACCGCCGGCTGCCGGACCGCGGAGGAATCGGTGCGCGTCGCCAAGCTCGCGCGCGCCATGACGGAGTCGAGCTGGGTGAAGCTCGAGGTGATTCCCGACGCGAAGTATCTGCTGCCCGATTCGACCGAAACGCTCCGCGCCGCGGAGGTGCTCGTCGGCGAAGGATTCACCGTGCTGCCGTACATCCCCGCGGACCCCGTGCTCGCGCGGCGCCTGGGCGAGGCGGGGTGCGCGACGGTGATGCCGCTCGCGTCGCCGATCGGATCGGGGCGCGGCATCCTCACGCGGGCGAGCATCGAGATCATCATCGAGGAGGCCGCGGTGCCCGTCGTGGTCGACGCGGGGCTCGGCGTGCCGAGCGAAGCGGCCGCCTGCCTGGAGATGGGCGCGGACGCGGTGCTCGTGAACACCGCGCTCGCCGAAGCGCGCGATCCGGTGCGAATGGCGGACGCATTCCGAAAGGCCGTCGAGGCGGGGCGTGCCGCATACCTCGCCGGCCGCATGGCGGTGCGTGCCCACGCGAGTCCGAGCAGTCCGACGGCCGGCGTCGTACGCGCACCGGATCCGGAAGTGCCGGCGTAACACCCGGCTCGGCGCCTGCGTAGCGCCGGGCTTACGCCCGGCGCGCGGCCTCGGCGGTCTTGCGAAGCGCGATGAACTGACGCTGGAGCAAACGCAGCTCCTCGTCGGAGAGGTCTTCCATGTCGACGAGCTCGTCGCGCGCTTCCGTCACCGCGCGAATCAATTCGTCCAGCTTGAGCTGGACGACCTGCGAGTCGCGATTCTGCGTGTTCTGGATCACGAACACCATGAGAAACGTGACGATCGTGGTGCCGGTGTTGATCGTGAGCTGCCAGGAATCGGAGTAGTTGAACACCGGCCCTGTGACTGCCCAGAGGACCACGAGCAGGAGCGCGCTCCCGAACGCCCACGGCGCGCCGACCGCCAGCGCGACATTATGCGCGAAGCGTCGAAATGCGCTGTACATCGATCATCTCCCGGGGTGATGTCGGCGACGGCGCGGCCGCGTGCTCGACGCGCGGCGCGGCGGCCGTGCGCAGCGCGTTGAGAATCACCGCGACGTCGATCGCCTCCTGGACCAGCGCGCCCACGAGCGGCGAGGTGCCGCCGAATGCGGCGACGAGCATCGCGACGCCGCTCAACCCGAGGCCGACCCAGATGCTCTGTCGTGCGATGCGCATGGTGCGCCGGCCGATCTCCAATGCGTCGCCCACCCGCGCGAGCGAATCGACGAGGATGATGACGTCGGCCGCCTCGGCGGTCACCCCGCCGCCGTGCGCGGCGAGCGCGATGCCGACGTCCGCCGTGGAGAGTGCCGGCGCGTCGTTGATGCCGTCGCCGACCATCGACACGACGTAGCCCTCGGCCTGGAGCCGCTCGATGAAGCGCGCCTTGTCGATCGGCAGGAGATCGCCGTGGCTCTCATGAATTCCGACTCGCGACGCGAGGGCCCGCGCCACGGGTGCGTGATCGCCGGACAGCAGCGCCACGCGGCGCACGCCGGCATTCGACAGCGCCGCCAGGAGGTGCGGCAGCTCGGGGCGAACTTCGTCCGCGTACTCGAGCACCGCGGCCAACTTCCTGTCGATCACGACGTACGCGCGCAGCGTGGGTTGGGCCTGCTCCAGCGCCGCTACCATCGCGGGATCGTCGTCGAACGCGGGCACGACGAACGCCCGCGCGCCGACGCGGACCTCGTGCCCATCGACGACACCGCTGATTCCCTGCCCCGGAGATTCAACGATCTCGAATGCGGCATCCGCGGAGATGCCCTCCGCGTTCGCGGCCTCCACCACCACGCGCGCGAGGGAGTGACTCGAATGGTCTTCCACCGCCGCCGCGGCGCGCAGCACCTGCGCGCGGCTGAACCCGGCCGCGACTCGCACGGCGTGCAGCCGCGGCTTCCCGACGGTGATGGTGCCTGTCTTGTCGAACACCGCCGCGTCGACGGCGGACAGTCGCTCGAGCGCGGCACCGTGGCGGATGATGATGAATCGCTTCGCCGCGCGGTTGATGCCGCCGATGATCGCGACGGGCGTCGCGAGAATGAGCGGGCACGGCGTGGCGACGACGAGCACGGCGAGGGCGCGCATCCAGTCGCCGCTCGTTCCCGCCGCGATCGCGCAGACAGCGAGCGTGATCGGCGTGAACCAGACGGCGTAGCGGTCGGCGAGCCGCTGGATCGGCGCCTTGCTCGTTTGCGCGTCGCGCACCAGCGCCACGATGCGCGCGTATTGACTGCGCGCCGCGAGCGCGCTCACGCGCATCTGGAATGAGCCGAACCCATTGAGCATACCGCTCATCACGTTCACACCGGGCGCGGCCGGTCTTGGCTGCGCCTCGCCGGTCAGCGATGAGGTGTCGAGCTCGGACTCGCCGGCCACGACGACGCCGTCACACGGGATCAGGTCTCCGGGCCTGACGAGCAGTGTATCGTGAACCGCGACCTCGGACGCCGGCGTATCGACGACTCCATCGTCGCGGACGACGTGCGCGATCCGCGGAGCGGCGGCTTCCAGCTCGCGAACGGCGAGCGACGCGCGGCCTTCCGCGTAGCGCTCCAACGCCTCGCCACCGGATTGCATCAACACGATCACGAGACCGGCGAGCGGTTGGCCAAGCGCGACCGCGCCGATGATCGAGAGCGACGCGACGACGTCCGTCGCGAATCGTCCGCGGAGCACACCAGCCAGGGTCCGCCACACGAGCGGCGCCCCGGCGACGATCATGCCGACGAGCCACACCCGACGTCCGAGCGCCGCGTCGACGATCGACGCCGCGGCGCCCGCGCCGAGAAAGCCCAGCGTGACGTACAGCAGCGCGTATCGACGCGACACGAGCGACTCGCTCACGACTCAGGCGGTGAAGGTCAACAGCGTCTGCCCGCCGCCGTGCGCGATGCGAATGGCGAGATCCCGGCCGCGCTCGTCGCGCAGAATGTCGACGCCGGTCACGTGGCCGATTCCGCGCGTCAGGTGGCGACCCGACGAACCGGCGTCGCCGACCATGATCTCGACGTGCTCGTCGTGTGGATCATATGCCGCGCCGAGCAATGGGTAGTCGAACTCCTGCGCCTGGGCGCCGATCTCCGCGTCGTCCACCTCGAGCGTTCCGCGCCGGCCCACGTTCCGCCGGCTGAAGTCGTCGATCGCGGCCGCCCACTGCTCCGTCGGCAGCGAATCCACGTGCGGCGGTTCGACTGTCGTGCGGACGCGCGTCATCACCGCCGCGTGCGGCACGGTGAGCACGCTGCACGTCGAGCAGCGCACGATGCGCGTGGCGACGCTTCCAATGAGCATCCGGGCGACGAAGCCGTGGCCGTGACTCCCCGTCGCGATCAGATCGGCGTTGACGCTCGTCGCGAACGCGAGCAGCTCGGTCGCCGGATCGCCTTGCAGCAGGACGTTCTGGAGAATCATGTCCTCGGGCACGCGAAGCTGGTCGCGCACTTTCTTCAACGCGTCGCCCGCGTCTTGCTTGTAGCTGCTGCCCGACGCGTTCCAGTCGTAGAGCGCGCTGTCGCGCGGCACGACGTGCGCGAGATACATCGTGGCGCGCGGCGACGCGAGATCGATCGCCATGCGCGCCGCGCGCAGGCTCGTCTCGCTGAAGTCGACGGCGACTACGATCCGCCGCGGCGCTCGATTCGCTCCCTCCGCGGCGGCGAATACCGGCACGTCCGCCATGCGAATGAGCCGCAGCGCCGTTTCGTCGCCAAACACGCGATCCGTGACCCGGTGCCGCCCGAGTCCGGAAACGATCATCGTCGCGCCGGTCTTGTGCGCGAGCCGCGAGATCGCCGCGGCAGGATCGCCGTCGAGGAGCTCGACGTCGACGCCGCTCTGCCATATGCGTGCCGCCTGCTCGATGACCTCGCGCCGCGCGGCGGCGCGGCGGGCCGCCTCGACATCCGCGGTGACGACGAGCTGCGCGTCCGGAATGATCGGGACCGCTTTGAGGACGGTGACCACTCGGAGCGCGTCCGGTGCGCCGGCGAAGCGACGGCCGGCGACGAGCGCCCCATCGGATTGCGGCCGGCCGTCGGTGGCGATGATGATCGGCGCGAGGCGGCTGGCGCGGACGCCGAGCTCGGGATCCATCGACGCAAGCGTGGTGAGTTCTCCCATGACACCATCCTCCTGATTCGCCGCGCCCTATCGCGCGGCTGCCACAAGATCACGAGTGCGCGCCGCGGCAAGCGTCGGCGAAGGTCCGAATTCTTGTCCGAGATTCCCGGAGGTCAGAAGAGCCGCACCGAGACGTACTTCTTCGGGTTGGCGCGCAGGTCGGCGGCGAGCGGCGCGCCTGCGTCGTGCGCAGGCGCTCGGCCAGATCTCTCACCTGGGCACCGGCATGCCGCAGCTCGTCGGCGCTCGCGGCGAAGTTCTGGACGAGCCGCCTCGCCTCGTCGGAATTCGTCGCCGAGTCGATCCGGCCCGACGTCGTCTCGACGCTGCGCGACGCGCGTTGGAGCGCGGCGACGGCGACGCGCAGTTGGCCCGAGAGCGTGTCGAGGTCGGAGGCATGGTCCCGCGCCACGCGGCGCAGCGTCGATGAGAGTTCTGATACGTCGCGGATGGACGTGCGGAGCTCGCGCGCGGCCGAATCATCGAACGCGGTGCCGACGCGGCTCGCGACGCTCGCGACGTCGCCGGCGATCTGTCCCGCCACGGCCGTGAGCTTGCCGATGCCGGGCAGCGACGCGCCGGGGAGCGCCCGCCCGTCGTGCGAGGCGTCGTCGATCGCCTCGCGCAGCGCCGCGTCGGACGGAAGCGAGCGGCGCTCCACGATCGTCGCCTGCCAGTCGCCGAACAAGCTCGATTCACTCAGCAGCACCACGGGCTCGGAGGGCAGCCGGGCCGCGGGGTCGAGCTTCATGCGGACGTCGACCCAGCCATCCGGCGCGAGCTCGATCGCGTCGATCCGCCCGCCGACCACACCCCGGATCACGACGGCGTTGCCCACGCGGGTGTTTCCAACATCTCTAAAGTGCGCGATGACGTCGCGCTGCGTTCCGCCGAGATCGGATTGCTTCACCCACGCGATCGCGGCGACCAGCGCCACGACGACGATGACGACCACCGCGCCGACGAGGGCATCGTTGTTCCGTCTCATGGCGCGGCCTCGCGGCCGAGCAGCCACGTCACGGCCCACAACGCGTCGAGGACGAGGATGCAGATCGCGGAGTAGACGACGGTCGACGTCGCCGCGCGGCCGACACCGACGGCGCCCCCGCCCGCGCGCAGACCGCACGCGGAGCCGGCGAGCGTGACCGCCGCGCCAAAGCTCGCCGACTTCACGAGGCCGTATTCCACGTCGAACACCTGAAAGAACAGGCGCACGCCCTTGAGGAATTCGGGCGACGAGAGATGCAGCAGCAGCACGGACGTCGTTCCGCCGGCGACCATGGCAACGAGCATCGCCGCGCCGACGACCACCGGAAACATGGCCACGCCCGCGACCACCCGCGGCAGCACGAGGAACGACACCGGGTCGTAACCGAGCGTCTCGAGCGCGTCGACCTGTTCGGTCACGCGCATCGTGCCCAGCTCGGCCGCGATGTTGGCGCCGACCCGTCCGGCGAGGGCGAGCCCCGTGAGCACCGGCGCCAGCTCGAGCGTCACCGTCTTCTCGACGAGGGTGCCGACGAAGTAGAGCGGCACCGCGCCCGTGAAGGAGTAGCTCGCGAGGAGCGCGAGCACGATGCCGGTGAAGAGCGCGATGAACGCCGCGATCGGCAGCGAATCCACTCCGAGGCGGCGCATCTGGGTCATCGTCTGCCCAAGCCACGTCCGCGCGTCGCGCCCCGACGCGAGCACGTCGCCGACGAAACGGGCATTGGGCCCCGTGGCGCGCAGAGCGCGGAGCGTTTTCGAGCCGATCGATTCAACCGCGCGAACCGCGATTCCCATGAGACTGGTGAGAGGTCGACCTGAACCTCATCGACTCACGCGGTGCTCACTGTCGGGGGTTCATCACAACTACGCGCGGCATTCTCCCGACGGCCCGGCTTCACGCACCAGAGGGCATGGCGGGCCGCGGGCGCGCCGTGCGGCCGGTGACTCGATCGACGTGAATCCCGTAGAGGTGATCGCGCAGCGGCGTCGGATCATCCGGCGCGAGCGCGTTCGGCATGAAGGAGCGGAGCGCCGTGAGCGCCTTCTCGAACATCACTCGATCCAAGCGCGGGCCCGTCTCGGACATCATGTAGACCGTTCCGCGCGCGACCACGCTGCGCCAGTCGAACGGCCCGTCGATCTCGTCGATTTCGAACGCAACGTACGGATGATGCGCGAACGCCTCGATCTTCGTTCCTTCCGCGCTGCGGACGAACAACCAGGAGTCGCCGGCGACGTAGTGCACGGGCTCGATGTCCACGCTGCCGTGGTTGAAGAAGCCAAGTCGCCCCACATGATTCCGCGACAGGAGCTCCCAGCACTGCGCGTCAGTCAACTCGCCGAATTTCGGAGCCTGCGTAGTGTGATGCGACATCGGCACCCTCCGCGTGCACGTCCCGTGAGCGCGCGATCAATGTGGGGGCAGCGCGCCGCGCCGTCGATCCGGAGAACTCCCGGCATCGTGTCAGGGCACGCGGAAGCCGGTCGCGCCTCGCGCGACATTAGCGACTACTCACGACCCGCCGGCGGAGCCTTACCTCGAACGCCGGATGACCACGCCGCGTGCGCGCGCTTCGTTGTTCACGAGCACCCACTGCTGCCACGCGTTCACGAGCTCGGTCGGCCCTTGCAGCAACATGTACCGCGTCCCCGCGCGGGACTTCTCGGCCGTCTCGTGCACATGAAATGTCGAGTAGAGCTGCGCCTCTGCCGCCACGAGCTGGTCGGGGCCGAGCGTGGCGATCCAACGGGTGGTCACGTGCGCTGGCATCTCGATCATCGTTGCCTCCTCAGGTCTTGTGTCGAAAGGTGATGCGTCCTCGGGCGAGGTCGTACGGCGACATCGCGACCGTCACGTGAT
The DNA here is from genome assembly GCA_025934775.1 of Gemmatimonadaceae bacterium. Classification (GTDB taxonomy): domain Bacteria; phylum Gemmatimonadota; class Gemmatimonadetes; order Gemmatimonadales; family Gemmatimonadaceae; genus JAQBQB01. Next base: position 22,749 of record JAICWO010000005.1, on the reverse strand, counting down.
CGCCCGCGAGGATGCGAATGCGAAATTTCCGCATCTTCCCGGCGGCCGTGGCCAGGAGCTGATGTCCGTTGGACAGCGTCACGCGAAACAACGCGCTCGGCAGGACTTCGGCGACCACGCCTTCGACTTCGATTGCTTCTTCTTTCATGACGATTGTTTAAAGGTGGCGTCGTGCACGCCAGCAGCGTTCCCGCGATCGCGGTGCGACAGAACGCAAAAAGGGCCTGCTCGCAATTCGGCAGGCCCCAATGACACTCGGAACTTGTCCACGCGCTCGGCGCGTGTGTCGCTCTTATGAAGGTAGCTGCGTTACCCCCTAATGGCAATCAGCAGTCTCTGAACGGCGTGACGCGCGTCGCCGTCATCCGCGCTGACGACGGATACCATCGCGGGGCGGACCTTCACCGCGGAAGCGAGACCGCGAACGTTGTGCCTTCCGCTTCGGACGACCGCACGTCGATCCGGCCGCCGTGCGCCTCGACGATCTTGTCGACGATGTACAGGCCGAGTCCCAAGTGCCGGCGATCGCGCCCCTTCGCGCTCCCCTTCATCGCGTTGAACAGGCCCCCGATCTGGTCCGCCGGGATCGGCGGCCCTTCGTTCGTGACCGAGACCGTCACCACGCCGGGCTGGTCACCCCGGGCACTCAGTGTGATAGGCGCGGTGTGCGATCCGTGCTGCATGGCGTTGCCAACGAGATTGCTCAATGCCTGCGCGAGCCGAGCCCGATCCCACACGCCGTGGAGGGGTCCGCTCGTTTCCACGTCGAGCCGCGTGTCCGGGTTCGACGCCGCTGCCTCCGCGACGACGTCGCGCACGAGCGCACCCATGTCCATTTCGCCGCGCTTGAGAGGAATCCCGCCGCCGAGGCGCGTCAAGGCGAGATCGAGAAGGTCCCGCACGAGCTCGGTCATCCGATGGCCGCTTCGTTCCATGCCGGCGACGATGTCTCGCTGCTCGTTCGTCAGCTGCGCTGTCTCGAGCAGGAATTGCGTGGAGGTGATGATCGCGCTCAATGGCGTGCGTAGATCGTGACCCAGGACCGCGAGAAAGCGCTCCCTCGTGCTCTCGACTTCGCGGATATACCGGGCGAGCGATTCGGCGATCGCCTGGTCGATCGCCTCGTTGAAGCGCGTCATCTCTTCCAGCTCGTCCGGGCCGGCGTGCCGCTGCTCCTCGCGCCAGAGACTGATCACGCTTGCCCGGAGCGCGCGAAACTCGGCGAGCATGTGCTCAACGCTGAACCCGCTCTCGGCCCGACCAAGCCCGTGCTTCGAGGCCGCCGACAGCTCGGCCTCCGCCGCCGGATCCCGGCCGCCCTGCGATTTTTCGACGCGCTCTTGCTCCGTCTGCGGACGCTCGAGGTCGTGCGCAATGCTGTCGAGCATCGCTTCCGCGTGGTCGCGCAACGCGGCGACGTCCATCGAACCCGTGGACGGCAGCTCGCGCGCGAACGTCTCCCACGCAGCCAGAATGTCCTTGCGATGCTCCCGGATGAACTGAGATAGGCGCGGCATGTCCGTTCGGTCGCGATCGATCACACGCTCGTTCGGATTCGCCTGATGCGCCATTTGTGCCGCGCCGTCAAGGTCAGGCGTGCACGCGCGGGATCGTGAACGAAAACGTGCTCCCCTGCCCTGGCGCGCTGCGAACCGAGATTTCGCCGCGGTGCGCCTCGATGATGCCCTTGGCGATCGACAGACCGAGGCCCGAACCACGGGTGCGCGCGCCATCCGCCAGCTCCCAGTACCGATCGAAGATGCGCGCCTGGTTTTCCGCCGCGATGCCGCGGCCGGTGTCGCTCACGATGAAGCGCACGCCGCCGTCGTCGGGCGCGACGCTGAGCGTGACGCGGCCGCCCTCGGGGGTGAACTTGATCGCGTTGCGAACGAGGTTCCCGAGAACCTGAACGACGCGGCCGGCATCGGCGGCGACGAGCGGCAGGTTCGTGGGAAGCGTCGCCTGGAGCGCGACGCCGTGCCCTTTTGCCTCGAGCTCGAACATGTGCAGCGCCTGGAGCGCGATCCGCGCCGGCTCCTCGTCGCGCACCTCGAGGGCGAGCGTGCCGCGCTCGATGCTCGCGATGTCGACCAGGTCCTGAATGAGCCGATTCACCTGATCGGTCGACGCGCGAATCGTCTCCAGCAGATCGCCGCGCGCCGCGGCATCGCTCGGCGGACTGTCCTGGAGCACGCGCGCGCACATGGCAATGGCGCTGATGGGATTGCGCAGGTCGTGCGAGACGATGCCGAGCACTTCGTCCCGCGCGCGATTCGCCTGCTGCGCGGCACGGTACAGGCGCACGTTGTCGAGCGTCGTCGCGGCGAGCGCCGCGTATTTCTCGGCGAGGCCGCGCTGATCGCCGTCGAAGCCGCCTTCGCCGACGCGAATCAACGTGATCGCACCGAGCGTCTCGCCGCCCGCGGCGAGCGGCAGGATCAGCAGCGAACCCGCGCCGAGCTCGCGCCACCACGGAATCGCGCCCGAGTCGGCGTTGGCCTCGAGCCACTCTTCGTCGATGCGATCGACGATCTCGCGCCGGCCGCGGCGGATCGTGTCGATGATCGGCGAAGGCGAATCGTACGTCAGCCGGTGATCGGCGAGCGCACGGAGCGCTGGCGTGAGCTCGGCGCGCTGCCGCGTGCTCGGCGTGCGACGCAACGCGTCGCCGGTTTCGGGTACGAGGTCGACGATTGCCGCGTCGGCCAAACGCGGCACGGGCAAGTCCGCGATCGCGGCGACGGTGGTGTCGAGCGCGAGGGTCTGGGCCAGCTGGTTGCCCGCTTCGGCGAGAAAGCGCTCGCCTTCCTCCAAGCGCTTCTGCTGCGTGATGTCGCGCATCACCACCGTGAACAGGATGCCGTCGGCGGTCACGAGCTTGGAGATCGACGCTTCCGCCGGGAATTCGGTGCCGTCGGAGCGGAGGCCGAAGATCTCGCGGCGCTCGCCCATGCGCCGCGCCGTGACGGCGGAGCGCGCGAACCGCTCCATGTACGTATCGTGCGCCGCGCGATAGCGCGCCGGTATGAGAATATTCAAATGCCGGCCGAGCGCGTCGGCCGCGGCGTGGCCGAAGATCTCTTCCGCGCCGCGATTGAAGTTCACGATGCGCAGATCGTGATTGACCGTGACGATCGCGTCGGCGGCGATCGCCAGAATCCCGGAGAATTTCGCTTGCGAGGCGCGAAGCTCTTCCTGAATGCGCCGCTGGGCGCGCAGTCGCGACCGCACGTACCACTGCTGGCCGATCAGGGCCAGCACCAACACGGCAATGAGCAGCGGCGCCAGCAACCCTACGTCTCCGCGAGCAAACCCAGCCTCAACGCGAACTGCACATAGTCGGAACGATGCGCCAGCCCGAGCTTTTCCTGGACACGCTGCTTGTAGGTATCGACGGTTTTCGGGCTGATGAACAGCTTCTCGCCGATCTCCGGTGCGGAGTAGCCTTGGGCGACGAGTCGCAGCACGTCACGTTCGCGCTGCGTCAGCTTCTCGAACCGCTCGCGCTCCATCGCGGCGGGATCCTTCCTCGTGAGATTCTTGGCCAGCACCCGCGCCGCGGCCGGGCGCACGTACACGTCGCCGTGCGCGACCGCGCGCACCGCGTCGACGAGCTCGCGATCGGCGACGCTCTTCACGAGATAGCCCGCCGCCCCAGCCTCCATCAGCGGCACGAGATAGTCCTCTTCCGCCTGCATCGTCAGAATGAGCACGCGCGCCGCGAGCCCCTTGCTGACGATCTCCTTGGTCGCCGCCGTGCCATCGAGCTCCGGCATTCCGAGATCCATGATCACGACGTCCGGATTGAACCGTTCGGCCATCGCGACGGCTTCGCGCCCGTTCCTCGCTTCCCCAATGACGTCGATGTCCTTCGCCGCCCCGAGCACGGCTTTGAGACCGGCGCGGACGACGGCGTGGTCGTCAGCAAGGATTACTCGAATGACATCTCCGGTCATGGCGACTCCTAATATAGCGCGTCAAGTGTGGGCGTTACCGGCACGACGGCGGTCACCGTCGTGCCGTTGCCTCGGGCGGTTTTGATCTCGATCCAGCCGTCGACCAGCGCGGCGCGCTCGCGCATCGATGTGAGCCCCAATCCGGGACGGCGGCGTTGCGCATCGGCCAGGTCGAATCCGACGCCGTCGTCGTGCACCTGCAGCGTCGCGACGTCGCGGTCCGCGTCGACGGTCACGTGGACGTGGCGTGGCGACGCATGCCGCGTCGCGTTCCGTACCGCTTCCTGCGCGATACGATACAACACCCCCTCGACGTCGCGCGGCAGTCGCGTGACGAGCCGCCGAGCGTCGACGTCGAAGTCGATCCCGGTTCCGCTCGACGAGTCGCGTGCCATCTTCTGGAGCGCGGCGCCCAGTCCCAGGTCGTCGAGCACCGCGGGGTGCACGCTCTGCGACAGCAGCCGCACCTCCTCGAGAATCGCGCTCGCCGCGTCGCGCGCGTTGCTCATTCGCTCGGCGGCGTCGGGATCCGCCGCATTCCGCGCCGCCACCGACAGCTCGAGCACCAGCGCCGCGATGCGCTGCGCCGTCGAGTCGTGCAGCTCGCGCGCGATCGCGGCCCGCTCCCGGTCACCGGCCGCGATCACCTCGGTCGCGAGCGCACGCATGCGCGCGCGATCGGACGCGAGACCGTCGAGCAAGATGTTGAACATCGATCCGATGCGGAGCACCTGCTGGTCGGCGACGAGCGACTTCTCGACGCGCGCGCCAAAATCGCCGTGCCAGAGTCGTGCGGCCACGGTTTCGAGATCGTGAATCGGGCGCAACGCCACGACGACGAGCGCCAAGTACAGGACGATCGAGGCCACGATCGCCGCCGCGGCCCACGCCGAGAGCATTCCGCCGTGCGCGAGCCACACACCACACAGGAGCGCCACGACGAGGACGTTCGCGCCGAGGAGCTTCGCCACGAGCGGTACGCGCAGCGCGGCAAGCCGGATGTGCGGGCGCGCCGTCGCCACCGGACGTCCGCGACCCGGCCGCGTGGTGCGGCGAGAGGACTCGGTGTTCACGCCAATCGCGGTCGTCATGGCCTCGGCTGATTAAGTATCATTTCGATACTTATTTCTGCACCACGAGCGCCGTGACCATGCCGAACATCCCATGCTCGGATTCCGCGTGCGGCAGGATGTGGCAGTGAAACGCCCACGTGCCCGGGTTCGTGCAGGAGACGATCACGTCCCACCGCTCGCCCGGCGCGACATTGAGGGTGTCGCACCGCCACGGATTCGACAGCGGCCAGCCGTCCTTCGCGATCACCGTCATGTGCATCCCGTGCAGGTGCATGGGGTGGATCATCATGCCTTCGTTCATGAAACGAATGCGAATCTTCTGACCGAGCTTCGCGACCAGCGGCTCCGTGGCGGGAAAGCTCTTGCCGTTGAAGGTGTAGCCGTGCGGGCCGTCGTTGAGCACGAACACGAAATCGTGATCGACGTTCTCGGCCGGCGTCGGCGTGCGCGGCTCCACGATGAACGCGCCGAGGAGGCCGAGTCCAACCTGCTTCGCGGAGTCGTGGTGCGAGTGGTACATGTGCGATCCGGCGTTCGGCACGACGAACTCGTACGTGAATTTCTGCCCCGGCTTCACGGGCGACTGGGTGATGTAGGGGACGCCGTCCATCGCGTTCGGCAGCTCGAGTCCGTGGAAGTGCACCGCGGTCGATTCGGGCAGCTCGTTGTGAAGAATCACGCGAACGCGCTCGCCTTGCCTCACCCGGATCTGCGGTCCGGGCACCTGGTTGTTGTACGCCCACGCTTCGACGAAGTGCCCCGGCTCGGTCTCCCACTGAATCTTCTTGGCGGTGAGCTCGAACACCTTCACGCCTTTGTCCAATTTCGGCGCGAGCACCTGATTGCCTTTGCCCGACGTCTTCGCGGGAAAGGCCTTGATGCTTTTCTCGTGCATCGCGTCCATCGCGTCGGCGTTGGCGAGCGCCGCTGCCGCCGCATCGTGTGCGCCACCCGCAGCGGCGGGATGAGCGGCCACGGATTGCCGCACGGTGGTGGCGGACGCGTCCTGCTTGCACGCGGTCGCGACACCGGCGGCGAGCGCGACCTTGGCGCTGTCGCGGAGGAATGCACGGCGCGTGGCGACGCTCTTGAGAATCTCTGACATGGTCAGCTCGAGTCCAGGTTGGGGGCTACGTGGAGGAATTTCGGGGTTGTCGGGGTTTGCCCATGTCGGGCGAAGGAGGAAATCCCGTCGGGCATTTCCCGACATGCGGGCGAGCTGAGGCTAAGACGGCGCGAGGGGAGCGCCGGGGTTTCGGACCCCGACGCTCCCCTCGCGCTGCACCCCTCCCCCGCTGCTCAGCGATCGTTCAGTGCCGCGGCGACCGCCTTCGCTCCCACGTTCAGCTCGAAGTTCACCTTCACTTCGTCGCCGCATTTCAGCCGGCCGAAGATCGCGGTCGGAGGCTGGATGCCGAAGTCGGTCATCTTCACCGGCACCGAGCCGGTTGCGCGCAGCGTGCCATCCGCGAGGCGCGTCGTCTCGATCTCCATGCTGATCTGGTTGGCCTTTCCGGCGACGGTGAGCGTGCCGGTCGTCTTCAGCGTCACCTGGTCCTTGCTGCCCGGCACCGCTTCGAGCGTCGCCATGATGTAGCTGATCTCGGCCGATTGATCGCCCTTGAGTGCTTTGTAAACATTGCCGTCCATCCCGGCGTGATTGCAGTGGAGCGCCTTCACGGGGATCTTCACCTCGACCTTCTTCACCGCATTGGGCGTCGCGACGTTCAACGACGTCGCCGCGGCCGCATCCAGATCGATGGCGGCGTCGAGCTTGTCGGTCTTGCAGCTCCAGGCGTGCAGGTTGGACGTGCCATCGATCCACAGCTTGCTGTCGGTGGCGACGTTCACGCGGGCGGTATTCTGCGCGCCGGCGGCAGCGGCGGCCAGCGCGAGCGCGGTAGTGACGAAGCGGGCGGCGATCTTCATAGAGTCTCCCTCGATCTCTCGGTGACGCCACGCGCCGGTCGGCCGCGGCTGCGTCATCGAACTGACGTGAAGATCGGATTTCGAGCGCGCCGGATATGTCGGCGAACGGCCGATTTTGTGTCCGCCTTCCGCGTTCCGATCGACGGAGAATCCCTGACCTGAAACGCCGAATCCCTGCCGGACAGTGTCCGGCAGGGATTCGTCGAGCGAGTGCGCGGCTGCGATCGAGCTAGAAGCCGACGGCGCCCGCGATCATGAAGCCGTTGAACTTGCCGCCGTCGTAAATGTTGTTCGCGGGGAAGTCGTTGTACTTCTGCGTGACCCATTCCGCCTTGGCGAGCACGTTCGGCGTGACGAACCAGCCGCCGCCGAGCTGCCAGCGATTCACGTTCTGATCGCTGTACACCTTCGAGAGCATCTGCCCGTCGAGCGCGATGTAGCGCGCGCCGGCGTAGAATTTCTCGCTCGCGAAGCGATAGACCACGTCGCTCGAGAATTGGCGCAGGTTCCGAAGCTTCGGCTCGGCGAAGGCGCCGCCGCGCGCCGTCTCGTAGCTGCCGAAGTACTCGAGACCACCGATCTTCACGAACGGGTTCAGCACCTCGGCGTTGACCTTGTTCGTGAAGCCCGGGCGGATCTCGCCCGACCACGCGTTGTTCTGCTCGGTCGATGCGGTGTTCTCGAGCACATCGTAATAGGGCGAGCCGCCGCGATCGCCGGTGAAGAGCGTGTTGCTCGCCGATTTGTTGTTGGAGTAGAAGCTGCCCGTCAGCCGAACGCGCACGTTCTCATCGAGCTTCGTGTCGAAACCAAGCTTGCCGAGCACCGAGGCCGTGCGCGTACCTGGGCCGGTGACCTGTCCGTGCACTTCGCCGCCGGTCACGCCGAGCATCGCGATCGCGTCGCCCGGGCGGTAGAAGGCCTCGGCGCCGATCTCCGTCGTGAACGCCTCGAGAATCGAGTTGCCGACGAACGGGTTGAACATCGAGTTGCCGTTGTCGCTCCGCCGCGCGTGGTCATCGCCGTAGTCGATCTCGAAGTGGCCAACCTTGAGCGTGACGTTCTTCATGAGCGCGTCGAGGAGCGGCGTGTGGATCGGCGACTCGTCCATCAGGAAGTAGCCGTCCTTGACCCAGCTCTCCTGGTGATGGCGCGCCGAGAGGTACGACGTCATCGCCACGCGGATCCCTGGCGCGATCTGCGCATTCACGTTGAGATTGGCGACGGCGTTGTTGAAGCCGTGGCCGATCGCGATGAGCTGATTCGCATTGACGCCGTTCGTGACGGCGGGCAGCGCGCTGTTGGCGTGCGCGAGGCCCTGGAATTCCTGCGTGAACGCGCCGCCGAACGAAAGCGTGAACCCCGTGAACGGCACGGTGCTCTTCTTGGGCGGCTCGAACATGTTGAGGCCGCGGATGTCCGCGGGACGGATGTGATCGATCTCGGCGGGTCGATAGAGGCTCACCGACTGCGGATTGGTTTTCTTCGCGCTGTCCGGCTTCGCGCTGTCGGATTTCGCGGCGACCGTGGCGGGCGCGCCGCTCGTCGCGATCGTTCCGTTCGCTGGCGTCGTCGCGGGCTGCTGCGCCACCGCGAGGCCCGCAATGAGCGTGGCCGCGGCGGCGATGGTGAGCGTCTTGAGGGTTGGCATAGCGGGTTCTCCGGTCGGGACTCGGGCGATGCAGTGCCGCGAACGCGGCGGTGAAGTCGCTCGAACTGACGAGAAGCTACGGCTGCTCAAATCGGCGCTCCGTCGGGTAATGAGCCGACGTTTCGTCGGGATGCGCTGGTTTTTTTGTAGGTGAAGCCCCGACAACCCGAGACGCCGCGTCACGCATTCACCGCGGCGTGTCAGGCGAACCCCGATGACCTGTCAGGCAATTCCTGACAGACTCGTTGCGCGGCGAACCATTGCTTTCGCTCGGCCTTCTTCCCCCCCCCCCGCGCGCCGTGCTCGTTCCCAAACTCTTCACCACCCTTCGCGCGTACGACCGCGCGCAATTCAGCCAGGATGTCACCGCCGGCGTGATCGTCGGCATCGTGGCCATCCCGCTCGCGATCGCGTTCGCGATCGCGAGCGGCGTCACGCCCGGCGCCGGGCTGTGGACGGCGATCGTCGCCGGCTTTCTGATTTCCGCGTTCGGGGGATCGCGGGTGCAGATCGGCGGGCCGACCGGTGCCTTCGTCGTCATCGTGTACGGAATCGTGCAGAAGTACGGCATCGATGGGCTCACCGTGGCGACCCTCATGGCGGGCGTCCTGCTCGTGATCATGGGGCTCGCGAAGCTCGGCAGCGTGATCAAGTTCATTCCACATCCTGTCATTACAGGATTCACAAGCGGCATCGCCGTCATCATTTTCTCGAGCGAGGTCAAGGACCTGTTCGGCCTGCGCATGGGCGTGGTGCCGGCCGCGTTCCTGCCGAAGTGGGCGGCGTTCGCCGCGAATGCGTCGAACGTCACCCCGGCGGCGATCGCCATCGCCGCGCTGACGCTCGCGATCCTTCTCGTGTGGCCGGCGATCAGCCGCCGCATCCCCGGCCCGTTCGTCGCGCTCATCGCGACGACGGCCGTCGCGCACATGCTGCACCTGCCGATCGAGACGATCGGCTCGCGGTTCGGCTCACTGAGCGCCATTCCGCACCCGCAACTCCCGCATCTCAGCGTGGAGCAGGTGACGGGACTCGTCGCGCCGGCGTTCACGATCGCGATGCTCGCCGCGATCGAGTCGCTGCTGTCGGCGGTCGTGTCGGACGGGATGATTGGCGGCCGCCACCGCTCGAACATGGAGCTCATCGCGCAAGGCATCGCGAACGTCGCGTCGCCGCTGTTCGGCGGCATCCCCGCGACGGGCGCGATCGCGCGCACCGCGACGAACGTCAAGAACGGCGGCCGCACGCCGATCGCCGGAATGACGCACGCGCTCACGCTGCTGCTCGTGACGCTCTTCTTTGGACGCTACGCCGCGCTCATTCCACTCGCGACGCTGGCCGGCATCCTCGTCATCGTCGCGTATCATATGAGCGAATGGCGAACGTTCCGCGCCGAGCTGCGGTCGCCCAAGAGCGACGTCGCGGTGCTGCTCACGACGTTTGGGTTGACGGTGCTGGTCGATCTCACGGTCGCCATCGCGGTCGGGCTTGTGCTCGCGTCGTTCCTGTTCATTCGACGCATGGCGACGACGACCAGCGTGAGCCTCATCGCGCACGGCCTCGACGACGAGTCGGACGACGACGACGCCGCCGCGTGGCGCGGGAAGATCCCGCACGACGTCCGCGTCTTCGAGATCAGCGGCCCATTCTTCTTTGGCGCCGCCGAGGTCTTCAAGGAGACGTTGAGCCAGTTGTCGGAGCGTCCGCGCGTGTTGATCATCCGCATGCGCGACGTAGGCGCGCTCGATTCGACCGGGATGCACGTCCTCAAGGACGTGGTCCGCCGCTGCCGCCGCGAGGGCACGCACGTGGTGCTGTCGGACGTGCACTCGCAGCCGTTGGCCGCGCTCGAGCGCTCCGAGCTGATGGACGAGGTGGGGCGCGCGAACGTGGTGCCGACCATCGCCAAGGCATTGGAAGCAGCGGCCGCCTGACCGGCCCGCGCGCCGGGTGGTGGTTTCCCCGACGCGCGCCACAGCGAAAGCCGCACAGCGCTTCAGGCACAGCGCCGACTTCGACGATCGCCGGGACTGGCGATTCTCATATCGACATGAGGCACTCGCCAATCGCTCGGGCGCACCCCGCGATCCCCGGCGAGATCCGCGCCTGAATCAATTCCCTCAATTCGAGAATACTCATATGCCGGTCGCCGTTCACGAATCCGCCCACACCGTGAAGCGAGCCGCCGTCGCCGCCGCCCTGGTGAGCCTGGCGCTGCTCGGGACCGCGACGCTGACGAGCTGCACGCGCGCCGACGCCGCCGAGTCCCGCGGAAGCATTCCGGTTCGGACGCCGTCCGATCCGATCGAAGGCCAGGAGGTCGCGGTGCTCACCGACGCGCCCAACGTGCCGCCCCCGATCACCCGTACGCACGCGACCAAGGTCATCGTCAATCTCGACATCATCGAGAAGACGGTGCAGATCGCGGACAGCGTCGAGTACAACGTCTGGACGTTCGGCGGATCCGTGCCCGGCAAGTTCATTCGCGTGCGCGAAGGCGATCTCGTCGAAATCCACCTCAAGAACGCCGCGGGCAACACGATGCCGCACAACATCGATCTGCACGCCGTCACCGGCCCGGGCGGCGGCGCGAAGGTCTCGATGGTGCTTCCCGGCAGCGAGTCCATTTTCAGGTTCACCGCGATGAATCCGGGGCTCTTCATCTATCACTGCGCGACCTCGCCCGTCCCGATGCACATGGCGAACGGGATGTACGGCATGATCCTCGTCCAGCCGAAGGACGGTCTGCCGAAAGTCGATCGCGAGTACTACGTGATGCAGAGCGAGTACTACACGACCGGCAAGTTCGGCGAGCACGGGCTGCAGACGCTCGACATGGAGAAAGGCATCGAAGAACGGCCGACGTACGTCGTCTTCAACGGCGCGGTCGGCGCCATCGCCGGCGCGAAGGCGCTCCAGGCGAAGGTCGGCGAGCGCGTGCGCCTGTTCGTCGGCGACGCGGGCCCGAACCTCACCAGCTCCTTCCACGTCATCGGCGAGATCTTCGACAACGTGTATGGCGAGGGTGGGACGGTCGCGACGCAGCACAACGTGCAGACGACGCTCATCCCCGCCGGCGGATCCACGATCGTGGAATTCGGCGTCGAGCAGCCGGGCGATCTCATGATCGTCGACCACTCGATCTTCCGCGCCTTCAACCAGGGCGCGCTCGGGATGATTCACGTCACCGGCCCGGACAACGCCAGGATCTACGCCGGCGTGAAGGGCCTCGGCGTCAAAGGCGAGTAAGGGGTCGCGCGATGATCGCCGCACTGCTCTCGCTCGCGCTGCTGGCGAAGGTCCCGGCGGGAATGGTCCCCATTCCCGCCGGCGCCTATCACCCGCTGTTCGCGATGCGCAATGCACCAACGCGCGTTGCCGCGTTCGCGGTCGATCGCGCGCCGGTCACGCGCGGCGAGTTCCTTATCTTCGTTCGGGCGAATCCCGCGTGGCGCAGGAGCGCCATCAAGCCCTCGCTCGCCGGCGCCTCGTATCTCAGCGATTGGCCCAGCGATCTCGACGCGGGCAACCGCACATCGCGCGATCAGCCGGTCCGCAACGTCTCGTGGTTTGCCGCGCGGGCGTATTGCGCGGCGCGCGGCAAGCGTCTGCCGACGACGGACGAATGGGAGTATGTCGCGGCGGCCGACGAGAAACGGCGCGACGCGACGTCCGATCCAGCGTTCATTCAGCGACTGATCGCCATGTACACGAATCATCGCGGAGGCTTCCGGAACGTGTACGGCGTCGACGATCTACACGCCGATGGCTGGGAATGGACGGCGGACTTCAACTCCGCCATGTCCGCCATGTCCGCCGGGGATTCGATGGCACGCGGCGATGGCGCTCACGGCGGCCATCATGACCTTGGCTGCGCCGGTGCAGCATTCGGCGCCGCCGATCCGTCCAACTACCCGGCCTTTCTTCGCTCGACGGTGCGCGCTGGACTCACTCGCCAGAGCGCGACATCGCACCTCGGGTTTCGGTGCGCGATGTGAGCTCCGCGATCGCGAAAGACTGAGATTCGGCTAGCCCCGCACATAGCATGCGCTCGGCATGCTGCGTGCGCCCTGCTCGGCACCACACGTCACGCGGGCGCGTGTCGTGATCACACGAGCCAGGCCCGAATCATGAGCGCTGAACCCAACGGAGAGACGACGGACAAGACGGTCACGGACGCACACGCCAAGCGTACGCTCGATCGCGAACGGTACAAGCTCGCGGCGCGGATCGGCCGCGCACTCGCCGCGCCGATGACCGTGCTCGGCTTCATCTGGCTGATCCTGCTGGTGCTCGATTTCACGTCGGGCTTGTCGCCCGCGCTCCGCGGCGTGAGCTACGCGATCTGGGGATTGTTCGTCGCACAATTTCTGCTCGAGTTCTTCATCACCTCGAAGAAGCTCGCCTACCTGCGTCGCAACTGGATCACGGCGATCGCGGCCGGCGCGGCTTCGGCTACGTGACGTCGCTCTCGCTGATCGTCGGGGTCGCGGGCGCCTCCGGGATGTACGCGTTCGAGCATGGCGTCGCGGGCAGCACGATCACGAGCTTCAGCAGCGCGCTCTGGTGGACGGCGATGACGCTCACGACCATGGGCTCCGACTACTTCCCAAAAACCGCGCAGGGCCGGCTGTTGTGCTTCTTGCTCGCGCTCTATGGCTTCGCTGTCTTTGGGTATGTCACGGCCACGATCGCGAGCTTCTTCGTCGCTCGCGACGCCGATACCTCGGAGGGCGACATCGCCGGAGCGCGCCAGCTCGAGCGCCTGGAGCGCGAGATCGCGGCGCTGAATGAGAAGATCGACCGGATGATGAGCCAGAGTCGCAGCGGGCCGTAGCGGCCGGCTCACGTGCCGCGCCGCGGCGCGTCTTGTAGCTTATCGCAATGCCCAGCTTCATCAGCCGCATCGCCGTCGGCCTGTCGCTCGCGTCCAGCGCATGTGCCGCCGGCGCCCCGGGGCACTCGTCCGTCGCTCGCCCCGCGGGACCCGAGCCCGTCGACTACACGGTTGCCTTTCCCGATCTTTCCGCGCATAGCGCGACGATCACCGCACGATTTCCCACATCCGGAAAACCGACCGTCGATCTCATGATGGCCGTCTGGTCACCCGGCTATTACAAAGTCGAGAATTACGCCGACCGCGTGCACGACGTCGCCGCACGTTCTCCATCGGGCGCGCCGCTGAACGTCGTCCATGACGCGCGCAATCACTGGCGGATCTCCACCGGCGGAGCGGCCGGCGTGATGGTGAGCTACCGCGTCACGGCTGACCAGCGGTCCGTCACGACCGACTGGGTCGGCGATTCGCTCATCGTGCTCAATGGCGCGCCGACCTTCATGGCGATTTCGAACGATGCGCACCGCCCGGCAATCGTGCATCTCGAGCTTCCACGCGGCTGGCGGTCGGCCACGTCGCTCGACACGGTGCGCGACGCGCCTTCCGACAGCTATCGCGCCGCGGACTACGATGACGCCGTCGATTCGCCGATCATCGCCGGCGACAACCTCCGCATCGACAGCTTCGTCGTGGGCGGAAGCCGTCACGCCGTCGTCGACGCCGGCAGCATCGACGGCTGGGATTCCGCGCGCGCGGCGCGCGACATCGCCCGCTTCGTCGCCGAGGACCGCCGCTTCTGGGGAACTTTACCGTATGATCATTACGTTTTCCTCAACGTGTTCCGCCGCGGCGGCGGAGGCCTCGAGCATCGGAACTCCACCCTGCTCACCAGCAGCGCCGCCGCGTACTCGACGCCGGCCGGATACGTGCGGTGGCTCGACTTCGTGAGCCACGAATACTTCCACGCGATGAACGTGAAGCGCCTCCGCCCCGTCGAGCTCGGGCCGTTCGACTACGAGGCCGGCCCGAAGACACCCAGCTTGTGGATCTCCGAAGGACTCACGACGTACTACGGCGATCTCATGGTCGTGCGGTCGGGCCTCGCTCCCGATTCCGCGTTTCTCTCGGCGATGTCCGCGCTCATCGGCCAACTGCAGATGCCCCCCGGTCGTCTGGTGCAGACGCTGTCGGCGTCATCGCTCGACGCCTGGAACAGCGAGAACTCCGGCGTCGGCATGGATCAAGCGAACACGGTCAGCTATTACACCAAGGGAACGGTCGCCGGGTTTCTGCTCGACGCCAGAATCCGCCGGCTTACAGGCGACCGGCGCAGCTTGGACGACGTCATGCGTGCCGCGTACGCGCTGTACTCCGGTGCGCGCGGCTTCACGCCGGAGCAGTTTCAAGCCGTCGCATCGCGCATCGCGGGAAGCGATCTCTCCGCGTGGTTCCATCGCGTGCTCGATACCGTCGACGAGTTGGACTACTCGGAGGCGCTGGCGTGGTATGGGCTGCGGTTTGCCGACGCAAGCACGGACGGCGCACGGCGCTGGCGGCTCGAGATTCGATCCGACGCGACGCCGGCGCAGCGGGCGCATCTCGCGGCACTGTTTGCGCCGTGATGACGGCGATGCGGACAGCAGGCGAAGTCGCGCAGAGTGCCAACTCGCGGAAAATCGACGTTCGAGGCCGTCTAATGACATAGGGCCGACGATCCCGGTCCGTCCTAGGAACGAGTAACGATGACAGCCGTGCATGCACCGGCTCAGCACCCGCGCTACTCGCCGCCGCCCGCTCGCTGGCCGGTTGCGGTGGGCGAAGCTAGATTGGCGCCGGCCATGTCATCCGCGTCGACTGCCGGTCCGGGATCCACGCTCGACGAGACGACAAACGTCGAGTCGCTGTTCGTGTCGAATCTGCCGATGATCGAGCGCATCATCGCCGCGCAGGGGCGGCGCCATTCGATGACGTCGGCGGATCGAGAGGACTATGCGTCGTGGGCCAAGGCCCGCCTGATCGACCACGACTACGCGGTGCTTCGAAAATTCGCGGGGCGGAGCTCACTCCAGACGTACCTCACGGCCGTCCTCGTGAACCTGTTCCGCGACTACCGCAACGCGGCCTGGGGCCGCTGGCGTCCGTCCGCCGCTGCCAAGCGACTCGGCCCGGACGCGATCCGCGTAGAAGAGCTCGTGTTTCGACAAGGACACTCGGTTCGCGAAGTGTGCCAGATTCTCGCGAGTGCCGGTCGCGCGCTGCACGAGTCCGATGTCGCGCGTCTCGTCGCGCGCCTTCCGGCCCGCGCCGCGGTGCGCGAAATCAGCATCGACGAAACGGAGCGCGTCGAAGGCCGGATCCCGGATCGGACGAGCGCCATGCAAAGCGACGACCTGACGGACGCGATTCATGCGGCGATTCGGTCGATGCTCGATGATCTTCCGCCGGAAGACGCGTTGATCGTCCGGATGAAATTCTGGGATGACATTTCAGTCGCCGACATCGCCCGCACGCTCGGATTGCAGCAAAAGGCGCTGTACCGCCGGCTGGACGCGTTGCAACTCCGATTGCGAACGAGGCTCGAAGAGCGCGGTATCGACCGCGCCGCTGCCCTCGAAGTGCTGGATGGAGCTTCGACATGACAGACTTGACGCCCCGGGGCGCGAGCGATCTCCCGACTGCCGCCGAGCGTCGCGCCGCCTTTCTCGACGGTACCCTCGACGACCGTGAGCGCGCGCAGATGCTCGACCTGCTCGCGCGGAGCGACGACGAGTGTGCGGCGCTTGTGGAGACGCGTGCGCTTCTCGATGAGCTATCGGACAATGACGCGCCGCGCGCCGCGGAGACTCGAGAGCGCTCATCGCACGGTACTCATCGCTGGCGCGCGCCCTATTTCGCGATTCCCGCGCTCGCCGCCGCGGCGGCGGTCGCATTCGTGGCAGGGCGCTCGACGATGGCCACGCAACTCGCGATTGCGGACGTGCTTGCGCCCGCGGCGGCGCATTCGGCGCGAGCAACATCAGCCGCATTCACGACCTGGCCGGCGACGCGCGGGCAGGAGTTGGCCGGCGCAAACTCCACGGTCGCGTTTCGACTTGGCGCGCAGCTCGCGGATTTCGACATCGCGATCGTAGCCGGCGACATGACCGCGGCGGTCGCAATCGGACGTTCGCTCGCCGACGCGGCCGCGACGATCGCGACGGGCGCACCGGTGGCGCAGCGGATCCTCTACTCAGTGCGGACGAGCCGCGGCAGCGCACCACCCTCGATCGGCGAGCGACGCGATCTCGAACGCGAGCTCCGGTCGTTGGCTCAAGCGAACGCCTGGTTCGACGCTGGCGCGTGGAGCGAAAGCGCCCGCATTGCTGCGTCGAGCAATGACCTTGCCTTCTTCGCGAACGCGGACGTGCAACGCGAGCGCGCGAAGGTCCTTCGCGAGCTGCGGCCATTGCGGGCCGCGGAGCCTCGCGCCGCGCAACTTGCGACCCGCCTCGAGCTGTTCGCATCACCCGTCAGTACGACGCCCTCGGCTCGCATCGCGCTGCTCGATTCGCTGGCGACCGACGGAGGACGCTGAGCGGCGGTCGGGCGAACGTGCACGCCAGACTTATCCAGCCGATCGAGGTGCGTCGAGCCGCACGCCAAGTCTCGTCAAGACTGTTGGCAAATTCGACGCAACTGCCGGCTGCTTTTTGGGATCGTCGACACTAAGGTCGCCCGCGGTCAGAATCCCAAGGCCGACCGAATCCGATTTGCGATACCACACGGCCCCAGAATCCCCATAGTCTGAAACGTCATTCGAGCACGCGCCGAGCGATGGATCACTGACGACGCGAAAGCCATCCATGCCGGCGCCCCCGTCCAAGAAGTACCGCCCGATCCCGTCGACGAGACCGCACGTCGTCTGTGTGGTGCTGCCGCACTTCTCAACGCGAGCGCCGATCGTCGCCGTACCCGACGACTGTACGTTTGCACCAGTCAGGAAGACCGGGCGATTGTAGGTTCGGTACCGCGGGTCCCAGGTCGCGGTCGCCGCGTCGCCATCCCGATCGTCGATCGATTTCGACAGCGTGCCGATCTCGTTGTGTGTGAGGTCACTGTACAGCCGCTCTGGCTGAATGATGCTGCACTTCGGTGGATGCCCGCCTGGCGCGAGCACGTGAGCGCAGCTCAGCACGTATGCGGTCCCGGCGTCGTCAAATACGATGAGCCCGAGCGTGCCACCGGTATAGCCATCGGCTGCGATGTTGACACCTGGCTGTACGGGGCTGACGTATTGTTGCGTCGGTACCGCGGCGGGTTCGGGAGGCGTCACACCGGCCATGAGCGACGAGATGCCGGGCGTGGGCGCGGACGCCGACCGACGCGGGGCAGACGCGCCGCGCCGGTAGCGACGGTAGTTCCCCTTGAGAAAGATCAGCGGCACACCGCCAATGTGGCTCGGCGCCGGCGCGAGGGCGTGAGCTGCCGCTTCCGCGAGCAACGCGGACGCAGGAACGTCCCCGCCGAAGCTGCCGTCCATCGTGTGAACGCGCACGGCAAACGTCTCCAGTCGCGTATCTCCATCGTAGGCATAGCCAATGTCCACTCCCGTGACATCCGGCTTCCCGCCGTAAGTCGCGAGCGCTTGCGCGTACGCCTGATTGAGATCGGCAAGCTGCGGATCAGTAGGAATCGCTGGCATGGGAGCCCATCGCGTTGAGTTGGCGATCGTTCATCGTGATGTGGAGTAGATGACCGCGGCTGCGGCAATTCTGGCATTGGCCGCGAATTCCGGAAATGATATGAGTATCCCGTCTGCTGGACAGCCCCTGGTCAAGCTCGCGGGCGCGCGTAGCTTCGTGGCCAGCGGCGCAGCTCACGCCGAGCTCGCGCCCGCCCGCGCACAGTTGTCTGCCTCGCCCTTTACCCTCCTCGCCCGCGACACCTCCGGTCCGCGGCGTTCCAGCGTCTCGTGGGATATCGTCCGTCGTACGCGACCTCGCCAGCCCATCGCGCCGCGCCGACTACCGCGATCGCGCTCGCCATTGCGTTCGCCAGGGTGATTGCGCTCGCGATCGCGAGCGTGCTCGTGATCGCTGGGTGCGACGCGTCGAGTGAACGGCCAGCATTGGAAATCGAGAACGCGGTGCTCCGAGCACGCTTTCTCGACGGCCGACTCGCGCACGAACCAAAGTGGCAGTCGTGCGGTCCGGAGGACCTCGGGTCCACTGTGCTCACAGCGCGGTGCGATCGCGCACCGGTCCCCGGCACGCGCGAATTCGATCGGCTCGCGCGCGCGGCCGACGAGGCTCGCATCCTCGCGGCGCGCGATTCATCGGCGGCCGCCCTGCACGCGAAGGCGTTGGTGGAGGCACGGTGGCTCGCCGATTCGTCGAGCTTCGAGCACGGCGTTGCCGACGCATGGGTCGCCGCGAGCCGCGCTCCGAACGACGCCGCGGTGCTCAACGACGCCGCGGTCCTGGCGCTTGCGCGAGGCGAGCGCGATCAAACGCTCGAACCGCTGCTCCACGCACTGGACGCCGTGGAAGATGCGGTGGCAGTCGACTCCACGCTGCTCGCCGCACGCTACAATCGCGCGCTCATACTCGAACGATTGTATCTAAACGCCAGCGCGCGCGCGGCGTGGAACGACTATCTCTCCCGCGAGCACGACGCGTCGTGGATCGACGACGCGCGTGCGCACTTGATGCACCTCCGGGCGTCGCGCCAAGAGCCCGCGTGGCCCGAGTCCCCTCGCCAGTTCGCGGCCGAACGCCCGACGTTCGATCGAATTGCGGAGCGCGTAGCACAATCGCCGCAGGACGCTCGAGACTTCGCGCTCGCAGTGCTGCGCGACTGGGGTGAGGCCAACGTCGGCGCAGATTCGGCCGGTGCACGCGCGCTGCTCACGCTGGCGCGCCGTATCGGCGCGGCGATGCGCACGCGAGGCGAGGATCCAACTGCCGCTCTCGCCGTCGATGCGATCGACCGAGCGGGTGCGCGCGGCGTGAGGCGACTCTCGCTCGCATATGCTGTGTTCGATCGCGCGGTGCACGAGTTCGATGGCGCGAAATATTCCGACGCCTTGGCGGCCGCCGAATCTGCGCAGCGCCTGTTCGAGGGAAGCGATCCGCTCATGTCTTCGTGGTCGGCGTATTTCGCCGCGGCATCGCTCGTGAGCGTGGGCCGATACGCCGACGGTGATTCGTTGTTTCGGGTCGCCATGCGTCAGGCGGCGGGAAGGTCACCGGCGCTCGCCGGACGGGTGCGCCTTGGTCTGGGCGTGAGTCAGCTCCGGCGCGGGAACTACGAGGCCGCCGTCGCACTCTACCGCCGCGGGCTGGCGGCGCTGCGCTCCACGGGCGAGCGAGAGAACACGGGATTGGGCGAGTACCTACTCGCTGGGGCGCTGCGCTTCGCCGGTGAAATGCCGGACAGCCGAGCGGAGGCGCTCGCCGCGCTCCGAACGCTCGCCCCGTTCGAACGGTCGAATTTTCACAGTAATCACATCGGTGCGGTGGGCGCCGATGCGCGGGCGCAGGGGCTCGATCGCGCGGCATTAGCGTTCTCCAATGAGGTCGTCGCGTTGACGCGCGCGCAGCGGCGCCCGGATGCCATCGCCCTCGCATACTGCGCGCGCGCGCGCGATCTCGCGCAAGTGGGCCGCTGGCGCGACGCCGAAACGGACCTCGATTCGGCCGAGGCGTGGACGGCGCGGATGCCGCCTGGCCGCGGCCTCGATCGGGTTCGCGGACTGGCGCAGCTCGAGCACGGCGAGATCATTCGATCCCGCGATCCCGCGCGCGCGCTGCCCGTCCTCACGAGTGCCGCCGCGACGTTCGAGGGGTTTCAACAGGATTTGTTTCTTCCCCGGGCGTATTACGACGCCGGACAGGCGGCGTCCGCGCTGGGGGACCGCGTGGCGGCGCGACGTTGGTTGAGAGCCTCCATCGACGCGCTCGAGCGGCAACAGGCTTCGTTCCGAGCGGCCGACGCCCGTGCGTCGTTCACCGAAACCGCGGAGAAGACGTTCGACGCCATGATCGCGTTGGAGCTCGACGAGGGCCACCCCGACTCGGCGCTCGCCTACCTCGAGCGGGCTCGCGCGACGCGCTGGTCGTCGAGCGAGGATCGAGCGAATATCGCCGCCGGCACATCCAGCGACATCACGCGTTGGCAGCGGCTCCTCCCGCACAACGCCTTGTTCGTGGAATACGCCGTACTGCCGAACCGCCTGGTGACATGGACCGCGACAGCCGTGTCTCGGCGAACGCTCGTTCAATCGGTGCCTCGCGATTCCGTGGCCGCGCTCGTCTCTCGGCTCAACACCGAGTTGGATCGTGTCAGTGTCGCCCCGAATGACGCGCGGGCGCGCCTGTACGACATCTTGCTGCGGCCGCTCGAGCCGGAGCTCGCGCGTGCGGCGCACGTGATCATCGTTCCCGACCGCGAGTTGTTTTCGCTGCCCTTTCCCGCACTGTGGGATCGGCGTTCGGCGCTGTACGCCATCGAGCATCACGATTTTCGACTTGCGCCGAGTGCCGGTTTCATCGCGTCGACTCTCGCGGCGTGGCGTTTCGCGCACGCGACGCGCGGTCGCGGCGAGATTCTCGTGGTCGGAAGTACCGGCGGAGTGTCCGACGGTCGTGCGGCGCTCCCCGGCGCGCTCGCCGAAGCGTCGCAGGTCGCGGCCCTGTACGCGCCCCATTCGCGCCTGTACGAAGGCCCGCGCGCGACCACCGACGCGGTCGCGCGTGCGCTGGGGACGGCGTCCGTCTTTCACTTCGCCGGGCACGCGATCTTCGACGCCGAGCGCCCGGAACGCTCGTATCTCGCGCTCGCGGCGAGTCGCGGATCCGACGGCGCACTGACCGCCCGGGAAATTGCTACGCTGCGTCCGTCCAACTTGCGGCTCGTGGTGCTGTCGGCGTGCCGTACGATGAACCCGAGCGCCACACACAACGGGCCGATCGCAGGATTGGCATTCAGCTTCTTGCGCGCCGGCGTGCCAGCGATCGTCGCGACGCTGTCCGACGTCGACGACGACGCCACCGCGCAGATGCTGGTCGAGTTCCATCACAAGCTGACGCTCCGAGGTTCAGGGCCGCCGACGTCGCCATCAGAAGCGCTTCGCGCGGTGCAGCTCGAGGCGCTGCACTCGTCGCAACCCACGTTTCGCGCGCCGCGACGCTGGGCTGCGTTCACCTACACCGGTCTCTGACGAGGATGTCTATGACGAATCTGACCACTCCGCAGGATCCACCAGCCGCCGCGCCATCGCAGTTCGATTTGACGATCGAATTCACGGGACTCTGCCTCTACGTCACGCGGTCGCCGGATCGACCGGTCACGGTGGTGCTCCCAGACGCCACGGCCACTGATCTCGAGAGCAACACGCATTTGGACGGCTTGCCTGCCGTGCCGCACGTCGGATATCTCCGCTTCGATCTGGCAAGTCTCGCTGCTGCGGGAACGACGGCGGAGCCCGGGAACGGCACGGGAGCGCCGCCCAACGAAGTCGTTCATCGGCTCTCGCGCGAAACGATCGATCTCTCATTGCCGGCGGCTGGCGGCCCCGCGTTCGACACGCTCAGCATACCAAGCTTCGGCGATATCTCCGGCGCGCTCGAGCCGGATCCGGCGATCTTCGCCGATTCGCCTCCCGCCACGGTATTGGCTCGCGTCGATCTGCGGGGCGGGTCGGTCACGACGGCCAAGGGCAATCCCACCTGGACGTTCAAGCCGGAGGTTGGTACGCCGCCGGCGGCCGCGCAATACGGCAGCTACGTGTGGTGGTCGCGCACGCTCGAGGGCGACGGCCTGACGATCACGCTCACGCCCTTCGGCTCCGCCGAACCGACGTCGGTGTATCGCCTGACGCCGGTCACCGAACGGTCGGCCGGCGAAGTTCGGCGAGTCGTTCGGCTCAAGATCGCGAATCTCTGCGCCGACAACCCGCTCGAGTGGAGCGAGCTTGGGCAACCTGCGGTGGTGAACGAAGACCTCGACTTCAAATGGCTATACCAGCTCCTGCGAATTCGTCCGGGCACAACCGCCCCCGACTACTCGATGACGGCGCTCCCGCATCCCTACACGAGCGAGGCGAAGCAGGGCGAAGTGCAAGATTGCTTCGGCGCGAAAATCCAGGGCTGAGGCGTCGCGCCCGCGGACTGACGTGAGCCCGTGACGTATGTGATCTAATATTATTAATTGCTGATTGCCGCCGGCGCGCGGGGGGCCCGGATTAAAACGGCCGCCCCCCGCCCGCGCGGTACCCCGCCCGCCCCGTTGCCCGCCAAAAAAAGATAACCGCCCGCCCCATGT
>JAICWO010000017.1 GCA_025934775.1 Gemmatimonadaceae bacterium | reverse complement strand
GTACGCGGTGTGGTGGATCCGCCAGGCGATCCTGCAGGCGTTGGCCGAGCAGAGCCGGATCGTGCGCGTGCCGCTGAACCGGGCGGGGACGCTGCACCGGATCGGGAAGCGGGCGAACGCGTTGCTGCAGGAGTTGGGGCGCGACGCGACGCACGCCGAGATCGCGCACGGGATGGACATCAGCGAGGAAGAAGTCGCCAAGACGATGGCGATCTCGCAGACGCACCTCTCGCTCGACGCGCCGCTCACGCCGGGCGAAGACAACAAGCTCCTCGACTACCTCCCCGACACGCTCAACCCCACGCCCGACGAGCAGACGTTCGAGAAGGCGCTCACGGAGTCGATCGAGGAAGCGCTCTCGCATCTCAAGGAGCGCGAGTCGAAGATCCTGCGACTCTACTTCGGCCTCGACGGCAGCGAGCCGATGACGCTCGAGGAGATCGGCGCGCTGCTCGGGATCACGCGCGAGCGCGTGCGGCAGATCAAGGAGAAAGCGCTGTCGCGGCTGCGGCACGTCTCCAGAGCGCGCGCGCTCGAGTCGTATCTCGGGTAACAGCGCGACAACTCTTCTGACCGCGGAGGGCGCGGGGAACGCAGAGGAAACCCTCCGCGATCTCCGCGCCCTCTGCGGTCATGTCCTCTCGCGCGTAGATTCCGAGCCATGCCCCAGAATGCCTCCTTCGACGTCACCACCGGCGTCGACCTCCAGGAAGTCGACAACGCCGTCAACCAGGCGCAGAAGGAAATCGCCCAGCGCTACGACTTCAAAGGCTCGCACGCGACGATCGAGTTCAAGCGCGCGGACGAGCTGATCGATCTCGTCGCCGACAGCGAATTCCAGATGCGTGCGCTGTTCGACGTGGTGCAGTCCAAGCTGATCAAGCGCGGCGTGCCGGTGAAGAATCTCGAGATCGGAGAGGTCAAGCAGGCGGCCGGCGATACGGTGAAGCGCGAAATCAAGCTCAAGACGTCGCTCGATTCCGACACCGCGAAGAAAGTCGCCGCGGCGATCAAGGACGCGAAGCTCAAGAAGGTTCAGGCGTCCATTCAGGGCGATCAGGTGCGCGTCACCTCGCCCTCCAAGGACGATCTCCAGGACGCGATCGCGTTGCTCCGCAAAGGCGATTTCGGCGTCGAGCTCAAGTTCGGCAATTATCGTTGAGCCGCCGCGCAGGTCTGGTGGGCCACCGAACGTAGCGCGGCGGCGTTCGCGGCCACGGTGCGGAGCGCGGCCGCGTCGGCGGCGTTCCAACTGCGCCACGCTGCGACGTTAGCCTGACGCTGCGCGAGCCGCGAGCTCGGACCCCAGCGTTTCAACAGCACATGCACGGCAGCGCAGCGCTGCGCGTCGTCCGCGACGCGCGCGGCGGAGCCGGCGGGAAGAGGTGATGGATCGCGCACCGCGCGAACCGCGATCGGTACCGCGCCGCCTCCGAGTGTGGCGAGATGCCGTACGTCGAGCGTCGGCGCGTCCGCCGTCGCCGCCCCAATGCGCTCGGCACGCGCGACGTTGACGCGCGCGACGATTGTGTCGGGATCGATCGCGTTCAGTGTGGCAAGCATCACCAGCGCGGAGACGATCGCTCCGGCGGCGAACGGACGATGCCAGTCGCGCAACACGGTGGCGGCGAGCCATGCGACCACGACCACGAGCCACGCCATGAACGCCAGCGCGTAGAAGCGGTCGATCGTCAGGCCGTAGAAGTGCGCGTACAACTTGAGCCGGAACAACGCGGAGAGCACGATGGCGCCGAGGAGCGCGATGAGCGGCAGCGCGAACGCCGTGTGTCGACGCCGGATCGTGCGATCCTGCGGCAACGCCGTGCGTGTGATTACGAGAATTGGCACGACCAGCGCGACGACCCACACCATCTGGAAGAAGCCGCGGCGCGCGTAGTCGGCAACGGTGAGCCCCGTCCGCGCGCGCAGGTACGCCTCGCCGCCGAAGAGCCATCCGATTTGCACGGCGACGAAGGCCGCGAAGAGGACGTCGAGCGTGCCGAGCGCGACATACGCGTCGCGAGGCGCGAGCTGGAAGCGCGCCGGCGCGTCGGCGTCCACATCCGGCGACGACAGGAGGCAAGCGCGCACCCATCCGGCGGTAATCCACGCAACGAAGCCGACGAGTACGACGTGCGAGAGCGCGACGCCGACATCGATCGTGGGAAGCGACACGAAGCTCGCGAAGATCGGGTCCGCACCGCTAAGCAGCGCGCCAAAAAAGACGAGCAACGTGGCGGCGACGAGCACCGGCCGAATGATCGGTGCGCGGCCGCCGCGAGGTGCGAACGCCTCCTCGAGCTGCGCGTCGCGAAACACGAGGCGCGGCGCGCCCGTCGCGACCGACGCGACGACGCGTGCGTAGGCGACGATCGTATCGCGCAGACGCGATCCGAGCAGCCCGGCGCGCGGCTGCGCGACCGACAGGGCCGCCATTCCGAGCGAGAACCCGGTCGCGAGCACATCGAACCCGCGGAGTGGGTCGTCGTTGCGCCACGCGGTGCCGAGCGCGAAGAGCACGGCCGCGCCAAACCACGCGTTCGCTTCGCGCGTGGGATCGGTGTCGGCCCGCTGAAGAAGCGGTCGAACGTTGAGGGCGAGCAGCGCGATCCAGAGCGGGAACGCGGCGCCGAGGGGTCCGTCGCGGAGGAGCGCGTCGCCGGCGAGTGCGATGAGGAGTGCATCGACGAGAATCGCGCGGGCGGTCGCCGGGCTCAGCGTGTGCGGGTGGCCTGTCGCGCGGCCCGTCGTGGCGGCGGTGAAAGTGTCGGCATGACGAATGGAGTCACTCATGGCAAGTACTTTATGTAACAAAGTACATTCGCGCAAGTGGATCGCGCGCATGCAGGGGAGCCGTCGCATGCCTTACACTTCACGGATGCCTCAGAAGGACACTCCCGCCGCAGCGCCGCATGCGCTCCGCGTCTCCGTGATCACGCTCGGGTGCGACAAGAACACGGTCGACAGCGAGCGGTACGTCGCCCAACTCGCGGATCGCGGCGCCGAATACACGGACGACCTCGAACAAGCCGACGTCGTCGTCGTGAACACGTGCGGCTTCATCGACGCCGCGAAGAAGGAATCCATCGACGCGCTCGTCGAGGCGGGACGGTTGAAGGAAGAGGGAAGCGTCCGCGCCGTCGTCGGTGTGGGCTGCATGGTGCAGCGGCACAAGGACGAGTTGATCGACGCGCTGCCCGAGGTCGATCTCTTCCTCGGCTCGTCGGAGATGGACCGGTTGATTCCGGAGCTCGAGGCGCGCGGGTTCATTGGCGCCGAGGATGTGCCGGCGGTGCATCCCGGCGTGCGGATGTTCACCGGCGGCCTTCCGCACGTGCGGTATCTCAAGATCAGCGAAGGGTGCGATCATGGGTGCGCGTTCTGCGCGATCCCGCTGATGCGCGGCAAGCACCGTTCGTTCGCGCTCGACGAGATCGTGCACGAAGCGCAGCTCCTCGAGGCGCAGGGCGCGCGCGAGCTCAATCTCGTGGCGCAGGACCTGGCGCATTACGGGCGCGATCGCCGCGACGACAAGCTCTCGCTCCCCGACGTGCTCGAGGCGCTCGTGCGCGAGACGACGGTGCCGTGGATCCGCATGCTCTATCTGTATTCGGCGGGGCTCACGCCGCGGCTGCTCGAGCTCATGGCCACGGAGCGCCGCGTCTTGCCGTACCTCGACATGCCGATCCAGCACGCGTCCGACGCGGTGCTCGCGCGCATGCGGCGCCCCGAGCGGCAGGAGACAATTCGTAACAAAGTGAGTCGAATTCGCGAGGTCGTGCCCGGCGTGGCGATCCGCACCACGTGCATCGTCGGATTTCCCGGGGAAACGGAGCGCGACTTCGACGCGCTGCTCGCGTTTCTCGAGGAGATGCAGTTCGAGCGCGTCGGGGCGTTCACGTATTCGCCGCAAGAGGGCACGCGCGCCGCGCAGCTCGACGACGACGTTCCCGAGGCCGTGAAGCGCGAACGCCTCGAGCGGCTGAACGAAGTGCAGCGCCTGATCACCGCGGAGCGCTACGAGCTGCGGGTCGGGCAGACCGCGCGCGTGCTCGTCGATCGGGAACACGACGGCGAGCTGCACGCGCGCACCGCCTGGCAGGCCGACGACATCGACGGCGTCACCTACGTGCACGCGGATGTGCCGATCGCGCCGGGTACGTTCCTCGACGTCACGCTCGACGACGTCGTCGACGACGTCGACTTCGCCGCGTCGCTCGTGAGCGTCGTCTCGTCGCCGATCGCTCCGCCCGCGCGTGCGCGGACGCTTCCGGTGCTCGGCACGATCGGAAGCTTCGGGCGATGAGGACGCGGTCGCACGCGATCATGGAACGGGCGCGCGCGCTCTTTCCGGGCGGCGTGAGCTCGCCCGTCCGCGCGTTCCGCGGCGTGGGCGGCGAGCCGTTCGTGGTCGAGCGCGGGCTCGGATCGCGGATCTGGGACGTCGACGGCGGCGAGTACATCGACTACGTGCTGTCGTGGGGGCCGCTCGTACTCGGGCACGCGGAGCCGTCGGTGATCGCGGCGCTCGACGACGTGATGCGCCGCGGCACGAGCTTCGGCATCCCCACCGAGCTCGAGGTGGAGCTCGCGGAGCGTGTGCGCGAGCGGATGCCGCACGTCGAGATGCTGCGCTTCGTCTCGAGCGGCACCGAGGCGACGATGAGCGCGGTGCGCGTGGCGCGCGCGGTCACCGGCCGCGACGTCATCCTGAAGTTCGACGGGTGCTATCACGGGCACGCCGACTCGTTCCTCGTGCGCGCCGGCTCCGGCGTCGCGACGCTCGGCCTGCCCAACTCGCCGGGCGTGCCCGAGGCGCTCGCGTCGCTGACGGTGGTCGCGCCGTTCAACGATCTCGACGCGACGGAAGCGCTGCTCGCGCGGCACGCCGTCGCGGCGATCATCGTCGAGCCGGTGGTGGGGAACAGCGGCTTCATTCCGCCCGATCCGGGATTCCACATCAGATTACGATCATTAGCAGATACATATGGAGCGCTGCTCGTCTTCGACGAGGTGATGACCGGATTCCGCATCGCCTATCGCGGCGCGGTCGAGCGCTTCGGCGTGACGCCGGATCTGACGACGCTGGGCAAGGTGATCGGCGGCGGCGTGCCCGTCGCGGCGTACGGCGGCAAGCGGGAGCTGATGGAGCAGGTGGCGCCGTCGGGGACGGTGTATCAAGCCGGAACGCTCTCGGGCAATCCCCTCGCGATGGCCGCCGGTATCGCCACGCTCGACGGGCTCACCCAACCGGCGCACGACACGATCGCCGCGCGCACGGCGCGATTGGTCCAGGGACTGCGCGAGATCGCCGCGCGGCGCGGCATTCCGTTCACGGCCGACTGCGCGGGATCGATGTGGGGCTTCTTCTTTCGCGCGGAGCCGGTCCGCTCGTTCACCGACGCGAAGACGTCCGACGTCGAGCGATTCAAGCGCTTCTTTCACGCCGCGCTCGAGCGCGGCGTGTACCTCGCGCCGTCGGCGTTCGAGGCGGCGTTCATGTCGTCGGCGCACAGCGAGGCGGAAATCGACGCGACGCTCGACCGCCTGGACGACGCGATGCGGGTGGTGGGGTGACGCGTCGCCGGCTGGCCGCGCTGCTGCTCGCGGCTGCGTGCACGTCGGCGGTTCCGGCGCCGAGTCCGACCGTCACGCCCATCCCGATCTCGGGAAGCGGCGCGCGTCCGGCACCCAGGCGGCCGAATGCTCCGCCGCCGGCGAGCGCTCGGCCCGGCACTTCCGGGTCCGTCGGCGCATCCACGAACGTGAAGGACGTCGGCGAAGCGACGATTCGCGTTTTATTATCAAAGAATGCTACCCCGGTGCGCGTCGGCGCGCCGGGCGGCCTGCTTCTGACCGACCGGGACGGCGCACTGGTCGCGCGCGCGGGACGCGGCGAGACGTGGCGCATCGAGCACGAGTTGCGGCGCGTGCGCGCCGTGCGGCCCGACGGCGTGCCGACGGCGTGGACGGAACCCCCGCTGATCGCGCGCCCGCTCGAGGGATCACTCGCAACGGTCTCCGGCCGTCCCTACCGCGGTGATCTTGCCTTCTACGGCGCGGACGACGGCGTAATGACCGTCAACGTCGTGGCAATCGACGACTATCTGCGGGGCGTCGTGCCGCTCGAGATCGGGACGCGCGATCGCCGCGACTCGGCGGCCGTCCAGGCGCAGGCGGTGACGGCGCGCAGCTACGCCTACACCCATCTCTCGACCGAGCCTGGCCGCGAGTACGACGTCACGTCCGGCGTGCAGGATCAGGTGTACGGCGGTGTCGGCGCGGAGACGCCGGTCGCTTCCGAGGCGGTCGAATCGACGCGAACGCTCGTTCTGTCGTACGCCGGACGTGTGGTGAACGCGCCGTACCACTCCACGTGCGGCGGCTCGACCGCGGCGGCGTCGGAGGTCTGGCATTCGCCCGACGAGCCGTATCTCCGTCCGGTGAGCGATCAGATTCCTGGCACCAACCGGTACTACTGCGATATCGCGCCGCGCTTCCGCTGGACGCGCACGATCGACGGCGCGCATCTCAACGCGGCGGTCGAGCGGTATCTCGCGGAGTACGCGGCGGTGCCCGGACGCAATCCCGGGAAGGTGCAGAACGTCTCGGTCGGCTCGCTGACACGCTCCGGGCGCGTGGGCACGCTCACCATCACCACGGACCGCGGCAACTTCGTCCTCCGCGGCAACGACATTCGATACGTGCTGCGCGATCCGGGCGGCGAGATCCTCAATAGCACGCTGTTCACGGTGGAATCCGTGACGGACATGGACGGCGCGCTCGCGCGCCTCGTGATTCGCGGCAACGGCTACGGGCACGGTGTTGGCATGTGTCAGTGGGGCGCGATCGGTCGGGCGCGCGCCGGTCAGGATTTTCGGACCATTCTCCGCACCTACTATCCCGGAACCACCGTTGGCCCAGCCGAGTGACCACGGCAGTCGCCGCATACACGCGTTTCGGCTCCTGATGGCCGTGGCGCTCGCCGCCGCCGCGCCCATGCGACTGCACGCGCAATCCACGATCATCGATCGGCTCGGCCTCGACAAGCTGCAGATCGAATCGCTCGGCGCGTCGATCGGGCGCATCCTGCCGTCGCAAGTCGAGCCGGCGAACCTCTACTCGCTGAGCGCGGACTACGGGCGGATCGCCCCCGCGTGGCGCGTGGTCTTTGGATTCAGCTACTGGCAGTCGCGGTTCCGCGACGCCGTCGTGCAACAGTTCGTCGATTCGCTGCAGAAGAGCGTGAGCGATCCGTCGGCGCGGGTGATCGCGTCGCCGGTGCGCGTGTACGACGTCACGGTCGGCGCCGACGTTCGCTATACGCCGGTGTACAGCGGCGATCTCGAGCCGTTCGCCGGGATCGGCATGGCCGCGCACGTGATCAACGCCGAGGGCGCGCTCATCAACGGCACGTTCGTGGAGCGGGCCCTCGACGACGTCGCGGCGGGTTTCTATGCGACGGCCGGCGTGTCGTTAAAGGTTGTGAAACATTTCGGCGTCGAAGGCGGCGTGCGCGCCGACCTCCTGAGCGGATTCCGGTCGACACAAATCCGGGCTGGTGCGACGTATTACTTTGGTCACGTGCGAGGCACTGACACGGGCTCGGGAGACGCGCAGCGATGAAAGAGAACGTTCGCATCGGGGTAGTCGGGGCGGGGGCAATCTCGCAGTTGGCGCACCTGCCGGTGTTGTCCAAGATGCGCGGCGCCCAGCTCGTCGCGATCTGCGACAACGACCGCCCAAAGGCGCGCGCGCTCGCCGATCGATTCGGCATTCGCGATTCGTTCAACGACATCGAGGATCTGCTCGAGATCGACGACCTCGACGCGATCGTCGTGGCGACGCCCAACCACTTGCACGAGCCGCACGTGCTGGCGGCGATCGCCTCAAAGGTGGACGTGCTCTGCGAGCGTCCGCTCGCGCTCACCACGCGCGGTGTGGAGCGCATTCTCACCGCGGCGCAGCGCGCCGACTGCAAGGTGGCGGTCGCGAACAACCACCGATATCGGACGGACGTCCAGGCCCTCAGCCGGTTCATCGAGGGCGGCGAGTTGGGGCGCATCACCGGCATCCGCGCCGGCTCCTATCACTTCAAACATTCGACCGAAGGCGGATGGCGCACGCGCCGCCCGGAAGCCGGCGGCGGAGCGTTTCTCGACTACGGCACGCCGCTGCTCGATCTCGCGCTCTGGCTCGCCAGCTTTCCGGAGCCGTCGCGCGTCACCTCGCACATGGATCGCGGGCGCGGTGCGGCGGCGGTCGAAGACGCAATGGTCGTGCAGCTCGAGTGCGCGAACGGCGTCTCGTTTCTGTTCGACGTATCCTCCGCCTACGTGGGCGAAGTGGAGCGCTCCTGGTTCGAGGTGCTGGCGACGCGCGGCAGCGCGCGGCTCGCTCCGCTGCGCGTCGTGAAGGAGCTCAACGGCCGGCCGACCGACGTGTCTCCGTCGGGCGCGGCGGGACGCGAGAGTGCGTTCATTCAGTCGTATCGCGCGGAGCTCGCGCACTTCCTCGCCGTGATCCAGGGCGAGACGCCGTACGAGCCACCGACCGATCAGGTAATGCTGCACCGGACGCTCGAGACGATCTACAAGTCGGCCGAAGAGGGGAAAGAGATCCGCTTCTGACGTCAGTGCGCCGCGTCGCCGAGCGCGCGGACGCTGATCCCCGCCTCCTCGAGATCGTGCCGCAGACGGCGCGCGAATTCAGCCGCGTGCGGGCCGTCACCGTGAATGCAGACCGTATCCGCTTCGATCGCGATGTCGTTCCCGTCGATCGCGCGGACTTTCTTCTCGCGGACCATCCGGATCACGCGGCGAACGGCTTCGCCGGCATCGTGCACCTGCGCGTCCGGGCGGCGACGGGAGACGAGCGAGCCGTCGGGCATGTAGTTGCGATCGGCGAAAATTTCGGACGCGGTTCGCAGGCCGGCGTCGCGTCCTCGATCGATCAATTGGCTGCCCGGCAGCCCGAACAGGATCAGCTCACGGTTCACGTCGCGCACGGCGTTGGCGATCGCCTCTGAGAACGGCGCGCTCACGGCGGCCATGTTGTAGAGCGCGCCGTGCGCCTTCACGTGTTGCAGCGACGCGCCGGCCGCCGTGACGAAGCCCATCAGCGCGCCGGTCTGATACACGACGAGGTCATAGATCTCCTGCGGCGTCGCATCCATGTTGCGCCGTCCGAAGCCGATCAGATCGGGGAACCCGGGATGTGCACCGATCGCGACGTGGTGCCGCTGCGCCAGCGCAACCGTGGTGCGCATGACGCTCGGATCGCCGCCGTGAAAGCCGCACGCGACGTTCGCCGACGTGATGTACGGGAACACCGCGTCGTCGGCGCCGAGCGTGTACGCGCCGAAGCTCTCGCCCATGTCGCAATTCAGATCGATGCGATCGGTCATGATCGTCCTCGTGAGAAGCGCAGCGCGATCGACGCGCGCGCCTGTGCCAGGTCGTCTTCGTGGGCAAGGTACAATCGCTGCGCGTCGGCAAGCGAGATTGGGCGAAAGCGCACGCGATCGCCGGGCTTGAGCTGGGCGATGAGCGGCAGGTCGATCGCGGCCACCTCCGCGATGCGCGGGTACCCGCCCGTTGTCTGACGGTCGGCCATGAGGACGATCGGCACACCGCCGGGCGGCAATTGCATCGTACCGAACGCCACGCCTTCGGAAAGCATCTCCAACGGGCGGCGCAGCGCGAGCTCGACGCCCCCCAGGCGATATCCCATGCGATCAGAGCTTGCTGATACGCGGAAGGACGCGTCGAATAGTCGTTGGCGCGACTCGTCCGTGAGCTCGGCGAGCTGCGCGCCGTCGAGCAAGCGGACGATCGCGTCCGCGGAGTAGCGCGGGCGGACCGGCGGCCCGACGGTCCAACGCGCGACGCCGATGCAGTCGGGATCACTTGCGAGCGCGTGCTGAATCGCGCGCGAACGATCACTTGGCGTTCCGCGCGCGAGCACGTCGCCGGTGCGCAGGGCGCGGCCATCGAGTCCACCGAACGCCGCACGGATGTACGTGCTGCGGCTGCCGAACACGCTCGGCACGTCGATGCCGCCGGCCACGGCGACGTACGGCCGGCATCCGGCGCCGTGCGCGCCGACGCGCAGCGTGCCGCCGCGCGGGACGTACACGGCGTGCCAGGCGGGGATCGGCTGGTCATTGACCGTTGCGCCGAAATCAGCGCCTGCAATGGCGATCAGGGCGGGTTCATCAAACTGTAAAGCCGGTCCGATGAGCGTCGCCTCGAGACAGGCGGCATCGTCGGCGTTGCCGACGAGCAGGTTCCCGATGAGCAGGGCGCTGCGGTCCATCGCTCCGCACACCGGAATTCCGCTCCGCTGCATGCCCATGCGCCCGAGATCCTGGACGGTGGTGAGCAGCCCACTCGAGAGAACGCGGATGTTCACGCCGGCCAGCTCCGGAATTCCTCGAGCGTGATCGCGCGAAAGCGCACACGATCGCCGGCGGCGAGGAGCGCCGGCTCGTCGCGGCTCATGTCGAACACGCGGAGCGGCGTGCGTCCAATGAGATTCCATCCACCCGGCGACACGAGCGGATAGACGCCGGTCTGCTGCCCGCCGATGCCGACCGTCCCCGCTGGAACGGCGGTGCGCGGCGACTGCCGCCGCGGCGTCGCGATGCGCGCGTCGAGACCGCCGAGGTAGGCGAACCCCGGCATGAACCCGACCATGTAGACCAGGTAGTCGCCGGCGGTGTGGATCGCGACGACCTCGTTCGGCGCGAGGCCGGTTCGTTCCGCGACCTCGGTCAGATCGGGGCCAAGCTCGCCGCCGTAGCACACCGGGATCTCGACGAGGCGCGCCGGTTGCGGGCGTTGGTGCTCGAGACCGGCGAACGCTGTCTCGAGCGCCTCGACCATGCGGTCGTACGGGACACGGTGCGCATCGCCCGCGACGGCCGCCGGGTCGTAGTGCGCGACGACGCTCGCGAACGCGGGAACCTGATCTACCAATCCTGGTATATGCGTTTCGTCAAGGCGGGCGGACACCGCGCGGACGAGGCGGTGCGTGGCCTCGTCGATCGCGTCGCCGACGGTGATGACGATCGCATGGTCGCCCAGTGGTGCGTAACGGAGCACGCGGGAATATACTATCCGTCATCGCGCTCGGCCCGGAGGCCGTATGAAGACAGGAATGCGTCGCATCGCGCTCGTTGGAACGCTGCTCGGCGCGTTGCCGATCGGTGCGAGAGCGCAGCAGCCGGCCCGCCCGGATTCGGTCAGGGCGGCGATGATGCCCGCCTATCGATACCGGGTGCTCGGCGTGTACGACGAGGAGAGCGGGTCGCCAATCGAAGGCGTGCAGGTCCTCGACATCTTGAATGGGAATTCGGTCGAGACGACCAAGACCGGGACCGTGACCCTGGCCTTTCTCCCGGATGGCGGAAGCCTCGTGCGGCTGCGAAAGGTGGGGTATGGCGTGCAGACCCTCACCGTGCCGATCTCGCCGAGCGACACGGCACCGCTCACCATCGTGATGACCAAGGCGACGCAACTGAGCAAAGTGGTGGTCACCGATTCGTCACCGCACTACGTCTCGCCGAACCTGCGAGGGTTCGAGGAGCGGAAGGCGCGAGGCTTTGGCCACTTCATCGACGAAGCGGAGCTGCGAAAGGACGACAATCACTCGATGACCGACGTGCTGATCTCGCACTTGCCGGGGTTGATGATCGTGCCGGCCGCCCGCGGCGCCCAGTTCATCGCGTCGTCGCGCAAGATGTGCTCCGGCCCTGCGATGCGGACGTGCAGACAGTCCGATTGTTATCCCACCGTGTACGTCGACGGCGTGAAGGCCAACCTCGGCATGAGCCCTGGCATGCCGCCCGACTGGAGCAAGATCAGCCCGATGGAATACGCCGGTGTGGAGTACTACGCCGGCGGCGCGGCGGCGCCGCCCGAATACAGCGGCACGAACAACGAGTGCGGGATCATCGCGCTCTGGTCTCGAGAGCGCTGACGGTCAGCTCTTCAACACGGACTCGAACACCCGCGCCTCGACGAAGCGCGCGAGCAGATCGGGATCGAGCATGCCGTCCTTCGCTTCCATGTGCAGGATGTCGAGCGCGCGCTCCCAGGGCACGGCGCGCTTGTACGGCCGGTCCTTGGCCGTGAGCGCGTCGAAGATGTCGGAGATCGTCATCATGCGCGTCTGCACCGTGATGGCCTCGGCGCCGATCCGGCGCGGGTAGCCGCGGCCGTTGAGCTTTTCATGATGGCCGTACGCGATCTCGGGGATGCCTTTGAGCTCGCGCGTCCAGGGGATCTGCTCGAGAAAGCGGTAGGTGTGCGTGACGTGCGACTCGATCTCGCGGCGTTCCCGGTCGTCGAGATTGCCTTTGCGAATGATGAGAAATTGAAGCTCGTCGTCGCGCAGCAGCGGCTTCTCGATGCCATCGAAGTCGACGTAGGTGGCGCGATTGATCTCGGTGAGCTCCTCGAAGCTGCCCTCGGGGAGAATCGTCGGCTCGTTCGCCTTCACGATGGCGTCGACGTACTGGCGCAGCCGGTCGCGCGCCGCCTGCCGCTCGCAGACCAGGCGCTCGATTCCCGCGTCGTATGCACCGCGCCCGTTCGCGAGCAGCAGCTCGGCACGGTCGTGCTCGAACCGCAGCTCGGCCGACTGGAGGAGATACGCGAACCGCTGGCGGATGATGTCGAGGTCTTTGGGGTAGAGCTTTTTCTCTTTTACTAATACCTGTTCTCTAACACCGACTTTGCCGAAGTCGTGCAGCAGCCCGGCGTAGCGGAGCTCGCGGAGCTGTTCGCGGGTGAACCGCACGTCGCGGTATGGGCCGTCGTTGGCGCGATCCACCACCTCGGCGAGGGCCACCGTGAGCGTCGCGACGCGGCCCGAGTGGCCCGACGTCGTCGGGTCGCGCGATTCGATCGCCGTCACCGCCGCGGTCACGAATCCCTCGAACAGCCGCTCGATGTCCTCGTACAACCGGCTGTTCTCGATCGCCACGGCGGCCTGCGACGCCAGCGCGCTCACCAGCTCCACGGCGTGCGGATCGTAGGTGATCACCTCGCGGTCCACGACATCCGCCGACGAGAGTCGGGCGTTCGCGTCGCGCTTGCGGTTGATGAGCTGCAGCACGCCGATGATCTCGTCGCGGTGCGTCTTCATCGGGATCACGAGCATCGACTTGGTGCGATAGCCGAACTTCTCGTCGAAGCTCCGGTTCTGCTTGTACGTGACGTTGTCGGGCAGCAGATAGACGTCGGCGATGACGAGCGGCTCGCCCGTCGCGGCGGCATAACCCGAGAGGCTCGCGTGGTCGACCGG
Source organism: Gemmatimonadaceae bacterium (assembly GCA_025934775.1). Classification (GTDB taxonomy): domain Bacteria; phylum Gemmatimonadota; class Gemmatimonadetes; order Gemmatimonadales; family Gemmatimonadaceae; genus JAQBQB01. Next base: position 112,012 of record JAICWO010000017.1, on the reverse strand, counting down.
TACCGTGAACTCCGAGAAGGGGAGCGCGGGGAGCGAGTGATTCTGCGTGAGCTTGAATCGGAGCGTGGTCGCCGGCGCGCCGTCCGTGGTGCGCTCGGTGAGGTAGATCGATCCCGCATCGCTCGCGGTGATGCGGCGCGCTTGCGTGAGGATCATCTCGAGCAGGCGCAGGAGATCGCGCTCGGTGGAGAGCGCCACGCCCACGTGCGTCAGCTCCGTGAGCTCCTGATGCCGCAGCTCCTGCTCGGCCTCGGCGCGCCGCTGTGCGACGATCGCGGCCGCGTGACGGAATGCGCCGCGCAGCATGGCGATGATCGTCCCGACGGCCGCGCTGGCGGGCAAGTAGCCCGTGAGCAGATCGACCGGGAATTCCGCCGGCGGCTCGGCGTCGTCAGCTTCGCCGAGTGCAACGAGCGCCGCGGCGCGCGCGAGGTCGCGCACCTGGTCCGCGTCGGCGCTCTGGAGCAGCGCGCGATCGAGCACGACGACCGTGGGCCGCGCGGCATCGAGCGACGCCGCCGTGGGGAGCGCCGGCACGCGCCGCAGCTCCACATCGTCTTCGCGCCGGCCGAGCGGCGCCGATGAGATGGTGCGCCCGACGGCGGCGATGAGGAGCGGCTTCACGGGCGCCGGCTGCCCTGCAACCTGCGATCGCGGATGATCAGCCCGCGTTCGCTCCGAGCTTGTCGAGCTGATTCTGGGCGGGCTCGAAGTCAGGGTACTTGGCCGTGACTTGCTTGAAGAGCGCGACCGCCTTCGCGGTGTTCTTCTTGTCCATCTCGTCGATCGCGTTCGAGTACACCTTCATCGTCGCGAGGTCGAGCTTCACTTTCATCGACTCGGCCTTCTTCACGGGACGGGCGAAGTTCTCCTCGGCGGGCGCGGTCTTGCCCTGCTGAATCGCTCCGTTCTCGCCTGGCGCGGTCTTCGGCGCGCCCACGCCCGCGTCGCCGGTGCGACGGCCCGGCTTGGGCGCGAGCTTGATCTCCGCGTTCAGCTTCTCGCTCAACTCGTTGATGATCGCGAGCGGATCGTCGCTCTTGCGCTGCACCTTCATCGGGTTGGTATACTGGCCCGTCTCTCCGTCGGTGGCGTGCGCCGTGAGCACCATGTTGCCTTTCGTGTCGGCGAGGAAGCCGCCGTACACGAGGTACTGCGCGCCGAGCAGCTTGCCGAGGCGGACGGCGGTGGTCGGATCGATCGCGCCGGCCTTCACCATGTTCTGTTCCTCGAGCACCTTCTGGATGCGCTCGCGGTCGACGAGGCGGATCTTGGTGTTGCTCGCCATGTCCGTGATGAGGAGATCCTGCACTCCTTTGCCGACACCGTCGTAGTCGCGCGCGTCCTTGCCGATCGAGTTGTTGTCGAAGGGCAGAATGGCGACGACAGGGCGATTGTCGGCCTGGGCCCGCGCGACGGGCGCCACCGCGGGCAGCGCCAGGACGGCCGCGGCGGCGGCCAGGCGAGTGGCATTCGACAGCGAACGCAACATGGTGTCCTCCTGAGACACTTTATGAATTACTAAACATCCAGCGTCATTCCTTCGGCGGCCGCGGAGACCCGAAGGGTTCCGCCCCGCCGCGCGACCAGCGCCTGGCAGGCCGCCACGCACCGATCGATATCATCGTCAGCGCGTTCCGGCTTGTGGTGATACAGCACCAACTGCTGCACCTCCGCATCGAGCGCGAGCGCCACCGCGTCGTCGAACGTCGAATGTCCCCAGCCGCGATGCTGCGCGTATTCGTCCGTCGTGTACGTCGCGTCATGCACGAGCAGCGCGGCCCCGCGCACGAACTTCACCAGCTCGTCCCGCCAGCCGGCTCGGCTCGCATAGCCCTCGCTCGATCCCAGCTCGTTGTCCGAGATGTAGACGAACGATCGGTCCGGCTGTCCCGCGTCGGTGAAGCGGTAGCCGAGCGCGCCGCCCGGATGCTGCACCGCGAACGTACGCACGACGTAGCCGCTGCCGGCCCGCTCTTCCTCCGCGATCTCCCGAAAATCGATCCGCGCCTGCAGCTCCTCGAACGACACCGGGAAGAACACGGGCGCCATCTGCTCCCGAATCACCCGGTCGATGCTCGTCTCCAGCGCCTTCGATCCCCAGATCGTGAGGTGATTCCCCGGCCTGAAGATCGGCGCGAAGAACGGAATGCCTTGAATGTGGTCCCAGTGCGCGTGGGTCAGATAGATCTCGGCGGCGATCGGGTCGCCGCCAGCGACCAGCGAACGGCCGAGCTCGCGGATCCCCGTTCCCGCATCCAAAATGACCAGCGCACCAGTCCCCGTCCGCACCTCCAGGCACGGCGTGTTTCCGCCGTACCGAACCGTCCGAGGTCCCGGGGCCGGCACGGAGCCGCGTGTCCCCCAGAACCGCAATCGCAAAGTCATGAACCAGGCGCCTCAGCGCTCAGCGACAAACTGGCGGTGTGGAGGTCAAAATCGCTAGGAAGGGAGTCACGGGTGCTTCGTGACCGGCATCACACGAGCTCTACAGTTTTGCTTGCGCGCGCTGCTCGAGGGCGGGGCGGTCGGCGATAGAAATTCGGCGCCGCTCCACCGAGACCCAGTTGGCGTCTTGAAAATCCTTCATCGCGCGCGAGACCGTCTCACGGCTCGCGCCAATCATCTGCGCGATGGTCTGGTGCGTGAGCGGCTTCTCGATCGTGTCGCTGCCGGTTTCTTCGGCGAGATCGAGGAGCAGCCGCGCGATCCGTCCGGGGACGTCGAGCAGCACGAGGCCGCCGATCTTCTCGTCGGCGCGGCGCAACCGGCGTGAGAGCTCGGTGAGGAGCGACCACGCCACCGCGGGCGACGATTCGACGCGCTTTCGAAAATCCTCACGGCGGAGGACGAGGAGGTGCGAGTCCTCCATCGCGATCACGTGGGCCGAGCGGGGGCGGTCGTCGATCAGCGCGAGCTCGCCGAAATGTTCGCTGACGCCGAGGACGCCGAGGATGACTTCGCGGCCATCCTCGCCGATGAGCACGACCTTGACGCGCCCCTGCCGGACGACGAACAGCGAGTCACCCGGATCGTTCTCGAACAGGATGACGCTGCCGCGCGGATAGAACTTTTCGCGTGTGAGATCGGCGAACCGTTGGAGCTCAGCGCGGTCCAGACCGCTGAACAGCGGAACGGTGGCCAGGAAGTCGGCGGTGGTCGTGGTCACGAGAGAGTGGCGAGAGGGCAGAAGCGGGCCGTCCGGTGGGAGAGCGGCGTCGCGCCGACCCGGCAACCGGCGCGAAGTTAGTCTGACCGCAAGGCGGTGTCAAACTGTTACGCTGACTGCGATTAGGCGTGAGCCGGTCGTGACGGAGATGCTTGGGTGGTCGTGGCGTGGACGCTTGGATTGAAATGGGGACGCGGACGAGGCGAACCTGCGGGTTCGGACGAGGAGCGAACCCGCTTTGGCAGCGGGCCCAGTCCGCTCCTCGTTCGGAGCCGCAGGCCCGCTCGCGTCCGCGTCTCAGATTCGATCCAAGCCGATTCGGCGCGACTTGCTCGGAAGTTCCAAGCCGTTGTCCGCTTGAACGTTAGCCATCGAACCGGCTATATTATTGGACTAGCTCAAAAATACCTGGGCGACACCGTCGAGGTGAACCGTTCCCGCGACGCTCGCTCACCGAATCCAAGAGGTTCCCGTGAAGAACGACATCCATCCCGAATACGCGACGGCGATCGTGAAGTGCGCCTGCGGCAATACGTTCCAGACGCGTTCGACGCGTGCGGAGATTCACACGGACGTGTGCGGCGCGTGCCATCCGTTCTACACGGGCAAGCAGCGTCTGGTCGATACGGCCGGCCGCGTGGAGCGGTTCCGCCAGAAGTTCGCCAAGTCGGCGACCTGAGGCGCTCGTCCTCTGGCGCTCCGCGACCGGTTAGCGGCCGCCCTCGCGCGCGCTGACGAAGTCGAGCGCGCGCTCGTCAATCCCGCCGGGCTTCGCGACGCGAGTCAATTCGCCGAGCTCGGGCGGGAGCACCGGCGGCTCATGCCGGTGGTCGAGCTGGCGGCTCGATTAGAGAAATTTGAAAACGAGCTCGCGCAGGCGCGCGAGCTCGTTTCCGTTGACGACCCCGAGCTCGCCGCCGAGGCCCGCGCCGAAGTGTCGCGGCTCGCGGCGGACATCGACGCGCTCGAGCAGCGGCTCACGCCGATGCTGCTGCCGCGCGATCCGCTCGACGACCGCAACGCGATCGTCGAGCTCCGCGCCGGCACGGGCGGCGACGAAGCGGCGCTCTTCGCGGCCGACCTCTTCCGCATGTACGCGCGCTACTGCGAGCGGAACGGCCTCCGGATCGAGATCCTGTCGATGGCCGACGGGACGCTCGGCGGCATCAAAGAAGTGATATTCAAGGTTACGGGCGACTCGCCGTACGGGCAGCTCAAGTGGGAGTCGGGCGTACACCGCGTGCAGCGCGTCCCGGCGACCGAGTCGCAGGGGCGCATTCACACGTCCGCGGCGACGGTGGCCGTGCTGCCGGAGGCGGAGGAGGTCGACGTCCGCATCGAGGACAAGGACCTCCGGATCGACGTGTTCCGCTCCTCAGGCCCCGGCGGCCAGAGCGTCAACACGACCGACTCCGCGGTGCGCATCACGCACCTGCCGACGGGCCTCGTGGTGAGCCAGCAGGACCAGAAGTCGCAGCTGCAGAACAAGATCAAAGCGATGGAAGTGCTGCGCGCGCGGCTGCTCGATCTGCGCGTGCAGGAGCAGCAGCAGCAGCGCGCGCGCATGCGCCGCTCGCAGGTCGGGAGCGGCGACCGCTCGGAGAAGATTCGCACCTACAACTATCCGCAGAGCCGCGTGACCGATCATCGCATCGGGTGGACGACGCACGACCTGCAGGGATTCGTCGACGGCGACATCGGGGCGCTGATGGAGGCGCTCAAGCTCGCCGAGGTCGAGGAGCAGCTCGGGGAGCCGGTATGACGGCCGAACGCGCCGCGGCCGAGGGCGTGACGGTGAGCCGCCTGCTCGACGACCTGGCCCGCTCGCTCAACGCGCGCGGCATCGCCGAGCCGTTCTCCGAGGCGCGCGAGATCATCGCCGCGCTGTACGACGTGCCGCGCTTCTGGCCGCTGATGAACGGCGCCGTGGAGGTCGACGGGCCGACGCTCGAGCGGGCGCGGGCCGCGGCCGATCTGCGCGCGCACGGCGCGCCGCTGGCGTACGCCGTCGGCCGCGCGGCGTTCCGCCATCTCACGCTCGACGTCGATGAGCGTGTGCTCATACCAAGACCAGAAACAGAGCAGCTCGTCGATCTGGTGCTCGACGAAGTGGGGAGCACGGACGGCGGCGTCGCGATCGACGTCGGCACCGGGTCGGGCGCGATCGCGCTCGCGCTGGCGGCCGAGGGACGGTTCTCGCGCGTCTACGGCACCGACGTCTCGCTCGACGCGCTCGCCGTCGCGCGGCGCAACGCGTCGCTCGCGGCTTCCATGCTCCGCGCTCCCGTGGAGTTCTTCCACGGATCGCTCCTCGGGCCGCTGCTCGACGTGCGGGCGCGCGTCGTGGTGTCGAATCCGCCGTACATCGCGCTGGGCGAGGCGGTCGTGCTGCCCGCGAGCGTGCGCAATTGGGAGCCGGCGGTGGCGCTCTATTCGGGCACGGATGGCATGTCGGCCACGGCTCGACTCGTGCGCCAGGCCGCGGACGTGTTGGCGCCGGGCGGACTGCTGGCGATCGAAGTGGACGTACGGCGGGCGTCACTCGCCGCGGAGCTCGTGAGCCGCGAGCGGCGCTTCCACGCCATTCGCGTGGAGTTGGATCTCACGGGACGCGAGCGCTTCGTGCTCGCCCGACGACACGAGTCTTCAGACGGGGAGGGGGGATGATCGAGGACAAGGCGAAGGAGCTCGGACGGCTCATCGGGCAGAGCACCGAGTACAAGGAAGTGAAGCGCGCGGGCGACACGCTCAACGAGGACAAGGACACGGTCGCGCTCCTCCAGCGCATGGAGCAGCTCCGCGTGGAGGCGCAGCGCATGATGGCTGGCGGCCAGCGACCGACCGAAGAGATGGAGCGCGAGCTCGACACCCTGCTCGGCCAGATCCAGGGGCGCAGCGCGTACCAGCGCCTGCTCGTCGCGCAGGAGAATTTCGACAAGGTCATGGGGCGCGTGAACGACTGGATTCTCGAAGGCATCGAGAAGGGCGCCGCGAGTCCGATCATCACGCTCAGCTAGCGCACGCATGCCGCGCGGCCTGCTGGTCGTGTTCGAGGGGGCGGAGGGCGCGGGGAAGAGCACGCAGCTCCGCCGACTCGCCGAGTGGCTGGGCACGCGCGGGCGCGACGTGGTCGCGGTGCGCGAGCCTGGCGGCACGATCGTCGGCGACGAGATCCGGCGCATTCTCCTCGATCCCGCGTCGGACATCATGCCGCGGACGGAAGCGCTGCTCTTCATGGCGTCGCGCGCGCAGCTCGTGGAGCGCGAGATCCGTCCCGCGCTCGGGTCGGGCGCGACGGTGCTCGTCGATCGGTTCTTCCTCTCGACGTACGCTTATCAGGGCGCGGGCCGCGGGCTGCCCGCGGACGAGCTGCGCGTGGCGAACGCGATGGCGACCGGCGGCCTCGTTCCCGATCTGACGCTGCTGCTCACGCTTCCCGTGAGCGAAGGACTCGAGCGCGCGCTGCAGCGCGGCGAGCACGACCGAATGGAGCGCGCCGAGCTGGCCTTTCACGAGCGTGTCGCGCGTGCGTTCGAGACGTTCGCGGCCGACGACTGGCAGCGCGCGCACGCGGAGTGCGGACCGATCGTGCTCGTGGACGCACGCGGGAGCGAGGACGAGGTGTTCGCGCGCGTGCTGCGGAACCTGCGCGGGCGCTGGCCCGGAACTTTCCCTGCGTGATCGCCTAACGACGATCCCGGGGATGTTGTGCGGTCACGAGCGGTATTCGCCGGCGCGCTCCTGAGCAGCGCGCTGGTATCGGGCGGCTGGTACGTCGAACGCGGCTTGACCCAGGAGACGAGCGCGGCCACGGACGGCGGGCAGTTGTTCGACGAAGTCTTCGACGCGGTGTCGAAGAAATACGTCGACACCCTGTCGGATTCGGTGCTGTACACCGATGCGGCGGCCGGGCTGGTCGACGAGCTGCACGATCCGCACAGCGAGTATCTCTCGCCCGCACTGTATGCGCGGTTGAACGAGAGCACCTCCGGACGCTACGTGGGCATCGGGACGCAGGTCGACCTGCGCGACGGCTGGGTGACGGTCGTGGCGCCGCTCCCCGGCGGCCCGGCGATCGCGGCGGGGATTCGCCCGGGCGACCGCATCGCCGACGTGAACGGGCAGTCCATGCGCGGGGTGGCGATCGAGGCGGTGCAGAAGGCGCTGCGCGGCACGCCCGGGTCGAGCGTGCGGCTCACCGTCGAGCGCCAGGGCGCGCCGGCGCCGCTCACGTTCACACTGACGCGCCGCGAGATCGACGTACACTCGGCGCAGCACGCGATGCTGCTGCCGAACGGCGTGGGCTACGTCGCGCTGCTCATCTTCAGCGAGACGTCGGAGCGCGAGCTCGAGCACGCCGTCGATTCGCTCTCGAAGGCCGGTATGCGTTCGCTCATTTTGGATCTCAGAGAGAACCCCGGCGGACTGCTCGAGGAGGGCGTCGGCGTCGCGGACCTGTTCCTCGATCCGGGGCAGCGCATCGTCACGATGCGCGGCCGAACCCCGGACGTGACGCACGACTACTCGGATCACGCGGCGCAGCGCTGGCCGGCGCTGCCGATCGCGGTGCTCGTCGACAGCAACACGGCGAGCGCGGCCGAAATCGTCTCGGGCGCGCTGCAGGACCACGATCGGGCGGTGATCCTGGGCACGACCACCTACGGCAAGGGCAGCGCGCAGAGCGTGTTTCCGCTGCCGAGCGGCGGTGCCGTGAAGCTCACGACGGCGCTCTGGTACACGCCATCGGGCCGGTCGATCAATCGCCCGCGTCCGGACGAAGATCCGTTCACGGCGGACACCACCGGCCCCAAGCCGCGCTACAAGACCGACGCCGGCCGCACGGTGCTTGGCGGCGGCGGGATCACGCCCGACGCGCTGGTTCCGGTCGGCGGCGATTCATTGACCGTGCGGCTGCTCTCGCCGCTCACCGCGCCGCAACTGTTGGCGGATTCCGCGGTCGCGATCGCGGCGCGGCTCGAGACCGGCGTCGGATCGCAGCGGGCGCTGTTCGACCGCGCGGCCTCGCTGGCGCACCCGCGCCGCTGACGGCGCGGGGCTCGGGATCTACTCGCGCGAGCGCTGATCGACGACTTTCACGCCCGCGGGCACGGCGAACGTGAACGCCCCGGCGGAGACGGCGGCGTTCGGCGCGATCGCGGTGAGGTGGATCCGCCGGCTGATGCCGCTCGACTCGGTCGTTTCGAATTCTCGAATGAGCGAATCATCATCATCGACCCAGACGACGGCGCGGGTGAACGGCGCGGTCGTCCCCGCCTTGGGCGTGAGGGTGAGGCCGTGCGCGGGATGGCCGTCGACCGGATGGGTGCCGGCGTCCGCGATCGTGTACTTGCTCCGCGGCGCATCGAGGAACTGGCCCGTGAGATCGATCGGCATCGCGGTGCGATCCGTCGCGGAGCGCTCGATCACCTGGCCCGGTGCGCTCCCCGGCAGATAGATCCACAGCGTCTTGCCGTCGGAGACGATCGCGCCCTCGGCGCCTTGCGTGAAACGAATCGACAGGCGGTTGGGCCGCTCCTGCTGGTAGTCGCCGCGCGAGGTGGCGCTCGATCCGGTGAGCGGATTCGTCACCGTCTGCTCGAAGGTGCCGCGGACCGTCTTGACTCTGGACCACGCGGCGACCGCGTGATCGATCGTCGCCTCGACGGACTGCGCGCCGAGCGGTGCCGCGAGCGGCGGTCCGAGGATGGAGGCGCAAAGCGCGAACGTGAGAAGTCGCATGCGTGATCCTACCCGCGCGCGGGGGCCGCCGTTCCGGGTGTGGGCGCCACGGAGCGGCCGATCGCCGCGGTGATCGCGCGGAGCTCGGTCACCAGCCGGGCGAACTGATCCGGGTAGAGCGATTGGCCGCCGTCGGAGAGCGCCCGCTCCGGATTCGGGTGCACTTCGACGAGCACGCCGTCGGCGCCGGCGGCGACGGCGGCGCGCGCCATCGGGATCACCTTGTCGCGGAGCCCGGTGCCGTGGCTCGGATCCGCGATCATCGGCAGATGCGAGAGGCGCTGCACGAGCGGAATCGCGGTGAGATCGAACAGGTTGCGGGTCATCGTGTCGAAGCTGCGGATGCCGCGCTCGCAGAGGATCACCTGCGTGTTGCCTTCGGCGAGAATGTACTCGGCGCTCATGAGCAAATCGGTAATCGTCGCCGCCATGCCGCGCTTGAGGAGCACCGGCTTGTCCATCTTGCCGACGGTGCGCAGCAGCGAGTAGTTCTGCATGTTGCGCGCGCCGATCTGGATGCAGTCGGCGTACTCGGCGACGAGATGCGCCCCTTCGTCGTCGAGGGCCTCGGTGACGATCGGCAGCCCCGTCTCCTGGCGCGCGACCGCGAGCAGCTCGAGGCCGCGCTTGCCGAGTCCCTGGAAGGAATACGGTGAGCTGCGCGGCTTGAATGCGCCGCCGCGGAGCGCGGTGGCGCCCGCGTCGCGCACGGCGCGCGCGGCCTCGACGATCTGCTCCTCGGATTCGACGGAGCACGGTCCGGCGATGATGACGATCTCACTGCCGCCGAACGAGACGCCCGGCGCGATCGTGACGATCGTGTTCTCCTGCTTCCATTCGCGCGAGACCTGCTTGTACGGCTTGGTGACGTGAATGACCTCGGCGACGCCGGCCAGCGCCTCGATGCGCGACCCGTCCACGCGCCCGTCGTTGCCGACGAGGCCCACGGTCGTGCGCGTCTCGCCCGGCATGGGCCGCGCCTGATATCCCATCTCCTCTATGACCTTCACGACCCGGTCGATCTGCTCCGGGGTCGCGGTATTCTCCATGACGACCAGCATTACGCGTCCTCGATATCGAAGTACCACCCGTCGCTCGCGAGCGTGACGGGCCCGTGAAACCGTTCGCCGACGATGGCGCGAATGTCGACGTCCTCGACGGGTGGATAGAAATGCGTGAGCGCCAAGTGCTTCGGCGCCGCGGCGGCCGCGAGCTCGCCGCACTGCTCGGGGGTGAGATGCTCCTTGATGCTCATGCTCGACGGGAGCGAGCACTCGCATACGAGGAGGTCGCAGCCGCGCGCCCACTCCGCGAGCGCGTCGGAAGGCCCGGTGTCACCCGTGAAAACGATCCGCCGCGCGCCGCGCTCCATGGAATATGCCACACTCTCCGCGGTGTGTGGTACCGGCAGGCAGGTGAGCGTCACGTCATTCGGAAGGGCGAGAGAATCGCCTGGGAGAATTTCCTGAACGCTCAACGGAAACCCTGGCGCCGTGACCCACTCGCCGTATGCGGCGGCGAGCCGCTCCAGCAGCGCCGCGGTGCCCACCGGGCCGATGATCGCGAGCGGCTCGGTGCGCGCGGGCAAATAGCCGTACTTCCACGCGAAGATGAGACTCGGCAGATCGCCGTGGTGATCGATGTGAAAGTGCGTGATCGCCACGTGGGTGATCTGCTGCCAGCGCGCGCCCCGCTCCGCGAGCCGCCGCGCGATGCCCGTGCCGCAGTCGACGAGCAGGCGGAGCGGTCCGGACTCGAGCAGGTACCCGGCGCACGCGCGGTGCGCCGGGAGAGAGATGGTCCCCGTGCCGAGCGTCGTGAAGCGCATGCTCACGGCCCTTTATAGAGGATGGTCTTGGCGACGTGCACGCCGGCCGCGTCGAAGATCGCCTTGTACACGCCGGGCGGCACGAAGCGGCCCGTGTCATCGCGGCCGTCCCATTGGAAACTCGGGTCGCAGCCGGTTTGCGTGACATTGCTCCCCCGCCCGTGCGCGCCGGCCGCCAGGTTGCCGTCGCCGATCGCGCCCGGGATGATCTGCCGCACATGATGCAGCCGGATGTCGTAGATCGCGAGGCGCACCTTGGAGCGCTCCGCGAGGTCGAACCAGAAGCAGGTTTGCGCCGGGCCGCCCGCCCCGCCGAAGGGGTTTGGAAAATTCTGATAAAAGATCGTTGCGGTCGGGCAGTCGGCGGTCTGAATCACGAATGTGCCGGGGCTCGCGACGGTGACCACGCCCTGTCCGGTGCTGTTGGCGCCGTGCGCGCTCACCTTCCACGAATACGACGTGCAGGCGTCGAGCGGGCTCGGAAGGGTGACGCTCAACTCGGTCGTCGTCGTGGTGATGGCCGCCCCCGTGCCGGTGTTGATCACCGAGACGTCGAACGTCCAGAGGCCAGGCGGAAAGGTGATGGCGGGAGCATCCCACGCGAACGCCGGCGTGCGCGTGAAGATCACGTCGTTCGTGCCGCCGACCGGGCTCACGAGCCGGATCCAGCTTCGCACGGGATGGTGCTGCACCTCGTTGGCGACGATGTCGCCGAATCGGTCGAGCAGCGACGCTTGGAAATAGACCGTCTCGTGCTCGGTGAGCAGCGAATCGAGCGTGAACGTGCCGTTCTCCGTCGGCGCCGCGCGCACGAGAAACGGCGCGTGGAAATCACTCGCGGTCGAGAGCTGCACCTGCACGGTGTACGGTCCGAGGTCGGGCCGGGACTCGAGGCCGGTCACGGTCATCACCGGCGCGGGCGAGATGCTGTCGCCGGTCGACGCGGAGAACGTGAGGTGAATGCTCTGCGCCGCGGCCTCGCGTCCCGCGGCGAGGCACACGAGCAGCCCGCCGAGCGCCGCCCGGCGGCGCCATGCCATCATACCGTGGTCGGCACCGCGCCCGCGATCGCCTCGTCGACCGCCGCGCCGCGCATCCGGACGCTCACGAGCGACGACACCCCCGGTTCCTGCATGGTCACGCCGTACACCGCGTCGGCGGCTTCCGTCGTCGTGCGCGGATTGTGGGTGATGACGATGAACTGCGTACGCGTCTTGAACTGATTCAGCATGCGCACGAAGCGGCCGACGTTCGCGTCGTCGAGCGGGGCGTCGACCTCGTCGAGGAGGCAGAACGGGCTCGGCTTGGTGAGGAAGATGCCGAAGAGGAGCGACAGCGCGACGAGCGCGCGCTCGCCGCTCGAGAGCAGGTGAATGCGCTGCGTGCGCTTGCCGCGCGGCGAGGCGTGGATCTCGATGTCGCAGTCGAGCGGCGCATCGGGGTTCTCGAGGCGGAGATCGCACTCGCCGCCGCCAAACAGCGACATGAAGATCTGGCGGAAGTTCTCGCGCACCTGCGTGAACGTCGCGAGAAAGAGCTCTCTGGCGGTGCTGTCGATCTCGCGGATCGCCTGCTGGAGCTGCTGCTTGGCGTCGGCGAGGTCGGCGCGCTGGGTCGTGAGGAACTCGGCGCGCTTGAGCGTTTCCTCATGCTCCTCGATCGCGAGCACGTTCACGGGCCCGAGGCGCTCGAGCTCCTGCCGCAGCGATTCCGCCTCGGCGCGGAGCGCGTCGTCGTCGAGCTCGACGGGCTGCGCGTCGGCGAGCATGTCGTCGAGCGGGCGCCGCCACTCCGTCTCGAGGCGCTCGCGAATCGCGGCGCGCCGGCCGCCGAGCTCCGTGTGCCGCAGCTCGGCGTGGTGCAGCTCCTCGGCGAGCGTGTGCGCGGCGCGCCGCGCCTCGTCGAGGGTGCGATCGGCCGAGTCGAGCTCCTCGTTCGCGGTGCGCACGGCCGACTCGGCGGCCTGGAGGCGCTCTTCGCCGTCGGCGAGCGTCGCTTCGCGCGTCTCGAGATCGAGCTGCCACTCGGCCATCTGCTGCGCGAGCGCGGAATCGGCTTGTGAGAGATCCGTCAATTCCGCGCGGAGCGAGTCGAGCCGCGCGGTCGCCGACTGCTGCTCTTCCGTGAGGCGGCGCTCGCGATCGTGCGCGACCTGGACGCGCGCCTGCGCCTGCGCTTCGTCCACCTGGGCGCGCGTCCGCGCTTCGCGCGCTTCTTCGTGCCCCCGCTCGGCGACCGACAACTGCTCGCGCGCGCCGTCCATCGCCTCCGCGCGCGTCGCGAGCACGTCGGCGAGCGAGCGCGTGTCGGCGTCGAGCCGGGTGAGCTGTTCGGCCAACTGCTCGCGCCGTTCGTTGAGCCGGCCGGCAAGCGCGTCGGCCTCCTGCACCTCGCGATCGGCGCGTTGACGGCGGCGTTCCAACTCGCCATGCCGCTCCGCGGCGCGGCGGCCGTCGACCTGCGCGGCTTCGAGCGCGGCGGAGGCTTCGGTGACGCGCTGCTCGGATTCCTGCACCGCGGCGCGCAGGGTGTCCGCCGCGATCATCGCTTCCTGTCTGGCCTGCTCGGTGGCCGAGAGCTCCGCGCGCAGCGCGAAGAGCTCGGCGCGCCGGCGCAGCGGACCGGGGCCCGCGGCGCTTCCCGGGAGCCAGACGGCGCCGCGCGCATCGACGAAGGCGGAGCCGTTGTCGACCGCGTGCGCATGGCCGAGCAGCGCGCGCACCCACGTGCGCCCCGTGCCGGTCGCGTCGACCTGATGCGACAGCGCGTCGGGAAGCACGTCGCCAATCTGCTCGTCGGACAGTGCATCGAGCGGCAGCAGCAGCAGCGGACCGGGGTTGGCGGTAGCATGCCAGGCGCGCACCGCTTCGGCGATCTCGCGGTCACGCACCAGCACCGCGTGCACCGTTGCGCCGAGAAAGCGCTCGACGAGCAGCGCCGAGGCCTGGCCGGCGCTTATGAAATCGCTCAACGGGCCGAGTACCGCGCCGTCGCCGAACTGTTCGCGCTCTTTGAGCAGGCGCGCCGCGGCCGGCGCGAGTCCCACGCGCTCGCGCTCGAGCGCGTCGAGCGCGTTGACCTTGCCCTGGAGCGACGTGTGCGCCTCGTCGGCGCGAAAGAGCTCCGCGCGCGCGGCGGATTCCTGCTCGCGCGTCTCACGGTCGGCGGCGCGTGCGGCGTCCAGCGTTTCCGCCGCGTGCGAGGCGCGCACGCGTGCCGCCTCGACGGCGACCACCGCCTCCTCGAGCTCGCGCATGATCGACGCGAGCGCGTCGGCAAGCTGCGCGCGCTCGGTCGCGATCTGCTCGAGCCGCTGGGCGAGCTCGTCGCTCTCGCGATGCGCGCGCTCGCGGTCGATCTCCATGCGGCGCGCGCGGTCCTGCAGCTCGCGGTGCGCGCGCTCCGCCTCCTCGAGGCCGCCGCGCGCTTCGGCGACGCGCTGGCGCGTCTCGTCCTCCTCCCGCTGGCGCACGCTCAGCGTCTCACGAGCCTGCGAAAGAGCATCCTCTAATTGCGCGCGATCGGCGGCGGCCTGTTGGCGGTCGCCGGAAATGCGCTCGCCGTACGCTTCGCCCTCGTTGGCCTCGAGCTCCGCGCGCTGACGGCGCGCGAGCGCGTTGCGCTGCCGTTCCTCGGCCACGGCCATCTCGGCGCGAATCTGGTGCACGTGCTCGCGCTGCGAAGAGACGAGGCGGAGCAGCTCGGTGCGCTGCGCCTCGGTCGCGGCGCGGTTGCCCTGCGCCGCGTCGCGAGACTGCTCGGCGAACACGACCGCTTCTTCGTTCGCCGGTACGGACTCGCGCAGCGTGCGAACGCGTTCGTCGAGCTGCTGGAGCTCTTCGTGCCACGCCGTCATCTCGCGCTTGGCGAGGGCGATCTCGATCGTGAAGCGCCGGCTCATGAGCTCCGCGTGACGCTCGGCGCGTTTGCGCTGGCGTGCCAGGGAGCGGACCTGGCTCTGCACTTCGGCGATGAGATCGTCGAGGCGCTGGAGGTCGACCGTGGTCTCCTCGAGCCGGCGTTCCGTCGTGCGGCGCCGGTCGCGATAGAGCCCGACGCCCGCGGCCTCCTCGAACAGCTCGCGGCGATCGTCCGGACGATCGGAGAGCAGCGCGTCGATCATCTTGCTCTCGATGACGACGCCCGTGTCGGCGCCGAGCCCGGTGCCGCGCAGCAGGTCGGAGATGTCGCGCAGCCGGCAGGGCGCGCGATTGAGGAAATACTCACTTTCCCCGGAGCGCGACAGCCGCCGGGTGATCACGACTTCCTGGAACGCCACCGGGAGCGTGCCCTCCTCGTTCGAGAAGTGCAGCGACACTTCGGCGACGTTCACCGCGCGACGCGCCGACGATCCCTGGAAGATGACTTCTTCCATCTTGGCGCCGCGGAGCAGACGCGCGCGCTGCTCGCCCAACACCCAGCGCACCGCGTCCGAAACGTTGGACTTGCCGCAGCCGTTCGGCCCGACGATCGCGGTCACACCGGCGTTGAAGATCATGTCGGTGTTGTCCGCGAACGATTTGAAGCCTTGAAGCTCGAGCTTGGTCAGCCGCACTAGAACGATCTCCCTTTGCGATATACGAGCACCGGCACGGTGCCCGATGAGCGAAGCGATTCAGCGTACAGCGCGGCTTGCTCGGGAGACTCGAAGCTTCCGGCGAGCAACCACGCGGATCCATTGGCTTGACGCAGCGCGTACACCGGCTGGCCCCGGTCGACGTACGTGGCGACCATCCCGGGAACCGCCGTCGCCGGCACCCCGGAATCGATCAGGAAGGCGAACGGCAAGCGCACCACCTCTCCACTCGCGGAGTCGAGCATCCTCCGGCGCCGCAAACCGGCGAGCAGAGTGTCCGCGTCCGCGCGAGTGGGAAGAGCGCCAGCCATGACCTTGAACCAGCGCGCTCCCTGAATCTCCACCGGCGCGAACGTGGCCGCCGGCAGCTTCTTGCCGTCCTTTTGCAGCTTCAAAATAGCGCCTGCCTCGGTATTCGCAGCTAGCAATTCGATCGCAAATGCAGCCGCTTGCGCCGAATCCGCCGGGTTGGCGGGCCGGGGCACGGTCACGATCGGGCCAACGGCTGATTGCGAATCCGCCGCGGCAGCCTCGCCGTTCGCGGCCGCCAGCGAATCGCGAGCAAGCGCCACCGGCGCCGGAACTTTTGGATGGCCGCCCGTGGTGTCCTGCCTCTTGCCGAGCAGATGCGCTGAGTCCGCGAGCGGCCGATACGCGAGCCACGCGGCGCCTGCGGCGAGCACGAGAGTGAGGAAGATCCCAGCGGCGGCGGCGATGCGGCGTCGGCGCACGCGCGGCCGTGCGCGCGGCTCGATCGCCGGCACGGCCTCCGCTTCGGGCCGCGGCTCGCGCACGGTGCCGATCACACGCGCGACGGGCAGCTTGCGGGGAACCGCCTCGCCGACCAGGATCGCGCCGTCGGTCGCCTCCACGAGCTGCTCGATCTTCTCCGCATTCGCGGGAGCCGCGAGCACCAGCAGCGCTCCGACCTCGCGAAAGCCGGCGGTCAGCCGTGCCCACCGCGGATTCGGCAGGATCTCGTCGTACGCCGGCGGCTCAGTGCCGCTTGGCATCACGAAGAGCTGGCCGGCGTCCGGCACCTCGTACGCGATGCGGCTGAGCGAGACGCCGTACAAGAAGCTGTCGACCAGCCCGTGCGGATCTTCGCCCGTCACGAGCTCCTGAATCGGCGGCGATTCGGCGAACAGATCGCCTACGGCGACCCGGCGCGTGCTCGCTTGCGCGCGACCGATCCCGATCGCGACGCGTCCCGTCGCCACGGGATCCAGACCGATCACGACCAGCGCGTGGAACGCGCCGAGCGTTGCTCCAATCTCGCGACCCGCCGCTTCCCAATCGAAGCCGCGACGCGGGCGCGGACCGGTCACGGCGCCCCCGCGTACACGTAGTACGAGCGGCCCGACTCGCGGCCGATGCGATCGGCTTCGTCGTGCGTCGCGTACGGGCCGAGCACCACGCGATACACGGTCATTCCGTTGCTGAGCGACGTGACGACGCGCGCGGTGCGCCCCTCCACGACGATCTTTGACGCTTGGTCGTTCGCGCGCGATTGATCGAGCAGCGCGGCGAATGAGACGGTGAAGCCGGCGCGCGCGGTATCGGCTAGCGCCGGCGCCGGCGCCACCGGCGCTTGCGTCGCCACGGATTCGCGCGGCGCGACTGCACGAATGCTGTCGGAATCCGACAGGAACTGCACCGGCTTGTCGAGCGCCGCGGCGCGCGGACGAAAGCCGTCCCAGACGAACGGATACCAATAGTCTGATGCGCCGCCGCGCGCGCGACGGACTTCGTGGAACGGGATGCCGGCGAGGAACGCGACATCCGCGCCGTCGATCACGGCGATCGTGCCGTCCTGCGCGACGAGCGGCAGATCGTGCCGCCATTGCGACCGCACGGTTCCAACGATTCCGTCCGTTCCGATGCTCACCACCCACACCGAGTCGCCTTTCGCGGCCCGCACCAGCAGATACCGTCCGAACGGATCGACGCGCAGATCGCGCGCGTGCCCCGGCAGGATGATGTGCGCCGCCACGCGATCCTGATACCGATCGACGACGCTGATGGTGTTCTCGGAATCGGGCAGTACGTAAAACCGATCGCCGCTCGGCGACGCGACCATCGCCGCGATGTGATGCTCGATCGTGATGCGCCGGCCGAGCACCATGGTGCGTGGACGCAAGCCAATCAACGTGTGCTTGGGCGTGATGAAGTAGACGCGATCGCCGAGTGGCGCGCCCACGCCGCCGGTCACATCGCCCAGCGCGACCGAATCAGAGCGCGTCGTGTCGGGCGGATGCATGCGCCACGCGCGTGCATTTTCTCCGGCGCCCGCGAGCACCACGACGGTGCCGTTCGACTGCGGGAAGATCGCGCGCGCGGCGACCGGTGGCTTGTACAACCAGTTGCCGGGCGGTGAGTAGCGCACGACCGCGCCATCGGTTCCCACGCCGTAAATGTCCGATCCGTTCATCGACGTCAGGTTGCGCACGGATGCGCGCCCCGGTCGCGTGACGGTGCCCAGGCGCAGATCGAGCCACATCGGAAAGCCGCGCGCGTCGACGGCCGCGATCAGCGCGTTGTCGGCATCGAACGCAAGCACGCGATCGAGGGCCGGCGCGGCGTCGCTCGCCGTCCAGACGGTGGAGTCGATGTTCGGATAGTTCACGACTCGCGCGACTCCGCCAGCTCGCGGCGAACGGAGCATGAGGGCGTCGGGTCCTTGCGTGGACGCCGAGCTCGCGGTGCGCGTCGCCGGAATTTCGGAGCGTTCGCCGCGTGAACACGCGACGAGCGCGAGCGCCAACGCAAGTTGCCAGCGCACGGCTGAAAGATAGCGTGATGGGAGGCTAGGGCTTACGGGCTCGCCCCGACCATGTCTAGAACGACGGCCAGAGCGACCAGGTCCAGAAGCCCTTGTGGCCCGGCTCGTCGATTGGAATCGCGTAGTCCCAACGGACGATCGCGTAATTGAACAGATTGAGACGAATGCCCGCGCCGTAGCTGCGCAACGGATACCGCTGCGTCTGGACGTCGTACGGCGATGGCCGCGCGCCGTACACGGACTGTCCGCTCGACCAGGCCAGCCCAACGTCGTAAAAGAAGAGTCCGTCGAGCGGCGGCAGATTCACCGGTAGGAATCCCAGCTCGATGCGGCGAATCAGCGGAAAGCGCAGCTCGGCGTTCGCGACGGTCACGCGGCTGCCAAGCAGTTGCACCGCGCTGCAGTTGCTCGGGTTGGCGCCGATGACGGGGCAGGTGAGATAGAAGCTGCTGTTCCGATCGTAGCCGCGCACGAAATCGGGGCGCGCGATGTATTTGGGGAACGCCTTCTCGTCCGGCCCCACGGATACGTCGCCGTAGAGACGCGTGGCGAGCGTCAGGGAGTTGAAGATGATCGGATCGTATCGCCGGTAGTCGGCCAGATACTCGATCCAGTGATAGGATCCCAGCACGGGACTCACCTGCAGCCGGAACCGCCGCCCCATGAGCGGACCGGTGTAGCCGTACAGCGTGTTGTCGGAGACGAGCGCGAATTGTCCGTCGAGGTAGTTGAGCGACGGATCGCGATGCAGGCTGTCGACCGAATACGCACCCGCCGACACGCCAGTAATCGACCGCGTCACGAACAAGCGGCTGCGATCGATGTTGTTGAAGCCCGCGCCAATCTCGAATCGCGTGAAGCGATTGAGCGGATAGGCCGTCACGGCGAACGCCTGCCGCGCCACGTACGTCGTGATCTCCTGATTCTCGCGCGCCACGCCCGGATCGGCGGTGTTCGCGATGGAGTCGTTTGAGAGGAAATAGTATGGCGCCTGCGAGAATCCGGTCGTGTACTGCCAGCGATGCGCCAGATTGGTGTAGCCGAGGAAGGCCCGCGCCTCGCTGAAGCGTCCATTCACTTCGCCGGCGATCGCGAGGTGGTTGTTGCCGAGCATGTCGCTGAGCACCACCGTCGTGCCGCCGAACACCGTGCGGCCGAACGCGTCGGGGGTGTAGCCGATGCTCGGCCGCGCGACGTAGTCGGTCGCGAGCCGCGCGTGATACGGCTCGTTGCGGAACTTGGTCGTATCGGGCAGGCCGAGGTCGAACGAGTCGAGCAGCGCGGCAATCGAGACGGAACCGGTGGAGTCGGATGCCGTATCGTGTGGCAGCGCCGCCGCGACCACGACGTGCGGCTGCACGTACGGCACCTTCGCGAGGGAGCGGGGATCGTCGATCGTCCAGACCGTGTACTGCCCGTTCTCCGCGTAGGTGAACGCGAGACGGTCGGCGCCGCGCGCCCAGGTGATCGCGGGACTGTACTCGGTGAGCGCGGAGACGCCGCCGACGACGTTCGTCAGCTCGTAGTTCATCCCCTTGTCGAGGTCGTACAGAAAGATGTTCGGGGTGCCGGTACGGTCGGAGACGTACGCGATCGCGCGCCCGTCGGGCGACCACTGCGGGTTGATGTTGAGGCCCGCCTGGCCGGGGATCACCGTGATGGCGCCCGTCGCCAGATCGAGCAGCGTGATGCGAAGCGGATTGAATCGCAGCAGGTCGAAGCTCGCGCTGTCGCGGTCGCTGGCGAACGCGATCGTGCGCCCGTCGGGCGACCATTGCGGCTGCACGTCGCCGTACTTGTCGTGCGTCAGACGCCGGAGCCCGGTGCCATCATCTTTTATTATATATAGATCTGATATACCACCTTCGATGCCGCTGAACACGAGGCGCGTCCCGTCGGGCGACCAGCTCGGATTGGTGACGCTCTCGATCGGCAGATCGAACCGGCGGATCTGCTTGCGCGACCGGACGTCGAACAGGTACAGCACGTCCTTTCCTTTCCGCTGCGCCGTGAACGCGATGCGCCGCCCATCGGGCGAGAACGCGCTTTGCGAGTAGAGCAGCCGCAGCTCCTCGAAATTCGGATCGACCTCGCTCTTGACCAGCCGCCCGATGCGCTTGCCGGTCCGCGCGTCGCCAAGCCACAGGTCGATGAACACCTGCCCGCGCGCCGCGCTCCCGTTGGCGAGAAACGCGATCGTCCGCGCGTCGCTCGAGAGCGACGGCGCGAGGAAGATCCCGCCGCCGCTCTGCTTCTCCGTGAGCAGCGGCTGCGCAAAGTTGCGCGGGCGTGTCATCCCGCCCACCGCGGGGAGCAAGCGCTGCTGCACGTCCTCGCGCCACATGTCGCCCAGGTCGTCGAGCGAGACGCCGAGCTCGCGCCGGAACGCGCGCTCCACCCCCACGCTCGGCACCGCGTTCATGATCTGCCCGATCGCCTCGTCGCCCCACTTGCGTCCTATGAACGCCCACAGCGAATGGCCGTAGCGGTACGGGAAGTACGTGTCCGGATCGTTGGTGAGCTGCTCGATCGTCGGAATCTTTCCGTTCAGCGCCGCGTCGCGCATCCACGACGTCGTGATCGTCGCGTCGGGGCCGAGCGAGAGGTACTCGGCCATGCCTTCCGAGAACCAGAGCGGCGGCTCGAACTGGGCGAGCGTCTGCAGGCCGTTGCCCGCTTTGCCGCGCGCGAAGACGTCGTACTGGAATGCGTGCACCATCTCGTGCGTGAGCACGTGCTCGAAGCTCTTGTCGTCGCCGGTGAAGTTGAGGAGCATGCGATGCCGGAGCGCTTCCGTCACGCCGCTCGTCACTTCGCCCAGGTCGCCGGTCACGTTGTTCTGCCCGAAATCCGTGCGCGACGCGAAGAGCATGATCGGCTTCTTCTCGCGGAATTGATGATCGAGCACGCGGGACAGTCGCGCGTACGCGCGCTCGGCCATGCGCGCGGCGTCGGTCGTGGCCTCCGCTTCCTCAGGATAGTAGTAAATGAGGAAGTGCTCGGTCTCCAGCGTCGACCAATGGAACTGGTCGTACTGCACCTGGTTCTGGCCGAAATAGTTCTGCGCGCGAGCGATGGCGGGCGCGCAGAGGCCCGCGGCGAGGGCCAGCGCCGCGCGCCACCGCGCGCCGCGCCCTCGCGGGCGACTCACGCACCCGCGCGTTGTGCGCTCTCCAGCGGCATCTGCTCGGCGTCGGCCCACAAGCGCTCGAGTTGATAGAAATTCCGCAGCGTTGGATGAAACACGTGCACCACGAAGTCGACGTAGTCGAGCAGCACCCAACGGCCCTTCTCGAGGCCTTCGATGTGATGCGCCCGGCTGCCTTCCTTCTTCATGTCCTCGAGGATGTGATGTCCGATCCCCGAGACGTGTGTGTCGGAGGTGCCGCTCGCGATGACGAAGAAATCCGTCATGTCGGTCACGCCCCGCAGATCCAGCAGGACGACATCCTGCGCCTTGTTGTCGATGGCGATCTGGGCCGCGCGTTGCGCGAGCGCGAGCGAGTCGGAGGTCGTCGGTGACGTCGAGGTCATTCGTGATTGATACCCGTGTGTGTCTCTAAACGATAACGGCCGGGCAGGACTTTGTAGAGCGCGGCGGAGGCCACCCGACGTTCCCGTGCGCGCCCGGCGCGCGACGAAACGGCACACCCACCGAAGCAGGTGTGCCGTTTGGCGTGCGGTCGTTCCTGTCCAACCACCCTTACTGCTTGATTACCCAGACCCGCACTTCGGGTTTCACATCGGCATGCAAGCGGATCGGCACGCGGTAGACGCCAAGCGCCTTGATCGGCTCGTGCAGGTCGATCTGCCGCTTCTCGATGTGAAAGCCCTGCGCCTCGAGCTGCTGCGCGATGTCGGCCGCGGTGACGGAGCCGAACAACTTGCCCTCTTCGCCGACGCGCGCCGAGAAGGTGAGCGACACTTGCTCGAGCCTTTCCGCGAGCCCCTGTGCGGTGCCGCGCCGCTCGTTTTCCGCCGCTTCGAGGCGCTCGCGCTCCTGCTGGATGCGCTTCAGGTTGCCCGGCGTCGCCTCGTAGGCGAGACCGTGCGGCAAGAGGTAGTTCCGGGCATACCCGGACTTCACCTTCACCACGTCGCCTGGCTTGCCGAGGTTCTCGACGGCTTGGCGGAGGATGATTTCCATAAATGACTCCGAGGAGTTGAAAAAAAAGCTTACAGAGTGGTGCGCGCCCGGCTCCGCCAATCCGCCCACGTGTCACCCAGGCCCAACGCGAGCGCCGCGACTCCGAGCATCATGAACGCGAGGGCGGCGATGTAGTTGAGCACGGGCGCGAGCAGCATGACGAATCCGATCACGAGCGTGAGCCCCAGGCGTCCCGGCGACATGAACCAGGACAGCACACCGAAGCCACGCAGCGCGTACAGCGCGCCGAAGAAGACGAGGAGATTTTTCCCGACGCCGGTGAGACTCGAGAGCGTGGGAAGGAGCATGATCGTGAGGCCGACGATCAGCCCCCAGACCAGTTGATCGTTGAAGCGAAACTCGCGAAGCGGATGCAGCGGCGGTCCGAGTCGCGTGCGGCTCAGTCGATGATACGCCGACCAGGCCAACGCCAGCGCGGCGAGCGATTCGAGCGCGAGCAACGCGGGAAAAACCTGATGGCCCCAGTCGGAGAGCACGTCGAGCTCCTTCGAGGTCTCGGCGGGCATCTGCGCGAGCTGCGGCACGCGGTCGGTGAGCTGCTTCCACTCGGCGGGATGCGACGAGATGACGTTGCTCAACGTCGACATCGTTTCCGTGTTGCGCCGCGCGAACTCGTCGGCCACGGTCTTTGACGCGTGCGCGATCGTGACCGGCCCGAGCAAGCTCATGACCATCGCCAACACGAGCGTGATCCCAAGCGCGAGCAGCGCGCGTGTGAACACCGGTCGCCGCAGATTGAACAGGCACACGAGCCCGAACGCTCCCGCGAGCAGCAGACTCCAGCCGCGCACGAGATTGTAAAACGCGTTCGGTGCGTCACTTTGCTGCACGGTCAACAGCACCGCGATCCCGACCCAGGCGACCGCGAGGAACGCTCGTCCGCCGGCCCACCACCCCACGAGAGCGCACGCCGCGAGCGCCGGTACGAACAGCACCATCGTCTGTTCGATCGGCAGCAACGCGCGCAACTGCGGGAGCGTTGGGACGAAAAGAAACGCGGCGAGCGCGATGAGCAGCTTGGCCCATCCTCGCTCGGAGCGAGCCGGCGACGGTGCTCCTGCCGGCGTCGGCGCGTCGGCCGTGGGTTCGGTCATCCCTCGCGCGGTCCCTACGCCTGCATTCCGCGGATGTACGGGATGATCGCGAGATAGCGGGCGCGCTTGATCGCCGTGGAGAGCTGGCGCTGGTGGCGCGCGCACACGCCGCTCAGACGGCTCGGCAGGATCTTGCCGTGATCTGTGATGAAGCGGCCGAGCGTGCGGTCATCCTTGTAGTCGATGAAGCGGACGCGGGTTTCGCAGAACGGGCAGGTCTTTTGTGGGCGTCGCATGGGTTACTCCTCGTCCTCGTCGTCATCCTGCTCGCGACGACGGTTCGCGGCGGCGAGCTCTTCCTCGGACATCGGCGGAGCGCCGAGCTCGTTTTCGTAGAGAGTGATGAGATGACGGATGATGCCGTCATCGAGCTTGATCGCGCGCTCGTACTCCGGGAGCGCGCCGGCTTCGGCGGAGAAGCGGGCGACGGCATAGTAGCCGGACTCGCTGCGGCCGATCGGATAGGCGAGCTGACGGCGGCCCCAGTGGTTGACTTCGAGATCGCCCGGGGTTCCGAGCAATCCGTGCAGGCGGCCCAGCTTGTCGTTGATGGCCCCGTCTTCGAGTGTCGAGTCGAAGACGTAGACGGCCTCGTACTTACGCGTCATGCGTCGGCAATCCTCCCTTTGGTCGTGACCGCCCCCCGCTGGTTGCCGGAGCAGGGGGAGGGGAAATGTGGTGCCCGCGGCGCGGCAACAGGGACCGACGCGGGTGGTCGAGAGCCTCTAATTGTAACCACGGGAACCATTTCCCTCAAGTTGGCACTTCCTGTGCGATCTGCCGGCTCCAGGGGCCCCGCGATGGGCGCCCGTCAGAGTTATCTGATGGTCAGTCTCTGAACCGAGGTCGAGCATGCGAATGGGACGTTCGACGGCTGCGCTTCTGGCTGCGTGTCTATCCATGGCCCCGCTCTCCGGGTGCGTCCGCGGCAATGCGCCAGGCGACATCGTGCCCGCCAACGGGATCACGGTCGACGTGGAAAATCAAAATTTCTACGACATGGACGTGTACGTCGTGGCCGACGGACTGGCGACGCGCCTCGGGACGGTGACCGGCAACCGCGACGAGAGCTTCGTGCTCGATCCGTCGGTCGTCGCGCAGGACCTTCGCTTGGTCGCCACGCCGATTGGCGGGAACGGACGCGCCTCGTCGGGCGTGCTCGTGGTCGCGCCGGGCCAGTCGATCACGTTCAAGATCGCGCCGCAACTGCGGAACAGCACGACGTTCATTCGGTAGCGGAGTCCGCGGCGCCGGCGTGGGGGCGCCCGCTTGCGAGCCGCCCGTCTAGCGCCGCCGGACCCAGGTCGGGACCCGCTCGCCGTGCGCGAGCGCCTCGAGGACCGGGTACACCGCCGACGCGTTCGTCCGCCGTTGAATCGGGTCCACGACGTTGTGCGGCAGCGCCAGCGTATCAGGAAACTCATATACGCTGACTGGCGTCCCGTGGCGGTTCCAGCGCGCGGCCAGCTCGAGCACGGGCGCGGTCTTCACCGTGTGGTCGTGCGCGTTGACGAGAAAGAGCATCTCGGCGCGCGGCGGCACGAGCCGCTCGGCGTCGCGCCGTACCGTCATGCCGAGGCGGAGGACCTGGGCCAGCCCGTGCGTCGCGAAGCCAGGATCGCGATCCGGCCGGCCCGGCTCGGGCGAGGCCCGCCGCGTGAGATTGGGCACGTGCTCGGTGAAGTTCACGATCGAGCGCTCGAGGATCGACGGGGCATGAGTAAACTCGAATGCCGGCGCGATCATCACGGCGCGCCGCACTTCCGGCCGGTGCTCCGCCTCGAACGCCGCGACCGTTGCTCCGGCGCTCAGTCCCATCACGATCACCGTGTCGCCAAGGCCGCTCGCGATGTCGACGGCCTCGTCCCCCGTGTCGCACAGCTCCTGCGCCGTGAGATGCGCGAGCTCGCTCACGTCCTTGCCGCGCTCGGCGTGGTGCGGGAGTCGCGGCACGAGGACGTTGTCGCCGCGCGCGTACAGCGAGTCGGCGAGCGCCGCGAACTGCCGCGGCGAATCGGTGAAGCCGTGGAACAACACCACCGCGCGCGGCGTGCGCGCGCCATGCGTTTCGAGAATGCTCGTGCCGCCCGGCGCGGCGACGAGATCGTCCGCGGCGATCAACGCATCGGCGCGCGCGACGGCGTCGCCGTAGTCTCGCGCGGGATTCGCGTGAGAGCGCAGCTCGCCCGTGGAGATCGGGAAGATCGCCGCGAGCCCGAACACGAGCATCGCGCCGCGAACGACGGTGGTGAGACCGGGAAGTAGCATGGGTGGCTGCGGGGACAACGGCAGGGAGGGGAGCGTCCGCCGTCACGATCGCCGGGATACCATGCATTTATACGGTGCCGTGCGCGGCGAGATTCACAAAGTTTCGTGAATGCGCGCCAACGATCCGGCGGCGGTTGCGCTCCCACGAAACTGCGGACGACGACCGTCGTCCTGTAGTCATGTCATTGGCAAGAACGCGCGAGCGACGCGGCTTCGCGTACATCTGGGCGATGGTGACGATCGCGGTGCTCGCGGCGATCATCGCCGCCGCCGCGCCGTACCTGTACTCGACCGGCGATGCGACACGGATGGCGACGACGGCCACGGAGCTGCGCGCGATCGGCGTGGCCGTGAACACGTTCGAGCAGACCGAGGCCCGGAAATTTCCGGGCAAGATCTCGTATCTCGACATCGCGATCACGACGACGTCGGCCAACAGCTGCTGGGCGACGAACGCGTTCAGCGGCGCGGACGTGACCACGTGGTCGAACAACGCGCCGTACATCACGACGTACCTGCCGACCGGCGGCATCTGGACGCCGATCGGCTTGATCCGCGATTCCATTCCGAGCCGCAGCACGAATCACAGCGATTCGATCTGGCTCGAGCTGCCCGGCGTGTCAGCCGAAGACGCGCGGCTGCTCGACATCACGATCGACGGCACCGCCGATTCGACGAAGGACACCGTGCGCTTTCACGTACCGGTCAACGATACGACGACGATTCGGTTTCGCGTGACGCCGCGCGAGCTGAATCGGTGTTGAGCGATTGGCGCACGGCGGAACGCCATCTCACACGTTGAACCGAAACAGCATCACGTCCCCGTCCTGTACCACGTACTCTTTCCCCTCCGATCGCACCGCGCCCTTCTCGCGCGCGCCCTTCCATCCGCCGAGCGCGACGAAGTCGTCGTAGCTCACCGTCTCGGCGCGAATGAATCCGCGCTCGAAGTCCGTGTGAATGACGCCCGCCGCGACCGGCGCCGTGTCGCCGCGATGGATCGTCCACGCGCGCACCTCCTGCTCGCCCGCGGTGAAGTACGTCTGCAGTCCGAGCAGGTGATACCCGGCACGAATCAGCCGATCGAGTCCCGCCGACTCGAGGCCGAGCGATTCGAGAAACCCGCGTCGATCGTCGTCCGGAAGCTCCGCGAGCTCGGCCTCGATCTTGGCGGAGAAGGGAACGACCTCGGCCTGCTCGCCGCTCTCCGCGATCGCGGCGCGGAGCTTCGTGAGATGCGCACCTTCCTCGCCCGCGAGCTCGGCGTCCGTGACATTGGCCGCGTAGAGAATCGGCTTGAGGGTGAGCAGCGAGAGCGGCGCGAGCACCGCGCGGTCGCCGGCGGACAACGCGGCGTGCCACAGGGCGCGGCCCTCGGCGAGCACGGCGTTCGCGCCCTCGAGGCTTCCGAGCTCCGCGAGCGCTTCCTTGTCGCCGGTCTTCGACGCGCGCTTCACGCGGTCGAGGCGCTTCTCGACCACGGCGAGATCGGCGAGCGCGAGCTCGAACTCGATCACCTCGCGGTCGCGTACGGGATCGACGTTACCCATCACGTGCAGCACGTCGTCGTCCTCGAACGCGCGCACGACGTGCACGACGGCGTCGGTCTCGCGGATGGTGGCCAGGAACTGGTTGCCGAGGCCTTCGCCCTGCGAGGCACCCTTCACCAGGCCCGCGATGTCGACGAATTCGACGGCGGCGGGCGTGACCTTCTCCGGGTGCACGATGGCCGCGAGCGCGTCGAGGCGCGCGTCGGGCACGTTGACGCGGCCGACGTTGGGATCCTTGGTGGCGAAGGGGTAGTTCGCCGC
Source organism: Gemmatimonadaceae bacterium (assembly GCA_025934775.1). GTDB lineage: Bacteria > Gemmatimonadota > Gemmatimonadetes > Gemmatimonadales > Gemmatimonadaceae > JAQBQB01. Next base: position 84,577 of record JAICWO010000017.1, on the reverse strand, counting down.
GAGCACGCCGGCCGAGGTCAGCGCGTTGAACAGCGTGGACTTGCCGACGTTCGGCAGGCCGACGATTCCGAGTTTTAGCATTGTATTATATGAGTTATATCATCCCGCGCGGCGTCGCTCGGAATGACCGCGTGCTTCGCGGCCACGTCCGCTACGTCCCCGGATACTGATTCATCACCGGATTGATTCCGCTCTTGATCCAGAGCTCCAGCGCCTCGGTGAGCGCGGGCAGCAGGTCGCGCACCACCTCGCCTTCGCGCTTCCCGAACTCGCCCAGCACCGTGTCGGCCAGCGGCGCGCGGCGGCCGTGCTCCGGCTCGACGCCGAGCCGCAGCCGCGAATACTCCTGCGAGCCCACCGCGGCCTCGATGCTCTTGAGGCCGTTGTGGCCGCCGGCGCTTCCGCGCGCGCGGAAGCGAAAGCGGCCGACGGGAAGCTGCACCTCGTCCACCACGATCATGAGATCGGTCGCCGCCGACCAGAAGGGGCGCCGCATGTAGGGCTTGAGGACGGCGCCGCTCAGGTTCATGTACGTGAGCGGTTTGACCAGACGCACCTTCGCGCCGTTGACCGTGCCGTTCGCGACTCGGGCATCGCCGTCCTTCTTCCAGCCGTCGAAATGCCAAACGTCGGCGAGGTGGTCGACGACCCACCAGCCGACGTTGTGCCGCGTGCGCTCGTATTCCTTGCCCGGGTTGCCAAGTCCAACGATGACTTTCATCGGCTCGTCGTCGCGGGTCGATGCATCGTGTCGGCCCCGCCCGAAGAGGAATCGGAGCACGAGTGGCGCTACTTGGCCTCTTCCTCGCCTTCGGCCTTGGGCTTGCGAATGAGCTCGGGCTCGGCGGTCGTCGGGGCCTCGCCCTCGGCGGCGGTCGTCGTCTCGGCCGCGGCCTTGGGCGCGGTGCAGACGCAGACGGTCGCACTGGCTTCGTCGAGAACGATCGCGCCCTCGGGAAGCTTGAGATCGCGGACGTGGACGCTGTGGCCGATCGTGAGCGGCGTGACATCCACTTCGAGGTGGTCCGGCATCGCGGCGGGATCGACGCGAATGTGAACCTGGTGCATCGTCTCCTCGAGGATGCCGCCCGAGTTGCGGACGCCGTCGGCGGTGCCGACGAAGCGAATCGGGACGCTGACCGTCACCTTCTCGCCCGCGACGAGCTCCTGGAAGTCGATGTGGATGATGTGGCGCTTGAACGGGTGGCGCTGGATCTCGCGGATCAGGGTGCGCGCAGTGGCGCCCTCGATGGCGAGCTCGATGACGGTGCTCGCCGCCGCGATCGTCGAGAGGAGCTTCTCGGTGTCGCGCGCGTCGAGGGTGAGCGATTGGGGGGCGCGGCCGTGGCCGTAGATGACGGCGGGGACCTGGCCGTTCTGCCGGAGCTTGCGCGCCACGCCGGTGCCGCGGTCGGTGCGCACGGAGGCGCTGAGGGATGCTGTTGCCATTGTGTGAATACCAGATTGCTATTTCAACTTGTCTTCGCAGCCCGCCCGCCGCGACCCGTGTTTACTCTCGGGAGGCTGCGTCCTCCCTACCATGTCCAGGTCGAGCGGGTGGAGAGTAGAGAGTGGAGAGTCGACAGTCGAGACGTCGTGTCTCTCTACTCTCCACTCTCTACTCGCCACTCTCAATCAAACAGACTACTCACCGACTGTTCCGCGTGCGTGAAGCGGATGGCTTTCGACAACAGCTCACCCACCGACAGCACGCAGAGCTGCGTCGGACGCCGCTCGTGCGGAATGGCGATCGTGTCCGTCACCGCCACCTCGCGAATCGGCGAATCGCTCAGCCGCTGCTTGGCCGGCCCCGAGAGCAACGCGTGCGTCGCGCAGATGTAGATGTCTTGCGCGCCGAGGTTCTTGAGCGCCCGCGCCGCCTCCGTCACCGTTCCCGCCGTATCGATCATGTCGTCGACGAGGATACAATCGTGCCCCTCGACCTCGCCGACCACGTTCACCACTTCCGAGACATTCGGCTGCGGGCGGCGCTTGTCGATGATCGCCAGCGTCGCATTCAGCCGCTTCGCGAATCCGCGCGCCATTTTGGCCGAGCCCACGTCCGGCGCGACGACCACGGGATCCTGGAGCTGCATCTTCCGGTAGTGCGCCGTGAACACCGGCATCGCGTACAGGTGATCCACAGGTACGTCGAAAAATCCCTGGAGCTGGTGCTGGTGAAAGTCCACGCCCAGCACCCGATCCACTCCCGCCGCCATGATCATGTTCGCCATGAGCTTGGCGCCGATCGGCACGCGCGGCTGGTCCTTGCGGTCCTGCCGCGCATAGCCGTAGTACGGCATCACGCACGTGATGCGCGCCGCCGAGGCACGCCGCGCCGCGTCGATCAGGAGCAAGAGCTCCATGATGTTCTCGGCTGGCGGATTCGTGGGCTGCAGGATGAACACATCGTTGCCGCGCACGTTCTCGTCGATGCGAACGGAGATCTCGCCGTCGGCGAACCGGCCGAGGTTGACTCGACACAGCTCGACTCCGATATGCTGCGCGATCTCCTCCGCCAACGCACGGTTGGCCGTCCCGGACAGCAGCTTGAGGCCGTGACTGGGTACCGCTAATCCGTCCATGGCAGCCTTATAAGTTAGTGCGAGGGAATGGCTTGGGGAAGGCGTAGCGATTGCCCCCGGTGGATTCGAACCACCATTCTCGGATCCAAAGTCCGATGTCCTGCCATTGGACGAGGGGGCAGCGCGCGAGAGGAAGAGTCGAAAGTTACCGTTCGAGCTCCACTCTTACAACTCGCTCACTGGTACGTGTCGCGATCGCGGTGCGCTGCGTCGACCGTGTGATCGCCGCCGCGTCGGGCGCCTCATTGAACACGCCGAACACCGTCGAGCCCGAGCCGCTCATCATCGCGATGAGTGCCTCGCGCGAGTCCAGCTCGTCGACGAGCTCGGCGATCTCCGGATGCCGAGCGGCGACGACCCGCTCGAAATCGTTGTGCGCGATCGCCGCGGCGGACTCCCACGTGGCGAGCGCGTCCGGCGCGAGGAGCGCGGCGGCCGGTGCGTAGCTCCCGCGTTCCGTCGCGAGCCAGCCATAGGCGTCGGCGGTCGAGACGGAGAATTCCGGCGCGATGACGATCGCGGGCCGCGACTCGAGCGGCGCGAGCGCGATCATCCGCTCGCCGCGACTCCAGGCAAGCGCCATCGGGCTCTCGATCGCCATGAAGGGCACGTCGGAGCCGAGCGCGCCTGCCAGCTCCAACAGGCCGGCGCCGAGTGGTCGCGGTGAGAGCGCGTCGAGCGCGCGGAGCACGGCGCCCGCGTCCGCGCTCCCGCCGCCCAACCCGCCGCCGACTGGAATGTGTTTCTCGATCTCGATCGCGAAGCCGGCGGGCCAACCCGCCGCGTCCACGTACGAGAGCGCGGCGCGATAGGCGAGATTCTGCTCGACGGACCCGAGGCCGTTCGCGGGGAGTGCCGGACCTGTGCAGTCGAGCGAGCGCGAACCGTTGGTGATGCGAACGCGGACGTCATCCGCGAGATCGATGTGGAGGAAGACGGTCTCGATGGAGTGATAGCCGCTCGCCTCGCGCGCGAGCACGTTGAGCAGGAGGTTGACCTTGGCCTGCGCGGCGACGCGGGCCGTGGCGGTCACTGCTTGGCGTCCGCGGCGGTGTTGATCTCGCCCATGTGGACGCCGAGCCTGACGAAGTAGTACGCCCCGATGAGTGTGATCGGAATGAACGACGCCACGTGGAAGAGGAGGGCCCACGTGGCTGCGTCGGAATTCGTCACGCTGTACAGCGCGAGCGCGATCGTGGCGCCGATCTCGAATGGCCCGAAGAAGCCGGGCGCCGACGGCAGCGCGACGAGAATGACGATGATCCCCTGAAGTACGAGCGTGGATGCCAGCGGCACGTGAATGCCCATCGCCATGAGCGCGAGCCAAAACGCCAACGGTTGGACAAGCCAGTGCAGAAGAGTCCACCCGAACACCGCGATGAAATGCTTGGGCGTGCGGAGGACGCTCAGCCCCTCGGCGAATCGGTGCAGCATCTCGCTTCCGCGGCGCTCGACGACCGGCGAGACGCGGCGCGCGACGAGCTCGAAAACTCTAATGAGAATTCCCGGAAAAAATACGAGCACGTAGAGAGCGAGCAGCAACCCGAGCGAACCCGCGACGACGACGGTCGCCGCGCCGCCGAGCGAATGGCCGTTGATCGTGGTGGTGCTCGGGAAGTGTGCCATCACCACGCCAACAGCCAGCAGCAGCATGCAAACGATTCCGTCGAACACGCGGTCCACCGCGATCGACGCAAGGGCGGTGGCGAAACTCACGCTCGGCACTTCGCGGTTGAGCGCGTAGGCGCGAGCCAGCTCTCCGGCGCGCAGCGGCACCGTGTTCGTCACCATCACGCCGATCGCGGTCGACCGCCAGAGCGGGCCAAAGGGAAGCTTGGGCGCGATGGGGTCGAGAATGGTGCGCCATCGCCGTGCGCGCAGCGGGAACATGCAGGTCGCCATGATGGCGCTCGCGGCAATCAGCCAGTAGTTCGCGTGGCGCGCCTTCTCGAGCGCGCGACTCAGATCGAGATGTCGGAACGCGAAATAGAGAAAGATCGCGCTGACGACGATCCCCAGCGCGCCGCGCCAGCCGAACTTCATCGCGACTTACTCCGCGCGCGCGAGCTCGAGCAGATCGAACAGCTCCTCGAGCGCGGAAGGATCGGACACCGGCCCGGCGCGCTTCAACTGATCGCGGATCTCGAGCGCGCGGTCGAGCGCGGCGCGCCCGCGGTACAGCAGCGACTCGATCGGCACGACGGCGTCTTCCGGGATCGCGACGGGCGTCGCGAACGGATGCTGCTCCAGCGACTCGAGCGCGGCGATGCTCGAGTCGATGAGCGCCGCGGCCGAGCGGTCGAGTGCCTCGACGTGCACCGGTGTGGGCGCACGCGGAGGCGCAGGCTGAGGCGCAGGTTGAGGCGCCGCCGAAGGAGCCGGCGGCGGATACGACGCGCTCACGTTCGCGGGTGCCGGGGCCGGGGCCGGCACTGGACGAGCGATGGGCGACGCCGGCGGCGCTTCCGCTCCGAACCCCTCGCCGATGGAGCTCGCGAAGTCGCGTCCGTGACTCAGCTCGCGAAGCCGCTCGCGCAGCTTTTCGCCTTGCGTGCCTGGTGCCGAGAGCACGCCCGCGAGATCCTGGAGCGCGGCGAGTCCGAGAAAATCCACGTGGTCGGCTGACTCGCGATGTCCGCGAATGAACTCCGCGACATCGTGCTCGCCGAAGCTCTCCGCCGCGCCTTCGAGCGCGCGCAACGCGCGGCGGAGCTCGCGACGGGCGCGCGACTGTGCATCGCTGTCACCGGCCGGTGCGCCGCGCGCGGCATCGACCACCTGGCGCAAATGCTCGCCAAGGCTCACCAGCTCGAGGCGGAATCGTTCCGATGAAGACGTCGGCGGGTTTGCCGCGGTTTCGATCACGCCCGGCGTGCCGTCGGCATAGAACAGACTCGCGATCGGCACAACGCGTTCGCGGTCCTCGTCCTGCGCCATCCAGGCGTCGCGCGCCGCGACGAACGCGTCGCGCGGAGCACTCGGCGTGTCGGCCGCGCCGCCGGAGCGCAGGGCAGCGGAGATCGCGCGCAGATAGCCGGCCGAGGCTTCGAGCAGCCGGCGCGATTCGTCGCTCGGCGCGGCGCCGATCTCGAGCTCGCGCGCCGCATCTTCGGTCGACTCGAGCGCGTCGGCGAGCGGGGCGATCTCCTTCACGCCGGCCACTCCGCGCAGTGCGCGCACGCGGCGCAGCACATTGGCGGCCGTCTCCGGATCGCCGGCGCGCGTGGTGAGCAGCTCGAGTCCCGCGGCGATGTTCGCCGCCTCGGTCGCGAAATAAGAACTTTGTGATGACGAGCCCGCGAGGGCCGCGCCGGCCGCTGGCGTGCGCGCCGGCGCGAATCGCGACAGCTCGGCGGCGCGGGTGGCGGCGCGCTGATCTTCGGCCGGCGACCAGGCGCGCGCTGAGTGCAGGAGCGCCTTGAGCTCGTCGATCGCGGCGACGAGCGCGCCGCCGAGTGCCGGGTCCCAGTGCAGCGCGCCGACCTGGAGCGCGCGGCCCACGCGTTCGACCGCGCTCGCGAGCTCCGCGAACGATGGGAGCTTCGCCATCGTCGCCGTGCCGCGCAGCGCACGCGCGACGCGCTGCACCGCTTCACCGTCAGGACCGCTCGGTCCACCCCCGAGCAGAAAACCGTCGAGCTGCTCGACGTATTCGCTCGCTTCGAGGATGAAGAACTCGAGAAATCCCGGCGCTCCGGTCATGCGCGCTCCGTTGGTTTGCGCCCGACGAAGTTAGGCGGACGCTCGTGCATCGTCCATGGCTCGGCGCAGCTCGTGCACGGCCTCCACGAGTCCAACGAAAATCGCACGGCTGACCACCGAATGGCCGATGTTCAGCTCTTCGATTTCCGGTATCGCGGCAACGGGCGCGACGTTCTCCACCGTGAGGCCGTGGCCGGCGTGGATCGCCAATCCAATCGACGCCCCGTGGCGGGAAGCGTCACGCAGCGCGCGCAGCGTCGCGGGGTCGTTGGAGGCGTGCGAGTACGGGCCGGTGTGGAGCTCCACCGCGGCGGCGCCGAGCTCGCGCGAACGATCGACCGCCGCGAGATCCGGCGCGATGAAGAGACTCGTACGAATGCCGGCCGCGTTCAGCCGCGCGACGCCATCGGCCAGCCGCGCCGGGTCGCGCGACACATCGAGCCCGCCCTCCGTGGTGATCTCCTCGCGCCGCTCGGGGACGAGCGTCACCTGGTGCGGACGGAGTCGCGTCGCGATGCCAATCATCTCATCGGTGCACGCCATCTCGAGATTGAGCACCGTGACGACGGATGTAGCCAGGCGCTCGATGTCGTCGTCCTGAATGTGCCGGCGATCCTCGCGCAGATGGGCGGTGATGCCGTCGGCGCCGGCCTGCTCGCAGAGCGCGGCTGCCGCCACGGGGTCCGGACTCGCGCCGCGCCGCGCTTGGCGCACGGTGGCGACGTGATCGATGTTGATGTACAGGCGCTGATACCGCATGCCAGGGCTCCCCACGGTGCTTCCTGGTGTAGTGATCAACTGGCTACGTTGCGAACACGCAGACGGAGAGAACGCATGAAGAAACTAATCGCGCTGTGCGCGTTGCTCGCGGCCTGTCACTCCGCGCCGCCCGCGACCGCGACGACGCCGGTGTTGCAGGGCAATCAGACGGGCGCGCTCGATCCCGCCTCGGCGATTCGCGGCTTCATGAACGCCGTGGCGCAGACGGATCTCCAGGCGATGGGCGCGATCTGGGGCGGGCCGGACGGCGCCGCGCGCGACGCCTACTCGCGCGACGTGTTGGAGAAGCGCGAGCTGATCATGATCTGCTACCTCAAGCACAGTAGCTACGACATTCTCGCCGATGCGCCGGCGCCCGGTGGCGCGCGCGACGTGGCCGTGAACGTCACGTTCAAGAACTTGACGCGCTCGACTAACTTTCGCGTGGTGCGCGGGCCGTCGAATCGCTGGTACGTGGAGGACGTTTCGCTCCCGCCGCTGCAGGAAATCTGCAACCAGCGCGGCTGACGGCGCGGTGCGGTTCGCGCGGGCGGTGCCCGCTCAGTGCTCGGTCAGCTCGACGAGCACGCCCGACGTCGACGAGGGATGCAGAAAGGCGATGCGTTTGCCTTCGGCGCCGACGCGCGGCCGCTCGTCGATGAGACGAATGCCGTGCGCGCGGCACCGGTCGAGGGTCGCGTCCAGATCGTCGACGGCGAAACAGACGTGATGGATCCCGGGGCCGCGCTTCGCCACGAACCTGGCGATGGGCGACTCCGGCGACTCCGCCTCGAGCAGCTCGACGAGCGACGGGCCGGCGGCCAGTCCCGCGATCCGCGCGCCGTCCGCGTCGTCGAGCGGCGCGTCCGTGAGGCCGAGCACATCGCGGTAGAACGACACGCTTTCATCGAGGGCGCGCACGGCGATTCCGATGTGCGCGATCCTCGTTCCGGGGCGGGTTGAGTTTTGCATGCCTCATTAAGCTATCAGCAGACCGCAGGACGCCGATAGCGATTCCCAGGAGCATTCATGTCCAACGTAGTTGCCGTGACCGATGCCACGTTCGAACAGGAAGTCGAGAAGAACGACGGTCTGACGATCGTGGATTTCTGGGCGGTATGGTGCGGGCCGTGCCGCGTCATCGCACCCATACTCGACCAGCTCGCGACGGAGTATGAGGGGAAGCTGAAGGTCGCCAAGCTCGACGTCGACGCGAACATCAAGACCAGCTCGCGATTCAACGTTCGCTCCATCCCGACGCTGCTGTTCTTCAAGAACGGCAAGGTCGTCGACCAGATCATCGGGGCGCTGCCGAAGACGAACATCGAACAGAAAATCACGCAGCACACCGCGTCGCAGCAGACCGCGTGACCTCGCACTGAGCCGCGGAATGCGAGAACGTCTCGCATTCCGCGACGCTCTGCGCGCGCGCCCGTTGCACGGTCGCATTTCCTCTCGCGCGCGCTCGCGCGCCGTTGCATCTTAGGGCGCCATGCCCGCCTCGCCCAGCGCGCTTCGATTTCCGTGTAGCCGCGTGCTGCTTCCCCGCACGCGCCTCGCCTACGTTCATCTTCGCAATCTGCTCACCGACGCGAAGCGCGATCGCGCCGCGCGGATCTCGGGCTACGTCGCGGTGTCGCTTCCCGACGAGCTCGTGACGCTGTATCTGCTCGGCGGTGAAGTGGTGAACGCGACCGTGCGCGACCGCGACGGCGCGCGCGCGCTTCCGATCTCGAGCGCGCTCGAGAAGGTCCCGCCGGAGCCCGAGTACGGCGAGATCTGCTTCAGCGGCGCCGACGACGAGCAGCTCGATGCCATGTACGCCACGCAGACGCTCCCCGCCGAGGCGTGGCCGACCGGCTTCGCGGCGCAGGATCCGTCGGCGCTGTTCCCGTATCTCATGGCGACCACGTTCGACGGCGTGCTCGAGATCATCGCGAACGATTGCGTCAACTATCTGTTCTTCAAGAACGGATCGGTCGCCCGCGCGTTTCTCGCGAGCGCGCATCACGGAACGCTCATCGACCGCGTGGCGAAGCTCTTCGGGCGCGAAGGCCGCGTCGGCGACCTGCGCGTCGCGCGCTGGGCTCCGCCCGAGCCGCTGCCGATCCAGGCCGCACCGGCGCTCGTGCAGGCGTATCGCGAGCTTGCCAGCACGCTCGTCAAGCGCCTCGTGGAGCAGGGCCGCGACAGCGCGCCGGCGATCGCCGAGCACGCGCGCGTGAATCTGCTGCCCACGCACCCCGTGCTCGACGGCTTCTCGTTCAGCGACCGTGTGGCGCGCGATCCGTTGGCCGCCACGGATGAGCTCACGGCCGGCGTTGCCGCGTGGCTGCGCGACGTCATGTGGGCGGCGGTCGATCACGACAGCATGTCGCCGGAGGAGCTCCTGCGACAGCTCACGTGGGACCGGCGGCACATGTTCCAATCGGCGGGACTCTTCGAGCAGGTGCCGTGGAAGGTGATGTGACCGGCGAAGAACGGCCGGGAACGCTGTACGTCGTCAGCACCCCCATCGGCAACATGGGGGATTTTTCTTTTCGCGCGGTCGAGGTGCTCGGCCGCGTCGCCGCGATTCTCGCCGAGGACACGCGACACACCCGGCATCTGCTCGATCGCTACGCGATCGAGAGGCCGCTGCAACCCTATCACGAGCACAACGAGGCGCGCGCCACGCCGGGACTGATCGAGCGGCTGCGCGCCGGCGCGTCGCTCGCGCTCGTGACCGACGCGGGCACGCCGCTCGTGTCGGATCCCGGTGCGCGCCTCGTGCGTGCGGCGATCGACGCGGGCATCACGGTCGTGCCCGTTCCCGGCGCGTCGGCGCTGCTCGCCGCGCTCGTCGCGTCGGGAATCAGCGCCGACCGATTCACGTTTTTCGGATTTCTTACACGCTCCGGCTCCGCTCGACGGCGTACACTCGACGAGATTGCGGTATTGCGTCACACGTCGGTGCTCTACGAATCGCCCAACAGACTCGCGGATACGCTCGCCGAGCTGGAGCGCCACGGTGCTGGCGAGCGTGAGGCGGCCGTGGCCCGCGAAATGACGAAGCAGTTCGAGGAAGTGCGTCGAGGAACGGTGAGCGAGCTCCGCGCGTACTACGAAGACAAGCCGCCGCGCGGCGAGGTGGTGCTCATCGTTGGACCCGCGAGTGACGTTCCGGTGTCAGACGAGCAGGTTCGCGAGCGGGTGCGCGCACTGCGCGCGTCGGGGATGAGCACGCGCGACGCGGCCGCGGCAGTGGCGAAGGAGCTGGGCGTCTCGCGGCGGCTGGCGTACGGGATGGCGCAGGAGAGTGAAGTGAGCGAGGAGGATCGATGAACGGACGTACGTTGCTCCGCGCGGGCGGACGACTGCGCGTGCTCGCGGCGGCGCTGCTGTTGCCGCTCGTCGGCGCGCGCCCCACGCCTCCGGTGCTGACGATCGCTCGCCTGCAATACGACGGCGGCGGCGATTGGTACGCCAACCCGTCGAGTCTGCCCAATCTCCTCGCGGCGATCCGCGAGCGCACGTCGCTCCAGGTCGCCTCGACCGAAGCGCGCGTGACGCTGATGGACGACCGGCTCTGGGACTACCCGTTCATCCACGTCACGGGGCACGGCAACATCCATTTCAGCGACGCCGAGATCGTGCGGCTGCGCGAGTATCTCGAGCGCGGCGGCTTCCTGCACGTCGACGACAATTACGGCCTCGACGAGAGCTTCCGCCGCGAGATCAAGCGCGTCTTTCCCGATCGCCCGCTCGTCGATGTGCCGCTCTCGCACCCGATCTATCACATCGTATACGACTTTCCTAAAGGCATTCCCAAGATTCACGAGCACGACGGCCTGCCGGCGCGCGGCTTTGGGATTTTCCTCGGCGACCGCCTCGCGGTGTACTACAGCTTCTCGAGCGATCTCGGCAACGGTTGGGAAGACACCACCGTGTATCACGATCCGCCGGCGCTGCACGAAGCTGCGCTCCGGATGGGCGTGAATCTCTTCGTCTACGCGGTGACGAGCCGCCCCACGCCATGACGATTCACGAGCTCGTCGAGCGTGAGCGCGTTCGGCTGCGCCGCCTGCACCTCATCGGCGGACTGGCGCTGGCGCTTGGCGCGACGGCGATCGTCCTCGCGGCCGGCGCGTCCATGCTCGGCAGCGCTCGCTGGATCGCGCTGCCGCGGTCCGTGCCGTTCCTCATCTGGCTCGTGGTCGTCGCCGCGGATGTGGCGGTCGTGATCTTCACGGCGCGCCGGCTCGACCGTCGAGCGACCGGGCAGAGTGTTGCCGCGGCGATCGAGCGCGAGCAAGCGATCCGTGCCGGCGCGCTGCGCGGCGTGCTCGAGGTGGCCGACTCCGGCGCGCTGGGTCGCCGGGCCGCGGCATCGCTCGTCGAGCGGCTCGGACCGGCCGGATCACGCCTCGCGCCGGGCGAGCAGAAGCTCGCGACACGCGGCGCCGCGCAGGCGACGGGCGTCGCGACCGTCGCGCTTGCTGCGCTCGCGTTCGCGGCGCCGCGCTTCAACGATGGATTGCTCGCCATCATGCGCCCGGTGAGCGCATGGAATGGAACGCTGCTGCCGCGTTTGTCATTCCAGAATCTTCCGCCCGCGGTGCTGCGCGGGGAGACGCTCCGGCTGCGCGTGGCCGCGCCGCACCGGAGCGCGATCCAGGTCGCGCAGCGCACGCCAGGCGAAGGTTGGGCGTTCGAGACCGTGGGCGTGGATCGGTCGGGTGTCGCGACGATCGAAACCGGACCGCTCCGCGGCGATCTGACGGTCGTCGCGAGCGATGGTCGATCGGCCAGCGACACGGCAATCGTACACGTGACGGACCGGCCGTTCCTCGGCGCGGTGCTGATGCGCGCGACGTACCCCGCGTACCTCGGTCGGCAGCCGGAGGGTCTTCCCATCGGTGAGCCGGCGCGCGTGCCGCAAGGAACGGTCATCGAGCTCGCGGGCCGAGCGTCGACGGCGCTGCGCAGCGTTCGTCTCGCCGCTGACGGCGACACGCTGAACCTCGGCGTCAACGAACGCGCCTTCTCGGGGAAGTTCGAGGCCAAGCGCAGCGGGCGATTCACCTGGCTCGCGGCGGGGACCGCGGGCCCGATCGCGGACCTTCCGCTGCCGATCGAGCTCGACGTCGTCGCCGATTCGGCGCCGCACGTGGAGCTCGTGTCGCCAGTCGTCGACACCGTCGTCGCGGCGGATGATCGCGTGACGCTGCACGCGACGGCGAGCGACGATCACGGCATCGCGCGCGTTGAAGTCGTGAGCTGGCGCGCGACCGCGAGCGGCACCGACGCGCCCGTCTCGGACCGCGTGTCCGATGCGACGGCAACGGTGTGGGAGGGCTCGCCCGTGCTCGATCTCTCGCAGCGCGCGCTCGAGCCGGGCGACGCGCTGCACGTGAAGGTGGTCGCGACCGACAACTCCCCGTGGGCGCAGAAGGGAGAAAGCCGCGAATTGTTACTAAAGGTGCCGACGATGGAAGAGCGGCGCGCGATCGCGCGCGCGGCCGCCGATTCGGCCGTGAGTCAGGCGCAGGCGGCCGCGTCGGCGGAGAAGTCGCTGGAGCAGCGGACGAGCGACGCCGCGCGCGATCGCTCTCTGCGGCAGACGCCGGATGCGGCGAGCAACGCGAACGGCGCCGACAAGAAGGACGCGATGAGCTACGAGGCGGCGGAGAAGGCGAAGGCCGTCGCCAAGGATCAACACGCGCTCACCGACCAGGTGAAGCAGCTCCAGAAGAACGCGGCGCAGCTCCAACAGCAGTTGAAGCAGGCAGGTGCGCTCGACAGCAGCCTGGCGCGGCAGCTCCAGGAAGCGCAGGCGCTCCTGCGCGACGCGCTCACGCCCGAGCTGCTGGCACAGATGCAGAAGCTGGATCAGGCGACACAGCAGCTCTCGCCCGAGCAGGCGCAGGCCGCGCTGCACGATCTGCAGGCGATGCAGGAGAAGCTCCGCGAGCAGCTCGAGAAGAGCGCCGAGATGCTCAAGCGCGCCGCGCTCGAGGGCGCGATGCAGACGCTCAAGGACGAAGCGAAGGACATCGCCGATCGGGACCGCTCGCTCGCCGACTCGCTCGGCGCGCACCAGGCCGATCCGCAGTCCCAGTCGCACGCCAAGGCCGACGCCCAGAATCTTGCCGATCGCTCGCAGCGATTCGACGATGAATTAAAGAAATTGAAAGATCGTTTGGAAAAGGCCGATGCCACGCCGGGCGCGAAGGCGACCGAAGAAGCGCGTCAGCATGCCGACGCCTCGGAGGAGGCGATGCGCCAGGCGGCCGGTCAGAAGACCGCGTCGCCGACGCCGTCGGCGAACGATAAGACCGGCCAACAACCGACCGGCCAACAGAAAAGCGGCCAACAGAATCAGAGCGGTCAGCAGGCCACCGGGCCGCAGCGCACCGGCCAGCAGACGGCGCAGGGGCAACAGCAGCGCAGCGGCCAATCGAATTCCGGCCAGCAGAGCGGACAATCGCAAGCGGGCGAGCAGAACGCGCGCGACGCCGCGGAGCAGATGCAGCGCGCCTCCGACGAGATGCAGCAGGCGCGTTCGTCGCAGGTGAGCGCATGGAAGTCCGAGCTCACCAACGCGCTCGATCAGTCGATCCAGGAAATGCTGCAGATGGCGCGTCAGGAGCAGCAGCTCGAGCAGCAGGCGCGCGCCGGCCAATCGAAGCCGGAAGAGATGCGCGGCCAGCAGAGCGCGATCAAGCAAGGCCTCGACGACGCGGCAAAGCGGCTGCAGGCGCAGGGACAGAAGACGTCGCTGCTTTCGGGCCGCTCGCAGCGCGCCGTATCCGACGCGCAGCAGAAAGTCTCCGACGCGATGCAGTCGACTGGCGACGCACGCGGGTCGCAGCAGTCCGCGAGCTCGATGGGCGACGCGGCGGACGCGTTGAACCGCGCGGCGGCCTCGCTGGCGCGCGACCGCGAGCGCGCCAACACATCGGGCTCGGCGACCGGCTTTGCCGAGATGCTGCAGCAGATGCAGGAGATGGCCAAGAAGCAGGGCTCGATCAACGCCCAGGCGCAGGGGCTCTTGCCGGGCATGGGACAGTCGATGTCGTCGCAGATGCAGGCGACGGCGCGCGCGCTCGCGCGCGAGCAGCGTCAGGTCGCGCAGCAGTTGGACGATCTGAACGAGAATGCCGGCGGCGATCGCGCCGGCGAGCTGGCGAAAGAAGCCAAGCAGCTCGCCGATGCGCTCGAGGGCGGGCGGCTCGACGCCACGACGCTCGCGCGACAGCAGCAGCTCTTCCGCCGCTTGCTCGATGCCGGCCGCTCGTTGCAGAAGGACGAGCGCGAGGATACTGGCAAGCGCGAAGCGACGTCGGCGAAGGGCGGCAACGAGTACAAACCCGACAACACCAACGCGACGGGCCGCGCCGCGGTCAAATTCCGCGAGCCCACGTGGGACGAGCTGCGCGGCCTGAGCGCCGACGAACGCCGCGCGATCCTCGAGTACTTCAAGCGGATCAATGCGCAGAATCCGTAATTGGAGCGTGGAGAGTAGAGAGTCGAGGGTGGCGGGAGTGTGCGCCTGGGTTCGTGTCGCCGCCACCGTCCTCGTGCTCCTCCTCCACTCTCCACTCTCCACTCTCCACGCACTGCAGGCTCAAGCCCCCGCCGACACGATGGCCTTCTACAAGGCCCTCGACCTCGAGGCGGCGGGGAAGTATCGCGACGCGGCGCCGCTCTTCCGCACCGCGGTGCACACGACCGCGGCCGTCAACGCGCTGCTCGGGCTCGAGCGGGTGTACGCGGAGCTCGGCTGGCCCGATTCGCTCGTGACGCTGCTCGATACGCTCATTACGCAGAACCCGCACGAGGACACCTACCGCACCGTTCAACTGCGCACGTACCAGACGCTCGGTCGTGACGCCGATGTGCGGCGTGCGTTCGATGTCTGGGTGCATGACGCGCCAACCAGCGCGACGCCGTACCGCGAGTATGCGCGGCTCTTGTTGCAGCGCAATCAGACCGCGGCCGCGGACAGCGTGCTCGCGCGCGCCAAGCAGTCGCTCGGCACCACGAGCGACCTCAGTCTCGAGCTGGCGCAAACGCGCGCCGCGCAAGGGCAGTGGGTGCCGTCAGCGCAGGCGTGGCGCGTCGCGCTGCGATCGGCGAATTACCTCGAGCAGGCCGCCGCGTACGCGCTCGCGCCCGCGCCGTCCTCGGTGCGCGACTCGATCCGCCAGACATTTCTCGCGCCGCCAATCGACGTCGGCGGCCGTCGCGCGCTCGCCGATCTGGAGTCCACGTGGGGCTCGCCGGCTGACGGGTGGAACGCGCTCGAGGACCTGCCGCCCGACAGCGCCGCGGCCGATGCGTGGTCCGAATTCGCGAAACAGGCCGAAGCCGAAGAGCGCTGGTCGATCGCGCGCGAGGCGCTCGAGTCGGCGCTGCGCTGGCGGAAGACGCCCGACCTGTCGGTGCGCGCGGCGACGGCGGCGCTGAATGCTGGCGATCCGGTCGCGGCGATCAGACTCGCGCCGCCGATGCAGGGCGATTCGGCGACCGTCGCGCACGACTACTTGCCGCTCCATATCCGCGCGCTCGCCGCGCTCGCGCGGCCGGCCGACGCCGAGCGGCTCATGACCGCCTATGATCGTTTTCTCAATCCGGCCGAGCACAATTCGCTCACCCGCACGATCGCGTGGGGGTGGGTGCGAACGGGCGACATGACGCGCGCGCGCGCGGCGCTCGCCGCGACGGGGGCCGACGGCGATTCGAGCGACGCCGCCGGCTGGCTCGCGCTTTATGATGGAAATCTAAAGACCGCGCGGGCGCTGCTGCGCGGCGGCACCGAGAGCACGCCCGAGCTCGCGGTCGCGCTCGGCCTCATCGCACGGCTCAAAGCCGACACCGCGCGGGCAATCGGCCACGCGTTTCTCGCGCTCGCGCGCGGCGACAGCGCCGGCGCGGCGAGTCAGTTCGTCGCGGCCGGCGAGCGCACGCCGCAGGTGCGGTCGCTGCTCTTCCTGATCGCGGCGCGCATTCAGTCGGCGACGGGCCATCAGCCGCAGGCCGTGGCATTGTGGACGCGCATCGTCCAGGCCGATTCGGCCACGCCCGAAGCGCCGCAAGCGGAGCTCGACTGGGCGCGCGCGCTGCGTGCGTCCGGCAATGCCGCGGAAGCGGGCAAGCACCTGGAGCACATGATTCTCACCTATCCCGAGAGCGCACTGCTTCCGCAGGCGCGCCGGGAGCTCGAGCTCGTACACGGCGCGATCCCGCCGAATCCCTGATGCATATGCTGTCTCGATTCGTTCGACATTTTACCTTCGCGACGTTCGCGGTGCTCGCGGCCGCGCTGCCGATTCGCGCGCAGCGCCTACTCGTGCCCATGGACGACGCCCAATCGAACCATCTCAAGGCGTACGGCCTCACGTATTACGCGATCAAGTCCGGCGCGTCCGCCGAGTGGCTGCTGAATTATCGCGGCGGCTCGTTCCTGCTTGCCGACACACCGGAGCTGCGCCGCCGCGCGGGGCTCGACGGCATCACGATCGAATCGGTCGACGACGGCAAGCTCGCCGACATTCGGGCCGAGATCGCGTCGAGCAACATGGAATCCGTTCCGCTCGAGAAGGCGCCGAAGATCGCGGTGTACACGCCGCCCGACGCGTTGCCGTGGGATGACGCGGTGACGCTCGCGCTCAACTACGCCGGCATCCCGTACACCGCGCTCTACGACGACGAGGTCGAGCACGGCGATTTGTCGAAGTACGATTGGCTGCACCTGCACCACGAAGACTTCACCGGGCAGCTCAACAAGTTCTATCTCAGCTATCGCGACGCGCCGTGGTTCATCGATCTGCTGCAGAAGAACACAGCGGCCGCCAAGCGGCTGGGCTTCGCGAACATCCCGGCGCTGAAGAAGGACGTCGCCGAGAAGATCCGCGAGTTCGTCGAGCGCGGCGGATTTCTGTTCGCGATGTGCGGCGCGACCGAGACCCTCGAGCTCGCGATCGCGGGGCATGACGTCGACATCGCGCAGAGCTTCATCGACGGCACGCCGATGGATCCCGACGCGGACAAGAAGATGGACTGGTCGCGCACATTCGCATTCCAGAATGCGCATCTCGAGCAGTCGCCGTTCGTGAGCTCGATGAGCGACATCGACGGCCACCAGGTGAACGTTCCGGGACGCCAGCAGCCGCTCGGCACGTTCACGCTGTTCAACTTCGCGGCGAAGTTCGATCCCGTGGCGTCGATGCTCGTGCAGGATCATCGCTCCGTCATCAACGACTTCTACGGCGTGACGACGAGCTTCAACAAGTCCGTGCTCAAGCCCGGCGTCACGGTGCTCGCGACCGAGGAGGGCGCGCCGTGGGTGAAGTACATCCATGGCGACTACGGAAAAGGAACGTGGACGTACTACGGCGGCCACGATCCTGAGGACCCGCGTCACGCGATCGGCAATCCGCCGACCGACCTCTCGCTCTTCAAGAACTCCCCGGGCTACCGGCTGATTCTCAACAACGTGCTGTTCCCGGCCGCGAAGAAGAAGCCGCTCAAGACGTGATGCACCTCGGCGGCGTGCGCGGCGATTAGCTTTCGAGAATGTCCGCCGCCACGGCCGCCGATCCCAAGAGTCGCCTGAGCGCGAGAGCGGCGAACGCGATTCGCGCCGCGATTCGACTCGCCGGCGGCCGCGAGGTGTGCTTCGCCGGCACGCTGGACGCGACGGGCGTCGTCGAGACCGCCCGGGTCGTGGCGCGCGGCGACGCGACGAGTGTGCTCGCGCTGCCCGGCTTTGCATCGCGTGGCGAGCTGTTGATCCACAACCATCCGTCGGGGCTGCTCCAGGCCTCCGGACCAGATCTTGACGTCGCCGCGCGCGTGCACGACGATGGGATCGGCTTCGCGATCGTGAACAACGAGGCGACCGAGCTGTACGTGGTCGTCGAAGTGCCGCGCCGCGCCGAGTTCACCGCGCTCGAGCCGCAGCGCATCGATGCCGATCTCGGGCCCGAGGGCGCCATCGCCGCGCAGCACGCGCGCTACGAGGATCGGCCGAGTCAGCGCTCGATGGCGGCCGAGATCGCGCGGCTCTACAACGACGGCGGCATTGGCCTGCTCGAGGCGGGAACGGGCGTCGGCAAGTCGCTCGGCTACCTCGTGCCGGCACTGCGATGGGGCGCCGCGAACGGCGAGCGCACGGTCGTGTCGACGAACACGATCAATCTCCAGGAGCAGCTCGTCGGAAAGGATCTGCCGTTCCTCGCGCGCGCGCTCACGGATCAGAAAGTTCGCTTCGCGCTGCTCAAAGGTTGGCGAAACTATCTGTGTCTGGTGCGGCTGGAGCAGGCGCGCGCGTCGGGCAACGCTTTGTTCGAGGATGGTCTGCAGGCGGAGCTCGACGCGATCCAATCGTGGGCCGAGCGCACGCGCGACGGCTCGTTGAGCGACCTCACGATCGCGCCGCGTTCCGAGCTCTGGGATGAAGTCGCCGCCGAGCCTGACCTCTGCCAGCGCGCGCGCTGTCCGGTCTACGACAAATGCTTCGTCTTCAAGGCGCGGCGCGAGGCGGCGAACGCCGACGTCATCGTGGTCAATCATCACCTGCTGCTCTCCGATCTCGCGGTGCGACGCGCGTCGGGGAATTGGGGCGAAGCCGCCGTGCTTCCCGCGTACACGCGCCTCGTCATCGATGAAGGGCACCACCTCGAGGACGCGGCGGCCGCGCATCTCGGATCCACGGTGTCGCGTCGCGCGCTGACGCGATTGTTCAATCGTCTCGATCGCCGCGGCAAAGGACTGCTGCAAGCGCTCACGATGCGGCTCTCGGCGAACGACGATCTGCTGAGCACCGCCAGCCTCGATCTCGTGCAGACGCGCCTCGCACCGGCCGTCGCCGCGGCGCGCGACAAGAGCAGCATGCTCTTCGATCTGATCGAAACGCTGATGCAGGAGAGCGGAGGCTCGGTGCTGCGCCTCACCGATGAATTCGCCGCGCATCCGATCTGGCGCGCCGGTCTCCGCCTCGAGCTTTCTGATACGACGGCAGAGATCGAGCTGCTCGCCGAGGGACTTCAGCTCGTGCGCGAGCGCATCGAGAGCGCCACGCGCGTGGACGAGTCGGTGATGCCGCTGCTCAACGAGATGCGCGCCGTGACGCGCCGGCTCCAGCTCGCCGGCGATGGCCTGAGCCGCGCCCTCGACGCACAACCGGGCGAGCAGAGCGTCCGCTGGATCGAGATCAAAGGCCGAGACAAGGCGGCGAGCGTGAGCACCGTTCCGCTCGATCTCGCGCCCATCCTGCGCGAGGATCTCTTCGCGCGGGCGACCACGGCGGTCGTGACGAGCGCGACGCTGGCCACCGACGGGAAATTCGAATTTCTTAGCGCGCGACTCGGGCTCAACACGCCGAAGCTCGAGCCGCGCACCGGTATCTTTCCGTCGCCGTTTCGATATCGCGAGCAGTCGCTGCTGGCGGTCCCGAGCGACGTTCCAGCGCCCAATGTGAACCCATCCGGCCATCTCGAGGCTGTCGCGCGCGTGACGCTCGATCTCGCCGACGCGTCGAACGCCGGTATGTTCGTGCTCTTCACCAGTCATCGCGACGTGCGCGCCATGGCGAGCGAGCTCCGCGCCCGGGGCATTGAGCGGCGGTGGCCGCTGCTGGTGCACGGCGACGAATCGCGCGACACGCTGCTGGCGCGCTTTCGCGATGCGGGCCGCGCGATTCTCCTCGGCACCGCGTCGTTCTGGGAAGGCGTGGATGTGCCGGGTGACGCGCTCCGCGCGCTGCTCATCGCCAAGCTGCCGTTTCGCGTTCCCTCGGAGCCGATCACGGCGGCGCATTGCGAGGCGATCGAGGCCCGCGGAGGCGATTCGTTCAAGGAATACATGCTCCCGCACGCCGCGCTCCGGCTCAAGCAGGGCTTCGGCCGGCTCGTGCGCACGAGCACGGATCGGGGCGTGGTGGTGATCGCCGATCCGCGGGTCGTAACGAAAAGCTACGGACGCGGATTGATGGAAGGATTGCCGCCCGCCACGCGCCGAATTGGCCGTTGGGCCGCGCTGGTGCCGGAAATTCGATCGTTCTATAGCTGAACCAGCTTCGAGCCACCCTTCACGCAACTCGAATCGATGAACCGCCCCGGAAAGATCGTCTGTGTCGGCCGCAACTATCGCGAGCACGCCAAGGAGCTGGGCAACGACGTCCCAGCCGAGCCGCTCATCTTTCTCAAGCCGCCCTCGAGCGTGATTCGCGACGGCGAGCCCGTGATGCTTCCACTGCAGAGCAAGCAGGTGGAATACGAAGGCGAGATCGGCGTCGTCATCGGAAAGATGCTGCGGCGCGTAACAGCATCGGAGGCGCGCGGCGCGGTCGCAAAGATCGTCGCGGTGAACGATGTGACCGCCCGCGACCTGCAACGATCCGATTCCCAATGGACGAGGGCCAAAGGGTTCGATACGTTCTGCCCGATTGGAGAGCCGGCGAACCCGCCAGCCGAACTGGAAACGCTGTCGGTCGTCACTCGTGTCAATGGGGTGGAGCGCCAGCGCGGCAAAGGATCGGAGATGGTGTTTTCGATCCCTGACGTGCTCGCCTTCATCTCGACGGTCATGACGCTCGAGGCCGGGGACCTGGTGCTCACCGGCACGCCGGCGGGCGTCGGGACCCTCTCACCGGGGGACGAGGTAGTAGTGGAGGTGCTCGGCCCCGCGTCTTCGACCGGCGACCCGTGCCTCAGCAGGGTTAGCAACTCAGTCAGGGTGGAAGCCTAGTGCCGCAGCTCGCCGAGCGTTTTCTCACGCTGCCCGAATATCCGTTGGCGACGATCCCGCAAAAAAAGCGGGAGCTCGCCGCGCGCGGCGTGGACGTGATCGACCTCGGCGCCGGCGACGCGGACCTGGCGCCGCCGTCCAAAGCCATCGAGGCACTCGGCGCGGCGTCGCGCGTGCCGGCGATGCACCGCTACGGATTCGGGATGGGGCTCGTGGCGTACCGCGAGGCGATCGCCGCGTGGATGCTGCGGCGGTTCGGCCAGACGTTCGATCCGATGACGGAGATCGTGCCGCTCATCGGCTCCAAGGAAGGGATCTCGCACCTCGCGCTCGCGTATCTGGAGCCGGGGCGGATTGGCATAATTCCCGAGCCGGGCTACAACGCGTACCAGGGCGGGACGCTGCTCTCGAACGGCGAGCCGTATCGCTACGCGCTTCGTCCGCGCACGAGCTTCCTCGTCGACCTGGACGAGATTCCGTCCGACGTGCTGCACCGGACGAGAATTCTCTATTTAAATTATCCAAACAACCCGACCGCGGCCACGGCGCCGCGGTCGTACCTCGAACGGGTCGTCGCGCGCTGCCGCGAGCTCGACATCCTGCTCGTCTACGACAACGCCTACTCGGAGCTCGCGTACGACGGCTACGTGCCGCCGAGCATCTTCGAGATCGACGGCGCGCGCGACTGCGCGATCGAATTTCATTCGCTGTCCAAGACGTACAACATGACCGGCTGGCGGTGCGGCTGGGCGGCGGCGGCGCCCAAGTTCACCTCGGTGCTCGCCAAGGTGAAGTCGTTCATGGACACCGGCCAGTTCCTCGCCGTGCAGGCGGCCGGCGTCGCGGCGCTCGAGAGCTACGACACGTTCGTGCCGGCCAACGTCGCCACGTTCAAGGCGCGCCGCGACGCGGCCGTGGCGGCGTTCCGCGCCGCGGGCTTCGCGTGCGATACGCCGCGGGCCACGATGTATCTCTGGATTCCGCTCCCCGACGGCGTGCCGAGCGCGCTCTTTGCCGACCGGCTGCTCGAGGAAGAAGGCGTCGTCGTGATGCCGGGCTCGGGCTTCGGGGCGGGCGGGGAAGGGTTCTTCCGGATCTCGTTCATCACGTCGCCGGAGCGGATCGCCGAAGCGGCGGTGCGTGCCGGACGCGTGCTCGCGTCGGTCGGAGCGGAGGTCTGATGAACACGCGGACGATGTTCGAGCGGCGCAAGTCGCAGAAGGGATCGATCGCGCTCTCGCTCTTCGTTCATACGATCGTGATCGCGCTCATCGCATCGATCACCTTCCGCTATCCGATCGCGGCGCTGTTCGGGCCGTCGCCCGCGAAGCTCACAACCGAACGGCTGACGTTCGTGCGCGTGCAGGCAAAGGCGGCGGCGCCCGCCGCGGCGCCGGGGAACGGCAGCAGCGCGAAGCGCGCGTCCCAGAAGCCGATCCCTGCGCCCATCGTGGCGCCAACGACGATCCCGACGACCATTCCACCGGCGGCTCCGCCCGAGCCGGCCGCCGGAGTGCCCGGCGGGACCGGCACCGCGACCGGCGCGAACGCCGTCGGTGTCGCGGCGGGTGTGGAGCCCACGCTCCCCGATCCGCGGATCGAGCTGCATCCCAACACGCTCCGCCTGCCGCTCACCACGGCGGAGAGCAACGACAGCGCGGTGAAGGCGATCTACTACACGTATCGCGAGGCGGAGATCGCGGCCGCGGAGAATCGCGGACGCAGTCCGCGCGACTGGACGTTCGAGAAGAACGGCGAGAAGTTCGGGCTCGACTCGCAGTACGTATACCTGGGCAAGTTCAAGCTGCCGTCGGCGATCCTCGCCGCGCTGCCGTTCAACTTCGGCGGCGTGGATGGCGCGCGAATCATTCAGGCGCGCAACTCGGATTGGATTCGGAACGACATCTACGAGCACGCGCAGGGCTTGAGCGAAGACGACTTCCGCGAGGCGGTGCGGCGGATTCGCGAGCGCAAGGATCGCGAGCATCGCGAAGCCGAGGAAGCCAAGGCGAAAGAGAAGGGGAAGCCGGCGCAGCCGATCGTGCCGTAGCGCGGCACTAGGTTCAGCGAACTATAATTATCGTTCGCTGATCAGTCGTTCGCCTCGCCTTCGGGGATCACCGGCACCGGGTCCTCTTCCCAGAACGGGCGAAACACCCCGCACGCCACGCCAAGCACCGCGAAATCGTCGCGCGGGCCGACTTCGATCGCGCGCTCGCCCACGTTCGCCGGCTCGAGCACCACCGTCGCGCCGCGATGCGTGAGCGTCTTCACCGTCGCTTCGTCGCCGAGCCGCGCCGCGATGATGTCGCCATCCTTCGCGAGCGCCGAGGGGCTGAGCAGCACGTAGTCGCCGTCGAGAAGACCGCGGCCCGCCATGCTCTCGCCGCGCACCTTTAGAAAATACACATCACCGCTCGGGAGGAACCGCCGGTCGACGGTGATGTAGCACTCGCGGTCCTCCGCGCGCGGCGTCGGCTCGCCCGCGTGCACGCGGCCATAGTACGGCACCGGCTGCGTGTTGCCCGCCGCCGCGAACCCGAGCAGGCGCACGCCGCGCGAGCGCGACTCGTCCCGCTCGATGTATCCCTTCGCCTCGAGCGCGTGCAGCAGATCCGACACCGTCTTCGTGGACTTGATGCGGAACTTGCGTGCAATCTCGCGGATGCTCGGCTGGTACGTGTTTGCCGCGAGAAAGTCTATCAAATAGTGATAGACCCGTTGCTCCAGCTGTGTGAGCGGCTCCGGCATGGGCCCCCGTCAGCGGTAAGAGGACGCCGGGCTCTCAACTTGCTGAGGGCCCGGCGTGTCTCAGTTGCACGCAAATGTAGGGACGGGCGCGAGCGGCGCGCAATTGGCCTAACGTGTAGTTCAATTGTTTGTCGCGAGCACGGCTGTCGCCGCATCGATCCGGTGAAGCGAACGTTCGCGCCCCAACAAAAGCAGCACGTCGAAAATTCCCGGACTCACACTCACGCCCGTGAGCGCTACGCGCAGCGGCTGAAACACTTTCCCGTTCCCGACGCCGCGCGATTGCGCGAGCGCATGCAGCGCGTGCTCCATCGACGGCATGTTCCACTCGGGAATCGACGCGAGTGTTTCGCGCACGGCAACGAGCAGTTCGCGCACGGCAGAGCGATCCTTCCATTGCTTCGCGACGGCATCCGCGTCGTACGTCACGGCCTCGCCGAAATACGGAACGGCCTGATGCACGATGTCGTCGATCGTGCGCGAGCGCACCTTGAGCAGATCAATCAGCGAGTGGAACCACGCCGCTCGGGACTCGAGCTCGGTTTCTGTCGTGAGTCCGCGCGCGATCAGCGCGGGCGCCACGCGCGGCGCGAGCTCGGCCGCGGGCGTCATCGCGAGATGCTGCCCGTTCATCCACTCGAGCTTCTTCGTGTCGAAGATCGCGGCCTTCCTCGACAACCCCTCGCTCGAGAACAGCTCGATCATCTGCGGCACGGTCATCACCTCGATGTCGTTGCCGGGCGACCACCCGAGCAGCGCGAGAAAGTTGAGCATCGCCTGCGGCAGAATGCCCATGTGCTGATAGTCGCCGACTGCCGTGGCGCCGTGCCGCTTGCTCAGCTTCTTGCCATCCATGCCGTGGATCATGGGCAGGTGCGCGAACTCCGGGAGCGGCGCGCCGAGCGCGCGGTAGAGCAGAATCTGCTTTGGCGTGTTCGAGATGTGGTCGTCGCCGCGCATCACGAGCGTGATCCGCATCGCGATGTCGTCCGACACCACGGCGAGGTTGTAGATCGGCGTCCCGTCGGAGCGAAGGATGATGAAATCTCCCTCGCCAATATCCCTATTCGGAAATGCAATGTGCCCGTGCACGAGATCCGTCCACGCGGTCTCGCCGTCGGGCATGCGAAATCGAACCACGAACGGCGCGCCGCTCGCGACTCGCCGCGCAACCTCCTCGCGCGGCAGACGGTCGCATCGCCGGTCGTACCTGAACGCGTCGCCGCGCGCTTCGGCGAGCTTGCGCTGTTCCTCAAGCTCGGCCTGCGTGCAGAAGCAGCGGTACGCCTTGTTCTCGTCGAGCAGCGTCCGCGCGTCGGCTTGATGCCGCGGGAGATTCGCGCCCTGATACACCACCTCCTCGTCCCACATCAAGTCGAGCCACTCCAGGCCTTCGAAAATCGCGCGCGTGCTCTCGGCGGTGCTGCGCGCCTTGTCGGTGTCCTCGACACGAAGCAGGAACTGGCCGCCATAGTGTTTCGCGAACAGCCAGTTGAAGAGCGCCGTTCGAGCGCCGCCGACGTGGAGATAGCCGGTGGGAGATGGGGCAAAGCGAAGGCGGTGTGTCATCGAGCCTGATCGAGCCTGTCGGAAGTGGTGCGCGCGCGGAGCGGAGACGGGAAAAGGGAGACGGGATCCGGCGTTGCTCGCCGCTCCCATCTCCCTTCTGAGCACCGGAAGAGCTTGCCGCTATGGCTGCTCTCGAGCGGGAGGGGAGGGATTCGAACCCTCGATACGGCTTTTGACCGTATAACGGTTTAGCAAACCGCCGCCTTCAGCCTCTCGGCCACCCCCCCAAAGTTCGGCAGCGCTATGTGTTGCCGAGCATCCAATGTATCGGCTCGCGCGGAGTCCGCACAAGTGACGTGCGTTCCGCGGGATCAGCTCAGATCCCGCCGTCGTGGCGCTCGCCGCCGCCGAGCTTCTCCCGAAGCTTCTTGTCGCCGTCCTCGTGCAGCTTGTCGAGCAGCGCTTTGGCCTTCTGCTGCTGCTCGGGCGTGTACTGAGCGATCGCGGCGTTCGCGTCGCCCGCGTAGGTGTCGCGTATCGTGTGGATCACGTTCGTGAGCGCCATGCGGCTGGTGCGCATGCGAGCGCGATCGTCGTCGGAGGGATTCGTCGCCGGCCGCAGCTCGTGGACGAGCGAATCGACGAGCTTGAAGTACTGCGACGTCGAGTCCTTCTCCTTGTTCTCGGCGTCCTTGAGCGCCTTCACCTGGTCATCGGTGAGCTGCAGGTCCTTGTGCTTGTCGATGAGCAGCTTGATGTCGCTCAGGTCCTCGATGTCGCGCGAGCGCAGGGACGGGCCGCTCGGCTGATCCTTGTCGAACATCTCCGTGGGATGATCGGCATCGGAGCGCGAGCCGCGGCTGCGCTGGGCGGCGAGGGTCGTGCAGGGCAGCGCGACGAGCGCGGCGGAGAGAATGAGGCGAGTGCGCATGGAAGGAAGGGGTGGCGGAAGAGTCGATCCGTCAAAATGAGAGAAGGCGCCGAGCGGCGGAACTGCTGCGGTTCGGCGCGTGCTGCGTGGAGCGGAGTCGAGGGATTCGAGCCGCCAATGGAGAATGGTACGGAAAATATCGGATCTCGCGCCTCGCCGCGACCGAGACCGACGCCATCGGTCTGAGCGTGGAGGATGGGCGCTTGCCGAAGCGCTGCGTACGTCTGCATCGAGCTCGATGGTGTAGCGCGTACGGTCGGCCGTTTGTGGGCACATCCGATCCGTGGACCCTCGGCCCCGCGGCCAGTGCAGACCGAGCAAGGCGGGGCATCGCTGAGATTGCTCGCGGTCAGACCGGCGCTGTGAGCATATTGTGAGAAGCCATGGGAGAGAAGATGACTACCACACAATGCGCGCATCTCGACCAAGTGAATCCGGTCACGCCACGTACGCCGGAAGGCTGTGAGGAATGCTTGAAAACGGGCGGCGAGTGGGTGCATCTGCGGCTCTGCCTCACGTGCGGCCACGTTGGCTGCTGCGACGATTCACCGAACAAGCACGCCACCAAACATTTCCATGCGACAAAGCATCCGATCATCCGGAGCTTCGAGCCCGGCGAAGACTGGGGGTGGTGCTACGTCGACGAGCTGATGTTCGAGCCGGCGCCGGTTGCGACGCAAACGTCGTCGTGAGCGCGTCTGGCGCGGATGCGCCAGTATCGCGTGGAGAGTGGCTGCCGCTGCCACTTCACGCTTGGCGTGAGACGAAAGACACGCTGGCACTGGCGCCACGATCGGTGGCCGATTTCTATCGGGAAGCCATGGCGGCGCTACGCGTGCTCGGTGTCGACGTGCGCATCCACCCGACGCCTGTGGAGCTCGCCGAAGTCATTCCGTTCGACCGCGATGAGATTCACGGCGCGTACGACGCCGACGCCGCGCGCCGACTGTGCTTCGTGAGTGGATTCTAAAGTACGACGCGGTGCGCGCAGCCCGTGATCCCGAGCGAGACGCTCGCATTCTTCGCGAGTACCTACGACACCGCGGCGACGCCAAGGCGCCGCAGCCGCGGGGATGCTTCGAAACGACGATTGACGAGAGCGGAGGGCGAGGGATTCGAACCCCCAAGTCCTTTCGGACGCCGGTTTTCAAGACCGGTGCAATAGCCATTCTGCCAGCCCTCCGAAGCCCGAAAGATCGCCACACGAAACGACGGCGGCAACGGAGCGAGCGCGTCGCGCTACGATAGCGTGCGATCGAGCTCGAGCACCGCCGCGAGCAGCACGTTCACCCCGTTCACCACGTCATGATCCTCGGTGCGTTCGAGCGGCGAGTGGCTGATGCCGTTCACGCTGGGCACGAAGAGCATCCCCGCCGGCCCGATCGTCGCCATGTTCTGCGCGTCGTGCCCCGCGCCGCTCGGCATGGCGTGTGATCTGAGACCGAGCGTGCGCGCGGCGTTCGCCACCGCCTGTTGAATGATCGGATCCGTCGGCGAAGGATCGTTCGTGTGCGTCGGCTCGAGCGACACGGTCGTGCCGGTCGCCGCGGCGATGGCGTGCGCTTCGCGTTCGATCGCTGAGAACAACTCACCAACTTTCGCGAGGTCGAGATCGCGCAGTTCGAGCGTGAGCACGACCTTGCCCGGGATCACGTTCGCGCCGCCCGGGAATACCGCGAGCCGGCCGACGGTGCCCACCTGCCGCCCGGGTGTGGACGTCACGATTGCCGGGACCATGCTCACCAATCGCGCCGCGGCAACGAGCGCGTCGTGTCGATCGGCCATCGGCGTCGTACCGGCATGCGAGGCGACTCCGGTGAACGTGACCTCCCAGTAGCGAATGCCGACGAGTCCTTCGACGACGCCAATGTCGGCGCCTGCGCGCTCGAGCACGCGTCCCTGCTCGATGTGTAATTCCAAATAGCCGGCGATGCTGCCGGGCAGGCGTCGTGCATCGTCGAGTCGCGACGGATCGCCGCCGAGGAGCGCGATCCCTGCCTCGATCGTGCGGCCGCTCGTCGCCTTGAGTGCGAGCGCGTCGCGCTCGAATCTGCCCGCGACGATCTTGCTGCCGACCAGACCGCCTTCCTCGTTCTGAAAATCCACCACTTCGAGTGGATGCGTGAGCCTGATGCCGGCGTCGCGCACCGTGCGCGCGACCTCGATCGCGGCGAGCACGCCGAGCGCGCCGTCGAACCGGCCGCCCTGCGGAACGCTGTCCGTGTGTGAGCCGATGACGATCGGCGGCGCGCTCGAGTCGGCGCCCTCGCGCCGGCCAAACGTGTTGCCCGCCGTGTCGACGCGAACGGCGAGGCCGGCGTCGCGCATCCAGGCGCGGACGATCTGGCGCGCCTCGAGATCGGCATCGCTGTACGCGGGCCGATTCACGCCGCCCTCCGGCGTGGCGCCAATCCGCGCGAGCGCGGCGAGATCGGCGAGCAGTCGCTCACCGCGTACGCGGACGTTCGATTCGTGCATGATGAGAGTTTATGAAACTGAGATCGCATCCTGAACGCTGGCCACGGTCGCGGGGCGGCGCGTCACCAGCGCCACGGCGGCGAGCACCACCACGTTCATGGCAAGCGCGACGATCCCGACATTCAGATCTTTGAGAAACTGCGGTGCGCTCGGGGCGAGCGTCGCGATCGACGCGCCGGTGATCGTCGCCCAGGCGACGGTGAGCTCGCCGGCGAGGATCCCGGCGAACGCGGCGGTCGAGCTCACGAGCGGCCGTTCGGGGAGACTGAGCAGGAGCGCGGGGAAGAGCTGCGTCACGAGGTTGTAGCCCATGAGCAGGAGGACGACGATCGCTTGGCCGCCGCGGAGCGCCATGGTGAGCGACAAGAGCGCGATGACGGGAACGAGTGCGCGCGCCACGTTGGCCACCGATCGGTCGGACGCCGCGGGAACGACCGCGCGGTAGACGTTCTGCGCGATGATCGTCGCCGCCGCGATGAGAATCACCGAGCCCGGAACGAGCGCCGTGAGCAGTCCCGCGCCGCCGATGATGCCGACCGACGCCGGTCCGAACGCGTGCTTCGACATGCGAAGGAGCGACAGGTCGGCGTCGCTGCCGGTGAGGCCCGGGACGACGAGCAGCGCCGCGAAGCCGGCGAAGAACACGAACAGGATCACGAGCTGATAGAGCGGCAGCATCACCGCGTTCTTCCGGAACACGTCCTCGGCGCGCGCCGTGTACACGCTCGAGAAATACTGCGGCCACATGTAGAAGCCGCACGCCGTGAGGAGCACCGTCGAGATGAACCACGTTGGACTCATCCCCGCGCGCGGCAGCGTCAGGAAGTCCGGCTTCGCGTGCTCGATCGCGCGGAACATCGGGCCATAGCCGCCATAGAAGTGCATCGGCAGGTAGACGCCGATCACGACGACGATCGCCAGGATCATCACGTCCTTGAGCGCGGCCGTCCACGCCGAACCGCGCACGCCGGAGACGACGACGTACGCCACGAGCGTGATCGTGCCCACCCAGCCGGCCACGGTCGGCGAGATCGATCCGTACGATGCTTCTGAAACGATAATACCAAGACCCTTAAGCTGCAGCGTGAGGTACGGCACCAGCGACGCGACGCCCACGAGCGCGACGAGCACGCCGAGCGGCCGGCTGTCGTACTTCGCGATGAAGAAGTCCGCCTGCGAGACCAGCCGTCGCGGCTGCGCGTACCGCCAGATGACGGGGAGCAGGAAATACGACAGGCTGTACGCGATCGCGCCGTAGCACAGGATGTAGAACGCGGGCGCGCCCTTGCCGTAAGCCCACCCGCTTCCGCCGAGGAACGTGAACGTCGTGTAGATCTCGCCTGCCATGAGCAGGAACACGAAGATCGAGCCGAAGCCACGGCCGCCGACGCTCCATTGCTCGAGGCTCATGTCGTGGCCGCGGCGGGCGAGCAGTGCGAGCCCGATCGCCACCACGAACACCGCGACGAGAATGACCAGCGCGATGCTCATCGACGCGTTCCGTCATGATCGCCGCGACGATCGAGCAGCCAGATCACGCCCATCACCGCCGACGTCGCGACGACCCACGCGACGATCCAGAAGAGCAGGAACGGCAGACCGAGAACGTACGGCTCCGCGCGATTCGCGAATGGTATGCCGCCGAGCAGGCAAACCGCGGGAATCGCCGCCAGCAGATGATACGGCCGAAAGCCCCGGCGCGCGGTCGCGTCGCTCATGCCGACGGTGATCTTGGCGCCAGATGCTCGAGCGCCGCCGCCACGAAGATGCGCGTGCCGTAGTCGAGCGCGCGCTCGTCGAGATCGAACTGCTCGTGATGATGCGGGTGCACGATCCCGCGCTCCTCGTTCCGCGCGCCGATGAAGATAAACG
The DNA here is from genome assembly GCA_025934775.1 of Gemmatimonadaceae bacterium. Lineage (GTDB taxonomy): Bacteria > Gemmatimonadota > Gemmatimonadetes > Gemmatimonadales > Gemmatimonadaceae > JAQBQB01. The sequence continues at coordinate 54,256 of JAICWO010000017.1, read as the reverse complement.
CACCCGGTGCGGCCTGCTGATAACCCGAGAAATCCTCGCCGCCCATCACGGGAACTGCCTCACCGAGCACGTCGGCACCGAGCGCGCGCACGATCGCGCTGGCCGCGCCGAGCAGCATCGCCGTGTGTCCGTCGTGGCCACAGGCGTGCATCACGCCGGGCGTGCGCGACACGAAATCGTGCGTGTTCTTCTCGACGATCGGCAGCGCGTCGATGTCGGCGCGGATCGCGAGCACCGGTCCGGGGCGAGCTCCGACGAGCCGCGCGACGACGCTCGTCCGCGTGGGACGGGTGATCTCCAGGCTGCCGAATTCGGCGAGCGTGTCGGCAATGAACTGCGCCGTGGCTTCCTCGTGAAACGAAAGCTCAGGATGTTGATGCAAATGCCGCCGCCACCCGATGACCGTTTCGCGGAGCGAGTCGACGGTGGGGCTGCTGATGTATGCGATCGTCGTCATCATCGTGCTCCAGTGAGCCACGATCTTATCGCGCGGCGCTTCGACCCGACAGGGCACGGCACCGCGCTGCTCCTACGTACGCTCCTCGATGGCGTCGGCGCGAAGCAGCTCGCGTGTCGCCTCGTGGCGCGGCGCGCGCAGCACGTCGGCGGCCGGTCCCGTCTCGACGATGGTCCCTTCGTGCAGCACGACGACGCGATCCGCGAATGCGAGCGCGAAATCCACATCGTGCGTCGCGATGAGCAGCGCTCGACCACCGCGGGCAAGCGTCCGGAGCGCGTCGCCCAGCGCGCCGCGGCGAGCCGGGTCGAGCGCGGACGTCGGCTCGTCCATGAGCAGGAGCTCGGGATCGGGCGCGAGCGCGCGAGCGATCGCGACGCGCTGCGCCTCACCGCCCGAGAGTTGCCGCGGGTACGCGGCCGCGCGGCCGCCGACGCCCAGCTCGCCGAGCAGCCGTCGCGCGGCCTCGTTCGCCCGCTCGCGCGACCAGCGCAGCGCGTGGATCGGCGCGAGCGTCACGTTCTCGAGTGCCGTGAGATGATCGAACAGCGCCGCGGACTGAAAGACCATGCCGACGTGGCGGCGCAGATCGCGGAGACGCGACTCGGGCGGAAGCGGCCCCGGCTCGAGCCGCACGCCGCCGATCTCGATCCTTCCCGCGGCGATCGGCTGGAGCGCGGCGATCGCGCGGAGCACGGTCGACTTGCCCGCGCCCGATACGCCCATCAACGCGCACAGCGCGCCGGTCTCGATCGTGAGATCGACGCCGCGCAGCACGTCGCGTGTGCCCCGCATCACGCGCAGGCCGCGAATCTCGAGCGCCGCGGTCACGTGATACTCCATTGCCGCTCGAGCTGCCTCGCGAACCGCGCGAGCGGGAGCGAGAAGACGAGGTAGAGCGCCGCGCACACCATGCCTGGCACGACCCAACTTCCGATGTTCGTCGCGTAGATCGCGGTCTGCTTCGTGAGCTCGACGACGGTGATCACCGAGACGAGTGACGAATCCTTGAGCAGCGCGACGAAGTCGTTCGTCATCGGCGCGAGCGCGAGGCGAAGCGCTTGCGGCGCTCGGACCAGTCGAAAGATCTGGAGCTCGCTCAGGCCGAGCGTGCGCGCGGCCTCGAGCTGCGCGCGTGCGATTGCCTCCAGGGCGGAGCGATAAATCTCCGACTCGTACGCCGCGTAGTTGAGTCCGAGGCCGAGAATCGCCGCGAGAAATGCCGGCAGCCGAATCACCGTCGAGAGCCCGTAATAGAGCACGAACAGTTGAAGGAGCACCGGCGTGCCGCGCACGATTTCCACGTACGCGGTGCACGCGCCGCGGACGAGCGCGCCGCCGTACACGCGCCCGGCGGCGAGCATCGCCCCGAACGCGACGGCGAGCGTCATCGCGAGGAATGAGAGAACCAGCGTGATCAACGCCGCGCGAAGGAGCGACGGCAGATACGTCGCGACCGAGCGCACCGACTGGACCGGCGCGACGTCGTGCCGCGGCGCCGCCGCGAGCACGGTCTGGAAGTAGGTCGACTCGGCGGGACTCCACACCTGCCAGGCCTGGAACGTTCGCTCGAGCGACCCGTCTTGCATGCGCGCGCGGAGGATCGCGTTCACCGAGTCGCGCAGCACGCTGTCGCGGCGGGCGAGCACGCCGACGTAGTGCCCGATCGCGATCGGGCGCGCCTGGATCACGAATCCGCCCTGCCGCCGGAGCGAGCGCTCGGCGATGATGTTGTCGAGGAGCACGGCGTCCACGCGTCCAGCGACGAGGTCCTCGTACGGATGCACGTCGTCGTCGTAGGAGACGGGCACGACGCCGTGCTGCCGCTGCGCGTCGAGCAGGAGCGTGTAGGCGCCCGTCCCGCCCAGCGTCGCCACGCGATGTCCGGCGAGGTCGCCGAGCGAGCGGTAGCGCGCCGAGTCCGCGGGCCGAACCGCGAGCACTTCACGAAACTCATAGTATGGAATGCTCACGGCGTGCCGCGCCCGCAGCTCCGGCCGGTCCTCGACGCCCGACATGCCGATCGCGAAGTCGCCGCGCTCCACCGACTGTTCGATCGACGCCCACGCGACCTGCACGAACTGCGGCCGCCGGCCGAGGCCGTGCGCGATCATGCCGGCGATCTCGACGTCGAACCCGCGCACGTGCGACGGGTCGGCGGGATCGGCTTCGACGAACGGCGCGCCGCCTTCGGCGTCGCCGCCCCACCGGAGCGGCGCACCGGCGCCCGTCGCCTGCGGACTGGCGCACGCGGCGAGCAGCGCCGTCAGCGCGACGAGCGCCCGCCGCACGCGCAAGGCTACTTCTTCTTCGTCGGCGCCGGCGCCGCGCCGGTCTTCTGCGCGGCGGGCGGCGGCGCGGATGGCGCGGGCTTCGCGTTGATCGTCGCGCCGGCCGACGTGTCGCTGGGCAGCAGCGGCGCCTCGAACTCCTGCTCGGCCGGACGCACGAGATCCTGGAGACGCACCACCGTCGCGATCTGCTTGGAGGTCTGGAAGACCTTCATCGCGTCCTGCGGCTTGCCTTCCTGCTTCAGCGCCTCGGCCAGCTCGATCCCCGTTGCTACGTACAGATACGGGATGCCGACCGATGGCCGGTCGATCCAGTCGCCGGTGTGCAGCACCGACTGCGGTCCCTTGAACTCATTCCACAGCGAATCACTTCGTGGCACATCGAACCAGCCGTCGCCCTGCACGTACATCGTGTCCTTGGCCGAGCTCGCGGCCGGCGGCATGAACAGCTTGGAGGCGAGTCCCTGGGTGAGCACGTTGTCGCCGAGTCCGAGCGACCGCGCGTAGCCGCCCGAGGTCCGCGCGAAGTAGATCGGTCGATCGGGCCATGCGTCCTGTATCATGCGCAGCACGAACAGATCCGCGCGTTGCAGAATGCCGTGGTCGAGATTCTTCGGGTCGATCGTCGCCTTGAGTCCGTGCGACTCGAACGCCATCGGCCGTTCGAGTGGATAGTACGCGGGCACCGAGTCCGCATCGGACATCGTCATGTGGATCGGCGACGTCGCTGGCTTCGTCCAGGTTCTGTTCCGGTAAATCGCCGGCCCCTTCGCGGCGTCGTACGTGTAAATCGGCCGGCGAATGATCTGCCGCACGTACCAATCGGTGTTCAGCAGCGACGTATTGGCGACGATCACGTCCTTCCGTACGCCCTCGACCTCCTGCGCGTACCAGAGCGGGAAGGTGTCGTTGTCGCCGACGGTGACGAGGACGCCGTACGGCTCGACGGAATTGAGCAGATCGGCGGCGAAATCACCGGTGTCGCGATGGCCGGCGCGCGACGCCCAGTGCCAGTTCGCGAACAGCGGGATGATCGCGAGGATCAGAACCGGCGAGCCATAGGCCCAACCTTCCTTCTTCGGCGCGAGCACGGACTCGCGTCCCACCTTGATGGTCCGCGTGCCGAACAGCGACGCGACCGACTCCCAGACCCAGAGCAGGCCGAGCGCGGCCCAGACGCCCCACGCCGAGAAGCTCCAGATGAAGAAGTAGTCGCGGTCGCGGACCTCGTGCGGATTGGGCGAGCTGGGGTCCTGGGACGCGCCGAGCTTGAAGTTCAAATAATATATCAATAATAACGTAACTGTAAACATCAGCGCGCCGAAATACCAGAAACTTCGTCGGTCGCGCTGGAAGTGCACGTAGCCGCCGAAGAGCCCGAGCACGAGGAACGCCGCGGCGAGAATCGCCTGCGCGAACCCGTGCTGCTCGTGCGCGTCGCGGATCCACTGCCACTTGAAGTACAGCCACCACATGCCGATCTGGTCGCCGAGCGAAGCCTGGCGGTCGCCCAGCGCCGGCTTGCCGTACTGGCCGCGATTGAAGTTGTACATGAACGCGTCGTACGTGCCCTTCGAGAAGGTGCACGACAGCTCGAGCTTCGTGCGGCACGCCGTGGGCTCGCCTTCGTTGATCGCCGGGAAGTACGCCGCGCGAATGGGCTGCGTGGCGAACGGCGTGAGCCCGAGCACGATCGCGCCCGCGCACGCGAGCAGGAGCTTCCACCGCATGATCGTCCGAGGCCGCTGCACGAGCACGGCGAGCGCCACCGCCGGCGCGGGCAGCATGCCGGCCATGTGGTTCGCGTATCCGAGGCCGCAGAGATACGCGACGAGGACCAGCAACCGGTCCGCGCGGCGCCCGTCGGGATCGTCCGACCACCGGATCATCAGCCACGACACCACCGCCAGCCCGACGAGCGAGACGGTGTACACCTTCTCGTTCACCACCGACTGGTTCCACACCGTGAACGCCGTCGCGCCGATCAGCGCGCCGAGCACGCCGCCAAGGATGCGCTGCCACCGCGCCTCGAACCAGCCCACGAGCACGCGCTCGGTGACGAGGAACCACATGCCCGCCGACACCGCGCTGCAAATGGCCGCGAGAATGTTGATGCGTACGGCCACCGAGCTCGCGATCGGCAGGATCGAGAACACGCGGCCGAGAATGACGAAGAGCGGGTTGCCCGGCGGGTGCGGGAGGCCGAGGGTGTACGCCGCGGCGATGTATTCGCTCGTGTCCCACATCGCCGTCGACGGGGCGAGCGTGAGGAGGTACAGCACGAGCGTCGCGAGCGACACGATCACCGCTGCGCGGTAGGACGGCCGATAGTCGAGCTCTATGGACGTTGAGGTCGCCATTGCGATCCGGGATGTAGCTGACAGCAAGCGCCCCGCTCAGGCGGGCGGGGCGGGGAAGACATGAAACATGGTGTGACGCGAAGGCTTTTTCTAGCCAGCGTTTCCTTAATGCCGGAACTGCCGCTGCCCCGTGAACAGCATCGCCAAACCTTTCTCGTTGGCCGCGGCGATGACCTCGGGATCACGCACGGAGCCGCCGGGCTGCACGATCGCCGAGACACCGGCGTCGGCGGCTTGATCCACGCCGTCGCGGAACGGGAAGTATGCATCGGAGCCGAGTACCGCGCCCTGAGTCGGGTGGCTCGCCAGCTCCGCCTTGTGCACGGCGAGAAATGCCGCGTCCACGCGTGACATCTGGCCGGCACCGATCCCGATCGTCATCCCGTCGCGCGCGAGCACGATCGCATTCGATTTCACCGAGGCAACCGCCTTCCACGCAAACAGCAGGTCGCGGGATTCCTCCGGCGTGGGTTGGCGCGTCGTCACCACCGTCCAGTCGTCCGTGTTCACGATGGTCGCCGCACGCTCCTGGACGAGGACGCCGCCGCGGACGCGCTTGTAATCGAGATTGGTCGCGCGATTGCCCCACGTCGCGCGCCCGACGAGCACGCGCAGGTTTCGCTTGCGGCCAAGAATCTCGACCGCGCCCTCGCTGAACTCGGGCGCCACGATGCATTCGACGAAGAGGCTCGCGACCGCGTTCGCCGTCTCGTCGTCGACGGGCACGGTGAACGCGATGACGGAGCCGAACGCCGAGACGGGATCGCACGACAACGCCTTCTTGTACGCGTCGATCGCGGACGCTCCGATCGCCAGCCCGCACGGCGTCGTGTGCTTCACGATCGCGCAGGCCGTCTCGCCGGCGAACGGATCGACGGCGAGCAGCGCGCCCTCGAGATCCAGTAGATTATTGAATGAGAGTTCTTTGCCACCGCGCTGCGTGAGTCCGGCGAGGCCCGCGCCCGGCCGCTCGGCGTAGAACGCGGCCGCCTGACCGGGGTTCTCGCCGTAGCGCAGCGACTGCGCGCGGTCGAACGAGACGACGATCGTCTGCGGAAACTTGTCGTTGCGCTGGAGCGCGAACCACGCGGCGATTGCCGCGTCGTACGACGCCGTGTGCGCGTACACCTTGCCGGCGAGCAGCTTGCGCAGATCGTGATCGTCGTCGTGCGCCTCGAGCGCGGCGAGCACGCGGCCGTAGTCGGTCGGATCGGCGATCACCCACACGGACTCGAAGTTCTTCGCCGCCGAGCGGAGCATGCTCGGGCCGCCGATGTCGATGTTCTCGATCGCCTGTTCGTCGGTCACGTTCTTCCTGGCAATCGTCTCCCGGAATGGGTAGAGATTCACGGCGACGAGATCGATCGGCGTGATCTGATGCTCACGCAGCGCGTCCATGTGCTCGGGCACGTCGCGGCGGGCGAGCAGCGCGCCGTGCACGGCGGGGTGCAGCGTCTTCACGCGGCCGTCCATCATCTCCGGGAAGCCCGTCACATCGGCGACGTCGACCACCGACAGTCCCTCGTCGCGGAGCACCTTCGCCGTGCCGCCGGTGGAGACGAGCTCCCACCCCAGCTCGGCGAGTCCGCGTGCGAAATCGATCAGGCCAGTCTTGTCGGATACCGAGAGGAGAGCGCGGGGCATGTGTTCGGTGAGCGTGGTGAAATGTCAGCAGCCGAGGACCAATTCCATGTTCTCGGCCAAGCGAGAATTCTCATGAGGAAAGAGCGTGAACGCCGGGCGCGCGTCGAGCAGCGAGCGCTCGGCCGCGGTGGCGCAGTTCGCGAGCGTGACGCGGCCGCCGGCGACCGCGTCGACCACGCGCGGAAAGAGCAAGTGCTCCACGCGCAGCACGCGCGCGGCGAGCGACGCGGCGTCGTCGCCCGCGAACACCGGCACCGGCCACTGCGCGATGATCCGGCCGCGATCGTATTCCCGATCGACGAAATGCGCGGTCACGCCGGTGACGCGCGCTCCCGATTCGATCACCGCCTGATGCACGCGCTGGCCGTACATCCCGGGGCCGCCGAACGCCGGCAGCAGCGCAGGGTGGACGTTCACGATGCGTCCGGTGTACGCGTCGATCACATCGGCGGGAATGAGCTTGAGATATCCCGCGAGCACGACGAGATCGATGCGCTGCTCGGCCAGCACCGCGCCGAGCGCCGGCGCATCGGCGCGCGGCGCCCCCGCGAGAACCGCGGTCGCGATCCCGCGCGAGCGCGCCCGGTCGAGCGCGCCGGCGTCGCGACGATTGCTCGCGACGAGCACCACGTCGCCGCTTCGCCGGTCGCCGATCGCCTCGAGATAGTCGAGAATCGCTTGGAGATTCGTCCCGCCGCCCGATGCCAGTACCGCGATCCGGGATCTCATCGCGCGGATTCTATTGCCCGCCGGAACGCGCGGGAAGCATCGCGAGATACCGGTCGACGGCCTCGCGGAGCGAACCCGCCGTGAGCGCGCCCTCGACCCGCGCACGCTTGTGATCTTCGGCCGGCGTCGACGCGACGTCGAGGAGGATGCCGAGGCCGCCGAGATCCTTCGCCGGCGCGACGTCGCGCCAGCGATCGCCGGTGAAGAGCGACTGTGCCGCGTCGAGTCCGTGCTCCGCGATCGCCTGCCGGTAGAGCGCGAGCCCAGGCTTGCGGCAGTCGCACGGACCGCTGATGTCCGGATGATGCGGGCACACGTACGCCGCGTCGAGGCGAGCGCCTTCCTCGGCGAGGAGCGCTTGGAGCCGAGCGTGCACCAGCTCGTAGTCCGCGCGCGTGAGCCAGCCGCGCGCGATCCCGGATTGATTCGTCACGACGATCACCGCGATGCCGCGCGCGTTGAGCTCCTTGATCGCGTCCGCGGCGCCGTCGAGCAGCACGACGTCGTCCGGGTCGCGCACGTAGCTCGCGTCGTGAATGATCGTGCCGTCCCGATCGAGAAACGCGGCGGGGCGGCTGCTCATGCGAGCGCCGCGCGAATCGCCGTGACGACGCGCTCGTCTTCGGCCGGGAAGATCGTGCGGAGATCGAGCAGCACGCGGCCGTCGCGCACGCGCGCCACGACTGTGGGATCGCCCTCGCGCAGGCGGCGTTCGATCGTCGTCGCGTCTCCGCCGATCGAGAGCGCGATGGACGCGATGCGCGCCGTCGGGAACGCGCCGCCGCCGACGCTCGCGTCGCTTTCGTCGACGCGGACGGGCGCGCCGGCGAGCTGCCGCGCGATGCGTTCCGCGCGGACGCGCAGTGCGTCGCGATCCGTAGTGAGTTGCGCGAGCACGGGGATCTCGCGCATGGCGCGCTCCGGCTCGCGACAGAGCGCGAGCGTCGCCTCCAACGCCGCGAGCGTGAGCTTGTCGACGCGATACGAGCGCGTGAGTGGATTCTTGCGCACGCGATCGATGATGTCGTGTGTGCCGAGCACGATCCCGGCCTGCGGGCCGCCGAGCAGCTTGTCGCCGCTCATGGTGACCACGGAGGCCCCGGCGCGCAGCGCGTCGCGCGCCGTCGGCTCGCCGCTGAGCCCATAGTCGGCGAGCGAGAGGAGGAGTCCACTACCGAGGTCGTGGAGCAGCGGAAGCTCGCGGTCGCGGGCGACCGATGCCAACTCCGCCGCGGTCGCCTCGGCGACGAATCCTTCGACCGCGAAGTTGCTCCGATGCACCTTGAGCAGCACGCCGGTCTCGGACGTCAGCGCGCGCCGGTAGTCGTCGACGTGTGTGCGATTCGTCGTCCCGATTTCGACGAGTCGCGCGCCGCTCTTTTCCATGATGTCGGGGATCCGGAAGCTCCCGCCGATCTCGATCAGCTCGCCGCGCGATACGACCGCTTCGCGGCGCGCCGCGAGCGTGTTGAGCACGAGCACCAGCGCCGCCGCGCCATTGTTGACGACGAGCGCATCCTCGGCGCCGGTGAGCTCGCGCAACAGCGCCGCGCAATGGGTGTACCGCGACCCGCGCGCGCCATGAGCGATATCATATTCGAGATTCGAGAAGCCGGACGCCACGCGCGCGATGGCCTCGATCGCCGCGTGCGCGAGCGGCGCCCGCCCCAGGTTCGTGTGCAGCACGACGCCGGTCGCGTTGATCACCGGTCGCAGCGATGGCCGCGTCGATGCATCCACGGCCTCCGCGACGGCGGCGGCCCACGCCGTGTCGTCGCGCGGGACGCTCGCCGGCGCGGTGCGCGCCGCGTCGATCGTGCGGCGGACCGCGTCGACGACCACCCCGCGCGGCGCGCGCTCGAGCACCGGTCGGAGCGCTTCGCTCTCGAGCAGCGCGTTCACGCTGGGCAGTGCACGGCGCGCGTCGCTCACGTGTGCATCCCGGTCATCCCGGTCACCGCGGCGGCTTCCGCACCGGCGCGGCCGGCGGGTGCGCGGTGTCGGGCTTCGCCTTCAGCGAATCCGTCTTCGCGTGCGACGTGTCCTTCGGCGCCGGACGCGGCGGGGTGAAGCGGCGCGTGAGCACCGTGTCGTGTCCGACCAGATTGCGCATCCCACGCGCGGTGAGCACGTAGGTGCTCCCGGGCTTCACCGGCGTCGTGGTCGAGAGCAGGATCGCGATCGCGCGCTCCGGCGGCGGTGCGCGCGGCTTGGGCGGTGGCGGCAGTGCACGCGCCGACGCGGTTGGCGGCGGAGCGGGGCGCGGTGGTGTCGCGGCGGGCGTCTTCGCCGCGGCCTTGATGGAATCCGCGCGCCGCGCTGAATCCTGCGCGGCGCGCGCATGTTGATACGCGCCGAGCCACTGCACGCTCGCGACCTGGAGCTCGGAGGAATCAGCGCGCTGCACTCGGACGAGCGCGGGCTGCAGCGGAATGCGCGGATCGAGCGGTTTGTCGAAGTGCACGGCGAGCGCGACGCTGTCGAGCATGTCGACGCTCTCGATGAACGCCGGCACGGAGTCGCGCTCGATCGCGTCCAGCTCGACCGTCGGCCGCGTCTCGGTGATGGTGACGGTGGCGCTGTCCCACGGCTCGCCGCGGTCGACGACATGATTCGAGTTCTTGTCGATCAGCGCGCGCACGGTGTACGTCCCCGCGGGCATCGGTCCGATCTCGAACTGGCCGATCGAATCCGTGGACGCCAGATAGACCGTCGCGGTGTCCGGATGCGAGATCGCCTCGACGTAGGCGCCGATCGCCGGCCGCTGCAGATTCCAATCGAAGACTTGCCCGACGATTCCGAAGCGCGGAAACGCGGCGCCGGTGGAGAACACGATCGAGCGCGGCTCCTTGATCACGTTTCCGCGCAGGTCGACGATCCCCGGCAGCAGCGTGACGCGGTACGCGGTGTTCGGCCGGAAGCCGTTCCGTGGATGCGCGTCGATGTGCGTGCGATGCCACGACACCACCGCCTCGCCGTTGCGCGGCGAGATGAGCACCGTCTGATCGAGCTGCGCGGCGCTTCCCGCCGGCCGATCGCTCACCACCTCGTCGAAGCGAATGACCACGTTCTTCGCCTTGACGTTGATCGCCCCCGAGTCGGGGGTGATGCTCACGATCGCCGGTGGAACGCGGCGCTCCGGGCCGCCGGGCGGAGCACCCGCCGATGCGCAAGCGACGCCGATCGCCGCCGCGATGAACGCGATTAAGCGCCGCACAATGTCCGCACCTTGTCGACGAGTTGCTCGCGCTTGCCCTTCATCTCCTGGAGGATCGCGCGGTCGCTCGCCACCACATTGGGCGGCGCGCGCTGCACGTATTTCGCATTGCTCAGGCGCCCCTCGCGCGCGGCGATCTGCTTTTCCAACTCCGCGACTTCGGAGCGGAGCCGTGCGCATTCCTTGTCGACGTCGATCAGGCCGGCGAGCGGCACGATGATCTCCGTGCCCCCGGTGAGCACCGCGTGCGCGGCGGCGCCTTCGGCTGCGCCATGTGCCGCGCCGTCGGCGACCCGCACCTGCGCGCGCGACAGGCGTCCGAGCGCCGCCGCCTCGTCTTCGAACAATGCTCGAGTCGGCGGGCCGCTTGGCCGCACCACGATGTCGATCATCTTGCCGGGGGGAACGGCGTTGTCGCTGCGAATCTGCCGCACGGCGAGGACCGCCTCGCGAATGAGCTCGAAGTCGGCGGCCGCGCGCTCGTTCGCGGTCGTGCGCCGCGCCGGCCATGCCACCGTGGCGAGGAACTCGCCCCGCGCGCGGCCCGGCAGCTTCTGCCAGATCGCCTCGGTGACGAACGGCACGATGGGATGCAGCAGCCGGAGCGCGTGATCGAAGGCGTGCACGAGAACCGCGCGCGCCGTCTCACGGTCGGCGCCGGGGGCGTCCAGCCGGCCTTTCAGAGATTCCAAATACCAATCCGCTAATTCGTTCCAGACGAACCGCCGCGCGGTCTCGGCGTACTCGTTGAGCCGCAGCCCCGCCGCGCGCTCGTTGTCGCGCCAGACGCGGGCGTCGGGCGAATCGTGCGCCGCCGTCGCCTGGAGCGGGCCGAGCGCGCGGTCGCATTCGCCGGTCGCGGCATCCAGGCGCGAGAGGATCCACTCGTCGGCGCGCGTCAGCGACACGCGATCGATCGTCTCGATCGCCGCGACCGGATCGTCGCCGACGCGGTCGAGCAGGAATCGCCCGATGTTCCAGAGCTTCGTGCCGAAGTTGCGCCCCGTGGCGAACGACTTGTCGATGTCGTTCGGATCGAGGATCACGTCCGAGCCCATGCCCATGCCCGCGATCAACGTCCAGCGCAGCGCGTCTGCGCCGTACAGCTGCACGACGTCGAGCGGATCGATGCCGTTTCCGAGCGACTTGGACATCTTGCGATGCTGCGTGTCGCGCGCGGTGCCGTGCAGGTACACCGTGTGGAACGGCGACCGTCCCATGAACTCGTAGCCCGACATGATCATCCGCGCGACCCAGAAGAACAGGATCTCGGGCGCGGTGACGAGCGTGTCCGTCGGGTAGAACGCCGCCAGATCCGGCGACTGCTCGTCGGGCCAGCCGAGCGTGGAGATCGGCCAGAGCCAGGACGAGAACCAGGTGTCGAGCACGTCCTCGTCCTGCCGCACCGGGCCGCCGCAGTGCGGGCAGGCGGCGAGGTCGTCGCGGCTCACGATCACGCCGTTCGCGCCATCACAGTTCTCGCAGTACCAAACTGGTATGCGGTGGCCCCACCAGAGCTGCCGCGAGATGTTCCAGTCGCGGATGTTCATGAGCCAGTTCACGTACACCGCTTCCCACCGCTCGGGCAGGATGCGGATCGCGCCGTCGCGCACCGCCTGGAGCGCGGGGCGGGCGAGCGGCTCCATCTTCACGAACCACTGGTCCGAGAGGCGCGGCTCGACCACGGTGTCGCACCGGTAGCAGTGCCGCACCGCGTGACGGTGATTCTCCACTTTCTGCAGCGCGCCCGTCTCGCGCAGCCGTTCCACGATCCGCTCGCGCGCGGCGAATCGATCGACGCCGACGAGCTCCGCCGGCACGCGGCCGTCGGCGTCCTTCACCTCGCGTAATTCGCCGCGCTCGTCGATCACGATCGGCATCGCGAGACGATGGCGTTTGCCCACCTCGAAGTCGTTCGCGTCGTGCGCCGGCGTGATCTTCACGACGCCGGTGCCAAAGGCCGGATCGGCGTATTCGTCGGCGATGATCGGGATCTCGCGATTCACGATCGGCAGCACCACATGCTTGCCGATCAGATCGCGGTATCGTGGATCGTCGGGGTTCACCGCGACCGCGACGTCGCCGAGCATCGTCTCGGGGCGCGTGGTTGCGACGATGAGCAGCCGGCCTTCGCCGGCCGCCACCGGATACCCGATGTGATACAACTTTCCCGCCTCATCCTGGAACTCGGCCTCTTCGTCGCTCAGCGACGTGAGACAGCGCGGGCACCAGTGGATCACGCGGTAGCCGCGGTAGATCAACCCGCGCTCGTACAGCCGCACGAACGCTTCACGCACGGCGCGCGAGAGCTCGGGCGAGAGCGTGTACGCGGTACGGCTCCAGTCGGCCGACGCGCCGATCGCGCGCAGTTGCTGGAGAATGGTGCCGCCGGTCTCCGTCACGAACGCTTCGGTGCGCCGCACGAATGACTCGCGACCGAGATCGAAGCGCGTCTTGCCTTCCACCGTGAGCTGCTTCTCGATCACGTTCTGAGTCGCGATGCCCGCGTGGTCCGTGCCCGGCACCCACAGCGCTTCGGCGCCTTTCATGCGCGCCCAGCGCACGATCACGTCCTGCACCGTGTTGTTGAGTCCATGCCCGACGTGCAGGATCGCCGTGACGTTCGGCGGCGGCATCACGATCGTGTACGGCTCGCGCGCGCCGCCGACGCGCGCGGAGTGCTCGGCGCGCGCGTGAAAGCACCCGCCCTCGATCCAGGCGCGGTAAATCTCGGGGTCGGAGCTCGCGAAGTCGTAGCGGTCGGGAAGTGCCATGATCACGGAAATTTACAACGCCGCGGCGGGAGGCTTCAGGTGACGGCGCAACTGCGTCTGGCGTTCGTCGCGCGACAAGGCGCGCAGGGGCCGGGGTGGCCGTAGGCGAGCGGATGGCAGAACTGACACGATCAGTGTCAGTTCTGCCTCGTCGCCGAAGGTCACCCCGGCCCCGAGCACCGCGACTCACCTCGGCAAGAAAAAAAGGCCGCGCGAACGCGGCCTCGAATCTCACAACTCGCGACTGACGACTAGAATCGATCGCCGCGCTCGACGTCCGGAGCGCCGGTCGTGTCTTCCGGCTCCGCGGTCGGGTTCGCGACGTGATCCGCTTTCGGCACGCCACTCGGCGCAACCGGTGCGCCGCCGGTCCGATCGCCACGCACCGCGCGCTTCGCGCTGCGACTCCGGCGCTCGGCCGTCCCTTCGGTGTCATCCGCCGCATTGCGGATCGCTTCGTCGGCGCGATTCCAGCGCTCCTCCAGCACGACCTTCGGATCCGCATGGCGCCCGGGTTGATCGGATTGCCCCTGTCGCGGACGGCCCGTCCCGACGCGGCTCCCCTCCCACCGCGCCTCGGTCAGCGCCGGATCGCCCTCGCGCACGCGCTGCGCGGCGCGCTCGAAGCGCTCCTCATCGTCGCCGATCGCGATGCGATTCACGACCGTGTCCACGCCCGGCACGCCGCGCGCGATCGTCACCGCGTGGCGCGACTCCGCTTCGTCTTCGACCCAACCCGCGAGCTCGATCACGCCGTTCGCGATCGAGCCGATATCGATCGCACGCTCGGCGAGAATGGGATCGTTGCGGAACGCCTCGAGCACGCGCTCCTCGAGCGACTCGTCGTAGTCTTCCGCCTCGAGCTCGTCCTCGGGGTACTCCTCGAACTCTTCTTCTTCATCCATCACGCCGTGCGCGCCCCGCAACTGCTCCTCGGGGCGAGCGTGTCGACGACGGGCAATCTTCGAGCGCAAGCCGTTCAAGCCGCCCACGCGTTGGGCGACGAACATGCCGGCCGCGAATCCAGCGAGCGCACCGACCAAGACGCCGACGATCGTGCCCGTGGATGACGACTCTTCGTCACGATAGCGGAACGGTGACATGGAGTGTGAGCCCTGTGGCGGAGGTTATTGCAAAATGATAAGTTACGCGGATCGAACGCGCGAGTTCCAACGCTCGTCGCGGTGCAAGAACAAGGCCATCTGTAGCACGTCCGAATCACATGATCGATCGTCCAGCCGAAGCCGAATCCACGCTCACTTTGACGCTGCCCGACGGGTCTGAGCGTCACGTCCCGGCGGGCACGCTCCCGTCGGACGTCGTCAAGTCCATCGGTGAGCGTCTGCTGCAGGCCGCCGTCGCGGTCCAGGTCGACGGACGCATTCAGGATCTCGTGACGCCGCTCCGCTCCGGCGGCAGCTTTCGCGTGCTCACGGAAAAGGACGCGCCGTCGCTCGACGTGCTCCGTCACTCCGCGGCGCACATCCTTGCAACCGCCGTCCGGCGCATTCGTCCCGAGGCCAAGATCGGCTTCGGTCCCGCGATCGAGGACGGATTCTATTACGACTTCGAGGTCGCGGAACCATTCACGCCCGAGGACCTCGCCGCGTTCGAGACCGAGATGCGGAAGGTCGCGGCGGAGAAGTATCCGTTCGTCCGCGACGAGGTGAATCGCGGCGAAGCGCAGAAACGCTTCGCCGACGATCCGCTCAAGCTCGAGCGCCTGTCGGAGCTCGGTGAGGACGAGATCATCTCGACCTACACGGACGGTCCGTTCATCGATCTCTGTCGCGGGCCGCACGTTCCCGACACGTCGCGGCTCAAGCACTTCAAGCTCACGCACACGGCGGGCGCGTACTGGCGCGGCGACTCCAGGCGGCAGATGCTCCAGCGCATCTACGGCACGGCCTTCTTCAAGAAGGACGAGCTGGACGCGTACCTCGCGCGCATCGAGGAGGCGAAGAAGCGCGATCACCGCGTGCTCGGCAAGCAGCTCGACCTGTTCATGATGCACCCGTTCGCGCCCGGCGCCGTGTTCTGGACCGAGCGCGGCACGACGCTGTTCAACGCGATCCATGATTTCATCCGGGCGCGCCAGCACGATGATTTCAAGGAGATCAAGACGCCCCTCATGTACAACAAGGGGCTGTGGGAGATCTCCGGGCATTGGGGCAAGTACAAGGAGAACATGTTCCTCGTCCTCGACAACGAGACCGGGGAGCACGACTTCTCGCTCAAGCCCATGAACTGCCCGTCGCATTATTTGCTTTATTTAACTAAAAAACACTCATATCGCGAGCTGCCGCTCCGGTACGTCACGTTCGACGTGCTGCACCGGAACGAGGTGACCGGCGCGCTCTCCGGGCTCACGCGCGTGCGGCAGTTCCAGCAGGACGACTGCCACGTCTTCCTCCGCGAGGATCAGATCACGGACGAGGTGCACTTCCTGCTGCGCTTCATCCTCGACTACTACCAGACCTTCGGCCTCTCGGCGCGCCTCAAGTTCGCGACGCGGCCGGAGGTGCGCATCGGGACCGACGAGCTCTGGGATCGCGCCGAAGGCGCGCTCAGAGCGGCGCTCGAGGCGACGGGAATGGAGTACGAGCTCAAACCGGGCGACGGCGCGTTCTACGGGCCCAAGATCGACTTCGACGTGACCGACTCAATCGGGCGCCCGTGGCAGCTCGGCACGATTCAGCTCGACTACAACGCGCCGGAACGGTTCGACCTCACCTACGTCGGCGACGACAACGAGGCGCATCGTCCGGTGGTGATCCATCGCGCCGTGAGCGGCTCGCTCGAGCGCTTCATCGCGATTCTCATCGAACATTTCGCCGGCGCGTTCCCGGTCTGGCTCGCACCCGAGCAGGTGCGCGTGCTTCCAATCACCGACGACTACAAGGCGTACGCCGAGCAGGTGACGGCCGCGTTGCACGACTCCGGAGTGCGCGTTCATTTGGATGCTCGCTCGGAGACGCTCAAGTACCGGATCGCCGAAGGCGCGCGCATGAAGGTGCCGTACATGGTGGTCGTCGGACGGCGGGAAGCGGAGCAGGGGACCGTCGCGGTCAACGTGCGCGGAGCCGGCAAAGAGCAGAAGCCGAACTCCGTGCCACTCGACGTATTCGTATCACGAGTGGCAGAAGAGAATCGCAGCCGCGCGCTCACGTTGTCGGCGCACGCGGTGTAGATCGTCTCGATTGCCGCGCCGAACGGCGCGTGAAAACGGAGGGTGGTATGCAGTGGTTCGCGTCGCGTCTCACGATTCGATCGTTGCTGCTCGCTGCCACATTCGCCGCACCACTCAGCGGCCGACTCGGCGCGCAGGACACGTCGAGCGCCAAGCCGCCGTCCCGATATCGCACCCGCGTACTCGGCGTGTTCGACGATCAATCCGGTGAGCCGCTCGAGGGCGTGCGCGTCCTCGATGTGCTCAATGGCGTCTCCGCGGTCACCACCAAGACGGGCACCGTTTCGCTGGCGTTTCTACCCGACGGCGGCTCGATGGTGCGGCTGCAGCACATTGGCTTCGCGACGCAGACGTTCATGGTGAAGATCTCGCCCGCCGACACGGCGCCGCTGACGATCATGATGTCGCACGTGGCCGAGCTGCCCAAAGTCGTCACGACGGATTCCTCGCCGAAGTATCTGTCGCCCCGGCTGCGCGGCTTCGCCAGTCGCATGAAGACGGAGAGCGGATATTTCATCGACGAAGCGACGCTGCGAAAAAACGATGGGCGCAGCGTGGCGAATCTGCTGATGACCAAGCCCGGCGTGCAGATCCACCGGGGAATGTCGAGCTCCGCGTACATCTGGCGTTCGCCGCGTTGCGCGAACGGCGGACCGCCGCAGGTCTACCTCGACGGCGTCGCGCTCTCACCGCTCAAGACGGACGACCCCGCCCAGATCGGTGCCACGAAGGCGAACTCGAGAACCGTGTTCGGCATGAAGACGGCGGAGAGTCCGGACGATCCTGATCTGCTGCCGTTCAATCTTGCGGATTTCAACATCTCTGATCTCGCCGGCATCGAGTGGTACCCGGACGGAACGACCGTACCCGCGGAGTTCTCGCACACGTCCGGACGGTGTGGCGCGCTGATGCTGTGGACGCGCGAGCGATGAGATCCGCCTGGCTGGCGCCGCTGCTCGCGGTCGCTTTTGTTTCGATCTGCGGCGCCCAGACGGACACGGTCCCGCGCTACCGCGGCCGCGTGCTCGGCGTGTTCGACCAAACCTCGGGCGAACCGATCGACGGCGTGCGGGTGCTCGACATCCTCAACGGCAACTCCGCGCTGACGACGCGCACCGGCACCGTCTCGCTCGACTTCCTGCCGGACGGCGGATCGCTGGTTCGCCTCCAGAAAATCGGGTACGCGGCGCAAACCCTGACCGTGCGGATCTCCCCCGCCGACACGACGCCGCTCACGATCATGCTCACACGGGTGGCCGAGCTGCCGAAGGTGGTCACGCGCGATTCGGCGACGACGTACATCTCGCCGAATCTTCGAGGTTTTCAGGAACGGATGAAGACCGAGGACGGCTACTTCATCGACGAAGCGACCCTGCGCAAGAATGAGGGGCGGCAGCTCGCGAGCGTGCTCTCGACCAAGCCTGGTGTGATTATCACGCGGGGCACGGCGAGCTCCGCGTACCTCCAGCGGTCGCCGCGCTGCGCGAATGGTCTGCCGCCGCAGGTCTTTCTCGACGGCGTCCCGCTGAGTCCGACGCCCACGCCCGACCCCGCCGCGCATCCGATCCATCCGAAGTCCGTCTTCGGCGTTCGCGACGGCACATCCGGCGGCGCCGCGAACACCCAGATCGCGTTCAATCTTTCAGAATTCAACATTTCTGATCTCGCCGGCGTCGAGTGGTACCCCGACAGCGACATGCTGCCCATCGCGTTCGCGCACACCTCCAGCCGCTGCGGGGCGCTGCTCCTCTGGACCCGCGAGAAATAGTCAGTCCGCCCGAATGGCCGTCATCGGATCGACGGCCAGCGCGCGCCGCGTCGGAACGATGCACGCCAGCAGCGCCGCCGCCGCGAGCACGACCACGCCCGCGGCCAGCGACCACGGGTCGCTCCGCGTGACGCCGTAGAGCGAGCTCTGGACGAGGCGCGTGGCCCAGTGCGCGCCGGCCAGGCCGATCACCGCTCCGACGATCGCGAGCAGCACACCGCGCACGAGGATCCCACGCGCGATCGTCGAGCGCGGCGCGCCCAACGCGATGCGCACGCCGATCTCCCGCGTGCGCTGCGAGACCGTATACGCCATGACGCCGTACAGGCCGACGCTCGCGAGCACGACCGCCATCAGCGCGAAGATCGTGAGGAGCAGCATGATGTATCGCCCGCCCGCGATCGCGCCGCGGATCGTGTGCACGACGTCGTCGACCTGCGGTGTTCCCCGCACTCCCGCCTCACGCGAGGCGGTCGTCACGAGCGCCTGCATCGGGGTGCCGGGATCGGCCCGCACGAGCAGCGCCGGGAGCTCGGGAGGCGCGGTGGAATCCGCCGGCTCGGTCCACGGGAAGTAGAGCATCGGCGCGTTGGACTCCGTGCCGGGACCACTCGTCTTCACGTCCGAGACGACGCCGACGATCGTGTACCACTGCGCGTCCACATAGGGCCCGACGCGAACGCGATGCCCGATTGCCGACGTGCGGCCCCAATGGCTCCGCGCGAATCCAGCGTTGATCAACACCTCGCGCGACTTGCTCGTGGTATCCGTGAAGAGCGTGCCCGCGACGAGCGGGATGCGCATCACGCGGAAGTAATTCGGCGCGACTTCGCCGTCGTCGATGAACGCGGTCGTGCTTCCCGAGGGCGTCTCGCCCTCCACTTCGAGCCGCCCGATGAGAAATGCCCGCGTCCCCGGTGGATAGCTCGCGACCGCGACGCCGCGCACGCCCGGCATGCTCGCGAGCCGAGTCGTGAGATCGCGCAGGATCGCGGCGGCTCGAGGCTTGGACGTGATATCGCCTTTGAGCGGATGCAGCGTCACGCTGTACAACCCTTGCGGCTGAAATCCGAGATCGGCGCGCTGCATGTTCACCACGCTCCGGATGAGCAGCGTGGCCATGACGAGCAGCGCCGCGGAGAGCGCCATCTCGCTCACGATCAATACGGCGCGGCCCCGGGCGCGGCTCGTTCCGTTGAGCGCCACCGATCCCGCCTTGAGCGTATCGTGCGTCGAGGCCCGCGCGCTCTGCACCGTGCCGATGAGACCGAACACGATCCCGCTCACGATCATCACCCCGATCGCGATGGCGAGCGTCGTTCCGTCGAGGTGCGCGGCATGGAGCGCGTCCAGCTCGCGCGGGCGCATCGCCACGAGCAGGTGCAAGCCGATCCAGCCAAGCAGCACGCCCGCAATCGCTCCACCGAACGCGAGCAGCAAGCTCTCGGTGATCAGTTGCCGCATTTGTCGCCCGCGCGCGGCGCCGAGTGCGGCGCGAATGGCCATCTCGCGCCGCCGCGTCGTGGCGCGCGCGATCAAGAGATGCGCCACGTTCGCGCACGCGACGAGCAGCACGAGCGCCACCGCCACCACGAGCACGATCAGTGATTCGCGGAACGACACCTGTTCGCCCGGCGTGGTGATCACGGTCCGAAACTGGAACATCGCGGCGCCGTGTGACGGGTCGCGCTTGTAAATCGAATCGAGCTCCGCTCGCGCCGTGCCGATGTCGACGTGCGGCCGGAGTCGCGCCACGACCTGGCCGCCGCGACGATCGTTGTGAATGTCCAGCGGCAGCCACACGTCCGACGGCTGCGCGTGAATGCCCGGTGCGTCGACGCTCGCCGGCATGATCCCGATCACCGTGAACGCGGTGTCATCCAGCGTGATGCGTTTGCCAATCACCGACGGATCGCCGCCGAGTCGCTCGCGCCAGAACCCCTCGCCGAGCAGCGCGACCTTCTCGCGTGCGTGGATCTCAGCGTCGGTGAACATGCGGCCTCGCAGCGGCTGCGTCCCCGCGAACGACGTGAACGTCGGGAAGACGCTCACCGTCTGAATCACCGACGGTTCGCCCGACGTGGTTTCCATCGACATCGGCGACATCGCGTACGCTTCGATCTGCTCGAAGCTGTGCGCGCTCTGCTGCCACGCGCGGACGACGGGCATGGACGGCGTGATCGTCACGCGAATGCCGGTATTATTGCCGCCGGCCGGCTGCTGATTGACGAAGACGATGCGGTCCGAGTGTGGATAGCTGAGTGGATGGAGCATCAACGGGCTCACGACGCTGAACACCGCGGTCGTCGCGCCGATGCCGAGGGCGAGCGTCAGGATCGTCACCGTCGTCCAGCCGCGCTGCCGGCCGAGCGTGCGCAGCGCGAACCTGAGATCCTGGCGGAGATCGGCGAAAAATTCCGTGCGAGCCATGTTGCGCTCCCGTTGCCGCGCGGCCTCGACGAGCCGCGCGCGTGATTCGGTGAGTGGACCGAAGCGGCGCACCGCCTCGGCATAGGCATCATCGGGCGACCGCCCCTCGGCGGCCAACTGCTCGGCGCGGAGCGCGAGGTGCAGCTTGATCTCGTCTTCGACGTCGCGCTCCCACTGGTCGCGCCGGCGCAGTGCGAGCGCGAAGACGCGTCGGATGCCGGAGCGGATCACGCGCCAGCCGTCGCCGGCCGCGCGTCTTTGCCCGCGCTGAGCACCGCGGTGACGGTGCCGGCGTACTGCATCCAGTTCTTGGTTTCCGCGCGCAGATGGGCGCGTCCGGCGGCGGTGATCTTGTAGTACCGCGCTCGGCGATTGTTCTCGGTCACGCCCCAGTCCGCGGCGAGGAACCCTCTCTCCTCGAGGCGATACACGGCCTGATAGAGGGCGGAGTCTTCGAGCTCGAGCTGCCCGTTGGCGGCGCGCTCGAGCCAGGTGACGATCTCGAACCCGTGCATCGGCGCCCAGGTGAGGGCGCGGAGGACGAGGAGATCGAGGGTGCCTTTGAGGAGAGGGAGGCGGGGCATGGGGGAGATTCTCTAGGGAGATGTTCTATGGAGAGTCTGTATGGAAGAGTGCGACAAGTCAAGAGGGCGGGAGGGCGCTGACAGCAAGCTGGCAGCTCCCAGCTCGGCTATTCGCTATCAGCGACAGCTATCGGAGGAATTCGGAACGAAGCGTTGCATGGGAGCGCGTGCTGCACCCCACGGGGCATTTCCGAGCATCGATGCGGAAATGGGTGTGCACAGCCTTCGTGTCGTGCCTCGACTCGCGTACACCGCCAGCGGAAGCCGACCCCCGATCTCATTACACACTTCCAAATCCCTCTGATAGCTGTCGCTGATAGCGAATAGCCGAGCTGGGAACTGCCGGCTTGCTGTCAGCTCCGCCTCCAGCCCCCAGCCTCGCCCTCAGCCCTCAGCCCCTCCTCTCGTTATTTTCCCATTGCCCCTCTTTCCTCCGGAGCTCTTGCTGCAATGACGGATACATCCCGGCAGGCCGTCGTCGTCTCGGCCGCCCGCACCCCGATTGGCAAATTCCTCGGCGGACTCGCGCCGCTCACGGCGCCGGAGCTCGGCGCCATCGCGATCCGCGCCGCCGTCGAGCGCGCCGGCGTCGATCTCATGCAGATCGAAGAAGTGATCATGGGCAACGTCATCCAAGGCGGCGTCGGCCAGGCGCCCGCGCGGCAGGCGTCGCTCAAGGCCGGCGTGCCCGCGACCGTGTCGGCGCTCACGATCAACAAGGTGTGCGGCTCGGGGCTCAAGGCCGTGATGCTCGCCGCGCAATCGATCAAGGCGGGCGACCGGCAGGTCGTCGTCGCCGGCGGCCAGGAGTCGATGTCGAATGCGCCCTATTACAACTATGGAATGCGCGCCGGCGTCAAGCTCGGTGATCAGACGCTCGTCGACGGCATGATCAAGGACGGCCTGTGGTGTTCGTTCTGCGACGTGCACATGGGCAGCCACGCCGAGTACACCGCGCAGAAAGCGGGCGTCACGCGGCAGATGCAGGACGAGTTCGCGGTCAAGTCGCACCAGAAAGCCGTCGGCGCGATCGAGAGCGGCAAGTTCAAGGACGAGATCGTGCCCGTGCAGATCCAGGGGAGGAAAGGCACGACGACGATCGACACCGACGAGGGCCCGCGGAAAGACACAACCGCCGAGTCGCTCGGCAAGCTGCGTCCCGCGTTTCCCGGCAAGGAGAAGAGCGACCAGCTCTCAGTCACCGCGGGGAACGCGTCGAGCCTCAACGACGGCGCGTCGGCGCTCGTCGTGACGTCGGAGGAATTCGCGCGCGCGCACGGCCTCACGATTCTGGCGCGCATCGACGCGTACGCCACGGGGGCGGTCGAGCCGCGCGAGCTGTTCTTCGCACCGATCCACGCCGTTCAGAATCTCATGAAGAAGAGCGGCACGGCGATCGGCGATTACGATCTCATCGAAGCGAACGAAGCGTTCGCGTCGCAGGCGATCGCCGACGGCATGGGGTTGAATTGGGATTGGGACCGCGTCAACGTGAACGGCGGCGCGATCGCCCTCGGCCATCCCATCGGCGCGAGCGGCGCACGCGTGCTCACCACGCTTCTCTATGCGCTCCGGGATCGCAACAAGCAGCGCGGGCTCGCGACGCTCTGCCTCGGCGGTGGCGACGCGGTCGCGCTCAGCGTCACGCGAGTGAATTGACATGACGACGAATACCTCACGGCTTCAGACGAACGATCACGGTCTCACCATTCTCGGCGTCGCCGGGTTCGCGGCGGCGGTGGCCGCGGCATCGCAGGTCGCGATCCCGCTCCCATGGACGCCGGTGCCGGTGACGCTGCAGCCGATGCTCGTCATTCTCGCCGGCATGTGGCTCGGGCCGCGCGCCGGCGCGGCGAGCATGCTGCTCTACCTCGCCGCCGGCGCCGCGGGGCTGCCGGTGTTCACCCCGATGGGCGCGCCCGGCATCGCGCGCTTCCTTGGACCGACGGGCGGCTATCTCATCGCGTACCCGGCCGCGGCGTTCGTCGCCGGCGCGCTCACGCGCCGCGCATCGTCGCTCGGCCTGCGGTGGCTCGCCGCGAGCGCGGGTGTGGCGGTGATTTTCCTCGGCGGCATCGCGCAGCTCTCGATCCTGAGCGGCAGCATCGGTCGCGCCGTGCAGCTCGGCGTCACGCCGTTCGCGGCGCTCGATCTGGTGAAGGCGTTCGTCGCCGCGGTGATCAGCGGTCCGCGGAGCGCGCGCCGCGGCACTTGACCAAGCGCAGGATCTGGTTCACTGACGCCGGGGTGCTTCGAGCGCCCTGGCGCGTGTTCCTCTTCCTGCTCGCCACGTGGGTCGCGATGGTCATCGCCGTCGCGACCGTCGGTCCGGCGATGACGCTCGCGTTCGACGTCGTCGGCATGCACGGCATGACGACCGCGTACATCGTGCAAGCGGTCGGTCTCCTCGCCGGCACCTGGTTCATGCTCCACGTGATCGACAAACGACCGTGGAGCTACGTCTGGCTCGGACGGGAATCGCTGCGTGCGCGCGCGCTCGCGTTGGGCTTCGCCATTGGATGCGGGGCGATCGCGCTGCCGATCCTCGGGCTGATCGGCGTGCATTGGCTCCGCGAGCAGCCCGCGGCGCCCGCATCGTGGTGGGGCGCGGCGATTCGAGTGACCGTCTTTCTCGTGCCGGCGGCGCTGCTCGAGGAGCTGCTCACGCGCGGATATCTCCTCGCCGTGCTCCGCGATGCGTGGGGATGGAGCTGGGCGATTCTCGCGACGAGCGTCGGCTTCGGGCTGCTGCACCTCTGGAATCCGGAAGGCGTGAGCGCCGAGTCGATCGGGCTCGTGACGCTGGCGGGAATTTTTCTCGCCGGCGTGGTCTACGCGACGCGCAGTCTCTACGCGGCGTGGCTCGCGCATTTCGCGTGGAACTGGACGATGGCGGTGCTCTTTCACACGGCGGTGAGTGGGATTCCCATGGAATCGCCGCGATACCGTTATGTTGATGCGGGGCCGGATTGGGCGACGGGTGGGGAATGGGGGCCGGAGGGCGGGCTCCCGGCTGGACTCGGGATGGCTGCTGGTATCGTGTACCTTTTCGCGCGGCGCAAGCACGAGCCGCGAGACGCGGCGGAGTCGTGAGCGCGGGAGCAGGCGCGCCGACCGGCCGCTCATAGGAGAGCACCGATGGCCGAACGTGTGGCCGTGGTTGGCGCGGGACAGATGGGGAATGGCATCGCGCACGTCTTCGCCCAGAGCGGATTCGACGTGACGATGATCGACGTGTCGGCCGACGCGTTGGCGCGCGGCAGGAACACGATTGGCGCGAACCTCGATCGACAGATCAAGAAGGGCACGCTCCAGGCGGCCGACAAGGACGCGATCCTCGGCCGCATCGCGACCGAGCCGTCGCTGAATGCGGCGAAGGGCGCGTCGCTCGTGATCGAGGCGGCGACCGAGAATCGCGATCTCAAATTCAAGATCTTTACAGATCTCGACGGCATCGCCGATCCGGGCGCGATCCTCGCCACGAACACGAGCTCGATCTCGATCACGGAGATCGCGGCGCGGACGAAGCGGCCGGGCAACGTGATCGGCATGCACTTCATGAATCCCGTGCCGGTGATGCAGCTCGTCGAGGTGATTCGCGGCCTCGCGACCTCCGACGAGACGACGCAGCGCGTCCTCGCACTGAGCACCGCCGTCGGCAAGACGCCGGTGGAAGTGCAGGATTATCCCGGCTTCGTCGCCAATCGCATTCTGATGCCGATGATCAACGAGGCGATTTACTGTCTCATGGAAGGCGTCGGCACGGCGGAGGCGATCGACACCGTGATGAAGCTCGGCATGAATCACCCCATGGGCCCGCTCGCGCTCGCCGACTTGATTGGCCTCGATACGTGCCTGGCGATTCTCGAGGTCCTGCACGACGGCCTCGGCGATCCGAAGTACCGCCCGTGTCCGTTGCTGCGGAAGTATGTCGCGGCGGGGTGGTTGGGGAGGAAGTCGAAGCGCGGGTTCTATGCGTACTGAGGAACAACGTGTAGAGTCGCTCGCTGGCGCTCGCTGTACGGTCGTGCGCGCGCGGCTCGGCCGGCCCTCCGCTTCCTAACTATGGCCTGGGCCCTCACCCCTCTCACCGAAGAACAGCGCGAGATCCAGCGCACGGCGCGCGAGTTCGCGCTCGCCGAGATCGCGCCGCACAGCGCCGACTGGGATCGCGACGCGTACTTCGAGCCGTCGCTCGTCGGCAAGCTCGGCGCGCTCGGGTTTCTCGGCATGATGATCCCCGAGCAGTACGACGGCCTCGGGCTCGACACGCTGACGTATCTGGTCGCGCTCGAGGAGATCGCGATCCTCGACGCGTCGGTCGCCGTCATGCTCAGCGTGCACAACTCGCTCCCCACGCAGATGATCCTGCGATGGGGATCTGAGAAGCAGAAAGAGTGTTTTTTAAAGCCGATGGCGCGCGGCGAGCGGCTCGGCGCGTTCGCGCTCTCGGAGCCGGAGGCCGGGTCCGACGCCGCCTCGCTGCGCACCCAGGCGGTGCGCGACGGCGACCACTGGGTGCTCAACGGCACCAAGGCGTGGGTCTCGAGCGGCACCAAGAGCGACATCATCATCGCCATGGCGCGCACCGATACGCCCGACGACCGGCGCGGCGCGCGGGGGATCAGCGCGTTCGTCATCACGCCGGACCTGCCCGGGTTCCACGTCGGCAAGAAGGAAGACAAGATGGGGCTGCGCGCGTCGCCGACGGTGCAGCTCCATTTTTCCGACATGCGCGTGCCGGCCGACCGGCTGCTCGGGCAGATCGGCAGCGGCTTCATTTACGCCATGCAGTCGCTCGACAATGGCCGGCTTGGCATCGCCGCGCAGGCGATCGGCATCGCCGAGGCGGCGCTGCGGCATTCGGCGGCGTACGCCGCTGAGCGGAAGCAGTTCGGCAAGCCGATCAAGGAATTCCAGGCGATTCAGTTCAAGCTCGCCGACATCGCGATGCGCGTCTCTGCGTCGCGCGCGCTGCTGCACATGTCGGCGACGGCGAAGGACCGCGGCGAGCACATGACGCAGTTCAGCGCCATGGCCAAGCTCCAGGCCAGCGAGACGGCCATGTGGGCGACGACGCAGGCGATCCAGATCTTCGGCGGCTACGGCTACGTGAAGGAGTATCCCGTCGAACGGCTGTTCCGCGATGCCAAGGTCACCGAGATTTACGAAGGCACGTCCGAGATCCAGCGCATCGTCATCGCGCGCGAGCTGTACTCGCGCTGATCGACGCCCACCCTCCACTCTCCAATCTCCAGCCTCCGCTGTCATGAAACTCTTCGACACGATCGCCGACATGGGACACGAGCAGCTCGTGCTCTGCCAGGATTCGGCGTCCGGATATCGCGGCATCATCGCCGTCCATAGCACCGTCCTCGGTCCCGCGCTCGGCGGCACCCGCTTCTGGCAGTACGCGAGCGACGAGGAAGCGATCGTCGACGCGCTGCGCCTCGCGCGCGGGATGACGTACAAGAACGCGGTCGCCGGACTCAATCTCGGCGGCGGCAAGTCGGTGATCATCGGCGACAACAAGACGACCGATCGCGAGATGATCTTCCGCGCGCACGGGCGCTTCGTCGAGAGTCTCGGCGGCCGGTACATCACCGCCGAGGACGTCGGCACCAGCACGGCGGACATGGACTACGTCCACATGGAGACGGACTACGTGAGCGGCCTCGCCGGCCGCTCGGGCGATCCCTCGCCGGTGACCGCGCACGGCGTCTTCCGCGCGATCCAGGCGTCGGCGAAGCATCGCTGGGGGGCGGACGACCTCACCACCAAGACGGTCGCGATCCAGGGCTGCGGCCACGTGGGCTATTACCTCGCCAAAGAGCTGCACGAAGCGGGCGCCAAGCTCGCGGTGACGGACATGGACGGAGAGCGCGTGAAGCGTGTGGTGAACGAGTTCGGCGCACGCGCGGTGGGGCTCGACGAGATCTACGGTGTGCAGGCCGACATCTTCGCGCCCTGCGCGCTCGGTGCGATCATCAACGACAAGACGATCCCGCAGCTCAAGGTGGAGATCGTGTGCGGCGCCGCGAACAATCAGCTCCTCGAGGAGCGGCACGGCGACGAGCTCGAGAAGCGCAACATGCTCTACACGCCGGACTACGTCGCCAACGCCGGCGGCGTGATCAACGTGTACAGCGAGCTCGCCGGCTGGTCGTCGGCGCGCGCGTTCCGCAAGGCGGACGAGATCTACGACACGGTCCTCAAGGTCTTCGCGATCGCGAAGGACGAGAAGGTGCCGACCTATCTCGCCGCGGACCGTCTCGCCGAGCAGCGCATTCGCGCCGTGGGCTCGATGGTGCGCACGTGGCCGCAGTGGCCGAATAAATAGTAGCATGTCAGCCCGAGCGAGCGCAGCGAGTCGAGGGATCGGGGCTCGTTGCGCGACGCGCCCGGACTCCTCGACTTCGTTCGCCACGCTCACTCCGCTCGGAATGCCACGGGAGAAAATCCTCATCGCCTCCGACCACGCCGGCTTCGCGCTGAAGGAATCGCTCGAGCGGGCGTTGGTCGATCTCGGATTTGACGTTCAGGATCTCGGCACCGACAGCGCGGCGTCGACGGATTACGCGGACTACGCGCACCCGCTCGCCGAACGCGTGTCGAGCGGCGAGGTGCAACGCGGCGTGCTGCTCTGCGGCACGGGACTGGGGATGAGCTACACCGCGAATCGCCATGCCCGTGTGCGCGCGGCGGTGGCGTGGAATCCGGAGATCGCGAAGCTCGCGCGCGAGCACAACGACGCGAACGTGCTCGTGCTGCCGGCGCGATTCGTCTCGGAGCAGGAGGGCGTGGAGATTCTGCGAACCTGGCTCGACACGCCATTCGAGGGCGGCCGGCACGCTCGCCGCGTCGAGAAGATCGAAACGACCGCAACGGTCGAGAAGAACGAGTCGAACGGAGACGTATGAACGACTGGACCAAGCACCGGCTCTGCGCGCCGGGCGCCGCGCTCCGCGAGCGCGACCCCGAAATCGCGTCGCTGATCGACGACGAGATCGCGCGCCAGCGCGATGGCCTCGAGCTCATCGCGAGCGAGAACTTCGTGTCCCCCGCGGTGCTCGAGGCGATGGGGACGCCGCTCACCAACAAGTACGCCGAGGGGCTGCCCGGAAAGCGCTACTACGGCGGCTGTGAGATCGTCGATCGCGTCGAGCAGCTGGCGATCGATCGCGCCAAGCAGCTCTTTGGCGCCGAGCACGCGAACGTGCAGCCGCACTCCGGCGCGCAGGCGAACTACGCCGCGATGACGGCGTTTCTCAAGCCCGGCGACACGTTCCTGGGCATGGATCTCTCGAACGGCGGCCATCTCACGCACGGCTCGCCGGTGAATTTTTCCGGAATGCTCTTTAAAGCAATATCATACGGCGTGACCGAGGATGGGCTGATCGATTACGACGACATGCGCCGCAAGGCGCGCGAGCACAAGCCCAAGCTCGTCCTCGCCGGCTACAGCGCCTACTCGCGCGTCGTCGACTTCGCCGCGTTCGCCGAGGTCGCGCGCGAGATCGGCGCGATCTTCATGGTCGACATGGCGCACTTCGCCGGCCTGGTCGCCGGCGGGGTGTATCCGTCGCCCGTGCCGCACGCCGACGTGGTCACGACGACGACGCACAAGACGCTCCGCGGCCCGCGCGGCGGCATGATCCTGAGCCGCCAGACGCACGCGAAGGCGATCGACAAAGCCGTCTTTCCCGGCAGTCAGGGCGGCCCGCTCGAGCATATCATCGCCGCGAAAGCGGTGTGCCTCGCGGAAGCGCTCTCGCCGTCGTTCAAAGAGTACGCGGCGAAGGTCGTCGCCAACGCGCGCGCACTCGCCGGTGCGTTGACGCAGCGCGGCTTCCAGGTCGTCTCGGGTGGAACGGACAATCACCTGATGCTGATCGACCTCCGCAACCGCGGCCTCACCGGCAAGACCGCCCAACTCTCGCTCGACGAGGCGGCGATCACGGTGAACAAGAACACCGTGCCCAAGGAAACCGAGTCGCCGTTCGTGACGAGCGGCATCCGCATCGGCACGCCCGCGGTCACCACGCGTGGCATGGGCGAGCGCGAGATGTCCGAGATCGCGGCGCTGATCGACCGCGTGCTGCAGGCGCCGGCCGACGCGAGCGTGAAGGCCACGGTGCGCGGCGAGGTCAAGGCGCTGACGGAAAGATTCCCGCTCTATACGGTGTAGCGGGAGAGCCGGGCGGTGTTCGGTGAGGCCGAGGTGGAATTGCAACGTGGACGTTGAGTCCTGCATCGAGAATTGAGCATACAGGAATGAGAGGGAGAGAATACCAACTCCCTCTGACTCCTGGATCCTCACACCTCGATGCTGGTCTCGCCGACCACGTCGCGCTCTATCTCGCCGCGCGCGCCGTTCGCGCCGTTCTATCCGTTACGCCTGCGCCGCCGCCGGCATCGCCGGCAGTCTCCTCACGACTGATGCAACGCACTGCGCCGCGAGATCGCGCGTCGTGTATCCGCACAGATCGAGATCGATCCGCCGCCAGTGCCAATCCTCGGGGCTCGTTGCGTGCGGCTGCAGCACGTGCTCGAACGTGGGCATCGCGGCCTTCGGTGCCTCGGCCGTGTGTTGATCGCCGAGCGTACCGGACCATTCGATCACGAGCAGCTGGCCGTCCGCGATCGAGTTGGAGCGGCCGCGGATCCAGGAGAAGCTGAGCCCCACGGGGCCGATCTGCACCGTGTAACGATCCGGCGTTCGGCGCACGTCGGGCGCGACGCCGGCGGGCAGCGTGCCAGGCGTCTCGCACAGCTTCATCACGGTCGCCGAGAGCGAATCGAGCTCGCGATTGATCATCGTGAGGGCGCGCTGCGAGGTAAGAAACGCGATCCGCGCTCGGGAGCGCTTCTCTTCTTCCGCGCGCCGCGCCGCGACGGCGGCTTCGGTGAGCTTTTTCGGCGTGCCCGATGCCGTCGCCACCGCGTGCACCACGGCGTCGACCACGGCGTCGCTCGACGGCGTGCCGCGCACGATCGTTCCCTTCAACCAGCTCGGCACCGTGCTCGAATCGAGCGGCACGACGACGACGTCCTGCTTCTTCGTCTTGCCGATGCGCGTCTTGAGCGCCGCGGCTTCGGGGAGCGTCGCCTCCGTCTCGCCCCAGAGGCGCTGGAATAGAACGACGACGACGCGGGATTCCTTGGCGAACGCCTTCTGAATCGCCGCCGTCGACGCCGTGGTGCGCGGCTTGCCGTCGGCGCGCGACGGTGTGAACACCGCCTTGGCGATCCGGTGCTCGAGTCGGCGTTTCAATTCGGCGACCGCGAGCCCGTCGTACTCCGTGGCGGTGATCGCGACGTCGTGCTTGAAGACGGATGGCATGGGGACGGGAGGCGGAGGTGGGCGGGTGCGGTGCGGTGATGCGGAACAATGCAACCATGGGAGCAAACTCCGCTCCCGACCTTCGGCTCAACACGCGTAATCTACTAACGAGTTCGGCACGGCGCCTGCCCCGCAGGGTTGTGGTGCGGGCGTGCACTGGTCATTTTCTTTGCGTCGGCGGGTGTGAACACCCGCCGGTGACCGCATTTCAGACTTTGGACGGGACAGGGCAGTGGCGGAACTGGCATTTCGCGATGGCATCATGGACCGGATTCGGCTCAAGGAGCCGCGGTTCGACGAGCGCGCGTATCTGTTCGTGCTCGGCGCCCTCGAGTATTGCCAGCAGCACTTGGACGAACGCCGGCACATCACCGGCCGGGAACTGGCGCTGTCCTGCCGGGACCTGGCGCTCGAGCGGTTTGGCGTCATGGCGCGCCTCGTCCTCGAGCATTGGGGCGTTCGCAGCAGCGCCGACATCGGCGACGTCGTGTTCACGCTCGTGGACCTGGGCTTGCTCATGAGCCAGCCCTCGGACAGCCGCGAGGAATTCGCCGACGTCTTCGCGTTCGATCAGGCGTTCGAGCGCGAATACCCGTGGTGCGGCGCGCTCACGGCGTCGTAACGTTCCACGGTCGCGGCGTGTCGTGCAGGCGCGACAATGCGGTCGCGTTGGGTCGACGTGATGACGGGAGGAGAGGGCTGCATGGAGCGAACGATGGAACTACCGAGTTGTCGCAAGTGTCAGACGGGAACGCTGCTTCCGCTGAGCGACTACGGACGTGACGGAGCGCCGATCACCTATAAGGCCTGGGCGTGCAGCAACCCCGATTGCGGCTTCAACCTGCGCATCGACAACGGTGAGCTGAGCTACGGACGCACCGTCGGCACGTCGCAGAAGTAGCGCGTCAACAAAAATTCTCATATGCGTTCGCTCGTGAACGTCGTCACCAGTGGTGAGTCGGCGGCTGGCGACGCGTCCGCGATCGGCGCCGGCATTCCGAGCCGCGCGCTCATGCAGCGCGCCGGCGCGGCGGCGGCGAGCGAGATCGCGCTCCGCTGGCGCGACCGGCTCGCCGGCGGTGTGCTCGTGCTCACCGGTCCCGGCAACAACGGCGGCGACGGCTGGGTCGTTGCCCGCGCTCTCGCGACCGCCGGCGTGGACGTCCGCGTCATCGAGACCTCGCCGGCGAAATCGCCGGACGGCGTCGCGGAGCGCGACCTCGCGCTCGCCGCGCTCGGGGCCAACGCCGTTCGCACCATCGCGGACGCTGGCGCGACCGAACCCGCGTTCGCATCCGGAACGATCGTCATCGACGCGATGCTCGGCACTGGCGCGACCGGGGCTCCTCGCGGCGACATCGCGCGCGGCGTTGGCCTCGTCGCCGCGCTCCGCGATCGCGGCGCCTCGGTCGCCGCCCTCGACGTACCCACCGGCGTCGATGCATCGACCGGCGACGAGGCAGAGACGTGCGTCACCGCCGATCTCACGCTCACGTTCGCGGCGATGAAACGCGGCCACGCCGTCGCGCGCGGACGATGCGGCGCCATCGTGGTGCTCGACATCGGCCTCGGCACGCACGCGCACACGGGCCCGGACGCGCCGATGCTCGTCGACGAGCCGTGGGTCTCCGAGCACGTGCCCCGCATTCCCGCGAGCGCGCACAAGGGAATTCGAAAGAAGCTGGCGATCGTCGGCGGCGCGAGCGGCATGGCGGGCGCGTCGATGCTCGCCGCGCGTGCCGCGCTGCGCAGCGGCATCGGCATGGTCAAGCTCTTCGTGGCCCCCGCGAGCATGCCGGTCGTGCAAGAGAGCGAACCGTACGCGCTCGCGGCCGCCTGGCCGACCGACGACGCGTCCGCCGATCGCGAGCTGTGCGAGTGGGCCGATGCGGTCGTGATCGGCCCCGGGCTTGGACGAGGCGACGACAGTCGCGCGCTCCTCGAGCGCGTGCTCCGCCGCTGGCGCGGGCCCACGCTGCTCGATGCCGACGCTATCACACTTTTCGAAAGTCGTGCGCCGGCGCTCGCCGAGGCGCTTGGGGCCCGGCCGGCGTTGATCACGCCGCATCCCATCGAATTCGCGCGACTCGCCGGAATGGACGCGGGCGACGTGCTCGCCGCGCGCTTCGACGTCGGCCGCGCGATGGCGCAGACGCTCGGCGCCGCCGTGCTGCTCAAGGGCGTTCCCACCGTGATCACCGCGCCCGACGGCCGGCGGCTCGTGAGCGCGTCCGGAACGCCGGCGCTCGCGACCGCGGGACGCGGCGACGTGTTGAGCGGCATCGCCGGGACGATGCTCGCCCAGACGCGCGACGCGTTCGTCGCGGGCGGGATCGGAGCGTGGGTGCATGGCCGCGCCGCCGAACGCGTGCCCGCCGCCGCCGGCGCGGGAGTGCGCGGCATCGCACTCGACGACATCGTGAACGAGCTCCGGGACAGCTGGTCGTTCGACGATCGCCCGCGCCGATATCCGGTCCTCGTCGAGCTTCCTGCCGTGGGCGGCGCGCGGTGAGCAACGCGCTGCCGCTCGGCCCGGGTGCCGAGTTCGACGCGATCCGATCGATGTTGGAGCGCTGGGGCCCGCGCGCGAGCGGTGTCGGCGACGATGCCGCGGTGCTCGGCCTCCCGCGCGGCGAGTCGCTCGTCGCGAGCGTCGACACGGCGGTCGAGAACCGACACTTCGTGCGCGGTTGGCTCACGACGCGCGAGCTCGCGCGGCGCGCGGTCGTCGCCGCGCTCAGCGACCTTGCCGCGATGGCCGCCACGCCGGCGGGCGTGTTGATTTCTCTCATCGTGCCCGATGCCTGGCGCGACGAGCTGCTCGGCCTCGCGGACGGCGTCGGCGATGCGGTGCGCGACGCGGGGACGTACATCATCGGCGGCAACATCAGCGCGGGCGACGAGCTCTCGATCACGACGACGGTGCTCGGCCACGTCTACGTGCCGCTGGCGCGAAGCGGCGCACACGTTGGCGATCGTCTCTATGTCACCGGCCGGCTCGGCGGCCCCGCCGACGCGTTGTTTCGCTTGCGCGACGGCCGCGACGCCGGTCCGCATCGTGATCGCTTTGCGCGTCCCGTCGCGCGGATCGCCGAAGCGCGCTGGCTCGCCGAGCGCGGCGCCTCCGCGGCTATCGACATCTCCGACGGACTCGCCGCTGACGCGCGGCACGTCGCCGCCGCGAGCGGCGTGCGTCTCGTACTCGACTCGCCGGACATTCCGTGCGTGAGCGATGTGCCCGCGGAGCTCGCGCTGGCGAGCGGCGAGGAGTACGAGCTGCTCGTCGCATCGCCGGTCGCGCTGGATGCCGCGGAGTTCGAAGCACGATTCGGAATTCCCCTCACGCCGATTGGCATCGTCGAGCACGGGAGCGACGTCGTGGTGCGCGGCGCGCGCGTTGCGGCGCCGTCGGGCCACGATCACTTTTCCCGCTGATGCGAACGCTGTTCGTCACCGTGACGTCGCTGTTCATGACGTTCGTGCTCGGCACGACGCTCGTGATCGCGCGCCTGTTTCGCCTGCCGCAAGGCCCGACGTCCATCTATGCGCGTTGCGTGCGACTCTGGGCGGCGTCGGTCGACTGGTCCGCTGGCGTGCAAGTGCGACTGCATGGCGCGGAACGCCTCGTCAACGCGCGCGGCGCGGTGGTCATGTCGAATCACGTGAGTTGGTTCGACATCTTTCCGCTCGCCGCGAACGTGCCGTGGTGCAGCTTCGTCGCCAAGTCGGAGCTGCGGAGGATTCCCATGTTCGGCATCGCGGCCGAGGCGGCGGGGATCGTCTTCATCGATCGCGACAATCGCAAATCCGCGTTCGCGTCGTACGAAGTCGCGGCCAAGGAAGTGCAGCGCGGCCGCACGATCGTCGTCTGCCCGGAAGGCACCCGCGGCCTCGATTATCATCTGCGGCCATTCAAGAAAGGCCCATTCGTCCTCGCGATCGCATCGCAGTCGCCCGTCATCCCAACGATCGTGCACGGCGCGCGCGAAGTGATGCCGAAGGGATCGTTCAGAATTCGGCGCGGCGTCATCGACGTCCACTTTCTCGAGCCGGTGCCCACCGCCGGCTACGACTACGATCATCGCACCGAGCTGATGACGCGCGTCTGGACCGCGATGGCCGATGCGCTTCGTGAGCACTACGGCGAGATGACGTCCGAACATCCCGTCGCGCCGGCGCGCGGCGAATAGCTGACAACCATACCCGACGCGTTTAGCGTTCAGCGCATGCCTACCATCACCGACATCAAGGCCCGCGAGATCCTCGACAGCCGCGGCAATCCCACGATCGAAGCCGACGTCATGCTCTCCAACGGGATCATGGGACGTGCGGCGGTTCCGAGCGGCGCGAGCACCGGCGAGCACGAGGCCGTGGAGCTGCGCGACGGCGACGCGAACCGCTTCGGCGGCAAGGGTGTGCAGAACGCGGTACAGAACGTGGAGGACACCATCGCGCCTGCGCTCGGCGGCCGCGATCCGCTCGACCAGCTCGGCATCGACTCCGCGATGATCGAGCTGGATGGCACGCCGAACAAATCGAGTCTCGGCGCCAACGCGATTCTCGCCGTCTCGATGGCGACGGCGCGCGCCGCCGCGCAGAGCGTCGGGCTTCCGCTCTATCGCTATCTCGGCGGCCCGCTCTCGCGCGTGATGCCCGTGCCGATGATGAACATTCTCAACGGCGGCGCGCACGCCACGAACACGGTCGACTTTCAAGAATTCATGATCGTGCCGATCGGCGCCGAGTCGTTCGCCGAGTCGCTGCGTATGGGGACGGAGGTGTTTCACGCCCTCAAGAAGGTGCTCGTCAAGCGCAAGCTCGCGACGGGCGTCGGCGACGAAGGCGGATTCGCGCCCGACCTTCGCGACGACGAGGAAGCCATTAAAGTGATCCTCGAGGCGATCGACGCGGCGGGTTACGCGGCGGGGAAGGAGATCGCGCTCGCGCTCGATTGCGCCGCGAGCGAGCTCTACGCCGACGGCACGTACACGTTCAAGAAGAGCGGCGGCGCGAAGAAGGACGCCGGCGGAATGATCGAGCTCTACACGAGCTGGATCGACGAGTACCCCATCGTCTCGATCGAAGACGGGTTGGCCGAAGACGACTGGGACGGCTGGGCCAAGCTCACCCAAGCGATCGGCGACCGCTGCCAGCTCGTCGGCGACGATCTCTTCGTCACGAACACCGAGCGCCTCGCACGCGGGATCGAGAGCGGCGTCGCGAACGCGATCCTGATCAAGGTGAATCAGATCGGCACGCTGAGCGAGACGCTCGAGGCGATCGAGATGGGACGCGCGGCAGGGTACCTCTCCGTGATCTCGCACCGGTCCGGTGAGACCGAGGACACGTTCATCGCCGATCTCGCGGTCGCCACCGGCGCGGGTCAGATCAAGACCGGCTCGGCGAGCCGCACCGACCGCATCGCGAAGTACAATCAGTTGCTCAGGATCGAGGAGCAGCTCGGGTCCGCCGCCGAGTTTCCTGGCGGCGCGCTCTATGGGATCTGAGCGGTTCACGATTCTCAAACGAATCGCGGTTGCCGCGCTCGCCGTGGTAGCGATCGCGTTCGCGGTACAGGGCGGCGAGTTCAGTACGGTCGATCTCCTGCGCCAGCACCGCACCGGAGCGCGACTGCGTCAACAGGTCGATTCGCTTCAGCACGTCGTGGACTCGCTGCGGCGCTATGAGAGTTTGGTCGAGCACGATCCGAAGACGCAGGAGCGGATCGCGCGCGAAGTGTTCGGCATGGTGCGCGGCAACAAGGAATTGCTCTACCGATTCACGACTCCGGCGGACAGTGTGCACCGCACCCCGTAAAGGGATGAAACACTGGGTGCCTTGGCACACCGCTTGACAGTTCGAAGGTCGCGGGTAGCTTAGGAGATACTGACGCGGGGTGGAGCAGCCTGGTAGCTCGTCGGGCTCATAACCCGAAGGTCGCGGGTTCAAATCCCGCCCCCGCTATCGAAGGAATGAGACCGGCCGGTCCGAGAGGATCGGCCGGCTTTTTTTGTACCCCGTTCGAGCATTTTCCGCGACCCGACCGAGCTCGAGGGGAACAAAATCGCCAGTTGGCGGATTGCTAAACTTTTGTTCTTGCGCCCTCCTGGGGCCAACCGTACTATCGGCGACCGCGACGCCGCATTGGCCTGGATGTCAATCCAGGCCTCCCGATCCACCCCATTCCGAGTCCGTCTGCACGACCGCCGCGAAGCAGCGGCGTGCACGTCTGCGCTCGTCAGGGGACGTGCGCAGTCACCTCGATTGGAGAATCGTCGATGTCCCGTTTCATCCTGGGGTTCCGCACGACCGCCGCTACGCTCGCCGCCATTTCACTCACCCTCGCGGCTTGCTCGGAACCAACGAGCAGCCCACGCGCGTTCAGTCCACACGATCCGAGCTTCGACGTCAGTCCCAACGCCGAGCATGGGCACGTAATGCCGATCCGCGAGCTGAACGATCAGCCGGGGAACGCGGCAAAGCCGGGCGGCGGCGGCAGCAACACGGGCATCTACTATCACGGTGGCCCGGTGTTGCAGAGCGGGACCAAGGTCGCCGCGGTCTACTGGGCGAGCGCGCCGATCTTCAACGGCGCCCCCGCGGTTGGCACGCACGGCGCCGGCTCGAATGACGGCTCGCTCGTCGGATTCTTCCTCAGCCACATCGGCGGGTCGTCGTACTTCAACGTCAACACGTCGTACACCGACGGCAGCGGCGCGCACATCGTGAACTCGGTGCAGTACACGCAGTACTGGGCGAACGGCACCAACGCGCCGTCCGGAAGCACGACCATCAGCGACGCGCAGATGGTCGCGATGCTGCAGAGCGGCTTCGACTCGGGCGCGCTCACGTACGATGCG
The DNA here is from genome assembly GCA_025934775.1 of Gemmatimonadaceae bacterium. Lineage (GTDB taxonomy): Bacteria > Gemmatimonadota > Gemmatimonadetes > Gemmatimonadales > Gemmatimonadaceae > JAQBQB01. The sequence continues at coordinate 16,609 of JAICWO010000017.1, read as the reverse complement.
GGAACGCTCTACGCGATCTTCACGTCCGGCGCGGTGAACCTCGGCGGCGGCTTCGGCACGTCGTACTGCGCGTATCACACCCACGGCACGGTCACGATCAACGGGGTGTCGCAGACGGTGCTCTACGCGGCGATGCCATACAATGCGACGTACAAGTCCGGGTGCACGTCGGGCTTTGCACCGGCGAACGGCTCGCTCGATCCGGGCGCGGACTACGAGGTGAACACGCTCGTGCACGAGACGGAAGAGACGACGACGGATATGCTGGGCACGGCGTGGTACGACCGCCGCGGGCAGGAGAACGCGGACAAGTGTGCGTGGACGTGGGGCACCACGTACACCACGAGCTCCGGCGGCACGGCGAACATCAATGTTGGCGGTAAGGATTTCCTCGTGCAGCGGAACTGGGTGAACGCCGGGTCGGGCGGGTGTGTGCTGTCGTACTGATCGCGGTGTGCGGTCGGAAAGTCTGAGAGAGTTTCATCGAGTGTTTCGCGAGTGTGTCGCGAGCGATGAACAGCAGGGACCCGAGCCAAGCTCGGGTCCCTGCTATGCTTGCGGCAGTCCGACAGACCTTTAGTTGAGCGTGGCGGCTGGCTATAATTCATGTCTGCCGCGGAAGATGGCGGCGAGGGGCAGGGTAGCTCAGGTGGTTAGAGCACGGCACTCATAATGCCGGGGTCGTGGGTTCGAGTCCCACCCCTGCTATTACGATCAAGCTCGCGGGCCAGGCGGCTCGCGAGCTTTTTTGTCTGAGTCGCCATAACCTCCGCCGACTCACGCCACGTTCTTCTCGCTGATCACGCCGCGCTCGCGCACGATCCTGACCCGATACCCAGGCTGTTCGACCGCTCCCCACCGGTACTTGTACGCCTCCGCGCCGCGGAGAAAATCGAACCGGCGTTGCCCGCGCTCGATGGCGTGCTCGATCGCGTCGAGGATCGCGAGCGACCCCGCGCTGTCGCGCTCGAACGCCGGATCAAATCCGCCGAGATACAAGTACAACGTGCTCCCGCGTGCGAATCCGTAGCAGGCGCCCGCCGGCTGCCCGCGCACACGAAGCACATTCAAGCGAAGCATGTCCTCCGCGGCCATACCCGCGACCACCTCGGCGTGAAAGTGCCGCGAGCGCTCGTTGGCGAGCACGCCCGGTTCGCCACGATCGCGCCAGCGCGCCGCATGAAGGGCGCAGAAGATCTCGAATAATTCAGGCGCGCTCTGCGCGTCGGCGTGCTCGACGTCGAACCCGCCTTCACGCTGCAGCCGGCGTCTCGCATGCCGGAGCTTGGCGAGCACCCCGTGGGGCACGCGCTCGGCGAGGCCTTCGCCGTTCGCGCGCAATTCGAGAACTGGAAAGACGTCGGATTGTGTTTCGGCGATACGCAAGCCGCCTCGCGCGGGCAGTTGGCGAAGCAGAGTTGTCGACGAAAGCGGATGCAGGTCGCACTCGTCCCAAGAGTCCCGAATGTCGTGGAGATACCCCGCGAACATGCGGAGCGCGGCGCCCTCGAACCCCGGCGCGACGATCGCGTCGACGTAGTCCGTGTTGCCGGTGCCGAGCAGCGCGAGACGCGTGGCACCATCAGGATCATGGCGGCAATGGAAAGGCGCGAGACCCACCAACGCGGAGCTGCCGGCATGGCGCAGGGCGAGAACACGAAGATCGCTGCCGTCCACAGCCCCAAAGTGTGACCACCATGGCAGAATCCATTCGGGATATTGAAACGGCGTGCACGAATGCGCCCGCGCACAGAGGGCGCGCCACTCCGGCGCGAGCGTCCGCAGCGCGTCGAACGACCGCATCTCGGTCGCGATCACGCGGTCATCGGCGGCCATGGTCAGGCGACCTCCCGCGCTTCGTCTACCGATCCTCGCATCGTGAGTGTTTCATAAAGCTGGAGGTACTCGCGGGTCATGCGCGCGGCCGAGAACCGCTCGGCCGCCGCCGTCCGGCACGCCTGCCGGTCGAGCGTGCCGGCGGCGATGATCGCGTCGGCCATCTCGCGCTCGTCGCGCACGAGCAAGCCCGTGACGCCGTGGTCGACGATCTCCGGCAGCGCGCCGTACGGGAACGCGATCACCGGCGTGCCGCAGGCGAGCGCTTCCATCGCCACGAGTGAGCTCGTTTCCGCCACGAGGCTCGAGATGACGACGCAGCGCGCGCCGGCGAGCAGATGCGATTTCTCATCACCCGAGACGGGTCCGATGAACGCGCACGATGTCCCGAGCCGCGGAAGGATCGCGGTTGTGAAATAGTGTTCGTGTCCGGGATAGGGAAACACCCGGCCGGCGAGCAGCATCCGAATGCCGGCGCGCCGCGCGGCGTCGATCGCGATGTGAAAGCCCTTCTCCGGACAGATGCGGCCGAGTGCCATCGCGTACGCACGCTGGCGATTGTGCGGCAGCACTGGCCGCGGGTCGACGCCATTCTCGATCGTGGCGACGATTGCCGCGGATGCAGGACAGGCCGTGCGCTGGCTGCGCGACACGCAGTTGAGGTGCGTGGCGGCTCGCGCCGGCTCGAATACGGCAGGCGGGTACGATCTCGGCGCCACATGCAACGTGGCGAGTACCGGCACGCCGGGGGCAGGTAGATAGGCGGGAAAATCGACGCCATGCATGTGCACGACGTCCACCGGGTACTCGTCGAGAATTCGAGCGATGGTCTCCGCGTGCGCACGCTGCGCGCAGGCGCACGCCGCATCATCGAGTACGCCGCTCGCCGCTGGGGTCGCGCACAGCACGCCGGCGCAGCTCGAGCCGGCGCAGCTCACGACGACCGAGGTCGCGCCATGCTCGACCAGCGCGCGATCGATGCGCGCCAGAATCTGTTCCGCGCCTCCCACCGCGCCCGGTCCGACGCGGGCGAGCGGGTACGCGACATTCAAGACCGTGAGCATCATGCCATCTGTCCCGAGAGACCGAGCGCGTGCGCGGCGCCACGTGCCAGTGCGCGCCACTCGTGACCCGTGATCCCCCAGTCAAAGTTCTCATAAAACAGCACGCCATCGTGCGGCGGCGTTCCGAAGCGATATCGCGGTGCGATGCGCAGCGGCTCGATCGCGCAATCGAAGTACCGCAGCGTCTGGCGTTGCGAGCCGAAGCACGCGAACATGGCGCGCTTGCGATCGCGGAGCTCGAGCGGTAGCCGCGCGTCGTCAGTGAGCGCCGTCTCCGACGGCAGGAACGTGCCCGTGCTGATGCCGTTCGGTGCCACGTGGTACGACGACATTTCGAGCCGAGTCGGCGCGGGAACGCCGTCGCGCGCGAGCATCGCCACCGCCGCGCTCACGGCGAACGCGCAGGCGTCGTGATCCGGGTGGCCTCCCTCGTACGGATGCGTGATCACGACTCGCGGCCGCGTGCCGCGCAGCAGCACGGCGACGCGTGCGGCACAATCGACGAGCTCGCGCGCGGTCTCCTGGTCGCTGAACCCGAGCTCGTGCACCCGCGCGGGATCCACACCCGCGATGCGCAGCGCGCGCTCGCGTTCGGCGCGGCGGAGCGTCGCGTACGCCTCGCGACTGGACAGGCCCACTCGGTACGCATCGCGCATGTCGCGCGGCGCTCCGTTCGTCGCATAGACGAGGCGCACGTCGCGCCACGTGCACAGGCGGGCACCCACACCGATGACTTCGTCGTCGGGGTGCGCGACGATCACAACGATACGCTCGGCCTCACGCGCTCCGGGGCGGCACTTCTGCAACAGCTCGCGTGCACCGACCTCGTTCGACAACGGCAACCTTCTGCTGCGACTGAACGGCGGTGGGTTCAGATTTCATGCCCGGTGCGCGGCCGGCTGAACCGCATCCAATCGATTACGGTGCCCGCTACGGTGACCGTGCCGCCCAGTGCGGCGCCGTCGTCCACGTCGCCGGATCGAACAGCTGCGGCGAGAGCGCGACGTCCGCCTTCCAGTCCGAGTATTCCTCGAACTGCCGCGGCTTGCCCGCCGCGTACATCTCGACCTTCGTCGCGAGCCAGCCCTGTCCGAGCGGCTCATAGTTGCTCAGGTGAATGTCGAGCACGGGCGTGCCCGGCGCCGGCTCGATGAGCATTCGCACAACGACTTTGCGCGCCGTGTCGACCCAGATCTGCGGGACCGTGCTGTCGGCCGCGCTCGACGCGCCGATGATCCACACCGGACGATCCTCCCACGTGCCGGCGGAGACGCGTGAAAAATCGACGTGTGTATCCGCGAGCTCGCGCATCGTGCGCGCCACCGGCTGCACGTATACGCCTTCGATCAGCGGGAGAAACTCGTTGCCACCGGCTTGGCTCGACGCGAGCTTGCCGCCGCGGACGCGAAAGCTGGAATCCGCCGTGTAGAGGACGCCGTTCCCCTCCGCGGGCGGACCGATGTCGATGCGCAACTGTGCGCCGCGCGGTTCGGCGTAGAGCAAACTCTCATACCAGGACGACACGCGCGGCTGGCCGTCGTTGCCCCACTGCGTCGTCTTCTGCCGAAACGTGAGCGTGCGACACCAGCGGCCGGCGTACGCGTCGTGCATGCGTTGCAGCACCGCTTCTCCGTGCGACGGGGTGGTCTGCGCCGCGGCGGCCGCGCTGATGCTGATGAGGGCGAGCGTGAATGCAAGTATCTGTCGCATGATGGGAAGGTGCGGTGTCGGTGATTGTACGTTGCGCCGCTGGACGCCTCGGTGCCAGGTGCGAGTGTAAGGAGCCAATAGAAGGAGCCAATGCATCCTCTTTGCATACAATAACTTGCGTGATCGATGCCCGTGCGCGAGGTTCTGTGACGCCGATCACACTCGGCTCGCGCGCGCCAGTTTAGGGAACACTATATACGCGCGCGCCCCGCCTCCTCACCACTCCCGACGCAGGGACTCGGTCATGCGCATTCTTGCGCCCACGCTGTGCCTCCTCACGCTCGTCGGCTGTTCCGACGCCGCCACACCCACTGAACGCGCGCCGGTCGTCGTGCATAGTCATGTCGCGCCGGGCTCCCCCAACGACGCCACGCCCAAATCCGCGCTGACGCGAACCGGTGCCGACGTGGCGCCGCTCATGACGAGGCTCGAGGGGATGATCGGGCCCAAGGTCGACCAGGTCGCACTGCCGGCCGACGACTACTCCAATTCGTCGGACGCGGTGCATCCCGACATCGCGTGTCCGGGCCAGGGGTGGAACGGCCGCCATTGCTGGTTGATGTACACACCGTATCACAATGGCGACGCGCACTACGAGAACCCCGGCGTGTTGTATGCCGCGGACGACACGAGTTGGGACACGCCGCCCAACGTGCACAACCCATTGATCCCGTATCCCGGACAGGCGGCGTACAACTCGGATCCCGATCAAGCCTTCGACAAGACGACGAATCGAATGGTCCAGGTTTATCGCGTCGTCGGAGATGGGTTCAACAAGATCATGCTGATGTCGACGCCCGACGCCGTGCACTGGACCAAACCGGTGCTCGCGTTTCGAGAGCCGATGCACGATGCCGTGTCGCCGACACTGGTGCTGGAGGCCGATCGCACGGCGCGCGTGTGGTACGTGCAATCAGGTGCGCTCGGCTGCGATGCCGGCTCCTCCATGGTGGCCATGCGCACTGCTTCGCCCGCGCCCGACTCCAGCTACGAGCATGCGGTCTGGTCCAAGGCGGTGCCCGTCTCGATGAGCATCCCGAATTACGTCGTCTGGCACTTCGACGTGATGCCGATGTCCGGCAACCGCGGCTATCTCGCGCTCATCGCGGCGTTCCCGCACGCCACGAACTGCGCGAACAGCGATCTGTGGCTGGGTTGGAGCGCCGATGGATTGAGCTGGACGACGTACGCGGTGCCGATCCTGTGGCGCACGATGCACGCCGCGCGCAGCCGCGACATCTCCACGTGGTATCGCGGCACCATGTACGAGGATTCCGTGAGCGGCAGGCTGCACATCTGGCCGTCGGCGCTCGCCGGCGGGGCGTGGACGGTCTATCACACTTCTGTGAATCTCCAGGCGCTGCTCGATCTGCTGCAGTCGGCCCGGCCGGCCGATTTCCAGCCGGCGCTGTTGAAGAAAACGAACCGGGTGCGTGCGGTCGACATGCCCTGACCGTGCGCGCCGCGGACGCCTGGAACCTCCCCGGGAGACGTTGGATTGAATGGTCACGGCCGAACACCCGCGCCGTGTGAACCCCTCATCCACAAGGTTGCCGCCTCTTCCCACAGGCGGCGCTGTGCTCTCCCGGAGGAAGTATGAGACAGTTGCGAATCCTGACCGTTTCGATGCTCGTGGCGGCGCTGGCCGCCTGCGGCGGCAGCGGCGGTGGCTACAACACCAGTCCGAGCACCACCCCGACGCCGCCAGGTCCGGGCGGTGGCACGCCGCCGTCGGACAACGTCGTGACACTCGGCGACGAGTCGTTCTCGCCCGCAACGCTCAATGTCGCCGTCGGCACGACGGTGACGTGGAAATGGACGTGCAGCAACGACGGCTACGGCTACACCACGGGTTGCGTCACGCACACCGTGACGTTCGACGACGGAAGCAACATCGCGTCGGCGCCCCAGGACAGCGGCACGTTCAACCGGACGTTCGCGGCCGCGGGCACGTACAAGTACCACTGCGCGATCCACGGCGCGGCCATGTCTGGCTCAGTCGTCGTGAAGTAGCGGTTGCGGGGTCCACGTGTGAACGAGCCCGCGCTACCCGCGCGGGCTCTTTTTTTCGATTTGTGAGGACTGCGTCGGGCCGGCCGCGCAGCCCTTTTCACGTGTCGCGCGTTAATTTTTTAAAATACTCGCGCCTATCCACCCGCGATTTCCCGCCTAGGCCCTGGGCCGCAGGCATCCCCCTGAGTCGCTCGTTCGCGATGCCGCTTCGTTCGACGATCGTGTGCCTGCTGTGCGCGTCAGCTCCTCTCGCCGCCCAGCAGACGTTCACGACACAAGTCATGGTAGTGCCCGCGTTCCGAGGACCGGATCGTAGGCTCGGCGGCAAGGTGGCGGACATCGTCCGCGACCGGGTTGCCGGCGCGTTCGATAAGCACGAGCTGCGAGTGATCTCCGGCGGCGACGTCGACGATTGGCTCCGCCGGTCGAGCTTCGAGGAGAACGCGCAGTTGTCCGAGGGCGAGCTCAAGCTGCTGGCCGAGCAGTTCCGCGCCGACGAGCGCATCACGGGGACGGTTTCGCGTACGCAGGGCGGCGTCAACGCCACCGCCGCGCTCACGATGATCCGCGACCTTCGATTGTCGCAGCCATTCGCGGCGACCGCGCCGACCGCGGATGCCGCGGCCGACGCGATTGCGCGCGACGTCATCGCGGCGCGAAAGCAGCTCGTACCGCTCCGCAAATGTGAGAACGACGAGCGGGCCAATCGCTTGCGCGAAGCAGTCGCTGATGCCGCGGCGGGGATCGCGGCGTACGGCAAGGCCGTGCCGGCGCGTCTCTGCCTGCTCGGTGCCCTCGTTCGACTCGGCGCCTCGAACGACAGCATCATCTCGGTGGCGCGCGCGGCGCTTTCCGTGGCGCCGTCGAATCCGATCGCGCTCGAGGATCTCGCGCAGGCGTACGATGCCGAAGGGAAGTCGGCCGATGCGGCGCCGGCGTGGGTGCGCTTTCTCGCGACGGATTCGACGAATGAGGATTTGCTCGAGCGCGTGGTGAACGCGTTGTCGCGCGAGGGCAAGACGCAGGAGGCACAGCCGATTATCGATCGCGCCGTCGCCGAGCACGCCGCGAATCTCAGGCTGCTCAAGCTGGAATGGCTCGTCCATCTCGCGAACAGCGATTGGAAACGCGCCATCACCGCCGGCGACTCGCTGCTCGCGCGCGACGCGGCAGCCCAGGTCGACCCCGATATGTACGCGCGGCTCGCGACCGCCTATCGCGCGGACAGCGAGCCGGAGCGCGCGCTGTCTGTGGCCGCACTCGGCGTCTCGAAATTTCCAAAGGATGCATCAGTGCGGCTCGCGTACTTGCAGCTGCTCGAGTCGCAGCATCAGGTCGCCGTGCAAAGCGCCCTCGCGCAGTTCCCGGACAACGCCGCGATGCACGTGTTCGCGGCGGGAGCGATGAAGAGCTCGGGCAACGCGGCCGGCGCTCGCACCGAGCTCGAGCGCGCGCTCGCGCAGAATCCACGGCTCCCGCACGGATACCTGCAACTCGCCCAATCGCTGATCGACGCGGGGCAGGCGGACAGCGCGTTCGACGCGATCGCGCTCGCTGCCAAGAACGGTGAAGATTCGACCACCGTCGCGCAGTTCGCGTTGGCTCGCGGCAACGCGCTGTACAAAGCGGCGGGCGCGACGCAGAAGCGCGACGACTATCAGCGTGCGATGCGATTCATCGCCTACGCGGAAAAGATCACGCCGAGCCCCGAAGCCAAGTTTCTCCTGGGCGCGTCGGCGTTAGCGGTCAGCCAATCCGCCGCGACCGAGGCGCCTACCACCAAGAGCTGCGATCTCTCGAAGCTCGCCGCGTCGGCGCTGACAGATGCCGAGATCAATCTGGCGAGCGGCGGCTCCGTGGCGCCCGACGCGGCGAAACAGTACCTGGACTACGTGGCCAAGCTGCGCCCGTACGTCGACAGTCAAGTCAAATCGTTCTGCAACGGCGCTCGGTAAAGTCGGGGCGCCGGGCCGGCGGGACTCAGCCCACCGGCTGCGCCTCGGCCGCCGTCGCGTCGCTGGCGATGTTGCGCTCGCGGCGCGCCGCACGCAGCAGGCTCGTGGCCGTGTAGAGCACTACCGCGAGCACGAGCCATTGCATGGCCGTGAGCGGGAGCTGCTTCACGAGATACGCGGCGATCAGCACGCCGGGCACGCCCCAGATCATCATGCCCAGGATTGCCTTGGGGTCGAAGCTCCGCGAGCGCACGAATCGCGCGCTCGCGAGCGGCATGAGGAACGCGCACGAACCCATCATGATCGGGAACGCGGTCTTGGGATTCATGCCGAGCATGCAGATGAGAATGATGCACGGCGCGTACAGGCCGATCCCGATCGTCATGAGCGCGCCGAGCGCGAAATTCCCGATGATGCCGAGCACGAGCATGGTTCCCGTGAGCCCAACGCGGTCGCCGCCGCTCGGCATCATCTTCGACGCCTGCAGGAACAGAATGATCGAGAACGCGAACAAGGCGAGACCCATCCCGATTTGCACCTTGCGCCGCGACCATGACGCGACCACGCCGGCGCCGAGCCACGCGCCGAGAATCGCCGCTCCGATCATCAGGATGAGCGTTCTTGGATCGACCGGGACGATCTGCGTATAGATGAACGCTTCCGCGATCGTCGGCAGGGCGTACCCGATGTTCAACGTGCCTGGAATGCGCTCGTCGGGCACCAGGCTCCACTGCCGGAACACCGACGTCGTGGTCGCGAACGACCCGATGCCGAGTGTGTCGAAGAAGTTCATCACGAAGCTGGTGGCCGAGATCGCCGCGGGCGTGCGAACCCGTTCGCCCGCCGCCGCCCGTGCGCGCAACGCGCGCGCGACGGCCACGATGAAGCCGAGCGTCAGCAGTCCGAGCGCGACGAACAGCGCGGTACGCTCCGTCGAAGCGGTTTGAGCCGTTTGCAGAAGCATCAGTGAGGGAGGCGGGAGGGTGGATGGAGCATGCGGCGACGGCCGTACATTACGTGGACAATGGCGAGCGGACCATCATGGCGGTAGATGGTCGAGCGGCGGCGCGCCGTGGCGAGTGCTTGCCGCGCCTCCGCCATGAGGATATCGTATCCGCCCGAATCTACGAGACTTCGACAGTTTGGAGTACGCATGCCCCGGCGATCCGTTGACGTGGCAATCCCAACCGAATACTCGCCGGCGCCCTCCGCACCGGTGAAACCGCGAAGCGCTCCGATCCAGCGGCAGACCATCGCGAGCATGGCGGTCGAAGCGTTGCGCGAGCGAATCCTTCGAGGTGATTACCCCGATGGCGAGCCTTTGCGCCAGGACGCGCTGGCTGAAGAGCTTGGCGTGAGCCGAATTCCGGTGCGCGAGGCGTTGCGCCAACTCGAGGCAGAAGGGCTCGTCACGTTCAATCCGCACCGCGGCGCCGTGGTGTCGAGCCTCTCGCTCGCCGAGATCGAAGAGCTGTTCGAGCTCCGGGCGGACATCGAGTGCGAGCTGCTCCGTCGCGCGATTCCGCGGATGAACGCCGAGCAGCTCGAGCGCGCGACCGACGTGCTCGACGAATTCCAGGATGCCCTCGAGGCGGGTGAGTCGGCGCGGTGGGGACCGCTCAACTGGCACTTTCACGCCGCGCTCTACGCGCCGGCCGAGCGCAAGGTCACGATGGGCGTGCTGCAAAAACTCCATCAGCACAGCGATCGTTATTTTCGGATGCAGGTCCTGCTCGCCCATGGCGGCGAGAAGGCGAACGAAGAACATCGGGAGATCATCGGCGCGGTGCGAAAGAAAGACGTGAAAACAGCCATGCAACTGATGCGGGCGCACATTCTCGGTGCGGGGTGCTCGCTCCTCGCCTTGCTGCAAGAGCAGCGCGGCGGCAATACGAACGCCGGTTCGCGGACGGGCCGGTGACCGCTCCGACTCGACTCAGACATTTCGTCGGCGGAGACTGGCGCGCGAGCGAATCGGACTCGTGGATCGCCGACGTGAATCCCTCCGACGCATCCGACGTCGTCGCGCAGGTGCCGCGCGGAACCGACGACGACGTGCGCGCCGCGGTGAGCGCGGCGGAGCGCGCGCTCCCGGGTTGGCGCGCGATGTCCGGTCCGGCGCGCGCGGAGCTGCTCTACAAATGGGCGGCGGCGATCGGCGAGCGGCAGGAAGAGATCGGGCAACTCGTGGCGCGCGAGGTCGGGAAGCCGATCGGCGAAGCGCGCGGCGAAGTGGGCCGGTGCGTGATGATCCTGCGCTACTATGCCGGCGAGGCGGTGCGCGAGATCGGCGACGTGATACCGGCGCAGTCCGCCGGCGCGCTCCAATTCACGCTCCGCCAGCCGCTCGGCGTCGTCGCGCTGATCACGCCGTGGAACTTTCCGGTCGCCATCCCGCTGTGGAAGGCGGCGCCGGCGTTAGCGTTCGGTAATACCATTGTACTAAAGCCCGCCGAGGCATCGGCGGCGTCGGCGATCGCGCTCGCCGAGTGCGCGGCCGCGGCCGGGCTGCCGCCGGGCGTCGTGAACGTGGTGCTCGGCGCGGGCGACGTGGTCGGGCCGGCGTTGATCGGCGCGCCCGCCGTGCAGGCCGTCTCGTTCACGGGCTCGGCACGCATCGGCGCGACCGTCGCGGCGGCGGCGGCGGCCCGCAACATTCGCTATCAGACCGAGATGGGCGGCAAGAACGTGGCGATCGTCATGCCCGATGCCGATCTCCAACTCGCGGCGACCCTCACGGCCGCCGGCGCGATGCGGTATGCCGGCCAGAAATGCACCGCGACGAGCCGCGTCGTGGTGGCACGCGAGGTCGAGGGCGAATTTCTCGACGTGCTGCGCGCGCAGGTCGCCGCCCTTCCGCTCGGACCCGTGACCGACCCCAATGCGGCCGTCGGACCGGTGATCAGCCAGCAGTCGCGCGACTCGATTCGCAAAGCGCTCGAGTCCATGGACGCGGAGTGCATCTACGCCGGCGAGATCCCCGCATCGGCGGAATTCTCGCGCGGATATTTCCTTGCGCCCACCATCGTGCGCGGGGCCGCGGCCGATTCCGAGCTCGCGCAGCGCGAGCTCTTCGGCCCGGTGCTCGCCTCGTTCGCGGCCGACGACCTCGATCATGCGATCGCGCTCGCGAACAGCACGCCGTATGGCCTGAGCGCGTCGCTCTTCACGCGCGATCTTCGCGCCGCGTTGCGCTACATTGATCGCATCGAGGCCGGTATGGTGCGCGTCAACGGCGACACCACCGGCGTCGATCCGCACGCGCCGTTCGGCGGGATGAAGAGCTCCAGCTCGGGAAGTCGCGAGCAGGGCCCGGCGGCGCGAGAGTTCTACACCGAGATCAAGACGGTCCAGATCAACCCATGATCGACGAAGTCCCGTTGGTCATTCGCGTCGTCGATTCGCACACCGAAGGCGAGCCGACGCGGGTGATCGTCGACGGGTGGCCCGAGGTCGAGGGCCGCACGATGGAAGAGCGCCGCGAGTACATGCGGCAGCAGCACGATCACCTGCGCCGAGCCGTGGTGTGCGAGCCGCGCGGGCACTCGGCCATCGTCGGCGCGCTGCTCACGCCGCCGGTGAATGCCGGTTCACTGTGCGGCATCGTGTTCTTCAACAACGGGACGTACCTCGGCATGTGCGGCCACGGGCTGATCGGCGTCGTGCGCACGCTCGAGCACCTCGGCCGGCTCAGGCCGGGCGTCGTTCGCTTCGACACGCCGGCGGGCGTCGTCTCGGCGGAGCTCAATGGCGACGGCTCCGTGACGATCGACAACGTGCCGTCGCGCTGCCACGCGCTCGACGTCGCGGTCGACGTGCCGGAATTCGGGACCGTCACCGGGGACGTCGGCTACGGCGGCAACTGGTTCTTCATCACCCATCTCGACGTTTCGTTAGAGATGTCGAATGTCAACGCGCTGACGCGGCTCACGCAGTCGATCCAGGACGCGATCGACGCGGCGCGGGTCGCCGGCGGCGCGCCGATCGATCACATCGAGCTCTCGGGACCGCCGACGCGCGACGACGCGGACGCTCGCAATTTCGTCCTCTGCTCCGGCGGCGAGTACGATCGGTCGCCATGCGGCACCGGCACCTCGGCGACGATGGCGGTGCTCCACGCGCGCGGGCGCCTCGCGGCCGGCGAGGAATGGCGCCAGGAGAGCATTACCGGCAGCCGGTTCGTCGGGTGGCTTACCGAGGGCGCGAACGGCGAGCTGCTGCCGCACATCCGCGGGACGGCGTACGTCACCGGTGAAGCGACGCTGCGCTTCGATCCCGACGATCCATTCCGGCTCGGCATCGAGGGCGCATGACGAGCGCGCGGCGCGCTGACGCGATCGTGATCGGCGCCGGCATCGTCGGCGCGGCGTGCGCGGCCGCGCTCGCGCGCGATGGCTTTCAGGTGACCGTCCTCGATCGCGCGTTCCCGTCCGCTGGCACCACGTCGGTCGGGATGGGGCACATCGTCGCGATGGACGACTCGCCCGAGCAGCTCGCGCTCAGCGCGTACGCGCAGCGACTCTGGCACGATCTCGCGCCGGAGCTGGACCCGCGCTCGGAGCTCGATCACTGCGGAACGCTGTGGGTGGCGGAAGATGACGCGCAGTTCGCGGCGGTGCGCGCCAAGCGCGACGTGTACGCCGCGGCCGGCATCGCGAGCGAGATTCTCGACGCGCGCGCGCTCGCCGACGCGGAGCCGAATCTCCGGCCCGGCCTCGCGGGCGCGCTCTACGTCACCGGCGACATGGTAGTGTATCCGCCCGGTGCGACGCTGCGCCTGCTCGACATCGCGCGCGCGAACGGAGCGCGCGTGCGGAGCGGGGAAGAGGCCGTCGAGATTCTGCCGAATGGCGTGCGCTGCGTGCACGAGACGTATCACGCCGAGGTCGTGATCAATGCCGCGGGGCCGCTCGCCGCGCGACTCACGCCGGGGCTGCCGATCGTTCCGCGCAAAGGCCACCTTGCGATCACCGATCGCTATCTCGGCTTCGTGCGGCACCAGCTCGTGGAGCTGGGATATCTCACCAGCGCGCACGTGATGACGAACGAATCAGTCGCCTTCAACGTTCAGCCGCGCGCTACCGGGCAGGTGTTGATCGGATCATCGCGCGAGCTCGTGGAGTGGGAAGCGAGCCTCAACCGCGACATCCTCGCGCAGATGCTCCGGCGCGCGGAAGCGTTCATGCCCGCGCTCGGCGAGCTGTCGGTGATCCGGACGTGGACGGGCTTTCGGCCCGCCACGCCGGACAAGCTCCCCCTCATCGGCCCGTGGGATGCCGTGCCAGGCTTGTGGATCGCCTCCGGCCATGAGGGTCTTGGTATTACGACATCATTATCGACCGCGCGGCTGCTGGTGGACCAGATCGTCGGCCGCGCGCCGGCGATCGATCCCACGCCGTACTGGCCGGCGCGCGTCCACTCGGCGAGCGCGGCGTGAGCGAGACGGTCGCCATCACGATCGACGCCGCCGAGCACCACGTCGCGCCGGGGATCAGCGTCGCGAGCGCGCTGCTCAACGCGTCGGTCGCTTCCTTTCGACGGTCGAGAGGAGGGGATGCCCGCGCGCCGTTGTGCGGAATGGGCGTCTGCCAGGAGTGCCGCGTCACGATCGACGGCGCGGCGCACCAGCGTGCGTGCATGGTCACCGTGGCGGAGGGGATGCGCATCGTGACCGCGACGAGCGCCGAGCCGTGACGCAGAGCTGCGACGTGCTCGTGATCGGCGGCGGTCCCGCTGGCATTGCCGCCGCGTCGCGGGCCGCCGAGGCGGGCGCGCGTACGATGGTCGTCGATGAAGGCGCGTCGCCGGGTGGACAGATCTGGCGGCCAAAGCTCACTGGGCATCAGCCGTCGGTCGCGAGGCAATGGCTCGCGCGGCTCGCCGCTTCCGAGGCGACCGTCTCGCCGCGCACGACCGTCGTCGATCTGCAAGTGTCCGCGCCGCGCTCGTTCATCGTGCGCGCCGAGCGTAGCGGCATTCCGACGATCATCGGCGCGCGAGCGCTCGTTCTCGCGACCGGCGCGCGCGAACGATTCCTGCCGTTCCCGGGCTGGACGCTGCCGAACGTCTTCGGGATTGGCGGCGCACAGGCGCTCCTGAAATCGGGAACTCGCTTCGACGGCAAGCGTGTCGTGATCGCGGGCACGGGGCCGCTTCTGCTTCCGGTCGCCGCTTCGCTGTCGGCGGCGGGCGCCAAGCTGTTGGTCGTCGCCGAGCAATCGTCGCGCGCTCGCGTGGCACGTTTCGCCGCGGGCCTCTGGAATGCGCCGGCGACGCTCGCGCAGGCGGCTCGGTATCGCGCCGGCTTTTTCGGCGCGCCGTATTCGATGAACTCGTGGGTCGTGCGCGCGGAAGGCGACGATCGCCTGCGCCGGGTCGTCGTGCGAGTCGGCACCGAGACGCGCACGCTCGAGTGCGACGCGCTCTGCACCGGCTACGGTCTAGTCCCGAACACCGAGTTGGCGCGGTTGCTCGGCTGCGTCATGCGTGGGAGCGTGGTCTTCGTCGATGCGGACCAGAGCACGTCGACCGATGGTGTGTACTGCGCGGGCGAGCCAACCGGCGTCGCCGGCGTGGACAGCGCGATCGCCGAAGGACAGGTCGCGGGACTCGCGGCAGCTGGTCGCGCGAGCGATGCGGCACCACTGCGACGCGTCGTGAGCCGCCGCGCGGCGCACGGACGCGGGCTCGACCGCGCATTCGCGCTGCGGCCCGAAATCCATACGCTCGCCGCATCCGACACGATCGTGTGCCGGTGCGAGGACGTGCGCCTGGGACAGCTCGACCGGGGCTGGAGCGCTCGCCAGGGCAAGCTTTACACCCGCGCCGGCATGGGCCCCTGCCAGGGCCGAATTTGCGGTCCTGCGTTAGAATGTCTCATGGGCTGGTCGGCGGATTCGGTGCGGCCGCCCGTTTTTCCGGCTCGCGTTCGTACACTCTCCTCGCCGGCGAAGACCGGCGATTCTGCCGAAACCTCGGAGCGCAATCACGATGCACCAGCCTGACTGGAAAGGCGTCTTCCCCGCGATCACGACGCCGTTTCACGAGACACTGGAGATCGACCACGCAGGGCTCACCAAGCACGTCGGCTGGCTCATCGACGAAAGCTGCAGCGGCATCGTCGCGCTCGGCTCGCTGGGAGAGTCGGCGACGCTCGGCTTCGAAGAGAAGATCAGCATTCTCGAAACGTGCAAGCGTGCCCTCGGCGATCGGGCGCCTCTCGTCGCCGGCATCGCCGGCCTGAGCACCGCGGAGTGCGTCGCGCTCGCGAAGCGCGCGCAGAACGTGGGCTGCGACGGACTCATGGTGCTGCCGCCGTACGTGTACAAGGGCGATTGGCGGGAGAGCAAAGCGCACTTCGACGCGGTGATCACCGCGACGCCGCTCTCGTGCATGCTCTACAACAATCCCATCGCGTACGGCACCGACGTCACGCCCGCGCAGATGCGCGAGCTGGCGCGGCACGCGAATCTGCACGCCGTGAAGGAGTCGAGCGGCGACGTGCGCCGCGTGACGGCGATTCGCGAGCAGTTGGGTGATCGGCTCGTGATCTTCGCGGGAATGGACGACGCCATTCTCGAGTCGATCCCGGTGGGCGCGAGCGGCTGGGTCGCGGGTCTGGTGAACGCATTTCCCGCGGAGTCGGTCGCGGTGTTCGAGGCGGCCCGCGACGGCCGGTGGGATGAAGCGCGGGCCATCTACGAGTGGTTCCTGCCCCTGCTGCGGCTCGACACGGTGCCCAAGTTCGTGCAGCTGATCAAGCTCGTGCAGTCGGAGCTGGGCCGCGGAAGCGCCACGGTGCGTCCCCCGCGGCTCGAGATCGTCGGCGACGATCTGGCGGAGGTGCGTGCCCTCGTGCGCGAACGTCTCTCGTGCCGCCCCGAGCTCAATACGAGCGCGACGGAGTCGCGCGCGGCCGCGCCGGGGGGGGAGCGAAAGTCGGCACGACGTACGAAAAAAAAAAAGCGGTCGTGCGGCGCAAACCCCCCGGCCGCCGTAACACGGACGGCACCGACGCCCCGCACGCGGGCG
>JAICWO010000040.1 GCA_025934775.1 Gemmatimonadaceae bacterium | reverse complement strand
GCGGAGGCCGAGCGCGCCGCGCTGGCGCGCCTGGGCAACGTTCGCCAAGCCGCGGAGGAAGTCGTGACGATCGACCAACGGCAGGCCCGAACGCAAGATCGGCTCGCGATCCTCGGCGCCGTTCGGCAGGATCTCGCGTTCGCCGCGCGGATGTTGCGCCGCGAGTGGATGCCGACGCTCCTCGCGGTGCTCTGCCTCGCGCTCGGCATCGGCGCCACGACCGCGATGCTCAGCGTCGTGCGCTCGGTGCTCATCGAGCCGCTCCCGTATCGCGATGCCGACCAGCTCGTGGTGGCATTGCACAACGGCCACAATCCCGTCGGCGCGCCGAATTTCCTAGACTGGCGCGCCGACACGCGCAGCTTCACCGACATGGCGGCCGCCGAACTGTGGTCACCGAGTCTCACCGGCACCGACGATCCCGAGGAGTTGACGGGACTGCGGATCACGCCGGCGATGCTGCCGATGCTCGGCGTCGCTCCGCTCCTCGGTCGCGTGTTTTCCACGGCGGAAGGACAGGCCGGTGCCGAACACGAGGTGCTGCTGAGCTACGCGCTCTGGCAGCGAGAGTTCGCCGGCGATCGAAGCATCGTCGGCAAATCGGTGATGCTCGACGGCCATCAGTACACGATCATCGGCGTGATGCCGGCGACGTTCCAGTTCGCGCCGTTCTGGGCGACGCACTCGCAGCTCTGGGCGCCGCTCGTGCTGCCCGCCAACGCCCAGCGCAGCAGCGGCGGCAGTCTGCGCGTCTTCGCGCGGCTCAAACCCGGCGTCAGCTTCGACCAGGCGCGCGCCGATCTCGGCGCGGTGACGTCGCGGCTCGAACGGGAGTACCCGGGGACGAACCAGGACATCCAGCTCCTGCCGCTCAAGGAGAAGGCCGTCGGCGACGTGCGAACGCCGTTGTTGGTCCTCCTCGTCGCCGTCGGGCTCGTGCTCCTGATCGCGTGCGCGAACGTGGCGCACATGCTGCTCGCGCGCGGCGCGGCGCGTCATCGCGAGCTCGCCGTGCGCACCGCCCTCGGCGCGACGCGGAGACGCATCGTCGGTCAGTTGCTCGCCGAATCCGGATTGCTCGCGGCGATTGGCGGTGCGGGCGGATTGCTGATCGCGCTCGTGAGCGTGCGCACGCTCGTCGCCGCGAGTCCGGCGATGATTCCGCGAGTCGCCACCGTGCGCGTCGACGGCGCGGTGCTCGCGCTGGCCATCGCGATCACCGCGCTCACGGCCATCGCGTTCGGGCTCGTCCCGGCGCTGCGCGCCGCCCGCGTCGATCTCGTCGAGACGTTTCGCGATGGTGATCGCGGCTCGAGCGAAGGACGCGGTCGCGGACGCCTGCGCAGCGCGCTCGTCGCATCGGAGTTCGCGCTGGCGCTCGTGCTCCTCGCCGGCGCGGGACTCATGATGCGCAGCTTCGTCGCGCTCCAGCACGTCGACCCGGGATTCGATCCGAGCAACGTCGTGTCGATGATCGTCTCGACCGTTGGCACGCCGGCGGCGGACTCCACTCGGCACGCGGCGTTCTACGTCGATGCGCTCGCGCGGATCAAGGCGATTCCTGGTGTGGTCGACGCGAGCTACATCAACCATCGCCCGCTCGATGGCGACATGTGGGGGTTCGGCTTCCGCATCGAGGGGCGCCCCGTTCCGAAGCCCGGCACCGAACCGACGGCGACGTACCGCGTCGTCTTCCCGGGGTACTTCGCGACGATGCGCATTCCGATCATTCGCGGACGCGACGTGGCGGAGACCGATCGCGCGAATGCGCCGCCGGTCGCGGTGATCAGTGATTACACGGCGCGCGAGCACTGGCCCGGCGAAGATCCGATCGGCAAGCGCATCACGCTCGATGGCACGACGTGGGTCACGATCGTCGGCGTGGTGAAGAACGTGGTCAGCGCCGACCTCGCGGAGCCGCCGTCCGACGAGCTGTACCTCCCCTTCGCGCAGGAGCACGGATACGTGAACGGCATCGGCGCGCGGCGATCGATGACGCTCGTCGCGCGCGTGCGATGCGATCACGACGAGTGCGATACCGGGGCGCTCTCTGGGCAGATCCGTTCGGCGATTCGCGGCCTGGAGCGCGGGGCGCCCATCTCCGCCGTGACGACGATGAGCGCATTGATGCGCGAAGCGACCGCCGAGCCGCGCTTCTACCTCGCGTTGCTCGTTGCGTTCGCCACGATCGCGATCGCGTTGGCGGCGGTGGGCATCTACGCCGTAATGAGCTACGCGGTGTCGCGGCGGTCGCACGAGATCGGGATCCGCATGGCGCTGGGCGCCGAGCCGTCGGTGGTCCTGCGCAGCATCATTCGACAGGCGGTGTTCGTCGCCGGCGTCGGTGCGTGCGCGGGGATGATCGTGGCGCTCGCGGTCACGCGCCTCATGCGCGGGCTCCTGTTCGGCGTCAGTCCGACCGACGGGTACACGCTGGCGAGCGTCACGGCGCTGCTGTTCGGCGTCGCGGTGCTCGCGAGCCTCGTCCCCGCCATTCGCGCCGTGCGCATCGACCCGCTGATCGCGCTCCGGTCCGAGTGATCGACGCTATGACGATATAATTATGACCAAAGACTCACAGCCGGCGTGGCGCCGGTATCTCAGCTTCTGGGGCGCCAACCCCCGCGCCGACGTCGACGCCGAGCTCCGGTTCCACTTCGAGATGCGCGTCCGCGAGTACGTGGCGCGCGGCATGAGCCGCGCGGAGGC
>JAICWO010000006.1 GCA_025934775.1 Gemmatimonadaceae bacterium | reverse complement strand
CGTAAGATGTGTGCTTTTGAGCAGCCTCTAACGGCGGCCGCCGCTGGGGGCGACGCGCCGCCGCGGCTCGGCGGCGTTCGGTAAGTGGCTCCGCGCGGCGCGCGAATGCGGCCGCGCGCGGCGACAATCGCCGCGCGAGAGGTATGCCTGCGCGGCCTTGATTCGAATTCGATAATTGCCCGGATCGAGCATCGCCGCCTCCTGAATGGCGCCCAGCCGCGCGCTCGTGCCGTAGGTCGCGATCGCGGCGAACTCCGTGGCGCTCCGTCCGATCGCGATCGCCCCGAGCACGACGACCAGGATCGGACCGATCTCGCGGATGCCCGTCCCGTAATCGAGTCCCCGCAGTTGCGGCGGCGAGAGCGCGCCCGCCAGCGTCCAGACGAAGAACGTCGGCACGGCGATGAGCAGCACGGCATCGAACGCGCCAACGACCGCCGTCGCGATGATCGTGCCGACAAGCGCGATCGCCGTGAGGACGCGCTCCGGATCGCGCGCGCCGCCGGCGCGGAGCTCGCCGATCGCGCGGCCGAGCAGGCCGAGGAAAACGAGCAGCAGCAGCGCGAAGCCGATGATGCCCCGCTCCGACAGGTACGCCACCCAGTCGCTGCTCGGCCACGGGTTGGAGGTGAGGCCGTCTTCCTGCGACATCGACGGATCGTTGCGCGACGCGTACTTGGGATACGCCACCGGCCAGTTGCCCGGGCCGACGCCGAACAGCGGATGGGCGAGCGTCATGCGAACGGAGTTCTCGTATTGCACGAGCCGTCCGCGTCCACTGCCCTCTTTATAGTTTACTAAACCCGTCGCCGACTCGAGGTACGGGTTCTCGCTCTTCCACTCCAGCCGGTTCGGGAGCAGCACCGCGACCGCGACGCCGGCCGCGGCGGTGGCGCCCATCACGAACAGACGACGCAGCGTGCGTCCGTCGGCCCATCGCTGGCGCGTGAGCAGCGCGAGCAGACCGGTGGGGACGGCGAGGACGAGCACCGCCAGCCACGCCGCGCGGCTCCGCGACATCACGAGCGCCGCCGCCAGCACCGCCATGGCGATCCCGCCGAAAATGCTGCCGAAGCCGCGCCGCGCCGTGAGCGCGGTGAGCAGCACCAACGGCGTCCCGATGGCGCAGAGATGCGCCACGAAATTGCGGTTGCCGAACGTGCCGCCGGGCGCGCGGTTGAGGCTGAAGAATTCCGTCTGCACGCCGTACGCCTGCGCGAGCGAGGTCGCGGCGCCCACGACGACCGCAAAGGCCAGCGCGACGAGCAGCGGGCGGACGAGACCGATGCGGCGCAGCGCCGATGCGACCCAGAAGAGGAGCGCGCCGGAGATGGAGATCGCGAGTGCACGCTCCGCCGCCCAGAGGTTGATCGCGGACGCGGCGGAGATCACGCTCTCGAGGAGAAATGCGGCGAGGAGGGCATCGACCACGGTGATCGTCACGCGGCGGCACTTGCTGACCCAGACGAGCGCGCCGACGGCGGCGCACACGTGGAGCACCAGCTCCTTGGGGACGAAGTAGCGATCGAGGTCGAACTGCTTGTACGGCGATGCCGCGAGCACCACGGCCAGCGCTCCGAGCTGCAAGACTCCGAGCGTGAATCGATCGCGTGCGCTGGCGGCGGTGGTGGAAGGCATGAACTGGGGAAGCTAGCTCGCCGCCGGGAGCGCCGCAGCGCTTTTTCCGGAGCACATCAGTAGATTGTGACGATGATCTCTCGCCGCGGTTGGCTTCGTGCCTCGGTGGCCAGCGCCGCTGGCCTGCTCGTCGCTAGCGATCGGCTGCTCGCCGATGCGCCGGTGCTTCCCGTCATCACCGTGTACAAGGACCCGAGCTGCGGGTGCTGCACGAAATGGGTCAAGCACTTGAGCGCGAACGGATTCGTGACGATGGTGCGCGACACGCCCGACATGGACGAGATCAAACGCACGATGCAGGTCCCCGCCGCGCTGCAGTCGTGCCACACCGCGGTGGTCGGCGCGTACGTGGTCGAGGGGCACGTGCCGGCCGGCCTCATCAAGAAGATGCTCGCGGAGAAGGCGCAGATCGTCGGGCTCGCGGTGCCGGGGATGCCGAACGGCGCGCCGGGGATGGAGACGAGTGGAAAGGCGGACAAGTACGACGTCATCGCGTGGGAGCGCTCCGGCAAGACGCGCGTGTACGCGAGCCGCTGAACGCCACCCTTACAACTCGCTAGCGGGCGCTCTTCTTGCTCGGATGACCGAGGCTGCTTGATTACACATGAGCAGTCTCGGCTTTTTTGCGTCCTGTCTCCAGCCCGATCGCACCGATGAAGAACGGTTTCTCGCGCCTGCTCGCGCTGCTGCTCGCGGCGTCCGCCACTCCATACCTGTCGCTGCTGGCGCAGCAAAATCAACTCCCGCCGCGGCCTTTGAATGCGAAAGGCATCGACACGACGGGCGTGGGCGACACGTCGCTGTTCGCGCCGCTCAATCTGCCGCCTGGCAATGAATTCCGGAGCGGGTCCGGCCTACCGGGCCCTCGCTACTGGCAGCAGCGCGTCGATTATGAACTGCACGGCACCCTCGACACCACGCAGAAATCCGTGCGCGGCTCCGAGACGATTCACTACACCAACAATTCGCCCGACACGCTCAAGTTCCTCTGGTTCCAGGTCGAGCAGAACGCGTTCAAGAACGGTTCACTGAACTCGTACGTCTTCCCCGCCAACTCGCGGTTTGGGGCGCGAAACTTCGAGGGCGGCGATGTGATCGATCGCCTCGACGAGGTGAGCGGGGCGGGCAAGCATACGGCGCTCAAGTCCCGCGTCGAGGGCACGGTGATGAAAGTGGACCTCGCGAGTCCGCTGCCGCCCGGAAAAACGACGGTGCTGAACATCGACTGGCACTTTCTCGTTCCGGAGCACGGCGCCGACCGCATGGGGCGCGACGGCGCGCTGTATGAGATTGCTCAATGGTATCCGCGGCTCTGCGTCTACGACGACATTCGCGGCTGGAACACGGAGCCGTATCTCGGACAGGGCGAATTCTATCTCGAGTACGGCAACTTCGACGTCTACGTGACGGTGCCCGCCGGGTACATCGTGGCCGCGACGGGCATGCTGCAGAACGAAACGCAGGTGCTCACGCCGACCGAGATCGCGCGCCTCAAGACGACGCAGAAGAACGGCACGACGCAGACGAACATCGTCTCCGAGGCGGAGCTCCGAAGCGGCGCGGCGCGGCCGACGAAGAGCGGCACGCTCACCTGGCACTTCAAGGCGAACGACGTGCGCGACGCCGTGTGGGCCGCCTCGCCGGACTACATCTGGGACGCCGAGTACTGGAACGGGCACTACGCCTTCGGCTACTACCGGCAGAGCTCCGCCGGGACGTGGCACGAATCGGCGGACATGGCGCGCACGTCGATCCAGGAATACACGGAGCGGTGGTATCCGTACCCGTGGCCGCAGATCAGCGTGACCGAAGGTCCGATCAGCGGCATGGAGTACCCGATGCTCGCGATGGAAGCGCCCGCGAACGACAAGTACGAGCTGTACAACGTGATCACCCACGAGATCGGCCATCAGTGGTTCCCGATGACCGTCGGCTCGAACGAGCGGATGCACATGTGGCAGGACGAAGGCTTCAACACGTTCATCAACTACTTCTCGGAGGCACGGCGCTATCCGGAGAAGGGGACGTATGACCAGCGGATCGCGAGCGACCGCCGTCAGGTCGAAGCGTACATGCAGCACGACGCCGACCAGCCGCTCGATGTGCAGCCGGATCGCATCAACCCACAGCTCCTGGGCGAGAATGCGTACGTCAAGACCGCCGTCTCCCTCGGCCAGCTCCGCGACGAGATCCTTGGCGCCCCGGCATTCGACGACGCGTTCCGCACGTACACCGCGCGGTGGGCGTTCAAGCATCCCACGCCAGTCGATTTCTACCGCACGATGGAAGACGTGAGCGGCAAGCGGCTCGACTGGTACTTCCGCGAGTTCTTCATCGAGAACCCGCATTTCGATCAGGCGGTCGACAGCGTGGTCACCCAGCAGCGCGGCGACTCGGAGTACGTCGCCGTGCGGTACATGAACAGAGCGCGCGGCGTGCTGCCGATTCACGCGCGATTCACGTTCTCAGATGGATCGACGCAGAACTACGACTATCCGGCGGAAGTGTGGAGCACGAACACGACGTACTACATCCGCCAGTACGCGTTCGCGGGGAAGAAGCTGGCGAAGATCGAGCTCGATCCCGACATGAAGGGACTCGATGTCGATCGGGCGAATAACACCTGGACGGCGAAGTAGAGCGGGCTAGCACCCGCGCCTACCGCTTCTTCGCCAGTATCGTCCCTCTGCACCGCACACTCCCGCAGCTGCACGGGTATCGCCGCTTCGCCGCGGGCGTGTGCCGTTCTTCGAGTACGTACGCGTAGTCGTACGCCAGCTCTTCCCCAGGCTCGACGTCGCGGATCGTCTCGATCCAGACGCGACCGTCCTCCACGACGGCGTCGCAGTTCGGATCGCATGAGTGATTGATGAACCGCGCGTCGTTGCCGTCGACGGCCGCGTCGATCACGACGTCATCATCGATCGCGAATAAGAACGTGTGATGCCGCTCGCCCGGCACGTCGGGATAACGCGCGTCGGCCTGGGCCGGCGTGAGTCGCTCGCCCGCGTACTCGATGAGGCGCGTGCCCGCCGGAATGTGGCGCGTGGCGAACGCGCCAAGCCCTTGCATGGGTGACGGGCGGATCTCGAACGGCAGGTCGGACATGCCATGAAATCTCGCTCTGCGCCGCGATCGCGGAGAGTGCCGCCGCCACCCAGTCACTCCGGCCGTATACTTCGCGGCATGCGTGTGCGCGTGCTCGTTGGGATCGCGGCTGTTCGAGTGTTGACCGGGTGCGGGACTGGGTCGGCCACGGCGCGCGCCGCCGCCGCCGCGCTCGACAGTGCCGGCTACCACTGCGCGGAAGGCACGGTTGGCGCGGTATTCGCCGGCGACTCGTTGACGCTCACGCTGCCGACCGGCCGCACGGCGACGCTGCGGCGCGCCGTGTCAGCATCAGGGATCCGCTACGAGTCCGCGCCGGCCGGTCTGCGTCTCATCGGCAAAGGCGATGATGCCGACGTCTACGAGCAGGACAAGCCGATCTATAGCCACTGCATCGCCGGGGTCGTGACGCGCGATACCGCTGCCCACACCAAGACGTTCGTCGACGGGTCGCGCACCTTCCGCATCACTTACCCCGATTCGCTCGACATCACCGCGGGCGAGGTGGGCTACTCACGCGAATGGCGCGCGAACGCGAGCGCGCTCGGCATGGAGCTCGCGGTCGTGAATGTGCCCCGCACGTTCCAACCCGGCACCAACTTCGCCGGCGCGCGCTTCACGATCGGCGTGTCGTCCGACTCCGCGGCGATCGCCAACTGTACGCGCGCGACGAATGGCGAGCGCTCCGACGGACAGACCGCGATCGGCAAAGTGCGCTATTCGCTGTTCACGCTGAACGACGCCGCCGCGGGCAACCTCTATCGCACGACGAGCGCGCGCAGACTCGCGGGCGCGCGATGCGTCGCCGCCGAGTACACCGTTCATTCGTCGAACATCGGCAACTACGATCCGTCTCAGCACATTCGCGAGTTCGACGCCGACGCGGTGAACCGAATGCTCGATGGAATGCTGCGCTCGTTCACACTGCTCTGAGACGACCGGCGCTACGAGCTCTTGGGCAGCGCGTGCCTCGTCTCAACGTCAGTCACGCCGCCCGAGATGATGAACGCCATCACTTCCGCCGCGTCGGCGTCGATCCGGTCCACGCGATCGGCCGGCACCACGATGATGTGGCCGGCCAGACCGTACGACTGCGGCATGTACACCGTCACGTGATCAGCGATGCCGAGCGATGCGAGCGAATCCGATGTGAGGAACGCGAGCACCTTCACGGCACGATCCGACGACAGCGAGACGAGCACCGGCTTGTCGAACCGGCGCTTCTCGCCCACAAAGGCGTTCAACATGTCCTTGGCCGACGAGTAGAGCAGCCGCACGAACGGCAGCCGCTCGAGCACGCGATCGAAGAATCCGAACACCCCGCGCGCGATCAGGCTCGAGGCCAGAAAGCCGACGAGCGTGATGAGCACGATCGTCACCAGAAATCCGACACCGGGATACGGCAATTCCAGCCAGCCGTCGATCGTGGTGAAGACCAGGAAACACACGTACACCGTGATCGCGAGTGGAGCGACCACGACCAGGCCGCGCAGGAAGTAATTCAGCAGGCGGGACATGTGCGGGAACGTAAGGCCGCCGGCAGGCGCGGGCAAAGCGAACCGGGCTACGTAAAACACAACCGCCGCGAACCGGTTTCCCGGCCGCGGCGGCTGCGTCGAACACCCTCTCACTACTGGTACCCTGGGAAGCCGGAGTGCTTCCCTGCCGAATGAATCCAATGCGCCGATGAATGTTCCCGCGCGCAACGCGTGGCCCTCGCCTTGCCCCGCAGGTGTGGCGGAACGCGACAGCACATGAACGCCGCGCGAACTCAACTACGAGGTTCACCATGCCCAAGCAGGACGGTCATCAGAAAGGCGCGCCGGAGCACGACGAGGGACAGCAGGGCGACAAGACCCATTCGGCGTTCATCGAAGGGCTGCACGGGCGGCATGGCGGGAGCGAAGAATCGGAGGGTGCGCCGCAGCCGGAGAACGCGGAGAATCCGACCAACGCGCCCGGCGGCCCGATCTCTGGGCATCACCGGCTGTTCGAGGAGCGCGAGCAGCACGACGAAGCCGAGAAAAACAGTGAAGCCAACCGGCTCCGCCGCTGATTTCATTCCGCCGCGGCCGACGCTTCCAAAGCTTCGCGCCGCCGCCGAACACTGTCGCGGATGCGACCTGTTCAAGGTCGGCACGCAGACGGTGTTCGGCGAAGGTCCGCGCTCGGCGCGCGTGATCGTCGTGGGCGAGCAGCCGGGCGATCAGGAGGACCGGCAAGGGCGTCCCTTCGTCGGACCGTCGGGGCGGTTGCTCGACCGCGCGTTCGACGCCGCGGGTATCGACCGCGACGAGGTGTACGTCACCAACGCCGTCAAGCACTTCAAGTGGGCCAAGGAGGCGCGCACGAAGCGGCGAATCCACAAGACGCCGAATGCCGGCGAGATTCGCGCGTGCTTCCCGTGGCTCCGCGAGGAGATCGCGCTCATCAAGCCCGAGGTGATCGTGTGCCTGGGCGCGACGGCGGCGAAGACGCTGCTGGGTCGGGGCTTCAGCGTGCTGAAGAAGCGCGGCATCGCGATCGAGTCCGAGTGGGCGCCAGCCGTCTTCGCGACGGTGCATCCGTCGGCCGTGCTCCGAGCGCCAAAGGAGCAGCGAGTGATCGCCGAACGGCTGTTCATCGCGGACATGCGGAAGGTCGGCCGGTTCCTGGAGCGGCACTCCGACAAGGGGCAGCGGAGCACGAGCTCGGCCCGTACATTTCCCGAATGGCCAACTTTCGCACGGCGGTCCGGCACCTCAAGCGCGTCGACCCGGTCCTCGCCGAGATAATCGACCGAGTCGGCCCATGCCGGCTCGAGCTGCGCACGGACGGCACCCACTTCCAGGCGCTCGTGCGCTCGATCGTCTTCCAGCAGCTCTCTGGCAAGGCGGCGAGCACGATCCTCTCCCGCTTGGTCGCGCTCTACCCGGATCGCGTGCCGGCGCCCGAGGCGGTGATCGCCACGCCCGACGAGCAATTGCGCGCGGCCGGCCTCTCCCGCCAGAAGATCGCGTACTTGCGCGATCTATCATTAAAGGTCACGAATGGCGCGCTGCCGCTGGACGCCGTGGATGCCATGACCGACGACGACCTGATCGCGCATCTGGTGCAGGTCAAAGGGATCGGGCGGTGGACCGCGCAGATGTTTCTGATGTTCCGGCTCGGCCGGCCGGACGTCCTGCCGGAGCTCGACCTCGGGATCCAGAACGCCATCAAACGGGCATACCGCAAACGCAAGCGGCCGGCGCCCAAGGACGTGAAGAAGATCGGCGCCAAGTGGAGCCCGCATAGCTCCGTGGCGGCGTGGTACCTCTGGCGGTCACTCGAGAACGGCGACGGCCAGCTCGGGACGGAGTAGCGAACTCGGCGGTCGATACAGAGATTCGGTGTGAATCGTCAATGTGACACGACTCAACCGACCACCGTGGCCGCATCGTACCCAACATTATCGAACGAGCTCGCGATCGGAGGCCCGCGTGGCGAGCTTCCGCTCGCCCGCAAGCTCCCGCTGCTCATTCTGAGTCTGCTCGGCGTGGTGCTGACCATCTCGTTCGCGTTGTCGTATTACGAGATTCGGCGCTCCGCCGAGCTCGCCGCCGCCGAGCGAGTGACCGGTCTGTCGCAGGTGCTCGGACCGCTCATGAACGCGCAGATGGCGGCGCGCCTCGGGCTCATGACGCGCGCGTCGCGCGATCCGGCGATCGCCCGCGCGCTCGACACGCCCGCTCGTGATCTCGACTCGACCGCGCGCGCCGCACTCGCGCGACTCACGCCGCCGACTGATTCGCTCACGCCGCCGGAGCTCTGGACGGCCGATGGCCGGCTGGTCGGCAGCGTACGGCTGCAATCGCCCGGCGAGACGAGCCACCTGCGCAAAGAGCTCGATGCGTTCCCTGCCCGAGGCGATTCCGAGCGCGTGGGACCGCTGTTCGTCGCGAACGGGCACGCGGCGTTCTGGGTCGCCGTGCCGGTGCGCCGCGACGGGAAGATCCTCGGCTACTTGGCGCAGGAACGCCGGCTCAACAGCAATCCAAATACGCTGCGCCAACTGCGCAACCTGATTGGCGGCGGCATCGATCTGTACTTCCGCAACATGCGCGACTCGACGTGGGTGAATGCAATCGGGCAGCAGGTGCCCGTGCCCATCGATTCGGGTGCATACGCCGGGTCGGTGACGCGACTCACCTTCCCCACCACCGGACCATCGCTCGGCGCCAGCCTGCGAATCGCGCGCACGCCGCTGATGATGACCATCGCCTATCCGGCGGCCGGCTATCTCGCGCGTGCGCACGCCATACTCCGCGGCCTGATCGTCATCGCGATCCTTCTCGCCGTGATCGCGACGCTCGTCGCCTGGGCGGCCGGCCGGCGGCTCGTGCGTCCACTCGTGGAACTGACGGGAGCCGCCGAAGCGCTGGCGCAAGGCGAGTACGGGCGGCGTGTCGCGGCGAGCGGCGACGACGAAGTGGGCCGTCTCGCGACGTCATTCAATCGAATGGCGGCACAGGTCGAGGATGCATCCGCCGAGTCTGCGCGGGCGTTCGCGGAGCTGACCAAGACGGCGGCGCGTCAACGATTCCTCGCGGAGGCGGGCCGCATTCTCGCGGGATCGATCTCCGACGATCGACTGCTCGTGGAGCTCGCGCGGTTCTGCGTGCCGGCGCTGGGCGACTACTGCAGCATTCATCTCGCCGGCGCGGACGGCAGCATCGAGCGCGCACAGACGGCGCACTACGATCCGGAGATGGAGCCGCAGGTGCGGGCGCTGGTCGCGCGCTACAAGTACCGCATCGACGACGGCGGCCCGGTGGCGCAGGCGCTCCGAAGCCAGAGTCCCGTGCTCATCCCGCATCTCGACTCGCCGTCGATTCGGCGCGGCTCACCCGACGACACGACTGCGGGCCTCCTGGATGCTGTTGGACCGAAGTCGTTCCTCTGCGTGCCGCTCGTGGCGCGCGGGCATTCGGTGGGCGCGATCTCGTTCACGATGACCGACTCCGGCCGCGTGTTCGGCGAGCACGAGCTGTCGCTGGCGACCGAGCTCGCGCAGCGCACGGCCGTGGCGATCGACAACGCGATGCTCTTTCGAAACACGCTCTCGCTCCAGCAGGAGGCCGAGGCCGCCAGCAACGCGAAGTCGGATTTCCTGGCCAAGATGAGCCACGAGATTCGCACGCCGATCAACGCGATGATGGGCTACGCCGAGCTGCTCCAGATGGGCATCGCCGGCCCGATCAGCGAGACGCAGGCGAAGTACCTCGGGCGCGTCCGGGCGAGCGGCGACCATCTGACATCTCTCATCAACGAAATTCTCGATCTCTCCAAGATCGAGGCGGGCCAGATGCTCGTCGCGCCGACGCTCGGCATCGCGCGCGACGCGATCGAGGCGGCGGCGACGCTGGTCCGGCCGCAAGCCGCGGCCAAGAAGGTCGAGCTCACAGTCGAGAACGGCCTCGACGGACAAGTGGAGTACTACGGCGACCCGCAGCGAATTCAGCAAATTCTCACGAACCTGCTGTCGAACGCCGTGAAGTTCACGCCGGCCGGCGGCCGGGTGACGATGAGCGCCGCGGTCAGGGCGCGGCCGGGACGGCCCGAGCTCGATTCGTCGTGGGCGTGTCTCAGCGTGTGCGACACCGGCGTCGGGATCGCGCAGGAAGATCTCGACCGGGTCTTTCACCCGTTCGTGCAGGTGGAGAGCGGCTACACGAGGTCGCACGGCGGCACCGGCCTCGGCCTGACGATCAGCCGCGATCTCGCGCACATGATGGGCGGAGACATCACGGTGGAGAGCATCGTGGGCGAGGGCTCGACCTTCTCCCTGTGGCTCCCAACGACCAAACCGTCTCCGGTCGCCCAGTTCGTGCAATGGTGAACCGCTAATGCATCACGTGCACTTTCAGCGGAGCTCGCCATGCACAATTGGATTCGCACCGGCGCCGCGCGCCGTGGTCGACACGCAATAGTCGCGGCTGGTCTGCTCGCGTCGGCGATCGAGCCGTCCGTCGTCGCCGCGCAGGACTCGACCAGCAAAGCGCGCGATACCACTCACGCGCAAACGCAGGCGCCGTTCTTCACGCGCAAGGATGCTTATCTCGCCGCCGGCTTCGCCGCGGCGACGGTGCTGATGTTCCCGTTGGACAAGCGCACCGCGCAGGAGCTCCAAGAGCCGGGCGCGCAGACCAACCGTTTTCTGAAGAACGCGTCCACCGGCATCGAGGACATCGCGAGCCCCGGCGCGTACTTCATCGGCGGAGCGCTGTACGTGATTGGCCGTGTCGGCAAATGGGACAGGCTAGCCGATCTCGGCTGGCACGGGTCCGAAGCGGTGCTGTTCGCCGACGGAGTGACGTGGGTGCTCAAGGGGGTCGTCGGCCGAGAGCGGCCGTTCCTGTCGAACGCGTCGAAGCCCGCGGCGCTCCACCCGTTCAGGGGATTCACCGCCGGCAATTACGCGTCGTTCCCGTCGGGCCACTCGACGACGGCCTTCGCCGCCGCGGCCGCGGTCACGAACGAGACGACACGCTGGTGGCCGCGCTCGACGTGGATCGTCGGGCCGCTGATGTACGGCGGCGCGACCGCCGTCGCGCTGTCGCGGATGTATCACAACAGGCACTGGGGCAGCGACGTGGCGCTCGGCGCGGCGATCGGGACGTTCAGCGGACGCAAGGTGGTGCAGTACGCGCACGGCCACCCGCACAACGTGCTCGATCGCATCATGCTGCGAACGTCCTTGCTTCCCGACGGGAACGGCGGCGTGATGCTCGCCTACTCGCTGCCGTAGACCGGACGCGCGGCGCGCAGCACGCCGCGACCGCGCCGCCAAGCAGCCAACCGCCGATCACATCGGTGGCCCAGTGATCGTCGGCGATCACCCGATACGCGCCCATGGTGAGCGACGCGAGCGCGGCGCCGGCGAGCGCCTGCTCGCTCGAGAGGACGCGCTCGCGGCACAGCACCGCGGCTGTCGTGAGCGCAAACGCCGTCGCTCCCGTCGTGTGCCCGCTTGGGAAGCTGTCGAACCGTGCGCGTTCGCCGGGCCGCGGCGGGCGCATGCGCCGGTAGCCGAGTTTGACCGCGCGATGCACGAGCCAGCCCGCCCACGCCGACGCGAGGATCCGTGTGCCTCCCGATCGCCGGTGCCGATGCAGCCAGTACGCGATCGCGGTCGCGAGCGAGATGTAGCCGCCCGGCAGCCCCGCGGGATACAGCGGCGCCATGATCGACGCGAGCGCGCGGCCCTCTCGCGTTCGCGCCAGTCGGCGGCAGGCCCGATCGAAACGCGTCGGCTCATCGAAGTCGAGACAGCGCGCGAGCACCGCGAGCGCTGCCGCGAGCGACGCTGCCTCCACGGGCCGCGCGACGATGCGCGGTCCGTTCAATGCTCGACGGCTACGCCCCACGGCCGCTGCCCCACGTTGATGGTCGCAACCACGGCGTTCCGCGCCGTATCGATCACGGAAACAGTATTCGACAATCCGTTCGCCGAGTAGACGAAGCGTCCGTCCGCGCTGATGTCGATTCCCCACGGACGATTGCCGACGGGGATGCGCACCAGCGTCTTGTAGCTGTGTGCGTCGAGCACGACGACGGCGTTCGTGTGCCCGCAGGCGACGTACACGCGATTGCCGTCCGGCGATACGACCACGCCGACGGGCTTTCCGTCGTTGCGCTCGATCCGAATCGTCTCGAGGAGTGCGTGGGTCCGGGAGTCGATCACCGTCACCGAGCCGCCGACTTCGGCGGTGACGAAGACCCGCGTGCCGTCAGGCGTAAACGCCGCGGCGCGCGGCCGCAAATCGACGAGCAGGTTCGCCACGACCTTGTCCGCACGAACGTCGATGATCGAGACGCTGTTGCTCGTCTCGCTCGTGACGTACACCCACCGGCCGTCGGGGCTCACGGCGACGCCTTCAGGCTCGATGCCGACGACCAGCGCCGCGAGGCGCTTTCCAGTTCTCGAATCGATCGCCGTCGCCGTGCCGCCATCCTCGTTGGACGCGTAGAGCCGCGTGCCGTCGGGCGTGATCGCGAATTGCTCCGGGTCGGAACCGATCGGATATCGCTTCACGACCCGCCGCGTCGCGACGTCGATCGCGACCACGCCGTCCTTCGTGCTCTCCGACTGCGGCGCGTCGTCACTCACCGCCACGTAGAGACGGCGATGGTCGGGGCTGAAGTGAATCCCGCGCGCGCGCGCGCCGACTGGGATCGTCGCGACGATCGCGTGCGTTCGCGCGTCGACGAGCATGACATCGTGCGACTGCTCGTTGCTCACCGCGAGCAGCGGCGCCTGGGCGAATGCAGGCGGCGCGGCGCAGACGGCCGCGCACGTCGCGATCACGACGGAATGACGCCGCGCGTTCACGAGCCGCTCCGCGCCGGCTGAGCCGCGCGACACGTGGAACTCCGCGCGTCGCCGCCGATGTGATCGAGCGAAGCGCGCGGATCTTCGTCGGCGCCCTGCGCCGGCTCCTCGACGAGCGGCCGGCCCGCAGAGACACGGACGTACACGGGTTGACGCAACTGATGGTCCCACGCTCGGAAGCTGAGCGGACGGCCTTTGTGCCCGTCGAACTGCGTCGCGTCGTCCGCGAGGTGTGCCGCGAGCGAATGCCCGTCCGCGGCATGGATGCGGAGTGTGGACTCCCAGAGCGTTTTCACGGCGAACCAGTTGGTCCACGCATCGGCCGTCATGGGCCGCCCGAACCTTGCGCGAAAGCGGTTGTTGAGCGTGTCCGCGCCAAAGCGCACAAGCGACGGATCCCACGCGACAGCATTCGCCGCGTCCGGCGCGTGCGCGAGCGTTCGCGCGCCACGGAGCATCGCGTCGCTCGGCGCGACGTGAAACGCGATCGCGTCGCATCGCGATCGGAGCGCGTCGGCCGTGACGAGCGTGTTCATGTAAATGATGCCAGCCATGGACGCGTCGCGCGCGAGCGCCGTCGCGACATCGAGCGAGCGGCCGCCGAGCACCGCCGCGGCGCGTGTGCGACGGAGCTCCGCCGCCAGCGCGCTCGGCGACGAGACGGTGCTCGGCTCTACCGCGCCGCCGAACAGTTCCGCGGCGTGGCGCGCCTCGTCGACGCCGAGCGTGAATCCGTCGCGCGCATCGACCGATCCTTCGTCGAAAAAGACGAGACGCAGCGTCGTCGGTGCGAAGCGAGCGATATGGAAGCGTGCGAGCGGCGAGAGCGCGAGTGCGACGGTACCGCTTCGAGCGAGGAAGTCTCGGCGTGTGGTCATTTCGGTCGCGAACGCGCGTTGCAAGCACCGGGCCCGAGCATTCATCGCGCGATACGAGTTTCCACATTTTCGTGTGGATTTTCGCCTCGTTTTCAGGTCGATTCCCGCACCCCGGTTCGGAACGCTTCGTGCATTGGCGCCGAACCGAACCGGAGGAATGCATGCAGCACATCGGCGACACGCATCGTGGATGGGCACACGTCGGCGCACTGGTGGCGACGTGCGCGCTGGTGTGTTTGGCTGCGTGCCGCCCTGACGAATCACGATCCACGGGGAGCACGAACGTGCAGCGCGGCGCAGCGCCGACGACCGCTGGCGGCGAGGTAGATCTCGGCGCGGACGACGGCCAGTGGGTGATGCCGGCGAAGAATTACGCGGCGACGCGCTTCAGCGGACTGACGGAGATCAACGAACAGACCGTCGCACGGCTGCGCCCGATCGCGACGTTCTCGACCGGCACGCTGCGTGGCCACGAAGCGGCGCCGATCGTGGCGAACAACACGATGTACATCGTGACGCCGTACCCGAACTTTGTGTACGCGCTCGATCTCACCAAACCCGGCCTGCCGGTGAAGTGGTCGTACAACCCCAAGCCGCTCCTCGCATCGCAGGGCGTCGCCTGCTGCGACGTGGTGAACCGCGGCGCGGTCTACGACGCCGGCAAGATCTTCTTCAACACGCTCGACGGACGGACGATCGCGCTCGATGCCGCGACGGGGAAGCCGGCCTGGGACACCAAGGTCGCCGAGATCAACATCGGCGAAACGATCACGATGGCGCCGCTGGTGGTGAAGGGGCGCGTGCTCGTCGGCAACTCGGGCGGCGAGATGGGCGTGCGCGGGTGGGTGAAGGGGCTCGATGAGAATTCTGGAAAGGTCGTCTGGACCGCGTACGCGACCGGCCCGGACAAGGACGTGCTGATCGGCCCCAGCTTCAAGGCGTACTATACCAAGGATCAGGGAAAGGATCTGGGCGTGAGCTCGTGGCCGCCGGGCGCGTGGAAGATCGGCGGCGGCACGATGTGGGGCTGGATCGCCTACGACTCGACGCTCGACCTCATCTACTACGGGACGGCGAATCCGGGCCCGTGGAACCCGGACGTCCGTCCCGGCGACAACAAGTGGACGTCGACACAGTTCGCGCGCCGGCCCGAGGATGGCACCGCCGTGTGGGCGTACCAGCTCACGCCGCACGACGAGCACGATTACGACGGCGTGAACGAGCAGATCATCGCCGACCTGCCAATCGGCGGCCAGACGCGCAAGGTGCTGATCCGTCCGGACCGCAACGGCTACGTGTACGTGATCGACCGGCAGACGGGGCAGCTCCTCTCCGCCAATCCCTACGTCTTCATCAATTCGACGACGGGCGTCGATCTGAAGACGGGGCAGCTCGCGGTCAACCCGGACAAGTCGCCGCAGGTGGGCAAGGTGATCCGCGAGATCTGCCCCGCCGCGCCGGGCGGCAAGGACTGGCAGCCGAGCGCCTACTCGCCGAAGACGGGTTTATTGTACATTCCTCATCAGAATTTATGTATGGACGAAGAGGGCGTCTCGGCGAACTACATCGCCGGCACGCCGTACGTGGGGATGAACGTCAAAATGTACGCGGGGCCGGGCGGCAACCGCGGCGAGTTCGAGGCGTGGAATCCGGTGACGGGCAAGCAGGTGTGGGCGGTCAAGGAGGATCTCCCGGTGTGGAGCGGCGCGCTGGTCACGGCGGGCGACGTCGCGTTCTACGGCACGATGGACGGTTGGTTCAAGGCGGTCGACGCGCGGAGCGGAAAGCTCCTGTGGCAGTTCAAGACCGGCTCCGGCATCATCGGCCAGCCGGTCACGTACAAGGGCCCCGACGGGCATCAGTACGTGGCCGTGTTGAGCGGCGTCGGCGGCTGGTCCGGCGCGATCGTCGCCGGGATGCTCGACCCGCGCGACTCCTCCGCCGCCGCGGGCTTCGTCAACGCCATGCGCGATCTCCCGCAGAAGTCGACGATGGGGGGGATGTTGTATGTGTTCGGATTGTAAGAGAGTGGAGAGTAGAGAGTGGAGAGTGGAGGGTGGTACGTGAAGCCCCGCATGCCTTCGCGTCGCGAGGAGCTCGCGGCACTCCTGCTCCCGGCCATCGTGCTGGTCGCGTTCGGTACCGCGAACGCGACGCATCGCGCGTTCGCCGCGCCCGTGTCGACTCTCCACTCTCCACTCTCGTCTCTCCGCGTCTGCTCCGACCCCAACAACCTCCCCTTCTCCAACGCCGCGGGCGCGGGGTTCGAAAACAAGATCGCGCAGCTCGTCGGGCACGAGCTCGGGCGGCCGGTGACGTATTTCTGGTGGGCGCAGCGGCGCGGATTCGTGCGCAATACGCTCAACGCGGGCGATTGTGATCTCGTCGTCGGCACCGTCGCGGGCTTGGAGATGCTCGCCACCACGCGGCCGTACTACAAGTCGAGCTACGTCTTCGTGAGCCGGCACGACCGCCACCTGAACATTCGCTCATTCGACGACGCGAAGCTCCGGCGCCTGCGCATCGGCGTGCAGCTCATCGGCGACGATTTCGCCAACACGCCGCCGGCGCACGCGCTCGCGAACCGCGGCATGACGCGTAACATCGTCGGCTACACGGTCTACGGCGACTACCGCCAGCCGAATCCGGCCGCGCGCATCGTCGATGCCGTCGCGCGCGGCGACGTCGACGTCGCGGTGGTCTGGGGTCCGTTCGCCGGCTACTTCGCCAAGCGAAGCGCGGTGCGGCTGGATCTCGTGCCGGTCAGCCCACAGATCGATTTGCCGTATCTGCCGTTCGTCTTCGACATCACGATGGGCGTGCGTCGCGGCGACACGACGTTCAAGAACGAGATCAACGACATCATCGAGCGGCGGCGTCCGTCGATCGACAGCATTCTGGCGGCGTACGGCGTGCCGCGTGTGGACGCCGGCGCCGTACCGACGACGTGAGCGGTGGGGGTGGGGCATGGGACCGAGTCTCGAACGAAACATTGCGCGGACGCTGCTGATCACCGTCGCGATCGCCGCGGTGGCGTGCGAACGCGAGCAGCGGAACCTCGGGCAATCGCAATCCGCGGCGCCGTCGGCGTTCGTCGCCGACGTGGACCTGCAGCCCGGACCGACGTTCATCAGCGACACGTCCGAAGGCCCGTTCGACGACAACGC
Source organism: Gemmatimonadaceae bacterium (assembly GCA_025934775.1). Lineage (GTDB taxonomy): Bacteria > Gemmatimonadota > Gemmatimonadetes > Gemmatimonadales > Gemmatimonadaceae > JAQBQB01. The sequence goes on along the minus strand of JAICWO010000006.1, from coordinate 271,436 downwards.
CTACAACACCGCCGAAGGGCAGGCGCTCTTCGAGGAGATGAACTGCAGCGGATGTCACGCGCACGGCGGCGGCGCCATGGGTCCGGCGCTGATGGACGATCAATGGATCTACGGCAGCCTGCCGAATCAGATCTTCGCGTCGATCGCACAGGGCCGGCCCAACGGCATGCCGGCGTGGAAGTATCGCCTGAACAACAAGCAGATCTGGGAGCTCGTCGCATACGTGCGATCGCTGAGCGGCCTCACGCCGAAGGGCGCGCGGCCGGCGCGCGAGGATCACATGATGGTGATCCCGGCACCCAACCAGACGCCCAACGCCAAGCCGAAGAACTCGTCGCTGCCCAGCGCGTCGATGTTCCCGTAATTCATGCACTCGCTCTTCGATCCGAGCTCGCCGCAAGCGAGGGCGGTCGCCGGTCTCTGGTGGTGGATGCTCGCCGTCGGCGGTACGGTGTGGCTGATCGTGATCGTCGCCATGCTGTGGGCGGCGATCACGCGGCGGCAGCGGCGCCTCTCGAGCGACCTCGTGCGGCTCGACGACACGGCGCATGTGCGCACCGAGCGCGTGGTCACGATCGCGAGCGGGATCACGGTCGCGATCCTCATCGCCTTTCTCGCGTACGATTTCACCGTCGGACACGCACTGGCGCAGCATCCGCTTCGCGCGCTCACGATCGACGTCACCGGGCACCAGTGGTGGTGGCAGGTCTTATATGAGGATCCTGATCCGAGCCGGCAGCTCGTCACCGCGAACGAGATCCACGTGCCCGTCGGTGTGCCGATCCAATTCAAGCTCCGCGCGGCCGACGTGATCCACAGCTTCTGGGCGCCGAGCCTCAACGGGAAGAAGGATCTGATTCCCGGCTACACGACGACGCTGTGGTTCCAGGCGGATACGGCCGGCCGCTACCGCGGGCAGTGCGCGGAGTTCTGCGGATTGCAGCACGCAAAGATGGCCTTCTACATCGTGGCCGAGCCAAAGCCGAAGTTCGCGGCGTGGCTCGCGGCCGCGTCGCAGGCGCCGGCTTCGCCTTCGGATCCGCATCTCGTGTACGGACAGCGTGTTTTCCTGAGTGCGGGGTGCGCGACGTGTCACACGATCGCCGGCACGCAGGCGCGCGCCACCGTTGGTCCCGACCTCACGCACCTCGGCAGTCGCGAGACGCTCGCGGCCGGGACGCTGGCGAACACGCGTGAGAATCTCCTCCGCTGGATCGTCGATCCCGGCTTGTGGAAGCCCGGCGTGCACATGCCGGCGGTCCCGCTGTCGCCGCCGCAGCAAGAGGCGCTCGCCGACTACCTGGAGAGCATGAAATGACCGCGCCCCCCCCACACGACCATACCGGCCTGCCGGCCGACATGACGTTGACCGACGATGCGGTCGCGCGCGAGGCGGCGCAGCTCGACTCGATCTGGCGCGACGGGCGCGGATTCTGGGGTTGGCTCACGACGGTCGACCACAAGTCGATCGGCAAGCGGTACATCATCACCGCGTTCCTCATGTTCATCGCCGGCGGGATCGAAGCGGCGATGATGCGCACGCAGCTCGCGCGCCCCGAGAACACGCTCCTGGGCCCCGATCGCTACAACCAGATCTTCACTACGCACGGTACGACGATGATGTTCCTCTTCGCCGTACCGATCATGACGGCGATGGGTCTGTACTTCGTGCCGCTGATGATCGGCGCACGCAACGTGGCATTCCCGCGCCTCAACGCGTTCGGCTACTGGACGTACTTCGTCGGCGTCGTGTTCCTGTACGTGAGCCTGTTCGCGAACACGGGGCCCGACGCCGGCTGGTTCAGCTACGTGCCGCTCGCCGGACCGCAGTACTCGCCGGGCCATCGCGTCGACGTCTGGGCGCAGCTCGTCACGTACACGGAGATCGCGGCGCTCTGCGCGGCGGTGAACATCATCGTCACGACGTTCAAGATGCGCGCGCCCGGAATGTCGCTGAACCGCATTCCGCTGTTCGTGTGGGCGCAGCTCGTGGTCTCGTTCATGATCGTGTTCGCGATGCCGGCGGTCGCGACCGGCAGCACGTTGATGCTCGCCGCCGACCGCGCCGTCAACACTCAGTGGTTCAATCCGGCCGAAGGCGGCGACGCGCTGCTCTGGCAGCACATCTTCTGGTTCTTCGGGCATCCCGAGGTCTACATCATCTTCCTGCCGGCGCTCGGCTTCGTCACGCCGATCGTCGAGACGTTCTCGCGGCGCCCGGTGTTCGGCTACACCGCGCTCGTGATGGCGAACATCACCACCGCGTTCTTCGCGTTCGGGTTGTGGGTGCATCACATGTTCGCCACGCCGGTGCCGGAGCTCGGACAGAGCCTGTTCACCGCGGCGAGCATGCTGATCGCGATTCCGACCGGCGTGCAGATCTTCTGCTGGATCGCGACGCTCTGGCTGGGGCGGCCGGAGCTGCGCACGGCGATGCTGTTCGTGCTGGGATTCATCTTCACGTTCGTGAACGGCGGCATCACCGGCGTGATGCTCGCGTCGGTGGCGTTCGACAAGCAGGCGCACGACACGTTCTTCGTCGTGGCGCACCTGCACTACGTGCTGCTCGGCGGCGGGGTGATGCCGCTCTTTGGAGCATTCTATTTCTGGTTTCCGAAAATCGTCGGCCGCATGCTCGACGAGACGATCGGCAAGATCCACTTCTGGCTCTTTCTGATCGGCGTCAATCTCACCTTCTTCCCGATGCACATCCTCGGGCTCGAGGGGATGCCGCGGCGCGTCTACACCTATCTGGCGGCGACGGGATGGGGGCCGCTCAATCTCGTGGCGACGGCCGGCGCGTACATCATCGCGCTCTCGGTGATCGCCTTTCTTTATAATGTGCTCAAGAGCTGGCGCGGCGGCGCGCCGGCGGGCCCCAATCCCTGGAACTCGTCGGGGCTCGAGTGGGCGATCCCCTCGCCGCCGCCGAGCTACACGTTCCTGCACGTGCCGGTGGTGCACAGCCGGCATCCGCTCTGGGAGCCAGCCGTCGATATGCCGGTGGTGACCGGCCTGCGCACCGACCGCCGCGAGGTGCTGCTCACGACGGCGTTCGACGCGCGCCCGGATTCGCGGCATCATGCACCCGGCCCCTCGATCTGGCCGCTCTACCTCGCGCTGTGCATGGGCGTGATGTGGATCGGTTCGATCTTCAGTCCGTACTTCGTGCTCATTGCGACCGGGCTGTCCGCGATCGGGCTCGTCGGTTGGGCGCTCCAGAGCACCTCCACACCGGGGACCGAGCGCGTCGCGACCGGCGACGCCGTGGTGGAGCTCGCATGAAAGCGCTTCGCCCGGTCAGCGACGTCGGCGGCTTGCCGTCGGTCGTGTTCGGCCAGCGCAGCCTCATGTGGTGGGGTACGCTCGGCTTCATGGTCATCGAGGGTTGGACGACCGCGCTGATCTTCGCCAGCTACTTCTACGTGCGCCAGAACTTCGAGGCGTGGCCTCCGCTCCAGACGCCGCTGCCGAGCCTCACGATCCCGACGATCAATCTCGCATTGATGCTCGCGAGCTTCATCCCCGCCGCGCTCGCCGCGCGCGCCGGGAAGGCGCTGGATCGCGCGGGGGTGCGCCGCTGGCTCACCGTCATGTCGGTTCTGGTCGTGCCGACGGTCGTGCTGCGCTGGTGGGATCTCTGGGCACTGAACGTTCGCTGGGACACGAACGCGTACGGCACCGCCGTATGGCTGCTCGTCGGCTTTCACGCCTCGCTGCTGCTGTTCGACGTGGGCGACACCGTCGGCCTCACGCTCTTTTACTGGCTCAAGCCAATGCCCGCGAAATCGTTCAGCGATGCCTCGGACAATTCGATGTACTGGTATTTCACCGTGGCCCTCTGGGCCGCGATCTATCTGATCGTCTATGTCGGTCCTCGAATCTTCTAATTCCGCCGACGGCTCGCTCGCCGGCGAGGAGTCGGGCAGCGAGTTCGCGCGCTGGCGCGGGCTGCTGCGCCTGACGCTCGGCATGCTGCTCGGCCCCGTGGTCGCGTTGATCAATCAGCAATTGATCTACGTCGCCGACGACTGGGCGTGCGGCCACGGCATGCGGGCCGCCGTGCACGTCGTACCGATCCTGTGTCTCGTGGTCACGATCGGGACGGCCGTCGTGGCGTACCGCGCCTGGCGCGCGGTCGGCGCCGGCGTCGAGGACGAGCAGGCGACGGTCGCCGCGCGCACGCGGTTCATGTCGCTCTGCGGAATGCTCATTAGCGTATTCTCTTCGCTGGTGATCCTCGCGCAATGGGCCGCGGTGTTCGTGTTCGCGCCCTGCATGCGCGCGTGATGGTGATGCTGGCCGGGAATCCCATCTGGGCCGAGTGGTCGTGGGAGCCCGGCGTCGTGCTGCCACTCGCCGCCTCGGCCCTGCTCTATGGCCGCGGTGCGATCGTGCTCCGGCGGCGTACGTCGCGCACGCCCGATTCGCGCGCCATCGCGTGCTTCGCGAGCGGATGGGTCGTGCTCGCGCTCGCGCTGATCTCCCCGCTGCACGAGATCTCGGAGCAGCTCTTCTCGGCGCACATGGTTCAGCACGAGCTCCTCATGACGGTGTCGGCGCCGCTGCTCGTGCTCGGCCGGCCGGGTATCGTCATGCTCTGGGGGCTGCCAAGCGACGCCCGGCATCGCGTCGGGCGGCTGCTTCGGGCGCGCGCGCTTCGCGCCACGTGGCGAGCGCTCGTGCGGCCATTCGACGCCTGGCTGCTGCACGGCGTCGCGATCTGGGCCTGGCACATTCCCGCGCTCTTCGAGCGTACGCTCACGAGCGACGCGGTCCACGCGCTGCAGCACGCGTCATTTCTCGGCAGCGCGCTCCTCTTCTGGTGGAGCGTGATCTACGTGCAGCGGCGCGCGGCGCGCGGCGCGTCGATCGTCTACCTGTTCACGACCGCGGTGCACACGGGCGTGCTCGGTGCGCTGATGAGCTTCTCGCGCATCATCTGGTACCCGGCGTACGGCGATCGCGCGCTCGCTTGGGGCCTCACGCCGCTCACCGACCAGCAGCTCGCGGGGCTCATCATGTGGATTCCGGCGAGCGTCGCGTACCTCGTCGCCGCACTGCTGCTCATTCGACTCTGGCTGCGCGAATCGGAGTGGGCCGTGGCGCGCGCGGAGCGCGCGTCGTACGCGCTCACGGGACACTAGCCCCGCCTCGACATCATGAAACGCGCATTCGAGCTGACACTCGGCATCGTGACGAGCGTCGGCGGCTTCCTGGAGATCGGATCGATCACCACCGCCGCGCAGGCGGGCGCGGGGTACGGCTACCAGCTCGCCTGGTCCGTGGTGCTCGGCACGCTCTGTGTCGCCTTTCTCGTCGAGATGTCCGGACGATTCGCGGCCGTGAGCAAGCACACGATTCCCGATGCGATGCGCGAGCGGTTCGGCGTGAACTTCTTCGCCGTCCCGCTGATCGTGATGTTTCTGGTGTCGCTGCTCACGCTCGGCGCGGAGCTTGGCGGCGCGGCCGCGGCGCTCAATCTCGCGACCGGGCGGGCGCTGCCGATCTGGGCGATTCCGGTCGCGTTCACCGCGTGGCTCGTGCTCTGGCGCAGCACGTTCAGCTTCATCGAGAACGGCGTGTCGTTCCTGGGTCTCGTCACGATCGCGTTCGCGGTGGGCGCCGTGAAGTCGCACCCGCATTACGGCGAGCTCGCGCGCGGCCTCGTCCCGTCGCTCCCGCACACACGTCCGAGCCACTACTGGTTCGTGGCGGTGAGCGTGATCGGCGCATCGATCTCGCCGTACTTGTACTACTTCTACTCGTCCGGCGCGATCGAGGAGAAATGGGACGAGAGCTACATCGCGATGAATCGCGTCATCGCTGGACTGGGCATGAGCTTCGGGGGATTTCTCTCGGTCGCGGTCCTCGTGCTCGCCGCGATCGTGTTTCATCCCTCCGGCACGGACGTGCAACACTATCAGCAGCTCCCGCAGCTCCTGTCGCACGTCTTCCACACACCGGGCGCGTGGCTCGTCATCGGCTCGCTGTTCATCGCCTGCATCGGCGCGACGCTCGAGATCACGCTCGCGCTCGCCTACCTGATCGCGCAGGGGCTCGGCTGGAATTGGGGCGAGGATCTGAAGCCGCACGCCGATGCGCGCTTCAGCCTGGCGTACACGCTCATCATCGCCGTCGCGGCGCTCTTCGTGCTGTTTGGCGTTGATCCTCTGCAGCTCACGCAGATCGCGATGGCACTCACGTCCGCATCGCTCCCGATCGGCGTGCTGCCGTTTCTGATCCTCATGAACGATCGCGACTACCTCGGCGAGCACACCAACGGCCGAATCGGAAACGCCGTCGTGATGTCGATCAGCGTGATGGCCGCGGTGCTCGCGGTCGTCTCGATTCCGCTGGAACTCGTTGGGAGCTGACCGTGCATCTGATCGGCAACATCCTGGATGAGCAGTTGCAGGACAACGGCGAGCGCAACGCCGGCCGCGTCGACGGCATCGTGCTCGAGCTGCGCGACGGCCGGCCGCCGCGCGTGGCGTACGTCGAGGTGAGTCCGATCACGCTCCTCTCGCGGTTCAGCCGCCGATTCGCGCGTTGGTACGCGCGGCGCATCGATCGCAAGCTCGACGGCCGCGGCGTGCCGTTCCGAATTCCGTGGAGCCGCATCGAGCGGCGCGGACCGGGGCTCCGCCTCGACTTCGACGCGACCTCCACGCCGATTTACGCGCTCGAGAACTGGCTCCGCCAGCACATCGTCCGGCGCGTTCCCGGAGCATGATGGTGCAGATTCACGAGGTCCACGTCGAGCGCATGCTCAGTCAGCGCGTGCGCGACGCGGACGGCCACGTGCTCGGGCGGCTCGAGGAGATGCGCGTCGAGATCGTCGACGGCGAGCACTGCGTGGTGGAGTTCCACGTCGGCGCGGGCGCGATGATCGAACGCGTCGCGAGCTTCGTGCGCCAGCTCCCGTTTTTCCGCGGCGTGCCCGGCGCCCGGTCGGCGATCCGCATTCCTTGGCAACTCCTCGATCTCTCGGATCCGAACAACCTCCGTGTCAGCGCAACCCGGCGGGAGCTGCGCGAGCTCCAGCGGAAGGATCGCGCGTGAGCGCCGGGATCGAACAACGGCTCGCCGTACAGCACACCGTTAGTCGCGCCCTGGCGGAGTCGGAAACGATCGACGAAGCAGTCGATCACGTGCTGTCGGCGATCGCGACCCACCTCGGCTGGCAGGTCGGCGCGTTCTGGTTGCGCGACGCGCTCACGGACGTGCTGCGGCCGGCGCGCGTGTGGGGCGCGAACGGCGACCAGTCATTCGAGCGCCTCACCGGCGAGCTCACACTCGCGCGCGGCGTCGGTCTTCCCGGGCGCGTGTGGCTCGAGCGTCGCGCGATCCAGGAAGACGAAGTCGCGCACGCCGAGAACTTCCCGCGGCGGCGTGCGGCCGCGGCGTCCAACCTGCACGCCGCGCTCGCCTTTCCCGTAATGACGCGCGACGAGTTCCTCGGCGTGGTCGAGCTGTACAGCGCCGAGTCGCGTCACATCGATGACGCGGTGCTGGAGACGCTCGAGGGCGTCGGATTGCAGATTGGCCAGTTCATCGCGCGCCGCCGCGCGATCGACGCAGAGCGCGCGGCGAGCGGCCTCGCGCGCGCCATGGTGCAGGTCGCGCTCGATTGCATCGTGACGATCGACCACGAGGGACGCGTGCTCGAGTTCAACCCCGCGGCGGAGCGCACGTTCGGCTACGCGCGCGCGGAGATTCTCGGCAAGCCGATGGTCGACTACATCGTGCCGCCGGACCTGCGCGACGCGCACCGCAAAGGCATGGCGCGCTACATGGCGACGGGCGAGGCGCGGATGCTGGGCCGCGCCGTGGAGGTGCGCGGGCATCGCGCCGACGGCTCGGACTTTCCGGTCGAGCTCACGATCCTCCAGGTGCCGGAGGCGGAGCCGCCGGTGTTCACCGCCTACCTTCGCGATCTCACCGAGCACCACCGCGCCGAGGCCACGCGCGAGCTGCTGCTGAGCGCAAGCACGACGCTCTCCGAGTCGCTCGACTACGAGCAGACGCTGCGCAATCTGAGCCGCGCCGTCGTTCCGGGCTTTGCCGACTGGTACGCCGTGGACGTCGTGAACGAGAACGGCTCGCTGCGGCGGCTCGACGTGTCGCACCGCGATCCGGCCAAGGTCGCGCAGACGCGCGCGCTGGCGCGGCGGTATCCCGAGCCGCTCGGCGTCGGCGGCGAGATCGAGCGGGTCATCACGACTGGTACTAGTGTTTTGATATCTGATATCTCCAATAGCATGCTCGCGGCATCGGCGCGCGACGAGGACCACCTGCGGCTGCTGCGGGAGCTCGGACTCCGGTCGGCGATCATCGTGCCGCTCCGGGCGGACCAGACCGTCATCGGGAGCATGACCCTGGTGAGCGCGGAATCCGGCCGCCACTACGACGCGCGCGATCTGGCGGTCGCGGAGGATCTGGCGCGCCGGGCCGGCCAGGCGATCGAGAAGGCGTTCCTCTTCAAGGACGTCGAAGACAGCCGCGCGCTGCTCGAGCAGCAGGCGACGGAGCTCGAGACACAGGCGGCGGAGCTCGAGGAGACCGCCCACGAGGCCGAGCAGGCGAATCGCGCGAAGAGCGAATTCCTCGCCGCGATGAGCCACGAGCTTCGCACGCCGCTCAACGCGATCATCGGCTACGCGCAGCTGCTCGAGGTGGGGGTGCACGGATCGCTCGCCGAGCCGCAGATGGAGGACCTGCGACGGATCGCGCGCAGCGCGCAGCATCTGCTCGGGCTGATCAACGACATTCTCAACTTCGCCAAGATCGAGGCCGGACGCCTCACGCTCGATCTGCAGCCCGTCCACATCGCGCAGGCGCTCGATCGCGTCGAAGAGCTGATCGCCCCGCAGGCGCAGGCGAAGCGGATCGAGTATCGACTCGCGAGCCGGTGCGACGACGTCCTCGTGCTGGCCGACGGCGACAAGCTGATGCAGATCTTTCTCAACGTCGTCTCGAACGCGGTGCGCTACACGAAGGAAGGCGGCGAGATTCGCGTGACCTGCCGCGTGGTCGGCGACCACGTCTGCGTGGACGTGTGCGACACCGGGATCGGCATTCCCGCCGACAAGCTGGAGAGCGTGTTCGAGCCGTTCGTCCAGGTGGACACCAAATACGCCGGCGAACGGCAGGGCACCGGGCTGGGGCTGGCGATCAGCCGCCAACTCGCGCGCGCGATGCACGGCGATTTGACCGCGAAAAGTCAGCTCGGCAAAGGCTCGATCTTCACACTCGCGTTGCAGCGCGCGCGCTGACGCGTGGCGCGCCGCTGAGGAATGATCAGCGCACGTTCTTGTAGACCGTCCCGCCCTTCATCACGAAATCCACGCGCCGCAGCGCGGTGATGTCCTTCGACGGGTCGCCGGCGACCGCGATGATGTCCGCCTGCATGCCCGGCGCGATCGTGCCGATCTCGTTCCCCAAATGCATCGACTCGGCGGTGAGCGACGTCGCGGAGGTGATCGCGTCCATCGGCGACTGGCCGCCGTCGTGCACGCGGCACACCAGCTCCTCGGCGTTCCGGCCGTGCGCGCCGGCCACCGCATCCGTCCCGAAGATTACCTTGAGTCCCGGCGTGTGGATCGCCTTGTTGTACATCGCCGCGGCAATCGGCAGCGCCTTCTCCATCGCCGCGAAGCCTTCTTCGTTGTAGTTGCCGATGCCCTCGAACTTGGCGCGATTGTCGAGATAGTTCCGGAACACGAGGCAGACCTGGGGATCGAAGTACACGCCATGGTCCGCCATGAGCTTGAGCGTTTCCTGATCGGCGAAGACGCCGTGCTCGATCTGATCGCACCCCGCGGCCACGGAGGCCTTGATGCTCGCGATGCTGTGCGCGTGCACCATCGTGCGCATCCCTTGCGCCTTCGCTTCTCCGCACAGCGCCGCGAGCTGCTCGTCGCTCATCGTCTGCGCGCCGCCGTCTCGAATGCTCGCCGACGCGAAGATCTTGATGACGTCCGCGCCCTGCGCTTTTCGCTGGCGCACGAGCGCGCGCAGCGAATCGGGCGAGGGACGCGTGCTGCTGAACGGCGCCAGTGACGTGAGCACCCGCGGACCCGGGATCTGTCCCATCGCGATCCACTCGCGAAGATCCTTGTCGGCCGGGTCGCCGGGACTCTGAATCGTCGTGAAGCCGGCCATCAGCGTGGCGTAGGCGTTCCCCGCCATCGACAGCATGGACTCGACCGGCGTGTCGCCATCCCCGCGCGTGTGATAGCGTCCCTGCCGATTGAAATACCAGCTCAGATGCGAGTGCGCGTCGATCAAACCGGGCAGCAGTGTCATGCCCTCGAGATCGTACGTCGGCACGCCCTTCGGCGCGGTCTCGACGGCCGTGATCTTGTCGCCGGTGACGACGATCGCGCCGCCGGAAATGACCTTGCCGCGTCCATCGATGATCCGGTCGGCCCGAATCACGATCGGGCCCGCGGGCGTCGAGTTGGTCATGGTGCGAGTCTGCGCGAAGAGGGGCGTAGCGGCGACGAGGAGAAGCAGCGATCGCATGAGCATTCCGGAGATGGCGACGCGAGACATTACTCGCGCCGCGAGGCGGGCGCAACGTGGGATGTCGCGCGACGCGGCTTGAACTTCCGTGGGAACGACCGATTTCACGAATGACGGGCGTGACGGGAACTGATGACCGGCCAGCGACCGGGGATGCGTCACGCCCGGGGTTATTTTGAATATTTTAATACTACTTTAATATTCCTTCAGTTCGTGCCCTTTTTCGTTCAATTGTAGTTCCCCGTGATCCAACCCGATTCGCGCGAACGCAGGCGGCCCGGCGAGATGCCCTCGGGCACCACGCCGGCATCGCGCGACGAGCCAAAGCGCCCACCGATTCGCTTCGCTTGCTCGGACGACGCCGGCTACGCCGGCACCGCGCTCGGCCGCGCGATGTAATAACCCTGCACGTAGGTCGCGCCGCGCTCGCGGTTCCACTCGAGCTCCGCGTCGGTCTCCACGCCCTCGGCGATCGTGTCGATATTGAGCGCCTGCGCGAGATCCATCAGCCGCTCCGCGCCGCCGAGGTGCGGCGCCGGCGCGCGGCGCACGCGTTCCATGTCGAGCTTGATGTAGTCCGGCCGCACCTCGTGCACGATGCGCCGTGAATGCTCCTCGCATCCAATGTCGTCGAGCGCGACACGAAAACCGGCGCTCCGCACCGAATCGACCACCGAACAGAGCTCGCGCAGATCGACCGAACGCTCCGCGTCGATCACCTCGAACACAACGCGCTCGCGCGGCATCTCCGCCGCGTCCATCGCATCGATCGTCGGCCGGAGCGCGCTCGCGCCGTCGCGAATCGCTTCGGGCGTGAAATTGAGAAAGAGCGGCCGCTGCGTGTCGTGCGTCGCCGCGGCGCGGATCGCCGAGCGGTGTGCCGCGCGATCGAGCTCGGGGAGCATCCCGCAGCCGCGCGCCGCGTCGAGCAGCGGACCGGGTGAGACGGTCTTGCCGTCGTGCCCGATCCCTCGCAGCAGCGCCTCGTGCCCCAACACGCGCGTCGTCTCGTTCGCATGCACGATCGGCTGGAAGACGCTCGTCAGCCGGTCTCGCCGCAGAATGTCGATGAACCACTCGGAACGGTGAATCTCGCGCAGCTCGTGAATCGTCCGCACGCGGCGGATGTCGTGCACGTCGAGATCGTCCTCGCCGATCTTGTAGACGCAACGCGTGTCCGCGCCTTCGTCGTGCGTCAGCAGATCGCACAGCTCGGTCAGGAGCTCTTCCGGATACCCCTCAGGCGCGCCGACCGTGAGCGCGCCGGTCGCGGTGGTGCACACGGCGCGGTCGACTCGCCGCAGATAACGGCGAACCTTCTGCAACGCCAAGCCAACGGGGAACCAAAGAAAGAGTCGCCCCGGTTCGCTGGAACGCGAGGGCACGGCCTCGTGACCGTCGTACACATCCGCGAGCCACATTGGTCATCTGATCGATCTGGGTCATGGGTTCGGTGCTGCGTTCCCAGAGATCAGTATCGGCCGAGCCGCGCGGCGACTTGACGCCGCCGCGCGCGGCGTGCTACGCGGCGTACACCTCGAACAGCCCCGCGGCGCCCATGCCGCCGCCGATGCACATCGTCACCATCCCCAACCCGCCGCCGCGCTTCCCGAGCTCGTGCACGAGCTGCGTCGTGAGCTTCGCGCCCGTCGCGCCGAGGGGATGGCCGAGCGCGATCGCGCCGCCGTTCACGTTCACTTTCGATTCGTCGATTTCCAGATCTCTCATCACGGCCACGACCTGCGCCGCGAACGCCTCGTTGAACTCGATCAGCTTCACGTCGGCGAGCGATAGACCGGCGCGCGCGAGGGCCTTGGGCACGGCCTTGAGCGGACCGACGCCCATGACGTCCGGCGCGACTCCCGCAGCGGCGAACGTGATGAACCGCGCGAGCGGCGTGAGCCCAAACTCCTTCGCCTTCTCCGGCGTCATGAGCAGCACCGCCGCAGCGCCGTCCGAGTACGGGCTCGCGTTCCCCGCCGTCACCGTGCCGTTCACCTTGAAGGCCGGTTTCAGCTTCGCGAGTCCCTCGATGGTCGTCTCCGGGCGCAGGAGCTCGTCGCGCGCGAACGGCGTGGTCGACACCTCCTTCTTCGCGCCGTCCCACACCGCGCGCTCGACGGGGATCGGTACGATCTGCCGATCGAACGCGCCCTCGCTCCACGCGCGCGCGGCGTTCTGCTGGCTGCGCAGTGCCCAGCGATCCTGATCCTCGCGCGTCACGTTCCAGCGCGCGGCGACACGCTCCGCGGTGAAGCCCATCCCGATGTACGACTCCGTGAGCTCGGGATCGAGTCGCGTGTGATAGCCCGACATCGGGACCTGGCTCATCATCTCGACGCCGCCCGCGAGCACGACGTCGGCCATGTTGGTCATGATCTCCTGCGCACCGAGGGCGATGGTCTGCAGTCCCGACGAGCAGAATCGATTGATCGTCGCCGCCGGCACCTCCACGGGCAGACGCGCGCGCAGCCAGGCGAGCCGCGCGACGTTCAGTCCCTGCGTCGACTCCGGCATCGCGCAGCCCCAGTACACGTCGTCGATCACGGCCGGATCCACGCCCGCCCGTTCGATCGCCGCCCGCATCACCTGCGCCGACAGATCGACCGCGTGCACGTTCGCGAGCGCGCCGTCCTTCTTCCCCTTCCCCACCGGACTCCGCACGGCCGAGACGAGTACGACTTCTTTCATCGATGCCTCATGTCTTTCGTCCACGGTCCATGGTCCACGGCCCATAGTCCACGGACTGATTAGTTTCTCAACGGCTTCCCCGTCTTCAGCGTGTACTGCATGCGCTCCTGCGTTTCCTTCGTGCCGAGCAGCGTCAGGAACGCCTCGCGCTCGAGATCGAAGACGTCGCGCTCCGTCACCGCACGCGGCGGCCCGTCGCCCCCCGAGAGCACGTACGCGAGCTCGTGCGCGATGCGCACCTCGTGGTCGGTGATCTGCCCCGCCTCGTGCATCGCCCACGCGGCGTAGCGCAGGTTCCCGAGCGCCTCCTTGCCGAGCGCGGTGATGGTGCGCGGCAGCGGCGGCACGTAGTCCGGCGCGAGGTCGAGCACGCGCGCCGCGGCGTCGGCGATCAATCGATCCCGGTTCATCGTGATCCGGTCGACATCGCGGAGGAATCCAAGCTTCCGCGCCTCGAGCGCGCTCGTGCTCGTCGTCGCCATGGCGATGAGATGGAACGCGCGCTTCACCGCCTCGAACGGGTCCGCTTCGGCGTACGGGCCGAGCGCGCTAGAGAACCTGAATAACAGTTCTGTCGTGCCCCCGCCGGCCGGGATGAGGCCGACACCCACTTCCACGAGGCCCATGTACAGCTCGGCGTGCGCCTGCACCCGGTCCGCGTACATCGAGAACTCGCAGCCGCCGCCGAGCGCCAGGCCGAACGGCGCGGCGACGACCGGAAACGGCGCCTCCCGAATGCGGAGCGACGTGTGCTGGAAACCGCGCACGGCCTCGTCGATCCGGCTCCAGTCCCCGGCGCCGACGAGCGACAGAATCATCGACAGATCGGCGCCGGCCGTGAACGCGCGCGGGTCGTCGTTGCCGATCACCAGTCCCGCGAGCCCGTCGCGCTCCACACGATCCAGCGCGCGGTCGAGCGCCGTGAGCACGCCTTCGCCGAGCGTGTTCATCTTGCTGTGGAACTCCAGCACCGCGACCTCGTGGCCGACGTGGAGCAGCGACGCGTCCCGCGAATCCTCGAGCACGTGCCGCGCGAAATCCGGCCGGTGGTATGTCGCGAGCCGAATCTCGTCGTCGGCGCGCGGAATCGTCTCGTACGCGCCGTCCAGCCCTCGCACGCGGGTGCCGTCGGCCGAGTAGAATGCCTCGCCGTGCGGCGGCAGGAGCCCCGGCTCGTCGAGCCCCAGCTCGGCGAAGCCGCGCCGTAGCCAGTCGGCGCCGAGGAGGTCCATCTGCTTGAACGGACCCGCGTCCCACGCGTACCCCCACTCCATCGCGTGGTCGACGGCGGGAATGTCGTACGCGATCCGCGGCGTCGTGGCGAGAACGTAATGAGAGAATCGTAGTATGCATTCTTTGACGAATGCCGCCTCGCGCCCGGACCAGTCGCGGAACGCCGCGAAGCGCTCGGCCAGCGGCAGTTTGCTCAACCGCGCGACGTCCGCGTTCTCGAGCTTCCGCTGCGGCGCGTACTCGCCCGTCTTCCAATCGAGCGTGTGGATCTCCTTCCCGACACGCTTGTAGAAGCCCGCGCCGCTCTTCTCGCCCACCCGTCCCGCCTGTACGAGGGACATCACCCACGGCGCGAGCGAGAAGTCCTCGCCCGTCGTCTCGCTCAACTCCTTGGTCACGTGCGCGATCACGTCGATCCCCGAGAGGTCCGCCGTGCGGTACGTCGCCGATTTCGATCGCCCGGTGAGCACGCCCGTCAGCGCGTCCGCCTCGTCGATCGTGAGATCGTGCTTCTCCATCATCCGGATCGCGAGCACCATCCCGAACACGCCCAGACGGTTCGCGACGAACCCCGGAACGTCTTTCGCGACGACGATCCCTTTGCCGAGAATGCGATCGCTGAATCGCCGTGCCGCATCGATCGTTTCCTTGGACGTCTCCGCGGTCGGTATGATCTCGAGCAGGTGCAGATAGCGCGGCGGATTGAAGAAGTGCATGCCGAGGAACCGCTGCCGGAACCGTTCGCCGCGCCCCTTGGTGAGGAGCTCCATGGGAATGCCCGACGTGTTCGATGCGACGATCGCGTGCTCGGGCAGCGTACCCTCGAGCCGTTCGTACAAGGCGCGCTTCGGCTCGAGCTGTTCGATGATCGCCTCGATCACCAGATCGCAGCCGGCGAGTCGTCCGAGATGATCCTCGGTGTTGCCGATCTCGATCGCCGCGCGGTCCACGTCCATGAACGCGGCCGGACGCGCCTTCTTCGCGCGCTCCACCCCGCCGCGCGCCGGCGCGTCGCGGTCTGCGCCCGTGCCGGGGATGTCCAACAGCACGACCGGAATCCCGGCCGACGCCGCGAGCGCGGCGATGCCGCTCCCCATAGTCCCCGCCCCGACCACCCCAAGTCTGCGAATGCGCATCACGACCTCCGCCTCCCGAAACCCGTGGCTCGACGCGTCATGAACACCGTGCCGACGTTGAGAGATACACGGCGAGGGAAGCGCTGAATTCCGTGCCGACCGCATTTTGGCCTAAGGCGATGGTGGACAGGCGCTTACGAGAAGCGAGCACCGTCGCGCTAAGAACCCTTGTGCCTGCGGTCGTGACCGGCATTACAGAACAGGATAGCATAGTTACTTAGTGATGTTGCCTGCCGTCCACGTAATGAGCTGAATTGCTTCCACTTGGATGCCGTCAATGAACTACAAGATCCGGACTCCGCCCTCGGCGCCTCGAGCCGGATTCACGATTCTCGAGCTGCTCGTCGTCATGGTGGTCGTCGGCATCATCTCGACCATTTCGGCGGGCCGCATCCACGACCTGCTGATCCAGCAGCGGATGACGCGCGCTGCCAATGTCATTCAAACGAACGCTGAAGCGGCGTTCGCAATCGCCGTGCGCAACCGTCGCCCGATCGAAATCTCGTGGACGTCGTCGACGATGCAGATGCAGGTAACCGACCGCACCGGCGCGACGGCGTACCGCAAGGTCTCACTCGGACGGGATCCGTACGGCCTCACGGCGGGGAACGTGACGTTCTCGCGATCTCCGCTCGAGGTGTACCCCAACGGGCTCGCCAACGACACGCTTCTCATCACGTTCTCGAACAGCGGCGTGACGAAGAAGGTGTACGTCTCGCGCGCCGGCATGGTGCAACTCAAATGACCCGCTCTCGCGAAGGTTTTTCGCTCATCGAGGTGATGGTCGCGCTGACCATCCTCTCGATCATATTGGTATCGCTCGCCAAGCTCACGACCATCGTCGCCGTGCGCGGCCGCACCAACGATCTCGCCGCCAAGCGCACGGCGGCCCTCCAGCTCGAGGAGAACAAGTTCGGTGCCGCGACGGATTCCGCGATCGCGCTCTGGACCACGGGCAGCAAGACCTTCACGCTCGGCGACTTCACCTACACGCGCACGCTCACCGTCACGAAGCAGACCTCCACGCGGTATACGGTCAAGATCGTCGTCAGTCCGTCGACCGCGCCGTCGCTCGAGGATTCCGTGACACTCGACCGCACGGCGCCCGCCACCACGACGGCGCTCTGCACGGGGTGCTGACCATGTCACGACGCAACCGCGGCTTCACACTGAACGAAATTCTGATCGCGCTCGTGATCGTCGGGATCATTGGCGCGGCGTTCACCAAGCTGCTCGCCTCGCAATCGCGATTCTTCGACCAGCAGAACAACCTCCGCACGGCGCGGAGCATCGCCCGCAGCGGCCAGAACGTCATGTTCTACGATCTGCGCATGGTGCAGGACTCCGGCGGAGTCGATTCCGCGTCCGTGGACGGCAAGACGCTCCGCGTGATCGTCCCGTACCGTTTTGGCCTCGTGTGCGGCACGAACAACAGCACCACGACCGTGATGATGCTTCCCATCGACTCGGCGACCGATGCGATGTCGCAGTACACCGGCTTCGCGTTCCGCAACTCGAGCGGGGCGAACGCGGGCCGCTACACGATCGTTACGCCGAGTCAGCCGAAGACCGACGACAGACCGCAGAACAGCAGTAGTGCCCAGCTCTGCACCGGGACGGCGTCGGGCGATCAGCAGCTTCGCACCGTGTCGATGAACGGACGCTCGAGCACCATTCTCGACCTGAAGAACGACACCCCGACCGGCGCCGCCGCGATGGCACCCGTCTTCATGTGGGAGAAAGTCACCTACTCGTTCAAAGCGTCGGGCATCTACCCGGGCTACTACGGCCTGTATCGCAACGTCCAAGGCGGCTCCAACGACGAGCTCCTCGCGCCATTCGATTCGTCGGCGCGCTTCCGGTACTACGTTGCCGGCGACGACACGTCGCGGACCACCGTCCCGTCGCTGTCGGACATCCGCGGCATCGCGCTGGTCCTGAATGCTCTGAGCCCGAAGTCGGTCTCGAACAACGCCACGGTGCACTCTCCTTCACGCATCGTGACGTCGGTCTTCTTCAAGAACGTCCGCTCGTACTGAGCACTGGAGCGCGTGCAATGATGCGTCTCGAGAATCGTAAAGCGTTCGCGCTGCCGATGGTCATCCTGATCATCGCGGTGCTCACCGCCGCGCTCGCGGCGTCCTTCTCGTCCACGTCGGCGGAGATCACGAACAACGCCGCCCAGCGCGCCCAGGCGCGCGCCTACAACCTCGCCGAGACGGGGCTGGAGCAGTTCATGGTGCTCAGGAGCCAGACGGGCTTCTGCAGTAACTGCGGCGATCCCATCCAGGTCGACTCGGAGTGGACGCGCATCTCGCTGCCCGGCGGCTACGCCGACGTCGTCGCGCTGAAAATCCGGCCGGCGCTGGATTCGGTGACGCCGGCGGTGTTCTTCGTCCGTTCAAAGGGGACGGACACGTCGATCAATCTGAGCGGCGGCGCATCCGTGCATGCCGAGCACACGGTCGGCATCTTAGCCAAATGGCAGACGTCGACGATGAAGGTGAAGGCGGCATGGGTCAGTCTGTCAGGACTCAAGAAGAACGGCAGTGCCGGAACCATCAGCGGCATCGACGGCTGCGGCCAGGATTCGTCCGTCGCGGGCACGATGGTGCCGACGGGCGGCTTCTCCGGGAAGGCTGACGCGTTCAGCGGCAACCCACCGATCGATACGACGAGCTCGCTGGCTCAATTGGAGGCCAAGGTCGGGATCGACTGGAACGGGATCATCAATCAGAACGCGATGCCGGCCGACGTCGAGATTCCGCCGGGCACGTGGCCCACCGCGGCGCAATTCGCCGACACGAGCTACTGGCCGGTCATCCGCGTGCACACGAATGGCGCCGGCCTATTGAACGCCGGCCGCGGTATCATCATCGCGGATAGCAACTTCAGTATCAGCGGCAGCAACATGTGGAGCGGCATCATTCTCGTCGGCGGCTCGCTCACGTCGAATGGCAGCAACACGACCGCGGGTGCCACGCTGAGCGGGCTCAATATTCTCCTCGGCGGCCAGGCGGACACGAGCAGCGACACGGTCGACGAGTCCGTCGCCAACGGCACGAAATCGTACGTCTTCAACTCGTGCGCGGTCTCCAAGGCGACGAGCAAGATGCGCAAGTACATCGCGATCCCGAACTCGTGGATGGACAATCTGGCATCGTGGTGATCGCGCTCGTAGGGCGGTAGGAATGTTGAACGGCGGCCCGATCGGTCCGCCGTTCTGCTTTTCTCGAGCCCGGCGGCGCGAGGCGCCGCGAACGGACCGACCGCGCATGGTCTTTGAAAGAATCTGCGCGGGCCGTGCCGGGCGACTCGGACCGCCATAGATTGCGGGCACGTCGTTGCCGGACCTGGCGCGCAGGATGGGGGACACGAGCCACGCCCGTGTCCTGTGATGGGTGGGACAGGAACATGTCGGGAGTTCTCAACGCGTCGTGAGGGTTCAGTGAGATCACGTACGATCACGTTTTTCCTGCTCGTCGCCGGCGCGGCCGGCGCACTGGCGGGGTGCGCGAGCAACGCGCCGCACACGTTCGGCCAATATCCGCCGCTCTCGCCAAAGATCACGGCGACCAAGGGGGAGCGGCGGCCGGTGCACCTCACGGTGACGCTCCAGCAGCCCGCCAACGTCGCGGTCTTTCTCGTGGTGCCGGGAAGCGGAAGTCTGCTGCTCTATCCGGCCGACTCCACCGAGAGCACGCACATGGACGCCGGCACGCACGCGATCACGACCGCGGAAGCCAAGCTCGTCCTGAGCGATTCCATGCGGCTGGCGCGGCGTCCGACGCAGACCCGCGGCTCGGTCCAGCGAAGCCGCAACGGCATCGGCCGCGACTCGCTCCCGTCGCTCGGCTTCAACCAGCACGGCTACCTGCTTCTCTTCGCGACGCAGGACACGCTGACCTACGCGGCGCTCTCGCAGCGCGTCTCGGGACTCTCGATCCCGATCGACGACGATGACGCGCTGAACACGGTGACGAAGCTGATTCGCGAGACGGACCACGTCACGGGAGCATGGGCGGGATACGCGACGGACTTTCCGCCGTGAGAGGGCGCGAACGGTGCCATTCGCTCTGGTCGCTGTAGTCGTGCGTCGTCCGTTTTCCGTTCGCCGTTGATCCGACTGAAGCACATGGCCATGTGTGCGCGACAGAAGATCGGAAAACGGAGGACGGATCACGCATAACGAAAGCGACCGGCGCAAACGGCGCCCCGCCGCCGTCAGCGTTTCGCCTTCAACAAACTCTCTCTGATCCTCACCGCTTTCTCCGTCGCGTTGGGATCCTCTTGGATCGTCACATCCCCCGGCGCGAATTGGAGCTTGCCGGCGAGCGTGAGCGCCTGGCCGTTGCGGCGCACCGTGATCGGGAGCGATGAGCCGGGGAGCGAGGCGCCGTACTTGGCGCGGAGCCTCGCGCCGAACTGCTGATCGTCGACCGGGATCTCGCCGACGGAGATCAGCCGGTCGCCCGGACGAACGCCGGCGCTCGCCGCCGAGCTGCCCTCCTCCACGTCGACGACGACGATGCCGCTCGAGTCGGGTTGCGTGAGCACGCCGAGGTGGGGCACCTGCTCCTGGCGCATGCGCAGGCCGGAGATCGCGAGCAGGCTGTCCCACGGGAACGACGCGCGG
The DNA here is from genome assembly GCA_025934775.1 of Gemmatimonadaceae bacterium. Lineage (GTDB taxonomy): Bacteria > Gemmatimonadota > Gemmatimonadetes > Gemmatimonadales > Gemmatimonadaceae > JAQBQB01. The sequence continues at coordinate 251,210 of JAICWO010000006.1, read as the reverse complement.
CCGTCCACGTAGCGCGCGTTGAACTGGTCGAACGCGCGGCCGCCGGCCGCGGCGCGCACGGCGCCCCACCAGTCGGCGCTGGTGAATCCGCGGCCGTGTTTATATACAGTTTGATACAAATTCCGCATCACGTCGTCGAGCGAGTGCGCGTCGCCGCTCGCGTCGCGGATCAGCAGATCGAGCGCGAAGCCGGCGAGCGACCCTTTGGCGTAGTACAGGTACTCCGTGCCATCCACCGGATGGACCCACGTGCTGAGCGACGCGTCCTCGAGCGATGCCGGCACCGTGTTCATCACTTCGTTGATCTTGGCCGCCGTCAGCGCGTAGAAGCCGTTCGCATCGACCACCCCGCCCCGCACCTCCGCCAGGTCGGCGTAGTAGTCGGTGATCCCCTCCGACACCCACAGCCAGGGCGTGGGCTGCGCGTGCGAGTATTGATACGGCCACATCTCGCTCGGCCGCAGCCGCTTCACATTCCATGAATGAAAGATCTCATGAGCAAACAGCGACGGCTGGAAGTCGCTGCCCACGTACGCTGGTGCGAGCACGTCGACGTGCGAGCTCTGGTGCTCCAACCCGCTCGCGCCGCCGAACGTGGAGTCGACGATCTCGAGCACCGAGTAGCTCTCCCACGGCGTCTCGCCGAATACCGCCGACTCCGGCGGGATCACCCGGCGGAGCTGGTCCCACGCCGTCTGGCGCACCTGGCCGGCCACGGCACCCATCGGATACGTCGCGAGCCGCACCCACCGATTCAGGATCCGCTCGCTGTCGACGTCGAATCGGCCGACGAAGAACGGCATGTCGACGAGGTCGTGATAATTCCCGGCCGTGTAGCTGCGCGGGCGCGCGCCGCGCGGCATGGACGTGACCACGCGCCAGTCCGGCTCCGTGTGCACCGTGACCGTCGCCGAGAAATCGAGTGAGCGGCCTTCGGGATAGAGGAAGAGGTTCGTGCCGTTGAAGAGCAGGAAGTCCGCTCCGGCCCACGTCATCGCGTTGTCGAGCGAGTCCGCGGCGTACTGAAAACGAACTTGCACGCGCTTCGCCCCGGCCGGCCGCACACGCCACGTCTCGTAGTCCAGCTTGTCCCAGGTGAGCGCGTGGCCGTCGCCGGTCGCGTCGAAGCCGGTCACCCAGCGTGAGAAGAAGCTCAGCTCGTATGCTCCTGGAGTCCACGCGGGCAGCGAGAGAATCACCGGCGCGGTTCCCGCGGTGGCAAAGCTCATCGTGACATCGACCATCCGCCGCTCGGCGTTCGCGCGCTCGAACGTGACGTCGTACCGCACGTCCTGGATCGGGGCGGAGACCGTGTCAGTTGCGCGCGCGCTCTGCGCCGACGCGGCGCACGGCCCGGCGAGCAGCGCCAGCGCGGCGGGAATGAACCATCGAGACATGAGATTCCTCGAGAAAAGCACGCGGTCGGCTGGAAACTACTGCATATTGCGCTCTATGACCCGCCTCGCTCCACGGCGTTTCACGCTGCGATCGGCGCTCGTCGCGACGGCCGTCGTGCTGTTGCTCGCGACGACGCGCGCCAACGCCCAGACCACCGATATCGCGCATACCGGCGTCGTGACGGGCACCGTCACCGACGGCGCGCATCAGCCGATCGAACAGGTGGAAGTTTCCGTCGTCGGCGGGAGCGCGACCGCGCGCACGGATACGGCGGGCGAGTTCATACTCGCCGGGCTCACCCCTGGTCGAGCGAACCTGCGCTTTCGGCGATTGGGCTTCGAGCCAGTGGTGCTTGCGGCCGAGATTCCGATGGGTGACACCACCGACGTCGACGTCACACTCACCGTTGTCGCACAGCAGCTCAAGGGCGTGATCGTTCAGGCGGATGCCGCGAAGATCGTCAAGCTGGCCGAGTTCGAGGATCGTCGCCGCCAGGGCATTGGACATTTCATCACGCGCGCGCAGATCGAGCAGCGCCGGCCCATCCGCCTGAGTGACATGGTGCGGCAAGTTCCCGGTGCGGTGCTCGTGCCCGGTGTCGCTCGCCAGTCGACGCTGTACTTCGCCGGTGCTCCGCATCAACGGTGTCCGCCGCAGTATTGGGTCGACGGGATCATGATCACCGGCTTCAACATCGACGACATCGATCCCGCGGACGTGGAAGGCATCGAGCTGTACTCGGGCCCGGCGGGACTGCCGCCCGAGTACAACAGGTCGCGCGGCAACACGATCTGTGGACTCGTGCTGATCTGGACGCGGCTGCCCGGCAACTGAGTCGGGAGCGCATGGCGCCCGCTGGGGCATGCGTGCTGACCGCGACGTATATTTCACCGCGGCCCGTCTACCAGCGCAGTCGCTGCGTCGCTCGCGCCGAGGTCCTCCGCGTATGTGAGGCTGTATGGTGCCACCGGTCGCTGGCCTCGGGCCCGCCGCCCACGTCGACGCAAGACTCCGCTGGCTCACACCGGAGCGTCTGACCCGCGTACGCGCGATCCTGCTCGCTCTTTCGCTGTTCCTGGGGCTCTGCGTGTACGTGTTCCACACGCTGAGCGCAATGCGGGCGGCCGACCCGGCGCTCGTCCACAAGCTGCGCGGGTTGGGCGTGCTCACGTGGCTCTACGCGCTCGTGCAGATGCTCGATCTACGGTTCTACAACAGCCGGTGGACGCGGCGGCGGCGGAGCTCGACCGGAATTCCCGACAGCCTCCACGGATGGCTGTTTGGCCAGATGCTGGCCTGGTTTGGAATTCTCTACTACGGGGTCACGGAGGACGTCCGCTGGTACGTGGCCGGTCTCATCCTCCTCGGCATCAGCTTTCTCGCGTTTCCGATTCGCAAGTCGGAGTAGTGCCGGCGGCCACGCACCTTCCGTCGCCCAATGGTTCGGACTAGCATTTCCTGAATCGCGGTTCGTATTGACCCGTTCATCATTGAAATGCTCAGTCCGTCATCGCTCGCGTTCCTGAAGCGGCTGCTCGATACGCCCGCTCCGTCCGGATTCGAGGGCCCCGCCGCGCGCGTGTGGCGCGAGGAAGCGTCCACCTTCGCCGAGCGCGTCACGACCGACGTCGCCGGCAACAGCATGGCGGAGATCAATCCCGGCGGTTCGCCGACGATCATGCTCGACGGCCACATCGACGAGATCGGCTTGATCGTGCAGTACATCGACGATGATGGCTATGTGTATCCCGGCCCGATCGGCGGTTGGGATCCGCAGGTGCTCGTCGGACAACGCATTCGATTTCTCGGACGCGGCGGTGACGTGCTCGGCGTCGTCGGCAAGAAGCCGATTCACCTCATGAAGGCGGCCGATCGCGACAACGCGTCGAAGATGACCGACCTGTGGGTGGACATCGGCGCCACGAGCCGCGCGGAAGCCGAGGGACGGCTGAGCATCGGCGATCCCGGAGTGATCGACTCGAAGACGATCGACTTTCCGAACAATCGGATTGTGTCGCGCTCGGTGGACGATCGCATCGGCGCCTTTGTCGTGCTCGAGGCGCTGCGACGCTACGCGCAGAACCCTGGTCACGCGCGGGTCGTTGCCGCCGCGACGACGCAGGAAGAGATCGCCTGGCACGGCGGCGGCGCGCTCGTTTGCACGAATTGCATCAATCCGCAAATGGCGATCGTCGTCGACGTGACGTTCGCGACCGACCATCCCAACATGGAAAAGAAAGAGATCGGCGATCATCGCGTCGGCAATGGACCGGTGCTCAGCCGCGGCGCAGTGATCTCTCCGATCGTGTTCGAGCTCCTGCGCGGCACGGCGGAGCGGCAGGGGATCAAGTACTCGCTGCACGCCGTCGGCCGCGACACCGCGACGAACGCCGACGCGATCCACATCGCCCGCGAGGGTGTGGCGACGGGGCTCGTCTCGATCCCGAATCGCTACATGCACTCGCCGAACGAGCTCGTGAGCCTCGACGACGTCGACCGCACGTCGACGTTGCTCGCCGAAGTCTGCCGCGAGGTGAGCGGCAAGACGGATTTCACGGCGAGATAGCTGTTGGCGTTTGCGTATTAGGGGCTCGTGATCCGAGCCCCTGACCCGTAGCCGCCAGCCCCTTCCGATGCACCTCTGGTCGAGCGCACGATACACGTTTCCGCTCCCCGGGGGGCACCGGTTCCCGATCGAGAAGTACGCGCTCCTGCGCGAGCGGGTGATCGCGGACGGGATCGCGCCGCGCGAGCTCGTGCACGAGCCGGCGCGGATCACGCGCGACGACCTCCTACTCGTGCACACGGCGGATTACGTCGACCGCTTCACGAACGGCACGCTGGCGCGCGACGAAGCACGCCGGCTCGGCTTCCCGTGGTCGGAGGCACTGGTCGAGCGGTCGTACCGCTCGGCGGGCGGCACGGTCGAGGCGGCGCGCGCGGCGCTCGTGCACGGCATCGCGATGAACCTCGCGGGCGGCACGCACCACGCCTTTCCTTCGCACGGTGAAGGGTTCTGCGTGTTCAACGATGCCGCAATCGCGATCCGTGCGCTCCAGCGCGACGGCCTCATTGCTCGCGCCGCGGTGATCGATCTCGACGTGCATCAGGGGAACGGCACCCACGCGATCTTCGCCGGCGACGAGCGCGTGTACACGTTCAGCATGCACGGCGGCCGAAATTATCCGTTTCACAACGTGCCCGGCTCGCTCGACGTCGAGCTCGACGACGGCACGGACGACGACGCCTACCTCGAGCGACTGCGCGAGAATCTTCCGCGCACACTCGCCGCCGCGCGCGCGGACCTCGTGATCTATCTCGCGGGCGCCGACCCGCACGAATCCGACCGCCTCGGCCGGCTCTCGCTCACATTCGCCGGCCTCGCGCGCCGCGATCGCCTCGTGATCGAGCAGTGTCGCGAAGTCGGGATTCCGGTCGCGGTGACGATCGCGGGCGGGTATGGGGAGCCGATCGAGAACACGGTGCGGGCGCACGCCGAGACAGCGAGGATTGCGGCACAGTTCGGGTGACGGCGCGGGCAGCGTCAGGATGGTTCACCATGCTCCATCGGGATCGCGACATCGCCAATCGAGATCAGTTCCGAGACACGAGTTTCGAGAACCGAGACGCGAGTCAGACGGTATAAGCTCGCGATTCACAATCTCACTCGCATCTCGAGTCTCGAGTCTCTCAATCTCGAAACTGGTCTCAGGTATCCGCGTCGCGATTCCACCTCGCCACCCCGCCAACGTCCCGCCTAGCTTCCCTGCAATGCGCATCCCCGCCCCTCGCGCCTCCGGCTTCACCAGCACCACGCCTGTCCCGCTGTACTGGTCCGCGTACGGCGCGGCATCCGCGCCGAAGCTCGTGCTCCTCCACGGCGGCCCCGGTGCGCATCACGACTATCTGCTTCCGCAGATGCTCGCGCTCGGCGACGAGTACGATCTGCTGTTCTACGACCAGCGGGGCGGCGGGCGGTCGAAGACGGAGGATCGGGCGCCGATCACCTGGCGCACGCAGGTCGACGACCTCGGCGCGGTGCTCGACGAGATGGATGTGGATCCGCTCACGCTCGTCGGCTACTCGTGGGGTGGGCTCCTCGGCATGCTCTACGCGATCCGGGCATTCCACCGCGAGACGCGCCACGTGCCGCGTCGCATGGTGCTCATCGACCCGGCGCCGGTGAATCGCGAATACCGCCGGCAGTTCGAAGAGGAGTTTTCGCGCCGGCAGAACGGCGCGCGCGTGGCCGAGCTTCGCGCCGCGCTCGCGGCATCGGACCTCCGCGAGCGCGATCCGGACGCGTACAAGCAGCGCGCGTTCGAGCTGAGCGTCGCGGGCTACTTCGCGGATCCGGGTGCCGCGCACGACCTGACGCCGTTCCGCGTCATCGGGCGCGTGCAGCAGTCGATCTGGGAGAGCCTCGGCGACTACGACTTGCTCGCGCCCGGCGAGCTCGATTCGGTGCACTGTCCCACGCTCATCGTCCACGGGCGGCAGGATCCCATTCCGCTCGCTTCCTCCGAGGCGGCCGCCCGCGCGATGGGAGCGGAGCTCGTGGTCCTGGACGGAAGCGGCCACGTGCCGTACGTCGAGCGGCCGGAGGCGCTCTTCTCGGCGATTCGCGGCTTCCTGCGCCGGACCGACTGAGTTTGTAGTTTCTTAGGCGACGGCGGCCTCACCCACTCCGCCGAATCGATCAGGATATGCCGTTTTCAGAATCTTCGACGCAGCCATACATCGCGACGATCGAGCATCTGGGACGCCGGTACACGGTCTCATGCCGCGTCGCGTTCGACGGCATCGAATACGTTGGCCGGCTCTGGTTCGCGGAAGAGGATTGGGATGATGCGGGTCTCCCCGATCGCGCCGCGATTCCGGGGCGCTCGCGCGACGAGGTGCTCGCGCTCGCGAAGCGGCTCTCGTCCGGCGAGCTCGAGCTCCGCCACCGGCGCGCGCTCGCCGAGAAGCGGCGGTTCATCAGGCTGCGCCGCGTCACGGACGACATCCTCACGAAGGTCCGATACCTCAATCAGATCGCGATCTCGATGCGCGACGGCCTTCTCGACGAAGACGGCGCGAATCAGGAGATCGATCTCACCGAGAAGCAGCTCCACGAATGCGTGGACCGGCTCCGGCACAGCGCTGGCGTGGAAGAGTAGCTCTCGATTCTCGGCCGGCCGTTCACGATGGATTCGCGCACCGCGGCGCACGTGCTGTCACGCATCGCCGCGTACCTCGAGCTGAAGGGGGAGAACAGCTTCAAGTGCCGCGCCTACGACGGCGCGGCGCGCGCGCTGCGTGCGCTCGGCGCCGAGGATCTCGCGCCGCTCTACGCGTCGGGCGAGCTCGCGGCCGTCCGCGGCCTCGGTCCGGCGACGCTCGCCGTGGTGCGCGACCTGGTCGAGACGGGCGAGTCGCGGTACCTGGAGCAGCTCCGCGAGTCGACCCCCGAAGGGCTCGTCGAGATGCTGCGCATTCCGGGCATGACCCCGGCGCGCATCCATCAGGTATTCGAGAACTTGAATATTCAAACCGTCGAAGAGCTGGAGCAGGCCGCCCGCGACGGACGGCTGGCCACGATCCCCAAGCTCGGCCCCAAGACGGCGAAGAAGATCCTCGACGGGATCGCGCGAGCGCGCGAGGAGGGCGATCTCCGGCTCTACCATCACGCGATGATCGAGGCGCGCCAACTCCTCGCCGCGGTCGAGTCGCATCCGGAGGTCGCGCGCGCCGCGATCGCCGGCGCGCTGCGGCGAAAGATGGAAGTGGCCGGGAACGTGGTCATCGTGGCGTCGTGCGCGGCGGATCCGGTTGCGGTCGCCCAATCGTTCAGCCGCCTCGCCGGCGTTCGCGCGAGCGAAGGCGCGGGTGCGGAGGTCTCGATCCGTTTCGTCGACGGCGCGCGCCTCGATCTCCGATGCACGACCGCGGATCGGTTCGGCGTCGCGCTCTGGCGCGGGACGGGCAGCGTCGAGCACGTGCGCGGCATGACGGCGGTGTTGGAGCACGCCGGCTACGTGCTCGACGGCGACGCGCTCACGCGGGGCGGCGTGCCGATTTCCGTCGCCGAGGAGGCGGACGTGTATGCGCGCGCCGGAATCGCCGTCGTTCCGCCCGAGCTGCGCGAAGGCGAAGGGGAGATCGACGCGGCGGAGCACGGCCTGCTGCCGCACCTGATCGACGACGACGACATTCGCGGCGTGCTGCACTGCCACACGGTGTATTCGGACGGCAAAGCGACCGTGGCGGAGATGGCGCGCGCCGCGCAGGCCCGCGGGTGGAGCTACATCGGCATCACCGATCACTCACAGGCCGCATTCTACGCCGGCGGCCTCTCGGTTGAGCGCGTCCGCGAACAGCACGACGAGATCGATGCACTGAACGAAACGCTGTCGGGCATCCGGATTCTCAAGGGCATCGAAGCGGACATCCTCGCCGACGGCCGGCTCGACTATGACGACGAGCTCCTCGATCGATTCGATTTCGTCGTGGGCTCGATCCATTCTCGCTTCGCAATGGACGAAGCGACGATGACGGCGCGCGTGCTTCGCGCGCTCGACGACCCGCGGCTCACCATTCTCGCGCATCCGACCGGCCGGCTGCTGCTCAATCGGCCGCCGTACGCGCTCGATGTCGAGGCCGTGCTCGAGAAAGCGGGCGAGCGGCGCGTGGCGCTGGAGCTCAACGCGGATCCGCATCGTCTCGACCTGGACTGGCGGCACCTGCGGCGCGCCAAGGCGCTCGGCGTGACGATCGCGATCGGCCCGGACGCGCATTCGACGACCGGACTCGATAACGTGGAGTTCGGCGTCGGCGCGGCGCGCAAGGGATGGCTCACCGCCGCGGACGTCCTCAACGCCCGCTCCGCCGACGCCGTGCTCGCGTTCGCCCGGGCGCGCCGGAATACTCATTAAAAATTGCACATGGCCGCCCGCAAATCAGCCAAGCAGCTCGCGTACGCCGAGACGATCTACGACCGGTTGATCGCGCATTATCCCAAGGCGCACTGCGCGCTCGACTTCGCGACGCCGTTTCAGCTGCTGATCGCGACCATCCTGAGCGCGCAGTGCACCGACAAGCGCGTGAACATGGTGACGCCGGCGCTCTTCGAGCGATATCCGACGCCGCGGTCGCTCGCCGACGCCGACCCCGAAGAGCTCGAGGCATTGATCAAATCGACGGGCTTCTACCGCAACAAGGCGAAGAGCCTGATCGGCATGGCCGCCGGAATCGTCGCCCGGCACGGGGGACAGGTGCCGCGCGAGATGGACGCGCTCGTCCAACTGCCCGGCGTCGGACGGAAGACGGCGAACGTGATTCTCGGGAACGCATTCGATACCAACGAAGGCGTCGTCGTCGACACGCACGTGAGCCGCGTCACACAACGGCTCGGTCTCACGCGCAATGAGGATCCCGTCAAGATCGAGCGGGACCTCATCGCGCTCTTTCCCCGCGAGCATTGGACGATGCTTTCGCACTTGCTCATCGAGCATGGGCGCACGATCTGTGAGGCACGGCGACCGAAGTGTGAGGTATGTTTCCTGAACGATCTTTGCCCGTCCTCACGGGTATAGCATCGCCCACCCCGCCCCGCCCCCATGCTCCGTCGCGTTCTTCCCGTCGCCATCGTCGTCGCCGCCTGCGGCAAGCCGCCCGCTCCACAGCCCGATCCCGAACCGGCGATCGAGATGCAGACCGCCAACGTCCGCGTTGCACCGCCCGATCAGGCGATCGCGCCGGGCGACTGCGCCGAGGCGATGCGCCGTGCGCTCGACAAGCCCGACCTGGCCGTCGATCGCGTTCCGTCGCCGCTGGCCACGAAGCCGGCGCCACTCCAGCATCCGCCGCGCAGCGCGCTCCGCAAGGACGGCAGCGCCGATGTGAAAGTCGATGTGCTCATCGACACGCTTGGCAAGGCCGATATGTCGACATTCAAGGTCGTAACGACGTCGAGCCCGTGGCTCGCCGCCAACGTCAAGACCGTGATCGGCAAGTGGACGTTCGAGCCGGCGCAGCTCGCCGGGTGCAAAGTGCCGCGCATCTATCACTTCATGGCCTCGGCGCCGGCGCGCGGAAAGCGCGCGCGCTGAGTCGGCGGCGCCGCGGGACCCGCGTTTCACTTCCGATCGATCGTCGGTCGCCCTAGCTTTGGGGCATGTCCAAGACTGCCACGTTCGAGACGAACAAAGGAACGATCACCGCGGAGCTGTTCGAGAAGGACGCGCCGAACACCGTCGCGAATTTCGAAAAGCTCGCGAACAGCGGCTTCTATGACGGCGTGAAGTTCCATCGCGTCATTCCCGATTTCGTCGTGCAGGGCGGCGACCCGCTCTCGCGCGATCTCCCGGCCGGCGACCCGCGGATCGGGACCGGCGGCCCCGGTTACAAGATCAAGTGCGAGACGGCGGGCAATCCGCGCAAGCACGAAGTCGGCGCGCTCTCCATGGCGCACGCCGGCAAGGACACCGGCGGCAGCCAGTTCTTCATGGTGTTGAGCGAGGAAAACACGCGGCACCTGAACGGCGTGCACACGGTGTTCGGCAAGATCACCGGCGGCGTGGACGTGATGAAGAAGCTGCAGCGCAACGACGTGATGAACTCCGTGCGCGTCGCGTGACCACCGACCCGATTTCCTCCCCATGACCGCACACGACGACCACAACCACTCGCACGGCTCCGACACGAAGGCCGCGTTCCTCGGCCTCATCATCGGCGCGATCGTGATCTTCGCCATCCTGCGCACCATCGTCGCGCTGACGCACGAGCATTACGTGCACGAGCAGCCCGCCGCCACGGCGACGAAGTAGCGCCAACGCCGCTCGCGGCCGGCGCGCGGCGCTACAGCTCGAGCTTCCTCAGGTACCGTTCACGCGCGTTCAGAAAATCGCGCGTGAGCACGACGTGCTCGAGCTCCTCATACGATACGCGCGCCGCCGGCGCGCGGTCGAAGCTGTAGATTGCCGCGCCGGGGTAGCCGAGGAGAATCGGCGAGTGCGTCGCGATGATGAACTGGGCGTCCTGCCGCAGCATCTCGCCGATCATCGCCATCAGCGCGAGCTGGCTCTGCGGCGAGAGCGGCGCCTCGGGCTCGTCGAGCAGATACAACCCGCCCGGCGTGAATCGCGACCCGAACAACTTTAGAAAACTCTGACCGTGCGAGTTGGCGTCGAGGTCGACGCCGTACCGTCGTTCCATGTCGGCCAACGACGCGGCCGGCGGCATGCGGGCGAGCGATTTCGCGTACGCCGGCCGGTCGGCGTATTCCGTCTCCAGCTCGGCGAGCCGCTGCGTGAGCTCGGCGCGAAGCGTGGCGAGCGATTTGGCGAATCCGAAAAAATCCTCGGCGCGGAGAAAGAAGCCGCGGCGCACCCGGCGGTTCCAGGTCAGCGCGAGCGCGCGGCCGAGGGCGCGCTGGCCGGCGAGAGTCTGGTCGCGGTCGATGCTCTCGGCGCCGATCGCCGGCAGCCCCGCCGCCGCCGCGATCCCCTCGAGGAGCGTCGACTTGCCCGAGCCGTTCTCGCCCACGAACACGGTGACGGGCGCATCGAGATCGATCGTCTCGAGCGATCGAATGACCGGCACGGTGAAGGGAAAGCGGCCGTCGTCCGCCACCGACGAGCGCCGCAGCGCGACGGACCGCAGATGTGCCATGGACCGTATCCTAGCCCGCGCCGAGATCGTCTGACAGGCGCGTTCGCTCCCTCCCAGTCGGCTCACCGACTTCATCGCACCAGATCGGCCGCGTGAAAAAACCGCAAGACCCCGCCGCGTGCGCGAGCAGTGATGCGCCGGCCGACAGTGTTTCTGAACAACGCTATCGCTCGGTCGTCGACAACTCGCCGTACGGCATCTATCGCGTGACGTACGACGGCCGGTTCGTGACGCTCAATCCGGCGCTCTGCCAGATGCTCGGCTACACGCCGGACGAGCTGCGCACCCTCAACATCCAGCGCGTCTACGCCGACCCGTCCGAGCGGCAGCGCGTCGTGGCCGAGTATGACAATTGGCCGCACGGCAAAGCGTACGACCTGAACTGGCGCCGCAAAGACGGCCGCGCCATCGTCGCTCGCGTCTGGGTTTACGCCGCGCGCGACGCGGAGGGCGAGATCGAGTATTTCGACGGCTACGTCGAAGACGTGACGGCGATCCGCACCACCGAGCAGGCGCTCCGCCAGTCGGAGAAGCTCGCCGCGCTCGGCCAACTCGTCTCCGGTGTGGCGCACGAGCTCAACAATCCCCTCTCGGCGATTCTTCTGTTCGCCGAAGATCTACTGACGAGCGAGCGGAGCGCCGAAGAGCAGGAGGCGCTCGGGCTCATCGCGCAGCAGGCCCGCCGCTCGCGCGCCATCGTACGCGATCTGCTGTCGTTCGTGCGCAGCCGCGAGGCGGTTCGAGAGCCCGTGGAGACCGGGCCCTTTCTCGATCAGCTTGCGCGCGCGCTCATGCCGCAGCTTGCCGAGCTCGAAGTCTGGCTGCACGTCGACGCCTGCGAGTCGACGGTGAGTATCGATCGCGCCGGCATCGAGCAAGTGCTGACGAACCTCATCGTGAACGCCGGGCACGCGACCGGCCCGGGCGGCGAGATCTGGCTCTCGGCGCGCGTGAGCAATGGGCAATTCATCGTCGACGTCGCGGACAACGGTCCCGGCATTCGCGCGGACGTGCTGCCGCGCATCTTCGAGCCGTTCTTCACGACGAAGCCGATGGGTCTGGGTACGGGGTTGGGTCTTTCCGTTTCGCTCGGCGTCGTGCAGCAGCACGGCGGGGCGATCGTCGCCCGCAACCGTGACATGGGTGAAGGCGGCGGCGCGCAGTTCACGATGCGCATACCAATGTTCCCGTCCGGAGAGTTCCGGGCCGCGCCTGAGCCGGTGCAGGCCCTGGCGGCGGAAGGGCAACCGCAAGCGCGCCGCGTGCTCCTCGTGGAAGACGAAGAGACGATCCGCCGGGCGCTCAGCCGCTTCTACCGTCGCCGCGGCTGGACGGTGGTGGAAGCCGAGGACGGCGCGCGTGCATTCGAACGCCTGCTCGACGCCGGCGAGACGTTCGATCTCGTGCTGTCGGACGTGAAGATGCCGCACGTCTCCGGCATCGAGCTGCACGGCGCGCTCAAAGATCTCCGCCCGGAGCTGCTGCCGCGCCTCGTGTTCTGCACCGGTGAAGTGGAATCGCCGCAGGTAGCCGCGTTCGTCGCCGAGACGAGCTGCCGAGTGCTCGTGAAGCCGTTCGATCTGAAGACACTGGCGTCGCTCTCCGACGAGATCGCGTCCCGCGCCGCACCGGCGGCATCACCCATAAGCTGAGCGTACTGCACGCGCGGATCCCGCCTCAGGCCGCGCGGTATATTGGAACCTATGACGACCGAACCCGCGCTGCCGACGCGAGACGATGCGCTCGCTTTGATGCACGAGTACACCGCGAGCGAATCGCTCCGCAAGCACATGCTCACCGTGGAAGCGGCGATGCGCGCGTATGCATCGCACTTCGGCGAGGATCCCGAGCGCTGGGGACTCGCCGGCCTGATCCACGACTTCGACTACGAGCGCTATCCCAACGATGCACATTCGCCGACCGACGAACATCCGTCGACGGGTGTGCGCATCCTGCGCGACCGCGGTTGGCCGGAGGACATCCTGCAGGCGATCCTCGGCCATGCCGCGTACACCAACGTCGCGCGCGAGACGCGGATGGCGCGCGCGCTGTTCGCCGTGGACGAGCTGAGCGGGTTGATCACCGCGACGGCGCTCGTGAAGCCCTCGAAGAGCGTGCACGACGTGGACGCCAAGTCCGTTCGAAAAAAGATGAAGGACAAAGCGTTCGCGAAGGGCGTGAGCCGTGAGGATATCATGATTGGCGTCCAAGAGTTGGGCGTCGATCTCGATCAGCACATTCAGTTCGTGATCGACGCGATGCGCGCGGCCGCGGACACGATCGGCCTCGCCGGAACCCCCGCCGCGGACACCGCGAGCGGCGGCGGTCCGGCGGCCGGATCGGGTGCTCGGGAGCAGGCCCGCTGAGGATCAACGTTCCCCCCGCCCGCCACGTTATTGAGAGTGGACACCGGCCACGTCTCGATGACCGCTGCGACAACCCTCGTTCGTCCGATCGGAATGACGTCCACTGCTGACGCCAGAGCCGACGAACGCGCGCTGGTCATCGCCGCGCAGCGCGGAAACACCGACGCGTTCGCGCGTCTGGTGCGAGCGCACCAGCGTCGGGCGTACGCCGTGTGTCGCGCGATCGTGCTCACGCACGAGGACGCGGAAGACGCGGTGCAGGAGGGATTCCTCCACGCCTTCAAGGCGCTGGACCGGTTTCTTCCCGATCAACCGTTCGGCGCGTGGCTGTACCGCATCATGGCCAATGCGTCGCTGGACCTGGTGCGGCGGCGGAAAGTCCGCGATGCGGACGAGCTGCCGGAAGCGGTGCCGATGCCGTTCCGCGACCCGGGCGAATCGGACGAGTTGCGGCGGCGGTTGAATGAAGCATTGTTGCAGCTCACGGATCGGCAGCGATCCGTCATCGTATTGCACGACGTGGAAGGCTTCACACACGGGGAGATTGGCGAGATGCTGGGAATTCCGGAGGGCACCGCCCGCTCGGACCTGCATCATGCACGCGCGGCGCTGCGCCGCATATTGAAGGACGTTCGGAGCGATCTATGACCGACATTCGGCTGTTCTCCAACAACGACGACGACGAGGTGGTGCGCGGGCTTCGCTCGCTCTACGCCGCCCCGGCGGGCAACGCGTATTGGAACGAGCTGGAAGCACGGATCATGGCCCGCGTGGCCGACGTGGAGCTGGGCTGGTGGACGGAGCTCGATCGCTGGGTGCGTCCCGCGCTCGCCGCCGCCGCCGTGCTGCTCGTCGCCGCCGGCATCGCGATGTATCGCGCTCGGCAGAGCGAAGCCGACATCGCCGCCGATCAGATGTTGTCCGCGCCGCCCGTTCCGGCGGCCACCGCGATCCGGCCCGCCCTCCAGGACGACCGGGAAGCGCGCATTCGTTACCTGTTCGGCGGCCGTTAATTCGGAGATCGTCATGGCGCACGCAAAACAACAGGCACTGATGTTCCTGCTCGGCGCGCTGCTCGTGGGCGGCGCCCTCGGCTTTTCCGCCGACCGGTACATCCGGCATCAGAGCTTCGCGTCGCAGTACGGGCCGCTCCGCAGCCGGTTCTACGACGACCTCGGACTCTCCGAGAAGCAGCGCGGGACGATCGACTCGCTCGCGTTCGATGAGGATTGCAAGATGAAGGCGTTGTTCGCGCCGCAGCGCCCGACCGTCGACTCCATGCGCGTACGCTTTCACGCGCAGGTCGACTCCCTGTTGAGCTCTGCCCAGCTCGCGAAGCTCAACGCCCGCCGACAGGAAGCCAAGGCACGACACGACGCCGAAACGGCAAAGGAGCCAAAGAGGCAATGCTCAGGAAATTGATACTGCTGCTCGCGACGCCAGCCGCGCTGGTGGCGCAGCAGGTGACGGATACGACCTTTCATCCCATCTCCGTGACGGAGGCCGTGCGCCTCGCCAGGGAGAACAACGTCTCGAACATCACTGCCGAAAACGCGATTCGCACGGCGAACAACAACGTGCGTTCCGCGCGCGCCGCGCTGATTCCGACCCTCAACGCATCGGCGGGCCAGAGCAAGAGCGCCGGCCAGCGCGTCGGCCCGGGCAACCAGCTCATCGACTTCATTCCCGCGTGGTCGTACAACACGGGCCTCAACTCGCAAGTCACGCTCTTCGACGCCGGCAAGATGTTCGCCGACATCAAGACACAGAAAGCGAACGTCGTCGCGCAGCAGGCCTCCGCGGTGACGACCGAGTACAACGTCGCCTTTCAGGTGAAGCAGGCGTACAACTCGATTCTCGCCGCCAAGGAATCGGAAGGCGCGGCGCGCGCCCAACTCGAGGCCGCGCAGCTCCAGCTCCAGCAGTCGATCGCGCGCGTGAAGGCCGGCGCCGCGAACGTCTCCGATTCGCTGCGCAGCGTCGTCCAAGTTGGCAACGCGCAGCTCGCGCTCCTCTCCGCGCAGAACAGCTATCAGACGCAGTCGGCCGCGCTCACGCGCCTCGTCGGCACGCCGTACTTCGTCACCGCCGACCCGGCCGACACCGTCGCGCACCCGGTCGCGCCGATCGACAGCGCGCAGGTCATGCAGCTTGCGCTCGACGGCCCGGCGATCCGGCAGCTCGACGCGCAGCTCAACGCCAACCGCGCGTCGGAACGTTCGGCAAAGACCGCGTATCTGCCGACGGTCACCGCAAACCTCTCCTACTCGGGGAGCGGCACGTCGGCGATCTACGGACTGAATAGCAATCCGTACCCGTACACGCGCGGCATCAGCCTCAGCCTGAACTATCCGATCTTCAACCGCTTCTCGCGCGAGAACAACATCGCGGCGGCGGAGATCAGCTATCAGAATACGCAGGCGGAGCTGAAGGACGCGCGGCTCGGCGCGCAGCAGAGCATCATCACCGACATGGCGACGCTCCGCAACGCCGAAGAGACGATGCGCGTGCAGCAGACCAACGTGCAGGCGAGCGAGGAAGATTTGCGCGTGCAGCAGCAGCGCTACAATCTCGGCGCCTCCACGCTGCTCGATGTGCTCAACTCGCAAAGCGCGCTGGTCACCGCGCGTCAGCAGCTCATCCAGGCGCGGCTCAGCTACCGCAACGCTCGCGCGCAGATCGAGGCCGTCATCGGCCGCGACCTGCCCTGAGCCCACCAGCTGGTCGGTGCGCAAGGGCCGAGAGCTCCGCTCTCGGCCCTTCGCTCATCGGCGCGCCCGCGCGACCCGTGCCGTCCAGCATTCGGGCTCGCTGTCGCGTAGACTAAGCACAGACACGGCCACCCCACCCGGCCGATTTCAGGAGAACGAGTCACGTGAGACGATATCTCGGAGCGGCCCTCATCATTGCCGCGGCGGCGTGCGCCAAGAAGCAGGTCGCACCCGCCGTGCAGACCGCCACCGTTACGCGGCGCGACATCATCGTCGACGCTCAGGCAAACGGCTCGATCGAGCCGATCACGATCATCGACGTCAAATCCAAGGCGTCCGGTGTGATCACGCAGATGCCGGTCGAGACGGGAACGCACGTCAAGCCCGGCGACCTCATCGTGCAGATCGACACGCGCGACGTGCAGAACCGCTACGACCAGGCGAACGCCGCCCTCGAGGCCGCGCAGGCCAAGCTGCAGGTCGCCGAGCAGGACAAGACCCGTAACGAGGCGATGTTCAAGGCGCGCGTGATCACGCCGCAGGAGTACGAGCAGGTCGCGGTGAATTATGAGAACGCGAAATCGGGCGTCGTCAGCGCGAAGGCCGCGCTCGATCTGGCCAAGCAGTCGCTCGAGGACGCGACAGTCAAGGCGCCGACCGAAGGCACCGTCATCACCAAGAACGTGTCGGTCGGCACCGTCATCGCATCGGCCACTGGCTCCGTGAGCGGCGGCACGACGATCGTACAGATGGCCGACCTCGGCGTCGTACGCATCCGCGCGCTGTTCAACGAGACGGACATCGGCAACGTGCACCCAGGCGAGCCCGCCAACGTCACCGTCGACGCATATCCCGACCGCCGCTTCAGCGGCTCGGTCGAGAAGATCGAGCCGCAGGCCGTCGTCCAGCAGAACGTGACGATGTTCCCGGTGCTCGTGAATCTCGAGAACGCAGAAGGACTGCTCCGCCCCGGCATGAACGGCGAGGTATCCGTGCTGATCGACGAGCGTGACAACGTGCTCGCGATTCCGAACGACGCCGTCAAGAGTCCGCGCGAAGCGGTGGCCACGGGCGCGATGCTCGGAATGAGCGCGGACACGATCAACGCCGAGCTCAAGGCGCAAGGCTTCAATCCCGCCGGACGTGGCGGCGGTTTCGGCCGCGGTCGCCGGAACGGCGGCGGAGGCCCGGGCGGGAACAGCGGCAACGGCGGCCAGCCGGGCGCGAACGGCGCGCAGACGACGGGAGCAGCGACCACGTCCGGCGGCGACGTCGCGTTGGTCGCGCAGCAGGGCGGCCAGCAGGGTGGAGGCTTCCAAGGCGGTCAGGGTGGCCAGGGTGGCCAGGGTGGCCAGGGCGGATTCGGGATGCAGGTCTCCGACGCCGATTGCCAGAAGATCAACGCAATCCTCGCGAAGCACCCCAAGGAGAAAGCCCAGCTCGATAGCCTGCGCAACAAGATGATGGCGATGCGCGGTCAGGGCGGCGGCTTCGGTGGAGGCGCGAACGGCGGCCAGCGCCGGAGCGGTGGGTTTGCCGGCGGCAACAGCGGTGGCGGCAACAGCGGCGGCAGCCAGCCGGGTCAGGGCGGCGGCGGCGGATTCCGCGGCAGTCCCGAGATGCAGGCGGTCAACGCGATCTATACGAAGCTCGGCATCGACGCGCGCACGGCGGGCGCCTGCCGGCGGAAGCAGAGTGGTGGCCAGAACGCGCAGGGCGGCGGGTTCGGATCGCGTGCGCAGGGTTCGCGCGGCGGTCAGACCGGCACGGGCGCGCTCACGCCATCGCCCGAGATGGGTGCGCCGGTCCGCATTCGCACGGCGCTCGTCTTCGTGGCCGACAGCAGCAAGACGCACTTTGCGCCGCGCATCATTCAGACGGGGCAGTCGAATCTCGACTACACCGAAGTGGTGAGCGGGCTCAAGGAAGGCGAGCACGTGGTGCTGTTGAGCGCCCTCGCGCTCCAGTCGCAGCGGCTGCAGCAGCAGGACCGGATCCGGCAGAACGCCAGCCCGCTGGGCGGCGGCGGGCCCGGCGGACGGGGGCGTTAAGCATATGCTCATTGGAGAAATCATAAGCGTCGCGATCGGCGCGCTGCGGGCCAACAAGCTCCGGTCGCTGCTGACGATGCTCGGCATCGTGATCGGCGTCGGCGCGGTGATCGCCGTCGTCGCGCTGGGCACGGGCGCGCAGCAGGCCGTCAAGGACCGCATCGCGGCGCTCGGCACCACGCTCCTCACGGTGAACCCCGGACAGCAGCGCGGCATGGGCGTGGCGATCGCCGGCGCGGTGCAGAAGCTCACGATCGAGGACGCCAAGGCGATCGACGAGCGGGCGCCGAACGTGGTCGCGGTGCAGCCGGAGATGCGCTCCTCGCAGCAGGTGGTGTTCGGCAACAAGAACACCAACACGCAGATCATCGGCACCTCGCCGAACTACCTCGAGGTGCGCAAGTACACGCTCGCCGCCGGCCGCATGTTCACCGCGGCCGACGACGAGGGCGCCCAGCGCGTCGCCGTGCTCGGATCGGCGGTGGTCGACAACATGGGCATCAGCACGCCCGAGGCGCTGATCGGCGAGAACATCCGCATTCGCGGCGCGCAGTTCACCGTCATCGGCGTGATGGCGTCCAAGGGGTCGGCGAACGCGTTCCAGAATCCTGATGACGAAGTGCTGATCCCCATCAACACCGCGCGCTTCCGCGTCAACGGCCAGGACCGCCTGGCGTCGATCAGCATCCTCGCCGCGAGCGAGGACGCGATCCCCGACGCCATGGCCGACATCGACCGTGTGCTGCGGCGGCAGCATCGCATCCGCCAGGGTGCGCCCGACGACTTCCAGATCCGCAATCAAGCCGACTTCCTGAACACGGCGCAGGAGACCACGCAGGTGATGACGTACCTGCTCTCCGGCATCGCCGCCGTGTCGCTCCTCGTGGGCGGCATCGGCATCATGAACATCATGCTCGTCTCGGTCACCGAGCGCACGCGCGAGATCGGCATTCGCAAGGCGCTCGGCGCGACGCGCTGGAACATCCTGCTCCAGTTCCTCATCGAGGCCGTGGTGCTCTGCGTGCTCGGCGGCGTGCTCGGCATCGCGCTGGGCGCGGGCGGCGCCGCGATCATGAGCAAGACCGCGGGATGGAATACGCAGGTCTCGCCAACCGCGATCGTGATGGCGTTCGCGTTCTCGGGCTTCGTGGGTATCGCCTTCGGCGTGTGGCCGGCGCGGCGTGCCGCGGTACTGGACCCGATCGTCGCGCTCCGGTACGAGTAGCCGCGAGTCGAACGCGAATCACGAACGAGAGCGGGGCTGGATGCACACGCATCCAGCCCCGCTCTCGTTTCGCCCATCAGCGCGAGAGCTGAAACTCGAACGGCATCTGCGCCAGCGCGGGCACGCGGCGTCCGCCGACTTCCGCCGGCGCGAATCGAAAATCGCGGAGCGCGTCGCGCACCGCGCGCGTGAACAGCTCGTGCGTCGACGCGAGGATCTTCACGCTCGCCATGTCGACACGGCCGGTCGTGTCGACGGTGAATTGCACGAGCACACGCCCGTCGATGCCGGCGGACCGCAGCATGTCCGGATAGCGCGGCTTCGCCGCCCTGACCACGTGCATGAGCGCTTCGCTGCCGCCCCACCGATCGTTCGCTTCCGCGTCGCCGTCGCCGAGAATGCTCTTGGGAAGACCGTTGGACGCTCCGTGCGGACCGGCGCGGATCACCACGCTGTCGTACGCGTGCCCGGCGACCTGGATGACGGGCGGGATCGCGTTCGGAATGCGCGCGAGCGGCAGCAGGTGCATCAGACTGATCTCTGGAACGGGCGCCACCACGTCCGGTGCACCCGAGGCGGCGTCCATGCGTGCGGCGATCGGTGGACGCGGCGGCGGCGGGAAGCGCAGCAGCACGGGCGACGGATGGTCGAGCGTCACACGCGTGGCGTGTGCGGCGGCTGCCGTGAGCGCGCCGACGACGGCGAGATGCGCCGCGACGCTCATCGCGGCGCCGCCGGCACGCCGCTGTCGGGGTGCGCGAGATTCCAGCAGGACTCCGAGCATGCTCCCTCCTCGTTGAGATCGGAGCGGCGACGAGGCCGCTCGAGGGGAGCATACGACCACCGGATTGCGGGCCCATGTCGCGCGCGTGAGGGCGCCATGAGGCATTGATGAGCGTTCTCTCAATGCCGCATGACGTCCCCATGACGCGCGGATTACGAAATCATTTCGTGTCGTTCGTGCCGGCGTCGGTCGCGCTCTCGCCGATCTTGCGCTGGGCTTTGCCCTCGAGCTCCTTCGCCTTGCCCTTCAACTGCTCGCTCGTGTCGCCGGCCATGCCGCCGACCGAGTTGCGGACGCGGCCTTCGGCTTCCTTCCCGAATCCCTCGATCTGGTTTTCGACGCCGTCGCGGTTGAGATCGTCTGCCATGTGCTCCTCCAGTTAGATACTGGCCCGCCCGGTGCGGACCGTGGGAGGTTCTATGGCAGGGGGCGTTCCGTGTGATGTTCGTCGCGCCGAGTATGGTTCCGGCGAGACGGGCCATGGGCACGGATTACACGGCTAACTGCACGCGGGACACGGATCGTTCCGTGGCGCTGGAGAGCGCGTCCTTGGACGAGCCCCGGTAAAAAATTGATGGGAACGACGTCCGGAGGCTGCGGCGGGGCATCCCAAGTGATACTCCGCCTCGGAACGGCCCGAGCATGGTGCGCGGAGTCATCGTCGGCGTCGGAACGCTCCGTCGATCCCGTGCCGTCGCCGTGTATTCCGTGCCCTACCGAACCCAATGCCGCGCACGAGCCGAGGCCTTGCGCCGATATATCGAACGTTATATCGTACCATTTAGACCGATATATCGGAGATATATCATGCATCACTCAAGCTGGTTCGGCTGCAACTGGACTGGTTGCTCCGACGACAGCCATCGCGCTCGCTCGAACTGGGAAGGTTTCGGTGATTGGTGGGGCGGTCCCCCGCCCCGTGCTCGTCACTGGCGCGGACGCGCCGCGCGGCTGTTCGAGCAGGGCGATCTCAAATACGTCATCCTCCGCCTGCTCGAGGAGAAGCCGCGCCACGGCTATGAGATCATCAAAGAGCTCGAGAGCAGGTTTGGCGGCTCGTACGCGCCGAGCCCCGGCACCGTGTACCCCACGCTCACCATGCTCGAAGACATGGGGTACGCGCGGGTGATCCCTGAAGAGGGCGGCAAGAAGATTTACGAGATCACCGACGACGGCCGAAAGCACCTCGCGGAGCACAGCAGCACCGTGAACGACATCTTCGAACGGATCGCGCGCTTCGTTTCTGGCTTCACTGATGCGCCCATGATGGAGCTGAATCAGGCATTTCAGCGCCTGGCACGCGCCACATACGGAACAGCAACGTCTAATATTCGCGACACAGAAAAACTTCAAAAGATTCGCGAGATCGTTCAGAAAGCCACTGCGGAAGTGGACGCGCTAGCCAAGTAGTTGTCGCGTCGACGCTTGCCGGATTTGCCGCTGGACTGACCGGCGGCGGACGCTAGATTGGAGAATGGGTCGCGGACGAGTGCCGCGACCCATTTTTGCGTACTGGCGGGGTGCACTCGGGCTCCGCGAACCACGCGTGTGAGGCGGGCACCGCCCGCAGCCTATACATGACCGCTGAACATAGACGCACCTCGGACTCCGCTGCCGACCCACCGGCGGCCGAGGCGCAGCCTGCCCCAGCAGCCGGCAATGCGGCAGGCGTACTCCCGCCCAACGCCACCACGACGAGCGGGTTTCACTCCGCCATGCGCGAACGATCGCACGTCGAGGCAAATCCCACCGGCAAACGGCTCGCGTTCCTCTCGCTCACCGCGCTCGGCATCGTCTACGGCGACATCGGCACGAGCCCGCTCTACGCGCTCCAGCAGTGCTTCACGTCCAAGGAGTACGCGATCCAGCCGACCGTCGCGAACGTGTACGGCGTGCTGTCACTCATCATGTGGCTGCTCGTGCTCGTGGTCGCGGTGAAGTACATCGTCTTCATCATGCGCGCCGACAACCGGGGCGAGGGCGGCATTCTCGCGCTGATGGCGCTCATTCTCCAGAAGGAGCGCCGGTCGAGCGACTCACGGCGGCGCATGGTCCTCATCTCGCTCGGACTCTTCGGCGCGGCGCTGCTCTACGGCGACGGGATCATCACGCCGGCGATCACGGTGCTGTCGTCGGTGGAAGGACTGCATGTCGTCACGCCCGCGGTCGATCACCTGATCGTGCCGCTGGCGCTCATCATCCTGTTCGTGCTGTTCGCGGTCCAACGATTCGGCACCGCGCGCGTCGGCGCGATTTTCGGACCGATCATGACGCTCTGGTTCGTCACGATCGCCGTCCTCGGCCTCGCGTCGCTCGTGCGCGCGCCGCGCATTCTCTTCGCGCTCAATCCGGTCTACGGCGTTCGCTTCTTCATGGTGAACGGGCGCATCGGCTTCCTCACGCTGGGCGCGGTCGTCCTCGCCGTGACCGGCGCCGAAGCGCTGTACGCGGACATGGGCCACTTCGGCAAGCGGCCGATCCGCCTCGCCTGGTTCTCGCTCGTGCTGCCCGCGCTGCTGCTCAACTACATGGGCCAGGGGGCGCTCATCCTGCGCGACCGGGCCACCGTCGCGAATCCGTTCTTCTTCCTCGTACCGCGCACGCTGCTCATTCCGCTCGTGGTGCTCGCCACCCTCGCGGCGGTGATCGCGTCGCAGGCGCTGATCTCGGGCGCCTTCTCGCTCACGCAGCAGAGCGTGCAGCTCGGCTACTCGCCGCGCGTGACGATCGTGCACACGTCGGCCCGCGAAGCGGGGCAGATCTTCATTCCCGAAGTAAACCGGCTGTTGATGATCGGCTGCCTTCTCCTCGTCGTCTCGTTCCAGAGCTCCGCGGCGCTCGGCGCGGCGTACGGCATCGCGGTGACCGGCACGATGGCGATCACGTCGCTGCTCTTCGCCGTCGTCGCGCGGTCGCGGTGGAACTGGTCGCTCGCGCACGTCATGCCGATCACCGCGGTGTTCCTCGCGATCGACGTGTCGCTGTTCGCCGCGAACGTCGTCAAGATCGAGCACGGCGGCTGGGTGCCGATCGCGGTCGCGATCGGCGTGTTCACGCTCATGAGCACCTGGAAGAAGGGCCGCTACCTGCTGAACCAGGCGCTGCACGCCGGCTCGCTGCCGCTCGATCTGTTCCTGAGCGACGTCGGCCGGCGCAAGCCGCCGCGCGTCCCGGGCACTGCCGTGTTCATGACGTCGTCCAACGAAGGCGTGCCGGTCGTGCTGCTGCATCACCTCAAGCACAACAAGGTGCTGCACGAACAGGTGATCCTGATGTCCGTGCTCACCGAGGACGTCCCGGAGGTGAAGTCCGTGGAGCGCGTCTCGGCGCAGAAGCTCGAGCACGGGTTCTTCCGGATCACGGCGCGCTACGGCTTCATGGAGACGCCCAACGTGCCGGAGATCCTGCATCGCGGGCGCGAGCTCGGGCTCAAGACGCGCCCGACGGAGACGACCTTCTATCTCGGCCGCGAGCGCATCATTCTCGCCGACGGCGAGCAGAAGCCCGGGACGCGCCGCGCGCCCGACGACGTGGTGCTGCCGCGCATGGCGCGCTGGCGCAAGAAGCTGTTCGTGATCATGTCGCGCAACGCACGCTCGGCGACGGAGTTCTTCGGGATTCCGCCGAACCGCGTCGTCGAGCTGGGCGCGCAAGTAGAATTCTAATTCAAGTACCGGAACCAGCTCACCAATCGACGCGGTTGCTCATGCGGCCGAAGGCGCGGCCGACGTTTCGCATCGCCATGTCGCGCGCGACGTTGGCCTCGTCGACGGCGCGGCGCACGCGCGTCTGAATCTCCGGACCGTCGATCGACATCGTCATGCCGCCCATGGCCGGGAAGAAGTTGTCGCCCATGATCGTCATCACGTGCCGGTCGCGCGGCAGATCGCTCATCCGCACGCTCTTCACCGTCACGTCGCGGTACTGGCCGTTGTAGTAGACGCGAAGCCTCGCGTCGTCGCCCGGCTTCATCTTTCCGACCTCGCGCTCGAGCCGGCTGACGTTCGAGCGGCGCAGCATGACCATGTCGTCGTCGTCCTCGCGCGATGACGCGCGCTCGCGCAGGTCGACGCCGTTGATGGACGCGATACGGCTTCCCTCCTGGATGCCCGCCTTCGCGGCCGGTCCCTTGTCGTCGACCGAGAGCACGAACACGCCGATCGAGTCGCGTGCCGAACCGGTGACGGCGAGGTTGAGTCCGAGCGTCGCGCGATCGTCCAACGAGCGCCGCGCCGTCGCCGCGTAGAGGTCGTCCGGCGTGACGGTTTTGACGTTCACGTTCTTGACGTGCCCGTCGGAGTACACGCGGAGACTGACCTCATCGCCGGCCTCGAGCTTGTCGAGCTCGCGCGTGAGCCGGCGTGTCATGATGCCGGCCATATCGGGGTCGCCAATATCCGCCGACGCGAGCTCGAGGCTCACGCCGTTCACGGACTCGATGCGGTCGCCCTCCTGGATTCCCGCCTTCTCGGCCGGGCTTCCGGGTCGCACGCTGGTGACGAGCACGCCGAGTGTGTCGCGCGACTCCGCGTCGCTGGTGGTGGAGACGCCGATGATGGCGTGCGGTTGATCGAACGACGACATCCACACCGCGGGCGCCGGCGCCGCGGATCGAATGCGGACGGCGCCCGGCTGTTGTGCTCCGATCGCCGATGCGGCGACGCTCGCGGCCGCCGCCATCGGCACAAGTGCAGACAATCTCATAATCCCTCATCATGCGTTGGGGTGCATTGATGAGTCACACCGCCGGCAGAAAACGGTTTACTCGTTCGCCGGTCGTCCCGCCGGATGCCGGGCGCTGTAGCTTTAACGCATGACCAGCACGTCGCCGACGCCCGACCTCCACGCCTTCGAGCATCATTGGCAGGACGAAGCGGACGCCGCGTATCTGTACCGGCTCCTCTCGGACGCCGAGCCGGATGCGAGGAAGAAGGATCTGTATCGCCGGCTCGCCGAAGTCGAAGACCGGCACGTGCAGATCTGGGCGCGGCTGCTCGAGGAGCACGGCCGCTCGCCGGGGGGGTTCCGGCCGAGCACGCGGACGCGGCTGCTCGCCGGCGTCGGCAAGATGTTCGGCCCGGGCTTCCTGCTGCCGATGCTGCTCGCGGAAGAGGGACGCGAGGTCAAGAGCTATCTCGCCATGCACCGCCGCACGACGCGCGGCGCGCCGGGGGCCAGCGAATCACTCACGCTCGCGCGCGAATCGGCGGAGCATGCGGAAACGCTCAACCACATCTCCGGCCGCACGGGCGAGCCGTGGCACCGCACGGCGTCGGGCGGGTTTTTAAGAAACGTGGTATATGGATTCAATGATGGGCTGACGGCGAACTTCGGCCTCGTGGCCGGCGTGATCGGCGCGTCCGCGGCGGCGCAGCACCGGGCGGTGATTCTCGCCGGCGTCGCCGGTCTCATCGCCGACGCGCTCTCGATGGGCTCGAGCGGCTATCTCGCGGCGAAGAGCGAGCAGGAGGTGTACGCCAACGAGATCGCGATGGAGCGCGACGAGATCGCGCTGATGCCGGAGGTCGAGCGCGACGAGCTCGCGCTCATCTACGAGACCAAGGGCATGGCGCCCGAGTCCGCGCACGCCCTGGCGACCGAGGTGATGGCGAGCCCGGAGCGGATGCTCCAGGAGCAGGTGCAGGAGGAGCTCGGCATCGGCGATCCGCACATGTCGCCGATGCGCGAGGCGTGGGTCACCGGCCTCGCGACCGGGATCGGCGCGCTCATCCCGGTGTTTCCGTTTTTCTTCTGGACCGGCACCACGGCGATCATCACCGCGTTCGTGATCGCGATGGCATCACACTGGATCGTCGGCGCGGCGCGATCGGTGTTCACCGGACGCGGAGTGTTCCGGTCCGGGTTGGACATGTTCGTGGTCGGGCTGGGGGTGGCGGGGGTGGGGTACGTGGTTGGGGAGTGGATCGCTCGGCTGATCGGGTAGAGCCAATCGGGCGGGCGGCGATGCGCCGACGTGGGATCTCGACGTCGCGGGTCGAGACCAGTTTCGAGACTGCGAGACCCGAGACGGGAGATGCGAGTCAGATTTCCCCGCGCGCCATGACCATCTCACTCGCGCCTCGGGTCTCGGCACTCGCGTCTGGCAACTGGTCTCAGGTCGCGACGTCGAGATTCTCGCACGGCGCCCTCCCGCCCTCCCTACTCGCCGTTAGAGAACGATATTGAGCATTCTCCCCTGCACGTAGATCACCTTCCGCGGTTCCCCCGTCACGAACTTCGCGATCTCCGGGGCCGCCATCGCCGCCGCGAGTGCGGCCTCCTGCGACCCGCCCACCGGGAGTTGGATCGTCCCGCGCATCTTGCCGCCGATCTGCACCGCGACGGTCACGGCGTCTTCGGCGGCGAGCGCGGGGTCGAACGCGGGCCAGCCGGCGTCGAACACGCTCTCCTCGTGGCCGAGCAGCTCCCAGAGCTCCTCGGCGACGTGCGGCGCGAACGGTGAGACGAGCCGCACGAGCGGCTCGACCTCGTCGCGGTGCGCGGTTCGCTCGCCACGGCGCACGACGTTGATGTACTCCATCATCGCCGCGATCGCAGTGTTGTAGCTGAGCGCCGGAATGTCGCCGCTCACCTTCTCGATCGTCTGGTGCAGCTTGCGGAGCACGGCACGGTCGGGCGCGCCGGCGGCGGCGGCGCTCGTCACCGACGACCAGAGGCGATCGAGGAAGCGGCGCACGCCGGCGATGCTCTGATCGCGGAAGTCGCCGCCTTCTTCATACGGCCCGAGGAACATGAGGTAGGTGCGGAACGTGTCCGCGCCCCACCGCTCGATGTACTCGTCGGGATTCACGACGTTGCCGCGGCTCTTCGACATCTTCGCGCCTTCGCGGATGATCATGCCGTGCGCGCGGAACTTGGCGAACGGCTCCTCGAAGTCGAGGTGCCCGGCGTCGTGCAGCACCATCGTTATAAAACGAGAATACAACAAGTGTAACACCGCGTGCTCGTTGCCGCCGATGTACGAGGTCACGGGCAGCCATTTTTTCGTCAGCGCCGGGTCGAACGGCACGGTGTCGAAGTCCGTGCTCGGGTAGCGCAGGAAGTACCACGCGCTGTCGAGGAACGTGTCCGAGACGTCGGTCTCGCGGCGGGCGTCGCCGCCGCACGTCGGGCAGGCCACGCGGTGCCACGACTCCACCCGCGCGAGCGGCGAAATGCCGGTGTCGTCGGGCTTGAAGTCCTCGACGAACGGCAGCTCCACCGGAAGGTCCTTCTCCGGCACGGGCACCGTCCCACACTTCTCGCAGTAGATGATCGGGATCGGCGGACCCCAGTAGCGCTGGCGCGAGATGCACCAGTCGTGCAGCCGATAGTTGACCACGCCGTGCGCGTGCCCGCGCGACTCGAGCCAGTCCACGATCTGCCGTTTCGCCTCACGAACGTCCAGCCCGTCGAACCGGCCAGAGTTCACGATCTGCACGTCGTCCGATTCCACGTACGCCGCGTCCGCCGGCGGGCGCAGGTCGTGGGAGCCACGCGCCGCGACGACGCGCACGATCGGCAGATCGAAGACTTTCGCGAACTCGAAATCGCGTTCGTCGTGCCCGGGCACGGCCATGATCGCGCCCGTGCCGTACTCCATGAGCACGTAGTCCGCGATCCAGATCGGGATCGGCTGCTGCGTGGCCGGGTTGATCGCGAACGAGCCGGTGAAGACGCCGGTCTTCTCCTTGCTCACCTTGCGGGTGACGATGTCCTGCTTGGCCGCGCGCCCCTTGTACGCATCCACCGCGGCGCGCTGCTCGTCCGTCGTCAACGTGTCGACGAGCGGGTGCTCCGGCGCGAGCACCAAGTACGTCGCGCCGAAGATCGTGTCCGGCCGCGTCGTGAAGACGCGAATGTCCAGCGGCTGCGCGCTGAACTCACCGCTCAGCCCGCTCGCGATCGTCGCCGTCCCGACGAGCTCCTCGAGGTCTTGCACGCGGAAGCTCAGCTCCGCCCCGTCGGACCGGCCGATCCAATTCCGCTGCGCGAGCTTGGTGGACTCCGACCAATCGATCGTGTCCAGGTTCGCGAGCAGCCGGCCGGCGTAGTCCGTGATCCGGAAGAACCACTGCTCGAGAAAGCGCTGCTCGACCTTGGCGCCGCACCGCTCGCACTCGCCCGCGATCACCTGCTCGTTGGCGAGCACGGTCTTGTCGTTCGGGCACCAGTTGACCGCCGCGCGCTTCTTGTAGGCCAGCCCGCGCTTGTAGAGCTCCAGGAAGACCCACTGGGTCCACTTGTAATAATCGGGGTCGGTCGTGGACAGCTCGTGCCGCCAATCGATCATCAGCCCGGCGCGCTTAAGCTGCCGCCGGAAGTTGTCGATGTTCTTAGGGATGAGGACAGCCGGATGAGTCCCGACCTTGAGCGCGAAGTTCTCGGAATGGATGCCGAACGCGTCGAAGCCGAGCGGCTCGAACACCGTGTGCCCTTGCAGCCGCTGGAATCGTCCATAGATGTCGTTGCCCGTGAACGCGAAGAGGTTGCCCACATGGAGCCCCTCCGCCGATGGGTACGGGAACATCATCAAGGCGTAAAACGGACTCGCGCCGGCAATGAGGTCGGTGTGGTTCGTGCCGCGCGTCTCCCAGCGCTCCTGCCACTTCCGCTCGATTGCGGCAGGTTGGTACCCCGCCGATTCGTCGGCCGGGGCGTGATGGATCGATTCTGTCATGGTAACTGCGCAATTTAGCGGCCGATGAACCATCGTCCCAGTACGAGCATTCTCGCGATGACGGAACCTGCCGCTCCCGCCCACTCGGCGAAATCACTGCGTCGACGCCTGATCACCGCCATCGGCACGTTCGCGGTGATCATGCTCGCGCTCCTGAGCTACGTTGGCCTCTCGGTGCTCAAACGGAGCATGGCGAGCGACGCGGACGACCGCATCGCGAACGCGGCGTCGC
The DNA here is from genome assembly GCA_025934775.1 of Gemmatimonadaceae bacterium. GTDB lineage: Bacteria > Gemmatimonadota > Gemmatimonadetes > Gemmatimonadales > Gemmatimonadaceae > JAQBQB01. The sequence goes on along the minus strand of JAICWO010000006.1, from coordinate 222,109 downwards.
TCTCCCAACAGCTCGTCGACCGCGTGCTCGCCGAGCGCGCGCGCCAGGTCGATCTGATCGCCTCCGTCCCGAGCGTGATCGACGCCGCCAAGAAGGGCGCCGCCGAAGCGCAGCGCCAGGGGTTGCCAGCGCGCATGGGCAAGGAGATGTCCGACTCGACGTTGAACGCGATCGAGAAGCGCTTCAAGGCGACGCGCTCGCTCCAGGTTGACGAGTCGACCGACAGCTATCTCAAGGACCTGCTGCCCAAGCTCGACATCGCCGAAGTGATGATCACCGACCGCTGGGGCTACAACGCGGTGACCACGTCGCCCTCGTCTGATTTCGTGCAGAGCGACGAGGCATGGTGGCAGACGGCGTGGAACAGCGGTGTCACGACGGCGCAGGCCACCGTCGACCCGGCCGTGCAGCGGACGGTCGTGGAGCTCGCGGGTGTGGTCCGCGACAACGGAACGCGCGTCGGCGTGGTGAAAGTCAAATTCGGCCTCGCGGTCGTCGACTCCGTGCTCGCGCAGGGGAGCGGCAACGCGCTGCGCGTGGATCTCGTCGACACGTCCGGCAAGGTGATCGCGAGCTCTGTCCCGAGCACGCGGTTCAAGCCGCTCGGCGGCTTCGCGACCGTCTCGAATCAGAGCGCCGGTTCGCCATTCACCTATCGCGGCGACTCGTCGCCACAGCGCGCCGCGGTGCAGGTCACGAACGGCGGCCACTGGCGGATCGTCGCGCACATGGAGCAGTCGGACGCGCAGCACGCGTACAACGTGGCGCGCATCGCGCTTCTCGCCGGCGTGCTCATCATGGGCGTAGGCGGCATGATCCTGCTCGGGTTCATTGGCCGGTTCATCGAGCGCCGCATCACGGGGCCGGCCGAGGAGCTCGCGATCGCCGCCGAGGCGGTCGCGGCGGGCGACCTTTCAAAGAAAGTGAACGAGATCGGCGCCGACGACGAGATCGGGCGACTCGCGCGCGCCGTCGGCGCGATGATCAACGAGCTTCGCCGGCTCGCGACCGCGTTGAACGAATCGGCGCGCGAGACGAGCACGATGACCGCCGAGATCACGGCGAGCTCCGAGGAGATGGCCGCGTCGGCGGGACAGATCGCGCACACGGCGGCGGACCTGAGCCAGCAGGCGAACTCGATGGCGCAGACGATTCAGGGACTCGCCGGCTCGTCGGAGAATCTCGTCGGCATCGCGGGACAACTCGACGCCGGCGCCGAGGAGGGTGTGTCGCGCAACACGCGACTGCGGACGCTCGCGCTCGAGAACCGCGCGCGCCTCGACGAGAGCTCGCGCGAACTATCGGCGCTCACCGTGGACGTGGAAGCCAGCGCCGCGGCCATCGAACAGCTCGCGGAAGCGTCGGAGGAAGTGCGCACGTTCGTCACGCTGGTGCAGAAGCTCGCCCGTCAGTCCAAGCTTCTCGCGCTCAATGCGGCGATGGAAGCCGCACGCGCGGGCGAACACGGGCACGGGTTCGCGGTCGTCGCCGAGGAAGTGCGTCGCCTTGCCGCGATGTCGTCCGACGCGGCGGAGCGCACGGAGCGCGTGGTCAGCGGAGTGCTCAACGGCATCGCGCAGTCGCGCTCATCGACCGAGCGTACGGTCGGGACGGTGCGCGCCGTACGCGGCGCGACCGAAGAGGGCTCGGCGTCATTCGGTCAGATCGAGGTCGCGGTCGCCGAAGCCGATGCGTGGACGAACTCCATTCGCTCCGCGGTCACGGCGGCGAACGGGCTCTCGCGAGACATGCGCGGCAAGCTCGATTCGCTCGCATCGGGGACGGAATCGTTCGCCGCGGCGATGGAAGAGGTCGCGGCATCGAGCGAGGAGCAGAGCGCGAGCACCGAGCAGATCGCGGCGGCGGCGGGCACGCTGTCCGGCGCGGCCGAGCGCTTGTCGCGGATCGTGGCGAATCTGCGCCTCGACGACGCCGGCAGCTCGGGCGAGCATCCGCGACACAGCGGTCCGGTGCGCTTGCCGGCCGACGTGACGATCGGCCGCGCGACGCCGGCGCGATCGAGCGCGGGCATCAAACGCTAACGCGAGGGCGCCCGCGCCAGCGGGCGCACCCAGCCGCGGTACGGCACCGGCGTCCATGACGAATCGGGAACGCCGTCCGCCGGCGGCGTGATCGCGATCGCGACCTGAGCGCCGCCCGCCGCGAACTCGTTGAGCAAACGCTCACGATCGTCGGGCGCGAGATTCCAGAAGCGCTGCGCGACGGGCGCCGGCACCGACGCGACGATGTTGAGCCGCGCCGTGCGCGCCCAGTAAGCCTGCGCATATGGCCCGATGAGGGCAATGCGAGTGCCGGGGGTAATTCCGCTCGCCGCGAGATCGCGCGCGACCTTCCACGAGAGATTGCCCCATTGCGGCGACGCGGCGCGGCGCGCCGCGAACACGTCATCCTTGAGACGCCCATAGAAGCGCAGCGCGAATGTCAGCACGAGCGCCACGACGAGACCGGCGAGCGCGCCGCGCGCGAACCCGATCGCGCGGTGCTTGTGAATGGCAACGCGCGACGCGCGCCAGAAAATGAGGACGAACGCCGCGGCGGCGAGCGCCATCAGATTCTGGTTGGCGGGCTTGAGCACGAGGGGCGCCAACACGACCGTCACGGCGACGGCGATGAGCCATGACACACGACGCGTAGACGGCACGAGTCCGCCGACGAGCATTCCCGCGATGCACCACGTGACGAGTGCGCGCCCGACGGCGAGCTGCGAGCTGGCTGACTCGAGCCCGACGCAGGCGGCGAGTCCGAGCAGTACATACAGCGGTCGCAGTCGCCGTGGGCGCGGGAGCGTGGCGAGCATGACAAGCGCCGCCGCGACGGTGAACGGCATGATGTAGCGAGCTGTCACGATCACGAGCGCATAGCCGAAGAGCCCCGCGAGCGCGGGTACGTACACCGCCCATCCGCGGTACCAGCACTCCCGGCGCGAACCGCGCGGCGCGGCGATGACGAGAAACGCGAGAAAGAGCAGCGGCGCGAAGCTCGAGAGATAGAATCGCGAGAAGACGGCAAGATTCCCGAGCTGGTCGCTCACGCTGAAGTGCGGGCGAACCGCCGCGTTCCATCGCGCCGGATCGTACCACATTGGGTCGGTGCCTGGAGCGGGTCCGGTGACACCGACGCCGGGCAGGATCATGTCGGCGCTCGCGCGGCGCGCACCCGACGGCACGATACCGAGCGATGGCACGTCCTGCTGGTTCACGTACCACGCGTAGGTGAGTCGCCCCGCGTCGCCGAAGGTGAGCCGTCCGGCCCGCCGCGACAGCACAACGGTGAGCGGTGCCACGAACACCGCCCATGCGACGATCGCGGTGACGAGCGGCCGAAACCCGGAGCGGCGCGTCACGATCGCGAAGACCACGAGGCAGACGACCGCCCACGGGACGAGAAAGGATTTGGCGAGCGCGCCAATGCCGAGCGCGATGCCGAGCACCGCGGCCTCGCGCATGCTCGACCCGGTGCCCCGGTGCGCGCGGAGCAGCGCGCCGAGGGCGACCAGCGCCGCCGCGCCGGAGAGCCAGTCCGGCGTCGTGAGCGCGAGCGGCGTCATCGTGAGCGCGAAGAAGCCGAACAGCGCATAGATCGCGACGAGCGCCCGGCGGCCCCCGAGAATGGAGCGCGGCGTCTCGCGCGCTAATTCCAATATTGCAATAAGTAAATACTCAAAGGCCGCGCAGAGCGCGACAAAGCACGCGAAGCCGGCCGCGTGCATCGCCGGCACTTCGGTGGCCGGGGTGCTCCGGAGCACGAGCCGCGCGAGCCCCACGAGCGCGGGATAGAGCGGGCTCCAGTAGAGATTCACGAGCCGCGACCAGTCGCCGGTCACGACGGCGTCGCTCATGTCGAGGTACGAGACGCCGTCGGGACTGATCGCGTAACGCTGCGCGTAGGCCTGGAACGCCGCCAGGCCGAGGATCACGACCCAGGCGATGACGCGAACGCGCCGCGTCACGCCGGAGCTACGGCTTCCGCAGCACGCCGCTCAACGGCACGGCGGGCTGCTCGGACGCCTTGTACATGTATGCGCACTTCTCGATCCGGGCGCCCTTTTCGTCCGCGACCGCGAACGTCGAACCCTCGTAGCAGCAGGCGGCGGCGTACTCGCCCTTCTTGTTCACGGCGTAGTACTGGAGCTGGAACGTCGGCTTGCCGTTGACCATGAGGCGGTCCTCGGTCATCGCGATCACGCGCTCCATCACCTTCATCAATGCCGCTTGCGGCGTCATCCCCTGCCGCATGAACTCCACGGCGAGGAATGCACCGCACACCTTGATGTTCGCTTCGCCGCGGCCGGTGGAGCCCGCCGCGCCGACTTCGTTGTCGCAGTACTGCCCCGCGCCGATGAGGGGTGAATCACCCACACGGCCGGGAATCTTCCACGACAGACCGCTCGTCGTCGTGACCGAAGCGATGTCGCCGCTCGCGGTGATGGCGTTCATGTTGATGGTGCCGTACGTGTGCGGCACCCCGTTCCGATCGAACCAGACGTGCGTGTTCGACGAGTATTCCTCGTCGTCGGGACGGCCGGCGCCCGTGGGCGCGGGCCGCTGGCCTTTCATCGGCGGGATCTGGTCCGGGTCGAGCCAGTTGTCACCCGGGTTCAACGTCGACTTCCATTTCACCCAGTACTCGCGCGCGCGCTCGGTGAGCAGGTTCTGCGGCTTGTAGCCCATCTCGATCGCGAATCGCTTGGCGCCTTCGCCGACGAGGAAGATGTGGTCGGTGTGAATCATCACGTCGCGTGCGACCGCGGCCGGCGTCGCGATGTCCTGGATCGCGCCGACCGCGCCGGCGCGTTTTGTCGGACCGTGCATGCAGCTCGCATCGAGCTCGACGACGCCGTCCTCGTTCGGGAGTCCACCGAGACCGACGGAGTTGTCGTTGGGATCGAGCTCCACGATCTGCACGCCGGATACGATGGCGTCGAGTGGATCCGCGCCTTTGGTCAGCATGTCCCAGGCGACCTCGATGCCACGCTTCCCACTCGAGTCGCGGTTGTAGCCGTTGGCGGCGGAGATGATCACCGGGCGGCCGGCGAAAGGCGTGATCTCCGGCTCGGCACGGCCGCGAACGGTGATGGCCGGCATGCCTTCGGCGAGCCGGGGAAGCGCCAGGCCGGCGGCCGCGGCCGCGCCGGCACCGAGGAAGTCTCGACGTGAAACCGACATAGAACCTCCGCGCGAGGGCGCATCGTTGTGACAGCGTAACTATACCACGCACGGGACTGGCGAGCCATTCGCGCCCGCGCTCGCCACGCTGGTCCGCCGCGAGTGAGACGATAGGTTTATCCACATGTCGCCGACCGCCGTTCGAGACCGGCTTCGAGGAGCGGAGTTCCTCGAAGGCGTTCCAGATTCCGCGCTGCACACGCTCTCTCAGCTCGTCAGCCCCGTCACATACGAGCCCGACCAGCTCGTGTTCCAGGAGGGCTCGCCGCGTGAATTCCTGTCGATCATCGTCGCGGGAGCGATCGCGATCGAGAAGGGCTCCAACGGGCGCCCCGTTCGTCTCGTGACGCTCGGCCCCGGCGAAGCGCTCGGCGAAGGGTTGCTGCTCGACGAGCTGCCGCATGGCACGAGCGCGCGCGCGATTCAGCGCACGGAAGCGTACGTGCTCACCGCCGACCAGGTGCGCACGCTCGTGAAGGAGCGACCCACGGTGTACGCCGCGCTCGTCGCGCGCGCCGCTCGCTCGATCTCGCAGCGCCTCGCTGCGACCGACGCGACGCTCGTCGGTCGCGGCCGCACGCTTGGCTTCACGGGCGCGCGGACGCGCCGCGAGCACGATCTCCTCGGCGAGCGCGACGTGCCCGACGACGCGCTGTACGGCGTGCAGACGCTCCGCGCGCTCGAGAACTTTCCGATCACCGGCACCGCGCTCCGGGAATTCCCCGCCCTCATCGAGGCGCTCGCGTCGGTGAAGGAGGCGGCAGCGCTCGCCAACGCGTCGCTCGGCCTGCTCGACTCGCGCATCGCCGACGCGATCGTCCGCGCGGCGGAGGAGATCCGCGCGGGCCGGCACCATGAGCATTTCGTGGTCGACATGATCCAGGGCGGCGCGGGCACGTCGACGAATATGAACGCGAACGAAGTGATCGCGAATCGCGCGCTCGAGCTGCTGTGCGCGCAGCGCGGCGAGTACGGCACGGTTCACCCGAACAATCACGTGAACCTGAGCCAATCGACGAACGACGTGTATCCGACGGCGGTGAAGCTCGCGCTGCATCACGCGATCGAGGAGCTGCGCGGCGCGATGAGCGGGCTCGCCGCGGCGTTCCTGGCCAAGGGCGAGGAATTCGGCGCGCTGATCAAGATGGGCCGGACGCAGCTCCAGGACGCCGTGCCGATGACGCTCGGCCAGGAGTTCACCGCGTTCGGACACACGATGCTCGAGGACGTGGAGCGGCTCGGCGAGGCGCAGGCGCTCATCCGCGAGATCAACATGGGCGCGACGGCGATCGGCACCGGCATCAACGCGCCGCCGGGGTACGCGGAGGCGGTGTGCCGCGAGCTGTCGCGGATCACGGGGCTGCCGCTCATCACGGCGCCAGACCTCGTGGAAGCGACGGCCGACACCGGCGCGTTCGTGCAGCTCTCGGGCGTGCTCAAGCGGTGCGCGGTGAAGCTATCCAAGATCTGCAACGATCTGCGGCTGTTGAGCTCCGGCCCGCGCGCCGGCCTGGGCGAGATCAACCTGCCCGCGATGCAGCCGGGCTCGTCGATCATGCCAGGTAAAGTGAATCCTGTAATACCAGAAGTGGTAAACCAGGTCTGCTTCGACGTGATCGGCGGCGACGTGACGGTGACGCTCGCCGCCGAGGCGGGCCAGCTCCAGCTCAACGTGTTCGAGCCGGTGATCGCGTACCGGCTGCTGCGGAGCATCGAGACGCTCAAGAACGGGTGCGTGGTGCTGCAGCACCGTTGTGTCGAGGGGATCACGGCCAATCCGGTGCGGATGCGCCACTTCGTGGAACAGTCGATCGGGATCGTGACCGCGCTGGTGCCGGTGATCGGCTACGAGCGCGCGACCTCGGTCGCGAAGGAAGCGCTCGAGAGCGGCAAGGGCGTGTACGAGGTGGTGATGGCGCGCGGGCTGCTGACGAGGGAGCAGCTCGACCGAGTCTTGGATCCCGAGAAGATGGTAGGGACGTAGTCCGTGGACCGTGGACCGTGGATCGTAGACCGTGGATCGTAGACCGTGGACCATCGACCGTGGAACGTGGGCAACGACGACGGGCTTCAGACCACCGCACGCAAACCACCAGCGCCTCAGCCACCACGGACTACGGACTACGGACCACGGACCACCATGCCCCCCCGCCGCCGCAAACGCATCGATCCCGCCGCGTTCAATCTGCCCGTCGAGCAGATCACGCGCGGCGTGTTCACGGACGCGTACTTCGTGCGCGCCCGCGACGTGGTGCGCCGGGAGAGCAAGCCGCCGCGCGTGCTGATGCAGTTCAGCGGCAAGGACGAAGGCTGGCTTGGCGGCATCGATGAAGCCGTCGCGATGCTCAAACTCTGTACAGAAGACTGGAATGCGCTGGTCGTGAACGCGCTGTACGAGGGCGACCGGTACGAGAGCTGGGACACCGTGCTCACGATCGAGGGGCCGTACGACGCCTTCGCGCACCTCGAGACGCTCTGCTTGGGCGTGCTGGCGCGCCGCACGCGCATCTGCACCAACGCGAAGCTCGTCTGCGAGGCCGCGCAGTCCAAGCCGGCAATGTTCTTTGGAGCGCGCGACGACGTGTTCGGCACCCAGCCGGGCGACGGCTATTCGGCGATGGTCGGCGGGATGAAGATGGTCTCCACGGAGGCACAGGGATCGCTCTTTGGCGGGAAGGCGGTGGGCACGATCCCGCACGCGCTCATCGCCGCGTTCGGCGGCGACACGGTCAAAGCGACGAAGCGCTTCTGCGAGGCGATCGAAGGCGTCGACGTGATCGCGCTCGTCGACTACGACAACGACTGCGTGAAGACCAGCCTCGAGGTCGCGCGTGCGCTCGAGGATCGGCTCTGGGGCGTGCGGCTCGACACCGCGGAGAACATGGTCGACAAATCCGTGCTGCCGCACATGGGGATGTTCCGTCCCACCGGCGTCAACGCGCAGCTCGTGTGGAACGTGCGCAACGCGCTCGACGCCGAAGGCTTTGGCGACGTGAAGATCATCGTCTCGGGCGGCTTCGACGTCGCGCGCATTCGGGCGTTCGAGGAGGATGGTGTGCCCGTCGACGCGTACGGCGTGGGCGCGGCGCTGTTCGACGGCCGCTTCGATTTCACCGCCGACATCGTGCAGGTGAACGGCAAGGCCGAATCCAAGGCGGGCCGGGCGCTGCGCGAGAACCCGCGGTTGGAGCGGGTGAAGTAATGGCCGGCGCGCGGCTCGACTCCACCGGCGTCGTGAAGATGAAAACGCTCGACGAAGCGCTGCTGCTGCTCCAGCGCATCAACGGGCTGGTGGAGCAGTATGCGTTGGCGGTGAAGCGGAATCAGCCGGCGACCGTGTTCGTCATGAACATTCGCCGCCAGCTGCCGTCGCTCGCCGAGAATCTGAAGGCGCAGTTCGGGTTGATCTCGGATCAGATCACCGGCGTCAATCTTGCTGCCAGCCGCGGCTCCAGCGAGGCAATGCGCGTTCGCACCTTGCGTGAAGGCGTCGCGCAGGTCAAGCAGTCGCTCGAGATCGCGATGACGCAGACGAAAGACAAGCACGCGGTGCACGAGGAAAAAGCGAAACCGGCAACCGACGACTGAGCACGCGTAACGCGCTGTCCGCCGCGCGTCTACAGCCGAGCGTGCTCGCTTGATTTGGCTCTTTGTAGCCGGTAGGTTCCCGTTGCTCCATCCATAATATCGACAACGAGCGGTTGGGAGTCGCCCGGCCGCTCAGAACGCCGGTTCAAGGACACACCATGCCTGTTCTTACCCGCCTGCGCCGGCCGGGTACCCGCCAAGCGGGTGCGGCTGCGTTGACGGTCGCCCTGGCGCTGTTGCTCGCCGCCTGCGGTCAAAACCATCCCGAATCGATCTTTCATCATCGAACGGACTTCAATCGGGATGTCGATTATCTCTTCAAGATCCTGATCTGGGCCGGCACGATCGTCTTCGTGGTCGTCGAAGGCATCCTGGTCTGGACACTCATCAAATTCCGGCACCGCCCCGGACAAGCCGCGCCGCAGCACGTGCACGGCAATACGGCGCTCGAGATCACGTGGACCGTGATCCCGCTGCTCATCCTGATCATGATCGCCATCCCGACCGTCCGCACGATCTTCAAGACGCAGGCGAAGGCGCGCTCGGACGCATTGCAGGTCGAGGTGATCGGGCATCAGTGGTGGTGGGAGTTCCGCTACCCGCAGTACAACGTCGTGACGGCGAACGAGCTGTACCTGCCGATCGGCCGCACGGTGAACTTCACGCTGCACTCGGCGGACGTCATCCACTCGTTCTGGGTGCCGGCGCTCGCGGGCAAGCGCGACGTCGTCTCGAACCACACGAACTACTTGTGGTACACGCCCGACTCGACGACCGCCGCGGTGTTCAACGGCGCGTGCGTGGAGTACTGCGGCGAGAACCACGCGAACATGCGCTTCAAGGCGTTCACGGTATCGCCGGCCGACTTCGAGAGCTGGGCCAAGCACCAGGCGGAGAACGCCGTTGGCACAGCCGCGCCGCCGGCGACGACCGCACCTGCGGCAGCGGCGGCAGCGGCGGCTCCCGGCACGAAGACGCCGGCGACTCCCGCGGCGACCGTAGCGCAGGCGCCGGCGGCGCAGGTCACGCAGGCGGGGTTCATCGCGTATCCGCGCGATTCGATTCCGAGCTACGCGATCCCACAGACGCCGTATCCGGCGGGACTCACGTTCGACGACAACCTGCTCGGCCACGGCGACCCGGCGAATGGCGCGAAGCTGGTGGTGGGACAAGGTGCGTGCCTCGGCTGCCACACGATCAAGGGCAATCCGATGATGGTCGGGGTAGTCGGACCGAACCTCACGCACATCGCGTCGCGCACGACGATCGCCGCGGGGCTGTACCCGAACGACGCGCAGCACCTGGCGCGCTGGATCAAGAACGCCCGGGTGATGAAGCCCAAGGTGCTGATGCTCACGCTCGGCATGGGCCAGTACGATCCGGTGGCGAAGACCACGATGAAATCCGGTCTCACGGATCAGCAGATCGCCGACATCGTGGCGTACTTGCAGACGCTGAAATAACGAAACGCTGAACTGGAAACTGGAGACATAGACGAATGGCAACCGCCGCCGTCAGCCCAGCCTACGCTCACGCCGGAGCATCGGAGAAGAGCGGCGTGTGGAGCTGGCTCACCACCGTCGACCATAAGCGGATCGGCGCGCTGTACTTGTACACGGCGCTCGCCTGGTTCGCGATCGGCGGCACCGAAGCGCTCATCATGCGCATTCAGTTGCAGGGACCGAACGGCCACGTCGTCTCGGCCGACACGTTCAATCAACTGTTCACGATGCACGGCACGACGATGATCTTCCTCGTCGTGATGCCGCTCTCCGCGGCGTTTTTCAACTTCCTGATCCCGCTCCAGATCGGCGCGCGCGACGTCGCCTTCCCGCGGCTCAACGCGTTCAGCTACTGGGTGTATCTGTTCGGATCGCTGTTCATGAATTCGTCGTGGCTGTTGGGCATGGCGCCGAACGGCGGATGGTTCGGCTATGCGCCGCTCACCACGATGGCGTACGCGCCGGGCCTCAACATCGACTTCTGGATGCTCGGCCTCCAGATCCTCGGCATCTCGTCGCTCGCGGCGGCGTTCAACTTCATCACGACGATCATCAACATGCGCGCGCCGGGGATGAACCTGATGCGCATGCCGATGTTCACGTGGATGGCGTTCGTCGTGCAGTTCCTGCTCGTGCTCGCGTTCCCCGTCATCACGATCGCGCTCGTGTTCCTGCAATTCGACCGCTTCTTCGGGACGAACTTCTACACGATGACGGCGGGCGCCGATCCCCTCCTCTGGCAGCACCTGTTTTGGATCTTCGGGCATCCCGAGGTCTACATCCTGATCCTGCCGGCGTTCGGCCTCGTCTCCGAGATCCTGCCGACCTTCTCGAGCAAGCCGATCTTCGGCTACCCGGTGATGGTCTATTCAGGAATCCTCATTGCCTTCCTCGGCTTCGGCGTCTGGGCGCATCACATGTTCGCCGTGGGCATGGGTCCGATCGCGGATTCGGTGTTCTCGGTGACGACGATGCTGATCGCGATTCCGACCGGCGTGAAGATCTTCAACTGGATCTTCACGATGTGGGGCGGCAACCTGCGCTTCACCGTCGCGATGAAGTTCGCGATCTCGCTCGTCGCGCTGTTCACGATCGGCGGCATCTCGGGCGTGATGCACGCCTCGCCGCCGGCCGACCTGCAGCAGACCGACACGTACTTCATCGTCGCGCACTTTCACTACGTGCTCGTCGCCGGCTCGCTCATGGGCCTCTGGGGCGGCATCTATTACTACTTCCCCAAGATCACCGGCCGGAAGCTGAGCGAATCCATCGGCAACTGGCACTTCTGGCTCACGTTCATCGGCGTCAACCTGACGTTCATGCCGATGCACTGGTCCGGCCTCTACGGCATGCCGCGCCGCATCTACACGTACGACGCGGGCCAGGGCTGGCACATCTTCAACCTCATGAGCTCGATCGGCGCGTACATCCAGGCCGTGGGCGTGATCATCGGCTTCTGGAACCTCTTTCGCAGCCGCAAGAACGGCGAGATCGCGGGCGATGACCCGTGGGGTGCGCCGACGCTCGAGTGGTCGATCCCGTCGCCGCCGCCGGAGTACAACTTCGCCGTGATCCCGACTGTGACGTCGCGCTATCCGCTGTGGGACGTCAAGTCGCCGCAACTCACCGCCGAAGTGCCGCACAGCAAGCACGGCGACGAGCGCAACGACGTGCAGGTCGGCGGCAAGCACGTGGCCGCGTTCCACGACCATCTGAGCGCGGGCACGCCCGAGGGCGGCATCAACCCGAACGCGAAGCAGGCGTCGACCAAGGTGCCGCTCAAGACGGCGGAGCAGCTCGGCATTCCGATGCCCTTCCCGACGATCAAGCCGCTCTTCGTCGCGCTGTTCATGACGTTCATGTTCGGCAGCCTGATTCTGATCCACAAAGACAAGACCGATCTGGCGATCACCGGCGTCCTCGTGTTCGCCGCCGCGATGACGGCGAGCCTGTACCTGTGGCTGACGTCGCCGCTGGAGCCGAATCACACGTAACAGCGAGCGTGGAGGGTCGAGAGTGGAGGGTGGCAACAACTCGCAGCCACGTTGACTCCGCTTTCATTCTCCACTCTCCACTATCAACTCTCTACTCTCACGCAATGGCCACCGCAGTCGCCACTCACGCGCACCCGCCGACGAGCACCGGTCTCGATCATCGCAAGATCGCGATCTGGGCGTTCATCGGCTCGGAGTGCATGCTCTTCGCGTCGCTGATCTCCACGTATCTCATCTACAAGGGCCGCAGCGTCGTCGGGCCGTTCCCGCACGAGGCGTGCGATCCGCCCAAGTGCGCCACGCACCTGCACGCGATCCTCAACATCCCCGTGACGTCGGTCTCGACGTTCGTGCTCCTGATGTCGTCGCTCGCGATGGTGCTCGCGCTGGCCGCGGTCGAGAACCGGGGCAAGCCGGGCTACGAGGGCATCATGGGCTCGTCCAAGCTCTGGCTCCTCGTCACGGCGATCCTCGGCACCACGTTCCTGGGCTTCCAGGCGTACGAGTTCACGTCGTTCGTGCACGAGGGGCTCACGATCAGGACCAACCTGTTCGGCTCGTCGTTCTTCACCCTGACGGGCTTTCACGGCGCGCACGTCACCGCCGGCGTCCTCTGGCTCGTCACGCTGCTCGCGATCGACATGAAGCGCGGGCTCGGTCCCAAGGACGCGATCCTCGTCGACATCTCCGCGCTCTACTGGCATTTCGTCGACGTGGTCTGGATCGCGATCTTCACGCTCGTCTACCTCATCCACTAAGGGCGGGGCGCACCGACCATGGCTGACCAGTTCACGCATACCAACGCCGACATCGACGTCCACGCGATGGGCGAGATGCACGAGCATCCCACGTGGAAGCAGTACAAGTGGGTCGCGCTCATTCTCACGCTGATCACGGTGGGCGAAGTCTGGCTATACTACATTCCGTCGTTCGTCGCGTCCGCCGCGTTCGTGCCAGTACTGCTGATCCTCTCGGCGGCGAAATTCGCGATCGTGGTGCTGTTCTACATGCACCTCAAGTACGATCACAAAATCTTCAGAGGGTTGTTCACGGGGCCGCTGATCATCGCGATGGCGACGCTCGTGTCGCTGCTCTTCCTCTTCGGACACCTCTCGATCGGGAGTTGATGTAATGGCGATCGCGTTGCTGCACGCAAGCGCGCGACTCAGCCCGAGCTTCTCCGTGCATCCGAGCACGGTCATCGGCATCATCGGTTTGGCGGTGTTGTACGAAAGAGGGTCGAAGGGCTGGGGTCGCGCGGCACGCGAAGGGACGCCGCACGGCGCGAGCCCTTCGACCCTTCAGCGTTCGCTGTACTACGGCGCGCTGATCGTGATGTTCTTCTCGCTCAACGGCTGGCTGCACGACCTGAGCGACACGTTCCTGTTCAGCGCGCACATGGTGCAGCACCTGCTGCTCACGCTGGTCGTACCGCCGCTGATGATCATGGGAACGCCGGGCGGGATCCTCCGTCCCGCGCTCGCGATTCCAGGCGTCGCGCCCGTCGCGCGGTGGATCACGAAGCCGTCGCACGCGTTCGCGATCTTCAACGTTACGATCGCCGGCTGGCATTTGCCGCCGCTCTACAACTACGCGCTCGCGCACCACCCGGTGCACATCGTCGAGCATCTGACGTTCATGGTGGCGGCGGTGCTGATGTGGTGGCCCGTACTGAGTCCCATGCCCGAGCTGCCGCGGCTCAGCTATCCGGGGCAGATGTTGTATCTGTTTCTGATGAGCATACCGATGTCGATCGTCGCCGTGTACATCACCTACGCGGACACGGTGCTCTATCCGTTCTACGCCACCGCGCCGCGCGTCTGGGGTATCACGCCGTTGAATGATCAGCTCATGGGGGGACTGATCATGTGGATCCCCGGCGGGCTGTTTTTCTATGGCATCGTCACGGTCATCTTTTTCCGATGGCAGCAGCGCGGCGGTGTCGAGACGCAGGCGGGCGCGCAGGTCGATTACGCGATCGCCGAGTAATGTTGGTGTGTAGGGTCGGCTTGGTGTGGGGCACGGAATACACGGCGACTGCACGGGGGTGCTCGATGTGGCGCGAGAACTCCTCGCGCGACGAATCCGGCGTTGATTTTGGATTCTCCATCTAGCCCGGGCAGTTCTCCGTGGCAGTCCGTGTCCGACAACCCGAACTCAGCGTCAGGACTCATAGCCCGCAACGCTCCGCCACCAGTGCGCGTCATTCAACGAGCGCTACCGCGCCAAGATTTTTTTCGAACCTCGACCTCGGTACCATTGTTGCCCCCTCGTCCGGCATGACGTCCGCCTTCCGCCGCGCACAGCGGCAGAGCACGCTGCTGCTCGCCATTGCGATGTTCGGCGCGCCAACCGTACTCGCCGCGCAGCAGCCCTCGCTGCGTGCGGCGGTTTCGCGCGGATCGTCGAGCAGCACCACCCGGCCCAAGCGCCGCGCGACCAAGAAGTCTCAATCCAGCGCGAAGAAAAAGGCGAGCGGACCCGCGTGGACGGCGCCGCACGGCGCTAGCCAGCTGGCGAGCGACGTCGGCGCGGCGCTCTCCGCCCACACGCGGAGCGGCCAGTGGGGCGCGATCATCGTCTCGCTCACGCGCGGCGACACGCTCTTCGCGCAGAACGCGGACGCGCCGATGCAGCCCGCGTCCACGATGAAGATGTACACGTCGGCGATCGCGCTCGACCACTTCGGTCCGGACTACCGCTTCCATACCCCGGTGCTTCGCGACGGGCAGATCGGCGCCGACGGCACGCTCACCGGCAGCTTGTATCTCCGCGGCAGCGGCGACCCGTCGCTCAGTCCGCGTTTCTGGAAGGACTCCGAGCCGATGGACGTGCTCGCGCGCGAGATCGCCGCGGCCGGCGTGAAGCACGTTCGCGGCGACATTGTCGGCGACGCGTCCGCGTTCGACGGCCAGCTCGTGCCGGACGGCTGGAAGACCAGCTACCTCGGCGCCTCCTACGCCGCGCGCGTGTCGGCGCTCTCGCTCAACGAGAATCTCGTCTGGGTCGTGGTGCAGCCCAACGGCAAGTCGGCTTCGGTGACGCTCGATCCGGCTTCCACCGCGATCCCCGTTCAGAGCTCCGTGCGGCTGACCGGCGGCAGCGGTGGATCGATCCGCGCATCGCGCCAGTCCGACGGATCGATCGCGGTCCGCGGCTCGATCGGTGCGCACTCCGGTCCGCTCAAGTATTCGCTCGTGGTCGACAATCCGGCCGTCTTCGCGGCGGGCGCGCTGCGCGCGTCGCTCCAGAAGCTCGGTATCACCGTCGACGGGCAAACGCGCGTCGGCGCGACGCCGGCCGGCGCCGCCGAGGTGGCCGCCGTGACCTCACCGCCGCTATCCGAGATCATCGGCGAGATGGATCGTGAGAGCATCAACCTGTACGCCGAGCTGCTGTTCCGCGAGACGGAGCACGACGCGACGAAGCAGGTCGGCTCGGCGGCAAATGGCTTGACGTACCTGCGCCAGTTTCTCTCGAGCAAGGTCGGCACCTCGCAGACCGTGGTCGACGTCTCCGACGGCAGCGGGCTCTCGCAGCTCGACCACGTGACGCCGCGCTCGATGGTGCAGCTCCTCGGCTTCGTGCACCACGCGGACTGGGGCCCCGTCTTTCATGCCGCGCTCCCGGTCGAGGGTGAGTCGGGGACGCTCAAGCGTCATGGGAAGGGCGCTCCGTCGCGCGGCAACCTGCACGCCAAGACCGGAACCACGAACACCGTCGCGGCGCTGGGCGGCTACGTGACCGCGCGGAACGGCGAGGTGCTGGCGTTCTCGCTGATCTACAACGGCGCCGACCGCTGGAACGCCAAAGCGGCGATGGACCAGATCGGCGCGACGATGGCGTCGTTCGTGAGAGAATGAGAGTGGAGTGTGGAGAGTTGAGAGTTGAGAATTCTCTCTACTCTCTACTCTCTACTCTCCCCTCTCAACTCTCTCGAATATCGATTCCGCGCTTCCGCAGCGCGTCGATGTACGGCACCGCCGGAACGCACTCGTCCGGCGTGTGGACGCCAGCGGGCTTGATCTCGCCGCGCGCCTGCATCATGCCGGTGATCGATAGCGAGTAGCCGGTCGTCCGCATCATCGCGCTGATGTGATGCTTGGCATCATACCGGTCGACGAGCTCGAACGTCTTCGCGGCCGGCTTGCCGCCCTTGGTGCCCGTCACGACGACGCGCAGCGCGACGAGATCGTGGCCATGCGGCTTGTGCAGCTTGGGCATCACGGACGCGATGAACGCGTCGCGCGGCACGACGTTCATCCCCTTCACCTCCACCGGCTCGAGATCGAGCAGGCCGAGCGCGCGGATGTCCGCCATCAGCTTGGCGTGACCGGGATAGCGCAGCGTCTTGTACTCCATCGTCGGGACCTTGCCCTCGTACCGGAACGCCATCGTCGAGAGCCCGCCCGCCGTATGAAACGCCTCGAGATCCGCGAAGTCGAAGTGCACGGGCTCGATCTCCGACAACGCGGGGACTTGCGTGCGCTTTGCGTTCCTGAGCACCCACGAGAGCGTGGTGTAGTAGTCGAGCGCGCCCTCGAGCGAGTACACGAGCATGTAGTTGAGCGGCGGCTCGGGATGCTGCGGCAGCCCGCCGACGAAGATCTTCACCGAGTCCACGGCGTCCATCTGCTCGATGCCGTATTGCGCGAGGATGTTCACCATCCCGGGCGCGAGACCGCAGTCGGGAATGACGGTGATGTTCTTGCGCTTGGCGTCCGCGTCGAGCTGCTTCTGCTTGAACACGATTTCGGTGTTGCCGCCAAGATCGCAGAAGTGCACGCCCGCCTGCACGGCGAGCTGGGCCATCTCGTAATTGAAGTAGTACGGAATCGCGCTCATCACGGCGGCGCAGCCGCGCATCGCGCCGAGCACCGCGTCGCGATCGCGCACGTCGAGCGAGGTCGGAAGCAGGCGCGGTCCTGAAAATGGCGCGAGAAAATCCGGAAGATGCTCGACGTGAACGTCAGCGAGCCGCACTTCGGCGACGTCATCGTTCTGCAACAGATCGTACGCGCACGCAGATCCCTGCAACCCGGCACCCAACACGAGCATCCGCATTCTGCCGCATCTCCGTCTAGAGCGAGTTGACGAGAAAGTTACATTGAGCCAGCACGGCTCGGCACCCGCGCGCGAGCACGAACTTCGCACGATGCCTCACCCATGAACGAATCATCAACGCGCGACGATTGGCGCGAGCACCTGATCGACGACGACGCGGGAATCGCGCGCGTACTCGAGCGCACGCGCCGCATCGCGGTGCTCGGCATCAAGGTCGAGCCCGACCGTCCCGCGCACTATGTGCCGGAATACGCGCAACGCGCCGGTTTCGAGATTGTGCCAGTCCCGGTGTACTACCCGGATGTGACGGAGATTCTCGGCCAGCGCGTGTACCGCTCGGTCGCCGCGATTCCCGGCGAGATCGACATGGTGAACGTGTTCCGCCGCTCGAACGACGTGCCGGCGCACGTCGGCGACATCATCGCCAAGCAGCCGAAGATGGTCTGGATGCAGATGGGCATCTCGAGCGATGAAGCCGCGGAGCGCCTGGCCCGCGCGGGGATCGACGTCGTGCAGGACCGTTGCTTGATGGTGGAGCTCGAGCAGCACGGCTATCGCCCTACGGTTCGATGACGATCTCGCCGCTTCGCGCGATGTAGTCCCACGGCCGAGCGCGCAGCAGCGCCGCGATCGGTAGATCCATCACGCTCGTCCAGCCGCCCGCGCGGAGCACCTGAATGTCGTAACCCGGCGCGAGTGTCGGAAGCGCGTTGCCCGCGGGCGCGCGCGCACGCGCACCGGGGCTCGCGGCCGCGACGTACAGCGTCATGCGCGCGGCACGCGGATCGAATCGCGGCGCGAATGGCGCCAGCGCATCGAGCCCGATCACGACCGCCGCACCCGACGTGTGCGCGAGCGTAACGGGAACGTTCGTCACGATCATGCGGCCGAACGAGATCGAATCAGCGGCGGCGGGGATCGCCGCTCGCGACGTCACGCCCGCGTCGAACAGGTGCAGCGCGTGAGCGACGGCGGCGGTGTCCGCGATCACGATCCCGCGCACGCGCGCGCTGAGCTCCGCATCGTATGGCCGGCCATCGACGCGCAGCAGCGCGTGCCCGAGCGACCGTGCATCGCTCGCCCGCCGGAACGGCGCGACGACGACGGAGTCCGGCGCGATGATTCGAGTTTCGTGATTCACGAGCCACCGCGCCCGCGCGCGCTCGGCGGTCGACGCGGTGGTGAGCGCGGCCAGCTTGTCATACTGGCCCGTCTCGAGATACACCGGCACGAGCTCGGCGCCGATGAGCGATGCGTCGCCGCCGAAGCGGATCGCCTCCTCGAGCAGCGTGCCGCCGACACGGCCGGCGCCGCGCGCGATCAAATCGCGGCCGAGCGCCCAGCGCGCGCCGGGGTCGTGCGGGCGCACACGCGCGGCGGCGTAGTACATCGATTCGGCGCGCTCCAGCGCGCCGGCGTGGAGCAGCGAGTCAGCGACACGCGTCGACTGCGCGCGAGCAGCCGATGCCGATGCGGCGAGCATCGTCGCGCAGGACAGCAACTTGACGACGGATGACATCAGGGAAACGACGATCAGCGCCGCGTGACGGTACAGCGCGCCAGCAGCTCGACGTCGGGATCGAGTACGACCGACGCCGGCGCGGCCGCAAGCGAAATGCGAACCTGCATCGGCGCGCTCGACGTATCAGACATTTGCACCGTGGCGCGATGCGCGGCGCCCGTCGAGTCGATCACGGCGATCGTCAGTGGGAAGCGGTAGCGGCCAAAACGATCGCTCTGAGAGACGTCGACCAGCACTTCGTGCGACGCGGAGTCGAACGACCACGTCGCTGTGACCTCCGGATAGCCCGGCCGCCGCAGCCACTGATTGAAGAACCAATCCAGCCGCTCACCCGATGCGCGCTCCATCTCGTGCTGGAGATCGTCGGTGACCGCGGTCGCGTTCCGGTGCGCGGCGTAATAGTGCCGCAGCGCGTCGAAGAATGCCGCCTCGCCGACTTGCGCTTTCAGCATGTGCAGGACGAATCCGCCCTTCTCGTAGCTGTTGCGATTGAGCAGCGCGAGGAGATTCGTCTCGAGCGTGTCGATCACGGGGCGCTTCGTGACGGCGATGGTGTCCGCGAGCACCGTGCGCCGCATGCGCGACATCTCCACGCGGAACGCGCTGTCGCCCCGCGCGGCCCGCTGCCAGAGCGCGGCGAAATACGTCGCGAATCCCTCGGAGAGCCAGAGATGCGGCCAATCGCGCTCCGTGACCGCATCACCGAACCACTGATGCGCGGTCTCGTGCGCGATGAGGCCGTCGTTCATCGTGCCGCGACGGAACGCGTTGTCCGAGTAGAAGATGTTGCTCGCGTTCTCCATCCCGCCAAACCGCGTCGACGACTGCAAGTGCGCGAGCTTCTCGTACGGGAATGGGCCGACGAGACTCGAGAAGAGCTGCACGATTTCGCCGGCGCGGGCGAACGGCCCCGGCGCAAAGCTCTTCTGCTCGGGCGCCGTGTACACGTACTGCGGCACGCACCGTTGCAGCGCGGCGAGGCCGCAGTCGGTGTCGCCGAGGTCGTACCGCACGAGCGGCGCCGCGGCAATGACCATCACGTACACCGGAATCGGCTGCGACTCGCGCCAGGTCCATTCGGTTCGGTCGCGGCCGTCCGCGTCGCGGACGGTCTTGGTGCCGAGCAGCTTTCCGTTCGCGACGACCGTTTCGCTCGCCGGCGCGAGCACGCGCCACGTCACCGTCGCCTTGTCGCTCGGATGATCGATGCTCGCGATCCAATGCCGCGCGCGATTCGGCCAGTTGTCGCCGAAATACGTCCAGCGTCCCGCGCTGTCCGTGCGCACGATGAGCCCGTCCGTCACCGCGCCACCGTACGAGACCGCGACGTGGAACATCCCGCGCCGTTCGGGATGCGGCAGCGGAATGTGCACCTCGCTCGGCGTTTGCACGAACGTGACCGGCCGATCTTCCACCGTCACGCGACTCACGTGGAGATCGAGCAGATCGAGCACGAGCGTGTCGGCCGGCGCGGTGCGCGCGACCGTGATCACGTCGGTGATCGCGACGGTCGATCCGGTATCCGGCAGATCGATCGTGATTGCGTAATCTTTAATATCAAAATTTGAACGATACGGCCGCGGCGACTGCGCGCCCGCGATGCCGATCGCCGCCACGCACGCCGCGGCCGCGAGCGTCGTGCTCCGCGTCACTCCGCGCGCGCTCACCGTCCGAACAGCTTGCCGAGCAGCCCGCTGTCGGCCGCGCGCTCGGTGGCGGCGGCCGAGAACGCGTCGCCGAATTCGAGCGTGGACTGATAGCGGTCGTCGGGGTTGCGTGACATCGCCTTGTTCAACACGCGCTCGACGGACTCCGGCAGATCGAGCTCGGGGCGCATCTTGCGCAACGACATCGGTTCGCTCCGCAGACGCGCGATCATCATCTCCTGCTGCGTGCGTCCCTGGAACGGCAGCTTGCCCGTGAGCATCTCGTAGGTCATCAGCGCGAGCGAGTAGATGTCGGTGCGCGCATCGAGCGGCTTGCCGCGAAGCTGCTCGGGACTCATGAACTCCGGTGTGCCGAGGATGATCCCCGTCGCCGTGAGCTTCTGGAGCTCGGCGCCGGCTCTGCGCTCCTTCGCCAGACCAAAGTCCATCACCACCGCGCGCTCGACGCCGTCCGGGCCTTTGCTCACCATCACGTTTTCCGGCTTCAGATCGCGGTGCACGATCTTGAGCTCGTGCGCCACGTGGAGCCCCGCCGACATGTCGCGCAGCAGCCGCGTCGTCTCGTCGAGCGAGATGTGGCCGAGCCGATTCGTGCGATCCGCGAGGATCTCGCCCTCGACGAACGGCATCACGACGTACACCAGCCCGTGCTCCGTCTCGCCGAGTCGAATGATATGGCAGACGTTGGGGTGTGCGAGCCGCATCCCGAGCGCCGCCTCGCGGCGAAGGCGCGCCATCGCGTTGGCGTCCTGCGAGAGCGCGGCGGACAGCACCTTGATCGCGTAACGCTCGCGCGTCGACACGTCGTTCGCGAGATAGACGAACGACATGCCGCCCTCGCCGATCTTCTTCACGATCTCGTAGCGGCCTTGGAGCGTCTGTCCGGCGAGGTTGGCGTGCGTCACCGGCGTACCAACGTCGCTGCGCGAAAGCGCCGCCGTGGACCGCGGCGTCGCCGAGATCGCGGACTGGTCGGCGGGCGGTGTCAGCGTGTCCGTCGCCACGGCCTGCCCGAACAGGCGGGTGCCGTCGCGCGTGCAGAAGCGCGCG
Organism: Gemmatimonadaceae bacterium; assembly: GCA_025934775.1. GTDB lineage: Bacteria > Gemmatimonadota > Gemmatimonadetes > Gemmatimonadales > Gemmatimonadaceae > JAQBQB01. The sequence goes on along the minus strand of JAICWO010000006.1, from coordinate 200,536 downwards.
TCCTCCGGGTAGGTCGTGCCGCAAGTGGGACAACGTTTCATCAGGTGCGCACCTGGTTGCGTCCGCCGGATTTCGCGCGATAGAGCGCTTCGTCGGCTCGAGCGAAGAGGTCCTCGGTCGAGGCCACCCGAGGCGAGGGAAAAGTGGCGATCCCCACACTCACCGTCAAATGCACGGGCTGTTCGACCCCGACGTCGAACGCCTGGTGGGCGATGCGCTCCCGCAACCGCTCGGCAAAAACGACTGCGCCATCCGTGGTCGTCTCGGGCAGAATCACCACGAACTCCTCGCCGCCGTAGCGCGCGACGATGTCCACCTTGCGCACCGCCTCCTCGAGCAGCGCACCGAGCCGGCGCAGCACGCTGTCGCCCGCGAGGTGGCCGGCCGTGTCGTTGATCTGCTTGAAGTGATCGACGTCGAGCAGGAGCAGCGTGAGCGCGGAATCGAATCGCCTCGCCCGATCAACTTCGGCGCCAAGCCGGTCGAGCAGCGCGCGGCGATTGAGCACGCGCGTCAGCGGATCCGTGGTCGCGAGCGCCTCGAGCCGCCGGTTGTCGGCCCGCGTGGTCTCGAGCGCCTGCGCGCGCCGAATCGCCGCGACCGCCGCGCGAATCACCACGTCCGCGAACTCGACGTCGTCGCTCGTGAGCGTTCGCTCGAATCGATCGGTGCGGAGGAACAGCACGCCCGAGCGCCAGCGATCGATGGTGAACGGAATCGTCGCGACGGAGCGGATCTCGATGTCCTTTCCCTCCGCGGCCCAGGCCTGTCGCATTCCCGCGAACAATGGATGCGTGCACGCGTCCTCGACGAGAATCGAGCGCTCGGACTCGAGCGCCGCGCTCACTTCGGGGAATTGCTCGAGCCGGATCTCCACGTCGCGCACCGTGGAGTCCTCGAGCGCCGCCGCGATGGTGCCGACGGCGTCCCCTTGGCGCGCGAGGATCACCGAGCAGTGCGAGATCTCGAGCGCTCGCGCCACGCGGCGCGCCAGAAGGCGGTAGATCTCGTTTGCCGAGAGCTCGCCGGTGACCTCATGTAGAATGTCTACTAGACGGCGGTTGCTCGCCGCGTCGCCGCGCGCGCGCTCGAGCTCTACCGTGGTGTCGCGCAGCGCGGCGCGTGCCTCGCGAATTTGTCCGCTCGCGCGCAACTGCGTACGCACGCGGCCGAGCAGCTCGGGCACCCGATACGGTTTGCTCACGCAGTCGTCGACGCCCCACGGCAAGCCGGCGCCCCCGTCTTCCACCGCGGCCCACGGCGCGGTGACGATCACGCGCACGTCGTGCCAGCGCTGATCGGCGCGGAGCTGGCCGATGATGGCGCCGTCGCGTTGCACGACGTCGCCATCGATCAGTATCAGGTCGGGTACGGTGCGCGCGATCGCATCGAACAACTCGTGGCGGTCGGACACGGCCGTGACCGCGTACCCCTGCTCGCGCAGCAGCCAGGAGAGCGCGCCGGCGGTTGCCGCATGTGCTTCGGCGATGACGACTCGTCCGGCACGATCACCCGGCGAGAAGCTCACGAAGTCCATCCCACTCGATGTTCCCGCCGCTCAGAATCGCGACCGTGGGGCCGCGCGGCGTGAACGCGCTCTCGAGGAGCGCCGCAATCGTGATCGCGCCGCTTGGCTCGGCAACGAGCTTCATGCGGTCCAGCAACAGGCGCATCGCGCCGCGGAGCGCGGCGTCGTCCACCTGAATCACGTCGTCGAGGTACCGCTGATGGTGCTCGAACGGCAGCGTGCCCACCTGCGTTGCGAGCAATCCGTCAGCGAGACCACCGCTGTACGCGATCTTCACCGGCTTTCCCGCCTCGCGCGCGGCCGTCAGCTTGGGTGATCCCGCCGGCTCGACGCCGATTACGCGCGCGTTCGGCAGGCGCAGCTTGATCGCGGTCGCGACGCCGGCGCTGAAGCCGCCGCCGCCCACCGGCACGAGCACCGTCTCGACGCTCGGAAGATCGTCCGCGATCTCGAGCCCCACGGTCCCCTGGCCCGCTATGATGAATTCGTGATCGAACGGCGGCACGAGGGTGAGACCCTGCTCCGCCGCGAGCTGGTCGGCCCGCTCCGCGCGATCGAGTGTCGTCGTGCCCGCGAGCTCGATCTTGGCGCCGAGCCGCTCGGCGCCCGCACGCTTGGCGTGCGTCACCGTCGTCGGCATCACGACCGTCGCGGGCACTCCGAACAACTTTGCCGCCAGCGCAACCGCCTGTGCGTGATTGCCCGATGACGGCGCGATCACGCCGCGCTTCCGCACCGCGGGATCGACGCGCGAGAGAAAGTTGTACGCGCCGCGGAACTTGAACGCGCCGCCGCGCTGGAGCATTTCCGGCTTGATCCACACCGGCGCGCCGACCCGCTCACTCAGACTGTCGAAGGGAAGCAACGGCGTACGCACGGCGACGGGCGCGAGCGCGCGCGCGGCGGCCTCGAGGTCGCCGAGAGAAACGAACTGCGAATCGGTCAAGAGAATACTCGGTTGCGGCCCGCGGTTTTCGCCTTGTACAAGGCGTTGTCGGCTTCCTTCAGCAGCATCTCCGACGAGATCGGGTCGCTGCCACGGCCGAGCGCCACGCCGACCGAGATGGTGATGCTCATCGGCGTGCCTGGCGGTCCGAATGTATAGTCGTCGACACGCCGGCGCAGACGTTCGGCAAAGGTCAGTGCGCCCTGCCAGCCCGTGTCGGGCAGCACGATCACGAACTCGTCGCCTCCAAATCGCGCGACCGCGTCGGTGTCGCGCGCGGTCGACTTGAAGATCCCCGCGAGCTGCTGCAGCACGACGTCGCCCACCGGGTGGCCCTTCGAGTCGTTGATCTCCTTGAAGTGATCGAGATCGATCGCCGCGACGGCGACCGTGGATCCACGCCGTCGGGCGTGGCGCAGATCGCCGCGCAGCCGCGATTCGAGCGCGCGGCGATTCATGCAGCCGGTGAGCGGATCGCTTCCAATCTGCTCGGCGAGCCGCTCGTGCATCGACTGGAAGCTGCGCGCGAGCAGCGTGAGCTCGTCGGGCCAGCGCTCGGCGCCGAGCTGCGGCAGCGATGCCACCTCGCCGCGCTCGACGACCTTGCAGTACATGCGCAGCGAGTCCATGCGCTCGCGGAAGCTGCCGAAGGTGTAGACCAGCACCGTGCTGATGAGCGCGAACAACGTGACGTTGAACGCGATCGACATCGTCCCGGCGCGCGGTCCCGGCACGAACGGCGAGATCGCGAGCGTCGCGATCAAATAGGCGATGACCGTGAGGCCGGCCGAGAGCACGCCGTGCCGCCGGCCGAAGTAGAACACGCCGAGCTGCATCGAGAGAAATCCGAGCAGCAGAATGCGGTGCATCTGCTGCGGCGCGCTCGTGAGATACACGAAGCCGGAGAGCGTCGCGATGTCGGCCGTGAGCAGCAGCGAGGGAAACCAGACCTCGATCGCCGGAGAGCTCGACCGCTGGAGCGCCCACGCGGTGATCATCACCACGGCGACGTAGCCGAACGCGATTACCGCGATCGGAATGAGCGCATCGTCGAGCGTGGAGCTGAAGACGAGCGACAGCAGCACCATCGCGCCGAGGGCGAGGTACCGCACCCATCGCTGCCAGAGGAGCACTTCGCGCCGCAGGGTGGCCTGTTCGGCGACCAGCGCCTCGCTCAGCTCGACGGAGATGAGCGGAAGTTCCTGCGTTACCCTCGCGGAGAGCTGCGGAGGGGCAGGAGGGCTCATCGTCGGTTCGTCACGCTGCAATCGGACTGAGGAAGACATCGCAATTCCGGAGAGGCCACTAAGCTACAGCCAGCCCCGGGAGCCCGAAAGATTACGGGTAGGAACATTTTATTACACAAAGAGGGACCGATGCCCCGGCATCGGTCCCTCTTCGGTCTGGGGGAGCCCGCCGAACGCGTCGCGACTTACTCGCCGTCCCCCTCCGGTCCAACGGCGATGGGCTCGCCCGTCTCCTCACCGACCTCGGTCTCGTCGTCCGGGACCACGCGCGCGACGTCCGTCACCAGATCGTCGTTGTCCAGGTTCACGAGCTTCACGCCCTGTGTATTGCGCCCGGCGACGCGAATGCCCTTCACCGGCATCCGGATCGCCACGCCCTGCTTGGTGATGAGCATCAGCTCATCGTCGGGCAGGACTTCCTTGATCGACACCGCGTCGCCGGTCTTGTCCGTGCGATGGACGGTGATGATGCCTTTCCCGCCGCGCTTCTGCACGCGGTATTCGTCGATCGGAGAGCACTTGCCCATGCCTTTCTCCGTCACGACGAGGAGATTGGCCTCGCGCTTGATCACGACCATGCCGATCAACTGATCGCGCGGCCCGAGCTCGATGCCCTTCACGCCCGTGGTGTCGCGGCCCATCTCGCGGACGTCCTGCTCGTGGAACCGAATCGACAGGCCGTGGCGCGTGGCGAGCACGACGTCGTTCGTGCCCGTCGTCACCTGCACGTCGATCAGCTCGTCGCCGTCCTCGATCTTGATCGCCTTGATGCCCGTGGCGCGCACATTCGAGTATTGTGACAGCGCCGTCTTCTTCACCGTGCCGTGCTTCGTCGCGAAGATCAGGAACTGGTCTTCCGGGAAGTTGCGCACCGTGACCATCGCCGAGACTTTCGTGTCCGGCGACACGTTGATCATGTTGACGATCGGCTTGCCCTTGGCCGCGCGCCCCGCCTGCGGAATCTCGTGCACCTTGAGCCAGAAGCATCGGCCGTCATCGGTGAACACGAGCACGTAATCGTGCGTCGACGCCACGAAGAGGTGTTCGATGAAATCCTCTTCTTTGAGCGACGCGCCGTTGTTTCCGCGGCCGCCGCGGCGCTGCTTCTTGTACGTGGACGCCGAGGTGCGCTTGATGTAGCCGGTGTGCGAGATGGTGACGACCATCTCCTCCTCGGCGATCAAGTCCTCGATCGTGAACTCGCCCTCGTCGCTCGTGATCTCGGTGCGGCGCTCGTCGCCGTACTTCTTCGCGATCTCCTGGAGCTCGCCCTTGAGCACGGCCATGCGTTTCTCCTTGGAGTCGAGGAGCGAGCGCAGGTCCTTGATGAGCGCGCGCACTTCCTTGAGCTCCTCCTCGAGCTTCTCGATCTCGAGGCCGGTGAGCTTGGCGAGGCGCATGTTGAGGATCGCTTCGGCCTGCCGCTCGGAGAGCTTGAACCGCTTCTGGAGCTGCGCGTTCGCGGTCGGCGTGTCCTCGGCCTTGCGAATGACCTTGATCACTTCGTCGATGTTGTCGACGGCGATCTTGAGGCCCTCGAGGATGTGCTCGCGCTCGAGCGCCTTGTCGAGATCGAACTGCGTGCGCCGGACGATGATCTCGTGGCGGTGCGCGATGTAGTGCTCGAGGATTTCCTTGAGCGGCATCACCTTGGGCACGAGGCTGCCCGTCTTCGCGTCGGGCACCAGCGCGAGCATGATGACGCCGAACGTCGACTGCATCGCGGTGTGCTTGTAGAGCTGATTGAGCACCACGCGCGGAATGGCATCGCGCTTCAGCTCGATCACGATGCGCATCCCGTCCTTGTCGGACTCGTTGCGCAGGTCGGAGATGCCCTCGAGCTTCTTGTCGCGCACGAGCTCCGCGATGTTCTCGATGAGCTTCGCGCTGTTGACCTGGTACGGGATCTCCGTGACGACGATCTGCGACTTGTTCGAGGATTCTTTTTCCTCGATCACCGCGCGCGCGCGCATGACGATGCGCCCGCGGCCCGTCTCCTGGTAGTCTTTGATCCCCGCGCGGCCGTAGATGTAGCCGCCAGTCGGGAAATCGGGACCTTTGATGAACTTTCTCAGATCGACGATCGTGACATCGGGATTGTCGATCATGTGAATGATGGCGCTCACCACCTCGCGCAGATTGTGCGGCGGGATGTTGGTCGCCATGCCGACAGCGATGCCCGACGAGCCGTTGACGATGAGATTCGGGATCCCGGCCGGAAGAACCGACGGCTCCTCGAGATGGTCGTCGAAGTTGGGGACGAAATTGACGGTGTTCTTGTCGATATCGGCCAGCATCTCGACGGCGATCGGCATGAGCCGCGCTTCGGTGTAGCGGTACGCCGCCGCCGGATCGCCTTCGACGGAGCCGAAGTTGCCCTGACCGTCGATGAGCGGATAGCGCAGCGAGAAATCCTGCACCATGCGCACGAGCGCGTCGTACACGCTCGAGTCGCCGTGCGGGTGATACTTGCCGAGCACGTCGCCGACGACCGTCGCGGACTTTTTGTACGGCCGGCCCGGCACGAGACCGGTGTCGAACATCGAGTACAGCACGCGCCGGTGCACGGGCTTGAGACCATCGCGCACATCCGGAAGCGCGCGCGAGACGATGACGCTCATCGAGTAATTGATGAACGACTCTTTGATCTCCTCGTCGATCAGGCGCGGGAGAATACGTTCGCGATTGTTCGGTGCGGTCATGTCGGAGAGGTATTCGGCTAGCGGCAAAACGGCCCGCGATCGCGTGTAAAAAGCGCGAAAATTGGGGCCGAAACTGGAGACGTTCCGAGACCCTGAAATCTACCCGAAAACAGGGCGAAAGGCAACCCGGCGCCTATGCCATAAATGCTTGTGCGATAGCGACTTGGCGAATGGTAGAGATCGTATCTTCCGTTGCGTCGGCGCGTCTCAGCGCGGGTATGCCTCGTCATCGCCGATCCGAGGCGTAACAGACGAGTCCGCGGTGACGCGGACACACGCCGCCACGCACTGCGCGGCCCTGTGGCTCGAGTGCTGTTTTCTTTTCAGCGCGGCGCCGGAGGCACCCGTCGGCTCTTGTGACGTTGCCCCGGCACCGCAGCGCGTTGATTCGTGCGCCGATCGATGCTACATGGGCGATCTAGGATGCGGATTCTTGTCCCGTGAGAGTTTTCGAATTTGCGTTCGACGCGCATCGATCGTTACTGGAGTACTAGCAGCCCGTTGCACCTGCCTCACTGAACGGCTCGCCGTGTGAGACGCATCGAATGCAATCTGCAGGATGAATGGGCCGGTGCTTTCGCTAAATGCTGACGTCGCCTTGATGAAGAGGACTTGGTGGGGCGCTGGCTCGTCCGACGCCGAGCACGTGCTCAACGACAACCGAGAGTTCGTGCTGCCACCGCCGTCGTCGTCGCCCGCGAGGAGGTTGCCGTCCTGATCGTACGCTTCGAGATAGGTATCGAAGCTGGCAGAACTCATGCTGATCGTGCACGCCTGCCACGAATACACGGCGAACCACGACTCGAAGTAGCCACCGCTGCTGCATCCCGAAGTCGACAACGCTTGGGCGGTCGTGATGTCTTGACCGAGAAGCGTGACAACCTCGCAGTCCGACGTGCCTTCGGATTCACGAGACGCGAACAACGAGTACGGCCCGGTCCCGCCGTCGGGCGTTCCGAAGAGACTCGTGTACGCGTTCGCGGGCAGCAGCCACTTGTGATTGATTGCTACTCCGCCCGGCGCGTCCCAATAGATGTAACCGGCCGCGACACGGGATGCTCTCAGTGCGACCCGCGAGGCGAAGGCTGTCGGATTCGTGCTCAGGCGCAACCCAGTTTGCGCACCGACTGAGAATGCGAATAGATCACCGGACGTCAGGCCAGCGTCACCGTCCGAGCAACTGGAACTGTTGAGATTCCCAAAGATCGTGAACGGCGCCGAAACACCGTACATACCACAAACCGGCCAGACCACCGGTGTCAGTCCGGGTGATGAGAACTGAATCGTGTAGCCACCGTGGACACTCAAGCCAAGATTCGTGAATTGCGCGTCGCCGCCGCTCGCGATTGCGGTGTTCGTTCCTGTGAGCACGCCAGTCCAATTGATCACTGAAGCCGTAACGGACGCGGCACTACTGGTGACAGGCTGACCGAACGCATCTTGGACCTGAACGCGAGGTTGGTCCGGAAATGGCTGCCCTGCGATCGTGGTCGAGGAGCCCCCGATCACCGCAAGGGTCGTCGCGGTCCGTATTACGGCTGTTGCGGTGAACTGTGCCGTGCCGCTGCTTACTCCGGCGGCGCTGACTTGCAGCGAATTCAGACCTTCCGTAGGACCGAGCGTCCACGACGCGCGAGCTTCGCCGCTGGCGTCGGTGGTGGTGCTTCCGACCGATGCTGAACCGCCGCCGGACGTCACGCTAAAGGTCACCGGGATTCCGGGCGCGCCGACGCCGTAGGCATCCTGAACCCGGACCACAATCGGCTCCGGCAGCGGGCCGCTCGGCGAGCCGACTTGCGCGTCGCCGGACACGCGAACAATGGCCGACGGGGCGGCCGCGACGCGCCCCACTAGATCCGCCAGGATTGACTTCACCGAAGCCATCGCGGATGCGGTAGTCGGGAGTTCGAAGTGATCGAGTGTGAAGGTCCGGCCGGGAGTCCCGTAGGCTTGGGCGCTCGCGAGTGGAACGACGCCATCGCTGGGGCCTTGCTGCATAGCGGCGAGCAAGAGACCACTCGCCGCGGAGAACTTGTCGTCGACAGTACTTGCAGATGATGACGCGAGTTCGATCAGATCGGGCGTGCTCACGTTCCCTGCGATAGCGACAAGCTTCGATGCAAACGCGGCCTTGCCGTTCGCGAGTTCGCCGAGGAAAGGAGATCGCGGATTCGACGCCAGGTCACCAGCGCCCGCAGACCCGAGAATCGGACCTCCGCTCAGATAGTCCATCACTTCAGAGATTTTCGCTTGCTGCGCGAGCTGTATGTAGGTGCTACGTGCATTCGCGTCGAGTTGGAGGGGGTCGGCGAGTGGGCTACCCGTAAAAGGAGTGCCCAACGTCACGAGCTCGTGCACGCGATTGGCCGGCGTGCCGATCATGTACTTCGCGGCGAGCAGGCCTCCCATGCTGTGGGCGATCACAATCGCCTCGCGATTTCCGATCAGCTTGGAGAGGATCGGGGCGATACTCTCCGCGTTTTGGTCGATCGAGTAGAACGTCGGGTACTTGGCGATCAGGACTTCGTAGCGATCGCGAATCGACGGATCTGCCGAGAGTGTCGCGATCAGGGAGCCCCAACTCTCTCCGAGAACATCCGGCGAGTAATCGGCCTCGAGACCACAGGTGAACCGCAGCGGTTGCCAGCCGTGAATCAGGATGATTGGAACTTTGTTCGGCGATGGGGCGATGCCGGATGCGGGATAGACCGACCATGCGGACGGGTCGCACGTGGTGGATGAGAACGCCAGCATCGCCGTGTACGCGATTTTTCCTCCCACCTCGGTGACGGGGGATCGCATGATCGGGTCGTAGATCGATACCTCGACGAACCGTCGGCCCAGGTTGTCGACCGTGACGGCGGCGTCGGCCGCGTTCACTGCGACCGTGGTAGCGGTGTGTCCCACGGCTTTCCCAGCATCGTGTAGAACGACGAACGCTCTTGAGATATCCGCTCTCGAGTCGGTAACGAGTTGCCTGATCTTCAGACGTACACCGCGTGAGGACAGCGCGGCGCTTCGAAGCGCTGTCGACGACGTCCGCAGCGCTGTCGCGGATCCCGATGACAGGTCGACCTCGACGGCGCTCCCCATAACGCCCATTCCCGCGGTGTCGACATCCGATGGAATTCCAACCTGACTGAGCGCCACGCTGACGCCCGCCGGGAGCGCCCCGACTGGCACATCGATCGTGGATCCGCTGGCAACAGCAACGTGCACGGAGTCGCTGGAGCGCACGCTCGCCGAGTCACTGTTCGCGTACGACACAATCACGGGTGTGGTCGTTGAAACGGCCCCGGACGAGGCAAGCACCGTCGTGGTGCCGAACGTTCGCGCGCTGACGCCGCCGCTCTGGTCCACGGTCGCAACCGTGCTGTCGCCGACCGACCATCGCACGCCCGCGCGATCCAACGGCGCGCCCGCCGCGTCACGGACTGTCGCGGACAATCGACCCGAGTGCCCGACCACTAGTGTGAGTGTGTCGGGCGCGACCACGATCGACTTCGCTCTCATCTCCGGACTCGTTCCGGCATCGCCGTGCGCGCATGCTGTTTGGCACATCACGACGAATCCGAACGTGGCGACGATTGCGGCCCGACAGGCAGAGATTCGCATCGCAACGCGCCTCACCGCTGGAACACGATCGCGCCGTTGAACCCATTGCCTCCGAACGTGAGCCGGTTTCCGCCGATCGTGGCCGCCGACTCATCTCCGGCAGCGAGACCGTCTGAGAAGCTCAGCGAGACGGTGCTGCCCGTCTGAAACCACACGCCGCTCCCGGGGATCGTGTCGGTTTCGATCACCGTGTTCCCTTGTCGCGCTTCCGCGATGGCCGTCTGCCGCATCGTGCCGTCGCTGGCAAAGTCCATCGTCCACGACTTGAGAATCGCCGTCGTCCCATCCAGCTCGAACGCGAGCGCGACCGGAAGCGACTGTCCGCCAATCGACGCCGCCGTCCAGTGTCCGACCGGGCTTCCGGTCGCGGTCGACGTGATCGCGTCGGATCCGCAGCCAACGGAGGCGACGATCAAGCCGATGCAGCCGAGCCGGCGAGCAATACGTGATATACGGTTTGATATGAGTATATTCATACAATACCTCTCGGCATCAGCGAGATGGTTGAGTCGCGGCGACCGACCAGATGTCGGCGCTCCCTGTGCGGGTGGACGTGAACAGCAGTCGGCGATCGCGCGTCCAGCCCGCGTACGAGTTGAATGCGTCTTGCGCGACGACCTCGCGCGGCGGCGTAGTGGGCTGGGCCAAGCTCACCAGCCAGATACTCGTCCGCACGCGCGGATCGATCTCGAAACCGCCCGGTACTTCGCGGATGTCTCCCGTGAACATCGAAGGGTAGACGGTATACGCGAGCCACCGGCCATCCGGGGAGACGGCAGGGCTTCGGCTCCAGGTATGATTCGCCGCGGATACGGTGACCGCATGCGCCCCGTCCTGATCCATCATCCAGATGTCGTACCGCGCAGGCGGATCTCCGCCGCTTCCGCGCGCGAGAACGAGCTTGCCGCTCGGTGTCCACGTGCAGTCGACGCCCGGCGAGACTTCCCGCAGGTTCCCGCCATCGGCCGTCATGAGCCAGATCGAAACGGCGCCGGCCGCGCTCGTGCGCGTGAAGCAAATGGTCTGTGCATCCGGCGAAAGTGATGGATGCGAGGCGCCGCCGTCGGTGAACGTTGTAAGCTGTGCGAGCGCGCGATTTCGGAGGTTGAGCGTCCAGATGTTGCGGGTTCGATCGACCCGGTCCGACTGAAACACGATCGTGTTCCCGTCGGGCAGGAGCAGCGGGTATCGATCGGCACTGTGGTCGACGGCCGATGTCAGTTGGTACAGCGCACCGCCTTCGATCCCCCGCATCCAGAGCTCGAGATCGCCGCCACGAGACGACGCGTAGACGATCGACTTGCCATCAGGCGACACCGAAGCGTCGATGTCCAACCCGGGTCCGCCGACAACTTGTTGTAGCGGACCATTCGCTGTTTGCGCCGCGCTCGGCCGGGGTAGCCATACGAGCCCCGCGAGGAGGACTGTGGTCGTGCACGCGCGCAGGCTCGCCGCGCGCCAACAGAGCTTTGGCGACATGGAACGAAGCTGATGGAGAGGATGAAGGCGGTGCGCGCCGATCTGGCGCGATTCAATACAGCTCGAAGCGACCCCTAGAACGACCAGCGGAACAATTGCAAGCCGGTCGACCGCGTCATGCCGGGCAATTGAACGCCGAGCGGTGTGACCGCGGGAGTCGCGTACAAGTTGCCGACGACGCGCCCTGGCGTTGATCCGCTGTCGCCGTTGTGGGCGTGCGCGTCGTTCACGGCCGTGAAAATGCTCCACACGTCATTGCCGAGGAGCACGAGATAGCCGGCCGCGACGAGTCCGCCGCTGCCGGTACAACTGCCGTCGAACGCGCAGCTCGTCGCCTCGCCCACGATGAGCGCGTACGAGCCGACGTGGATGCCGAGATGAACGATGCCGTGCGTCGTATTCCCCGCGTAGAATGAGCCGACGCCTGGAATGAGGAAACTCAACACTCCGGCGAGGGTCGGGTCCTTGCGGTCCACGGCGTCGAGCGTCAGCGGGCGATCCGCACGGACGCTCGACACGGTCGCGGCAGCGCTGCTTGGAGCTACCCATGCGACGCGTGCCTGTGACGAATCAGCTCCCGAGAGCGTGTTCTGTCCTCTCGCGAGCAGCGGGAGCGTGCAAATCAGCGTGGCAGCGAGCGCGGTGCGTGCGATCGACCTCATGGAGCCTCCAAACGAGTAAGGGGGGTGAGCCGAGCGTGGAACAGAGGAGGGAAATCCAGCCCAGCATTCCGGCGCCAATCACACCCGCTGCGACATGGCGGATGAGGAACATCTCTTTATGAGTCGCAAATAGCCCTTTCATACTGCTGTCGGATACTGGCGCGCGGCGGCCCGATATACGATCTTGAATCCGCAGGAACCAAGTTGCAGATGCGAATCAGTGCCGTTGCAAACGCGTAGCGCACGTCGCGCGAGCGCCCGGTTGCCCGTTCGCCCGCGGCGCGCTTCTCACGTCATCTCACCATGCCACTTCGGCTGATCACGCTGGGCGAAATCCGCCTGGATGGCGAGCTTCCCGCCGGTGCGTCGCGGCCGCGCGCCACGTCGAGAGCCATGGCGCTCCTCGTCTGGCTGCGCGTTCGCAATCGTGGCGTCGCCGTGCCACGCGCCTCGCTGGGCGGAGTGCTCTGGTCCGAGCAGAACGCCGATGGCCGCACGGTCACTCGGAACGCGATCAGCGACCTGCGACCGTTACTTGGCCCAGCGCTCGAGAGCTTGTCGGAACGCGACGATGCGCTTCGAATCGAACCAACGGCCCTCGAGTGCGACTACGACGACCTGCTCACGCTCCTCGATCGCCCTGCCGACGCGACGGATCGAACTCTCGGCGATTCGATCGTGCGCGTCATGCGCGGTGAGCTGCTTCAGACTTGGACGGCGGAAGTACTTCGGCCATCACGAGCAAGGTCGGGCACCGTGCGCTACGGAGCTCCATTCGCGGATTGGGTGGCTGCCGAGCGCACGGCTCTCCGCCGACGCGCGATCGGACACATCCAGAGCGCCGCCGCTGACGCGCTCCAGCACTTGGATTGGGAGCGTCTCGACCGTTTTTCTCGATTCATCCTCGAGTTCGGAGACGGACCGGCGATGGCGCCGGCAGCCTGGGTATGGGCCGGCCGCGCTGCGATGGAGCTTGGGGACCGAACGCGGATCGAGCACTTGTACAACCGCTTACTCGCGAGCGGGCAGCACGATCCGCCGACACTGGAGCATTTCGAGGCATTTCGCTCGCACGATGCGCCTACCGCGAATCGTGCCCGCGTGGCCGCAACGGCCCCCTCGCCTGCACCAATGCCGGCAAGTCTGAAGAAGCAGACGCGCGTCACTATCAGCCTGGCTGCGGCTACGATCGGGGTCGTTGCGTTCATCGGCTGGCGGGTGCACACAATGCGTACCGCGGAAGCTCGCAGCCCTGTATCGGAACCGGTTTGCGACGCAACGAACGCCAACCTGACGCTCGATCATCACAACTACCAACTCGGTTCTGTTATGAAACCGGCGCAGCACTTCACCAAAGGTTGGTGGCTGCGTATCGGCGGCCGGTGTCGTTGGGATCCTTCGGTCGTCCGATTAGCACTTGTGCAAACCGGACCTGCCCCGCTGGCGCTCGTCAGCGCCGCCGCTGCGCCACGGCCCCAGCTTCGTGGCCCGCTCGTCTTAGCCGAAGTTCCAATGCGAGCTCCGCATCAGCCAGGTGACTATTGGGAACGTTGGTCACTCGTCGACAAGAACCACGCAACGATTCCGATTAACGGCAGCGGCGCTGCGTTACTCGCGCAGATCTCGGTACTCGCATCGGCTCCGCCCTGCGGTACGACGGGCGCCAGCGCAATTCTCGCCGGACGTGGCCAGGCGGCCGATCAGACATTCCTCGCGGGCAGCGCGACCACTGCGATCTGGAGCTTCGTGAACGACGGCGCGTGTGCGTGGCCCCGCGGCGTGCGGCTTGTGCGGACCTCTCGGTCCGAATTGACGACTAGCGACGTGATCGCGCCCGACTTGGACACTGCGACGACGCCGGGTGCGACCGCAACTTTTCGCACGAACGTCGATCTGCCGTCAGCCCGTGGTCGCTTTCACGAGGATTGGTCGCTTCGATTGGCCGACGGTACCCGAATCCCAATCGGCGGTGCGAGGTCGACCTCACTTGACATCGTGGGGGTGAGTGGAATGCAGTTGCCCGCTGAGGATCAACCGCGACCGTGCGGCAGGGGAGAATCGATCGCCGGGTGGATCGGGGAGGCACCGCTCGACTCCGCAGTGTTGTATCCCGGCGAGCGATTTCAAAAGGTCTGGACGATCAGCAACACCGGGTCCTGTGCCTGGCAGCACGTGCGACTCGCTTTTCGTGATGCGTCCGGCCCGCGCCTCACGACGGACACGGTGCTGTCGAGCCGCGATCGCGTGTATCCCGGGTCAGTGTTCGCGTTTGCCGCGAAGATGCGCGCGCCGAAAAGGCCGGGCACGTACAAGGAAACCTGGTACGTACGCGATCAGTATGGTGCGCCGATGTACATCACGCGCACGGACACCGTGTGGGTCATTGTCAGAGTTCAGTCGGCGGCGTCCGCCGCCGCGCCTCTTCAGCGCGAATCGCTTCGTCTTCCGCGTTGAGCTCGGCCTCGGCCTGCGCTTCCGCCTCACGCTCGCGCGCCGCCGCTTCCTCCCGCTCGCGACGATAACGCTCGTACCACTCGCGCGTGATCTCGCCCGCCAGCTCGCGATTGCCCAGGCCAAACGAGAGCGCCAGCGCGAGCGCGATCGCGCCGAACAGAATCGCGAACGCGGTGGTGACGATGTCCGTCGCGATGCCGAGCTCCTGCAACGCCATGAAGACGGCGAGCAGAATCACCCCGCCCCGGCCAATGCGCGCCAGCGCGCGCCCGCCGTGCACGCCGCCGGCCGACGCCGCGATGATCCCCCCGACGAATCCGCCGAGCACGATGCCGACGAGGATGATCACGATCGCCGCGATCACACTCGGGATGTAGCTCACCAGCGTCGAGACGACGTTCGCGAGCGAGTCCAGCCCGAGCGCCGTGGACGCGAGCAGGATCACCGTGAACATCACCAGCCAGAAGATCACCTTCGCGACGACGCGCGTCGGGTTGACGTGCGTCCCCGATCGCTCGACGACCTGAATGACCCCCGCGCGCTCGAGCATGTAGTTGAGCCGGATGCGGCGCAGCGCGCGCGCGGCCCAGTTCTCGAGGAGCTTGGCGAGCAGGTAGCCCGCGATCAGAATGACGAGCGCGCCGAGCAGCGCGGGGAGCGTCTCGCCGAGCACCTGCGCCGCGCTCGTGCCCAGGCGATCGCTAAAGGTGGCCGTGGTGTCTTGTAGCATGTGCCGTAGAATCTATCTTGGACGGCCGGTCATGCCACCACGACGGGAGGCCCGCATGTCAGCAGCCGACGCAGTCCAGCCGTTTCGATTCGAGGCGACGTACAACACGAGTGACGTCGAGACCGCCGTGGCTCGCGGGGATCGGCCGTTCCGGCACGTCTCGGTGGACCGGATCTTCATCGCGCTCGGCATCGTCGGCGTGCTGCTGCTGTTCTGGATCTACACGATCGCGCTCGGAGCGGCGATCCTCGCGATCGCGACGTTCGCATGGGGAGTGCGCGAGAAGAGCCGCGGCGGGCAGAAGCGCGCACGTCGTTTCATGCAGCCGGCCGAAACGGTCCGCGTCGGCGGCAACGAATCCGAATATTGGATCGAGGGCGATGGGTTCTCGGCACGCGCGGCGTGGATGCGCGTCAGAACGTCGCACGAGCTAGGAGGCTACGTGCTCCTGCGCGCCTTGCGCGTGCCCACAGTCTACCTGCCCATCGCTGTGCTCCAGGAGGCAGGGGCATATGAGCACGTCAAGGCGATCCTCGACGAGCGGCATCGCGTCTTTCAAGAAGAAATGGCCGTGCCGCTGCGCCCGGTAACCTGATCGCTCACGTGCGGGTCCCGCGCTTCACATCGAAGATCGCGCTGCGCCGACACGTTGGGCAAATGAGCCACTCGCGCTTCCGCGAGTATCCAAGCCCGAACGATCCACCGCCGATGCTGCGCGCCGTCATGGTCGCGCCGTCGCGCGGACACTTGGGCACTTCGCCCTTCGCGTACGTCTCGCGGATCGCCCGCTCCTCGGCGGGCTCGTAACGCGCGCTCGTGTCGCTCACGAGACGCGCACCACGATCTTGCCGAACTGCCCGCCGCTCGCGAGGCGCTCGAAGGCGGCGCGGCCGTCCTCGAGCGAGAAGACGCTGTCGATCGGCGGCAGGAGTCTCCCGGCGCGCAGCTCGTCGACGACGGCATCGAACTCGGCGTCGTTGCCCATCGTCGAGCCCATGAGCGTCCACTGATTCCAGAACATGCGTCGGACGTCGGTCTCCACCATCGGACCCGACGTCGCTCCGCACGTCACGAGTCGTCCGGCGCGGCCGAGCGCGAGCAGCGACTGCGGCCACGTCGCGTGACCGACGTTGTCGATCACCACGTCGAGGCCGCGCTTTCCGGTGCGCTCGCGGATCGCTTTCGCGACGTCGATCTCGCTCCGATTCAGCAGCTCGTCCGCACCCGTGGCTTTGGCGCGGCGCAATTTTTCCGCGCTCGACGACACCGCCCAGACGCGGGCGCCGATCTGCTTGCAGATCTGAAGCGCGGCGAGCGCCACGCCGCCACCGATCCCCCAGATGAGCACATTCTCATTGGGCTGCACGCGTGCACGGGACACGACCATGCGCCACGCGGTGAGCGTCGTGAGCGTGAATGCGGCGCCGTGCTCGATCGAGGTCGATCTTGGAATGGAACGCACGTTGGCGGCAGGGACCACGAGGAGCTCCGCCATCGAACCTGGCAGGTGCTCGCCGAGCAGCCGAAAGCGCGGGCAGAGCGGCTGCTCGCCGGCGAGACAGTATTCGCACGTGCGATCGCTGATTCCAGGATTCACGACCACGCGGTCGCCGACGCGGACGTGCGCGACATCGGCGCCCACCGCTTCCACGTCGCCGCACGCATCCGCGCCAAGTATCCACTTTGGCGTGATCGTGACGCCGGGAAGTCCCGAGACCACGAACAGGTCGAGGTGGTTGAGCGCGGCGGCGCGGACGCGAATCCGCACGTCGGTGCGCGAATGAAGCTCGGGCTCGGGCACGTCATCACGGCACTCGACGCGATCGAGACCACCGTGGCTGGAGATCGTCAGTGCGTTCACTTTGAGAGCATTATATTCTGGCTGGAGAGAAGTTTAGGGATTGCCCCGTTTCCTTGTCGACCTGCTCGTCATGACCGCGATCAAAGTTCCGCCGCTCGGAGAATCGATTGTCGAGGCCACCGTCTCGCGCTGGCTGAAGAAAGAGGGCGATTCCGTAGCGCCGGGCGACACGCTGGTGGAGCTCGAGACCGACAAGATCACGGTGGAAGTTCCATCGATGAGCGCCGGCGTGCTGACGAAACGTGCGCACGCCGAGGGCGACGTCGTGAAGGTTGACGACCTGCTCGCTGAGATCGATGAGTCGAAGGCGGGCGCCGCGGCACCCGCGCCGGCCAAGGCTCCGGCATCGGCTCCGGCGCCGGCCCAGGCTCCCGCTCCGACGCCGGCCCAGGCTCCCGCTCCGACAGAAATCCGCGCATCGCCCGCCGCGCAGCGTGTCGCGGCGGAGCGCGGGGTGGACTTGGGTGCCGTGCAGGGCACCGGCCGCGGCGGGGTGATCAGCAAGCCGGACGTCATCGAGCATGCGGAGCCGCCGTCCACGCCGAAGCCGCAGCCGCCACAACAGCCGGCGGTCAGCGTGGTGCGCCCCACGGAACCGAGCTTCGCGCCAACCAGCGGTGCGGCCCAGGGCCAGCGCGAGACGCGCGAGAAGATGACGACGCGCCGCAAGCGCATCGCCGAACATCTGCTCGAGTCGCAGCACGCGACGGCGCATCTCACGACGTTCAACGAGATCGACATGTCCGCCGTGAGCGCGGTGCGCGAGCGGATGAAGGAGCGCGTCGAGAAGCAGCACGGCGTGAAGCTCTCGTTCATGCCGTTCTTCGTGAAAGCCGCGTGTATGGCGCTCAAGGCCTACCCGACGGTGAACGCGCAAATCGAAGGCGACGCGATCGTCTATAAGCATTATGTGAACATGGGCATCGCGGTCGCGTCGGACGCCGGTCTCGTCGTGCCCAACATCAAGGATGCCGAGCGCAAGGGAATGATCGAGGTGTCCCGCGACATCGGCACGGTCGCCAAGCGCGCGCGCGACGGTAAGCTGACGATGGAAGATCTGACCGGCGGCACGTTCACGATCACCAACGGCGGCGTGTTCGGATCGCTGATCTCGACGCCGATCATCAACTTCCCACAGGTCGGCATCCTCGGACTGCACAAGACGCAGGACCGCCCGGTCGCGGTGAACGGCAAAGTCGAGATCCGGCCGATGATGTACCTCGCGCTCTCGTACGACCACCGCATCATCGACGGCCAGCAGGCGGTGCTCTTCCTCGTGCGTGTCAAGGAATTGATGGAGGATCCGGCCGCGATGCTGATCGACTGAGTGATCCACGTCACCGCCGATCACCGCACACGGACCGGACGAGCTCGTCCGGTCCTTTTTTTGCGGCTGCGCTCGGCGATTTCGACCAGATACGGAGAACTCGAATGACACGAACGATTCAGTGCCTGTCCGCTGCCGTACTCGCGCTCACGCTCGCTGGCGCCGCGGGCGCCCAGCAGCAGAGCCCACTCTGGGAGTTCGGCATCGACGGCATTCTCGCCCATCGCTCGACGCACGTCGACGTAGGGCCGGGAGGAACGGAAGACGTGAGCGCGACCACCGTGCAGTTGCCGCTGCCGATGCTGCGCGCCGGCGTGTACCTCACCCCGACTGTCGAGCTGGAACCGTCACTCGGGATTCAGCACTCAAGCTCGGACGGCGGCAGCCAGACGGAGCTCAGTGTCGACGTTGGATTGCCCATCTATTTCACCGGGACGCGCGGCACCGATCAATTCTACGTTCGCCCGCTCATCGGATTCGACCACTTGTCCGGAAGCGGTGAGCGGGGCTTGACCCAGACGAGCCTCGGCGCCGGCCTCGGCATCAAGCTGCCGATCGACAATCGGATCGCGTCGCGGATCGAGGCGCAGTACCGTCACGGTCTCGCCAGTGCACCCGCGTTCTCGTACGATCAATTCGGCCTGCTGCTCGGGCTCTCCATCTACTCACGATAGCTCCACGACGTTCATGACGTCGGGGTGAGCGGGTTAGAATTCGTCTGACCCGCTCACTCTTTTTCGTCATGGGAACCTCCGCTCAATCCTCGAGCCCAACGCCCGCCGACGTCGTGATCATCGGCGGCGGTCCGGGCGGCTACGTCGCCGCGATTCGGGCCGCGCAGCTCGGTCTCGATACCGTATGCGTCGAGATGGACAAGACGCTCGGCGGCACGTGCGTGAACGTGGGCTGCATTCCATCCAAGGCCCTGCTCACGTCGTCAGAGCATTACGAGTTCGCGAAACATGCGGCGGCGGCGCACGGCATCGGCGTCGGCCAGCTCACGCTCGATCTGGCGACGATGCTCGAGCGCAAGCGCGACGTGGTCGGACAGAACACCAAGGGCATCGAGTTCCTGTTCCGGAAGAACAAGATCACGTGGGCGAAAGGGTTGGGAACGTTGAAGGCCGGAAACGTCGTCGAGGTGACGGCGGGCGGTGCGGCGGGGGGCCCCCCCGCTGAAACCATCGCCTCGTACCAGGCAAAGAACGTCATCATCGCCACCGGCTCCGTACCGATCGAGCTCCCGTTTCTGAAGTTCGACGAAGAGCGCGTGCTGTCCAACGTCGGCGCGCTCGAGATCCCGCAGGTGCCGAAGCGCCTCATCGTGATCGGCGGCGGCGTCATCGGCCTCGAGCTCGGCTCCGTCTGGAGCCGGCTTGGCGCGAACGTCACCGTGATCGAGCTGCTGCCCGGCATCCTCCCGGGCATGGACGACGACATCGTCAAACAAGCCGATCGCTCGCTGCGGAGCCAGGGTCTCGACATCCGCACCGGGACGCGCGTCACGAACGGCGGCCGCACCGACGCCGGCGTGTTCATAGAAATAGAAAAAGACGGCAAGACGGAACGCATCGAAGGCGATTGCGTCCTCGTCTCCGTCGGACGGCGGCCCGCCACGCGCGGGATCGACGCGAAGGCGCTCGGCCTCGACCTCGGCAAGCGCGGCGAGATTCTCGTCGACGATCAGATGCGCACCAACCTCCCGAACGTGTATGCGATCGGCGACTGCGTGCCCGGGCCGATGCTCGCGCACAAGGCGGAGGAGGAAGGCGTCGTGGCCGTGGAGGCGATCGCTGGCAAGGCGGTGCACATGCACTACAAGTCGATCCCGGGCGTCGTGTACACCTGGCCGGAGATCGCCGCCGTCGGGCTGACGGAGAAGCAGGTCAAGGAGAGCGGACGCGAGTATCGCGTCGGACAATTTCCGTTCTCGGCAAACGGCCGGGCGCGGTCGATGGGCGAGACGACGGGCTTCGTCAAGTTCATCGCCGACGCAAAGACGGACGAGCTGCTCGGCGCGCACATGATCGGGCCGAACGTCTCCGAGCTCGTGGCCGAAGTGGTGCTCGCGTTCGAGTATCGCGGCTCGTCGGAGGACATCGGGGTCACCGTGCACGCGCATCCGACGCTCTCCGAGGTGACGAAGGAAGCGGCGCTCAGCGCGCTCGGCCGCGCGATCCACATCTGACGTGTCGGGCTACTTCGCGCTCGACCCGCGGCCGCTGCTGCCCGAAGATCATCAGGGCACGCGCGTGTTGTTGATGGGTGCGCTCGGCGTGACGCCGTACATCGACCGCGCGCTCGAGGTGCTGCAGCGCGCGGAGCGCGGCAATGACGTCGAACATCGGGCGCTGGTGATCGCGCGCGACGGAACCGTGGCTGGCATCGCGCTCTTTGGCCTGCTCGCGGGCACCGACGGCGGCGCGCGGCTGCACACCGCGGCGCTCGCGCCGGGGGTGGAATCGGACGACGTCGGCGAGCGGCTGCTTCGCGCCGTGGCGGGCGAGGTGCGCGCGTCCGGCGCGCGGTACCTCCTCGCCGAGATGCCGGACGATCCGGCGATCGGCACGATCCTCACGCTCCTCCACGACCATGGCTTCGAGGAAGAGGCCCGCGTCCCCGACTTCTACCGGGACGGCGTGGCGTTGAGTTTTCTTAGATTACCGTTATAGAATCATCGCCGCGCCGCGTGCCGGTGCCGGCTCCTGCTCAGCGTCCACACCGCGAGCCGCTGGAGCACGACGAGCACCGCCGTCATTCCGAGCGCCACGAGAAAGAGCGCCACGTTGGACACGTTCCCGGCGCGGAGCGCGAACGCCATCGCCGTCCCGACCGCCGGCGGATGCACCACGTCGCCCACGATCATGAGCAGGATCGTGACGACGAGCGCCGCCGCCGCGCTCAGAAAGCCGCCGCCCAGAAAGAAGTAACCCGCCCATCCGACCACCGCCGCGAGGAGCTGCGCGCTGACGATCGCGCGCAGGCGGTTCATCGCGTGCTCCGGGTCGAGGTAGATCAGGAACGCGCTCGACGCGAGCGACGCGAAGAGCAGGCGCTGCTCGGAGAGCGCGTCGACGAGCGCGAGCACGGCGATCACGAGCAGCGTGGGCAGGGCGGCCAGGATCAGCTCGTCGCGGATCGACAGCCGCTCGCGCGCGCGATGAAAATCGATCGGCGACGGGGTGGTCGCGGCCTCTAGCGGCTCGGTCGAGCCCGTCGCATCGTCTTGCATCCTCTCACCAATACCGTGATGACACGCCGCGTCGCTCTCGCCGTGGTCCTGCTCGCCGCCTGCACACGTCCGGCCGCTACCGCACATCCCGCTCCAGCACCGGGCGCGGCGTATGACGTGATCATCGAGAATGGCCGCATCGTCGACGGCACCGGCGCACCGTGGTACTACGGCGATCTCGCCATTCGCGGCGATCGCATCGCCGCCATCACGCCCCGCGGGATGCTGCACGACGCCCCGACGAAGGCACGCGTCGACGCGCGCGGTCTGGTCGTCTCGCCCGGATTCATCGACATCCAGGATCAATCGGGCGGTGCGCTCCTTCTCGGCGACGGGCGGCAGCTCGGCAAATTGACGCAGGGCGTGACGACCGGCATCGAAGGCGAAGGATCGACGCCGGCGCCGCTCAATCCCGCGACGCTCCCGCCGAACGCGAGCGCGTTGCAGCGGACGTTCGCGGGGCCGCACGGCTTCGACGCATGGCTCAGCGCCATGCAAGCGCACGGCATCTCGCAAAACGTCGGGTCGTTCGTGGGCGCGGGCACCATCCGGCAGTATGGCATGGCCGAGCGGATGGGCGCCGCCACGGGCGCAACGCTCGATTCGATGCGCGCCGCGGTGCGCCGCGCGATGGAGGACGGAGCGTTCGGCATGGCGAGCGCGCTGATCTATCCGCCAAACACGTTCGCCACGACGCAGGAGCTGATCGATGAATCGAAGGCGATGGCGCCGTACGGCGGCGTGTACATCACGCACATGCGCTCGGAGGCGGACCACCTGCTCGAGGCGATCGACGAAGTGATTCGCATCGGACGCGAAGGCGGCGTCGCGACGGAGATCTATCACCTGAAAGCCGCGGGGACGCGCAACTGGAGCAAGGAGCGCGAGCTGATCAGCAAGATCGACTCGGCGCGCGCGGCAGGGCTCGACATCCAGGCTGACATGTACGCGTACACCGCCGGCGCGACCGGGCTCACGTCATGTTTGCCGCCGTCGTTCTCGGCCGAGGGCAAGCTGTTCGGCAACCTGGCGAGCCAGGAGATTCGCGCGCGGATCCATCAGGAAGTCGCGCATCCGACGAGCGAGTGGGAAGACATGTGCGGGCTCGCCACACCGGCGGGTGTTCTGATCACGAGCCTGCGGAAGCCGGAGAATCAGCCGTACATCGGCAAGCGGCTCTCCGAGATCGCGCAGATGAAGCACGAGGATTATCTGGACGCCGCGATGGACCTCATTCTCAGCGAGCACAGTCGCGTGGAGACCACGTACTTCCTCATGAGCGAGGACAACGTCAAGCTCCAACTCCAGCAGCCGTGGATCAAGATCGGCACGGACGCCGGCGGCCCCGATCCGGACAGCGTGCGCGCGCTGGTGCATCCGCGCACGTTCGGGAACTATCCGCGCATTCTCGGGCGCTACGTCCGCGACGAGCACGTGCTCACGCTCGAGGATGCGGTGCGGAAGATGACGTCGGCGGTCGCGGACCGTTTGTCGATCCACGACCGCGGCGTACTCGCGCCCGGCATGTACGCCGACGTCGTGGTGTTCGATCCGGCGACGATCATCGATCGCGCGACTTATGAGAACCCTAAACAACTCTCGACCGGCGTGCGCGACGTGTGGGTCAATGGCGTGCAGGTGATCCGCGACGGAACGCACACCGGCGCGAAACCGGGCCGCGCGCTGCGCGGGCCCGGCTATCGGCGGCCCGTCGAGAGCAACTGAATCAGGCCTTGCCGAGGTTCGCTTTCACCGCGTCCAGGAAGTACTGCTCGAGGCGGCCGGACGTGCCGCACGTGAGTCGCTCGTTGCTCGTCCCGGTGACGTCCTGCCCGATCGGCACGAACGTGGTCTGCACGCGCACGCTGCCGCTCGGGTCAGGCGTGACGAACGTGAGCAGCGACATGTAGATCCGATAGCTCGCCGCCTTTGGCCCCTCCGGACCGCTGCCACAGTCCGCCAACTCGGTCATCGAGTGTCCCGCGAACTGGCGCGAGCGGATGAACTGATTGTTGCCGATCTGGTGCGTGGTCGGGTTCTCGACGTTGAGCGGCACGCCCCAATCAGCGTACGTCTTCTTCACCGCCGCCCAAACAGCCGCGGCGGGTGCCTCGAAGCTCGCGGAGGCGGAAGCGGGCGTCGAGCCCATGAGCGTACCGGTCTCGGCGCTCGAAAAAATCGGCGCCGCACGCTCCGTCACTTCGGGCGTGGTGCCGCTGCTCGCGCAAGCGGCGGCCATCGCAATGAGAACCAGACTGGCACGGTGCATCGATCACTCGGCGTGGAGGTGGTGCATTCAAGCTTCACCGCCGAACGGGACACCGCAAGGCGGGAGACTCCCGATAGATTCAATTCGGTCCCAAAACTCCGATCATGAATCCTCGTCATCGTTCGACCGTTCGAAAACTGTTAATCGCCTGCGGCGTCGCGTGTGTCGCCGGCTGCGCCCATCACGCCGCCACGCCGGCACCCGTGCCGGAGACGCTCCCTTCCGGCGCCGCGGCAACGCCAAGCGCCGCGGCCCGGAGCGCAGTCGCCCGTCGCGTGACTGACGCAGACGTGCGTGCCGCACTCTATGCGCTCGCCGACGACTCGATGGAAGGCCGATTCACGGCGTCGCCGGGCGGAGCGCGCGCCGCGCGCTATATCGCGGCGCAGATGCGCGCGATCGGACTTCGGGCCGCCGGCGACAGCGGCTTCTTCCAGCGCGTGCCGGTGTCCATCACCAACGGCTACATGCCGCACGCGCTCGAGAGTTTCGCGGCGTGGGACACGCTCCCCGCGGATCGACGCGGCATGGCGGTGAATGTCGTCGGCGTGCTGCGTGGCCAGCTCGCCGATAGCGCCATCGTCGTCGACGCGCATTACGATCATCTGGGCGTGGTCGGCCGCGGCACCTGTCGCACGAACAGCGCGGATTCCATCTGCAACGGCGCCGACGACGATGCGTCTGGCGCCGTCGCCGTGCTGGAGATCGCGAAGGCGATGGCCGCGGCTCCGCGCCCGCGGCGGACGATCGTGTTCGTCACCACGACGGGCGAGGAGGTGGGGCTGATCGGCACTCGATGGTACATCGCGCATCCCGTCGTGCCCCTGTCGGACATGACGGCGAATCTCGAGATCGAGATGATCGACCGTCCGGATTCGCTGGCCGGCGGCCCAGGTCGCGCGTGGCTCACGGGCTACGATCGCTCGACCATGGGCGAGATGTTCGCCAAAGCCGGGCTGCCGATCGTCCCCGACGCGCGGCCATGCCAGGGGTTCTTCGAGCGCAGCGACAACATCGCGTTTGCACGCGCGGGAATTCCGGCGCACACGTTATCGACGTTCGATTTGCACGCCGACTACCATCGGGTGAACGACGAGGTTCAGCTCGCGAATATCCCACACATGACGGCGGTCATTCGCGCCGCGGCGGAAGCGGTGGATATTCTCGCGAACGGTCCAGCCCCGCACTGGCACGAGGGCCGCAAGCCCGCACCGACGGGACGGCTGCCGCTCGCGCCCGGCTGCTCGGCGCGGCGGTGACGGCGTGAGGTTGGATGGGTCGGATTGGGCGAGAACGCTAAAGACGGTTCAACCATGTGAGTAAGCGCTCGGGATGACCGCGCTTCCGGCCGTCTCCGGGCCATTCCGCGCAATCCGCGCAATCCGCGCAGCTCTCCGCCGCCCTGCCGTTACTCCCGCAGCGCGTCCGCGACGACCGGTAGAGCGAGCCGAGCCCAGATTGCGTACGCCGCGGCTGACGGATGCAGCCCATCGGCGGCGATCATCGAGAGATCGCCGGCCGCGCCTCGCGTGGCGGTCGTCACGTCCACGTAGCGCGCTCCCACGCCTAACGCTTCTTCATGATTGCTCACATTGTAGGCGTCGATCTCTCGCGCGATCCGCGCGCGATCGCGATCGGACGCGAATGGAGTCACACTCCAATCGGGAATCGACAAGACGATTACCCGCGCCGAGCGTCCGCCGGCGAATTCGATCGCGCGGACGAGCAGCGCGTGGAAGCGGTCGCGATACTCCGCCGCGACTCGGCCGCGGTACTGATCGTTCACGCCGACGAGCAACGTCACGAGCTCGTACGGCGCGGCGAGCGTGAGCGGCGCAGCATCGATGCCCGCGGCAAGCTCGTCGGTCGTCCAACCAGTGCGCGCGACGATGATTGGATCTCCGATCGCGATGCCGGCGTCGCGTAGGAGGCGCGCGAGTCGCACCGGCCATCGGTCGTGGGGCTCGACGCCCTCGCCGATCGTGTAGGAGTCGCCGAGGGCGAGGAAGCGCCGCTCGCGCGCAGGAGGCGCGCCGCTCATGGTAGCGTGCCGTCGACGAGCTGCGTCAACTGCATCGCGTTGTAAGGCGCGTGGACTTTCGCATCGTTGTCAAAGTACACGTACACGTCGCGACACGCGGGCGCTCGCATCCACTCGCGGATCTTGTCGCGCCAGCGCGCGAGCTCGTCGTCGGTGTAGTCGCTCGCGTACAGCGCCGTCGAACCGTGCAAGCGAACGTACACGAAATCAGCCGTGACCGGCTCGGCGTACGCATACCTGCCCGCGCTGTCGGCGATCACGAATGCGCACTGGTGCTCGCGCAGGATCGCGTAGAACTCCTCGCAGAAGTACGAGGGGTGGCGCACCTCGAAGGCGTGGCGATACGGCACGCGCGCCGCGGCGTGCACGAGCGCGCCGTGGGCGAGCCGATGATCGTGCTGGCGCGCGATCGCTTCCGCGTCGATCGACGTCCGCGGCAGCGAGCGCATGAAACCGTCCATGCGCGCGGCGTCGAACCGGTAGCTCGCCGGGAGCTGCCAGAGAAACGGCCCCGTCTTGCTCCCGAGCGCGAGAATGCCGCTCGCGAAAAAGTTGCCCATCGCGCTGTCGCAGTTGCGGAGCTTCAGGTTGTGCGTGATGAATCGTCCGCCCTTGATCGCGAAGACGAATCCGTCGTCCGGCACCGCGGCGGCCCATCGCGCGAACGTCGCGGGCGATTTGAGGCTGTAGAAGGTGCCGTTCAACTCGACGGAGTTGAAGACGCGGCTCGCGAACCCGAGCCACGAGTGGCGCGCGACGCCGGGCGGATAGAACGTGTCTCGCCATCCCGGATAGTCGTAGCCGGAGATGCCGATGAACGCGCGCGTCACTTGGGCGACGCGTCGCCCGATGAGCCGCCGTGCACGTGATCGTGTACCCCGACCACCTGCCGGAGCTGCGCGAGAAAGGCGGCGGGACCGGCGCCATCGGGCAGTGCGGCGAGCGCGCGCAGCACGTCTTCTTGCGGCACGGCGAGTCCCGCGCTGATCGTGTTCGGATCGACGCCGACTCGCTCGAGCTCTCGCAGCAGATTCGCGAATCGTTCAGCCTGGGTCATCCGATGCTTTGCCTCCTGCGGGATGCGCATCCGGAGACTGCCGACACGTTGAGTCCGCTGAGCAAGCTCTGTTCCGCTCTCAGCGTTGAATACCGGAACTCGAATACAGAAAGGGCCGATCCCGTGGGGATCGGCCCTTTCGAATGCAGGAGTGTCTCGGATCAGTGCATCGCGCCGATGAGCAGCGCCGTCACGGCCGCCGAGAGCACGACAAGGGTCGCGGCCGCGCTCACCGCCGCCATTGGCGTGACGACGAACTCGCGTCGCCACCAGCGCGTGATCACGCGCGGCGCGGTCTGCGGCAGCGCCTCCATGATCTGCGCCTCGAGATGCACCGGCGTGTGCGTCCGGCGCCGGCGCTCGATCTCGACGTTGATGCTCTTCCAGAACTCCACGTCGCGCGCGGTGTCGCCTTTGCGAACGCTCGCTTCGGGGAGCTCGCCATCCAACCACGCGTGCACGGCCGGCGCGAGCACGCGAACCTGTTCCTGATGGCCAAGCGGCACTTCCCGATCGGTGAGCGGACGCTGGCTCTCGCTGCGCCGCGCAGACCGATGATGGTTGTGGCCGTCAAACCCGCCTAGGCCGTCGTCGGAGCGGAGATCGTCTACCATGTTACGCGTACTTCTCCTCTAAGAGTGCCTGGAGTGCCTCACGCGCGCGGTGTACGCGCATCTTCAGCGCCCCGACCGTAGTACCCAGCAGATCGGCCATTTCCTCATAGGAACGGCCTTCCACGTGCTTCATCACGAATGCCTCACGCAGCGACGCCGGAAGCGTCGTGAGCGCGCGGTCCAGATCGGTGCGCAGCTCCGTGCGGTCCAGCTCTTCATCGGGGGTCGCGTACGACGACGGCTGATCGTCTTCGTCGTAGCTCAGATGCGACCGGCGAATGTTCTTCAACCAGTCCTTGCAGCCGTTTGCAACGATTCGGAACACCCACGCATCGAACCGACCACGGACTTCGGCGAGATGCTGGTACGCCTTGATGAAGCTGAGCTGCAGAATGTCTTCGGCGACATCCGGGCTACCGGTCATGCACAGCGCATGACGGTAGAGCGGGTCGCTGTAGCGAGCAATCAGGACCTTGAACGCATCCCTATTGCCAGCGAGTACGCGCTGAATGATGAGTTGATCAGTGTTGTCCTGATCAACTGAAATCTGATCAGCCCGCAGGGCTGCCTCCGTCGTCTTCACGACAACAGAGTAACGCACTTTTCTCGCTTCGGACAGGGCGCTGGCCCTGCCGTGCTGCTGGAGAAGGCTCGCCACGTTCACAAGACGAAAAGCCGCCGCCGGGCGTAACACGGCGACGCGTCACGACGCCAATACCGTGAACGCGCCCCACCCGCGCGCGCGAATGAGCTCGCCGTGCTCGTCGAGTCCCGGCGGCGGAAATCGGACACGACCACTCACGCTCGACGGAAGCCCCGTGATCGCCGACGCGTTCACGCCTCGGAGCGACTCGAGTACCGAGTACACGATGCCACTCGGGACACCCGCTGCGTCGAGCAGCACACGCCATTCGCCGGCGGTGCGCGTCGCGAGCTCCCGCGCGAACGCGTCGACGATCCGCGCGCGATTCGCGAATCGACCGGCGTTCGTCGCAAGCGCGGGATCGTCCGCGAGCGCGGTCAGTCCGATCGCGCGCGCGCATGCGACCCACTGCGCGTCGCTGCCGACGGCAATGACGATCGGCTTGTCCGACGCGCGAAAGAGTTGATACGGGACGAGATTCGGATGCGCGTTCCCCCAACGTCCCGCATCGCGTCCGGAGACGAGCACGTTCTGCGCGACGTTCACCAGCGCCGCGCGCGCACTCGCCTCCAATGAGACGAACAGCCGCCGCCCCGCGCCTCCGCGAAAGCGCTGCACGAGCGCGGCGAGGATCTCGATCGCCGCATCTTTCCCAGCGAGGACGTCGGCGAGCGCCACACCAACTTTCATCGGGTCGCCATCGGGCTCGCCGGTAATCGCCATCCAGCCGGTCTCCGCTTGCGCGACGAAATCGTAGCCCGGACGATCGCGATCGGGGCCGAAGCCGGTGATGGTGCACCACACCAGCTCGGGCCGTCGCCGGCAGTACTCCTCCGGCGACAATCCTCGGCGTTCCAAGGTGCCGCGGCGGAAGTTGTCGACGACTACGTCGGCGCCCTCAAGCAGCCTGTCGATGAGCGCGCGATCCTCCTCCCGATCGAAGTCGGCCGCGACCCCGAGCTTGTTCCGATTGATGCTCAGGAAATAGGCGCTCCGACCCTCGGCGTCGAACGGCGGCCCCCAGCCGCGGGTGTCGTCGCCGGTGCCCAGCCGCTCGACCTTGAGTACGTCCGCGCCCAAATCGCCGAGCAGCATTGTGCACAGCGGTCCGGCGAGGACGCGCGTAAGATCAAGTACTCTGATACCATTGAGCATATAGTGGCGCCATGATGACGAATAAATAGTTCCAATTTGTATTTAAATGGCGGGTGGTGGTCCGAGGCGGAGCCAGGCTTCAAAATGCTCTCATGCCGGCTTGCATAGCTGCTGCAAAATCATATACTTCCGCCACCTAACAGCCTCCCAGCCGTGTGGGCCGCGCGAACTTAGCGCCGCTGATGACGCGTGACAACGCGCCCCGCCCGCAGTATCAAACGCCCGCCTACCTTGCTTCTCTGGGTTACTGCATATGGTGGATAAACCCACTCCTGCCGCACCAGTCGCCGATACCCCGCCCGCGCCGCAGCCCGGGCAGCCGCGACGTCCGGGGCACCGCGGCGTCGACATGCGCGACGCCGTCGCGGAAATGGCCGAGCGCGCGCAACTGATCAGTCAGGAAGCGGGGAGCAAAGTCGCGGCGGCGATGAAGGACGTGATCAGCGCAGCCGCCGGGATCGCCGGCTTCGCGATCGAGAGCGCGCGCGACCTCACGCAGTACATGGTTCGCCGCGGGCAGATGACGCCGGAAGAAGCCGACAAGTTGATTCGCGAAGCCGAGGCCGCGCACGACAAGCGTTCGCCCGCCGACAAGTCCCGTCCCACGGCGACGAAGATTGCCGCGGACAAAGCCGCGGTGGCCAAGGCCGAGGCCGCAGCGCGCGCCGCCGCGCAGGCCGCGGCGATGCCGCCCTTCCGCGCACCGGTGCGTCCCGTCGTTCCGCCAGTCGTGGCACCGAACGGGAAGCACGCACCCAAACCCGCCGCCGTTGCGGCGCCTACGCCGGCGAAGCCGAAGGCGCCAGCCAAAGCGGTAAAGCCGAAGGCACCAGTCAAGGCTGCCAAGCCGACAAAGGCCGCGAAGCCCATCAAGCCAGCTGCCAAGGCTCCCGCGAAAGCAGCGAAAAAGGCGCCGAAGAAAGGAAAGCGCTAGTCAGCGCGCCGCCGCGACGCGGCGCAGCTCGAGCACATGCTCGAGCAGCTCGCGCATGGCGTCGGTGTCGGGCAACGCGAATTCCGCGGCCGTCTCGCGCTCGCCCGCCTCGTGTGCGACGCGCACCGTCACCGCAGCGGGCTTCTCGCGTCGGAGCGCACGGAACGCATCTTCGTCGGTGCGATCGTCGCCCGCGCACAACACCGAGCCGCTCTCATCGAGCGCACCAAGCTCACGCGCGAGATCGAGCGCGGCGCTCCCTTTGTCGATGTCGATCGGCGGCCGGAGCTCGAGCACTTCCTTGCCGCGCATGACGCGGAGACCGAGCTCGGTCGCGATGGCTTCTACCTGCGACGTGAGCTCGGGCACGATGCGCGGATGGGCGAGCCGGTAGTGCACGCTCAACGTCCAGCGCTTGTCTTCGACGATGATGCCACCGTCTTCGCGCGCAAGCTCGCGCGTGCGCCGCGCCGCTTCGCCAATGCGCGGCGCGTAGGCGGTGACGTCGTCGCGCGCGGTCGCTGGAGCGTTGGGCGGTGCGATCTCAAAGCCGTGATTCCCAATGGTCCACGTGCCGTCCACGCCGACGAGACGCCGAGCGTCGTCCGCCGCGCGCCCGGAAATCGAGGCGACGTGCACGTGCGGCAGCGCGACCAGCGCTCGCAGCACGGCTTGCGTCGCCGGCGGTACGACGGCGTAGTCGGGACGCGGGGCGATCGGCGAGAGTGTTCCGTCGACGTCGAGCAGGAGCAACAGCGGCTCGCCGGAGAGACGCGACGAAACGTCCGGCGTGATCGGGAGTGCGGGGCGGGTCATGCCGTCAAACGGCGGCCGCCGGTATGAGCCGCAGCCTCTGCTGCGCGCCCATGATGTCCGTCGCGCTGGAAAGGATCGAGTCGAGCCAGTCGAAGATCGTGGAGTTGTGGAGCTGACGACGCATGCGATGCATGCGGCGCTTCCGCTCCTCGGGCGACATCTCGAGGCTCGTGCGAATCCCGGAGACGAATCCATCAATATTGAACGGATTGATCAGCATCGCCCCGTCGATCTCCTCCGCGGATCCCGTGAACCGGCTCAGGATGAGCACTCCGCGTTCGTCGAGCTGGCAGGCGACGAATTCCTTCGCGACCAGGTTCATCCCGTCTTGCAGCGACGACACGATGCAGAGATCGGCGGCGCGATACACGCCGGCGAGCAGATCCGAGTCGACGTTCTCGTTGATCAGCACGATCGGTGTCCACTCGGGCGTACCGAACTTGGCGTTGATGCCGATCACGGACTGAGTGACCTCGCGCTCCAGCATGTTGTACGCGGGGAGGTCGGTCCGGGACGGCGTGCAGACGAAGATGAACGTGAAGCGTTCGCGGAGCTCGGGCGATTCCCCCCACAGCGTGTCGAGGGCGCGGATTCGCTCTGGAATTCCTTTCGTGTAATCGATCCGATCGACGCACACGCCGAGCTGCCGCGTGCCTTTGGCGTATCGCTCGCGGAGCGTGTTCACGCGCTGCACGCTGTCGGCTGACGAGGCCATTTGCTCGAAACGCTCGACGTCGATGCTGATCGGGAACGCGCCGACGTGTACCTCTCGCTCGCGGAACTGGATGGTCTGGTGCACGTGATCCACGCGCGCCTCAGGTACGAAGCGATCGACACAGTCCAGGAAATTCACAGCATAGCGGTCGATCTGAAATTCCATGAGGTCGTTGCCGAGCAGCCCGCGCAGCACGGCTTCATGGGTGCCGGCGGGGAGCAGCCGAAGGATGTCGGCCGGCGGAAATGGAATGTGCCAAAACTGGTGGATGAACAGCGACGGCCGCATGGCGCGCAGAAACTCGGCGGCGAGCGCGAAGTGGTAGTCCTGTATCCACGCCATCGCTCGCCCGGTGCACCGCTCCGCTTCGTCGGCGACGGCATGAGCGAAGCGGAGGTTCACCGTTCGATAACGCTCCCAATACTCGGTGCGGTACTCGAAGTGCTGGATGAGCATGTGGCACAACGGCCAGAGCGCGCGATTGGCGAAGCCGTGGTAGTAGCCGTTCACGTCGGCGTCGTCGAGCCAGACCCGGCGGAGCGTGTAGCACTCTTCGCCGGGCGGCACGGCGACGCGTCCGGTCTCGTCGGCCACGTCGCGGTCCGCGGTGCCCGAGCCCCAGGCAACCCACGTCCCGTGCGTGCGGCGCATAGTCGGATCGAGCGCGGTCACGAGTCCGCCCGCCGGCTGCTTCACCTCGATCCCGTGCACCCCCCGCATGTGCTCGTAGGGCTCGCGGTTGGAGACGAGGATGAACTTGCAGTCGTTCAGGTAGTGCGTGATGTCGACCATGAATCAGTCCGAGGCAGCAACTGGTATGCCCAATGACTGCGCCTGGAAAACCCGTGATTGGCGAATCGTGACACGCGGAATACGTTTAGCGCGACCATGCCAAGATACGCCGCTTCGCCGGTTCTTCGGCCGCTCTCGCTGTCGATCGCGCTCTGTACCGCGCTCTTCGGGTGCGCGAGAGCGGCGTCGAGCAGTGCCAATCCCATGCCGGCGGCGGACGCATCCGCAATTCGCGCGCAAGTCGCCGCCGAGATGTCGACGGACGCACAAGCGTGGAACGCGGGCGACCTCGATCGGTTTCTCCAGTCATACGTGCCGAGCGACTCCACGACCTTCGTGACGAGCCGCGGCGTGCTCCACGGAATCGCGGCGATCCGCGGCGTATACGCCGCCCGCTTCGCGCCCGGCGCGACGCGCGACTCGCTGCATTTCGAGAATCTACAAGTCGACGTGCTCGCGCCTGGAGTCATCAACACGATAGCGTATTACGTGTTGATGCGCGGCGATTCCGTCACGTCGCGCGGCCCGACGTCGCTCGTGATGCGTTGGTCCAACGGGCGCTGGCGCATCATGCACGATCATTCGAGCTGAGTGCCGCAGACCTTCACTATGCGCGCCCCGACGCGCATCGATTTCGGGGGCGGCTGGACGGACGTTCCGCCCTACTCGGACGAGATGGGCGGCTTCGTGTGCAACATCGCCATCGCGCGCTACGCGACGGTGACGGTCACGCTCGACGGCGACGCGCCGCTCTCCACGACGCGGCGCGAAGAGGATCGCTCGATCGCGGACGCCGCCGCGCGCCGCTTTCGCCTCCGCGACGCGCAGATCGCGGTCCAAAGTGATTTCCCGATCGGCGCAGGACTTGGCGGATCGTCAGCGGTTGGTGTCGCCACAGTGGCCGCGCTCGCCGCGGCGCGCGGCCAACGAATGACGCCGACAGCGTTGGCCGAGCTGAGCCGCGAAATCGAAATCTCTGATCTCGGCGTGCCCGGCGGGCGGCAGGATCACTATGCCGCCGCATACGGCGGTGCGCTCGGTCTCCGTTTTCTGGCGACGGGGGTAGACGTTCGACCCCTGCCGCTCAGCCCCAAGACGCGCGCCGAGATCGAGCACCGATGCGTGGTGGTGTACACGGGACAGAGCCGCATCTCGGGCGACACGATCGAGGCGGTGCTCGGCGCGTATCGGGCCCGCGATCCGCGGGTGCTCGCGGCGCTGCGCAACATGCGCGAAGGCGCCGAGCTGATGGCGGATGTCGTCGCGAAAGGCGACATCGATCGCCTTGGCCTGCTCGTGGCCGACCAGTGGAAGCATCAGCGCTCGCTGCACGATGCGATTCCAACCGCGCTGATCGACGAGATCATCGAGCGAGGCAAAGCTGCCGGCGCGCTCGGCGCGAAAGCGCTCGGCGCGTCCGGCGGTGGATGCGTGCTCCTCATCGCGAAGCGTGATCGCGTGGACGAGGTGCGAACCGCGGCCGCCGAGCTGGGCGAGCTCTTCCCGTTCAAGATCGACGAAGCCGGCGTGGAGCGATGCGCGTAGAGCGCGGCGATGCCGTGGGGCTCACGCGAGCGCTCGTGCGCATCGACTCACGGAATCCGTCGCTGGTGCCCGGCGCACCAGGCGAGTCGGAGGTCGCGCACGCGCTCGCCGAAGTGTTGCGCGACTGGGCGTTCGACGTCGAGCTGATGGAAGTGGCGCCGGGGAGATCCAACGTTGTGGCGCGCGTTGGACGCGGCGGCGGACGCTCGCTCTTGTTCAACGGACATCTCGACGTGGTCGGCACCGAGGGAATGGTGCACGCACCGTGGAGCGCCGAAGAGCGCAACGGGCGGATCTACGGCCGCGGCTCCGCCGACATGAAATCCGGAGTGGCCGCGATGTGCGCGGCCGCGGCGCGCACGTCGGACGTGGATGCGGGCGAGATCGTGATCGCGGCGGTGGTCGATGAGGAATTCGAGAGCGCCGGCACGCGCACGTTGATCGAGCGCGGCGTCCGTGCGGATGCAGCGATCGTCACCGAGCCGACGTCGCTCGCGATCATGCCGGCGCATCTCGGGTTCGTGTGGATCGACGTGACGACCCGCGGTCGCGCCGCGCACGGCAGCCGGTGGGACATCGGTGTGGACGCGATCAAAATTGCGGGCCTTCTGCTCGCGGAGCTCGGCCGTTTCGATGGCGGCGAGCTGGCGAGACGCTCGCATCCGCTGCTCGGCCGACCGTCGCTGCACGCGTCGCTGATCGAGGGCGGAAGCGGGATGTCGACGTATCCGGAGCAGTGCACGGTCCGATTCGAGCGACGCACGATTCCGGGTGAATCGCCCGAACAGGTGAAGCGCGAAATCGAGGATGCGTGCGAGCGCGTCGGCCGCGTCACTCCCAATTTCGACGCGACCGTGCGCGTCACGTTCTCGCAGCCGCCGAGCGACGTGTCGACGGACGCGCCGATCGCGCGCGCGCTGGGCCACGCGCTGATCGCGTGCGGCGAGATGCCGCGCTTCGAGGGAATGACGGCGTGGACGGACGCCGCGCTGCTCAATGACGCGGGAATTCCCGCGATCTGCTTTGGGCCGGGCACGATCGGCGTGGCGCACGCGGCCGAAGAGTGGGTCGCGGTCGACGAGATTGAGCGCGCGACGACGGTGCTCGCGCGATTGGCGCGCGACTGGCTTGCCGGACGAGAGGACGCATGGCGCAGTTGACGCACGAGCAGTACGACGCGCTCGAGCGCGCCGTGGTGAAGGGGACGCGCGTGGCGATTCGCCGTCGCGGCCGGCGCGAGTACGTGGTCATTCCGCTCGCGCTGCGGTTGCGCGACGGGCGCGAAACGATCGAGACGCGCCATCCGGTCACGGGGCACGATCTCTCGCTCTACCTCGACGAGATCGATTCGATCGAGGTGGTCAAGTGACGGAGATCACCGTGCCGGGAGACAAATCAGGCAACTTGCCTCTCTTGGCGATCTACGCGGACGAGTCATGTCTCGGAAACGGCCGCGAAGGTAGTAACCCGGGAGGCGCGGCGGGCGTCATCGAGTATGTGCACCCGGGCTCCGGCAATCTCACGCGGTGGGATTACTGGGTCTCGGAGCCCGCGACGACGAACAACCGGATGGCGCTGCGGAGCGTGATCGAAGCGTTTCGCGGGATTTCGCGCAAGGGCGTGCAGTTCCGTGTCGTCTTCACCAGCGACTCGCAGTATCTGGTGAAGGGGATGAGCGAGTGGGTGTTCGGGTGGATGTCGCGCGGGTGGAAGAAGAAGGACGGTCCGATCCTCAACCTCGAGTTGTGGCAGGATGCAGTCGATGCCGTGCGCGGCCACCAGGCGAATTGGCGCTGGGTGCGTGGCCACGAAGGGCATCCGCAGAACGAGTACGCGAACTATCTGGCGGTACGGGCCGCGCGCGAGCAGACGAGCTCGGGTGGCATCGTGGCGTCAGTGTTCGACGAATGGTTGACCGCGGAGCGCGCCAAGGGACGCATGGCGATGGAGCCGGAATCGTTTCCCGACAGCGACCGCTTTCGTGCGCTCAGACCGTATCCCACGGTCGCGAGGCCGACCATGATCACGTAATTCCGCTGGGCGGAAAGGCGGTACGATGCGACGTTTGATCATTGCGCTGCTGCTCGGGCTCGCGATGGGGTACAACTGGGGCTACGACGACGGGAACGATGGGAAGGAGTCGATCGTCGCGCGGACATTGGAGAAGTTCGGGACGTCCAAGATCAAGGAAGCGCAGGCAGCGCAGGACGCTCGCGTGCAGGAGGCCCTGAAGCCTTAGCTTTCGGGCATGGACAATCTCGACCGCATGTACCGGCACCTCGTCCGGACGATCCGCGCGAGGTTCCCGCAGTGCCTCACGCAGCCGTTCGACGTTTCCGAGCTGTACCAGACGATTCTTCCGTACCGGCTGCACCGCCGCGAGCTCGGGCTCGAGACGAACGACGATTACGAGATCACGCTGAGCGAGCTGCTCGCCGGCGCTCGCGACTATCTCATCGTCGACGATCGCATGCGCGACGCGCTGCGGGCGAATCTCGCGAGTCCGAATCCGGATCCGGCATCGTTCAAGCAATTCGCGACGGCGCATGTGGCGCTCTCGCCGAACGCGCTGCGATCGCTGGAGGCGGGCCCTGACGACGCACCGCGCACGATGGCCGTACCGGCGGTCACCGAGCCGCTGACGCGGCCCACCGCGCCGTCGGCGGCTGCACCTGAACCCGCCGCACCCCCTGCGCCCGCGCGTGCGCCGGCGCCGGCTCCCCCGCCTCCGGCGACGGTTGCAGCAGCGTCAGCACCGCCGGCGCCTGGGGCACCCACGGCGCCGACTCTGACCCGCGCGAGCACGTCGACCGAACGAAAGCTCGTGCCCGAAGCGGGACAGCGCTGCCGAGCGTGCGACCAGGTGTTGCCCGCCGGGCGGCCGATCACGTTCTGTCCGCATTGCGGGCAGAATCTCACGACGGTGAACTGTCCGGCATGCGGCTCGGAGCTCGAGCTGGAGTGGCGGTTCTGCCCGTCGTGCGGCAGACCGGCCGCGGCGGGGTAGAACCGGGGGCGCGCCGCGTGTGGCATGCGACTGGCGCACGAACCCCGTGAGATCACGATCATGATGAAACTGCAAATGCTCGCGCTGGCGGCGTTCCCGCTGGCGTTCGCGTGCGCCACGATAGGCGCGGCATCGGCGAGCCCGTCGGGTACGGCGGGCCCGAGTCCGGAATACCGGCCCGCGGCACCCGGATGGCGCGTGAGCGCGCGGGAAGACGTGGACCTCTGGCTGCACGGCTTCGCCATGCTCACGAGCGACACGGGCCGCGTGCCGTTCTTCGCGCGCGGCTACAAGCAGGCGATGCTCGCGCGCAAACGGCAGCAGCACGTCGTCACGCTGCTCGACGCCAATCAGCAAACACTCTCCGCGCGCTTCGCCGCCAACCCGGCGCTCACCAACGCGCAATTCCTGGCGATGTACTTCCCGTCGTTTCAGGAGATCGTGAACGCCACGGATCGTTTCATTCGATCCGGCGGCGATCCGCGCGCGGCGAGCGATCCGCAGATGCAACAGGAGATCGCGCTGCTCGCGGGGAATTTTCCCTCGCCGGCGGATCGCAACTGGCTCCGGCTCTTCGTGCAGTCGCTCCAGGACGAGCAGAGCAAGTTCTATCACGCCTATTGGACGGCCGAACAGCAGGCGCGCGGCGCCGCGTACGCGCAGTTCAACACGGAGTGGATGTCGACGTACTACCCGAAACTTTCGCGTTTTCTAAACAACACGCAGCAGGCATCCGGCGAGGTGCTGCTCTCGCTCCCGCTCGGCGGCGAGGGCCGGACGGTGAACGACGGCAAGCAGTCGAACACGATCGCGGTCGAGTTCCCCGCGTCGCCCGACTCGGCGGTGGACGCGTTCTACGCGTTCGCGCACGAAGCGGTGGCCACGATCGTGGCGCAGGCAATCACCGACAACACGACGCCCGCCGAACAGCGCTCGGGCGTGACGGGCGGCTACACGGGAAATGGCGCCGTTCGCGGAGGCGCGCTGCTCTTGCAGCACGTCGCGCCGAACCTCGCGCCCGGTTACATGCGCTATTACCTGCGCATCACGGGCACCGCCGTGCCGGCCGGCGATCCCACGGCCGCGTTCGAATCCGAGTTTCCGCTGCCGGCGGCGATCGTCAAGGCGGTGAGCTCGCAGATCGACATCGTGCTGAGCGGGATCTGAGCGCGCGTGAAACCGCGCCCCGGCGGGACGGGTATTGTTCTGCGCACGCCCGGCCCGCCGCCGCTCAACGTCGCAGTAGCTTTTGCTGATGACTGATCCGTCCAAATCCGGCCCGCCAGCACCGCGCCTCGATCGCGGCGCGCTCGAGCGCGTGCTCGCGCGAGCGGCGGAGCTACAGGCCGACTCGGGCGACACGTCGGACGAATTCACCGAAGACCAGCTCCTCGAGCTCGGGCGCGAAGTGGGTCTCTCGTCGCAGCATCTGCGGCAGGCGCTCGCCGAGGAGCGGACGCGTTCGGTCGCGGACGACGAGCACGGGATCGCGGCGGCATTGCTCGGACCCGGCCGCGCGCGAGCCGCGCGCCTCGTCGCTGGAAAACCCGCCGAGATCATGGCGTCGATCGACGCGTGGATGCAGGAGCACGAGCTGCTCGTGGTGAAACGTCACATGGCGGAGCGCATCACGTGGGAACGCCGCCGCGACGTCTTCGTCGGAATCAAACGCGCGCTTCGCGTGGGCGGACGCGACTACGCGCTCTCACAGGCCGACGAAGTGTCGGCGACCGTGATCGCGGTCGACGATTCGCGCGTGCACGTTGGCCTTGATGCGGATTTTCTCCCACATCGCCGGCGCGCGGTGGCGCAGGTCGCCGGATCCACCGTTGTGGGAGCGGCCGCTGGCGGCGCGCTTGCGATCATGGGTGTGTTCGCCGCGGTCGCCGCGGCACCCGTCATTCTCATTCCGACCGCGGCGATCATCGGCGAGCGGGGCTGGCGCCGGCACATGGTCGCGCGAAGCCAGCTCGCGCTCGAGCAGATTCTCGATCGCCTCGAGCATGACGAGATGCCGCGCCGGCGCCCCGACTCGCTCCTCGGCGCTGTGATCGCCGCGGCGACGGCGCTCCCTCCGCGCCGCTACTAGAGTCCCAACACCAGCGGTTTGGTGCGCGCGCGCTCCACGAGCGCGGCGAGCGCGCGGTTGCTCATCACGCCGAGCACGCTCAAGAGCGTCAGCGACTTCACCTCGCGGCGCGAGATCTTCACATTCTCGCGGCGGGAGATGGCACCGGGGCGCGCGGTGATGTCGCGCAGGGTCGCGTAGGCAAAGAGCAGCGGGAGCGCGCAGAAGAGCCTGATCGCCACCGCGCGACGCGGAATGGTGAGGAGGTACGCCTTGGCGTGATCGAGATCGCGCCACGCGAGCTGTACGAGCGCGCCGAGCGCCGCGTGATTCTCCCGGCCACGATCCGCGGTCAGAATCGCGGCGTGCTCGCTGCCGTGCGCGCGCAGGAGCTCCTCGGGGATGTAGATGGAGTTCTCGTGCTCCGCGTCGCGCGCGACGTCCTTGAGAATGTTCACCGTCTGCAGCGCCTCGCCAAATGCGCGCGACCGCTCCCGCAGCGCCTCGTACTCGCGTGCGCCGATGCTCGCCTCGTGCTCGCGCCAGAGATCCGTGAGGAGGTAACCCACCGTGCCGGCGACGTAGTAGCAGTACTCGCGATACTCCTCGATACTCTGAATGCGAATGCCGTGCGGGTACGCGAGCACGAACTTGCGCATTCCTAAAATCATCTCGCCGACCCAGCGGCGAACGTGCGCGCGCGTCGCGTCCGGCAGCCCGCGGTAGGAGATGAGGACGAGCATGCTTCCGCGCACGAGTCGGACGTGGGCGGCTTCGCCGCTGATCGCCGCCACTCGGCGCGTGAACTCATCCGCGGCGCGGGCGTCATCGAGGCAATCATCGAACGCGGCGAGCAGCCCGGCTTTCTCCGACGCCGCCAACTGTGGCGCATCTTCGATCGTGTCGGCGATCCTGCAGAGGAGATACGCGCATCGCACCGCATCGCCGAGATCGCCCGGCAGCAGGCGAATCCCGACCGCGAACGTGCGCGAGACGCCGGGCAGGATCTCCCGGCAGAACTCGTCCGCTTCACGAGCGCGTGCGTCGCGCCGTGTCATGCGGTCGCGCTCCGGCACACGCAACCCGGACCCATTACACTGATAGACATCGCGCCGGAACATAGCTCGCGGACGAGCCGACCGCGCGTTGCCCCGATCATCAAGACGATGTCATCATCCGCGCCCCACGGCTTTCGCGGTGTATTCCGCGAGGACGACGACGCCCGTGCCGCGTACGCCGAGGCGGCGGGCATCGCGCGCGCATGGCCGCGGGCGGTCGCGGTTCCGATCGACGTGGACGATCTCACGGCGCTCGTTCATTGGGCGCACGACACGCGAACGCCGCTCATTCCGCGGGGCTCCGGGAGCAGCATGCCAGGCGGCGCGATCGGCGACGGAGTCATCGTCGATCTCAGTCGCTGGCGGCGCATCGGCGATGTGAACATGCGCGATCGTACGATTCGCGTTGGCCCAGGGGCGCTCCGCGGCGAGGTCGCGGCGGTTGCGCGTTCGCACGGACTTCGTTTCCCGGTCGATCCGTCGAGCGGCGCATTCTGCACGATTGGCGGGATGGCATCTACGAACGCCGCGGGCTCGCACTCGATGCACTTTGGCGCGATGCGCCGCTGGATACGCGCGATCGACTGCCTATTCGCGGATGGGAGCCGCGGCGAAGTCCGTCGACACGAGCCGCCGCCGCGCACGCCGATCGTCGAGCACGCGCTCGCGGCGCTCTCCGACGTCGTCGCCGCGGAGCGTACGAATCCCTCTCGGCACGACGGTGTCATCAAGGACTCGTCCGGATACGCGATCGCGGAGTACGCGCGGTCGGGAGAGCTCGTGGATCTGCTGGTGGGGAGCGAAGGGACGCTCGCGTTCTTCGTCGAGATCGAGCTGGACCTCGTGCCGCTCGCGAACGCGACCAGCAGCGTGCTCGGCGCATTCGCGAGCATCGAGCAGGCGGTGATCGCCGCGACGCGCGCGCGATCCGCCGGCGCGGTCGCGTGCGAGCTCCTCGACCGCACCTTTCTCGACGTTGCTGCCTCGGGCGGTCAGCGCGCGCTTCCGGCGGACACCGAGTCCGCGCTCCTCGCCGAAGTCGAGGGGAGCGACGCCGAGAGCGCGGCGGCTTCGGCGCATGAGATCGAGCGGATTTTTCGCGCGGCCGGCGCGACGACTGTCCGACTCGCGCTCGATCGGCCGACGGAGACCGAGCTGTGGGAGCTCCGCCATGCAGCGAGCCCGATTCTGGCGCGGCTGGATCCCAATCTTCGATCGATGCAGTTCATCGAAGACTGCGCGGTGCCGCCGGAGCATCTCCCGGCGTACGTGCGCGGCGTACGATCGATTCTCGCCGCGAACGAGACGCGCGGTGTGATCTTCGGCCATGCCGGCGACGCGCACGTCCACGTGAACCCGCTGGTGGATGTCTCGCAGCCCAACTGGCGGGAGCGTGTGCAGCGCATCTTCGACCAGGTCGTGTCGCTCGCGTCCGAGCTGCGCGGCACGCTCGCGGGCGAGCACGGCGACGGCCGCCTGCGCACGCCCGCGGCGCCGCGCGTCTGGAGCGACGAAGCGATCCGACATTTTGCCGCGGTGAAAGCGGCGTTCGATCCCGAGTGCATTCTCAATTCCGGCGTGAAGGTCGCGCTTCCCGGACAGCGCTCGCTCGGCGAGATCAAGTACGATCCCGCGCTCGCGCCGCTCCCGCCGCGCGCTCGCGGCGCGCTCGAGCAGGTCGAGCGAGATCGGGCGTACGCGCGCTTCCGGCTCGATCTGCTCGAGTCGTCGCGCTGACGCCCGTGCGGCTTGTCGCGCGCGCCGCGATGCCGTTGATTTCCCGCTTCGCCGACGCCCGCTCGACTCGCATCGCGCGTCCAGAGAACCCGCCCACGCCACGCCGCCGCGTATGACGACGCCTCGCTACTACACCGAACCGGTGCTCACGCTGTTGGCCCGCCCGCAGTTCACCGCGCCGGAGCATCTCGAAGTGAATTGGATCGGCGACAGCACGGACGGCGAGCGGCTCGCCGAATTCGCCGGGCGACTCTGCTACATGAGCCAGCACAATCCGGCAAAGCGCGAGACCCGCGACTATCTCGAGAACATCAAGAAGCAGGGGCACGGGAGCGTTCTCGAGCACGCGAACTACTCGATCCTGTTCGAGGGCGTGAGCCGGTCGCTGACGCACGAGCTGGTGCGGCACCGCGCCGGGTTCGCGTACTCCCAGCTCTCGCAGCGCTACGTCGACGAGTCGCAGGCGAGCTTCGTCGTGCCGCCGGCGATCGTCGGCGACGAAGCGCTCGAGCGCGCGTGGCGCGACCAGGTCGAGCAGGCGCAGGCGGTGTACGTCTCGCTCGTCGCGCAGCTCATGGAGCGCTACGGCTGGGTCGCGGACAA
Organism: Gemmatimonadaceae bacterium; assembly: GCA_025934775.1. GTDB lineage: Bacteria > Gemmatimonadota > Gemmatimonadetes > Gemmatimonadales > Gemmatimonadaceae > JAQBQB01. The sequence continues at coordinate 157,699 of JAICWO010000006.1, read as the reverse complement.
GGTCCACCGCCGGAAGATGGCGCGCGAGGCGGCGCGCGCGGTTCTGCCGAATGCGACGGAGACCAAGATCGTCGTGACGGGAAATGCGCGCGCCTGGCGCACGATGCTCGAGCTGCGCTCGAGCGAAGGCGCGGAGCTCGAGATCCGTCGAATGGCTGTGGCGGCGCTCCGTCTCCTCCAGCGTGAAGCACCCGGCTTCTTCTCCGATTTCGAGATCTACGTCGGCGAAGATCGCAAAGAGGCGGCGCGGATCGGGTATCATAAAGTTTGAGAGTGGAGAGTGGAGAGTGGAGAGTGGAGAGTGGAGAGTGGAGAGTGGAGAGTGGAGAGTGGAGAGTGGAGAGTGGAGAGTGGAGAGTGGAGAGTGGAGGGTGGAGAGTGGAGAGTGGAGACTCGCCGCTCGTCTCGACTCTCGACACTCGACTCTCCACTCTCGACTATCGACTCTCCACTCTCGCCCCCAAAAAAATCATTGCGCGAAAAAATCGGCGCTCGTATTTTGCGCGACGATGTACGTGGCATTTGTCTTGCGCCCCCGCGTCGACATCGCAGCACGCGACGCACTTCTCGCAGCTCGAGATTCTGGACGGCCATCGCGCCGCCGCCGACAACAGAGATGGGATGACGCGCATCGGGTTCGCGTACAACCAAAAACCTGAACCGACAGTCGGACTGGTGAGCGCGGCGACCGAACCGCGCTCCGACGAGGAGCCTCCCAGTATCGACGACGTCTACGCGGAGTGGGACTCCGCCGAGACGATCGACGCCGTCGCCGCCGCTCTCGCCGCCTACGGTGACGTGATCCGCCTCGAGGCGGACGATTCCTTCCCCGAGCGCCTGCGCGCCGAACACCCCGACATCGTCTTCAACATCGCCGAAGGACTCCGCGGCCCCAACCGCGAGGCCCACGTCCCGGCAATCTGCGAATTCCTGGGCGTCCCCTACTCCGGCAGCGATCCCTTCACGCTGTCCCTCTGCCTTCACAAAGCTCGTACAAAGGATTTTCTCTCCTCGTACGGCATCCCGAACGCGCCGTTCGCGCTCATCGCCGGCGAGACTGACCTCGCGCGCCTGCTCGGCAGCGACTCTCCGCTCGCGCTTCCCACGCCGGCCGCGCCGCTCTTTCTCAAGCCGGTGCAGGAAGGTTCCTCCAAGGGCATCACGGAAAAAAATCTGGTGTGCAGCCGCGACGAGCTCGCGGTGCAAGCGCGCTTTCTCCTCGAGACCTACGAGCAGCCGGTGCTCGTCGAGGCATTCTTGCCCGGCGCCGAATTCACCTGCGGCGTGCTCGGCAACGGCTCGAGCGCTCGCGTGCTGCCGATCGTCGCGATCGACTTCGGATCGCTCCCCGACGGCGCGCTGCCGATCTACGGCTTCGAGGCCAAGTGGGTCTGGGACACGGCAAGCGAGCCGCTCGACATCTTCGAGTGCCCGGCGCGCATCGACCACCAACTCCAATCGGCGATCGAGGACGTCGTGCTCCGCGCCTACCGCGCCCTCGGCTGCCGCGACTGGTCTCGCGTCGACGTGCGGCTCGACGCGCGCGGCGTGCCCAACATCGTCGAAGTGAATCCGCTGCCGGGAATCCTGCCCGACCCGCGCGACAACTCGTGTCTGCCGAAAGCTGGTCGCGCGGCGGGCCTCTCGTACGACGAATTGATCCAGAGCGCGCTGATCGCCGCCGCGGAGCGGAACGGAGTCGCCGTGGCCGGGCGCCACGCTCGACTCTCGTCTCGCCACTCTCAGCCGCTGCCCGCCGCATGAAGATCGCGATCCTCTTCGACGGCGCGTCGGCGTACGCGACCAATCCCGACCTCCTCATCCTCGGCACCGTCGAGGCCATTGAGAAGTCGCTCGTCGCCGAAGGCAACGACGTCGCCTACATCCCGGTCTACCACGACGGCAAGTGGATCGCGAAGCTCCGCCGCGGCAAGTTCGACCTCGTCTTCAACATGTGCGAGGGCATCGACGGCGTGGCGTCGCTCGAATCGGCGGTGATCGCCGTCCTCGAGCTCTTCAAGATTCCGTTCACCGGCGCGTCGAGCTACACCGCCGCGCTCTGTCTGCGAAAGCACGTCATCAATGGCTTGCTCGAGAAGAGCGGCCTCCCCATTCCGCGCTTCGCGGCGCTTCGCCGCCGCGATCCACTCGTGAGCGTCGGCTATCCGGCGATCGTGAAGCCGGCGGCCGAGGACGCATCGCTCGGCGTGGAGCAGCGCTCGGTCGTGCGCAACACGCGGCAGCTCGCCGCGCGCGCCGAGGCGATGCTCGAGCTCTGGGACGAGGTGCTCGTCCAGCGCTACGTCGATGGTCGCGAGGTGAACGTCGGCATCCTCGGCGACACCGTGCTGCCGATCGCCGAGATCGATTTCGGCAAGCTGCCGAAGAATCGCTGGCGCATCGTGACCTATCAGTCGAAGTGGGCCACGGGAAGCGTCGACGACGTCGGCACCGAGCCGCGCTGTCCGGCGCGGCTGCCCGCGAAGGTGGCCAATCAGGTGCGAGCGGTCGCGCTGCGCGCCTGGAAGCTCGCCGGCGGTGTGGGCTATGGCCGCGTGGACATGCGCATCGACGCAAACGGCCAGCCGTGGATCCTCGAGGTCAATGCGAATCCCGACATCGCGCCCGACGCGGGTCTCGCGCGCATGGCCGGTGTGGCGGGAATCGAATACCCCGCGCTCATTCGCAATATCTGTCAGCTCGCGCTGACGGCGAAGCGCGACGTCGCCGTTCCAGACGAGTGGATCCTCGCGCAGAAGTTGTCTGGTGTGGAGCTGCCCGGACCCGAGCTGGATTTGTTCGCGGTCGGTCAGAGTTGAGATGCACGTGAAGCTTGGCGCCCTTCAGCGAGGGCATCGGAATCGAATTCGTGAGATCCTCGACGCCACGTCCGTGTTTCGTGATGACGAAGTCGCCGTCGCGCTGGAGCTGTTCGATGAGAGCTTCGCCAGCGGGCCGGCGCGCGCGCCGTACGATCCCGGCGATGGCGTGGCGAACTACGAATTCGTGGGATCGTTCTCGCCGGACGGAGAGCTGGTTGGATATGTGTGCTACGGCGCCACACCAGGCACCGATCGCACGTATGATTTGTACTGGATCGCGACCCACCCTCGATTCCAGGGCGGCGGAGCGGGCACGCTGTTGCTCGATGAAGTCGAGCGCCGGCTGCGCCAGCGTGAAGCACGACTCATCGTGGTCGAGACATCGTCGCGCGCGGACTACGCGCCGACCCGGCATTTCTACGAGGTACGCGGCTACGCGCGCGCCGCGGTGGTGAAGGATTACTACGCCCCGGTCGACGACCGGGCGATCTACACGAAGCGGTTGTGATTCTCCTTTCAAGCGGAGTTGTCGAGCAATGAGCGATTGGCAGAAGGTCCTGCACGAGAGCATCGACACCCTCGACAAGCTCGCGGGCAAGTTCGGCCCCGACGTCATCGACGTCGACGGGCTCCAGCCCGCATTCGACAACTTCCAGATGCGCATCACGCAGAACTCGCTCGATACGATCAAGGAAGTCGGCGACCCGATGTGGCAGCAGTACGTGCCCACGACGCAGGAGCTCGACATCGTCGACGGCGTGATCGACTCGCTCGACGAAGACGGCGACTCGCCCGTGCCGAACATCACGCACCGCTATCCCGACCGCGTGCTCTTTCTCGTGAGCCCGGTGTGCGCGACCTACTGCCGCTTCTGCACGCGGCGCCGCAAGGTCGGCGATCCGGAAAAGATTCCGCTCAATCAGTACGAGTCGGCGCTGCAGTACATTCGCGATCACACTGAAGTGCGCGACGTGATCATGTCGGGCGGCGATCCGATGATGCTCTCCGACCGCCGGCTCGAGTATCTCTTCCAGCGGCTGCGCGAGATCCCGCACGTCGAGATCATCCGACTCGGAAGCCGCATCACGTCGCACCTCCCGTCGCGGATCACGCCGGAATTCTGCGAGATGGTCAAGAAGTACCATCCCGTATACATGAACACGCACTTCAATCATCCGGCCGAGCTCACGCCAGAAACCGTCGCCGCCCTCGGGCGCCTCGCGGACGCCGGCGTCCCGCTCGGCTGCCAGACCGTGCTCCTCCGCGGCGTGAACGACGATCCGGCGGTGATGAAGGAGCTGATGCAGAAGCTCATGAAGGCGCGTGTGCGGCCGTACTACATCTACATGGCCGACCAGGTCGCTGGCGGCGAGCACTTCCGCACGACCGTCGAGAAGGGTTTAGAGATCGTGAAAGCGCTCCGCGGCTGGACGTCCGGGCTCGCCGTGCCGCACTTCGTGATCGACGCACCGGGGGGCGGCGGCAAAGTCCCGCTCCTTCCGGAGTACGTGGAAGAGATCAACGAAGACGAAGTGATCTTCCGCAACTACGCGGGTGATCGGTACGTGTACAAGCAGCCCAAGCAGCCGGCGATCTCGGTTTCGGCGTGCGGGGACGCCGCGGCGGCGGAGTCGGACATCGTGCCGATTCAAGTCGCGAAGAAGCCGCGGAAGACGGCCGCGAAGAGCGGCGGGAAGACCGTCGCGCGGAAGCGGCGCACGGGGACGTGAGCGGCGGCGGGGCCGAGTTGCGCGCTCGGCCCCGCCGAGGGTAGCGTGCAAGCATGATCCTCCGCGCGCCGCTGACCTCGGACACTCGACTCGACGAGATCGTTCGCTCCATCGTGGACGGAGTGGAGCCGACACGCGTGATCCTGTTCGGAAGCCGCGCGCGCGGCGATGCACGTCCGGATAGCGACTACGATATCGTGGTCGAGCTCCCGTTCGAATGGGCCGACTACTGGAAGGCGCACGGCCGCGTGACCGAGGCGCTCGCGCCCGCCAAGCGCGGCTGCTCGATCGACGTGCTCGTGCGCCAGCCGGGTGAGATCGAGCGCAAGCGTGACGATCCCGGGTACATGGACTGGGAGATCGCGCGCGACGGAATCGTCGTGTACCCGCCCGGCGCGAGCAGCGACGCGCTGCGGCCGACATCACCGCGCCGCGATCGCGTGCGCGAGCGCCGGCCATACGAATCGGTCAAGGCCTGGCTCGAGCGCATTGACCAGGATCTTCGTGTGGTCGAGATGAACCTGGAGGCGGGCGAAAGCGCCGCGTGGGGAGCGGCAGGATTTCACGCGCAGCAGGCCGCCGAGAAGCATCTGAAGACTCTGTTCATTCAGCGCGGCGAACACCCGCCGCGCGTTCATGATCTGGATCAGCTCATCGCCGGACTTCGCGCGCTCGATTACGAGTTTCCGCCGTTCGCGGCGGAGTGCGAAGCGCTGAATCGATACGCGATCGGCATTCGGTATCCGGAGCAGGCGCCGATTCCCAACGAGTCGGAAGGACGCGCGGTGATCGCGGCGGCGTGGCGGATCGTGGAGGCGGCGAAGGGGTTGATCGAGGACTGACGCGCCTCAGTCGTCGCGAATCTCCTTCACGATCTCGTCCAGGCGACGCTCGTTCACGTGCTTTGCCTTGGCATCTTCGCGCGCCCAAGTGCGGAGCCAGGAGATGGCGGTATCTACATACTCTCTGGGGACCGTCGGCTCGCCGAGCACGCGCTTTACGTACCAGCGGTTCATCGCCTCGCGAGTGTCGGGCTGCGGGTTCTTCGTCTCGCCGCGAAGAAACCGGCGCAAGGCGGTGTGACTGTTGATGCCGATTTCGATCGCCGTTTCGCGCAGCGAGCTTTCGTCGACACGTCGTTGAATCGACTCGCGTAGAACTGAAAGCGACGGCAGAGGACGGGCGGCCATTATTGACAGGCCTCCCGCGCGCGCTTACCCTCTGTTCGAAAACTTGTTCTAAATTCTTCTGTACACGTGGGAGCTTACTGCGCGCACGCCCTCGCGCGCAATGCTCTTCGAGGACAGTGCGTGGCGCGTCGACGGAAATCTTCAGACGGTGAGAGCACGGCCGAGCCGACCGGCTTCCGCTACGACGCGCAGCGCAAGAACATTCCGTCCGCGGGACTCGCCGCGCAGGGACGCGTGCGCGAGACGCCGAAGGTCCAGTACTCGTACGACCCGCACCTGTCGCCCGAGCTCCGCTTTGACCCGACGGGCGGCGCCGACGTGCTCCCGGAGCTGCTCGATGAGGCCACCCGGCGGCCGCTGACCGAGACGGAAGCGCGGGCCGTGCTGATGGGTCTACGTCAGCATCAGCCATGGCTCGAATGGGCCGGCAAGCGCGAGGCGAGAGGTTTCGTCGTCGATCCCGTCGCGCTGCACATTCACGAACGCGTGAGCGCGCAGGCCATTCTCAGAATGGCGAAGCGGGAGGACGTGCAGCGCGACTTGTTCGCCGATCCCGAGCAGCCGTACCGCGAAGCCGTGCAGTTCTACCAGCACGACGTGGACTGGGCCAATCGCCTCATCCTCGGCGACTCCCTGCAGGTGATGGCGAGCCTGGCGAAGCGGGAGGATCTCGCCGGCAAGGTGCAGATGATCTATCTGGACCCGCCGTACGGGATCCGCTTCGCGAGCAATTTTCAGAGCGAGATCGGCAAGCGCGACGTGAAGGACAAGGAGTCGGACCTCACGCGCGAGCCGGAGATGATCAAGGCGTACCGCGATACGTGGACGCTCGGCGTCCACTCGTATCTGGCGTATCTGCGGGACCGGCTGATGCTGTGCCGGGAGCTGTTGACGGGCAGCGGGAGCATTTTTGTACAGATCTCTGATGAGAATCTGCACAGGGTGCGGGCGGTGATGGATGAGGTGTTTGGGGCGGAGAACTCGTGCGCCACAATCCAATTTCGAAAGACTTCGAGTGCAAATACGCCCGCTGGCGTTGAGGTCGTCGCGGCGGTCGCGGATTACCTATTGTGGTACGCTCGTGACCGACAGCGGCTTAAATACCAGCAACTGTATTTGCCGAAGTCGCTCGGTACCGAAGGCTCGGGTCAGTACACCTGGGTGGAGACATGGCCTGAGAATCCACGGCCGGCTAGAGCGGCGGAGGTCCAGGCGCTTGGCGAAGATCAGGCAAGCCGCTGGAAATTCGTACGTCCAGATACACTTTCGTCTGCTGGGCATTCGGACAAGCTATCCGGTCCATTCGAGTTTGAGGATCGTACGTACTCGCCGCCTACGAATACTCTCTGGAAGACGACGGCGGCTGGCTTACGACGCCTAGTGAATTCCAATCGAACTATTCCGATCGGGCAGCGCCTGTATTACAAGCGATATCTGAATGATTTTCCCGCCTTCCCGCTGAATAATCTCTGGACTGATACTGGCAGCAGCGGATTTGCGGGGGCGAAAGTGTACGTCGTTCAGACAAATTCGCGGGTCATCGAACGCTGCCTCCTGATGACCACCGACCCCGGCGACCTCGTCCTCGATCCCACCTGCGGCTCGGGAACCACCGCCTACGTCGCCGAGCAGTGGGGCCGCCGCTGGATCACCATCGACTCCTCCCGCGTCGCATTAGCAATCGCTCGCCAGCGTTTGCTCACATCCAAGTTCGAGCAGTACAAGACCAAGCCGCCGAAGACCGACCACGACCGCGCGCACAACGAGGGCGACCCCGCCAACGGCTTCGTTTACAAGACTGTCCCCCATATCACGCTCAAGTCCATCGCCCAGAATACGGGGCTGGATCCGATCTTCGCCCGCCACGAGCCGATCCTCCAGGCAAGGCTCACCAAGCTCAACGCCGTGCTGAAGAAGGTCTCGCCCGACCTCCGCCGCCGCCTCAAAGCCAAGCTCGCCGAGAAAGAGCAACGGGAGGGCAAGCGCTCCGTCACCGACGCCGACCGCCGCCGCTGGCTGTTGCCGGAATCAGAATGGCGCGAGTGGGAAGTTCCGTTCGATACCGATGACGAGTGGCCCGCGCCTTTGAAGACCGCGCTCGCCGAATATCGCGCCGCCTGGCGCGCCAAGATGGACGAAGTCGATGCCGCGATCGCCGCCAACGCCGAACCCGAGGAGCTCGTCGACCAGCCCGAGGTCATCCCAGGCGTCGTTCGCGTGAGTGGCCCATTCACCGTCGAAGCCGTGATGCCCGCCGAAGAATCGATGGATGATTCGCCCATCGAGTCGGTCGACGGCGATCTCGAGAGCTTCGGCCCGGCATCATCCGCCGCTGATGCCTTCAATGGCGAAGCGTACATCGATCAGATGCGACGCTTGCTGCTCGCCGACGGGGTGCGATTCCCGGATAACAAGGTCGCGAAGGTCTCCCGCCTCGACGCGCTCGATGAGCCGTTCCTCCAAGCCGAAGGCGAGTGGAACGCCGCCAACGGAAAGCGACGGCGCCTAGCCGTGAGCTTCGGCCCGCAGCACGGCCCGATCACGGCGTTGCAGGTAGAAGAGGCGTTGCACGCCGCGTCGCGGCGAGGCTTCGACGATGTGATCTTCGCCGGTTTCAACTTCGATGGCGCCGCGCAAGCGGTTATCCAGGATGATCCGAACCCGCGCGTACGGGCGCATCTCGCGCACATCCGTCCCGACGTGCAGATGGGCGGTCTCCTCAAGAACACTCCGAGCTCGCAGATCTTCACGGTATTCGGGACGCCTCGGACCACGCTCGATCATCACGCGGATGGGACGCTCACGGTCACGATGGACGGCGTCGACATCTACGACCCGGTGGCGAATACGATCGTCCCCACCCGTGCCGACAAGGTCGCGGCGTGGTTCGTCGATACCGACTACGACGGCCGCACGTTCTGCGTGACGCAAGCCTTCTTCCCCGACCGGACCGCGTGGGACAAACTCGCCCGCGCGCTCAAAGGCTACCTCGACGAGGAGCGTTTTGCGGCTCTCTCGGGCACTACATCGCTGCCGTTCGAGCCCGGCAAACACCACCGGTGCGCCGTGAAGGTCATTGATCCGCGCGGGAACGAGGTCATGCGCGTGCATCGCCTCGAGCCCGTCGCGAGGGCGCGCGCCTCCTCGCGCTGACGGCGCCCGAGTTCATAAGACTCACATGGCCACGCGACGCACACACGTCGGATCGGCGGATGCCGAAGCTCGCGGTCAGCAACGGCTGCCGATTCAGCCGGTACCGACACCAATCCTGTGCAGCCCGTACGACGAGCCGGGTTGGCACTGGCGCTACGATACGCAAACGGGCGCGGCGGCAAAGACCGAGGGGCGACGCGCGGCAAGCTACTGGTTTCGCAGCGAACGGACGAGCTCGGGGCAGCTCTCCGCGTTCGCGCAGGAGGAGAGCGATCCCCTCGAGCTGGTCAATGCGCTGCGTGACGATGTGCGCCGCTGGCGCGCATCGGAGTGGGAGGGAGCCACTCCCGTCACGAAGCAGCTCCTCCGGCATTGGACGCGCACTGATAGAGCGCGGCGCCTCTTCTTTTGCCAGATCGAGGCGGTCGAGACCATCATCTACCTGAACGAGATCCTTGGATCGGGGCGAACGCCTCGATTCAAGCCGCGGCTCTCGCTCGACGACTTCGAGCGTCTCAGGCGCGGCGAGCGAGTCTCGTTCATCGCCGAAGAGCGGCTCGGCCGCTATGCGTCTCTAGTCGATCGGCCCAACGATCCGCAGCTGCGTCCGCTCTATCGGTACGGCTGCAAGATGGCCACGGGGAGCGGCAAGACGATCGTGATGGCCATGCTCGTCGCATGGTCGTTCTGCAACCGCGGCCGCGTTCGAGGGAACGACCGATTCCCCAGCGCCGCGCTGATCGTCTGCCCGAACTTGACGATCAAGGAACGCCTACAGGTGCTTCGGCCTGAGGACGCAGCCAATTACTACGAACAATTCGACATTCTTCCGAGCTCTCTCATGAGTGAGCTCAGAAAAGGTGTCGTGCTCGTCACGAACTGGCACGCCTTCGCACCGGAATCCGAGCACGCCGAAGGAGGAAAGACGTACGCGGTCGTGAACAAAGGCGAGGAGTCCAGCCAAGCGTTCGCCAAGCGCGTGCTCGGCTCACTCGCTGAACGCGGGCGCATTCTGGTGTTGAATGACGAAGCACACCACGCGTACCGGCCGGCGCCCGTGGGCGACGAACAGCTCTCGCGCGACGAACGCTTGGAGCGCGAGGAAGCGACCGTGTGGGTTGCGGGCATCGATCGCCTCAACGCCGCCGTTGGGGTGCAGTGTTGCGTCGACCTCTCCGCGACGCCGTTCTATTTACAGGGGAGCGGCTACCCCGAGGGCTCGCCGCTGCCGTGGCTTGTAAGCGACTTCGGTCTCGTGGACGCGATCGAGAGCGGGATCGTGAAGATCCCGCGCATTCCGGTCAGCGACACCACCGGACGACCCGAGCCCAAGTACTTCGCGCTCTGGCGGCACGTGACGGATCGACTCAGCGCCGGCGAGAAGCTTCCGGGCGGCAAGCCAAAACCAGAGGTCGTGTGGCGCAACACCGAAGACGCGCTCGCGACGCTGGCCAGCCAGTGGGTCGAGCGATTCGAGCGCAACGCCGCGGCGCGACCGGGCCAGGAATTCGTTCCACCCGTGCTCATCATCGTATGCGACAACACCGAGATCGCCGAATTCTTTTTCGAGCGGATCTCTGGTGAGCGCGTCGTACCGGCGGATGGCGACGATGATGACTCGGAAGATGGTGGCGACGAACAGCCGGCTAAGGCTCGCAAAACGAAGAGCAAGACAATCTACGGGCAGAGCAACTTCGCATTCAAAGAGTATTTCGCAAACACGCCGACGGAGAGACGAACCCTACGCATCGACTCTCGTTTGCTCGCCGAGGCGGAGAGCGCGTCGGGCGTGTCAAAGAAAGACGCCGCGGAGCAGTTGCGAGAGATCGTTTCCACCGTCGGCAAACACGGCGCGCCCGGGGAGCATGTGCGGTGCGTGGTCAGCGTGCAGATGTTGAGCGAGGGCTGGGACGCCAACAACGTGACCCACATTCTCGGCCTCCGCGCATTCGGCAGCCAGCTCCTGTGCGAGCAGGTCGTCGGGCGCGGGCTTCGCCGCATGGACTACACGCCGGATCCGGTGACCGGCCTTCTCACCGAAGAGTACGTGGACGTGTACGGCGTTCCGTTCTCGATCATTCCATTCAAGGGCCGCGAGTCGGGAGCGCCCGGACCGGAGGATGCGCCAAAGAACCACGTCCGATCGATGCCGGAGCGCGCGAGGTATTCCATTCGCTTTCCACTGGTCGATGGGTACGTCGCGGCTCTACGCAGCAATCTCGTACACGCGCGCGTTTCGGAGATCGAGCCGCTCTTGCTCGAGCCAGATCGCAATCCGACCGCCGTGTATGTCACGCCACAGGTCGGGTATCACGCCGGCGCGCCCGGCGCGTCGACCGGATTCCAGCGAGAGCTTCAGGATCGCCAGGCGTACTACGCGTCGACCCACCTGCAGACGATCAAATTCGAGATTGCCCGTGAGATCGTGAGGCGGCTCACCGAGGCTGCTGCTCCCAAGGCAAAGATTGCACTCGCATCGCGACACCAGCTCTTTCCGCAGATTTTCCGAATCGTCGATCAGTACGTCGACACGCGCGTGTCGGCGCGCGGCTGCGACATGCGCGAGCTCGGCCTCGAGACGTACATGCAGCGGACCGTCGAGCGACTGCTCGCCGCCATCGAGCCGGATGCGGACGCCGGCGAGCCGCCGCTACTGCCGCTGCTCAACCGATCTCGGACGATGGGTGACACGAGTCGCGTGAGCTTCAAGACGGTTCGGCCGTGCGTACCGACGACCAAGAGCGAGATCGATCAAGTCGTCGCGGACACCGGAAGTTGGGAGCAGGCTGCCGTGTTCCGGCTCGAGCAGTCCGCCGCTGTCGACGCGTACGCTCGAAACGACCACCTCGAGCTCGCGATTCCGTATGAGTATCTCGGCATTTCGAGTTCGTATTATCCCGATTTCGTAGTGCGGCTCACCAACGGGTTGCATCTGCTGCTCGAGATCAAAGGCGAGGAAGACGAGCGCGATCGCGCGAAGGCCCAGTTCGCGAAACGCTGGGTCTCCGCCGTGAACCGCTGGGGCCGCGCGGGACAGTGGGAGCTGTTGGTATGCAGAGACCCGCAACAACTAGGCGGCTCGCTCACACGCCTGAACGCTCAGGCTCCCGGCGCCACGGCCTAGCGCGTCCAGGCCGCCCCACCCGCCCCTTACGGCAGCGACGCCAATCCCCGACGAATCTCCGGATCCGCATCGCGCCACGCCGCCCGCACGCGCGACGCATACACGCGCGCACTGTCGAGCTGCCCGGCGCGCGCGAACGACAGCGCCATCAGATCGTCCAGCTCCGTCCGCGTGACATAACGCCCCATCGCGTCGAGCGGCCCCTCGTACGCGTCGCGAAGCAACGCAACCGCGCCTGCGCCATCGCCGTGCGCCAGTCGAATGCGCGCGAGCATGGCGACCGTCGTCGTCCAGCCGGCGACGCCATAGCGCGCCGCCGACAATTCGCGCTCCGCGGTCACGGTGTCGTGCCGCGACAGCGCGAGCAATCCATTTAAATGGTGATACAGCCCCCAGTCTCGGCCGTAGTAGCTCCGCGCGCCGATCACGCGCACCGAATCGGCCAGCGCGTGCACGCGGATCGTGTCGCCGGAGCGCCAGAGCGCGTCGCCTTCCAGCGCGTGCGCCCAGGCGAACGCGCGCGCTTGACCGGGATCGAGCGCCGCGGCTTGGCGCGGCGCCGACCAATGGCCCGACGTTTCGTACAAGCGGCGAGCGTCGGCCATCCGCCCCACTCGCACGAGATTGTCCGCCTGCACGAGCTCGAGGCCGAGCGCGCGCGCGGTGGCGTTCGGCATCGCCGCGGCGCGTTGGAACTGTCCTCGTTCCCGTTCGATCGTGAGCGACAGATCGGCCGCGCGCTGGCGGCCGATCGGCCCGCTCGTCTGCAGCACGCGAATCACGGAATCCGCTTCGTCGAACCGCCGCGCGATGATGAACGTGCGCGCGAGATCGCCGGCGAGCGACGGATCGGTCGTGAGTGAGACCGTCCGGCGCGCCGCGTCGATCGCGTCGTCGAATTTTCCGCCGAACTCCAGCGACATCGACAGCATGTCCCACGAACCGGGCACGCCGGGCTGCAGCGCGACCCACCGCCGCGCCGCCGTCTCAGCGCTTGCGATGTCGCCGCGCATCAATCGAATGGCAACGAGCCCCGAGTACGCGCTGCACGGCGCGCACGGACCTTCGCCGGCTTCGATCGCCAGCGAGTCGAGCGACAGCTCCTGCCGCAGAACGGAATCCGCCGCGAGCCATTTGCCGTGGCTGCCGAGAACTTCCGCGCGCACGTCGTACGCTCGCGGATCGCGGCGAAAGCGCTCGACGAGTCGCGCCGCCAACGCCTCCGACCGATCGACCTCGGCGGCGTACAGCGCGCGATAGGTCTCGTCGCGCATGCGGTCCCACTCCGACATGTGGTCGGCGTGCCGCGCGATCAGAGAATCGAGACGTCGCGCGAGCGCGTCCTCACTCCGCACGCGCGCGAGGTCCCGGCGCGCGAGCAGCGCGTCCATGAACGACGAATCGAGCGCGATCGCGGCGTCGAGCTCGCGCTCGTCGACGGGAAACCGGCGCTCGCCCTCGGCCTGGAGGCCGAGGACGAAATGGCGATACGCCTCCGGGCTCGCCGCCGCCGCGACGAATCGCGGCGGCGCGTTCGATCCGCCCGGCGCCGAGGTCGCCATGTCGAGCAGCCGCGCCGCCGCGAGCTCGCCGAGCGTGACGGGATTCTTCGCCATCACGGTGAAGCTCTCGACGTCCGCCCCCGTCGCCACTTCGCGCACGTCGAGGTTGAGGATGTACGCACCGCCACCGCCGGTCAGCGAGCCGCGCACCGACCACGTCGCGCCCACACGACGCGCGACGTCCAACGCATCGGATTGCGACAGCGACGCTGCCGACGCCGTTCCGCGGCGCGCGAGCACGTCGCGCACCCGCATCGGCGCGACCGCCTCGATCGTCCCACCAGCGGCGAGGTCGTCGCTGATCAACTGCGGTAGTCCGTCGTCCAGCCAAGCAAGCGAGGTATCCGGGCGCAGGTTCGCGATGCTCGTGATCGCGACGATTGGACGAGCGGGCGTGATGGTGCTCGCATGCGTGCTTCGCGTCGAGCGCACGAACACCGCGCCGAGCAAGACCACGGCTCCCAAGGTCAGCGACGCGTAACGCAAGCTCGCGGACGAGCGCGGCCGCGCGCGCTTCGAGTTGGCGCCGTCGAAGTCGGGCGCGCGGGTTACGATCGCGGGCGGGTCATCGGGCCGGAGCGATGCAGCAAGCGATCGTTCCGTCACGACCAAACGCTCCTCGAGCTCGCGCACCACGTCCAGCACGGTCGCGTCGGGCCGAAGTCCGTACTCCGAGTCGAGCCAATCGCGCAGGCGAGCGAATTCCGTGAGCGCGGCGCGGAGCGCGACGGCCGTCGCCGGTCCCGAGCGCGCGCGCAGGAGTGACGTGAACGCGAGTGTCGAGCGTGGCGCGGCTCTCAGCCACGCGTCGGCGAGCGCCGCGCACGCGTCCCACTCACCGGCCTTGAGCAGCACGGGCGCGCGCCGCTCACACATCGCCAGGAAGAGACACTCGAGCCGCCCGCGTTCGCGCGCGATCCACGCCTCGAACTCCGGCGCGTCCTGCACGACGAGCTCCGGGAGGAATTCGCCTTGGTAGAGCACCGCGGCGCGCGCGTCATCGCGGGCTTCGCAGGCGGCCGCGAATTCGATCGCGTCGACCGCCAGCCGGACGTTGGCCGCGAGCTCTATGGTATCGCGCCGCGCCGTGATCGACGACGGGCCGAGCGTCTGCCGGAGAGCGGAAAGCGCGTTGCTGAGCGAGTGGCGGGCCCTCGCGTCCGTCTCCTCGCCCCAGAACATCGCGGCGAGCGCGTCCCGGCGCACTTCCTTGGACGACGTCGCGAGCAGCGTCAGAATAGCAAGGTGGCGCGGCCGCATCGACACGCGAGCTCCCGCATCACCAGCGACCACTTCGAGCGAAAATGCGCCGAGCGTTCGAAGCCGGAAGTATTTGTCGGGACTCATGTTGACATTGTTGAGATCGCGCGGATGGCTCGGGCGCAGATTGCGGGCGTCGCGTCGAACCTACGGGCCGGTCCCGCGCCGCGAAAGGTCACCCGAGCCCCCGCACAGCGCCTGTGCTCTCATCGCTCTCGCTTCGTTCGTCGCTTGCTGCCCTGCTCCTGTTCGCCGCGAGCCCGTCCCGCTCGCGGCCGCCGTTCACGGTCACGCTTCGCCTGGGCCGTGAGGTGATCGGCCCGACCGCGGCGCTGGATCTGGTTCTTCCGGCGGTTGGCGCGCGCCGCGTCGTACAGGCTGGCACGCGCGGGAGATCCGACGCGCCGCGCGTCCCCGAGATCTGGATCACGCTTCCCGACTCACCAACGACCACCCGCCTCGAGGCCCTCGCGCGGGCGACGAGCGCGGGCCAGCCGGTGACGGGCACGTGCGAGATCGTCGTCGCGCCGAGCGATGCGATGCCGCCCACGACCTACATCGTCACCGGCTGCTTCGCCAAGGCCGTGGACCCCGGCCGGCCGGCGCACCGGGTCACCCTCGGCTACGCCACGATCCGTGTTTCGTAGTTTGATATACCAGTATTCTAATTGACGCTCATCTGAGGAAGGCATCACATGTCGCGATCCCGCACGTTCGTTCCGGCGCTCATCGTCCTGGCACTCGCCGCCGCCGCGCCGCTGCCCGCCCAGGGCATCCTGGGGCGTATCAAGGCCAAGGCCCAGGAGAAGATCTCGAAGAAGATCGACAGCACCGCCGACACGCTCACCGGCAAGGCCGTCGACAAGGCGACGGGCGCCGTCACGTGCGCGATCACGAACAAGCAGTGCATCACGCAGGCGGAGCAGCAGGACAAGCCGGTCGTCGTCACCGACGCCAAGGGCGAGAAGGTGTCGAGCGCGGACTCGGCCAGCGCCGTCGCCGCCGCCGCGCCCGCGGGCGGCGCCGCGAACGCGCCGGCGAGCATTCAGGCATATCAGAACTATGACTTCGTGCCCGGCGACACGATTCTCTTCGACGACGATTTCCGGAGCGACCAGGACGGCGAGCTGCCGGCGCACTGGAAGCTGCTCGAGGGCCAGGGCGCGGTAAACGACGTGAACGGCGTGCCGACGATGGTGCTCACCGATGGCCTCGACGCCAGGCTCGCGCCGCGCCTCACGTCGACGAGCTATCTCGGGAACAGCTTCACCGTCGAATTCGACTACATGCCCACCAAGGAAGCCTGGGACGGCACCAAGATCCTGATCCACTACGCCGAGGCCAAGGGCGATGACGTGGGCGAGATCAGATTCAGCGAGGCCGGCGCCGTCCACGTGCAATTCCCGCGGCTGGGAGAGAACGGCAACGCGCTGGAGTTTTCGGGAAGCGATCCGGCGGTCAAGGACGGCGAGCAGGACAAGTTCTGGGAGCACTGGCACCACGGCGCCGTGGTCTTCAAGGACCACACGATCAAGGCCTACATCGATCAATACCGCGTCGTCGTCGCGCCCGACGTCGGCGTCACCCCGCAGTGGCTGACGATGGGCGGGCGCGTCAGCGGCCACCCGATCCGCTTCACCAACGTGCGGATCGCCGCCGGCGGCGGCATGAATCTGCTCGACGAGCTCACGAAGGACGGTCGGATCATCAGCCACGGCATCCTGTTCGACGTCAACAAGTCCGACGTGAAGCCGCAGTCGATGGGCACGATCCGGCAGATCGTGAATCTGCTCAATAGCAATCCCACATTGAAGCTCGAGATCGGCGGCCACACGGATTCCGACGGCAACGCGGCGGCGAACATGACGCTGTCGCAGGCGCGGGCCGACGCCGTGAAGACGCTGCTCGTCGCGCAAGGCATCGACGGGTCGCGGCTCACCGCGAAGGGATACGGCGCGAGCAAGCCGATCGCGCCGAACACGTCGCCGGAGGGCAAGGCGAACAACCGCCGCGTGGAGTTCGTGAAACAGTGAGCACGCCGATGACTCGCCGCGGCGCACCGCTGCTCGCCGCGGCGCTCGCACTCACCCTCTCGGCGGCGTCCCGCCTGCGCGCGCAGGAGTACCGCGCCGACGAGTCGCGTCATGGCTCGCTCCGCGTCGACGCGGACGCGACGCCGGGGACGCGGGTGCTCCCGATCGCGGAACGCCGTGCCGCGCTCTCGCTCGCCGGATCGATCCTCGACGTGCTGCGCCGCGATTCCGCGATCGCGGCGCCGGTCGGCTACACCGTCAACCTGCGCCGCATCGTCGCCGGCCGCGACACGACCCTCGCCGCGGGCGCAATGCCTTATTCGGCCGGCGTCGCCGGCGCGTACTGGGGCTATTTCCTGAAGGACGGCAAGCCCGATCCCGATGCATCCGGTAAAACGCCGATCAGTGTCTACGCCAACACGCTCACCGGGTGCAGCACGTACGACGAGGATTACCAGATCGAGGATCGCGGCAAGCCGATGCTCGACGGCGGCCCTCCGATTCTCACCGGTCTGCGCCAGACCGGTGAGTTTCGCGGCCATCCGATCTACGACGCCGAATGCGTCGTGATGACGAACCGCCCGGAACCGCTGTACCTGCCAGTGACGCGCGAACGCTACATGCGCCTCGAGATCCTGGGAATGCGAGCCAAGGTCGCGCGCACGCGCAAGGAGATCAATTACGAAGCGCTCGACGCCAAGTTCCGCGCGCTCTACGACAGCGCGTTCAAAGTGTCCGACCAGATGATCGCCGCACGGCAAGCGACGCTCGACGCGATGAGCCCGAGCGAGCGCGCCGCGCCGGCCGCGATTCGGCACAACGACATCGCTGACTCGACACTCGCGGCTCCCGGCGATCCCGACGCCGTCAGGCTCATCACGCTCAATCCCGCGTTCTTCGACAGAACGCTGCCCGCGAGCAAGGCGCAGATCATCATCGTCGACCTGCCGTTCGTGCAATCGGGCATCGCGCCCGCACACTCGCCCGACGAGCCCGAGCGCCGGGCGCACGGCGAACGCATTCGCGACCATCTGGATTGGGCCGCGCTGGAAACGATGGTGAGACCGTGAGGGACACGATGAGAGCATACGTACAAACTGGTATTATTATCTGCGCGTTGACGATGGTCGCCGGCTCGCGCGATGCGCGCGGCCAGGGCGTCGCGTCCAGCGTGGCGCAGGGCATCAGCGACATTCCCGCCCTGCAATCGTTCGCCGACGTGCCCGCGTTGCCGACGACGGTCGCCCAGGCGTTCTCGCGCTACGGGCCGATCACGCCCACGTCGGACAAGGAGACGACGGCGAAAGGCGACGTCGCGGGCGAGCCGCTGCGGAAGCGCATCAAAGGTTGGATGGCCCCGATCGAAGCCGCGATGCGCGGAGTCGCGGCAGGCCCGAGCTCCGCGGACTACGCGGCGATGATGCGGGGCGGCGGACGGATGACGGCCGCGGCCGGGCAGGCGATGGGGCGCATCCTTCAGGTCGCGGGCCCAATGACGATGGACTTCAGCAAGACCGTTCAGACGTTCGGCCTGACGACGCTTCCCGCGCTCGAGGCGCCGTACGAGCGCAAGCTCGATCAACTCTTCAAGGAGTACAATCCGCGGATCAACCGCTGCATCGAGACATCGTGCGGCGATGATCCGAAAGCCGAGTACGACGCCGCGGTCAATGCGGCGGCGAATGACTTTCTGAGGTCCGTCGCGCCGGCGTACGACGACTACCGCAACCACCTCCACGAGATCGCCGCGCAAGGTCAGGCGGCGATCGACGGCGCGACGAAGTCTCTTGGCGCGCCGGTCCCTCCGATGCTGAAGACTCAGATGGCGGCGGTGAAGCAGAACGAGCTGAACGCGCTGCTCGCGTCGCTCACCGCCGAAGAGGACATCTACACCTACGTGTTGAGCAAAGCCGTCTGGCCCAACGGCATGAAACCGTGATTGCCTGAGCGGTCGATGCGAAAGGCGGCACAGCGATCGCTCGCTGTGCCGCGTTTCGTGTGTGCGAGGCCCGCATCAGTGCGCCACCAGCTCCTCCTCGCGCTCCTTGGCGTGCTCCTCGACGACCTTCTGCGCCACCTCGTGCGGCGCTTCTTCATAACCCTTGAATGAGCGTTTGAACGTCGCCCGGCCCTGCGTCATCGACGAGATCGAGCTCGCGTAGCCGTACAGCTCCGCCTGGGGGACGATCGCGCGGATGCGCGTCCCGGCGTCGTCCGGCTCCGTGCCGAGGATGTGCCCGCGGCGCGCCGAGAGGTCGCCGAGCACGTCGCCCATATAGTCATCAGGTGTTACTATTTCGAGCTCGTCGAGCGGCTCGAGCAGTACGGGCTTCGCCCGCGCCGCGACCGCCTTGAACGCGAGAATGCCGGCCATCTTGAACGACATCTCGTTCGAGTCGACCGTGTGGAACGATCCGTCGTACAGCTCCACCTTGAAGTCGACCAGCGGGTAGCCGGCGAGCACGCCGCGCACCGCCGCTTCCTGAATGCCTCTGTCCACGGCGGGGATGAACTGCCGCGGGATCGAGCCGCCCACGATCTCGTCGACGAACTGATAGCCGGATCCGCGCGGCAGCGGCGCGAATCGCACCCAGCAGTCGCCGAACTGGCCGCGGCCGCCGGACTGCTTCTTGTGGCGCCCCTGGCCTTCCGCCTTGGCCTTGAGCGTTTCGCGATAGGCGATCCTGGGCTTGGTGAGCTCCGCGTGCACGCCGAACTTGCGGGCGAGCTTCGCCAGATTCACCTCGAGATGCCGCTCGCCGAGGCCGGAGACGATCGTCTCGTGCGTCTCCGCGTTGTATGAGACCTCGAATGTCGGGTCTTCGTCGTGCAGACGGTGGATGCCCGACTGGAGCTTTTCCTCGTCGGCGCGGTTCGGCGCGTGCACCGCCATCTGGATCGTCGGCTCCGGAAAGCGGATCAGCGGCAGCCGCACGGGATGCTGGCGCGTGGAGAGCGTGTCGTTCGTGTGCGTGTTGCGCAGCTTCGCCACGCAGCCGATGTCGCCCGCGTGCAGCCGCTGAATCTCGATCCGCTCCTTGCCCTGCGCCACCGAGAGATGATTGAGCTTCTCCGAGCCGCTCCGCGTCGCGTTGTACAGCTCGTCGCCGCTGGCGATCACGCCCGAGTAGAGGCGGAAGAACGTCACGTCGCCCACGTGCGGCTCGGACATCGTCTTGAACACGTGCGCGACGCACGGGGCGTCGTCGCGGGCGTGGATCTCGACCGTCGCGTCGCCCTCGGCGCCCTTGAACGCGTGCATCTCTTCCATCTCGTACGCGTTCGGCATGAGCGCCACGACGGTGCTCAGCACCGCCTGCATGCCGTAGTTCAACTCGCTCGAGACGCAGAAGAGCGGGAAGAGCTCCATCCGCTTCATCGCTTCCTTCATCGCGGCGATGGCCTCGTCGCGCGTGATCTCGGCGCCCTCGAGATAGTGCTCGAGGAGGTTGTCGTCGGTCGCCGAGATGGACTCGATCAGCTCGCTGTAGTAGCGATCGAATTGCTCCTTGGCCTCGGCGGGTATTTCAGTTTCCTGATACTCGCCCGTCTTCACGCCGCGCGTGTACTGGTGCGCCTTCTTCGTGAAGAGATTGATCACGCCGTGGAAGTCGGGCCCTTCGCCGATCGGAATCTCGACCGGGATGACCTTGTTCGAGAGGCGCAGCTTGATCTGCTGGTAGACGCGATCGAAGTCGGCGTGCTCCTTGTCCATCATCGTGACGACGAAGAGGACGGGATCGCGGCTGCGCACCGCTTCGCGGAACATGCGCTCCGTGCCGACCTCCACCCCCGACGTGGCGGGGATCACGCACAGCGCGCCGTCGGCGGCGGCGAGTCCGGCGACGGCGTCGCCTTGAAAGTCCAGGTACCCGGGCGTGTCGAGCAGGTTGATCTTGGTGTCCTGCCACTCGGCGTATGCGCACCCGACGTTGATCGAGTACCCGCGTTCGATCTCCTCGGCGGCGTGATCGGTGAGCGCGGTGCCGTCCTTCACCGATCCGTGACGCTTGGAGCTTCCTGACACGAAGGCGAGCGCATCGACCAGACTGGTCTTGCCGCTCGCCCCGTGACCCACCACCGCGATGTTGCGGATTTCAGATCCCTTATACTCCCTCATAGCGACGAATCCCTCCTCCGCGCCGGGCGCGGATTACGGCAGTGTGCCGATACGCGGGGCTGCACTCAGCCACGCACGCAGGGTCTCATCGCCGACCGATTCGTCGAGGCTCGCGAGATCCACACCAATCGCGCGTCCGGATTGGCGGCCGTCGCTGATGCAGGCGAAGACCACGGCCTCGCCCGTGTGTGCGGCGGACCAGAGTCGTCCCTTGTCATCGGCGAACACGCGCTCGCCCCCGGATGGCCGGTATGTCGTGCTGCGAGTGGAGATCCTCGGCATGCGACTCCAAACCCTGCCCTGTCTTAGCCTGCTCGCGGCGGCGGAGGGAGTCAAGGGGATAACGGCGGACAACAAATGCCGAGGCTGCCTGACGGCCGGGGACAGATCACAAACGTTGTGCCGCGGTCTCGCTCGAAATTCTGTCGACTCCGGCGCTCACCTTTACCGAGTCCACACCACGACCATCCCACACCGGTTGTAGGTACTGAGGACTGCGAGGTTCGGCGGCAACGTCGCGCCACCGGCAAAGACCTCGAGCGCATGAATGTCGCCGGGACGCGGCAACGCAGCGGCCTGCACCTCCTCGCCGCTTGGATTGAGCGCGATGCCGTCGACGACGACAACCATGCGGCATGGGGCCAGCTTGCCGCGCTCAAAAACCGCGCCACGGGTCGATTCGAAGGACACTCGGCCACCGGCCTGAGATATCGATAATGACGGTACTCCGACTAGCAGTTGTGAAAGGCCGATCGCATTGCGCCCCCGGATGTCCGTCTCATCCAAACTGAGCGCCGCGATATGATCGCGCCGCCGCTCCTCGAATCCGGGGGCTCTTGCGTCGGTGTTCGCAGTCGCCAAAACGCGAACTGTGTCCATGAGCGGTGGTGCCGTACGCGAGAGGATGATTGGAGCGCGAGTCGTGCCGCGGCCCAACCGGATGTCGATCGCGCCCGGGACGAAACCGAGCTTGCGTGCGGTTACCCTCGTGAGCCCGGAATCGATTTCGGTGACGACGATACGCCCCGCCGAATCGGTACTTGCGCGTTGCTGCAGAGTGCTCGCCTTCAATAACGAAAGCTCGACCCCAGGTATAGGTAGTCCGCCTTCGTCCAAAACGGTGATTTCCAGGCGTTGGTCAGGGGGTGTCGTGCCGAATGACGCCGCCGATTTCGCCGGTTCCGATGGAATGGCCAGATTCACCATCCTCCAAGCCTGATTCGGCGGGATCGTAGCGACGTTTGATGCGACGCCGGACGCTCTGCTTATGCTTGCCGTCACGATCGTCTGTCGTGGCACGCCGCACGCCCACCAATGTCCTGCGCTGTCCACCGTGGCTTCACGCGTGCGTTCGGTATGAGATGACCCAGTACTGTCTTGCATCGGCTCTTGCCACGATAGGATCACCGGCGTGCCGGAGCGGCGCGGGCGCGTATCCTCAATCGTCCCAATCAGCAAACCCGATCGGCTTCCCACACTTTTTCCGCACACTCGTCGCGCAATCTCGTCGGCCGTCGGGAGAAAGATCGAGTCGATCGGACTCGCGCTCGGCGCGATCTCGCCCTCGAAGACGATATCGCGCAGCGGTACAGGCAATCCGAGGCGGTACTTGAGTACGAAGTCGCCATCCAAAATGGGCGGAATCTCCACAGTGCCGGCCGAATCAGAGACGCCGCGGAAATCAGTTCCCTCTAGCGTCAGCTCGACCCCGCTGGCGGGAACCAGCGTGTCACGAGAAATGAAGCGAAGCTTAGGCGACGCTCCTGGTGACTCATAGACGACCACGCCTCCGTCTCGCACCCGACTCACGATCCCGCCCGTGACCTGCATGCCGACGAGGTCGAGGTCTGAGCTAGAATAAACGCGGCGCCTGGCCCCTCCGTCGCTAATCGCGGCATGTGGCTGAAGGACAGGAAATCGCGCTTGCCAGGCACTTATGATCCAGCCACCACGAGGCATGCGCTTGAACGACACATCGCCTCCGGGTCTCGCCGCCCGGACCGCGTCAGGCAGGTTTACGTACTCGAATTTTACTTCTTGTAGCTCAGCGGATGCCTTCTCCAGCCACGCCACACCATCGATGTCCGGGACGCCGCTCCTTGAGTCGTTCGGGTGGAACGCAATCCCGATCGCACTGGGATGAGCTTTGTCTTCCCCCACTATTTCAAAACAGTGATCGTTCGCAAAGTCGTCGCTGAGTAGCACTGCGGCGTCGGGCGCAAAGAACTGAACGCCATCAGGCGCCTGCACGACGTATCCCTGTGAGTGCAACAGCTCGGGATTCGGGCTCGTGAATGCATGGGTCGTGGGCGCTCTGGTCAGCCGCGTGGACTGGTGTCGAACGTGCCGACCGTCGGTGGCTAACGTCCTGTCGAACTCGATCCAGTCCGCGATGATAGGCGGCGACTCGGCGCTCAAGCCGACCGAGAGCATGGCGATACGGCCCTGTTCCCACACTCGTGCGATAGCCAGTCCGGAATCGGACGCGATGCGACACGACGAGCTGCGAGCCTGCGATCTCAATGACGAAAGCAACACAACTTCGCCGGGAGCGACGAGCGTCAAACCGTGGAGGCCCGAATCACTGACATCGACTGGCGCGTGAGCCAACGGGCGAAACCCGATCCGATAGAGGTGAACCGTGTAGCGGCCCGGACGCGGAATCGCAATGGAGAACTCACCAGTTGCCCCGCTGAGCGCACGCGCCGACTGACCCGTGGAGTCCGCGGCAACGATCACCACACCTGATACTGGCGTCACATTGTCAGCTGCGATGATCCGGCCAGTGATCACCTGGGCAGCGCTCGAAGCCGCGAGTAGCGCTGTGAGACAACCTGACACCGCGCAGGTCCGAAACACGAGCCCAATCCTCCTACGGCGTCAATAGCCGCTCACATGAGCGGCGGTGCCGAGTGGTGGCTGCCCGCGGATTACGTTGCGGAAGACACTCGCAAGAGAATCGAAGGGAGGATTGTTGAAGCGCCAGCCGTTGATGATGACCGTCGGCGTGCCTTCCACGTGAAGCTTCGTTCCGATATCCACTCCACGTTGGATGCGAGGATCCGGTACACGGCTCGACGCGCAGCGACCAAACGATATCGTATCATCGATGCCGGCATCATGTGCAAATCGATTCCATGACTTGAGGCCGATAGAATCCTGGTTCTCGTACACCTGATTGACGAACTCGCCGAATCGGCCCTGACGCTCGGCGCATTCGGCAGCTTGAGCGGCCTGACGCGCAAACCGGTGCATCGCGAGCGGGAAGTGAACAAAAACGACCGCGACCTCCTTCCCGAAACGCGCCTCCTCCTCCATTAGTCGCTGATGAAAACGACGGCAAACCGGGCATTCCAGGTCCGAGAAGACCAGGACTTTGATCGGCGCGGCGGAGTCGCCGATCGTTATGCCAGCTCTCGTCAAATCTGAAAAACCAGCGACGCGGCTCGCTGCGAGGATATCCGTGCGCATACCGGACTGCGGCGGTGAGATGAATTCTCGATGCACGACGGCCGCCGCAACGCACATCGCCGAAATGGTCACGGCGGTTGTTGCAAGCTGTTCTAGTCGGTGTGCCACGGCGTGCCTCCCTTGAGCTCACGCACTGTCACTCGCGCGTGCCCGGCGGCGAGCACGCCAACCTCTGCCAAGTGTGGGACTGGGCGTTATGAGCAGCTTGCCTCGAACCCACCACCGCTGTCACACGAGCTCACACCGCAGTCATTGTCGGTGTGGCAACCCGATCCTTGCGCTTGGCAGTCAGCCTCGAGGACGTCTTTGTCCGGGCATACGAGATAGCAGACCGGTCCGCACAACCTAGTCTGAGCTTGCCGCGCGTCGGCCCCTGCTCGTCGCGGGAAGCGACAGCTGCACCAGGCCCATGACGAATACAACGGAAGAGAGCGACAGCAAGTGGCGCGACGTCATTTGATCCTCCTAGTCGGCTTGCACTGGCGTGAACACAGTTCCGCCGTGGCCGCATCGCCCGCCTGTGGCGCCGTATTCGATCGGAATCGGCGCGAGCCGCTCATAGCAAATGGTCGTCGAATCCGCAATGGTCGGCGCCGACTTGCCGTACCTTGGATTGCAATAACGACTTGCCGTACCTTGGATTGCAATAACACTGTAATGAACATCGCATCGGTACGGATCGCCCAGATGCGGACTGACCGGGCGTGCTACACATCTTTGATTCTGTGTACTCTTGACGCGCAAGAGATGTGTCTTGCGCGCAAATCTCGCGAGCGGCGGACACCGCGGTCGACCATTGTACAGGTCGCACCTCGATGAAACGATCGCAAGCCGGACTGCATCCTCGAATGCGAGCCCACCAAGCTCGAACGCCCCGGAGATCGCGAACGCTACCCCCCCGCCACCGCCCCGATCACCAGAAACGGCTCCTTCCCCTCCGCCACCGCCTGAGGCACCGCCTCGTCCGGCGACTCGTGCGACAGATCCCGCTCGCACGCGTAGAAGCGCACGAACGGACGACGCTTGAGCGTTCCATAATCTCGAATCGTCCCGCGCAGCATCGGGTAGCGCGACTCGATGGCGTCGAGGATCGCGCGCTGCGTCGCGCGACCTTCGACGTCCACCTGCACCTCGCCGTCGATCCGCGCGAGCGAACGCAGCGGACCGGGAAGCACCACGCGAATCATTGCAGCGTCTGCACCTCGACGGAGAGCACGCCCGGGAGATCGCGCACCAGCGGCTGCCAGGAGTCGCCTTCGTCATTCGACCCGTACACCTGGCCTCCCGACGTCCCGAAATAGACACCACACGGATCCAGCGAATCGATCGCCATCGCGTCGCGCAGCACGTTCACGTAGCAGTCCTTCTGCGGCAGGCCCTTGGTGAGCGGCTCCCACTCGTTGCCACCGCTCTTGCTCCGGAACACCCGCAGCTTGCCCTCGTGCACGTAGTGCTCGGCGTCGCTCTTGATCGGCACGACGTAGACCGTCTCGGGCTGGTGCGCGTGCACGTCGATCACGAAGCCGAAATCGGTCGGGAGATCGCCGCTCACCTCGTGCCATGTGTCGCCGCCGTTGTCGGTGCGCATCACGTCCCAGTGCTTCTGCATGAACACCGTGTTCGGCTTCGATTGGTGCATCGCGAGATGGTGCACGCAGTGGCCGACCTCCGCGTTCGGATCCGGGATGTACTCGGAGCGGAGGCCCTGATTGATCGGCTTCCACGTCTTGCCGCCGTCGTCGGTGCGGAACGCGCCGGCCGCGGAGATCGCGATGTAGATGCGATCCGGATTGTTCTGGTCGATGAGAATTGTGTGAAGACACATCCCGCCCGCACCGGGCGACCACCGCGGGCCCGAGCCGTGGCCGCGAAGGCCGGAGAGCTCGCTCCATTCCTTGCCGCCGTCCTTCGACTGGAAGAGCGCCGCGTCCTCGATGCCCGCGTACACCGACTCGGCGTCCGTCGTCGAGGGCTCGAGGTGCCAGACGCGCTTGAATTCCCACGGGTGCGGCGTGCCGTCGTACCACTGGTGCGTGCCGGGCACGCCGTCGTACGCGAACTTGTTGCCGACCGGCTCCCACGATTTGCCGCCGTCGTCGGAACGCTGCACGAGCTGGCCGAACCAGCCGCTCGTTTGCGATGCGTAGATGCGATCCGGATTCAACGGAGATCCCTTCATGTGGTAAATCTCCCAACCCGGAAAGTGCGGGCCGCTCACGTTCCAGCTTTCGCGTTTGCCGTCGGCCGTGAGAATGAACGCCCCTTTCTTGGTTCCAACCAGCACGCGGACACCGCTCATGCTGTCCCCCGTTCGGTACGTGTGAGTGAGAAGAGACTCCAAACTGGAAGGGCCGGCGCGGCTGGGCAATGGCCCAAATGTCAACGATACGCAAAGCGCGGGGAGGACTGGAGTCCGCCCCGCGCTTTGTCTTTCAGTGCTTCAGTGGTTCAGTCTGACGAATCAAGGTTCTCGTTCAGTCTCCTTCGGTGTCGAACGCCAGTCCGTCCGCCTCTCTCAGCCGCTCGATGACTGATTCCAGAGGTGCAAACACAGGTGCCGTGATTCCGGCGATCGGCCCGATCGAGACGCTGATCGCGCGGCGTGCACCCTCTGGCCAATCGGGCATCGACAGCCCGGCAACCAGTCGCCGAATCAATTGTCCGCATTCGCTCAGCAACTGATTCGCCGTCGAATGCAGCGACTCGAGGGAGATCTCGAGATCGCATGTCACCAGCTGCCCCTCCGAATCCCTCCAGGCAGCATCCCCGACCGCCCCCCGCTCCGGCCACACACCGAGATGCCGAATCTGCTCAGTGCGACCATCGTCCGACCTGTGCGACTCGACGGCTGCCGCTAGCGCCAGCGCCACCGACTCCGGATCTGGTACCCCGTACAGCGTCACGATATCTCGCGACGGCCGCTCCGATGAATGCAGCGGCGACGGGACGGAGTTCACGTGCGCCAGCACCGGCGAGTGATCGGGGTTCTCCTCGAGCATCACGAGGATGTCCATAACCCCTCCCTCCAGTTGTAATGCTGCGCCCACTTCCTACACCTTCGACGAGCCCGGCATCGCCAAAGTTTCACTGGCACGCTGAGGAACACGTCACCTGTCGAAACCCGGCGACTTCAACATTGTTCCTAGTAGAACCGCCGCGCGGTGCCGCCGGTCACATGCGCGTGCGATGCACGCGGCGCCCACCACCGCCGACCACGGTGTTCAGCTTTTTCGCAAAGTTGAAAAGGCAAAGCGCATGCCCACCACGAGCGATCCCGCGAGTACCAACGCGAGCACGAGCAGATCGCCGACGGGCAGCACGCTCACCAGCCCAGCGCCGCGCCAGAGCGTCACCAGAATCGAGAACGCGAACGCGACCACCGTCACCACGACCGCCGCGAAGATGTCGCTGTCGAGTCGAGTGGTGAGCCACACGAAGAGGATGCTCCAGACGAGCATGGCGATGACGTGCAGCACGAGGCCGCCCAGGACGAGGTTGGCCGCGACGGCGCTCGTCGTCTCGTGCGAGAACGCGGCGCCGATCGCGGCGAACGGAAGACTCGCGCTTCCTTGCCGTCGACCCATCGCCAACAGGGCGCCCGTTGTCGCTGCGGCCGTGATGCCGCCGATCAACACGCCGGAAGAAATCTCGGAAGAGATGGGTTGCTCGCGCACGATCCAAAGCAAGCGAGCCGCGGAAGGGGACTCAAGGTCTCCGTTCGTATCCGAGCATCGCGGCCTTGCTGAGCGTCTTTCGAAGCCTATCTTGACCGGCTCATGCACGCGGCGACAAAGACCCACACGATTCTCGTCATCGAGGACAGCCCGAGCCTCGCGTCGCTGTTACGGCGCGTCCTCGGCGAGAATGGGTTCGACGTACGCGTGGCCGGCGACGGCGATGCGGGCTTGTCGAGCGCGATCGAGCTCGACCCGGACGTGCTGATCCTCGACGTCGGCTTGCCGCGTCGCAACGGACTCGAGGTCATCAAGGAGTTGCGGCTCAAGGGGATCGAGGCGCCGACGCTCATGCTCACGGCGCATCGCACGGTTCCGGACCGCGTCGCGGGACTCGACGCCGGCGCGGACGACTATCTCACGAAACCGTTCGACTCTGACGAACTCGTCGCCCGCGTGCGCGCGCTGCTCCGGCGTTCGGCGCAGCATGGGCGCGTTCCACGGCTCACCGTCGGCCGCCTCGCTCTCGATCCGATGACGCGCGAGGTCTGGCTCGACGGCCGCCAGATCGCGCTCACCCAGCGCGAGTTCGCGCTGCTCGAGTATTTCATGCGGAACGCCGGCAAGCCGCTCACGCGCGAAGCGATCGCGCAGCGCGTCTGGAAGCAGGGCGGCGGTGATGAGACGAACATCGTCGACGTGTACGTGGCGTATCTGCGGAAGAAGCTGGACGACGGCACCGGGGAGACGATGCTGAAGACGGTGCGCGGGACGGGTTATGTGCTGGTGAACGGCGAAGTGTAGTGTCGTGGTCGCAGAATGCGCGCAAAAAAAGCCCCGGCGATTTCGCCGGGGCTTTCTTGCTTCAGTAGGCAGAGCTTACTGCTCGATGATTGGTCCGCCGTCGTCGACGCAGTCTGGATCATCGGGCGAAGGCGTGCAGGGTTGGCCGGTCGCGAGATTATAGCCGCTGAAATGCTTCACGCGCCGCCAGATAATCCCGGTGGTAAGATTGACGTGCGTGCGGAGCGACGAATCAAACGCGCCATCCGTAATCAACGTCTGGCCGAGGTCCGGGGTGTAGTAGATACCGAGCCAGTGGAGCGATGACGGGTTAGCCAGCCAGTAGCTGCGGAACGCCGTCAGCAGTGGCGCATAGAGCCCGGATGAGATCGTAACGTTCGTGTTCGGATTGAACCGAAGCGCCGGCGAGAAATCAACGACCGGGCCGCCGAACTGAAATCCATATGTTGCGGTGATCGTAACGCTCTGACCCGCCGCCAGCGTCGTGCAGCTAGTGTCCCATGTGCCGGGCCCGTAGCCGGACGTGTTTGGATCACAGACTGAATTCGCGGGAAACGTCACCGCATACATGCCACCAATGTTGAACGTGCCGCCCGCGGCGGTGACGTCGAACGTGACAGTTCTGTCGCCGGCGAAAACGCTATTCGGCGAGAGCGTCAGCGAAGGACGATTGCTCGCAGCAAGCTCCCGCGACGAGTTCGGACTAGTGGCCGAGTCCGAGCATGCGGCAGCAGCCAAAGCGACGAAACACGCGAGAAGAGATCGGGAGTAACCGCTCATTATTTTGACCTAGTAAAGGACGGCTACAGTGATCCGTCCGGAAGAGACGACAGAAACGGACTCGAAGATACGCCCTAAGAGCGAGAAAAGCCAGTCTGAAATCTGCTGCCGTGCGCAATATCAGCGGATCGCGAGCGAATCATAACGCCTTGTCATTTCGGGATATCCGAGACTGTTGACCCGCTCACGATACCGTTGCACCCATGCTTCAGTGGCCGATCGGTCATAACTACTCAACGTCTCTGCACAGACTGCCATCAGCCAAGCCGCGCTGTACAAATCCGCCGATTCAGCGAGCGAAATAGCCATTGTGAACCGGTCAAACGCTTCTCGGGAATTACCATCGATTGCTGAAACGCGCACGAGCAGCGCCTCGGCGATCTCTCGACCCTGAAACCACTCTGGGCGCGCCCCAATCCTGGATTCGGCATCCTCAGCGCATTCACGAGCAGCCTCGACCCGTCCAAGCTCGAGGCTGCATAAGCCCGCTCCTGCGATCGCTCCGATCTCAATGTCGGCTTGGCCGATTCGCTGGGCCAATGGAATGGTAGCGTCGTACAGTTCCGCCGCAGACTCCCATAGGCCTAGCTCTCTCTCGATGTGGGCCATGTTGATCAGCGCAGCCAGCTGATACTCGCTGTGCTTTACCGCTGCAAAGAGCGCGAGGGCCTCGCCAAACAACTCCCGAGCGCGATCGTAGTCTCCCAATTTCTGGGAGAGTACGCCAAGATTGAGCGCCGCAGCGCCCCAGAGATCGGGCATACCCGCCGAACGAGCGACGACGATCGAACGGCCATAGGATTCGGCAGCCTCGTCGAGGCGTGTTTCAAACTGCGCAGCGATGCCCATGTTGCCGAGGCACCGCGCTTGGCCGCGTACATCGCCGATGCTCTCATACAGGCCGAGCGCGCGCTCATAGATGCCATGCGCTCGCGTCGGCGCTTCAGCAAACAGTGCCGTACCTAATCGATTGAGCGCATCGGCGAGCAGTGCGGTGTCGCCCAGCTTCTCGGCCATCTCGACACACTGACCCGCGATTCGCTCAGCGGTACGCTGATCGCCAAGACGGCCATGCGTCTGAGACACCATCATGAGCAACGCCACACGTTCACGCTCGAAGCCGATGCGCTGAGCTTCGGTGTCCAAGGCGGTGAGCGCGTCGAGCGTAATCCTCGCGGGCTGGCCTTGTTCCATGCGAGCTCGTTCGCGCATCCGTCGCAGGGTCAACGCGCGATGATCGTCGCTCTGCCCTTCGAACCATTCAATTGCGAGGTCGCACAACTCCTCGACTTCATCAAAGCGTCCACCAGTCTCCGCGATGTGCGCCAACGCGATCCGGATTTCTGCCAACTCGCCCGGCGAGCTCGCATTGCGCGCGGCCATCTGCAGATACGATCCCGCCGCGGCGTTGGCGTAGACATGCTCCGCCCGCTTCGCCGCGCTCTGCGCCCACGCGTAGGCGTCCGCGCTCTCGCCCGCCGCATCGAAGTGCATCGCGATCTCGCCGGCGCGTTCCGGACGCTGCTTCACCAACGCCTCGGCGATGCGCTCGTGCAGCCCGCGGACGCGCTCGCGCGAGATGCCCTCGACCAGCACCTCGGCAATTTCATCATGAGCGAACACGAAACCACCGCGCTTGCGCTCATACGTCGGACGCAGCAGACCGGAGAGCAGCGCCTCCGAGATCGCGAGCTTCACCGCCGGTTCACTGCCAGCGCCCGCGCCGACGAGCAAGCTGATGTCGAACTCGCGTCCGATGATCGCCGCGGTCGCCAGCACGGCCTGCGTGCTCGACGAGAAGCGCGCGAGTCGCATCGCGATCAAGGCCGCACGGCCGTGCGGAAGCCGTAACTCGGACACCGGCCGCCACTCCCAACGCATTCCGTTGTGCCACACCGCGCCATCTTCCACCAGGGCGCGGAGGAGCTGCGACACGAACAGCGGATTGCCTTCGGTGTGCCGATATAGGAATGCCAAGAACTCGCGGCCGACCGTCTGTCGGTGGAAAGCGCCCTCCAGCCATTGCTTTACTTCATCGCGCGTCAAGCGCGACAGCGTCAGCTCGCGCGAGATGTCGTGACGCTTCAGCATCTGCCGATACGGCGACGTGTCGAAGCCCGCGTCCGGCCGTTGCGCCCCGCACAGCATGATCCGGTCGGTGTCGAGCTGACCGAGCAGATGCTCGAGCGCGTCCCAGGACGTGGTGTCCGCCCACTGCATTTCGTCGAGCACGAGCACGAGAGGCCGCGCTCCAGCCAATGTGCGGAAGTACTCGGCAAGCTCTCCGAGCAGACGGTATTGGCTTCCGACCGACGGCACGGTCTCGGGGCGGCCAAACGAGCTCTCGAGGTGCTGTAGCTCTGTCCACGCACGCTCAGGTCCGCTCGCGAACCGGCTGGTCGCCTTGAGCAGCGCCGACCAAACCGCGTATGGCAGCGGGCATTCGCTTCGCGGCGACGCCGCCATCGCGAACACCCCGCCCCGCAGCCGCACCTCCGACTCCAGCTGCCGCAACAACATCGCCGTCCCACTGCCCGTCTCACCGAACACCGACACCACTCGCGGCTGCCCCGAACAGGCCTCGTCGAGCCAGCCGGTCAGGGCCGCGAACTCCTGCACGCGACCCGCAAGCCGATCGATCGCCAGCGGCCGCTGGAGTGCCTCGTGGTGCGGCAGCGGCGCCGCGGCGGCGCCGTCTCGCCCCTGCGATTGAATCCGCGCGAGCGCGCCGCGCGCCGCGCTCAATACGGTATCGTACGATGCGCCGTTCTCCGGCGCGGCCGCCGCGCCAATCGACAGCGTCAGTTGACCGAGGCCATCTCCGAACGCGTGAATGCGCACGGCGGCGCAAATGCGGTCGCCCACCGAACGGCCGTCGTCCGCCGTCGCGCCGACGAGCACCATCACGAGCCCCTCGTCCGACACCCCGACGTGATCATCGGCGCGCAGCGTGTGGCGCACGATTTCCGCCACGGCTCCCGTCGCCGACGCGATGGAACGGAGCGCCGCGCTCCCGTCCGGCGCGTCCGTCGGATCCACCTCCGCCACCAACACCGCCACTGGCGTTCGCGGCGCAGCGCCCGCCACCGCCGCGGTCGCGGCGGCTACGAACTCATCTGGCGAGCGATAGAAGTGGGGCACGCAGGCGGGATCCGGCGTCGGAATGTGATGCACGACACGTGGCAACAGCGTCGGGCTCTCCAACCGTAGGACGTGCCATAGAGCGGCGCAAGGCCGCTCGCACGTCGCGATCATCTGGTGGTTAACGATGGGTCGCCAACCGCGTCTACCGAGCAGACTTCAACGGCACTGATTCATGTCCATGCGTTCGTACGTCACGGTGTGCGCGATCATCTCGCTGGCGGCCTGTGCCGCGCAGCCGCGCCAGACAGATCAGCCAGCACCGATGTCCGCCGCCGAGGCAGCAGCCGCCGCGCAGCCGCGCGAGCTCCTCCCCGACGAGCAGGTTCAGCAAGTGCTCAACCGCCTCACGTTCGGCGCGCGCCCTGGCGACGCGGAACGCGTCCGCGCGATGGGCGTCGACAAGTGGATCGACCAGCAGTTACACCCGGAGCGCATCGCCGACGCGGCGACCGACTCGCTCATGTCGCACTACTCCGTCTTCGCGATGAAGACGCCGGACATCATTCACGACTACAACGTCGTGCAGAAGCTGCAACGGCAGGTCAAGGCCGACGTCAAGGACACGACGGAGAACAAGGCGCAGGCGCGGCGCGAGATCCTCGCGAACAATCCGCAGCTCGCGCAGATGGCACGGCAGGCGCAGCAGATGGTCGGGCAGGTGCAATCGGCCAAGCTCGCACGCGCCGTCGTCACCGACCGGCAGCTCGATGAGGTGATGACCGATTTTTGGGAGAATCACTTCAGCGTCTACGCGGGCAAAGGCCAGGTTCGGCTCTTCCTCACCGACTACGACGAGAACGTCATTCGGCCGCACGCGTTCGGCAAATTCCGCGACCTGCTCGGCGCGGTCGCCAAGAGCCCGGCAATGCTCTTCTTCCTCGATAACTGGGAGAGCGCCGCCGACAGCGCGCATCCCACGCTCATTCCTCGTGCGGTTCGCCCGGGACAGGTGCCGCCCGCGCTCCGCCGCCGGCTCCTCAATGCCCCGCCGGAGCAGCGCGCGAAGATCATGGCGCAGGTGAAGGCGCAGGCCGATCGTGGTCTCAACGAGAACTACGCGCGCGAGCTGATGGAGCTCCACACCCTCGGCGTCGACGGCGGATATACACAGAAGGACGTGCAGGAAGTGGCTCGCGCGCTCACCGGATGGACGTTCAACCGGCAGACCGGCGAGTTCGTGTTCAATCCGCGCATTCACGACTCGGGCGAAAAGACGATCCTCGGGCAGAAGTTCCCCGCGGGGCACGGCGAGGACGAGGGCGAGCGCGTGCTCGACATCCTCGCCACCGCGCCGGCAACCGCGCACTTCATCACGACCAAGCTCGCCCGCCACTTCGTGAGCGACGATCCGCCCAAAGCGTTGGTCGATCGCTGCGCGAACACGTTCGAATCGACGCAGGGCGACATCCGCCAGACGCTGCGCTGCATCATCACGTCGCCGGAATTCTTCAGCCGAGTCGCGTACCGCAGCAAAGTGAAGACCCCGTTCGAGGTCGTGGCGAGCGGGCTCCGGGCGCTCGACGCGCAGCCAGACACCACCCCGCGCACCGCGCAGCTCGTGGCGCGGCTGGGTGAGCCGATCTTCGGCCACCAGACGCCGGAAGGCTGGCCCGATCGCGGCGACGCATGGATGAACACGGGCGCGATCCTGAACCGCATCAACTTCGGTCTCTCGATGGCCGCCGGTCAGATTCCCGGCGCGCGGATCGCGAACGTGCCGCAGCTCGCGTCGCTCCGTCCGCTGCCGCGCGAGCAGCAGGTGGACAGCATCGTCAAGCTCGTGCTCGGCGGACAGGTGGCGCCGCAGACGCGCGAGGTGCTGCTCACCGGCGAGAACCCGATGCTGGCGAAAGCGAGCGACACGACGGCCATGGCATCGGCCGGCGATACGTCGAACGCGGGCGGCTCGATGGGCATGAACGCCGGCGGCCGCGGCGGCCGGCAGCAGGGCGCGGCGGAACGCACGCCGGGCAAGGGCTTCCCGCGCGGACGCGGGGCGCAGATCCCGGGTTACGGGCGCGAGATCGATCTCCAAGGACTGCCGCAAGTGGTCGGACTGGCGCTCGGTGCGCCGGAATTCCAGCGGCGTTAGCATTATCGAAAGAGGATACTGATATGGATCGGCGCGTGTTCATGAAGTCCGGCGCGATGGCGCTGGCGACGATGGGCTTGAGCCCCAGCTTCCTCCGGCGGACGGTGTTCGCTCAGGATCTGCTCAACGGCGCGGCGGCGCACGGGAACGGCCGCGGCAAGGTGCTCATCGTGCTCTTCCAGCGCGGCGCGGCGGATGCGCTCAATGTCGTCGTGCCGTTCGGCGAGAAGTCGTACTACGCGATGCGGCCAACGATCGCCGTGCCGGCGCCGGTCTCCGGCACCGCGCAGTCCGCGATCGACCTCGACGGATTCTTCGGCCTGCACCCGGCGCTCGCGCCATTCAAGCGGCTGTGGGACGACGGCATCCTCGCACCGGTGCACGCGGTCGGCAGCCCGAGCAACACGCGCTCGCACTTCGACGCGCAGGACTACATGGAGTCCGGCACGCCCGACAACAAGGGGACGCGCGACGGCTGGCTCAACCGCTACCTCGCCGTAAAAGGCACGTGCGACGAGTGCAAGATCCACGATACCAAGGGCGGCCTCGTGAGCTCGCCGTTCCAGGCCGTCTCGATGACGCCGCAGACGCCGCGCATCCTCGAGGGCCCTGCCGCGTCGGTCGCGATGAACAGTCTCGACGAGTTCACCATCCGCACGACCGGCACGCAGGCCGAAGCGATCGAGGCGCTCTACATGACCGGGAGCTCCGACGTCGTGCACGCCGCCGGCGGCGAGATGTTCGAGGCGATGAAGATTCTCAAAGCGGCAAACCCGCAGAAGTATCAACCGGACAACGCCGCCGACTACCCGCGCTCGCCGTTCGGCCAGCACCTGAAGCAGATCGCCCAGTTGATCAAGGCCGACGTCGGACTCGAGGTCGCGTTCGCGGACGTCGGCGGCTGGGACACGCACGTGAATCAGGGCGGCGCCACCGGCCAGCTCGCGAACCGGCTCGACGATTTCTCCAAGTCGATCGGCGCGCTCACGCAGGACCTGGGCAACCGCATGGCCGACGTCACGATCCTCACGATGTCCGAGTTCGGCCGCACGGCGCACCAGAACGGGAACGGGGGCACGGATCACGGCCACGCGACGGCGATGTTCGTCATCGGCGGCGACGTGAAGGGCAAGAAGGTCCACGGCAAGTGGCCGGGTCTCGAGCCCGAACAGCTCAACGAGGGACGCGATCTCGCGCTCACGACGGATTTCCGATCTGTGTTCTCTGAAGTGGCGTTCAAGCACCTGGGCGCGGCGAAGATGGACGCCGTGTTCCCGGGCTTCAACGGCGATCAGTCGAACTGGGTCGGGCTGTTGTAAGGTTCTGAGCAGAGCGATCTCCGCATGACGCACGTCACCAGCGTCGGGCACGTCCGTTGCGCTGGTGGCGTGCAACATCAGCATGCGTCGAATGTCGACACATCAGTCCGAGCAGCTCCAGCCAGCGCTGGAGCGCGCGAAAGCCACGCTCAAAACCGCGCTCGATACGGCGTGCACCACCAACGTGGAGCGCGCCGACACGGGCGAGCTCATTCGGATCGAGGAAATGCTGGCGATCGCGAATGAGGCCGCGAAGGAGGCGATCTCGGTCCGCCGGCAAATGACTCGCGAGCCGGAGGCCGCCGCACCGCATGACGCGCCGATCGCATCGGAGCCGGCGTCGCGGGAGATCGCGGACGACACGGGCGTGCGCTGGACGGTGTTCGAGGTGCATCCGTCGGGCGCGACGGGCCGGCCCGCGGTGCGCGAGCGCTTCCGCAACGGCTGGCTCGCGTTCGACTGCGGCCCGGAAACACGGCGACTCGCGCCCATTCCGCACGAGTGGCAGGATCTCTCGGATTCCGCGCTGCTCCAGCTCTGCCGCGGCGCCGAACCGGCTGCGCGACGCACGCCGTAGCAGCCGCTTATCAGTATTTACTAATCGCGCGGCTCGATGGGACGCGAGCCGGTGATCGGAGTTCGACCCACCGCCTCGGCGGCGGCGCAATAGCTCCGCAGGCGGTCTACCGCGGCCTCCTCCCAACCTTCGGGGATCGGGGCGAGGCGCCGGCGCGTGCCGCTCGACTCGAACGTCAGCCATCCCGTCCTAAGATTCGACGCGACCCCGCTCGAGAACGGCGTGGTGCTCCAGACGGTCCACCGCACTCCAGCGGCATCTATAAATTCACGCATCGGCACGCCCGATTCCGCTCGCAAGTCTGAGTCCAGCTGGGCTCGGTGGTGACGCGGGTCACGATGCATACGTGATCTGGCACACATAGCCGCTCCGCGCCCCTGAGTGGCGTCGCGCGGCCCGGCCGAGCAGATTCCTCGACCCGAGCCGCCGCGAAATCCGGCCCCATGACCGAACACCCGCGTTCGTCGCGACAGCGGTACGCCACGTTCGTCGACGACTACAAGCAGCGCCGGCTCGACGCGGCGATCGAAGCGGAACGCGGCGGCAGTCCGGCTCGCGACGCGGCCCAACACGGCGATCAGAAGCCCGTGCGCTGGTGGCGCCGGCGCTCGCCGCACCGCCGGTACCTCAACGCGTATCTCCGCTGGCTGCGACCGCACCGGTACGCGGTCGCGCTCGTGTTCACGCTGGCGCTCGTCGGCGCCGGCTTGGACATGCTCTCGCCGCTGTTCATGCGCTACATCGTCGACCACGTGCTGCTCAATCGCGCGCTCGACGTCGTCGCTCGCGTCTCGCGGCTGCAGCTCGCGGGCTTCGTGTTCCTGTCGGTCATCGTCATCTCGAATCTGCTCGGCGCGCTCAAAGATTACCGACAGCGGCTGTTGAACGTGCGCCTCATGCTCGCGCTCCGGCGCGCGCTCTATCACCGGCTGCTCCACCTGCCGCTGCCCAAGCTCTGGGAGATGAAGACCGGCGGCATCCTCTCGCGCCTGACCGGCGACGTCGAGGCGACGACGGGTCTCTTCCAGATGGCGTTCGTCTCGCCGGTGCTGTCGCTCATCCGGCTCGTCATCGCGGTCGGCATTCTCCTCACACTCAACTGGCGGCTCGCGCTCACCGCGCTCGGACTGATCCCGGGCATCATGGCGATCAGCTTCGCGTTCGCGCGGCGCGTGCGCCCCATCTATCGCGTCGTCCGCAAGGATGCGGAGCAGGTCGACGGGCGGGTCGGCGAGACGTTCTCCGGCATTCGCGTGGTGCGCGCGTTTCGGCGGGAGCTCGCCGAGCTCCTCGAGTACATGCGCGGGCGGCACACGATCCTGCGCAAGGAGATGTTCGCGCAGCGCCGCGAGCTCGTCATCTGGACCTCGTGGAGCCTGCTCCTCGGCGTGGTGAACGTCGCCATCGTGTGGTACGGCGGCTGGCTCAACATCCGCGGCCGCGCATCGGTCGGCGACATCATGGCGTTCGAGTGGTACACGTCGCTGCTGCTCGGCCCCGTGTGGAACATCGTCAACTCGTTCTCCGAGCTGCAACGGTCGCTCGCGGCCATGGAGCGATTGTTCGACGTGATGGAGACGCCGCCGGACAAGCCGGACCGGCCGAACGCGCGCACGGCGCCTTCCGACGTTCGAGAGATTCGATTCGAGAACGTGGAATTCGAGTATCGCGAGGGACGCCCGGTCGTGCGCGATCTCAGTGTCAGCGTGGCCGGCGGCACGGTCGTGGCGCTCGTCGGCCGGAGCGGCGCCGGCAAGACGACGGTCACCGACCTCGTCGCGCGCTTTCACGATCCGACGCGCGGACGCATCCTGCTCAACGGCGTCGATCTCCGCGACTTCCGGCTCGGGAGCTACCGCGACCTGCTCGCGATCGTGCAGCAGGAGACGTTTCTCTTCGACGGGAGCGTGCGCGACAACATCGCGTACGGCCGCTTCGACGCGACGGAGGCGGACGTCGTGCGCGCGGCGCAGCTGGCCAACGCGCACGAGTTCATCGTCGATCTCGCCGACGGCTACGACACGTTCATCGGCGAGCGCGGCGTGAAGCTGTCGGGCGGGCAGCAGCAGCGGCTCGCGATCGCTCGAGCATTCTTGAAAGCGCCGCGCATTCTCATTCTCGACGAAGCGACGAGCAACCTCGATACCGAGAGCGAGCAGCTCATTCAGGCCTCGATGGCGGAGCTGCTCGCCGGCCGGACCACCTTCGTCATCGCGCACCGGCTGTCGACCGTCCGCCGCGCCGATATGATCCTGCTGATGGACGACGGCCGGGTCGTCGAGCGCGGCAACCACGAATCGCTCATGGAAGCGCGCGGGGTGTACTACGGCATGGTCATGCGCCAGGCGGAAGCCTCGACCGAAACCACACCAATTCTCACATGACGAATCCTGAAGGCCCTCGGGACGCGCTTCTGCGCGCCGGCTTCTGGTACGGAGCGCTCGACGGCGCGGAAGCGATCCTCGCCGCGCATCCGGAGATTGCCGCCGACGACATTCACGCGGCCGCGATGCTCGGCGACGACGAGACCGTCCGACGGCTCATTGCGCGCAACCCGGCGAGCGCGACCGCCAAGAGCGGTCCGCGGGACGCGGAGCCGCTGATCTACCTCTGCTTTTCACGCTACCTCGCGCACGACAAGCCGCGGACGGACGCGTTCATCCGCGCGGCGGCGGCCCTCCTCGACGCCGGCGCCGATCCGAACGCCGGCTTCTTCGACGACGAGCACACGCCGCACCCGGAATGGGAGAGCGCCCTGTACGGCGCGGCCGGCGTGGCGTTCAGCGCCGGCGTCACCAAGCTGCTGCTCGAGCGCGGCGGCGATCCGAACGACGCCGAGACGCCCTATCACTCGCCAGAATCGTACGACGAGAGCGCCTTCGAGGTGCTGCTCGACAGCGGAACGCTCAATGAGAGTAGTTTGAACACGATGCTGCTGCGCAAGTCCGACTGGCACGACATCGACGGCATTCGCCTGTGCCTCGACCACGGCGCCAATCCGAACCTCGTTGGCCACTGGGGCCGAACGGCGCTGCACCACGCGGTGTTGAGCGACAATCGCATCGCGATCATCGAGCTGCTCCTCGACCGCGGCGCCGATCCGACGATCGTCGCGACGAACCTCGCGCACGGCGGGCCGGCACGACCGGGCCATTCGTCCATCGTGCTCGCCGCCCGCCGCGGGCGCGCCGACGTGCTGGCCGCGATCGAGCGGCGCGGCATCCCGATCCTGCTCGATGGCGTGGATCGCATCATCGCCGCGTGCGCACGCGGCGATGGACTCGAAGCGCACGCGCTCGCCGCCGCTGAGCCGCATGCGCTCGCGCAGCTCGTCGCCGAAGGCGGCACCGTGTTGGTCGAATTCGCGGGGAATGACAACGCCACCGGCGTGGCGTTGCTGCTGGAGCTTGGCGTTCCAGTGGACGCGACGCACGCGCTTGGCGAGAGCTACTTCGGCACGACCGCGGCGACGACGGCACTGCATGCCGCGTCATGGCGCGCCGCTCACAACGCCGTCGAGCTCCTCGTCGCGCGCGGCGCGGACGTGGACGCCCGCGACGGGAACGATCAGACTCCGCTCATGCTCGCGGGGCGCGCCTGCGTCGATTCATACTGGACCGAACGCCGCTCGCCTCGCTCGGTCAAGGCGCTCCTCGATGCTGGCGCAAGCAAGAGCGGCGTATCCGTTCCAACCGGATACGCCGCCATTGACGAACTGTTGACCGAATCGCGCTGATAACGCCCAAGCCGACTCGGCGACGCTCAACCCTTCGTGAGCTTGAGGTTCGTGACGATCACTTCGGTGTTGTGCGCCGAGCGAAGGCCGTACACGCCGTCGGTGGACTTGAGCTTGCCCGCCGTGACCAGGTCGGACTTGTTGTAGGTCGCCACTTCCTTGCCGTTGATCGAGCACGACACCTTGTCGCCCTTCACCGACATCGCGATGTCCTGCGTC
This sequence comes from Gemmatimonadaceae bacterium, assembly GCA_025934775.1. GTDB lineage: Bacteria > Gemmatimonadota > Gemmatimonadetes > Gemmatimonadales > Gemmatimonadaceae > JAQBQB01. The sequence continues at coordinate 116,889 of JAICWO010000006.1, read as the reverse complement.
ACCGGCTGACCGGCCGCCGCCGCCTTGTGCACCGCGGCATTCGGCTCGCCTTCGCGGCCGTTCATCTGGAATGGGCGCGGCCCGAAGCCGCGGACGATGAAATCGCCGTCGCCGTACGCCGCGCAATAGAGGTAGCTCTGGTTCGCGGTGCCGAGATCGTTGCCGGCGATCATGATGCCGTAGGGGTGCGGATGATCATTCAAATTCATGTATTTCGGTTCCGTGAACGTGGCGCTGACGGTGTAGTCGCCGCTCGCCGTGTTCGCCGGATTCCAGTACGTCGCCGCCGGGCCCGTCGTGATGTGAAAGCCGTTCCCTTCCGGCGCGAACTTGGCGTTGGTGATCGGCGCGTTGCGATCCGCCGTTCCCTGCCAGCCGGGCACCGAAATGCCGCCGCCCGCGACGGCCTTGGACTGATCCATCCGCATGCCGCCCATGTTTCCCTGGGCGATGGCAAGCTGCGGCAACAGCGCGACCGCGGTCGCGGCGAGCGCAATCTGAGCACGACGCATGATGGCTCCTCTCGTATGAAAAGTGGGACTCGCACTAACAATACACGCGCCCCATTTGGGCCGCTGTAAGGGTCTTACCAGTGAATGATCTTTCGCAGAATGTTGCCGATGCTCCGGCCCACGTTGCCGATCGGATCGTTCGCGCGACCGGGCTGCACCGAGATGTTCCCGTTGTCATCGATCGCGATCTGGCCCTCCGGCGGACCGGTGTGCAGATGACATTGCTCCTTGGGTTCGCTTCCCGGCTTGAACCACTCGCGCCGCTTCGTCGGGCACCAGTCGGTCGCCAGCTCGCCGCTCTCCGGATCGACCACGGCCGACACCATCCCGTCGGGCGGCGTCCATGCCGACCCGCGCGGCTCGTGCCAGCCGCTCTGATAGAACTCCGCCCATGCGGGCGCCGCGAGCCGGCCGCCGGTCGCGTTCTCCGCGATCTGTCGCGGCGTGTCGTAGCCGAACCAGATCCCCGCGACCAGCGTCGGCGTGTAGCCGACGAACCATGCGTCCTCGCCGCTGTTCGTCGTCCCCGTCTTGCCGGCGATCGGACCGCTGAGCCCCATGTCGCGGATCGTCTTCCCCGTCCCGAAATCCACCACGCCTTCGAGCATCTGCGTCATCTCGTATGCGTCGCGCGGATCCATCACCGGCGTGCGCTCCACTTCGCTCGACCAGAGCAGCGTGCCGTCCGGCGCCTCGACCCGCGTCACGAGGCGCGGCTTCACGCGCACGCCGCCATTGTCGAATGGCGCGTACGCCGCGACGAGCTCCACCGGCGTCACGCCTTCGGCGCCGAGGGCGATTGACGGAACTGGTGTTAAAGGACTGGTAATCCCGTTCCGGCGCGCGGCCGCGATCACCGACTGCTCGCCCACCGCGCGGCTCACCCGCACCGTCGCCGAGTTCGCGGAGAGCAACAGCGCGCGGGCGAAGGTGATGCGCCCGTTGTACTCGTCGTTGTAGTTCGCCGGCTGCCAGACCGTGCGGCCGATCTGCACCTGCACCGGATCGTCGTCGACCTCCCAACCCGGCGTGTACCCCGCCGAGAGCGCCGCCTCGTACACGAACGGCTTGAACGCCGAGCCGGGCTGGCGCCGCGCGTAGAACGCGCGGTCGAAGCCGCCCCGCTGCGTGCGATGGCCGGGCACGAGCGCGCGAATGTCGCCCGTCGCCGGGTCGAGCGCGACGAGCGCGCCCTGCACGCTCTCGCTCACGCCGCCCATCGTCTCCTGCGTCTCGCGCGTGATCTCGCTCATGTGCCGTGTCATCGTGCGGTCCGCCGCGCGCTGCAGCGTGTAGTCGATCGTCGTGTAGACGTTGACGTCCTGCTCCTTGAGCACGTCGGGAGCGACGGAATCGACCAGCGCTCGCACCGCGTCGAGCGCACTCGGCTCGTTCGCGATCGACGGCCGCCACTCGTTCTCCGCGATGCGCACCGGCAGCGCTTCCGCCTGCTGCGCCTCGCCGTCGGAGATGTAGCCCTGATCCGCCATCAGCGAGAGCACGAGATTGCGGCGCTGCTTGGCGAGCCGCTCGCTGTGCCTGGGGTTGTACTCGGACGGAGCCTTCGGCAGGCCGGCGAGCAGCGCCGCTTCGGGCAGGTTCAGCTTGTCGACGTTCTTGCCGAAGAGATCGAGGCTCGCGGCCTCGACGCCATTCACGCCGTTGCCGAGGTAGATGACGTTGAGGTAGTGCTCGAGAATCTGGTCCTTCGTGAGCTCGCGCTCGAGCAGCCGCGAGATGCGCAGCTCGATCAGCTTGCGTCGCAGCGATCGCCCGTGATAGCGGTCGGCGAGAAAGCTGTTGTGCGCGACTTGCATCGTGATCGTGCTGAAGCCCTGGCGAATTCCGCCGGCGCTCAGGTTCCGGAACACCGCGCGAAGCACGCCGTGCCAGTCGAGGCCGTTATGTTGGTAAAACCGGCGATCCTCAGTCGCGACGAACGCCTCCTGCACCTGCTTGGGGACCACGCTGAGCGGGACGTTCACCCGGCGAATGTTCTCCAGGTGTCCGATCAGCTTTCCGTTGCGGTCATAGACGTTGCCGCCTTCGCTGGGATGGAAGGCCCGGATCTCAGCCGGCGAGGGGCAACTCGAGAATCCGCACGTGCCCAGCCATGCGTCGAACAGACCGACCGCCACGCAGGCGAGCGCGAGCGCGGTGAGCCACGGCCAGTGGCGGCGCAGCCAGCGCGACGCCGGCTCGCCCGGGTTCGGGCGCATGCGGCGGCGGAGAATCTCGAGGCGGCGGTGAAGAGAAGTGACGGTCACGCGATTCGGGTGGTGAACACACTACAGATTGGTACGCTCCTCGCTCACCGAGGTTTCCGGTCGCAACGCAGCGAGCGCGCGGGGAACCCGCGGAGCGGGCGCAACAAACATTCCTCAATGGAAGAGCAAGATGTCGTTCCAGAAGACTTGCGCGGTGATTTCGGTCGCATTGCTCGCCGCCTGCGGCGCGAGCAAGAGCAGCCCGGCGACCAAGGGCTCGGCGACCGGTGATGTGAGCGGCAACGCGCCGAGCACCGGCGGCGCCGGCAACCAGCCGGCGGCGAGCGCGAACGACACCGGGCCAAAGCTGCCCGCGAACCACATGGGCCGGATCCCGGTGCTGGAGTACCACGTGATCGGCGGCACACAGAACGCGCTCTACACGCGCACGGTCGCGAGCTTCAAGGCCGATCTGGAGGACGTGTACAAGCGCGGGTACCGGCCCATCACCGTCGCGCAGATGCTCGACAAGAACTTCGGCGACGTGCCCGACGGCATGTCGCCGGTGATCTTCGTGTTCGACGACGCGTCGCCATCACAGTTTTCATATATCCAGGGGGCCGACGGCAAGCTCACGATCGATCCGAACAGCGCGATCGGCATCTGGGAAGACTTCATGAAGACGCATCCCGGATGGAAGAACCGCGGCACGTTCTGCATGCTCAACGGCGCGGCGGCGGGCCACAACTTCTTCGGCGACACTCCCAAGTACGGCGGCCAGCAGAAGGCGTGGCGCTTTCAGAAAGTGAAATGGCTGGCCGACAACGGCTTCGAGCTGTGCGATCACACGATCTGGCACATGAAGCTCAACAAGTATCCCGACGCCGCCGTGCAGCAGCAGATCGCGGGCAACATGATGGCGATCGACTCGGCGGTCGCGGGCTACAAGGTGCGGACGATGGCGCTGCCGTACGGCCTCTGGCCGACGAACAAGTCGCTCGCCTGGCAGGGCACGTGGACCGACCCCAAGACCGGGATCGCGCATCCATATCATTTCGACGCGGTGCTCGAGGTGGCGGGCGGGCCGACGCGGAGCCCGTACGATCCGCAGTTCGACCCGCACCACATCACGCGCGTGCAGGCCGTGGCCAACGACATCCACACCGTGCTCGACCAACTGGACAAGAGCAAGACGCGATTCGTGAAGTAGGCTGAAACAACCTTTCGCGCGGATCCGTTGTCAAAGCCATAGACCATCTATCCCCTGGACCGTCTATGGCCCCCAAACGCGACCTCCTCCCGGGCACCCTCGACCTGCTGGTGCTCACGATCCTCAGCGCCGGACCGCTGCACGGGTACGGCATCGCGCTCCACCTGAAGGAGTTCTCGGACGACGTCCTTCAGGTGGACGAAGGATCGCTCTACCCCGCGCTCCAGCGGATGCGCCAGCGCGGCTGGCTCAAGCCCGAGTGGCGGCAAACGCCCAACCACCAGCGCGCGCGCTATTACACGATCACCGCCGCCGGCCGCAAGCAGCTGGGCGAGCAGACCGCCGGATTCACCGCGCTCGTGAACGCGATCCATCGCGTCATGCGCTCCGTCTGACCGCGAGGAGCACATGCGCATTCGAGAAATGCTGAGCCGCCTCCGCGATCGCGCGCGGCGCGATACCCTCGCCGCGGAGCTCGACGAAGAGCTGCGCCTCCACGCCGAACTGGCCGCCCGCGACCGGCGGCGCATGGCCAACGTCACGCGCGTGCGCGAGGAGACGCGCGACGCCTGGACGCTGGGTGTGCTCGACGATCTGCTCCAGGACGTTCGCTACGGCGCGCGCGTGTTGCGGCGCAACGTCGGCTTCACGCTGGCCGTCGTGCTCACGCTGGCGCTCGGGATTGGCGCCAACACGGCCATCTTCAGCGTCGTGCACGCGGTGCTGCTCGAGGCGCTGCCGTACGCCGATCCCGACCGACTCGTGTCGGCGTGGGAGGTGCCGAACGGCTCGCGCGATGCGCGCTACGCCGCGTCGTATCTCGACATCGTCGACTGGCAGCGCGGCACGAAAGCGTTCAGCGGGATCTCGGGCTACGGCTTCAATCGATACGAGATCACCGGCCCCGAAGGCGTGGATCAAGCGCGCGCCGTGATCGCGATGCCGGGCCTCTACGGCATCCTCGGCGCGCGCCCGGTGATCGGCCGCATGCCGCGCGACGACGAGCAGCGCCTTCCCGTGGTCGCGATCAGCTATCGATTGTGGCAGCGGCGATTCGCTGGAAGCAGGAGCGTGGTCGGTCGAACGGTGTTGCTCGATCACAAGCCGTTCACCGTGGTGGGCGTGCTCCCGGCTGGCTTTCACTTTCCGACGCCGGACATCGATCTGTGGACGTCGTTCCAACCGATCGCCTCGATGTCGCCGGAGTCGCCGGGCGCGCCGAATCCGTGGATCACCAAACGGAGCGTGCTCGCGTTCCGGGTCATCGCGCGACTCGCGCCCGGCGTGAGCATGCGCGCCGCGCAGGCCGATCTGAACGCCGCGTACGCGAGGAGCGCCGCGGCCTATCCCGACGACGATGCGGGCCGCACGATGCGATTGCAGTCGGTGCGCGCCGATGCCGTGAGCGGCGTGCAGCGCGCGCTCTGGACCATGCTCGGCGCGGCGGGGCTCGTGCTCCTCCTCGGCTGCGTGAACGTTGCGCATTTACTCATGGCGCGCATGTCGGCGCGGCGGCGGGAGATCGCCGTGCGGCGCGCCCTCGGCGCACACCGCGGTCGCGTGGCGCGACAACTCATGACGGAGAGCGTGCTTCTCGCGCTGATTGGCGGTGCCGCCGGCGTTGGCGTTGCCGTCGTCGCGAGCCGACTGTTCGTGCGCTTTGGACCGTCCGACATTCCGCGGCTCGAGAACGTCGGACTCGACGTGAGCACGCTCGCGTTCGCGGTCGCCATCTCGCTGCTCACCGGGATCGTGTTCGGCGTGGCGCCCGCGATGTTCGCCTGGCGCAGCGGCGCGCAGGACGCACTGCGCGAGCAGGGCCGCGGCGGCACGGCGGGCCAAGCGGCCGCGCGTGCGCGCTCGATGCTCACGGCGATCGAAGTCGCGCTCGCGGTCGTGCTGCTCGTGGGCGCGGGACTGATGATTCGAAGCTTCGCGCGCCTGCTGTCCGCCGACATCGGCGTTCAATCGAGCGGCGTACTCGCGTTTCATGTCACGCTGCCGAGCGATCGATATCCCGGCGTCGCGCAGAAGGAGGCGGTGATCGATCGCATGCTCGCCGGTCTGCGCGCGATTCCGGGTGTGACCGCGGCGGGCGCCAGCACCAGCATGCCGCCGTCGCGGATGCAGGAGGAAACCGCGTATTTGATCGAAGGACAACCGCCGTCGACGCCGGGGCACGAGCCGCGAGCGGTCTTCGTTCCGGCGACGGCGGGGTTCAACGATGCACTCGGGATCGCGCTGGTGCACGGCCGATGGTTTACGACGGCCGACGATTCCGCCTCGGCGCCCGTCGCGATCGTGAGCCGATCGCTCGCGCGCCGATACTTCCCGCGCGATGATGCGGTCGGTCATCGTATCATCATTGACGCGGGGCCACGCACGATCGTTGGCGTGGTGAACGACGCCGCGTACGAAGGCGTCGGTGCGCCGCTCACGCCGCAGGTCTACGTGCCGTTCGCGCAGCGACCATGGCCGGGCGTGTGGGTGGCGGTGAAGACGGCGGCCGATCCGGCGACGACCATGCAGCCCGTGCGTGCCGCGGTGTCAGCCGCGGACCCCGAGCTCGACGCCCGCGAGCTGGAGCCGCTCTCGTCGCTCGTCGGTGAATCGGTGACGCGGCCGCGCTTTCAAACATGGCTCATTGGAACGTTCGGCGCGCTCGCGCTGCTGCTCGCCACGATCGGCATTTACGGCGTGATCGCGTATGCCGTCGCGCAGCGGACCTCGGAGATCGGACTGCGCATCGCGCTCGGCGCGACGACGCCGCGCGTCATCGGACTCGTGTTGCGCGGCGGTATGACGCCAGTGATCGTCGGACTCGGCGTTGGGCTCGTGGCGGCGCTCGCGTTCTCGCGCGTGATGGTGAGCCTGTTATACGAGGTCACGCCGACGGATCCGTCGACGTTCATCGGCGTGAGCAGCGTACTCGCCGCATCGGCGCTGCTGGCCGCGTATCTGCCGGCGCGACGCGCGGCGTCAATCGATCCAAGCGCCGCGATGCGGAGCGACTGATTCGCCGGCGCGCTACTGCTCCGAGCGCGGGAGGGTGAGTGTGAAGTGAGCCCCGCCGCCGGGCGGGCCGTGGAGGACGAGATCGCCGTTCATCGCGCGCGCCAGATCGCGGCTGATCGCGAGGCCGAGGCCGGTGCCTTCCTGCGGTGCGCGCAGCGTGCGTCCGAGCTGCACGAACGGCTCGAAGACGTCTTCGCGCCGCTCGACCGGAACGCCCGGACCAGTGTCGACGACCGCGAGCGAGACTTCATCGTGGGTCGACTCGCAGCGCGCCGATACGCGGCCGCCGTTCGGCGTGAACTTCACGGCGTTCGACAGCAGGTTGAGCGCGATCTGCTCGACCTTCGCCGCGTCGGCGACGGCGACGGCTGATTCGTCGCACGGACCGTGGACGATTTCGATCTGTTTGGCGAGCGCCTGCGGCGTCACCATGAGGAGCGCGCGATCGAGCACCTCGTGCAGCGGGACGCGGCCGATGTCGTAATTCACGTGTCCGGCTTCGACGCGGCTGTAGTTCAGCAGATCGTTGATCAGCCGGAGCAGATGGTGCTGGCTCTCCCGGATCCGCTGCAGGTATTCGCGTTGGCGCTCGTTGACGTCGCCGGCAACGCCCACCTCGAGCAGCTCGGCATAGCCGCCGACGGCATTGAGCGGCGTGCGGAGCTCGTGGCTCAACGTGGCCAAGAACTCTGATTTGACTTTGCTCGACGCCTCCGCCGCCGCGATGCGGCGGGCATCGCCGATGGCGCGCTCCTCGGCGGCTCGGCGCTCGGTGAGGTCGCGGGTGACTTTCGTGAAGCCAATGAGCTTGCCGCTTTGGGAGAAGAGCGCGGTGATGACGACGTTGGCCCAGAAACGCGAGCCGTCCTTGCGGAGTCGCCAGCCTTCGTCCTCGAATCGGCCGTCACGTTCGGCGACGTCGAGCTCCCAGTCCGGCTTACCACGGCGCCGGTCGACTTCGGGGTAGAAGACGGAGAAGTGCTTCCCGATGATCTCCTCGGCGCGGTAGCCCTTGATCCGCTCGGCGCCCTCGTTCCAGGTGGCGACGCGGCCTTTGGCGTCGAGCATGAAGATCGCGTAATCGCGCACGCTCTGCACGATGAGGCGGAAGCGTTCCTCGCTCTGGCGGAGCGTCTCCTCGCTCGCGCGGCGCTCCGTGAGATCGCGCGTGACCTTCGCGTAGCCAACGAGTTGGCCCGCGGAGTCGCGGAGCGCGGTGATGACGACGTTGGCCCAGAAGCGGGTGCCGTCTTTGCGGAGACGCCAACCTTCGTCCTCGAACCGGCCGGTGCGCGCCGCCTCGCGCAGCTCGTACTCGGGAAACCGTTCGGCGATTTTCTCCGGCGGATAGAAGACGGAGAAGTGTTTGCCGATGATCTCACCGGGCTCGTAGCCTTTGATGCGCCGAGCGCCGGCGTTCCAGCTCAGGATGTAGCCGTTGGGATCGAGCGCGAAGATCGCGTAGTCGAGGACACTGTCGACCAGCAACGCGTACAGACCAGCGCTCTCCAGCGCCGGACCGCCTGTGTTGCGCGATTCGACGAAGAGCGCCGCGTCGGTGGAAGTTTCGGCCGCGGACGGGGTGGCGGGATCGTCCGATTCAGTCATTGAAGGGCGGTAGCACGACCTCGATCAGCGCGGCACCGGATCGTGCGACGCACACCTTACGTCCTCAGGTGCAGCAATGGAAGTGCCACGTCGAACTGCCGAGCTCGTCAGCTCACCCGATTGGCTCGACGCAACGAGGATCGTCGATGGCATGGTTCACGAACTCGGCGTTCGCGATCAGCATCTCCATATCGTCAGCCGAATGCGGCACGAGGAGTGAAGCGAGGCGAGCAGGATCCGACGTCTGGTCGAGCCAGATTCGGCGCGCCGCATCGTCGAGGATGACGGGCATCCGATCGTGCGGCACCGATGCGAGCAGCTCGTTGGCGTCGGTCGTCACGATCGTGCAGCTCTCGACGGCGATGCCGGTGGCGCGGTCGACCCATCGATCCCACAAACCGGCGAGCGCGAAGCAGCGGCGATCGCGGAACCTGATGTGTCGCGGCCGCCGGTCTTTGCTTGGCTTCTTGGGCCACTCGTAGAAGCCGTCCACGAGCACGAGGCAGCGTCGGTTCTTGAATGGCCCGCGATACGTCGGTTTCTCGGCGAGCGTGTCGCCGCGCGCGTTGAACGTCGGGAATTTGAGCGCGGGCTCCTTCGCCCATGAGGGGATCAGGCCCCACCGGAGCAACGTGAGCTCGAGCGCGTCATCGACGACGCGAAGGACCGGAAGCTCTTCGGTCGGCCGGATGTTGTAACGCGGCCGCTTCCAGTCGTCGGGGAGGAATTTCTTGTGGAACTCGACGGCGATCTGCTCGACGCCTTCGGGATCGATGATCGTTGCGCGGCCGCACATGTATGGATGGTACCCGCCGACGCGCGACGGTGCCACTGGAGTTGATCGATCTCACGCTTGACAGCTGGTGTACTACGTGACATAGTACACCTATGCTGCCGTTCCCGATCACCCTGCACCCCGGCGAGTCGCCGTACCGGCAGGTCGTGTACGCGGCGACCAAGGCCATCGTCTCCGGCGAGCTCGCGGCCGGCTCGGCGTTCCCGTCGGTTCGCGAATTGAGCCAGGCGCTCAAGATCAACCCGAACACGGCGCAGAAAGTCATCGCGGAGCTCGTGCGCGACGGACTCCTCGAGGTGCGGCCGGGAATCGGAACGGTCGTCACCAGCGGCCGGCGCGCCTCGGCCGGCGAACGGCGCGCGCTCCTCTCCGGCGAGGTCGAGCAGCTGCTGGTCGAAGCGCGGCGGCTGGGGCTCGAGCGCAAGGACGTGCTCAACGCCGTCGATGCACGGTGGACGGAGCTCTTCGGCCGCGACCGCGACGGAGGTCGATGACACACATGCCTACACCAACGATGCACGAGGGATACGCGCCATGGCGATAGTCGACGTCAGTCACCTGAGCTACTCGTACGGCGCCATCGCGGCGTTGCGCGGGGTCGATCTCACGATCCCGCAGGGCGCGCTCTACGCGCTGCTCGGTCCGAACGGGTCGGGCAAGACGACGTTTTTACAAATACTCATGGGCGTTCGCCGAGGCTACACGGGAGGTGCGCGCGTGCTCGGGATCGAGAGCTCGGCACTCACGGTGAAGCACCGCGAGCGCATCGGGTACATCGCCGAGGGACAGTCGCTTCCCGGCTGGATGCGGCTCGAGCAGCTCGAGGCGTATCTGGCGCCGCTCTATCCGCGATGGGACAAGGCGCTCGCGCGCGACCTCCGCGCGCGCTTCGATCTCGATCCGGCGCGAAAGATCCAGACGCTCTCGCGCGGCGAGTACATGAAGGCGGCGCTGCTCTGCGCACTCGCGCCCCGCCCCGAGCTGCTCCTCATGGACGAACCGTTCACCGGCATGGACGCGCTGGTGAAGGACGAGCTGGTGCGCGGGCTGCTCGAGTCGTCCGGCACCGAAGGATGGACGGTGCTGCTCTGCTCTCACGACATCGGTGAGCTCGAGCTCCTCGCGGACTGGGTCGGATTTCTCGGCCGTGGTCGAATGCAGATCGCGGAGCCGATGGAGACCCTGCGTCAGCGATTCAAGCAGGTCGATGTCACGCTGGGCGGCGAGCACGCATCGCCCGCGCTCGATCCAATGTGGCTCTCCGTCGAGCGCTCCGGGCGACAGCTCACGTTTCTCGCGAGCGATGCCGGCGAAGGCTTCGACGCACGGCTCGCGGCGCGCTTTCCCAACGCCGCGCGAATCGAATCGCGCGACGCCACGCTGCGCGAGGTATTTGTCGCCCTGGCGCGGCGCGCGCGGGACGAACGATCAATGGAGGCGGCGGCATGAGCTGGTTCGCGCAGGTCCGGCACGTGATGATCAAAGACGTGCGACAGTCGTGGTGGCCACTCGCGGGGTACACGATCGTCGCCGCGCTGGGGACGCTGTACATCGTGCTCGGGCCGGTCGCCTCGGATCTCTACGTCTCGGCGATGGTGATGAGCACGATGCTCGGCGTCGTCCTCTGCGCACTGCTGTTACAGGCCGACTCGCCGACGCGGAGCAATGCGTTCTGGGCGAGCCGTCCGTTTCATCCCTCAGCCATCATCGCGACGAAGCTGGCGCTGACGGCGTTCGCCGTCATCGGAATCCCGGCGGTCGGTGAGATCATAGGACTGTTGTCGCTCCGCACACCGCACGGGGCGCTCGCCTCGATCGTCGGCGGCTCGGCGGGCGTGTACGCGATTTGGCTGCTCGCCGCGATCCTCCTCGCGGCGCTGACGGACGACCTCCGTTCGTTCGTCACGGCTGCCGTGATCATCGCGGTCGTGCTTCTCCTGATCATGGCGATGCTGCCCGACAGCGTGACAGGACCGCTCGATCGGAACTGGGTCAGTCATGCTCTTGCCACGGTCGGTGGCATTGGAGCGCTGTCGATCGTCGCGCTGGTCTATCGACGCCGGACGGTCCGCCGAACGGTGTGGCTCGGTGGTTTCGTCGCGATTGCGTGCTTGATGCTCAGTCTCGTGGGGACCGGGTCAGATTCGCGCATCGTCGACCGCTTCGGCTCGATGCCGGTGCACATTTCCGTCGACACGGCCACGCTTCGCAATCTCGGCGAGCTCCGGCTCACCGTCCGCGTCGACTCCCCGCTTCGGAGCCTGAGACTCCGCTTCAGCATCGACACGCTGGACATTCGACTCGCCGACGGGTCGCGCATCTATCTGCACCCGACGAGCCCCGCGGCAAGCGTGCAGGACCCGGCGCTTCCGTTGCCGAACCTCGCGCGCTGGCTCGGCGACACCGCGGCGCTCACGGAAGGATTCCCGCGCAACAGCATCGTGCCCGTGCAGCTCGGCGACGACGATCGGTCGCGGTTGAGCGCCGGAGTGCAGGCCGTGGAGGCGGTTGGCCACATCGACGCCAGCGAGCCACGGCTCGTTACGACGATTCCGCTCACGCAGGGTGCGACGTGGACGGGCAACGGAACACGCTTCCGAATCACGAATGTCGCGACGCACACGCTGGCGACCGACGTGACACTCAACACGCTCGGCATCAGTCCGCGAGCTGGCGACTGGTCGGGGTACAATTACGTCGCATGGAACGAGACGCGCCGCGAAGCGATGATGTTCGGTAAGCTCTCGTCCGGGTCGTCGAGCGGTTGGGTGCTCGTGCCCGGTTCGACGTTGCTCACGACGACCGCACAGATGCAAGCGGCTGCGCGCCGCGGTCAAACGTTCGATCTGTCAGTAAACGATGCATGGTTCAGCGGCGCGCGGCTCGCCGTCTTCGAGTGGGTGCCGCGCGGAAGGTTTGCGACGCGCGCCGTGGTGGCCGTCGCGCAGCACTGACTCTCTCGCGGCCGCGGATGCACATGCATATACTGTGAGACCTTCTATATCGAGGTTTGCGCGTGCGCCACTTCGCCATCATCGCAATCGCCATGTTCGGCACGGCGGGATGCCACCGCGCCCAGCCGAATTTCGATTATGCTGATACCGCCGCCGCCACGGTGAAGCAGCAGCCGATATGCGATGGCGAGCCGTATCTCGAGATTCAGAACCGCGGTAATCAAGCAATCGACGTCTACGCAAACGTCTTCAACGGCAGCTCCAACGTCTACATCGGCACCGTGACGCCGGGCACGCCGCGCCTCTCGCTGCAGGGAACGGCCGCTGAGAACCACGCGGCGAGCTTCAACGCGAAAGTCGGCGGAAGTTGGCTTCCGACGAACACGCCGGGCGCGCCGGTGACGATCACGCGGCGGTGCGATAAGCGAGGCTAGTCGGTCCGCAGCGCGCGCGCCGGATCCACGCGCGACGCTCTGAGCGCGGGGATCAGGTTCGCCGTCGCGCCCGCGACGAGCAGCACGGCGCAGACGACGCCGAGCACCACGGGATCGCGCGCGCTGATGCCAAAGAGCATCGCTTCGATGAATCGCGCGGCCAGCATCGCGATCGCGACGCCGGCCACCAATCCGGTGATCACCGGCCGCAGGCTCGTCGTCAACGTGAGCCGCACGAGGTCGGCGGCGCTCGCGCCGAGCGCCGAGCGGACGCCGAATTCGTGCGTGCGCTGCGCGATGCTGAACGCGCTGACACTGTACAGTCCAACGACGGCGAGCAGCAGCGCGAGTGCACCAAACGCCGTGAACACACGCGCGCCGAGCTCCCAGGCGCGCATGCGGCCGCCGAGCAGATCGCTCATCGCGCGCACTTTCGGATACGGAACGAGCGACGACGTCGTCTGCATCGCGCGCCGCACCGCGTCGACGTAGTGCGCCGCGGGTCCGCTCGTTCGCACGACCAAATTGTATCCGAAGAACGAGATGGTGCCGTCGATCGCGGTCTTCGGAACTTGGTCCATTGGCCGGTAGAGCTGCGGAATCAATCCTTCGACGAGGTTCTGCCGGCGCGTGTTCTTGACCACGCCGACGATCGTCGTGCAGGGCATCGTGTCGGCGCCGATCTTCGCGCACTGGCCGACCGGATTCATGTTCGGCCAGTAGAGCCGCGCCATCGTCTCGTTGATGACCGCGACGAGCGACGTGCCGGCGCGGTCGGCGGTCGTGAACGTGCGCCCCATGAGAAGTGGAATACCGAGCGCATCGAAGTAGTCCGCCGTGATCGCGTACTGCACCGGCCCATTCGAGACCTTGGGCAGCCTGCGGCCGGGCACGGATACGTCGGTGCTCCAGCTCAGGCCGAACGGCATGCCGACGCTCAACGCGGCGGCGCGCACGCCTGGGGCGCCGCGAAGGCGCTCTATCATTTGCTCATATAACTGTTTTGCTTGATCGTTGCTCATGCCGACACCGCGGTGGTCGAAGTCGGCCACGACGATGTGGGGCGCGTCGATCCCGAGCGGCAGCGCGCGCACGTTCTGCACGCTGCGCAGGAAGAGCCCCGCGCCGGCGAGCAGCACGATCGCCAGCGCCGCCTGCACCACCAGGAGCACTTCGCGCGCGCGGGACCGCCGCGCCGCGCCGTCGCGCACGCCGGACTTGAGCGCGATCGTCACGTCGGTCTTTCGCGACTGCAGCACCGGCGCGATCGACGTGAGCATGCCGGTCGCGATCGTCGCGATCGCGGTGAACGCGAGGAGGCGTCTGTCGATCGGATTCCCGCTCCACGTCGAGCCGCCGAGCAGCCACACGCGAACCGTGCTCGATGCGAGCCACGCCATGATCAGCGCGCCGAGGCCGCCGAGCAGAGAGAGCAGCAGTCCTTCGACGAGCAACTGGCCCATGAGCCGCGCGCGCGTCACGCCCAGCGCGAGCCGGATCGCGATCTCGCGCCGCCGGTCGAATGCGCGCACGAGCAGCAGATTGCCGACGTTCGCGCAGGCGATGATCAGCACGACGATCGCCATGAGCCCGAGCAGCCGCGCCACCTTGATGTCGCTCTCCGCCACCGACGTGTTCATGCCGGCCGGAACTTTGCCGGGAATCAGCGATGCGAGCGACACGAACTCGGAATCGACATGGATGTACTTGGCGAGCTTTGGATTCTCGGCGATTCGCTGCTCTAATCCGGCGCGATAGGCGGCGGTTGCCTGCGCGACCGCCACCTGCGGGGTGATGCCGGGTTTGGTGCGCGCGACGACGGTGATCCACGTCGCGCTCCGATTCGTCGTCCACTTCTCGGAGTTGTCGAACCGCAGACCGGAGCGCGCGGTGATCGGAATCCAGACGTCGACATCGCCGAGGTCGATGCCGCTGAAGCCTTTCGGCGCGACGCCGACGACGCGGTACCGGTTCTCGCCGATGTCGAGTGATGCGCCGATCGCGGCCGCCGAACCGGCGAAGTGTCGCTGCCAGAATCCGTAGCCGATCACCGCGACGTTGCTCGGTGCGTCCGGGTTGTCTTCCTCAGCTTGAAAGAATCTGCCGAGTGCCGGTTTGACGCCGAGCGCCGTGAAGAAGGATGCCGACGCGAGCGCGCCGGCGACTCTGGTGCCGGTGGCACCACGCCCGAGCGGAAAGTCGCGCGTCCGCTGCACGGCGCCGACCGCCTCGAATGCGCCGGGGTGGTCGCGAAAGTCGGTATACTCGGGATATGCGAACGACGAGTTGTACCACGGCTCGTCGAGGCTGTGCGTCTCGATCTGGAAGACGCGCTCGGGATGCGTGACGCCGTCCGGCGCGCGGAAGAGCAGCCGGTCGAGCACACCGAACATCGTCGCGTCGACGCCGATGCCGAGCGCCATCGTGACGGCGACGGCGGCCGCGAATCCCGGTCGCGAGCGCAGGCCGCGCAGCGCGTACCGCACGTGCTGATCGACCACATCGAGTATGGCGCGGATGGATGGCATCACGGTTCCCCGTCGCAGAGTTCAGAGATTGGACACCCGATCGCGGAAGAGGGTTGGATGGCTCGCGCGCAGCCGGCCTCACGCACGGCAGTCGGGCGGCGTAATCTTTCCCCCATGCGCAACCCACTCGCCGCCGCACTGACGCTGTTCACGACCGCGCTCGCGACCACGCTCGCGACGGCGTGCGTTCACCGGCACCCGGCCTTTGCCCCGCCGATCCCAGCCGTCTCCGGGAAGCCGCGGACGGCATTTAGTCTTCGCTATATAGAGATCCGGCAAGGCACCGGCGCGACCGCCGAGCCGCGCACGTGCTACTACGTCGATTATACCGGCTGGCTCACGAGCGGCAAGGAATTCGACTCGTCGCACGACACGACGGACAAGGGAAAGCCGCGCGACCCTATTTCGTTCCCGCAGGGCGCGCGGCGCGTGATCGCCGGATGGGACCTCGGCTTCGAGGGCATGCGCGTTGGCGGCGAGCGGCGGCTCATCATCCCGTACCAGCTCGCGTACGGCGAGCGCGGACGGCCGCCCGTGATTCCGCCGCGTGCGACGTTGATCTTCGACGTGCACCTGCTCGCGCAGCTCGATACCGTGCCGCGCAGCGACACCAGTCGGGCGGCGCGAACCGCCCCGCCGCGCTGTCCGCCGTGGAGTGCCGCCGGCGCGAACGTACCGCGCGACTGAGTCGCCGCGTCAGTCGGCTGGCCGAGCATCGTCGCGGCGCAAGCGCACGACCTCTCCTACGATCAGCGTCGCCGGCTGCTCGAGCTGGGCGGCGGCAGCGATCGCAGCGATCGTCGATAGCGTGCCCGTCACGATGCGTTCGCCGGCCAACGTCGCACGCGAAACGACGGCGGCCGGGGTATCAGGCCGTACGCCGGCCGCAACGAGACGCTTGCCGATCGCGCCGAGCGATCGAAGCGCCATCAGGACGATGATCGTCGGCACGCGCGCGATCGCCGTCCAATCCGGCGGCTCGCCGTCGTTCGATGCATGGCCGGCAACGACGACGAACGCCGACGCCACGCCGCGCTGCGTGACAGGGATTCCCGCCGCGAGCGGCGCCGCAATTGCCGACGACACGCCGGGCACGACCTCGCACTGAATCCCGGCGGCGCGAAGGTGCGCGAGCTCTTCGCCGCCGCGGCCGAATACGAACGGATCGCCGCCCTTGAGGCGCACCACGCGGTTGCCGCGACGCGCTTCGCACACCAGCAGCGCATTGATGGCGCGCTGCGGCATCGCGCGCCCATGACCGTGCTTTCCAACGTCGACTACCCGGGCGTGCGCCGGCGCTCGCGCCACGAGCGCGGGGGCGACGAGCTGGTCGTGGAGCACGACGTCCGCGGTCTCGAGCAGTTGCCGGCCGCGAACGGTGATCAGCTCCGGATCGCCGGGTCCTGCACCCACGAGGGCGACGGAGCCCGGCGGACGCGCGCTGGCGCGCGCCGTCCCCGTCGTTGTTTCGTGTTTTTGAATGATTGTTTCAATATCAGCGCATGCGGCGGCTTCGTCCCCGGTACGGAGCGACGCCAGCGCGGTCGAGTCGACGATTCCGTACCAGAGCCTCCGCCGCACGTCGAGCGACGGTACACGGCGCGCGACCTCGGCGCGCAGCGACCCGGCAATGCGCGCCAGCGTGGCGTGCTCCGGGCCCACCGCGCGAGCGAAACGCTCGCGCAGCCGCACAGCAAGCGCCGGGCACGCGCCGCCAGTCGACACCGCGATCGTCACGCCACCCTCCCGATGCACGGACGGCGCGATGAAATGACACCGGTCCACATCATCCACGGCGTTGAGGAGCACGCCGCGCGCTTCGGCTTCCCTCCACACGCGTGCGTTCACGGCCGCGTCACCCGTCGCCGCGACGGCGATGCGAGCGCCGCGGAGATCGCCGCGTGCATATTCGCGGGCGATCCATTCGATGTCTCCCGCGGCCGCCAACGCCTCGACGGCCGGAGATGCCCGCGGGCTCACGACGCGAACACGCGCGCCGGCCTCGCGCAGCTCGCGCAGCTTCTGCTCGGCCACCGGACCGGCGCCGATCACGACGGCGAGCCGGTCCCGCAGATCGAGCATGACGGGATAGTACGTCGTCATCCGGCCGCGTCGCCCGCCAGCGCGGCTCGCAGGCGCGCATCCCCCGCGCGCCCGGACCAACTTTGAAAACTCTCATTCGGCGAGCGGCCCGCCTGGAATGTCCGAAAGAGCCGCTCGAGTGCGTCCGCAATCTCGCCGGCCGGCGCGCGGTACCCCAAACGCCGCGCGAATGCCGCGCGCGATCCCACTCCGCCGCCAACGAACACGTCGAACCCTTCGAGCGGTACTCCGTCGCGCTGAATGAGCACGCCCTGAAGTCCCACGTCAGCGATCCAATGCTGGCCGCACGCGTTCGGACATCCCGTCACGTGCACGCGTAAGGATTCGTTAAACTGTGGCAGCCGCGCCTCGAGCTCGCGGGAGAGCGCGATGCTGAATTTCTTGGTCTCGGTGATCGCGAGTTTGCAGTACTCCGATCCGGTGCACGAGAGCGTGCCGCGCTGAAAGGGAGATCCGGACAACGGGAGCCCCGCGGCCGCGGCCTCACGCGCCAGGTCGGCCGTGCGGTCGTGCGGAACGTTGAGCACGATCACGTTCTGCGACGTCGTGAGCCGAAGCGCGCCATCACCGTAGCCCTCGGCGAGCTGCGCTATCGTGCGCAGTTGGTCGGTGGTGATGCGTCCGGAGACGATCGAAAAGCCGGCGTAGTCGAGTCCCGGTTGCCGCTGCGCATGAATGCCGACGTGGTCACGGTACACGCCTTCGGGAGGCGCGACCACCGGCGAGCGCTCCAACGCGTAGCCGATTCGCCGCTCGATCTCCTCGAGAATGGTGGGCGCCGTCCACAAGCCGTTGATGAACAGGAATTTCATCCGCGCCTTGGCGCGGTTGTGCCGCAGCTCGTCGGAGTCGCGGAAGATTCCCGCGATCGCGCGCACGACATCGAGCACCTGGCCGGCCTCGACGTACGCGGGCAACGCTTCGGCGAAATGCGGACGTGTGGAGAGTCCGCCGCCCACGCGCACCTGGAACGCCACGCGGCCGTCGCCACGGCGAACCGCGGTGACGCCGATGTCGTTGATCTCGGGATAAGTGCACCAGTGTGAGCACCCGGTGATCGTGATCTTGAACTTGCGCGGCAGGTTCTCGAAAGCCGGATCGCCGTTCATCGCGCGGTCCACGGCGAGCGCGACCGGCGACGCGTCGATCAGCTCCTGGTGATCGATCCCGGCGAGCGGGCATCCGGTGACGGTGCGCGTGTTGTCGCCGCACGCGCCCTGACTCGTCCATCCGACGCGCGCGAGCTCGTCCCACACCGTCGGCACGTCTTCGATCCGCAGCCAGTGGAGCTGGAAATTCTGCCGGTTGGTGATGTCGATGCTGCCGCGCGCGTAGCGATCGGAGAGATTCGCGATCGTGCGCACCATCGACGAATTCAGCACGCCGTTGGGCGTTCGTACACGCATCATGAAGTACGGCTGCTCTTCGCCGCGCGTGCCGCGTCCATCGCCTTGCGTGTACAGCCCCCAGGCGCGGAAGCGCACCTGCAGGTCGTCCGCGGAGATCGAGTCGAATCCCGCGCGCGCGTAGCGGCGAATGTCGTCCATGATCGACCACGATGGCCGCTCACGCTTGATGCGCTCCACGCGCTGCGCCGCTGTTTCCTTCCTCTCCTGCGTATCCGTCATGCGGTGACATCCTGGTCGGAGGTGAACGTCCTGAAAAACAGAAAGCCCGCTCTCGAGTGAGAGCGGGCTTGGATTCGGCGAACGGATGGGCGATATGCGTCTACTCGACTCCTCCGCGCGCGACGAAACCGTGACCACTCTCGAAGGAGCGAGCACAGGTCTTCGGACAACAACAATTCGCGGAGTTCGGAAGAATCGTCATGCGCCAGAAAGATGCACCGGGCGTCAAGCGGTCGCCGACTCAGGCTTGAATCGCGCGGCCAGGAGTCCGGTCGCTGCGCTCAGATCGACGTCCACGATCAGCAGCCCCTCGACGCCGTACGGCTGGTACGCGAGCACGTTCCCGTCCGGCCGAATCACCGCCGACGTCGTAGGCGAGCCGTCGCTCGCGTAGTTCACGCTCGCGACGTAACACGTGTTCTCCGCCGCCCGGCAGCGCAGTGCGCCTTCGTGAAACGTGTTCGCCGGATCGCCGAACGTAGTCGGACGAAAGCTGCCTGGCTCGGCCCAATGATAGTGCGGATGAAACACGAGCTGCGCGCCGTGCCGCGCGGGCCAGCGCACGGTCTCCGGGTATCGCCAGCCTTCGTGACAGATCGAGATGCCGAACGTGAGCGGCCCCACGCGAAAGACGCGCCGCTCCGACCCCGCGGCATACATCGCATCTTCGCTTGGGTCGAGCTGCACCTTGTCCTGAAAGCCAAGCCGCGTGCCGTCGCGATCGATCACGAGGGCGCTGATACGAAGCGCGTCATCGATCACCCGCTCGGTGCCGAGTACGACCGCGACGCCGGCGGATTTGGCTATGCGCTCGACACACGACCACGCGTCCTCGAGAAAAGCGGCGTTCGGCGGCGACATCGTCGAGGCGCCGACGCGATAGCCGGGCACGAACGCTTCCGGAAAGCAGACGACGAGCGCGTGCTCGGCGCCCGCACGGGCGATCGCATCCTCCGCTGATTGCACCGACTCGTCCGGCGACGAGGGGAAGCGCAGGTTCGCGAGCGCGATGCGGGCGATGGTCATATGCGAATGCTAACTCGGCTGCGAAGCTCCGGTTCAACTTCGGGCATGATGCGCATCGTCGGGGCCAAATACGGATTCTGATGTTGGCGCGAGCGGGACGGACACGAGTTCACGTTCGTGCGCTGAGCGGGAACGATCACTTCATCGCGATCGTCGGATCGACGCGGGCCGCGCGGCGCGCCGGTCCGATCGCCGCCACGAACGCGGCCGCGAGCAACACACCCGTCGCACCGCCAAAGGCGAACGGGTCCGTCGGCGGGACCTCGAAGAGGAATCGCGTGAGGAGACGCGCGGCGCCGAGCGCAGCGGCGATGCCGACGACCAATCCCGGCACGGTCGCCGCGGCGGTCGTCGTCCCGATGAGCCGCACGATCGCGCGCGGCTCGGCGCCGAGTGCCAGGCGGATCCCGAACTCCCGGGTTCGCTCACTCACGGCGTACGCCAGCACACCGTACATGCCGACGCCCGCCATGACGAGCGCCATAATCGAGAACGCGATGAGCACGAACGATCGGAAGCGCGGCTCGGCGATCGTCGCTCGGAGCTCCGCGTCCATCGAGGCGATTGACGCGATCGGCTGCTCCGGGTCCACGGCATGGATCGCGGGCCGCATCATGCCAATGACCGCCGATGGATCGCCGTTCGTCCGCACGACGAACGTGAGATGATTCACGAAGAAGAGCTCCTTCACCTGCGCGATCGGCCGATACAGCGCCGGCATCGGCGTGTCTCGAGGATCGCCGTGCACGACATCGTCCACAATGCCGACGATCCGCATCCAATCCCGCGCCCCGGGCAAGTTCGCGAACGTGAGCAGTTGGCCGATCGCGCCTCCATTGGGCCACAGCGCGCGCGCCATCGACTCGCTGATCACCACGACCGGCTCGGCGCCAGCGACATCGGAGGGAAGAAAGCCGCGCCCTTCGCGCACGTGCATGCCCATCGTCGCGAAGTAGTTCGCGCTCACGCACGGCTTGAGGACCATGTAGTTGTCCGGCACCGCGGGCCCATCACGACGAGAGAAGTCGCCGGCGATGTACGCCGAATCCAGCGGCATCCAGTTCACGACGCTGGCCGACCACACGCCGGGAATCGCGGACAAGCGATTCAAGATCGCCGATGATGCGTTCTGCACGGATTCGGTCGTGCGATATCGCGTCTCCGGAAAGTCGAGCGTCGCGGTCGCGAGGCTCCGCGGCGTGAATCCAAGATCGATGCCGCGGACGCGCTCGAAGCTACGAATCATGAGCCCGGCGCCGACCAGCAGCACGAGCGACAATCCGACCTCGACCGCGACGAACAGCTTGCGCAGCGGCGCGCGCGCGACCGTGCGGCCAGCGTCGCCGAGCGCTTCGCGCGGGTCCCGGCGAGACGCCACGACCGCGGGCACGATCCCGGAGAGCGCGGCGGCCGCGAATATGGCCAGAGCCGCCGCGCCGATCGCGACTGGATCTACATGCACTTCATTCGTGCGCGGAAGGAGTCCCGGCGGAAGCACGGCGAGCAAGAATCGAACACCGGCGAACGCGAGCGCGAGCCCGACGACGCCGCCCGCCGCGGCAATGACGAACGTCTCGGTGAGAAGCTGTCGCACGAGTCGGCCGCGGCTTGCGCCGATCGACGTCCGAATCGCCAGCTCGTGACGCCGCGTCGTCGCGCGCATCAACGTGAGATTGGCGGTATTCGCGCACGCGATCAGCAGCACGATCCCCACCGCGAGCGAGAACATCACGAGCGGCGTGCGCACGTCGCCGACGAGCTGGTCGCGCAACGGAATGATCCGCGTATAGGCGTGCTCGCGGCGATATGGCACCGGCTTTCGCTCCTCGTTCGAAACGAACGCGTGCAGCTCGGCGTCCGCTTGGGCGACCGTCGCGCTCGGGCTCATGCGCGCGATCACGGTCTCCATACGTGTGTTCTTCGGGTCGCGATTCTCGCCGAGCGGGACCCACACCGCCGGCCGTCGTGGAAACTCGAACCCCTCGGGCATCACGCCGATCACCCGCTTGCGATAGCCGTCGAGCGTGATCCAGCGTCCGATCGCGGCGGCGTCGGCGCCGAATCGCTCGCGGGCGAGACTCGCGCTGATGATCGCGACGTTGTCGGCTCCAGGCTGATCCGCCGTCGAGGCGAACACGTTCCCCGATCGAGGACGCACGCCGAGGGTCGCGAAGAACGACGGCGACACGGCGGCGATTGGCAGGCGCGCCGGTTCGCCGGCGCCGAGGAGCGTGCCCGGATACGTACGATAGGCTGCGGTCGCGCTGAAGGTGCGCGCGGCGCGCGCGAAGGCCGCGTACTCGTGATCGGGCATCGCGTCCCCGAACACCTCGAGCAGCCGGTCCGGCTCGTGGGCGACGACGTACAGCTCGTTGGGCGCGGCGAAGGGCAACGGCCGGAGCAACACGCTGCGGACGACGGTGAACATCGCCGTCGTGACGCCGATCCCGAGCGCCAGCGTCGCGATCGACGTGAGCGCGAACACGGGCGACCGCCGCAGCACTCGGACCGCGTAGCGCGCATCCTGCGCGAGCCTCTCGATCCACGCGCCGCCCCACATCTCGCGCGTGACTTCCTTCACGTGCGTGATGTTGCCGAACTCGCGCTGCGCGGCGGCGAGCGCGTCGTGCGGCGATTCGCCGCGCGCGATGCGATCGGCGACGGCCATCGCGAAGTGCGCGCGCAACTCGTCGTCCAGATCGCGGTCGCGGGCGTCGCGGTCTCGGAGCGAGGGTCGTTTCACGCGTCACTCTCCTTCGGCGGCCGCATCAACCCGGCGATCACCCGCGACAGGCGCTCCCATTTGGAGCTCTCGGTGGCCAGCTGCTTGCGCCCGGCGGCCGTGAGCGTGTACACGCGCACTCGCTGGCCGCTCTCGGCGATCTCCCATTCGGCGCTCACCCATTTTTTCTTGGCGAGCCGATGGAGCGCGGGATAGAGCGAGCCCGTCTCGACCTGCAGCGCGCCGCCGGAGCTGGCGCGAATCATCTGCGCGATGCCGTACCCGTGGCGCGGACCCCAGCGGAGCGTTTGCAGGATGATGAAGTCGAGCGTCCCCTGGAGCAGCTCGATGCGCGACAGCGTGGGGTCGTTCATAACGCCCTTGGATGTAGACTATCTACATCGTAGGGTGTAGGCGCCCTACATGCAAGGGGCGAATTGGCCCGCGCGTGCGCGTCACCGCCGGCCCGCGCCGCCACGGATCTGTCATGGACATGACAGGTACCATGGTTAGTGTTCGACATCGCCTCACCTTCGGACCCGCGAGCTCGCCGTCGTGCAGATCGAACCCCTCCTCATTGCTCTCAGCGCGCTGCGCGCCAACTTGCTGCGCTCGCTGCTCACGATGCTCGGCATCGTCATTGGAATCGCCGCCGTGATCGCGATGGTCGCGCTCGGCAACGGCGCCCAGCAATCGGTCCGCGACCGCATCGCCGCGCTCGGCACGACCACGCTGCAGATCGACGCCTCGTGGCAGCGCATGGGCGGCGTCCAGCTCAACTCCCGGCGGCGCATGGCGCTCGAGGACGCGCAGGCGATCGAGGAGCGCGCGCCGCACATCCTCGCCGTGGAGCCGCAGCAGGATAAGATGCTCCAGGTGCAGTGGGGCGACAAGAACACCAACGTGCGCATCGTCGGCGCCACACCGAACATCTTGATCGTTCGGAAATATGAGATCGCTCATGGCGCGATGTTCACGTCGGGCGACAATCTCGGACGGCAGCGCGTGGCCGTCTTCGGGAGCGGTGTGCTCGAGAATCTCGGCGTGAACAACCCCGACGAGGTCATCGGGCAGAAGGTGCGGATCGGCGGGATCCAGTTCACGGTCATCGGCACGCTCAAGGAAAAAGGCGCCGGCGGCGGATTCGGCAGCGAAGACGATCAGGTGCTCATCCCGTTCTACACGGGACGCTTTCGCGTCTTCAAGACCGACTGGGTCGACGACATCTTCGCGCTCGCGTCGAGTGAAGCCGACCTGCCGGACGCCACGACCGAAGTCCAGCTCGCGATGCGCCGCTCGCACCGGCTGCGCTCGGATCAGCCCGACGACTTCCGCATCCGCAACCAGGCCGACTTCATCGAGACACTCGGCGAAGCGACGCAGGTGTTCACGACGCTGCTCGCCGGCATCGCCGCGGTGTCGCTCCTGGTGGGCGGCATCGGGATCATGAACATCATGCTCGTGTCGGTCACCGAGCGCACGCGCGAGATCGGCGTGCGGAAGGCGCTGGGCGCCACGCGCCGAAACATCCTCTTCCAATTCCTCGCCGAGGCCGTCGTGCTTTGCCTGCTCGGCGGCGCCATCGGCATCGCCGCAGGCGTCGGCAGCGCGATCGTGCTGCACAACGCGTTCGGCTGGTCGACGGCCGTCGGCACCTCGTCGATCGCGCTGGCGTTCGCGTTCGCGAGCGCGGTCGGGCTGCTGTTCGGCGTCTGGCCCGCGCGGCGCGCGGCGACGCTCGACCCAATCGAAGCGCTGCGCTACGAGTGAGCCGCGCGGCGGCCTAGCTACCGCGGCGGCTTCTTCGTAGGCTTCTCCGCCTTTTCGGACTTGGATTCGGCGCGCTCCGCCGCCGCCGACTCGTGCTCGGTGTTGACGATCGCGCCGGTTTTCGCGTTGACGTTCACCTCTTCGACGCCTGACTTGCCCGGCACCTTGAGCTCGTACGAGTAGATCAGACGGCCATTCTCGTTCTCGAGCTCGACGCCCTCGATCGTTCCGTTCGGTACCTTGGCGCTCGCCGCCCTCGCCGCGTGGGCTTCAGAAATCTTTGCTTCTTTGAGGAGCTTCGCGGGAAGATCGCGTTTGTACTTTGGAGCGGGCCCCTGCGCGCCGGCCGTGGTGATCGCCGCCGCGGCGATCACGGCCGCGGCGACCAGCGCATGCTTGATCGAGTGGGTCATTGGAATTTCCTCCGGGGTTCATGTCGACGACTCGATCATGCGCGACCGCACATCGCGCGCCGCGGGCTCGACTGTCATGTTGCTGACAGCTTACAGCGATAGTGTTTGGGCGGACGTTCCGCGAGCCGCAGCGATTTCCGAATCCCCGGATTCGACAACCCGAGTAGCAGTGGAACCATGCGCTTGATGCATCGATGGCTCGCATGCGCGTTGGCCGGAGTCGCAGGGGTGAATTCGCCGCGCCCGCTCGCCGCGCAGACGGCAATGCCCGGCGACAGCATTCACGCCGCGAAGACGCTGTTCACCTGGCGCGACGGCGTGCTCGCCGGCGGCTTCGCGGGACTCACCATCGTGATGTTTCCCGCCGACAAATCGATCGCGAGCCGCTTGCAGGACTCGAGCACGCAGGCGAATCGATTCTTCAAGAACGCGTCACGCGACGTTCAGTACATCGCGGACCCGGGCTCCGTCGTCATTGGCGTGTCCATGTACGCCGTCGGCCGGCTCGCGCACTGGCGCCCACTCGCCGACCTCGGGCTCCACGGCTCCGAGGCGGTGGCGCTGTCCGGTATCATCGTCGGCGTGCTCAAAGACGCCGCCGGACGCGCGCGACCATACGTGTCGGCGGACACCAACCCGCACGACTTTGGCTTCGCGCGCGGATTGACCAAGGGAGGCGGCTACCAATCGTTCCCGTCAGGACACACCACCGTGGCGTTCGCGGCGGCGAGCGTCGTGACAAGCGAATCGCAGCGATGGTGGCCGCACGCGACGTGGCTCGTGGCAACCGCGATGTACGGCGGCGCGACGCTCGTGGGCCTATCACGAATGTATAACAACGCGCATTGGGCGAGCGACGTCGTCGTGGGAGCCGGTATCGGCACGTTCAGCGGCATCAAAGTCGTGCGATACAATCACGGCCATACGAACAACTTGATCGACCGATGGCTGCTCGGTGCCGAGGCGGTGCCGCTGCCGAACGGGCGGCTCGGCCTCGGCTGGTCGATGCCGGCGCCCGCCGCGACGGCGAACGCGCAGTGAAAGCGATCGCGCGCGGAACTATCGCGGCCATGTTGGCCTGCGGCGCCGTGGCCAACGCGGCACTCGGCCAAAGCACCGTGCGTGATACGACCGCCCAACGCGCCGATTCCGTTCACGCGACCGCGCATCATCCGGCTCCGTGGCTCACGCGAGACGAGAAAATCGCCTTCGCCGCCGCGGCGGTCGGCACCTTCGCGATCGCGCCGCTCGACCATCCGATCTCGAGCGAGCTCGTCGAGCCGAACTGGCAACGCAGCCGCAGACTGCATCAGGTGGCGGGCGACGTCGCGTTCCTCGGTGGCGATGGTCCGTTCGTCGCCAGCACCGTGCTGCTCGCCGGCACGACAATGACTGGAAATGGAGCGCTTCGACGATTCGCGATTCACAACATCGAATCGATCGCGCTGGCTACGGTGATCACCGGGATCGGCAAAGGTATTTCCGGCCGCGCACTCCCGGGCGTGCAGACGAAGCACGCGTTCGAGCTCGGCCGCGGCTTTCACGAGGCGAACGGACCGTTCGTCTCGTTTCCATCGGGGCACACCGCCGCCGCCTTCGCGATGGCCGCGACGATCGCCGGCGAACTGCGCGCGGCCGATTCGACGCACGCGCGCCTGCTCGACTGGACGGCGTTCGGCGGTGCGGCGGCGGTCGGGATCGCGCGCGTCGTGCAGCGCATGCATTGGCCGAGCGATCTGCCCATGGCGGCGTTCATTGGAACGTGGAGCGGACGCGTCGTGCAGCGCCACGCGAATGACGACGGCGTCATCGGTACGGTGCTCCGCGGAATGACCGTCGGCATGGGACCGAATGGGCGAACCGAATTCGGCTGGTCTTCTCTCGCCGCCGGCGAGAGCGCTCGTTAGCGCCGCGCACGCCGGCGCAGCCGTTCAGGTGAACGACCGCGCGCGCAGCGAGCGCGCGATTCTCATCGTCATCGCCGTCGGCGCGGTCGCGCGGCTGGCGCTCGCCGCGTCGATCGGACTCGGCGTCGACGAATCGTACGCGGTTGCCGTCGCGCGTCCGACGAGCCTCGGCTACTACGATCACCCGCCGCTCGTCTTCTGGATCACCGCGCTCATCGAGCGGCTCGGCGGCGCGCACTCGGACGTGCTCCTCCGCCTCCCGTTCATCGTGCTCTTCGCCGCGACGACGTGGCTCGTCGCGCGGATCGCGCGGAGATCGTTTGGCCCGCGGGCCGCGGTCCACGCGGCGATTCTGCTGCAAGTCATTCCCGTCTTCGGCGTGAGCGATGGCGGCTGGATTCTGCCCGACGGCCCGCTGCTGCTGGGGTTCGCGCTCGCCGCGCTGGCGCTGGAACGCGCGACCGCGGCCGACGGCCGGCATGGCGCCGCCTGGTGGGCGCTTGCGGGCGTGGGCGCCGGCATCGCTGCATTATCAAAATATCATGCCATATTTCTCATCAGCGGCGCGCTGCTCTTCCTGGCGACGACGGCCGGCGCGCGGCGCTGGATTGCCCGCCCGGCACCGTACCTCGCGGGGCTGATCGCGCTCGCCATGTCGCTGCCGGTGTGGATCTGGAATGCGCGACACGGTTGGGCCTCGTTTCGTTTCCAAGGCGGCCGCGCGGACCTTCAGCATGGACTGCACATCGCCAGCCTGCTGCAAAATCTCGCCGGCCAAGCCGGGTACATGCTTCCGTGGATCTGGCTCGCGCTCGTCTGGCAATTCGTCGCGGCGGTGCGCCGTGGCCCGGGCGATCGACCCCGATGGCTGCTCGCCTGTCTCGCGTCTGGCCCGGTGATCGTGTTCCCCGCGATCGCACTCGGCGGCCGCGCCGGTCTTCCGCACTGGCCGGCGCCCGGATTCCTCTTCCTCGTTCCGCTCCTCGCCGATGCACTGGCGCGACTCGAGCAGCGCGGTCGCGCCCGGCTCGTTCGAGTGTACCTCGGCGGCACCGCGCTGTTGGTCGTCTCGCTCGTGGCCTTCGCGGCGAGTCAGATCCAGACGGGTTGGTTCTCGAGCGCCTTTCCGGGCCTGTTCGCGCACGGCGATCCGTCGCTCGACGCGCTCGACTGGCGCGAACTGCGCCCCGTCATCGATTCACTGTCTGCCGGTCGCACGTCGGTCGTCGTCGCGAGCAACTGGATCGACGGCGCGAAGATCGGCGCCGCGCTCGCCGCCGATGCCACGGTCCTATGTTTCAACGACGATGATCGCCAATTCCACTTCGTGGCCGACCAGCGAGCCCTCGCCGGCCGGCCCGCTCTGATCGTGCTGCGCGCGACGCCTGACGCAGACCGCACGCTTGCGCGGCTCGCTTCACGCTTCGCGGCGATCGACCCGCGTCCCGCCGCGCGACTCGAGATTCACCGGCATGCTAACGACGGGGTGGGACTGATCGTCTATCGAGCACGGGATCTGTTCCCGCCCACACACTTGCCGTAATCGACGTGTTGAGAAAACTCTTACCACTCGCTGTCGTGATCTTCGCCGCCGGCGCCGCGCCGTCGCGCAATCTGCGCACGGACGCGCCGCTGCCATTCGGCGTCGGCGAGCGGCTGGACTACGCCGTCTCGTTCGGCAAGCTCCACGTGGGCTCGGGTCAGATGGCGGTGAGCAATGTCGATACCCTGGATGGCCATCAGGTGTGGCATGCCGTGCTCGCAGTCTCGGGCGGAATTCCCGGCTATCGCGTCCGCGACACCACGGCGAGCTGGTTCGACACGGGCAGCTTCGTCTCGCGCCGGTTCGTGCAGCATCTCAACGAAGGTCCGTACCACGTGCGCCGCGACTTCCGCATCGAGCCGGAGCGGCGCCGCTACACCAAGAACAACGAGCCGACCACCGCGTCGACGGCCGATCCGCTCGACGACGTGTCGATGGTGTACTTCGTCCGTACGCTACCGCTCGTGACCGGCGATCACTACGAGCTGCACCGCTACTTCCAACCCGAAGGCAATCCCGTCGTGATCGACGTCGTGCGACGCGAGCGCATCACGGTGCCCGCGGGCACGTTCTCCGCCGTCGTCGTCTCGCCCAAGATTCGCACGTCGCACATCTTCTCGCAGAACGGCCACGCGGAGCTCTGGTTCTCCGATGACTCCGCGCGCGTGCTGCTCCAGATGAAAGCCGGATTGCCGTTCGGATCGATCAATCTCTATCTGAGCCACATCACGCGCGCGAACGGTAAGCCCTAGCCCGCGCGAATCGCCTCGACCGGATCGATGCGCGTCGCACGGCGCGTCGGCGCGATCGCGGACAGCAGGGCGATCACCACGAGCGCGACGCCCGTCGCGGCGAGCACCAGCGGATCGCTGGGGCTCACCTCGAAGAGCTGCGAGCGGAGCAGACGCATCGCGACCGCGGCGAGGACTACGCCGATTGCTGCACCGGTGATCGCCACACCAACCGATTCTCCGATTACGAGCCGCGCGACGGAGCCCGCTTGCGCGCCGAGCGCCATGCGAATCCCGATCTCGCGCCGACGGTGCGCGACGATGTACGAGATCACGCCGTAGATGCCGACCGCGCTCAGCGACAGCGCGATCGCCGCCGAGATGAGCAGGAGCAGCATCGCGAACGAGGTGCCCGCGGTCGACTCGGCGACGATGTGCTCCATCGATTTCGCGTCGGCGATTGGCGCGCCGGGTGCAACGTCGGCGAGGACGCGACGCACGCCCGTCATCACCGCCGACTGACTCAACGTGGGCGCGCGCACGACGAGCGACATCGCGCTCGACACAGGCCAGTTCCGCGTGCCCGGTGGTCCGAGGATCGAGAAGTACGCTTCTTCCACCGGCGGATTCTGCAATCCCTCAGAGCGAATGTCGCTGGCGATACCCACGACCGGGAACGCCGGTATTCTCTTGTTATACGGATGCACACCGCGACCGATCGCGTTCTCGGTTCCCCAGAATCGCTTCGCGAACGCTTGCGTGACGACGAGCGGTGCACGTCCCGCGTCCACGTCATCCCACGTCGGCAGCGCGCCGCGCACCTTCGTGCCGAGTGCCTCGAAATATCCGGGCGTCACCGCTTGCATCGGCATGCACTCGCCCGCGTTCGCCGGATCGAGCGGCTGGTCCACGATCAAGCCGCTGCATCCGCCGTCGTTCAGCGGAATGGCCCAGCCGGCACCAGCATGCGTGACGCCGGGAATCGTTTGCACTTTCTGAATGATCTGCTGCCAGATCGTAGCTACCGACGGGCCACCCGGCTGCTCCGCGGTGTGCGGCAGCATGATCATCATCGTCTGCACGCCGTTGGGATTGAAGCCCATATCGACGTGTCGCAGACGCCAGAAGCTCTTCGCCATCAAGCCGCCGGCGGCGAGCAGCACGACGCCCAGCGCGATCTGCGCGAGCACGAGCCCGTGGCGAATGAAGCGTCGCGACCGCGACGTCGAGAGCCCGCGCGCGCCCTCGCGAAGGGTGTCGACGTCCACACCTCGCGCGGCGAGCGGCACGAGCCCGAACGCCACTCCGAGGCCGACCGACACTGCGACACAGAACGCCACGCTGCGCCAGCCGAGGTGCACCTCCTCGAGCCGCGGCAGCGACTGCGGCGCGATGGAGAGCACGAGGTGCAGCAACAAGTAGCCGAGTCCGATCGCCGCGGCCGCCGAGATGACGGCGAGCAGCAGGCTCTCGCTGAGATAGTGCACCGCGAGGTGCGCGCGGTCGGCGCCAAGCGCGGTGCGCACGGCGGCTTCCTGCCGGCGCGCCTCGATGCGCACCAGGTAGAGATTGGCCACGTTCGCCGCCGCGATCAGCAGCACGACCGCGACGCCGCCGAAGAGCACCCACAGCGCGCGCGCAATCGACGATCCGATCGCGAAGTCGCGCAGCGCGCTCACGTGCATCGCGAAGCCGGTATGGTCGTAGAAATAGTCGCTGTAGACGGCGGGGTACTGCGCGCGCATGAGCTGTTGGATGTGCGCGATGTCCGACGCCGCCTGCTCCACCGTCACGCCGGGCTTCAGCAGCCCGATCGCGTTGTGCGTGTGGTTGTTCACCGGCGGATCGGCCGGATCGAGATGGTTGCGGATCCAGACGTCCGCCGTCGCGTCGAGGATTCGCGCGTGCGGCGCGAGCACGCCGATGATCGTCATCGGATTGGCGCCGTAGTCGAGCCGCTTGCCGATGATGGCCGGGTCGCCGCCGAACCGCCGCTGCCAGTACTCATATGATATGAGCGCCACGCGCGGGTCACCGTCCGGATTGCGCTCGTCGGCGGTCGTGAAGTACCGGCCGCGCGCGAGCTCGAGCCCGAGCATCGCGAACGCGTTCGCGCTCACATCCATCTCGTCGACGCGCTCGGCGGGATGCGAGCCGTCGCCCGGCACGATCATGATGTCGCGATCGTAGAACAGCAGGTCTTGCAGCGTCGTGCTGTGTTGCCTGAAGAAGAAGTACTGCCCGCGCGAGATCCCGAATTCGTCGCCGTGTCCGACCTTGGGCCAGAGCGTGCCGACGTGCACCAGCCGATCCGCATTCGGGTACGGCAGCGGCCGAATCACCACGCGATCGAGCAGGGTGAACACGGTCGTCGTCGCGGCGAGACCGAGTGCGAGCGTGACGATCGCGATGACGGAGAACGACGGCGCGCGGAGGAGTGCCCGTGCGGCCTGCCGCGTCTCACGCCGAATGGTCTCGAGCAGGTCCATGCGATTTCTCCGATTGAGCATATGCTGATCGATGTCGCGCGCGGCCTGGCGGTACCCGTGGTAGTCGCCGAACCGCCGGCGCGCTTCGCGTTCGGCCGCGTCGCGCGAGAGGCCTTCGCGTGCGATGATGTCCTCGATGCGTCCCTCGAGGTGGAACGCGAACTCCCGCTCCACCTCGTCGTCGATGCGCCGCGCCGTGCCGGGCAGGCGGAACACGCGTCTCATCGCGCGGTCCCCGGTTTGCGCGCCGCCAGCACCAGGCCGACGACGCTCGTGTACCGCGCCCACCGCTCGTGCTCCGCCGCGAGGTGTTTACGCCCCTTGGCCGTGACCCGGTAGAACTTTGCCTTGCGGTTCTGGTCCGTGTAGCCCCAGTCCGCATCGAGCCACCCCTTCTCTTCCATACGGTGCAGCGCGGGATAGAGTGCGCCTTCCTCGACCTGGAGCTCGTCGCGCGTCGTCTGCTCGATCCACCGCACCACGGCGAGGCCGTGCATCGGTCCCCACGACAAGGCCTTGAGGACGAGAAGGTCCAACGTGCCGCGAACGAGATCGAGCTCGGGAGGAGTCATCGGGGTTTAGCTCGTAGCATAAGATTCTTAGGACAAGAGACCTAAGATTCTTATGCTCCTACGCTCGCGTTGTCAAATTGGTTTCTCCGGCCCGCGGCGGCGCGTGCCGGTCAGCTCGCCGCGCCCTGCCGCTTCGCGATGAGATGATCCTCCGCCAGGGCCATGATGATCCGGCCCGGCGGCGCGTCGGGGAGGCCGAGAAACTCGGCGCCGATCTGCGTCAGGAGCTGCTCGATCGCGGTGCGCAGCAGCACGCCGTGGCGGCGGATCGCCGGCTCGGTCCCGCGCTCCTCGGCCGCGTGCGCGTACGAGAGCGCCCACGGGAGCTGCTCCGCCAGCGCCACGTTGGGATCCTCATTCTGAAAGTAGTATGTCACCCGCGACTGCTGCAGTTGGCTGCCGATCCGGATCACCTGCTCGGTGAGCGTGCGCAGCACGTCGGCCGACGTCTCGACGGGGGCTTCGCGCACCGCGGTGCCGGGACGGGGCTCCGCCTGGCGCAGCGTCATCACCTCGCGCGTGAACGCGCGCCGCTCGGCGATGACCGGATAGATCGAGAGCACCCATGTGATCCAGGCGGTGATCATCACCAGCCCGACGAGCCCTTCGGCCGTGTAGATCAGCCGCAGCGCACCGACGCGCGGCGTCAGATCGCTGGCGCCGATCGTCGTCAGCGTCGACATCGAGACGTACAGCGCGGAGAGAAAGCCGTGGCTCGCGGGCCCCGTCAGGCCGCCGGCGACGTGGAAATCCGCCGGCAGCCGCGGCCAGTAGATCAGCGCCCAGCCCACGCCAAGCAGCACCGTCCACACACCGGCGACGGCGATCAACATCAGCGGACCGGCGTCGAAGAGCGCGCGGCGATGCCGGCGTGCAACGCGGCGCATGATGCGCCAGACGCCGAGCATCACGACCCGGCTGATCGATCCCGACGTTTCGGGATGGAAGAGCTCGTGCACGATGTCGCGCATCACGACGAGGATGATCGCCGCGCCCACGACGCTCACGATCGCGTCAAGCATTGCGCTTCATCCTGGAGCGCTTGGCCTCGCGCACCAGCTCCAGCGCGCTGTCGCGCAGGTACCACGGCGTATTGACGACGATCACGTTCGGTCCGCCGCGTAGGAGCAGCATGCCCTTGAGCAGCGTGGACCGGTGGCCGTGCAACAGCCAGTGGTACCATCGCGCTCCGACGAGCTCGGGAATCAGCACCGCGACGTAGCGCCGCGGATGTCGCTGCGTGAGCTCGCGCACGTGCTGCAACAGCGGACCGAAGAACTCGCGGTAATCCGAGTGAAGTGGAACGAGCCTCGGCGCCGGATAGCCCGCGCGCACGATCGGTCGTTCGACCTGCTCCTTCCAACGCGCGCGGAGATCGTCCATATCGGGCTCGCCGGTGAGCACGTGGACCACTTCGACGTCGGGCGACATCGTGATGGCGAGCCGCAACGACTTGCGCGCGACACGGTCGAGGCGCTTGAGCGGCACCACGACGAGCGGCGGCGGCGGCGCGTCCAACTGGATTGGCCCGGCGACGTCGGTCTCCTCGTCCACCCGGTCGAAGTCGCGGCGCACCGCGCGCAGAAGGAGAATGACACCGGGAATGATCAACACGACGATCCACGCGCCTTCAGCGAACTTTGATACCACGACGATCACGAGCGTCAACCCCGTCGCGGCCGCGCCGCACGCGTTCACGGCGAGCGACCGGCGAGCGTGCGGCGCGGAGCTTCGGCGCCAGTGCGCCACCATGCCCGCCTGCGACATCGTGAAGGCGAGAAACGCGCCGACCGCGAAGAGCGGAATCAGCCGGTCAGTGATGCCGCCGAAGATGATCAGCAACGCTCCCGCGAGCACCGCGAGCGAGACGATGCCCGCGGTGTAGACCAGCCGACTTCCGGGATGGGCGAATTCGGCGGGCAAGTACTCGTCGAGCGCGAGCACGCGACACAGTCGCGGAAAGTCGGCGAAGCTCGTGTTGGCCGAGAGACAGAGCACCGCCACGACGGACGCCATCGTCACGTAGTAGAACGCGCTGCGCGACGCGACCGCCATCACGAGCTGCGAGAGAATACTCTGATAGCCGGGCTGGCCCGGCGACGTCGCGACGATCCCCATTTCGCGAGACAGAAACGCGATCCCCGCGAGCAGCAGCGCGAGCGCGGCGATGATCGTGGTGAGCGTCCGCTGCGCCGAGCGGACCGTCGGCTCGTTGAAGAGCGGCACGCCGTTCGACACCGCCTCCACGCCCGTCATCGCGGTGCACCCGCTCGCGAATGCGCGCGAGATCAGCCAGAGGCTCGCTGCCGCCATCGGCTTGGTGGCGGCCGGCAGCGCGTGGGTCGCAAGGACGGGATGCGCGTGTCCGAGGATCACGCGTGCAACGCCCAGCACGATCGTGAGGCCGAGGCAGCCGAGGAAGAGATACGTCGGCAACATGAACGCGAGCCCCGCCTCGCGGACGCCGCGAAGATTCACGATCGTGAGGAACGCGAGTATCGCGAGACACAGCGCGAGCGTGTACGGCAGGAGCGCCGGGACCGCCGAGACGATCGCTCCTACACCGGCTGAGATCGCGACCGCGACATTGAGCACGTAGTCGAGCGCGAGCGCACTGGCCGCGAGGAGTCCGGCGGTCGCGCCAAGGTTCTCGGTCGCGACGGTGTACGAGCCGCCGCCGTTCGGGTATGCACCGATGGTCTGGCGGTAGGAGACGTACACGACCGCGAGCACCGCGATGATCACGGCGCTGATCGGTTCGATGAATCCGGTGGCGCCGGCGCCGAGCGGAATCAGCACGCTGAGCGCCGCCTCCGGCCCGTACGCAGCGGACGCGAGCGCGTCCAGTCCAAGCACCGGCACACCACGCAGCACGCCAATCCGCTGCGCTTCCTGTTCGGCGGAGCGGAGTGGCCGGCCGAAGAGGAGCTCGCGAAGACTCATACCTCGCGGACCGCAAGGGTTCGGCCATCTAGGAACTCCCGGGCGGAGGCGCGACTTTTCTGATTATGAACCTCCGTTCTCACGTCGCGTCCGCCTTGGCGCTCGCACTCCTCACCGCCGCATCAGCGTCCGCGAACGCTCAAGGCTATCCGTTCAGCCAACGCCAGAGCATCGCGCAACACGTGGCGTTCACCACGATCTCGATCGAGTACGGACGCCCCGTGGCGCGCGGCCGCGCGCTGTTCGGTGCGCTCGTGCCGTGGGACAGCGTCTGGCATCCTGGCGCGGACTCGGCGACGCGCATCACGTTCGATCACGATCTCGTGATCGACGGCCGGCCGCTTGCCGCCGGCGAGTACACGCTCTGGGTCATTCCACGAGCGCGACAAGCATGGACGCTGATCTTCAACCGCGCGGCGCACGTCTTTCACAAGCCGTATCCGGGCGCGGCGACCGACGTGCTGCGACTCGATCTCGAGCCGCAAAGCGCCTCCCACGTTGAGACGCTCACGATCGATTTTCCGCTCGTGCTGCGCGACAGCGCGCAGCTCAGAATTCACTGGGGCGAGACGGCGCTGTCGGCCCCGATCAAGGCGCCGTATCGTCCGGCATCCTGATCACGGCACCGTGACCCGACGGTCGACGAGCGTGTCGGACGTGACGCCGTTGTGGTGCACGACCGTGACCTCATAGGTGCCGCTCGGCGCGGCGATCGTCGCCGTGTACTGCAGCGCGCGGCCCTCACCATTGCTAATGCTCGGGCAGTCGGCGCCCGCACGAGGCGTGAACGTGACGTCGAGCGCGATGTGCCCCGCGCTCACGGTCGCTCCGCCGTCGACGGCGAGAGCACAGAGACTCCCGTACTGTATCGCACGCACGACGACCGCCGATTGCGTGGGCGTGACGGACGGTAAGGCCCACAGGACGCCGAGCGACGCGGGAAAGTCCTGAACGTCGAACATCACCGGACCACGCGTGAACTGCGCGTGCTGAGCCGGTGGAGTGCTTGGGCCGGTGCTGCTCGCGCACGCCGAGGCGGCGAGCGCGAGCGCGGCGAGAGCGAGTCGTGTCATTGTTGATCTCGTGCCGAGTTCACGATGCTCAACCATGACACGCGGCGTGCGGTCACGGCGTTACACGGACGCCGAGCGCGGGCGTTGGAACCTGGCACCCGCATCGTCCGTACGGATCTGCGTCCCGCGATTCCGCGGTCGGAGGCTCCTCCATGCGCTTCTTCTGGTCGATCATCAAAATCGCCCTCGCACTCGCGATCGGCATTCCGCTCTGCCTGATCGCGTTGGCGACGACGCTCGGCATCCTCGGCGCGCTCGTTGGGCTGGCGATGCTCGTGCTGCGGCTCGCACTCGTCGGGCTCGTGGTGTACGGCGTATTTCGCCTCGCGCGGGGCCTGTTCGGATCGTCGCCCAAGCCCAAGGCGCCGGCGGTGCACGACCTGCCACCGGTCGATCCGTACTATCAAGCCGCCATGCGTGAGCTCGATTCGGAACTGGGTCACTACGACCGGCGCTAGCTGATCCCGATGGGAGCAGCTCCAGCACCGGCTATGGGATCAGGTCCTCGAAGACGGTGAATGGCACCATGCTTCCAAACCGGTGTTTGCGACGACTTGTAAACATCATGTTCGCGCAACGAGGGGTCCGTCGAACCGGTCACGCCGCGTCTCGCACGCGGCGCCACTCGTGCTCGCGCGCACACCGACGCATACTGTAGCCTGACGTTCCTCATCCGCGGACGCACGCGGCCGAGGCATCCTCCCACCCAGATTGAGATTCGACATGTCGCGCGTAGACCTCGCGACCATCGCCGTCGTCGCGACCGCCGTTCTCGGGGCCTCCGCCTGCCGGAGCAGCGCCGGCCAGGCCGCTCTTGCCGCGAGTCCGACACCCGCTGCGGTCGCCCAGGGTGAAGCGGCCGCGATGGCGCGCGCGCGCTCCGACAGCGCGCGGTATCCGTACACGGCGGCCGACATCCAGTTCATGACGGGGATGATCAGCCACCACGCGCAGGCGATCGTGATGGCGAAGTGGGCGCCATCGCATGGCGCGAACCAGTCGGTTCAGACGCTGTGCGCGCGCATCATCAACGCGCAGCAGGACGAGATCACCCTCATGCAGCAGTGGCTTCGCGACCGCAATCAGCCGGTGCCCGAGGCCAAGCCGATGCCCATGAAGATGATGATGAATGGCACCGAGCAGGACATGCTCATGCCCGGGATGCTCACCGACGCGCAGATGAAGCAGCTCGACGCCGCGCGCGGCGCGGAATTCGACCGGCTCTTTCTCACGTACATGATCCAGCACCACACCGGCGCGATCCAGATGGTGAAGGAGCTGTTCGACACGTACGGCGCCGCGCAGGACTACACCATCGTCAAGATGGCGTCGGATGTGAACGTGGACCAGACGACGGAGATCGCGCGCATGCAGCGCATGCTCGCCATGATGAAGCTCGGCATCGCCGAACCCTGAACGATCTCGACTCTCCCCCCACCCCATCAGAGGACTCATATGGCGTTCCGCACCACACCCACGCTCGCGACCGCGCTGCTGGCGGTTGCCGCGTTCACCGCACTCCCCGCGGGTGCCCAGCAAGTGACACAGGCGGGCGCGCCGAGCCCCGACGCGCGCGTCGGGCTCAAGCCGGGCGTATACGACGCCGGCGAGGCGCTCTGGAATCTCCGCCTCGTCTCGGTGACGAAACCGTCGGAGAAGTTCGTGCAGGGCATCAACTCCGATCTGGCGTTCCGCGGGAACGAAGTGATCCAGGGGAATTTCAACGGCTACCAGGTCTGGGACATCTCCGACCCGGCGCATCCGCGCCTCGACGTGGGGAACTACTGCCCGGCGTCGCAGAGCGACGTGTCCACGTATAAGAATTTGCTCTTCGTCTCGGCCGAAGGCACCACCGGCCGCATCGACTGCGGCGGCGAGGGCGTGAAGGACACGGTGAGCCAGGCGCGCATTCGCGGCATTCGCATCTTCGACATCAGCGACCTCGCGCATCCCAGGAACGTGGCGAACGTGCAGACGTGCCGCGGCTCGCACACGCACACGGTCGTCGTCGATCCCAAGGATCCGGCGAACGTCTACGTCTACGTCTCGGGCTCCGCGCCGGTGCGTTCGCCGAGCGAGCTCGCCGGATGCGTGGGCGCGGCGCCAGGACAGGATCCCAACTCCGCGCTCTTCCGCATCGAGGTGATCAAGGTTCCGCTCGCGCATCCCGAGCAGGCCGCGATCGTGAGCTCGCCGCGCATCTTCGACGATCTCACGAAGCCGGCCACGCACGGCATGGCGCCGGACGACATCACCGCGCTGAACGAAGCGAAGGCGCGCGGCGATTTCATCGCCGACGTGTTCGGCCAGCAGATGGTCCTCCCGCCGAACTTCGTCCATCCGATGCTCGACAGCGTCGTGAAGGCGAGAAACGGCAGCGGCGCGGCGACCACCGCCGACAGTGCCGCGCTGCGTGTCGCGCTCCCCGGCATCATCGCCAAGCTGATCGGGCAGCCGGCCGGCGCGACGAGCGGTCCGCAGCCCGGGCCCACGCAGTGCCACGACATCACCGTCTATCCGGCGGTGGGGCTCGCCGGCGGCGCGTGCGAAGGATACGGCCTGCTCCTCGATATTCGCGATGTCGCGCACCCGGTGCGCATCGATGCCGCGGCCGATTCAAACTTCTCATATTGGCATTCGGCGACGTTCAACAACGACGGCACCAAGGTGCTCTTCTCCGATGAGTGGGGCGGCGGCAGCGCGCCCAAGTGCCGCG
This sequence comes from Gemmatimonadaceae bacterium, assembly GCA_025934775.1. Taxonomy (GTDB): domain Bacteria; phylum Gemmatimonadota; class Gemmatimonadetes; order Gemmatimonadales; family Gemmatimonadaceae; genus JAQBQB01. The sequence goes on along the minus strand of JAICWO010000006.1, from coordinate 77,989 downwards.
CGAGCGATCCCAAGGACTGGGGCGCCGACGCGATCTTCACCATCGGCGCCGACCGCAAGCTCCACTTCCAGAGCTATTACAAGATGCCCGCCCCGCAGACGCCGCAGGAGAACTGCGTCGCGCACAACGGTTCGCTCATTCCGGTCCCCGGCCGCGATGTGATGGTGCAGGCGTGGTATCAGGGCGGCATCTCGGTCTTCGATTGGACGGACGCCGCGCATCCGACGGAGATCGCCTACTTCGATCGTGGTCCGCTCGACGCCACGCACATGGTGCTCGGCGGCTCGTGGTCGGCGTACTGGTACAACGGGGTGATCGTGAGCTCGGAGATCACGCGCGGTCTCGACATCCTCGAGCTCACGCCGAACGCGCTCCTCACGCAGAACGAGATCGACGCCGCCAAGACGGCGCATCTCGACTATCTCAACGTGCAGGGGCAGTCGAAGTACACGTGGCCGGCATCGTTCTCGCTCGCCCGCGCGTACCTCGACCAGCTCGAGCGCGACAAGGGGCTTGCGACCGGCGAGCTGTCGTCCACGCGTTCGGCGCTCGCCGGCGCCGAGAAGTCATCGGGCGCACAGCGCGCATCGGCGCTGAACAAGCTCGCGTCGCAGCTTCAGAGTGACGCGGCCAAGTCGAGCGACGCGAAGAAGGTGCGGATGCTCGCGAGCGCGGTTCACGAGCTCGCGGCCCTCTGAGGATCGAGGGTCGAGGCAACGAAGCCGGGATTCGCGAGAGTCCCGGCTTCGCGAATCGCTCGGCTGATTACGAGCAGCGTGCCGGCGAACAGCAACGTGTCGAATACGTAGTTGATCCCGACCACCTGGTCGGAAATTGTGGCCGCCCGGAAGAACTGCGGCACATAGAGAACAATGGAGAGCACCACCATCAGCGCTCCGCCGTACGCGGCGGCGATGCTCGCGTATGCTCTCATGAGCATTCCCACGCCGAACACGATCAGCAGCACGCCCGTCGCGTACACGATCGCGTGCGGCGCCGGGACCCAGGGCGCCGTGAGCGCGGAGCTGGGTACACCGGGCGTGAACTGCGGATGCAGCACCTGATCGAGTCCGTAGTACACGAGCACGCCCGCCGTCCACAGTCGCGCGAAGTCGGCCAGCAGTGCCGACCAGCGTGGCGAGCGACTCCGCATCGTGATCGCATACAGCGCGAGCGCGCCGATCGCGAATGTGGTCTCGCGTGCGGCGAGGATCCAGTTCATGCGCGACACCGGGTGCATCACCGCGCCCGGCAAATCCATGAGCAGCACGAACAGACCGAACATCACCGCAAGGCCGAGCGATGACCAGCGGACGTATCGCCTCGCGACGAAGCTCACTGCCGCCGCGAGATGCGCCACGCCGACGAAGTACGCAATGAACAGCCGGCCGGGCAGCCATCGCGGAACCAATTGCGAGAGCACTCGCGCCGCGGTGAAGTGCTCGCCGGCGAACGCCGCGAGCGACGCGGCGACGAGCACGGGACCGAGCGCGGCGAGGCCGAATGCGTCGTGCGAGCTGCCCGCGGCGAGCTGCCGCCGGTAGCAGATGATCCCGGCGACCAGAAGCAGTACGCCGAGCAGCGCGGGCCAGAAGACGGGGGGAGCGAACATAGCACCTCGAGGAGAATCAACTCCTACGGCGAGGCGGCGTCCGCGTCAAGCGCCGGACGGGGACCTTGGGCTTCCCGATGAATTCGTGGCCCGCTTCGAGCAGCTCGCGCAGCGCGGCGTCGCTCATCGCGTCGACGCGGGCGAGCACCGACGTGTAGTCCTTGTAATGCGGCGTCACGTAGTAGATCGACGGCTCCGCCGAGATTCGAAAATCGCGTTCGACGATGCTCATGCGAACTCCCAATGAGCCGGCTTCCACTTCCTTCTTCTTTGGAAACCACGCGAACGTCTTGTCGCGGCGCTTGAACGCCGGGAAGCCAAAGGTGGTTCCCTCGACGACGTCGGACAACGTGAGCGCGATTGCGCGGACACGCGTGAACCCGTCTCGCGCTTTTCCCATGCGGTCCTCCTTCCCCTCGATGTGAGACCATCACGTGCGCGTGCGGGAGGATGATGCGTGTTCCCCGCACGACTTGCGAGCGCGAGGCGCTCGGCATAGACTCTTAGGGTAGACTCTACCCCATCGCTCATGGCCCTGATCAAAGGCACGCTCGACGTGCTCGTCCTCAAGACGCTCTCGTGGACGCCGATGCACGCGTTCGAGATCGCCCGATGGCTGGACGATCACTCGAACGGACAGTTCACCGTCGAAGACGCCGCGCTCGTGCAGGCACTCCACCGGCTCGAGGAGCGGAATCTACTCGCCGGCGAGTGGGGCATAACCGAGAACGGCCGCCGCGCGCGCTACTATACGATCACCGCGGCCGGCCGCGCGCACCTTCGCGCGGAAGCCAAGCGCCTCACCGAGTACGCGGACGCATTGACCGCGGTGCTCAACACGCGCACGGCGCGCGGCTGAGACGATGCGGCCTGCGCGCGACCATGGAATTCGCGCCGGCGTGCGGCGGCTCTTTCGGCTCGACGCACGTACCACGCGCGATATGCACGCCGACGCCGACGAGGAGCTCGCAAGCGTCATCGACGAGCGTGTCGCGGATCTCGTCGCGCACGGCATGACTCCGGGCGCCGCACACGACGAGGCGGTTCGCCGGCTCGGCACGAGCGTGGCAGGCGCACGGACACGACTTCGCGGATCGGCGGCTCGGCGGGAGCGGCGAATGCGCGCCCGCGAAATCATCGAGACGATTGCGCAGGACTTGCGCTTCGCGGTCCGGCAGATGCTTCGCGCGCCGGGCATCACCGCGGTCGCGGTGATCACGCTCGGCATCGGACTCGGCGCAAACAGCGCGATCTTCGCCCTCGTCGACGCGATCCTCCTGCGCCAACTCCCGGTGCCGCACCCGGGCGAGCTCGTCGCCATCGGGCGCACGACGTCGATCGACGGGCACACCTCGGGCGCACCTCGCGCCGATCTGCTCTCGTTTCCGACCTACCAGGACCTGCTGAGCGAAACGCACGTCGTGACGGGACTGGCCGCATCCGGCACCGCTGGACGTCTCGACGTCAGAGTGAGCAGCGTGTCCGATGGCGCGTTCGAGCACACGAACGGCCGCTTCGTCTCGGCAAACTATTTCTCGGTGCTCGAGGTGCGCGCCCGCATCGGCCGAGTATTCGGAAATGTTGAAGACGGCGCGCCGGGCACCTCGCCGGTCGCGGTGATCAGCGACGCGTACTGGCACGAACGCTTCGGCGGCACACCCGACGTCGTCGGCCGCCACGTGACGATCAATGGCGTGGCGATCACGATCATCGGTGTCGCCGCACCGGACTTTCAGGGCGACGTCGTCGAGCGCCCGACGCAGATCTGGCTTCCGATCTCGATGCAGCCGGTGCTGCAGCCGCACACCGCGCCCATTCGCAAGGTGGACACGGCGTGGCTGCTGCTGCTCGGCCGGCTCGCGCCGGGTGTCACGCTCGAGCAGGCGCGCGCGCGGTACACCACGCTCATTCACGCGTCGCTCGTTTCGCGCGCGCAATTCCCGTCCCAGATATCACACCTGCGGGTCGCGCCGGTGCTCGTGTCGTCCGGCGCCCAAGGCTTCTCGGCGGCGCGCGTCAATTTTCGCGGCGCGCTCCTCACGCTCCAGGTGGGCGTCGCGCTGCTCCTGCTCATCGTCTGCGCCAATCTCGCGAATCTGCTGCTCGGTCGATCGCTCGCGCGCGGCACGGAGTTGAGCGTCCGTCTCGCGCTCGGCGCGGGCCGCGGACGGCTCGTGCGGCAGTTGATGACGGAGAGCGCGCTCGTCGCGACGCTCGGCGCGCTGTCGGCATTGGCCTTCGCCTGGTGGGGCAGCGCGGCACTCTCGCGCGCCGCGGCGACCGCGGATTCTCCCGTGTCGGTCGGCGGCGGGATCGACGTCACCGTTCTCGCGTTCACGCTAGCGGTGTCCGTTGGCGCCGTGCTGCTCTTCGGACTGGCGCCGGCGCTCCGCGCGTCGCGCGCCGATCTCGCGTCCAGCATGCGCGCGCGCATGCCGTCGTTGGGATCGGCGGGTCGCGTCGGCCGCATACCGATCGGCGCTCTCCTCGTGCCCGCGCAGGTCGCGCTCTGCGTCGTGCTGCTGACGGGCGCCGCCGTGCTCGCGCGAAGCTTGATGAAACTCGAATCACGCGATCCGGGCATGGACCACGATCACCTCGTGGTCGCTGAAGTCGACGCGGCGCGCCGAGGCTTGGCCGGCGATCGATTCATTGCGCTCGCGAACGACGTGACCGCGCACATCGGAAGCATTCCCGGCGTGCGCGCCGCGACGTATTCGCAAAACGGTCTCTTCCTCCATCACGATGCCGACGCGGTGATCGCGGTGCCGGGATTCGTCGGCCGAACGCAGGCCGACAGCTCGGTCGACTACGATCTCGTTGGCAGCGAATATCTACACGCGATCGGCGCGCGGTTCCTCGCGGGCCGCGACGTCAGCGCGGACGACGTGGCGAAGTCGCCGAGCGTGGCCGTGCTGAATGAGTCGGCGGCAACGTTCTATTTCGGCAGCGCGCGTTCGGCAATCGGCCGCGTGATCTACTTCGACGCCAGCGTGCCGACGACCGTCGTCGGGGTCGTCGCCGACGTTCGAGACCATTCACTCACCGCGCCGATCGACCGGCGTGCCTACGCGCCGTACGCTCAACAGATCGCCGGCGAGGACCATCCCTACCTCACGTTCGAGATCCGTACGGCCGGCGATCCCGCGGCGGTCATCCCGGCGATTCACCGCGCGATCTCGGCCGTCGATCCGGAATTGCCCCAGGCGCGCGTGTCGCCACTCACCGCGGTGATCGCCGAGACCATTCGCGAGCAGCGGCTGCTCGTGGCATTGGCGATTGGATTCGGCGCGGCGGCACTGCTGCTCGCACTCGTTGGCCTTTACGGCGTGATGTCGTACGCGGTCGCGCGGCGCACGGCGGAGATCGGGCTGCGAAGCGCGCTCGGTGCGGATCAGACGGCGCTGCTGCGCCTCGTCATCGGGGACGCGTTGCGGTTGGTCGGGATCGGGGTCGCTGTTGGCGTGCCGCTCGCGCTCGGCGGGGCGCGGGCGCTGCGAGGCGCGCTCCCCGGCGTCCCGTCGGCTGGTGCCGCTTCGATGGGATTCGCGGTCGCGGCGATCGCGGCGTGCGCGGTGCTCGCGGCGCTTGCGCCCGCCGTGCGCGCGGCGCGCGTCTCGCCAATCGCGGCGCTTGCGCAAGAGTAGCACGGCCGCGCTGGAGCACCGCACGGCCTCCTCTTGCACTTCTACAAGAAGCTGCATACCATCAACGTGTCTTGTAGAAGCGCGAGAGGAAAGGGAACATGCTGAGCGAGATGTGGAGCGAGATCCGATACCGCATGCGCGCGCTCGTGCGCCGCGACGCCGTGGAGCGAGAGCTCGCCACCGAGCTCCACTTCCACATCGAGAAGGAAGCGGAGAAGTACGAGCGTCTCGGACTGACGCGCGACGAAGCGGTGCGCCGCGCGCGGCTCGCGTTCGGCGGCATCGAGCGCATGAAGGACGAGAGCCGCGACGCGCGCGGAACGTCGCTCGTGGAGCGGTTGGCGCAGGACGCACGCTACGCGGCCCGCTCGCTCCGCAAGCAGCCCGCGTTCAGCACGACCGTCGTCATCACGCTGGCGATTGGCATCGGCGCCAACACGACCGTGTTCACGCTCCTCGACGCGCTGCTCCTTCGCCCACTGCCGGTGCCGCACGCCGAGCAACTCGTCACGATCGGCGATCCGGGCAAAGTGCATTCGGCCTGGCATGGCTCGCCCATGGTCGACTACGTGTCGTATCCCGTGTATGCCGACATACGCGACGGCAATCACGTGCTCGCGGGCGTGTACGCCACCGGTACCGCGGACATCCAGATGGTTGCGCGCGGCGGCTCGTGGACGAATCCCGACGAGCCGAATGCGCGCTTCGTCTCGTCGAACTTCTTCTCCGTGCTCGAGGTGCCCGCGTGGGCGGGACACACGTTCAGCGGGCGCGACGACTCCGGCGCGCGCGAACCCGCCGTCGTGATCAGCTTCGCCTATTGGCAGCATCGGTTCGGCGGCGATCGCTCGGTGCTCGGAAGCACCGTCGACATGAATCACGTGCCGGTCACGATCATCGGCATCGCGCCGCCGAGCTTCACCGGCGACATCATCGGCGAGAACACCGACATGTGGCTGCCGATCGCGCTCCAACCAATCCTCAACGCTGACGACACGCTACTCGAGGACCGCGCCGCGTCGTGGCTCGACATGATGGGACGGCTCGCTCCAGGCGTCACGGTCGCGCAAGCGCGCGCCGAGCTCTCGGCCATCGAGCTACGCTCCATTCGATCGCACCTCACGAGCACCGATCTCGCTGATTTCGATCGCGACATCGTGGGCGATCCCGTGCGCGTCGAGCCGGGTGCGCGCGGGTTCTCGGTCGACCGCGATCTGTACAAGTCGGCGCTGTACGTGCTCATGGCGGCGGTGGTGCTCGTCGTGCTCGTGGTCTGCGCGAACATCTCGAACCTCATGCTCGCCCGCGCGGTGACGCGTGCGCGTGAGCTGGGCGTACGCATGACGCTCGGCGCCGGCCGCGCGCGCCTCGTCTCACAGCTCATGACGGAGAGCGTGCTGCTCGGAGTCGCCGGCGCGGTGCTCGGACTGGTGCTCACCACGTGGGCGACGCGCGCGCTGCTCGCCGTCGTCCGTCTCGCGGGCGAGAGCGTCGTGATCGACGCCCGCCCGGACGCGCGGATCCTGGGCTTCACGATCGGCGTCACCGTGTTCTGCGTCCTCGCGGTCGGCTTGATCCCGGCGTTGCGCGCGACCCGACTCGATCTGGCGGCGTCGCTGCGCGCCCACGGACGAAGCCTCGTCGGTGCGCGCTCGCGCCTCGGACGCACGCTCGTGATCGCGCAGATCGCGCTCTCGATGCTGATGCTCGTCGGCGTCGGCCTGCTCGTGCACAGCATGCGCGAGCTGACGCGCGCCGATCTCGGTCTCGATCGCGATCATCTACTGCTCGTGCACGTCGCGGCTGGGCGCAGCGACTACGTTGGCGCGCGTTTGCAGGCGCTTCGCGTCGCGGTCGCAAATCGCGCGCGGACGGTGCCAGGCGTCGTCGATGCGAGCTACTCGGAAGAGGGCGTGTTCTCGGGCGGCGAGTCGCTCGGCCACGTCGACATTCCCGGCGTCGTCACCGAGCGCGATTCCGCGGCCGCGATCAACTTCGACATGGTCGGGCCGCGATACCTGCACACGCTCGGCGCCACGATGTTGCGCGGGCGCGATTTCGATGCGCACGACGCGAATGCCGGCGCGAACAGCGCCGTGCTCGACGCGACGATGGCGCGCGCGTACTTCCCGCACGGCGACGCGATTGGCCGAACGGTGACGCTCGACAGCGTGCAGTACACGGTGGTTGGCATCGTTCGCGATGTGCAGGAGGCGAGCGTACGCGGCGCTCCCGTGCGGCGCATGTACGTGTCGCGGCCGTTCGCGACCGACAAGCCGCGCAGCTTCGAGCTGATCGTCCGCGTTGCGCGCGATCCGGCATCCTACACCGCGGCGCTGCCAGCGGCGCTGTCCGACGTGCTCGGCGCGATCAAAGTTTTCATGAGCCCACTGGACAATCGGATTCGGCAGAGCGTGAGCCAGGATCTGCTCCTCACCCAAGTCACCGCGTGCTTCGGCGCGATCGCGCTGCTCCTCGCCGCGCTCGGTCTGTACGGCGTCATCGCGTACTCCACCAAGCAGCGCACGAGCGAATTCGGACTTCGGGTCGCGCTCGGCGCCGAGCCCGGCCGCGTGGCGCGCATGATTCTGCGCGAAGGTGTGGTGCTCGCGAGCACGGGCGTGGTGATCGGCATTCCGATCGGGCTCGCCGCCGCGCGGCTCATTCGAGATCAACTGTTCGGCGTGAGCACCGTCGACGTGCCATCGCTCGGCGCGGCGATCCTCGTGCTCGTGACGACGGCGCTGCTCGCGAGCTATTTGCCGGCGCGCCGCGCGGCACGAGTTCCACCCGTCGAAGCGCTGCGCGCCGATTGAACGGGCTGGCGACGCCGCCACGGCATGATCGACCACCTTCGGGTCGAACACCGGGAGCGCCGCGTTGATTGTCTGCATCTCGTCGCGCCGATGCCGAGCGCGATGCGGCAGCCATTGGAGAATACTCATGCCCCCTCCGCGGCCGGCGCCGTCATGAGACCGGCGATGGCTTCGGTCAACCGCTCCCACCTGGAGCACGTTGTTCGACTGCGACCGGATGAGCTGCACGATCCCGTAGCCGTGGCACGGGCCCCACCGACCACCGCGCACGGCCAATCGGGCCTTGTGCATCCATGCTCCCGGCGCAGATTGCGTGGCATCCCGATCGTCGATCTCTAGAACACTCTCGCAGTCCCCGCCGACGCATGCTGCCCTCGCCGGACGACCCTCGTGCGCCTCGTCCCGAATTCTGGTCCCGTGAACCCGAACGCTGGCTCGCTGCGATCGTCGAGTCGTCCGAGGACGCGATCATCGGCAAGACGCTCGACAGCGTGATCCGAAGCTGGAACGCCGGCGCCAGCCGGATTTTCGGCTACACCGCCGACGAGATCGTCGGGCGCTCCGTGCTCACGCTGATTCCGCCCGAGTGTCACAGTGAAGAGCGCGAGATCGTGTCGCGCCTCGCGCGCGGCGAGCGGATCAACAACTTCGAGACGGTGCGGCTTCGGAAAGGCGGTGGCCGGATCGACATCTCGCTCAGCGTCTCGCCGATCCGCGATCGCGACGGACAGATCGTCGGCGCGGCCAAGATCGCGCGCGACATCACCGAAGCGAACCGGCTGCGCCGCGCCGAACGCGAGCTCGCGGAGCAGTTGCAGGAACAGGCCATCGAGCTCGAACAGCAGATCGACCATTCTCGCAACGCGCAGCTTTCGGCCGAAGAGGCGAGCCACGCGAAGAGCATTTTTCTTCGCACGATGAGCCACGAGCTCCGCACGCCCCTCAACGCGATCGCCGGCTACGTGGAGCTCATGACCATGGAGCTGCGCGGCCCGCTGACGGCGCAGCAGCGCAGCGATCTCGTTCGCATCAGGGCGAATCAGCAGCTCCTGCTCAGGCTGATCGACGACGTGCTCGATCTGGCCAAACTGGAATCGGGACGACTCGAGTACCGCATCACCGACGTGCGGATCGATGACCTGCTCCACACGCTCGAGGCGTACATCGCACCCGCGCTCGAGACCAAGGGGCTCGCCTACGAGTTCATCGCGTGCGGCAGCCACGCCATCGCGCGCGCCGATATCGAGAAGGTCGAGCAGATCATGATCAATCTCCTCTCCAACGCGGCCAAGTTCACGGAGCGCGGCCGGATCACGGTGCACTGCGCCACGCTCGACGAATGGCTCGACATCCAGGTCGTCGACACGGGGCGCGGCATCCGGCCGGAGTTTCTCGAACGAATCTTCGAGCCGTTCGTCCAGGCGGATCAGAAGCTCACGCGTTCCGCAGAGGGCACCGGACTGGGGCTGGCGATCAGCCGCGGCCTCGCGCGCGGCATGGGCGGCGACGTGCTCGCGTCGAGCGAGCCGGGCAAGGGTTCCACCTTCACGCTGCGCTTGCGCCGGGCGAAGCCGGTCGCGTAATCAGCAGATCATCATTCGTACTTCAGGGCGCGCACCGGATCGAGTCGCGAGGCTTTGACGGCCGGCACCGCGCCCGCGGCGAGCGCGACGAGCGCGAGCAGCATCGCGGCGCTCACCATTACCAGCGGATCGCGCCCGTTCACGCCGAAGAGCAGCGACTGCGCGCCGCGGCCGATCACGTACGCGGCCGCCGCCCCGATCACCGCGCCAACGACCGTCATCACCACCACGTGGCGCAGCACCATTCCGAGAATGGCCGATGAATTCGCGCCGAGCGCCATGCGCACGCCGATCTCCTTCGTGCGCTGGACGACGGAGTACGCGAGCACGCCGTAAAGGCCGATTGCGGCGAGCAGCGTCGCCAACACCGCAAACGCCGCCGAGAGCATGCTGATCATGCGATCGAGGTAGACGTTGTCGCGCACCTGCTGCGGCATCGACTTGAGTCCCTCGATCGGCAGGTTGGCGTCGACGCGCCTCACCGCCGCGCGCACTTGCGGCATCAGCACGTCGGGCGGCAGCGCGCTCCGCACGTAGAAGTTCAAGTTGCCCACACTGGAGTCCTGCTTGTACGGCTGGAAGTACACGGGGCGATCCTTCTGCTTCACGCCGCTGTACTTCGCGTCCTTCACGACGCCGATGATCACGTGCGTGAGGCTGTCCTTGCCGATGCCGACCATCTTGCCCACGGCGGTGTTGCCGAGTCGGAACTTCTTCACGAACGCCTCGTTGACGACCGCCACGCGCGGCGAACCCACCGCGTCGCCCGCGGTAAACTCGCGGCCGGCGACGAGGTCCTCGCCCATGATGTGGAAGTAGCCCGGACTCACCGCGTTGTAGTACGCGTCCATGTCGGTATCGAGCGTGTGCGGAAAGCCCTGCACGTTCATGCCGTTGTCCCAGTTGTTTCCCGCGAGGAGCGGCACCTGCGTCGCCGCGATGGCGGTGACGCCCGGTATCGCGCCGACCTCGCGTTCGATCGACGCGAACCGCTGCTGCGAGGCAGGTCCCGACAAGCCGTTGAGCGACGGCGACACCGCGAACGTGATCACGTTGTCGATGTCGACACCGAGCTTCACCCGGCTCACGTTTTGGAGACTTCGAATGAAGAGCCCCGCCGGCACGAGGAGCGCCATGGAGAGCGCGATCTGCGCCGTGACGAGCGAGGTACGGAACCGCGCCGCCGATCGGGTCGCCGAGGTCTTCCCCGAGCCGTCGCGCAGCGCGGAAACGAGATCGGGGCGCGTGCTCTGCAGCGCGGGAAGGAGGCCGAATGCGAGGCCCGTGCCCATCGACAAGAGTCCCGCGAACGCGATCGCGCTCGAGCTCAAGCCGAACGAGAGCGTCGACGCCACGTCGGCGGGCAGCAGCAGCACGATGGCGTGCAGCGTCGCCCACGCGACGGCAAGTCCCGCGAGGCCGCCGAGCAGCGCGAGCAGCACCGACTCCGAGAGGAGCTGCGTGACGAGTTGCCGCCGCGTGGCGCCGAGCGAGAGGCGCACCGCCATCTCGAGCGAGCGGTTGGCGGCGCGCGCGAGCAACAGGTTCGCGATGTTCGCGCACGCGATGAGCAGCACGAAGCCGGTGATGCCGAACAACAGCTCGAGCGGCATCTGCGTGCTCTGGTGCAGATCGCTCGCACCGCGGCGGCCGTCGGTGAGCTCGAGCTTCTTCGTTCTGAAGCGCCCCATCACGTTCTCGCTCACATCGTGCTGGAGCGGCACTTCCACCGCGTTGATCACATTGTGATAGAACACGTTGATCGTCGCCTGCGCCTGCTCCATCGTCACGCCAGGCTTCATGCGGCCAAAGACGTAGATCCAATAGCGCGTGCGGTCGGTGTAGCCGTTGAACCAGGGCGAGAGCGTACTGCGCATGCTGAGCGGGACGAAGAGGGCCGGCCGGTCACCGAGAGTCGTCCCCTCGAATCCATCCTGCGCGACGCCGATCACGGTGAACGGTTTGCCGTCGATCGTGATCGTCTGGCCGACGATCGCCGGATCCGCGCCGAGCTGCGTTTGCCAGAATCCATGACTCACGACGACGACCGAACGTCCGCCGATCACCTTGTCGTCGTCGACGCCGAACAGGCGCCCGAGCGCCGGCTTGACGCCGAGCACCGGGAAGTACGAGCCGGAGACGAGCTCGCCGCTCTCGTTGAGCGTCGCGCCATGGTAGCTGATGTTCGCGCCGAAGCTGAAATGGCCCGCGATGCCGGTGAACGGACCCGGATGCGCCTCGAGATCGCGCAGCATCGGGTAGCTGAACACCCACTTGCTGTCGCCGCCCGCGAGCCCGGTCTGATGCGAGCCCGGCGACGGCGTGTTGCCGCCAAAGTTCACGAGCTGCTCGGGATGCGGCACCGGAAGCGGCGCTCGGAGCAACTCGTTGAATAGCGAATAGATCGCGGCGTTGGCACCAATGCCCAGCGCGAGCGAGAGAATCGCGATCGCGGTGACGAACGGCGTCTTGGCGAGCGTGCGGAAGGCGAGTCGGAGGTTGCGCATGCGGGGTTGGACAACCGGGTACGCGAGAGGGTTGGAGCATTCGAAGGCGTTTGCGGCGGCTGATCCCCTTCGGCATACTCTTGGTCGCTCCCGCGGTCATCTTCTCTCGCCCAGTCGCCATGTCTCGCCTTCTTCGCCTCGCCGGCGCGAGTCTCGTCCTCACCGCGCTTCCGGCTCTCGCTCAAAACCCGACCCCACGTCCGTTCACCATCGACGATGCACTCGGCGTCCGCACGGCGCGCATCGAGGACGTCTCAAAGGACGGACACTGGCTCGCGCTCTCGGTCCACGTGCGACGCGACGGACTCGGCGTCGACGCATCGCGTTACGGCGATCCCACCTACGTCGCACCGCAGCCCGGTGAGCTCGAGCTGATCGACGCGACGAGCGGCCGAACGCGCGCCATTCTCCCGGGCAAGGTCGACGCACGCGGCGCCGCGTTCTCGAAGGACGGATCGAAGCTCGCCTTTCTCCTGCGAAAAGGCGACGACTACACGCTCGACGTCGACGACGTCGCATCGAATCGCGTGCGCACGGTGGCGCTCGCGACGACCAAGGCGGTCGCCTCCAACTCACCGCTCGTCTGGGCGCCGGACGGAAAATCGGTGCTCGTCGCGCTCCGGCCGAACGGTTGGGCCGCCGGCGCACGCGCCGCGTTCCTCCACATCACCGAGGGCGAGATCGTCGTGCAGAACGCGAGCGAGCCGTTCCTCGCATGGGACAGCGTCAGGAACGTCAACAATCGGCAGATTCCCGCGGTGGTGAATCTCGCCGACGGCGCCGTGCACGAGCTCGGCGGCGAAGTCGACATGCGCGCGCCGCAGTTCACGGCCGACGGGTCGCACATCGTCTTCGCCACGTCGGTGCCGAAGAAGACGTCGTACGACAACCGGTCGGGCACGGCGTCCGGCGTGTACCGCGTGGACGTCGCGAGCGGCAAGATCGACACGCTGCTCAAGCCGGTCGACCGACGACTATCAGCAAAGTGGAATGAGGACGGCAGCGCGTTCGCGTATGAAGATCGCGGCAACGTCTTCGTGCGGTACGTGAACGAGGACAGCGCGCGCAACCTCACGGCGCGCTACCGCGGCCCGGCAACACGGGGCGACACCGCGCGTACGTCGTACGCCATCGTCGCGTGGCGACCGGATGGCGGCGCGCTGCTCGTGAGTACGCGCGACGGCTGGCATCTGCTCGATCCGCGCACCGGCGCCATCTCCACCGCGTACGCGTTCGAGTCCGACACCGCCGCTCGCCCGACGCGAACGTTCGAGAGCTGGAGCAAGGACGGCCGCTCGCTCTTCGTCGCCACCTCGGCCAAGGACCACTGGGCCCGCGGCCTCGAGCGGTACGATCTCGAGAGCAAGCAGGCCACGCCGCTGGCGAGCGACGCGAACGTGTACGCGTCGTGGCACGTCTCCGGCGACGGATCGCGCTTCGTCTTCGAGCGCTCGGACGGCGATCGGCCCAACGAGGTGTACGCCGCCGGCGAGAACTTCTCCGGCGTGCACGCGCTCACCAGCCTCAATCCGCAGCTCGCCGGCGTCGCGCTCACGCACTCGGAGCTTGTGAGCTACCTCGACGTGGATGGGAAGAAGCTGTACGGCGTACTGTACTACCCGTACGGCTATCAGGCCGGCAAGAAGTATCCGCTGGTCGCCGAGGTGTACGAGACGTTTTTCGACAATGGATATAACGAAAACATGAACTTGCTCGCGGCGCAGGGATGGTTCGTGTTCCATCCCAGCGTCGACCTGCACATCGGCTACCCCGGCGAGGCGTGGGTCAAGGGCGTCACGGACGGCATCAACAGCCTCGAGGAGCGCGGGCTCGTCGACGGCACGAAGCTCGGCGTCGAGGGGCAGAGCTACGGCGGCTACGCCGCGAACCTGCTCATCGAGCAGACCGATCGCTTCAAGGCCGCGGTGAATATCTCCGGCAAGGTCGACATCATCTCCTTCCTCGGCGACAGCCCGCGCATCGGCACGCGCAACTACAGCGCGGCCGAGAACGGGCAGGACCGCCTCGGCGCCACGCTGTGGCAGGCGCCGATGAAGTACATCCAGCACTCGGCGATCTTCTACGCCGATCGCATCACGACGCCGCTCTTGATGCTCACCGGCCGCGACGACTGGAACGTACCCGACACCAACGAGCGCGAGATGTACTACGCGCTCCGCCGCCTCGGGAAGGAAGCGGTGTGGGTGCAGTACGCGCACGCCGGCCACGGCGCCGGCCGCGCGGGCACACCCGACGAATTCCAGGACCACTGGTCGCGGATCTTCGGCTGGTTCCGGACGCACTTCGACAAGGCCACCGCCGCGGCGGCGACGACGACTTCATCGCGCTGACGGCGCGATGCACGATTCGCGAACGCTCATCACGGGAGGGCGGAGCCGGGAGTTCCCCGCGTGTCGTAGACGTCGAGGGTAAAGATCCCCGCCGCCACACCGGGATCGTCCGCCATCAGCCGCTGCGCCTCGTCGCGGCCGACGGTGAGAATGCAGATGCCCGCGAGGCCGTCCACGCCGACGGGAAAAATGAGCGGCATCACACCCTCCGCACGCAGCGCGAAGCAGCGGCGGACGTGTTCCCACACGATCGCGCGCGCACCGTCCATTCGATAATTCGGACCCGCCCCGAGCACGACGAGCGTATACGGGCGGCTCGAGGCTCGAATGGCGTGCATTTGTTCGTCGCTGATGTCGATCATCGGCTGCCTCGCTCGGTTGGCCGATCGACGCGCGCCCGCCACGCGCCGGCCGTGAGGCTCACGGTGATCAGCGTGGCGAAAACGATAGGCGCGGTAAAGAAGAACCGCCACGTGAGTATGGTGATCGCGAGAAACACCACGACGAACGACCACTCGATCAACTGGAGGCGACGCAGCACGTCAGTCGGGAGGCTGCTGAACTGCCACGCCAGCGCGGCGGCGAACAGCATGAGCACCGAGCAGAAGTAGCCGAAGCCGAGATAGAAGCCCCAGTACGTGCGCGCGGCCGTCCCCTGGGCGGTGAAGCGAATCGACTGCAGCGCCGCGATCGGCGCCGTCACTCCCCAGCGAGGATCGACGCGGTTGAATCCGAGCGTATGACCGAGTGCGAATAAGAGAAGAAGGATTGCGGCGGCGCGGTAGGCCGGCGGTGCGCGCATACGGGCCTCACTGGAGTGAGAATGAGTAACCGATTGGTTACTCAAATTATGAGCCTCGCTTCCGAAGTCAAGTCGCCAGCCGCGCGTTATTGGACCTTGCAGTGACCGATAGGTTACGAGAATGGGACGCATTGCAGCGAGCACCGATGTCTTCCGGGCGATCGCCGATCCGACGCGGCGCGCCATTCTCGATCGGCTCCGCGGCGGCAGCGCGCCGGTGAACGCGCTCGCTGACGAATTCGAGCAGAGCCGCCCGGCCATCTCCAAACATCTCAGAGTGCTGCGCGAAGCGCGGCTGGTGCGGGAGACGCGCGTCGGGCGCGAGCGCGTGTACCAACTCGATCCCGTGCCGCTTCAACGCGTGGTCGGTTGGATCGAAGGCTACCGCGCGTTCTGGGTCACGAGTCTCGACAACCTCAAGCGGCGGCTGGAGGAGCGGTGATGCCGAGTCAGCTGCGCTCGGCGCGAGCCGTGGCGGATTTGACGAGTGGAGTGATCCTCGCCTCCGTGGAGATCGCCGCGGCCCCCGAACGCGTCTTTCGCGCGATTTGCTCGGATGAGATCGCGAGCTGGTGGGGGTCCCCCGAGACGTACCGCGTGACGCGGTGGACGGGCGACGTGCGTCCCGGCGGCTGGTGGCGGAGCGAGGGCGAGTCGGCCGACGGGACGACGTTCGCGGTGAGCGGCGACATCGTCGAAGTCGAGCCGCCGACGCTCCTGGTGCAGACGTGGCGGTACGAGCACAAGCCGAGCGACCTCACGACCGTGCGATTCCACATCGAGGCGATCGACGGCGGGTCGCGCGTCACGGTGCGGCACTCCGGATTTACCGATCGCGCCGCATGCGAGAGCCACGAGCGCGGGTGGGAGCGCGTGCTGCGTCTGCTGACGGGGTTCCTGGAGTCGTGAGCGCGAGGCACTCGCGGCGCAGCGTCTGATGTATGCTGTGGACGCCCGTGTAAACGAGGCGCGAGTTTGCGGGAATTCCTACGGTTCGCGAAGCGAGAGCCGCGCGAATCGCCCACGTACACTTTTTCACTGAACGCACATGACACCGGTAAACGGGGCACCCGTCGTACGAATCTCCAAGGGGCACTTCGCTCCCGAGCAATACGAGGCGGTTCGGAAACTCATCGACGCATCGGCCACGCCGCTCGTTCCCGCCCTCGAACAGCTTCGCGGTCTGCTTTACTACTGGGCTGCCGTCGACCCCGTGACGAACACCGTCGTCAACGTCAGCATCTGGTCTGACCTCGCCGCCGCCAAGCAGATGGAGACGCTGGCCGCGATGCTCGCGCAGCGGCCGATTCTCGAGGCGGCGGGCGTCCGCTTCGACAAGATCGCGAACTACGAACCGCTCTGGTCGATCGACCACGCATCGCCGGCGACGCCAAAGGCGTGACGCGGCAGGCACGGACGACGGCATCGCGACTCGCAGTGCGAGTTTCGGCCGGCACGCTGCGCGATCTGACCACGCGCCTCGCTCGCACGCGCTGGCCAGAGTCCGTTGCGGCCGAGCCATGGGCCGACGGCACCGATCGCGCATTTATGCGTGCGCTGGCGGCGTACTGGTCGGAGCAGTTCGACTGGCGCGCCCAGGAGCAGCGCATCAACGCGCTGCCGCATTTTCACACGGCGATCGCGGGGCAACGACTCCACTTCGTCCATGTGCGTGGACGCGGTCCCGCGCCGATGCCGCTGCTCCTGGCGAACGGCTGGCCCAGCTCTTTCCTGGAATACGAGAAGATCATTCCGTTATTGACGGACCCCGGCGCGCACGGTGGCGACCCCGGCGACGCATTCGACGTCGTGATTCCGTCGCTGCCGGGGTTCGGCCTCTCGCCGGCGCCGCTGGCGCCTGGCACGCACGTCGGGCGGATCGCCGAGTTGTACGATGCGCTGATGTCGCGCGTGCTCGGCTACGCGAAGTATGGAGCACATGGCAGCGACATCGGCGCGAGCGTCGTGTCGCTCATCGGACTCGATGCGCCGGCGAACGTGACAGGCGTGCACCTCGCCTCGGTCACGGGTTCCGCGATCGTGCGCGACATGGGCGGCAGCGCTCCGCCGCTCACCGCCGCCGAGCGTGCATTCCTGCAGCGAGTTGCGGAGTGGAGCGAGCTGGAGGGAGGCTACGCGCATCTCCAGCGGACCAAGCCGCAAACGCTGGCGTACGCGCTGCACGACTCGCCGGTCGGACTCGCGGCGTGGATTGCGGAGAAGTATCGAACGTGGTCGGATTGCGGCGGCGACGTCACGCGCAAGTTCACGTTCGACGAGCTCTTGACCACGATCACACTGTACTGGGCGTACGGCAGCATCGGGCCGTCGATGCGCCTGTACTATGAAGGCCGCCTGCACCCTCGCCGCCTCGCGCCGGGCGAGCGCGTGGAGGTGCCGTGCGGCGTCGCGATCTTCCCGCGCGACATCGCGCACCCGCCCAGGGAGTGGGGGGAGCGCGCGTATCGAATCGTCCGCTGGACGGAGATGCCGCGCGGCGGCCATTTCCCGGCGCACGAGGAGCCGGACCTGCTCGCCGTGGAGCTGCGGGAATTTTTTCGAAGGCTGCGCGCGTCGTGACCGCCCAGTTTCGGACCGCGGCGGTGTCTCAATGGGTGAAGGCAGTCGAATTTCAGCACACCCATTCACGCTCGCTCAACCAACGAGGATCGATCCAATGCAATACTCGCTGATGCTCCATCAGACCCCGAGCCAGTTCGCGGCCCGCGACGAGGCCAACACGCAGGCGTTCGGACAGTTCGTGGGTGCCATGCAGGAAGCCGGCGTGCTGCGCGCCCTGCTCGGCATCGAGCCGGCCGAGACCGGGCGGGTCGTGCGCGATCGCAGCGGCGCGGCGCAGGTGGACGCCGGCCCGTACTCGAACGGCGATGCGCAGCTCGGCGGCCTCTGCGTCATCGAGGTCCCGGACCTCGACGCGGCGATCGCGTGGGCCAAGCGCGCGCCGCTGGATCGGGTCGCGGCGATCGAGATCCGGCCGACGCGAATGATGCCGGTCGGCTGATCGAGCGCAGGCGTTCTCGAGAATTTCAAGGCATCGCGCACCGTGCGTCCATCGCCACCTCGACTCAATAGAAACGCAATGGAACATTCGCCGGCGGTCCAGGTCGCGCTCGCGCACATCGAGGCGTGGAGTCATCACGACTGGGAGAGGATCAGAGCAATGCTGGCGACGGACGTGCACGCGTCGGAAGCGTTCAACTGTCGTCGGCGATTGGCGATGCACGAAACGCGCTGGTGTCCGTCACGATGCGAATCGCGCTCGGTGCCGGCGGGAGCATGGTGACGATGGCGAGGGCCTTCTTATACGTGCTGGACGACGAAGGGAAAATCAAAGACGAGCGGGATCAGTTTTTCCTCTTCTCGGAATGACGCGCCACGATGCAAAGCGACGCCCGCTGGGCTCTATTCCGACGCCGACCCGCCACCGGGCAGCGACAGCGGCAGCCCGAATCGCGGCAGCAGGCTCGAGTCGAACCGTGTCATGCCGCCGATGCGGTTTCCCGCCAGCGTCAGCACGCGGAGTCCCTCGGCGCGGCGGGCGCCACCGGCTGGATCGCGCAGGTACACGCCGTACGCGAACTGGCCGTTGGCGCGCGTCGGAACGAGATCGTACCGGCGGCCCTGACGGAACGTGATCGTCGCGTAGAACTGGGCGGCCAGATCGCGGCCACAGTACTCGAACGGCACCGGCGGCATCGCGACGACGACGTCGTCGGTGAGGAGCGCCGTGAGCGTTTCGACATCACCGTTTTGATATGCGTGTACCAATTGCGAGACCAACTCCTGCTCCGCCGGCGAGCCCGCCAATGGCGCGGGCTCGCGGCGCTGCTGGTGCCGGCTGATGGAGGCGCGCGCGCGCTTCAGCGCGCTCGTGACCGATTCCACCGTCGTGCCGAGCATTTCGGCGACTTCCGAGGCATGATAGCCGAGCACGTCGCGCAGAATCAGCACCGCGCGTTGCCGCGGCGGGAGGAGCTGGAGCGCCGTGACGAACGCGAGCGACACCGCCTCGGTGAGCTCGTACCGCACGTCGGGGCTTGGCGGTGCGGCCGCGATGTCGTCGATGAGCGCATCGGGATAGGGCTCGAGCCACGTGACCTCGCCCATCCGGCTCGGCTCCGGCGGCTCCACAGTGGGCAGCGGCCACGCCGCGGCGGGACGGCGGCGCGCCGTGCGGAGCGCATTCAGGCAGTGGTTGGTGGCGACGCGATACAACCAGGCGCGGAGCGTAGAGCGCTCCTCGAATCCGCTCAGTCCTCGCCACGCGGCAAGCAGCGCGTCCTGCAGCACGTCCTCGGCATCCTGGACCGAGCCGAGGAGACGATAGCAGTGCAACTGCAGCTCGCGCCGATGGGGCTCCGCGAGCTGGCCAAAGGCGTCGCCGTCGCCCGCGCGCGCGCGGGCCAAGAGATCCGTCATCACGCCGCCGGCCGCCCAGTCTCGACACCGGCCGGTGTCGTACACCATGGAAGCGCGAGGCGGCGCGATCCGGGCTGCCGGCCCCGCACGTCACTGCATCTATCGACGTTCATTTCGAGAAGACCAATGTCGGAATCAAGATTCGTGTACGAGTCGTACATCCGCGCCACGCCGGACGCCGTGTGGTCCGCGCTGACCGACGCGGACGTCATGAAGCAATATTGGTTCGGCATGCATTGCCAGAGCCAGTGGACGCCCGGCGCCGCCTGGACGCGATTCGACCGCGACGGAACGGTCGTCGATACCGGCGAGGTGTTCGCGGCCGAGCCGCCGCGGCGGATGATCGTTCGCTGGCGCCATCAGAAGCGTCCCGAGCTGCGCGCGGAAGGTGAATCGCTGTGCACCCTCGACCTCCTGCCGGTCGATGCAACCGTCAAGCTCTCGATCACCCACACGATGGCGCGCGAACCGTCGAAGCTGATCGCGGCGGTCTCCGAGGGATGGCCGCGAGTGATCTCCAACCTGAAGACGCTGTTGGAGACGGGTTCGGTCCTGTTCACCGAGAAAAACCCATGACAAAAGTGATGATTGGCAATCATGCCGCCGTTCGCGTATCGCGCGCCGAGCGCGAGCGCATTCGCGGATTCTATCGCGACGTCCTCGGCTGCCGGCTCGTGCGGACGTTCGATGATAAGGACGACTTTCAGCTGGGTGATGACTACTACGTCGCGTTTTTATACGCGGGCGGCAGCGGCGTGGACGTCGACCGGGGCGTCTCGTATGCCGCGGCCGATGTGTTGAGCGACGACGACTTCTTGAAAGCGATGTTTCTCGAGCTGAAAGCGGACGACGTCGACGACATGCGGC
Source organism: Gemmatimonadaceae bacterium (assembly GCA_025934775.1). Taxonomy (GTDB): domain Bacteria; phylum Gemmatimonadota; class Gemmatimonadetes; order Gemmatimonadales; family Gemmatimonadaceae; genus JAQBQB01. The sequence continues at coordinate 57,364 of JAICWO010000006.1, read as the reverse complement.
GAAAGATCATCGCCTCGGGCGTCCGCGTGCTCGACGTCCCGGATCCGCACCTCTACTTCCAGGCCCCCGGCGGGCAGGTGTTTCGACTCATCGGATCACACGAGGACATGTCGAAATACGAAGGAGCGGAGTGACCGCGGTTCGTCCACGATCCGCATGAGCACGATCCCGCACGAGCCGATGTCGAGTTCAGACCGGCTGCAGCGTCCTCGGATCAAAGCGATCGCCCGATCGCGCGTTATCGACCTACACAGGAGTTGAGCAATGGTGCAGTCCACCTCCGAGACAACCGGGGCGACGGTTCGGCAGTCCGTTCGCGTTCCAGCGGAGCCCGCCCGCGCATTCCGCACGTTCACCGCCGCGATGCGCGAGTGGTGGAATCCGGCCGTGTCGGCGAATCCGACCAAGTCGCCGATCGCCCAGATCGTCATCGAAGGCCGCGTCGGCGGCCGATGGTTCGAGCGCGGCAGTGACGGCAGCGAGTGCGAGTGGGCCCGCGTCCTCGCGTGGGAGCCGGGCGAGCGGCTCGCCGCCGATTGGAAGCCGGACGGCAACTCGACCACGCTCGAGATCCGGTTCGAGAGCCCGGCGCCGCGCGCGACGAACGTGACGCTCGTGCATCGCGGGTTCGAGAGCTACGGCGATCGCGCGGCGCGCATGCGCGACATGCACGACGCGGTCTGGACCGACCTGCTCGGCCGGTTCGCGCGATTCATCGAAGAGCAGCACGCGCCGGCGAGCGACTCGGCGCCGGCATCGCACGACGCCCACGTGCGCGCGGTGACGGACGGCGACACGATTCTCGCGACGACGGACCTCGCCGCGGCGCCGGAGCGCGTCTTCCGCGCCCTCACGTCGCGTGAGACGGAGCAGTGGTGGGGCGCCCCGGAGACGTATCGCATCGCGAACTGGCAGTCGGAGCTCGACGTGGGCGGCGCGTGGTCGCTCGTCGTCGTCACGCCGGACGGCGGCAAGTTCCCCGCGGGCGGAACGTACCTCGCGGTCGAAGCGCCGCATCGCGTCGTCTTGACGCGCCACTATGATTTCGACTATCCGGAGCTGGGCCGCCGCGACACCACGGTGACGTATCGCATCGACCCGATCAGCACCGGGAGCCGGATCACCGTTCGCCAGGATGGGTTCGCGGGACTGCGGGTCGCGGCCGATCATCACGCCGAAGGATGGGTGGGTTTCCTCGGCTATCTTGCCACCTACCTGGACGCGGAGCGCGGATCCAATGCCTGAGTATTTGCTGATCGTGGGCGGCGCGGACATGGACAAGCGCAACGGCAATCCGGAGTTCGCGCCGCGGATGCTGGAGCGGTACACGGCGTGGATGCGCGAGCTCCGCGAGAGCAACCGCTTTGTCGATTCGCGCAAGCTGTACGATCAGGCCGGGCGGCGGCTCACGTTTCGCGGCGGTGAAGTGATCGATGGGCCGTTCATCGAATCGAAGGACGCGGTCGGCGGGATCTTCATCATCCAGGCCGACTCGCTGGACGACGCGACGGAGGTCGCGCGCTCGTGCCCCGGTCTGGATCTGCAGCATGGGTACGTCGAAGTGCGGGCGATCGAGGCGCGCCCTGACGTCCGCCGATGAAGTGATCGCGACGCTCGAGCGGCACGCCCGCTCGAGCCACGCGCGCATCATTGCCGCGCTCACGCGCCGGTTCGGCGTGCTGCACATGCCGGCCGCGGACAACGCGCTCCAGGAGGCGTACGCGCGCGCGCTCGAGCGGTGGCCCGCGTCGGGGGTTCCGGATGATCCCGAGGCGTGGCTCGTGCGCGTCGCGCACAATGTCATCGTCGACGGGCTCCGGCGCGAGCGTCGCGCGGAATCGCTCGACGCCGCGAGCGACCTCACGCACGACGAGCCGCCGACGCCGGACGACGACGATGAAGTCCGGCTCATGTTCCTGTGTTGCGATCCCGCGCTGTCGCGCGCCTCGCAGATCGCGCTCGTGCTCAACGTCGCGTTCGGCCTCTCGGCGCGTCAGATCGCGACCGCGTTCGTCGGCGACGAGCGCACGATCGCGCAGCGCATCGTCCGGTCGAAGCAGCGGCTGCGCGACCTGGGCGTACGCTTCGACGTGCCGACGGAGAACCTGCTCCCGGGCCGCGTCGCGATCGCGCTCGACGTGCTCTATCTCGTATTCTCTGAAGGCTACACGCCCAGCGTCGGCGACGAATCGATCGATCCCGGATTGTGCCGCGACTCGCTCCGGTTCACGCGGCTCTTCACCGAACGCCGGGACACCGCGACCCCCGAGGCGTTCGCGCTGCGCGCACTGCTCTGCTTTCACGCGGCCCGTGCCGCGGCGCGCGTCGCCGACGACGGAAGTCTGCTGCTGCTCTCCGAGCAAGACAGATCCCGGTGGGACCCGGCGCTGATCGACGAAGGCATCCGCTGTCTCGAGCATGCCGCGGCCGCCACGTCGCTCACCCGGTTTCACGTGGAATCCGCGATCGCGGCGTGTCATGCGGTTGCGCCGAGCTACGCCGGCACGGACTGGGAGCAGATCGCCTCCCACTACGACGTGCTGCGCGAGCTCGCGCCGTCGCTCGTCATCGACGTCAACCGCGCGCTCGCCGTGGCGATGCACGCGGGCGCGCAACGCGGGCTCGACGAGCTCGACGCGATCCCGGAGCGGGACGTGGTCGCGCGCTATCCGTACGCGCTCGCCGCCTACGCCGAGCTGTACGCATCGCTCGAGCAGCTGGACGCGGCGCGATCGTATCTCGACCGAGCGATCGCGTGTCAATCGTCCGCGGCGCAGGTGGCGCTGCTTCGCCGGAAGCGGCGAGCGCTCGATCGCTGAGCGCTCGCCCGCTCCGACGCGCGAGTCGCGGCTCGGGGCCGCGACTACGATTCGAACCGCGAGAGATCCTCGCGCGAGCCGGCGACGCGGAACACCTGTCCGCCAGGCGCCTGAAAGTACAGCCGGTCGCGTTCCCAGGTCTCGAGCTCGCGGACGCCGAAGTCGCGGATCCGCTTCGTGAGCGCGATAGGGTCGTCCGACTTGAGCTCGAGCCACGTCGCCCGCGTGTGCTCGTCGTCCGGGAGCGCGGTGTCGTCGTAGATCACGGCGACGAAGAATTCTCCGTCGAATCGAAAGAAGTCGATCTCGTTGGAGCGTTTCGTGATCTCGCAGCCGAGCACCTCGTGATAGAATTTGCGAATGCGCTCGCGGTCGATCGTTCGAGCGCTGATCTTGGCGTGATTGCCAATGGCGGTTGAGGGCATGCGCGTTCCTCCGTGAAGGTGACGCTGGCGCGCGGTGCGCCAGCTTGGCCAGAGGACGTTCGTGCCGGGCGTTTCTCGACATTCACGTCGGCGCCGCGAGACGGCCCGGGTAAACACTCCGCCAGCTCGCGGGAAGTTCGAGTGTCATGTCTCTTCGTCATGCACTCGGCGCCGGTGGCGCTCTGTCGCTCGTCGTCGTCGCGGGCCTCGTGGTCGCGCGCCGCGTGCGCGCAGCCAACGCTCCCGCGCCTGCATCGCCTGGGAGCATCGCCGTGGTCGCGGAGCGCGACTTCACGCCGCGCGTGGTCGCACAGGGCTCGATCCGGCTCCTGGCCGGTGCGCGGATCGTGGTCGGTGCGCAGACGTCGGGCGTCGTCGCCTCGCTGCCGGTCACCGAGGGCACGCGCGTGCGCCGCGGCACAGTGTTGGCCCGGCTCGATACCGCCGAGCTCGCGGCAAAGCTCGCGTCGGCGGAGGCACGCGTCGCGGAGCTCGCCGCGGCGGAGGCGCAGGCGGCCGCTGACCTGGAGCGCACGTCGGCGCTCGCGCGCGCGAACGGCGCCACGCTCGCCGACGTCGCGAACGCGCGCACCGCGCTCGCGACGGCCCGTGCACGGCTCGCGGGCGCGCGCGCCGATCGCGATCTCGCCGGCATCGACCTCGGCTACGCCACGATCCGCTCGCCGATCGACGGCGTGGTGGCGTCGGTCACGACGCACGAAGGCGAAACGGTCGCCGCGTCGTTCGCGGCGCCCGCGTTCATGACGCTGGTCGCTCCCGCACGCATCGAATGCGTCGCGCTCGTCGACGAAACCGACATCGCGCGCGTGCGCGCCGGCGATTCCGCGACCTTCACGGTCGATGCGTATCCCGGGCGAGAGTTCAGCGGCGTCGTGTCGCGCATCGCGCCGGACGCGAGCATCGTCGGCGGCGTCGTGGACTACGAGGTGACGGTCGCGCTGCGCGGGCCGGTGGCGGATCTCAAGCCGCAGATGACCGCGACGGTGAGCCTGCGCGGCGCGGCCCGGCGCGGGCTCGTCGTCCCAACGCCCGCCCTGCGGCAAGCGCCGGCGGGCGCGTACGTCTGGCGTCGTCGCAGCGGCCGCGCCGAGCGCGTCCCCGTACGCACGGGTGCTCGACAGCAGGATCTCACGGAAATACTCGGCGGCCTCGCGCCAGGCGACACGGTGCTGACCGCCGGCTTCCCCGACCCCACCTGAGCCTCGCGAGCCTTCCCATGATCGCACTATCCGAGATCACTAAACACTACGGCGGCACCGACCACCCCGTCACCGCGTTGGCGAGCGTCTCGCTCGCGATCGGGCGCGGCGAGTTCGTGGCGGTCGTGGGGCCGTCCGGCTCCGGCAAATCGACGCTCCTCCAGATCATCGGCTGCCTCGACGTGCCGACGTCGGGTACGTACGTGCTCGACGGCACGACGGTGAGCGAGATGGACGACGCCACGCTCTCCCGGATTCGCAACGAGCGCATCGGCTTCGTCTTTCAGAGCTTCAACCTGATCGCGCGGACCACGGTGGCCGAGAACGTCGAGACGCCGATGCTGTACGGGGACGGCCGGATCGACCGCGCGCGCGTCGAGCACGTGCTCGAGCGCGTCCGCATCACACATCGCGCACGACATTTCCCTCACGAGCTCTCCGGGGGCGAGCAGCAGCGCGCGGCGATCGCGCGCGCGCTCGTCCGCTCGCCGTCGCTGCTCATCGCCGACGAGCCCACGGGCAACCTCGACTCGGCGAACGGCGCGCAGATCCTCTCGCTGCTCTCCGAGCTGCACCGCGACGGGTTGACGATCGTGATGGTGACACACGACGCGGCCGTGGCGCGGCGCGCCGAGCGCGTCATCGAGCTGGCCGACGGGCGGATCGCCGGCACGTCGGCGCCGGCGGTGCTCGCGGGAGCCTCACGATGAGCGACGCCACGGTTCGTCTCGTGCTCCGCACGCTGCGCCGCAACAAGGGCCGCTCGTTCGTGATGGCGCTCGGCTTCATCGTGGGCGTGGTCAGCATCACGCTCACGGAAGCGACCGGCGAGGCGGCCCGCACCGCCGTGCGCCAGAGCTTCCGCGCGATGATCGGCGACCTCGACGTGCTCCTCGTGCAGCCGGGCGGCGACGCGCAGCGCGGCCGCGCGAATCTGGAGACGTCGATCACGACGCTCACGGCGGACGACGCCGCCGCGATCCGCCAGTCGGTGCCCAACGTCGCGGACGTCGGCGTCGCCCAGGTGGAGCTGGGCGCGGTCGTCGAGGCGAACGGACGGAACACGACGACGCCCCTCTTCGCGACCAGCGCGAACTACGCGGTCATCCGCGGCGATTCGATGGCGCAGGGCGCGTTCTTCACCGACGACGACGGGCGCGCGCTCGCGCGCGTGGCGGTGATCGGATCGGACGTCGCGCGCGAGTTGTTCCCCACCGGCGCGGTCGGCCAGCATCTTCGCATGAAAGCGATCGACTTCACGGTGGTCGGCGTGATCGCGCCCAACGGCGCCGGACCGGGCGGGTTCAGCATGGACAACATCGCCTACATCCCATTCGAGACCGCCCGCCGGCGGGTGTTCAATCGCGACTATCTGAATATTGTTAATATAAAATTAGCAAATCCGTCGCGCTGGGCGCAAACCGCCGCGGCGGTCCACGCGCTCGTGCGGCAGCGGCACGGCACGACGGGCGCGGCGCTCGACGATTTCCGCGTGACCTCGCCGCAGGCGATGATTGCGCGCATGGCCGGCGTCGATTCGACCCTCCGCCGAATGCTCGTCTGGATCGGCGGGTTGGCGCTCGTCATCGGCGGCATCGTCGTCGCGGTGCTGATGCTCGCCGCGGCCAGCGCGCGGCGGATCGAGATCGCGGTGCGCCGCGCCGTCGGCGCGACGCGGGCCGACATCCGCGGGCAGTTCTGGTCCGAGGCGGCGCTGATCTCGGCCGCCGCCGCCGTGATCGGCGCCGCGATCGCCAACGGCGTCATCGCGGCCGGCGCGTTCATGATGCGGGCGCAGCTCTCGATGCCCTGGGCAGCCACGCTCGGCGCCGTGCTGGTCACGATCGCGATCGGCACCGCCGCGGGCTATCTGCCGGCGCGGCGCGCGGCGTCGATCGCGCCGGCCGACGCGCTCCGCGCCGCCGAGTGACCGCGCGAGCGGCGCGTCTCCACGTCGCGCTTCGCGCGGTCGCGCGCCGGCCGCTGCGCAGCGGGCTGGCCGTGTCCGGCACCGCGCTCGCCGTCGGCGCGCTCCTCGTCGCCGTCGCCGTCGCGGAACGCGGCCGCCGCACGGCCCTCGACGAGATCCGGCGCATGGGCGCGACGGTCCTCATCGTCAGCGCGGAAGACAGTCGCAATCGGGGAGACCGGGCGCGCACGGGAACGGTCGTGACCACGCTGACCTCGAGCGACGCGCGGCTCGTCGAATCGCAGGTTCCCGGCGTGCGCGTGCTGGCAGCCGAGTATCGATCGACGGTGCCGGTGACCGCCGGCGGACTCGCGAGACAGGCGACCGTCGCCGGCGTGGAGCCGAGCTACGCGTTGCTCCGCGACGCGCCGGTCGCGAGCGGCACGTTCTTCACGACGAACGACGACGACGCCGCGGCGCGCGTCGTCGTGCTGGGCGCGTCTCTGGCGCGCGCGATCTTTCCCGGACGCGATCCGGTCGGCGACCAGCTTCGCGTGCGCGGCATTCCCTTCACCGTCGTCGGCGTGCTGCCGGATCGCGGTGCGGGGCTCGACGCGTTCGACGAAGACGAAGTCGCGTTCATTCCGCTCAAGACCGCGCGCCGGCGGGTATTTCACGTGGCGTTCGTGCAGCGACTATACATTCGAGCGTCGTCCGCGCGGGACATGCCGGCGATCGGCGCCGCGGTGGTCGCCCTCCTCGACTCACGTCATCATCGATCCGATGCCGAGCCGCGCGATTTTCGCGTGCAGGATCAGCGGCGGCTCGTGTCGCTGCGCGACAACACGATTCGCCGGCTCGGCGCGTTCGAGCTCGCGTTCTCCACGGCGCTCGTCGGCACCGCGGCGGTCGGTGCGCTCGCGCTGCAACTGCTCGCCGTTCGCGAGCGGCGGGTCGAGATCGGCACGCGGCGCGCGATCGGCGCGAGGCGCGGCATGATCGTCGGCCAATTTCTCATCGAGTCCGGCGTGGTGTCCATCGCCGGAACCGCGATCGGACTCGCGATCGGCGTCGCCGTCGACGCGGTGATGGCCGCGCCCGTCTCGATCGGCGTCGCGATCGCGGGCGCGGCAGCCGTCGTTGCGCTCTCGACGACGGCCGCCGCCGCGCCGGCATTCATCGCGGCGCGGCGCACCCCGGCGACGGCGCTCCGTGCCGCGTGATCCGTCGGCGGACGGCGCGCTCGTGGCCCGCCTCGCCGCGGGCGATGACGCCGCGTGCGCGGAGCTGGTGCAGCGATACGCGCGGCCGGCGACGCTCTTCGCGGCTCAGTTGCTCGGCGACCGCGACGACGCGGAGGACGTGGTCCAGGCTGCGTTCGTGCTCGCGGTCGAGCGTGCCGCCGATCTCGACTCGACGCGGCCGTTCGGCCCGTGGCTCTTCGCCGTGGTTCGCCGCCTCGCGCTCAAGCGACACGCGCGGCAGGCGCGGCGGCGCGCACTCTGGCGCCGCTGGCGGGGCGACGACGACGCGCGCACGGCGAGCGCGGAAGCGGCCGTCGAGGCGGCGAGCGACCTCGCGCTGGTCCGCCGCGAGCTGCGCGGCCTCGCCGCGATGCAGCGCGCGTGCTTCGAGCTGGTGGTGATGCGCGACGTCGCCGTCGACGACGTCGCGGCGATGTACGACATTAGCGCATCCACCGTACGGCAACACGTCTTCCGAGCGCGGCAGGCTCTGCGCGCGCGGCTGGAGCCGCTCATCGGCGGCCTGCCCGCGCGCTTTACCGATGCGCCGGCGGAGCGATGATGATTCTCATACGGACGGAGACCGGAGGAGCCGTGACTGAACAGTTCGACACGTCCATGATCCCCGACGACGCGGCGTATTGGACGGCGTTGTCCGGCCGCATCGCCGAGGGCGCGCTTCGGCGGAGGTCCGCGATGGGGTGGCTCGCGAGCAGCCCGCGCGCGTGGCTCGTCGCGGCGGCGCTCGCCGGCGCCGCCGCGCGCGGCACGTCGCTGGCCTGGAAGCGCGCCGCGTCGTCCGCCGCGGAGGCGTCGCTCACGGTCGCGCTCATCCCGCAGGACGGGTTGGCGCGCGCGCTGCTCGAGCCGCAGGCGCCGCCCGCGCTCACGGCGCTCACGATGGCTCCGCCATCGGCATCGGAGAACCGGCGATGATGCCCGCGTGGACGCGAGCCGTGCTGCTGCTCGGCGTGACGTTCGCGCTGGGCGGCGTCGCCGGCTTCGAGATCGGCCGAATGTCGCCGGCGCCTCGGATGCCATCGGCCGCGAACCCGATGGAGCCACATGCCTTCGTGCAGCGCCTCGGCCGCGATCTGAATCTCGACGCCGCACAGCGCGACGCCATTCTCGAGATTCTGACGCGGCGGCAGGCGACGATCGACTCCGCGTGGCGCACGCTGCGGCCCAGCGTGCGCGCGACGATCGATTCGGCGCAGTCGGAGATCGTGAGCGTGCTGCACCCGAACCAGCGCGACCGGTATTTCGCGCTCGAGCGCGCCGCGCACGGCGGCGCGCCCGGCCAACCCGCGCGTTGACACCGGGGCGGTGCCGGCGCTAAAGTAAACCACATGGTTTACAAAGAAGGCTCGCTCGACGCGACGTTCGCGGCGCTCGCCGCGCCGGCCAGGCGGGCGATGCTCGCGCGCCTCGCCACGGGCGAGCACACGATCATGGATCTCGCGAGCCGCTTCGAGATGACGCTGCCGGCGGTCTCGAAGCACGTCCACGTGCTCGAGCGCGCGGGCCTTGCCACCATTCGGCGGGACGGCCGCGCGCGGCGCGTGCGCTTGCGCGCCGCCCCGCTCCGCGAGGCGTCCGCCGCGCTCGATCGCTATCGCGCGTTCTGGAGCCGGCAGCTCGATGCGCTCGATGCATTTCTCACGATCGCTGACGCCGACGCTCGTCACACCCCCATCGCCACGAGGCGCAGCAATGCGAAACGCCGCCCGACACGCCGCGCGAAGTAAACCGGCCGCGACGCTCGCCGCGGCGAGCGTCGCGCCGAGCGCATCGCTCGAGCTCCGGCGCGTCGTGGCCGCGCCGCGCGATCGCGTGTTCGATGCGTGGACCGACGCCGCGCTCATCCCCGAATGGTTCAAACCAGGCGCCGTCCCGCTGCGCAGCGTCGAGCTGCAGCTTCGCGCCGGCGGTGCGTGGCGCATGGTGATGGATGGTCCCGGCGGACGCGCGCTGACCGGCGGCGGCGTCTTTCTCGAGGTCGACCGCCCGCGGCGAATCGTCTACACCTGGAACTGGGAGCCCGATGTCATCGGCCGCGAGACGATCGTGACCGTCGAATTCCACGAACGCGACGGAGGGACGGAGATCGTGCTCCGCCACGACGGGTTCCCCACTCCGCGCCCGGTCCCGGGACACCGCGCGGGATGGACCGCGTGCCTCGACGCGATGAGCATTCTCATCTCGCGCACCGAGGCGAGCACATGAACGCGCTGCTCAGCGACCTGCTCGCGCATCGCGAAGGGGCGGATGCGGTCCAGTTGCGCGCCATCGTCGCGCACCAGCGCGCCGCGGCCGATCCCGCGATCGTTCGCCGCGTGCACCACATGGCCGAGGTGCAGCGTCACTTTCTGTCGGCGATCGGCGCGAATGGCCCCGGCGACGCGCTGCCTGCCGCCGACGGCGTCTCGAGCGTCGGCGAGCTGCTCCCGCACGTCCAGGCGACGCACGCGTCCGAGCGCGCCCACGTTCGCCGGCTCGACGACGCGGCGCTCGATGAGTGGATTGACATACCATTTCCGCAATCGGCGCTCCGGATCACCCGAACGCAGGCGCTCACGCAGAGCGCGATGCACGGCCAGCATCGTCGCGCGCAGAATGCGACGCGGCTGCGCGAGCTCGGCGGCGTGCCCCCGACGACCGACCTGATCCTCTGGTACTTGCTCCAACGGCCGGCGGCGTCGTGGGAGGCGCTCGCATGAGCCCGCGCAAGGCGTCCAGTGCCGCCGGGACCGATACGGATTCGCGCGCTCCCGATCCGCGCTTTCTGCGGCTGTGCGACGCGCTCGCATCCGACCGCCGCTACGCGAGCGCCGTCGCCGAGTTTCGGGCGCGGCAGCACTCGGGAGCGCCGCGCAAGTTCGGATCGAACGGGCTGCGGGTGAATGGAAAGATCTTCGCGATGATCGCGCAGGGCTCGCTCGTCGTGAAGCTGCCGGCGCCGCGCGTGCGAGCGCTGGTGGCCGGCGGCGTGGGCATGCCGTTCGATCCCGGACACGGCCGGCTCATGAAGGAATGGCTGTTCGTCACCAGCCCCAAGGCGAGCTGGCGTGACCTCGCGGCCGAAGCGTTCGACTTCGTCGCCGCCGGCTCGAGCCCCTGAGCCGCTGAGCCGCGCCCGATCGGCGAGCCTTCCAACCATTCGCCCGTGCAACGCTACTCATTGGTGACTCCAACACCGATCGGTGCTCAATGCGGGTATGGCTCGCTGCCTCGTTCCTCGTTCCTGCCCTGGCCTCGGCCCAGCGGCCTTCGCCGCCGGCTGCGCCGGTGAACCTCTCGCGCGCCGACGAGATCCGGTACGCGCGGAGCGCCGCGCCGGCGGACGTGTCGAAGGACGCGATGGTGTGGGTCCTGGAGAGCGGTCACTACGTCGTCGCGGTGAAGGGCACGTCGGGCATGGCCTGCGCGGTGACGCGGGAGCATCCCAAGTCCCTCGTGCCGATCTGCGGCGACGCGGAGGCCGATTCCACGGTCATGGCCATCGCGCGCTTCGAGACCGAGGAGCGCCTCGCCGGCAAGTCGCAGACGGCGATAAAATCCGAGGTCGCCGGCGGCTTGTCCTCTGGCCGATTTCGGCTGCCGCGGCGGCCGGCGCTCACGTACATGACCTCGTCGGCGCAGGTGATCACCGATCCGAACGGCGAGCATCCCACGCGATTCTTTCCGCACCTGATGCTGTTCTATCCCAACATGCAGGCGAAGAGCTTGGGGCTCGTCGACTCGAACAACATGGACGTTCCGATGGTCGACGAGGACGGTACGCCGTTGTCGCGGCTCGTCATCGTGGTGCGCGATTGGACCGAGCCAGCAACGCCGGGTCAGTGACGGACGACCGCGCGCTCGTCGAGCGATTTCTTCGCGGGCGCGGCGAGGATGCGTTTCGCGCGCTGTATCGCGCGCACACGCCGGCGCTCTACGCGCTGGCGCTGCGCCTCACGGGCGGCGATCGCGGCGAAGCGGAGGATCTCGTGCAGGAGAGCTGGGTGCGCGCGCTGACCGCGCTGCGCACCTATCGCGCACAGTCGGCCCTGCGCTCGTGGCTGTGCGGCGTGCTGGTGAATGTTCGCCGCGGGCGCATGCGCATCGACTGGCGAGTCGTCGACGCACCGGACGTCGAGCCGCTGGCGGATGCGGCCGACCCGGATGACGCGATCGATCTCGAGCGCGCGATCGCGGCGCTGCCCGACGGTGCGCGGGACGTGTACGTCCTGCACGACGTGCACGGGTACACGCATCGCGAGATCGCCGGGTTGCTCGGCATCGTCGAGGGCACGTCGAAGAGCCAGCTCAATCGCGCGCGGTTTCTGCTTCGGAGCTCGCTCCCATGATGGATCTTCCACGCGAGACCGCACCGGCGCCGGAGCTCGAGGAGCGCGTGGTGTCCGCGCTCGTCGCGGCGGGCCTCGTGCGCCGCCGCCGCGTCTGGCCGGCGTGGGCGGTCGCGGCGGCCGCCGTCATCGTGCTGGTCCTCGGCGTGACGGTGGTGCGTTCGCGGCATCCCCTCGCGCGCGGCAACTCGTACGTCGTGCTGCTCTATGAAGATTCGACCTACCGTCCGCCGCCCGGCGGCGACAACACCGAGCGAATCGCCGTGCTCTCGCGCTGGGCGGACAGTCTCGAGACGCACGGCGAGTTCGAACGCGCCGGCCGCGTCGTCGGGCCCGGGGAGCTCGGCGGATTGTTCATCGTGCGGGCGGCGGACGATGCCGCCGCGGCGCGGATCGCGGCGTCGTGCCCGTTCAAACAGTGGGGCGGGCACATCGAGGTCGCGCGATTCGAGCCGTGAGCGGACTTCAACGAACCTGAATTCTTGGACTCTAACGTAGCGGCGGTTCCGGCGACGGCTGATAGACCCGGAGCACCGGCTTCCCGCCGATATTCTCGAGCGGCAGATAGAGCCGGTGCGTGCGCGCGTCGACGGCGACCGTATGCGCGTGCGGAGCTCTGATCTCGCCGACTGGCCGCAGCGTCGTCCCGTCCAGCCAAAGCGCCGAGAGCACGCCGGATTCCGACGCGACGTACAGCCGTCGCCAGCCCGGGTCCCAGGCGAGCACGTCGGGATCGTCGCCGACCGTGAGCCGCTGAACCGGCTTCATCGTTCGGAGATCGAGCACGATGAGCGCGGCGTTGCCCTCGCACGAGACGAACGCGAGACGATCGGGTTCGTCGATCGCAAAGCCGTGCGGACTGTCGGAGCCCGGAAGCTCGTAGCGCTGCACGATTCGCTCGCTCACCGGGTCGATCGCGACCATCTGATTGCGGGTCTGCACTGCAACCACGATGCAGTGCGACACCGAATCGTAGTGGGTGTTTCCCGCTTCACCGCCCAGCGCGATCGTCGCCCGCTTCGCGTTGCTGGCGCCGTCGATCACGACGTCGGCGCCGCCGGCTTCGTCGGAGACGAACACCTTGTCTTCGTTGGGCGCGTAGGCAATGCCGTCGGGGAAGCGGATGCCGCCGACCCGCGCCACGATCTTTAGCGTTCTATCATCAGCGATCGCGACCTCGTGCGCGCCCGCGGCGGAGATGTACACCATGTGGTGCCGCGGCACGGCCCAGACTCCGGTCGCGCGCGGCACCCCCGGGATCTCCGCGATCACGCGATTCGAATCCGCGTCGAAGACGAGCGTCCGGCCGGGGTCCATGTGATTCATGTAGATCCGGCCGGCCGCCGCATCGAAGGCCTGGTAGTCGAAGCGGTTCGCCGGTCCGGGCAGCGGGATCTGTTCGATCAGCGTCAGTCCGGCCGCCGGCGCCCGCGTGCGCACCGCGGCCGGCATGCGCCACGATGCGGGCGTCATCGACGCGGCGGTCGCGTAGCACGGCTGCGCGGCCGCCGCGGACTGTGCCGGTAGCGATTTGGCGTGCGCGTACGACAGGAGCGCGGTCGCCGCGAGGACGTATCGAAGGTTCATCGTCCCGCTCACACCTCGAGAATCGCCACCCCGTACGGCGCCATGGCGCGATCGCGCGTGGCGAGCGTGAGGCTGTGCGCCCGCGCCTGCGCCACGAGCAGGCGATCGAATGGATCGGCATGATGCCACGGCAGGTGAGCGCTCGCGCGCGCCTCGTCTGCCCTGATCGCCATGTGCACGAAGCCCGCGCGCTCGGCCGCCGCGAGCCAGCCCGTGGGGAGCCGGAGCTTCCCGCGGGCACACTTGATCTCGAGCTCCCACGCCGAGGCGGCGCTGAAGAACACGCCGTTCGACGGATCCTGGATCGCGTCGAGCGCGTCGCGCCGCAGGCGACGCGGATCGTGCAGCGCCCAGAGCAGCGTGTGCGAATCGAGCAGCAGATTCACTTCTTCGGCTTCCGCGAGCGACGCGCACGGCCGGGGCGTTCGGCAACGTGACGTACCGGCGCCGGTTCGATTGCTCCGCCGTAAAACAATTCCTCGATCTCGGAATCGGGCTCCCAGCAGCCCGGCGCTTCGTGGACTTTTCCGGCGAGGGCGCCAAGCTTGCGCGCACCCGAGACCGCGGTCACGGGGACCAGTTTCGCGACCGGCTTGCCGGCCTTGGCGATGATGATCTCCACCCCCGCGGCCGCGGCGTCGACGAGGCGGGAGAAGTGTGTCTTGGCCTCGTGAATGTTGTAGGTCTCCATTGGACTAAGTCTAGTCCGAACTGAGCGCGGAAGCAAGACGGCGGTGCGGGCGGCGGCAGTGACGCCGCACGTTCACGTCCTGAGCCGCAGGTGGAACGACTTCGGCCGCGTGAACGTCTCGATCCCGAGCCGCGACAATGTGCACCCACGCCCCGAGTCCTTGACGCCCGTCCACGCCAGCGCGGGATCGAGATAGTCGCACCGGTTCATGTACCACGTCCCGGTCTCGATCCGGTCGCCGATCGCGAGCGCGGCGTCCGCGTCGGTCGTCCACACCGACGATGTGAGGCCGTAGTGCGAGTCGTTGATCAGACGGACGGCTTCCTCGTCGCCTGATACCGGCATGACGGTCATCACGGGCCCGAACGTCTCGTCGCGCAGCACGCGCATGTCGTGGCTCACGTTGGTGAGGATGACCGGCGCCATGTACGGCGTGCCGTTCTTGTCCGCGGCGAACCGCGACCGATCGACGAGCGATTGTGCTCCCGACTGAATCGCCTCCTCCACTTGCCGACGCACGGACTCGGCGGCAGCTGCGCGCACGACGGGGCCGAGGGTCGTCGCCGGATCACGGGGATCGCCGAGCACGTACTTGTTCGCGAGCGCGACCGCCGCTTCCACGAAGCGGTCGTGAATCGTTCGGTCGACGTACACGCGCTGCACCGAGCAGCACGACTGTCCCGCATTGAAGAACGCGCCATCGACCACGTTCTCGACGGCGTAGTCGAACGGGGCGTCGGCGCGCACGTACGCCGCATCCTTGCCGCCCAGCTCGAGCCCCGTCGCGATGAAGCGATCCGCCGCGGCGCGCTGCACCGCGTGGCCGCCGGCGACCGACCCCGTGAACGCCACGAACGCCACGCGCGGATCGGCGATGGTGCGCGCGACCTGGTCGTGGTCGATGTGCAAATATTGAAACGCGCCGCTGGGCAGCCCCGCCGCGGCGAACGCCTCCGCGTACCGCTCGGCGACGAGCGGCGTCTGGTCCGACATCTTGAGAATCACCGCGTTGCCGGCGAGGAGCGCCGGTACGACGGCGTTCACCGACGTGAGCCACGGATAATTCCACGGCGCGAGCACGAGCACGACGCCCAGCGGCTGGCGTCGGATGAGCTTATGAAAACTCTCATTACGCTCGATCTCCATGTCGCCGAGGGCGCGCGAGGCGATGCCCGCCATGTAGCGCCCGCGCTCCTGAAAGCCGCGCGTGATCTCGAGCGGCGAGTGCGCGATCGGGCGCCCCATCTGCGACGTCAGCTCGGCCCCGAGCGCGCCGGCGTGCGCCACGCACCAGTCGATCGCGCGCGTGCACACCGCCGCGCGCTCCTCCACGGGAACGCCGGCCCAGCGCTGCTGCGCGTCCACGGCGCGCGCGAGGGCGGTGTCGATCTCCCGCTCGGACGCGAACGGGCGCTCGACGACGATCGAGCCGTCGATTGGCGAGACCGTCTCGAAGGCGCGGTCGGTATTGGCGGCGTTCATTCCGGCGTCACGTACGCGGCGGTGATGCCGCCGTCCACGAGCAGCTCGGCGCCCGTCACGAACGACGAATCGTCGGACGCGAGGAAGAGCGCCGCCTTCGCGATCTCCGACGCTTCGCCGAACCGGCCCATGGGAATGTGCACGAGCCGCCGATTGCGCTTGGCGTCCGTGTCGAGAAATGCCATGAGGAGCGGCGTGCGCAGCGGGCCGGGGCAGAGCGCGTTCACGCGGATGTTCTCGCGCGCGTGAATCACGGCGAGCTCGCGCGTCATCGAGAGCACCGCGCCCTTGCTCGCCGTGTACGCCACTTGCGGCGTCGCGGCGCCGAGCTTGGCGACGAACGACGCCGTGTTGATGATCGATCCGCCGCCGGCGCGGCGCAGCGCGGGAATGCCGTACTTGCAGCCCAGGAACACGCCGCGCGCGTTGATGCGCATCGTCAGCTCCCAGGTCTCCTCGCTCGTCGAGACCGCGTCGTCGTCGGACGAGTGCATGATCCCGGCGTTGTTGAACAGCACGTGCAACGCGCCGAACTCGCGCTCGGCGTGCGCGACCATCGCTTCGCTGTCCTTGGCGGACGAAACATCCGCGTGGACGTACGACGCGCGGCCACCCGCGCTCGTGATCTCGTCGACGGTCTTCCGTCCGGCATCGTCCGTGACGTCCACCACGACGACCGCGGCGCCTTCGCGCGCGAAGAGGAGCGACGCCTCGCGGCCGATGCCGCTCCCGCCGCCGGTGATCAGAGCGACTTTGTTTTCCAGTCTCATTATTTAAATACGCTCGAAGTAGCGTTTGATCTCCCAGTCCGTCACGGCCATGTCGTAGGCGCGCTGCTCCGACTGGAAGAAGTGGAGGTAGTGCTCGACGACGTCGTCGCCGAATGCGCGTCTGGCGAACTCGCTGCGGCCAAACCGCTCGGTCGCCTCGGCCAGCGTGTGGGGAACGCGCGGCAAGTCCTGCGCGGCGTAGATGTCGCCGCTGAAGTGTTCCGGCGGCTCGGTGTGGCTCGCGATGCCCTCCAGCCCCGACGCGAGCGACGCGGCGAACGCCAGGTACGGGTTGCAGTCGGCGCCCGGCAGCCGGCATTCGATGCGCAGCCCTTCGCCGTCGCCGACGACGCGAAATCCCGCCGTACGATTGTCCCGACTCCACGCGAGCCGCGTCGGCGCCCACGAGAGGTCGACGTAGCGCTTGTACGAGTTGACCGTCGGCGCATAGAAGACCATCACGTCCGGCACGCGCGCGATCCACCCGCCGAGGAACCAGCGAAACTCGTTGGAGCAGCGGATCGGGCCGAACGCGTTTTCGCCGACAAATGCATTTCGTCCGTCACGCCACAAGCTGAAATGAATGTGGCATCCCGAGCCCGCCTGGTCCGACGCGATCTTCGCCATGAACGTGACGGCGAGGCCCATCGAATCGGCCAGCTCCTTCATACACTGCTTGAACACGACGTGCCGGTCGGCCATGGTGAGTGTGTCGGCGTACCGCACGTTCACCTCGTGCTGCCCGCGTCCCCACTCGCCCTTGGAGTTCTCCACCGGAACGCCGGAATCCTTGAGATGCCGCCGGGCGGCGCCGTGGAAATCTTCGGTTCGCGCGCCCTGCATCAGGTGATAGTCCTCGAGGTACCAGCCGGCCGGCGCGATCTCGCGCAGCGCCGCACGCGAGACATCCGCGTAGCTCGCGCGGAAGAGATAGTGTTCCAGCTCGGAGGCGGCGAACGTGTCGAAGCCGAGCGCGCGTGCGGCATCCACTTGCCGGCGCAGCATCGACCGCGGCGCGATCGCGACCGGCGCGTGCGATTTCTCGTCGTGGACGTCGCACAGCACGAGCGCGGAGCGCGGGAGCCAGGCGGCGGCGCGTAGCGTGTTCATGTCCGGCACGAGATGAAAATCGCCGTAGCCGAGCTCCCAGTTCGCGAAGCGGTAGCCGCGCACGGGATCCATCTCCATGTCGGTCGTGAGGAGATAGTTGCAGCCGTGCGCGCCATCCCGGGCAATGCTCTCCGCGAACATCTCGGCGTCGTAGCGCTTGCCCATGAGGCGCCCGTAGTGATCGGTGAACGCGACGACGACGGTGTCGATCTCCCCGGTCGAGATGGATTTGCGGAGTGCTTCGAGCGTCAGCATGCCGCGAACGTCGGCGCGTGCGTCGGCCATGTGCGAATCGCCTCTGTGGTCGCGTGCGGGGGGCAAGCGGTCGCAAGTATGAGGCCGCGCGCTCAGTTGGCGACTATGGCGCGCGGCCGCCGCGAATCACCGGCCGCACCGCACCGGCTGCGCCGCTCCGCTGTCGTCGACGACGTGGAGTTGAGGTGCGGCGAACACCGGACCGCGAGGAAGGTACGAGATCCGCGACTTCGTGCTGTCATTAACAACGGTGAACACCGCGGGCTTGTCAGGGTTGCCGGGGTAAATCGATGCGCCGGCCAGGCGCTGACCATCGCGCATTCCCGCGGCATATGCGGCGCTTCCCTCGCGCACGCCGGTCGCACGGCTCGCGGCGATCGAGGCCTGAACATCGAAGCCCGCGTCGAACGCATACATTGAATCGAGCGACACGCGCACGCACGGCGCGAGCACGCCAGCGGAGAAGTTCGCGGGTACGGGCCCGGGCGCCGCGAGGAGGTCGCGGAGTGTTTTCCGGTCGCTCGGGGCGAGGTTGCGATCGGCGGTCGCGAGCACGCGCTCGAGCGTGAGCGGCTGATTCGCGCTCTGCACCAAGGCGCGCATCACGTCGTCGAGCGATCGCGTATTGTGCGTGTGCGCGCGAATGGCGCCATCGAGCCATCGTGCGATCACGTCGCCCCGCGTGTACGGGTCGGTCGAGCCGGCAAAGCTCCGCAAATGGCGATTCGCGCGCTCCACCGCCGTCGCCAGCGAGATCAACCGCGCACGATGGGCGATCATGTCCGCGTAGTACATCGTGAATCCCTCGCGGAACCAGCCCAACTTGCTCTCCTCGCTGTCGACCTGCGCACCCATCCGCCCCGGGTCCCACGTATGGAAGCTCTCGTGCGTGAGCTGGGTGACTTGCGAGGCGAGCGATTCCTTTCGCGACATGAAGATCCAGAGCGCGTTCGTGAACGCCGAGCCGTCGTCGCTGCCGTAATCGCGGTCGAACGGTGCCCACGTGACGAGCAAATAGGGGAAATTGTCGTCGTGCCAGAACGCACGCACGGCTCCCACGTCACGCTGAATCTCGGCGACGACGGCGCTGTCGCTGAACGGCCACGTGCCGCGAATCGCGAGCACTGCGGGCTTGTCGCGGATGTCGAACCGCCGAACGCGGAACTCGCCCGCCGCGTACAGCGCGTCGCCGATGTCGCTCCACGTGCCGATCACGGTCTGACACCGATCGGCAGACGCGCCCACGCCTACTTCGACCGTGCCGAAGCTCGTGGCGAGCGTCCACGATGGCGGCAGTGCCGTCCAATCGAAGTGCGCGATCACCGGCTCGTACCGATCGGCGCGTGGATGTACAAGCGCGTTCGCGCCGGTCACTTCGACGTAGTCGCTGAAGATCATGGGATGGAACTCGTACGGATGGTCCAGTGGTCCCGTCCAATCCTTGACCACGTCGTACGAGATGTCGACCGGTGCGGCCGCCGTGTGCCGCACGACGAGCGCACCGCGGCCGGCGATCGAGTCGATCCGAACGTCGGCGTCGCGCGGGTGGAGATTTCGGATCGCGTGGAGCCGCTGCCCCGCCCACTGCGCGGGAACTACAATCGTGTCGATGCCGCTCGTGCTCCCCGTGAACGTGAGCGTCACGCCGAGCACCGCGGAGTCTCCGACCTCGCGCACCGCGAAGCGGTACACGAGCACCGACCGCGCGGGGGTCGACGAGTTCGAGAACGTGCACTGCGCGTCCGCCGCCGCCGGCAGAAGCATCGCGGCACAGAGCGCGAACGCTCGCATCGAGAAGCGCGCAAATCGGAACATGCGCCGAGCTATCGCGTCGTGGTATGAGTGTCAAGTTTCGTCGAGCCTCCGAGCGCGATGATGTGGCGGGCCGCTTGACGAGATCCGCATATTCGACCTAGACTCGCTGATCTCTCGATCGAGAATCATCATGAAGACGCTGCTCGGCATCGCGCTTCTGGCCGGAACTGTGCACGCCGCATCGGCGCAAGCGCACGAAACCAGCCCATTCACCCGCATCGACACCACGATCACCGCGCGCGACGGCGTGAAGCTCTACACGGTGATCCTCGTGCCCAGGAACCAGAGCGGAACGCTCCCCATTCTCATGACGCGCACGCCGTATGGCGCTGATGCCGCCGCGCGCGGCATGGAGAGCGGCACGCGCTACCCAGAGCTGGTCGAGGACGGATTCATCTTCGTGGAGCAGGACATTCGCGGGATGAACAAATCGCAGGGCACGTTCGTGATGAACCGGCCGCCCGGCGGCACGACGGACGAGAGCACCGACACCTGGGACACGATCGACTGGCTCGTGAAGCATGTGCCGAGCAACAACGGCCGCGTCGGCATGTTCGGCATCAGCTATCCTGGCTGGCTCACCGACGAGGCGCTCATCGGCGCGCACCCGGCGCTCAAGGCGGTGAGCCCGCAAGCGAGCATGGGCGACACGTGGATGGGCGACGACTTCTTTCATCAGGGCGCGTGGCGGCAGACGTACGGCACCGAGTACGCGTGGATGATGGAGGCGAGCAAGGACCAGAGCGTGCTCCCGACGCCGTCGCGTTTCGATACCTACACATGGTATTTATCGTTTCCTAATCTGGATTCTCTCGCGAAGAGCATCGGCGCGATGAACTGGCCGACGTGGCGCCGCTTCGTCGCGCATCCGTCCTACGACGCCGAGTGGCAGAGCCGCGCCGTGCCGCTCTATCTGAAGCACACCACCGTGCCCACGCTCACCGTCGGCGGCACCTGGGACCAGGAAGACCTCTATGGGCCGCAAGCGACGTACGCGGCGCGCGAGCCGAGCGATGCCGGCCGCTTGAATTTCCTCGTGCTCGGCCCCTGGTATCACGGCGAGTGGTCCGGCCTCACGGGCGACTCGCTCGGCAACATCGCCTTCGGCTCGAACACCAGCGAGTACTTCCGCACGAAGATCGAGCAGCCGTGGTTCGACTACTGGCTCAAGGGCAAAGGCTCGAAGGACTTTCCCGAGGTGCGCGTCTTCGACGCCGGCGACAGCACGTGGAAGAGCTTCGATGCGTGGCCGGCGAAGCGCGCCGTGACGCGTAGGCTCTACTTCCACGACGATGGCGTGCTCTCGTGGACGCCGCCCGCGCAGGCGACCGCCGCCGCGGACTCGTTCGTCTCCGACCCCAAGCATCCGGTGCCGTATCGTCCGCGGCCGGTCGAGTGGACGTACGGCCCCGGCTCGCGCTGGCGTCGGTGGATGACCGAAGATCAGCGCTTCGTCGAAGGGCGGCCCGACGTGCTCGTCTGGCAAACGCCGCCGCTCGACAGCGCGGTCACCGTCACCGGCGACATCGTCGCGCATCTCTTCGCATCGACGACCGGCTCGGACGCGGACTGGATCGTCAAGCTGATCGACGTCTATCCCGACTCGATGCCGTCGACGATGATGCGCGGCTACGAGCTGATGGTGAACGCCGACATCATGCGCGGGCGGTACTGGAAGAGTTGGGAGCACCCGGCGGCGATTCCGTCGAATCAGATCACGCCGTTCACCGTCGATCTGCACGACCAGACGTACACGTTCGAGCGAGGGCACCGGATCATGGTACAGGTGCAGAGCACCTGGTTCCCCCTCTACGATCGCAATCCGCAGACGTTCGTGCCGAACATCTTCGAGGCGAAGCCGTCGGACTACCGTGCGGAGACGCACCGCGTCTTCCGCACGGCGGCGCACCCATCGAACGTCGAGGTGAAAGTGCTGCCGCGGCGGTGATCAGCGCAGCGGCCGGCCCACCGCGTTCTCGAGCGTCGCGAAGTCCTTGTGGTAGTCATAGACCGAGTTCAGCCGGTCGATGAGCGCTTGCTCGAACTGCCCGCGCGCCGTGGTCACGTCGAGGAAGGTCTTCGCGCCAACGCGATAGCTCTCCTCGGCGAATGCCAGCTCCTCGGTGGCCTTCTGCGCGTTCTGTGTGCGGAGCTCGACCGTCTTGGCGGCGGTGACCAGCGTGAGATACGCCTGCGTCACGTCGGTCGTGAGCTGGAGGTTGCGCGCGCGGACATCGAACGCGGCGTTGTCGCGCGTCACCTGGGCCTGCTCGATCTGCGCCTCTCGCTGATAGTTATTGAATATCGGAAGTGACAAGCTCGCCGAGACGCCGAACGGGCTGCGGTTGAAGCGGAACGGGAAGCTGCTGTTGCCGGAACGCACCGCCGAGATCTGGTCCGCGGTGAGGGTCGGCGCGCCGCATTGCTTGGCGGCGAGGCCGGCGCCGACCCGGAGCGAGTCGGTGAGCATACAGCTCTTGAAATTGTTCAGCTGCGACGCGATCGCCTGGTTGACGGCGTAATCGCCGCTGGCGAACGAGAACGAGTTGCCGCCCCATCCGGTATTGATGGAGAGCGTGGGCAGAAAGCCCGTGCGGCTCGAGTTGAGCTGCATCTGCGCCGCGTACTGCCGCGCTTTCTTCGCTTCCACGTCCGGGTTCACGTGCTTCGCGAGGGCGAGGAGCGAATCGAGCGATTCCGGCGGCGGCGTCACGACAAACGTCGTGGTGAGCTGCGTAGTGGTGTCGGCCGGAACGCCCATCAACTGAAAGAGCTTGAGCTTCTCGATCACCGCCTGGTTGTGCGCGGTGAGCGCGTTCACCTGCGCTTGACCGAGCGCGACTTCGGCGGTGCGCACGTCGAGGATGGTGCCGCCGCCGGCGGCCATCTTCGCCTTCGCGAGCTCGAGCTGGCCCGCGGCGGTCTGGACGAGCGTGTCGTTGAGCGCGGCGGTCGCCTGCTGTTGGAGCGCGGTGATGTACTGTGTGGCGACCTGCGAGCGGAGCACCTCGCTCTGATTCGCGATGTCGGCGTCAGCGGCGTTGCGGTTGGCGCGCGCCGCGCGCGGCGCGTACAGGATCGACGCGCCGAGTCGGTAGTTGAGGCCGAGCGAGTAGCTCGACTGATACGTGTCGGCGCTGCCGGCGATCGGAACGCCCTGGAAGTACTGGGTGCCGGCCTGCTGATAGAGCGCGCTGAAGTTGCTCGACGCCGAGGGGAGCAAGGCCGCGTACGCCTCGCGCACCTGCGAGCTCTGCGTGCGCAGGTTGTTCTCGACCTGGCGATAGATCGGGTTGTTCTGGTGCGCGATCTCGACGGCTTGGTCGAGGGTGAGGGAGCGCGGGGCGGGCTGTTGAGCGGCGGCGAACGGCGCGAGGATCGCGAGCAGCGCGATCGGCGAGAGGTGACGCATGGGGGGAGATCCTGTGAGGTGGAGGCTGGGACCATGGTTCCCGGAGGGAAGATCCGTACCTCGCGCTCATGCGTCGAAGGCCCGTGGTGGCAATGAGTTAGGCGAGTGGGAGTGAGTCGAGTGGGCGGGTTGGTGTTTGGATGTGGGACGGTGTGTTCGGATGCGGACACCCGCTTCGAGGCAGGCTGTTTCACCGACAAGATCAACTCGAACCTACGACGATGGATCCCACGTCTCGAGCAGCTTCCAGTCCGACCCGACTTTAATCTCAAATTTCGTGATCGGATGCACTTCCCAGAGTGTCTGGCGAAAGTGATGCAACTGCTCCGGGTGCTCAGGGTCGAAAAGCGTCCACCCGCTAACGCGCACCGGCAAGCCTCGCCGAGCAGCCGCTTGGACCTTAGCGAGCGTCCAACCCGGATTCCTGGCTCGCATCCGCGGAGTGAACTCGACGACGATGGCGGAGTCGCGCTGGTAGCCAACGTCCGCAACGAGCCACACGTGCCAGTCCACGAGCGGCCCACGCGTGCTGTCGCAGTTTGTGGCCTCCTTCCCTTCGCCCTTCGCTCCGTGGACGGTACCGCTGTCGACCAGGTAGCCCTGGATCGTCACGGGAATTCCTTCGTGCGCTTCCACAGAGTCACGTACACTATCCGTCCATTTCGCCCGTGGGATGTCCTTGAGATTGGTCCGCGTACTCAGCTCCGTGATCGCCGACGGCTCAATCCAGTAGTAGCTGCCCGCGGGCACGTCGACGCGGTTCTTGAGCCTATTCTCATCGGCGTCCTGTTTCGTGTTGGAGTGATCGCCGTCTGGTCCGCAGCCGTGAAACGTAAGGAGCTCGGCCGTCTGCTTGTCGGCTTGCGCAACGGCCGGAAGGTGCGCGCGCGGGTGCTCCTGGGCATCCGTGCGAGTTGACGATCCGACAACGCTCGCTGCGGCAACGAGCGCAATTCGGATGGAGCGCATGCCGTTTGATGCTCGAGGTGAACTGGCAAGGGCGCGGCGCATGAAGGCGTATAGATCGAGACGTCTGCGCTAATTCGCCGTAGCAGCGAATCGCGCGCGGAGAGACGCCGCATTCACGTCGGCGTACCCGAGCGCTTTTCGGATCTCCCACCACTCTGTGATGAGCGACTCAATATCTCCGTTGCGCGCGCATCCGGCCGGTGGCCCGACGAGGACAGTGCCGTTCTGCGTGCGAATCACCCACCGGTCTCCGTGGATACCGGACATCTGACGCACGGTGCACGATAGCGTTGCGCCGTCGCCCGGTGAGATCACCAAGCCTACGGGGCGGGAGTCACGGTCGCGCAAGAGAGCTCCTTGCCAATCGAGTGGACGAAGCAGCGGTGAAATTTACGACGCCGAGAGACCTGCGCATGCTGGGATTGGCAAGTCCGAAAGTGCGGGGCGAACTATGATAGTGCTACTTCTATGCTGTCGCAAATGCATAGAGCATAGAAGTAGCGTGCGCGCGCCATGGCCGAGCACCAGAACGCCGCGCTGCGCAGACAGATTGGCCTTCGAATTCGCGAACTACGCGAGCGCGCCGGGGTCAGCTCGCAGGAGGGCCTGGCGGAACGCGCCGGAGTTCACCGGACGTACGTTGGACGGCTAGAGCGCGGTGAGAGTGGCGTCACTGTTGAGGCGCTCGTCGCGATAATCGAACCGCTGGGGGTCGGGCTGGCGGAGTTCTTTCGTCCGTTCGGTCAATCGCCGCGGGTACGCGCGCCAAGGCAGTAATGATTCAGCCGCGGGGGCGAGTGCGGCTAAGGCCTGACATCGTCGGCCTCTCACAACATTCCGATGTGTTGCCTGATAATCGCATACTTTCGTGGACGTGATCACGGGTGCCGGCTCGGATTTGCGCAGCATGCTGTCCGTCGCCACCAGTTTGTGGCACGACGAGCGCTCGAGTCCAAGCGACGCAGGAATACTTAAAAGGCGTGAGTGAGAACCAGGGCCAAAGCGGCGAGTCGTGAGAATTGACTCGCGGCTAATGAGATGTTGATCTACCACCTGTACAAAATCCGTATGGCGCGAATTGTAACCGCGACCCCCTGAACCCCATCAATGGGACCGATCCCCGGCGAAATGGACCGAGTAGGAAATCCAACGACTTAGCTTGCTCCAATCGGAAGAAATTCCCAGTAAAATGGACCGAAATCGCACCTAACTGGTCCCGCTACTGGTCCCCCTTGCCGGAAGCGTAGCGCGCGTCAGCTCGGATAGGCTCACTGCGGCTCGGTCATTCGAAGAACGCGGGCGAGCCCCATGTCAGTACCCCGCGATCCGCCAAGACGTCATCGCGGCCGAAGCGAAGCCGCGTGGCCACGTCAGTCGCGGCCGCGCCGAGTCGCTCTAGCGCCGTTGCGATGTCGCTCGACGTACTGCGCAGCGCACGGAGGGCGCACGCGAAGGCGTCGACGTACGATGCGCCCTCCGACAGGCGGACGACTAGCAGCGCGCCAAACGCGACGGCCGCCATCGTTTCTACCGACCAAAGGTGTCCTACTACGGCTTGGTGCCTGCTGGCGAGGAGCGGGCCGAATCCGACGCGCGGGGGTGCCGGTGACTGTTGAGCGATTCCGCTCTCGCAGAGGTTCAGTACGAGCAGACGCCTGCCGTTCGTGGCGGGGACGGCCGCGGCCGCCCACGCATCGAGCGTCAGGAAATGCCGGACATCCCAGTCAAGCTGAATCGTCGATGCTGACGGCCGCCCGGCGTTGAATGCGCCGTGCGCGACGAGCCAGAGCAGGTCGTACGACGGATCGATGTAGTGCTCTAGCAGTTGGTCGGGTGTGAGGTCGCGGTTCGTGAGGTCAACAACTTCGACGCCGTTCGCCTCCAAGACGTCGACCGCGACGCGCGTCTCAGCCTCTCCCGTTTGCACGCCGGCCGTCCAGACCAAGGCACGGCGGAGCGGTCGATCGGCAGCGGCCTCTTCGTGGCTGGCGACGAGCGGAAACACGTGCCCCAGCACCTCAAGCAACAGCGCCTGCACAGGGTGCCGGAACACGTGCGGCAGGAACAGGCCCAGACCCGCGAGGTCTTGGCGAGCGAATGCGGAGCCCAATCTCTCGAGCTGGTAAAAGTCGCGCAGCGTTGACTCGAACTCGGCGGCGCCAGAGGCGTGGACGAGCGCCCTCGGGTCGACTTCCGGGTTGCCGCGCGCGAGGGCGTCACGGATCACGGTGGAACCACCGAGTGCTGCGTCTGTCGCCGAGGTTACTCGCGCGAGCGCGGCGTCCGCGTCGGCGCGCGCCAGCACGACTTCGCGACCGTCCACCGCATACGTCGGTCCCCGCGGATCTGACGGTGCGCAGTACAGGGTCGAACGCTGTCGGGGCGGCCGCGCCCCGAACCACCGTCCCGCAAGCCGCATGGCCGCTGAAACACGGCCTCGATTCGCGAGCGCGCTCACCACCCCGCGGACGTGGTCGTAGTGCTGGGAGAGGATGATGGCGTCCGCCGCCCGGTCGCCGTGGGCCTGAGCGACGGCATCCTGACTCGCCGCGTCCGCCGCGGCGAGGAGCGCTGGCGAGACACCATCCTCCCTGTCGAGAGCTAACGCCTTGCCGGCTGCATGCAGCACCAGCGGTCGGTGGGAGGCAGGGAGCTCCGCAAGGCGGGGGAGCGCTCGCGCGGCCCACGTGGCAGGTGAAACTCTCCCGACCTCGCCCGCTCGCGTCGTCAGCGTGACGATCGCCTGCGCCCAGGCATCAGGGCCGAGGCGGCCGCCCAGGAGCAACGCCTCCAACCCCGTCACTGCATCCTGCCACACAGTTTCGTCATGGTACGCCATCGCCCACGATGCCAGTTGCGAGAAGGCAGACACGACGAGCACCTGCGCTTCGGCGTCTCCTGTGTGACCGGCAGACCTGGCGACACGAAGCACCACCGTCGCGGCATCACGAAGGGCGTCCTGCGGGCCGCCGAACGAGCGGCCGACCTGGTAGGCGCGAGCCGCCCACCGCAGCACTTCGTGCGGAGCCTGCTCGAAGACAACCGGATCGGCCGAGCCCAAAAACACGCCAAGGCGCGTGCCCCAGCCAATGACCTCAGCCTGTGCGCCTGGGGCAGCAGTGACCAGCGGTCGATCTTCCAGCGCGCAAAGAAGCAGATCGTACGCATCGCCCCACCGGCCGAACCCGCACGCGATCTCCAGTGCGGCGTTGACCGCGGCCAACCGCAAGAACGCAACACGGACAGGCATACCATCGCCGTGGGCTGCGACTGCGTCTGCCCTGATGAGTGCGCGGTGTGCCGGACCGGATTCCGCCGTGTCGCAGCTGACCGCCGCCGCCACGGCGAACACTGCGTCGGACCCCAGCGGCCACACGGCCTCAAGCTCGTCATCGAGGAGCGTCAGAGCGTGGTGCAGGACGCGCGGATCGCCCGCGCGCGCGGCGAGCTGCCAGCGCCGGTCGTGTGGATGTCGCGTCACCGCGTGCCACGCGGGGAATGCTTCGGAAAAGGTGGACACTACCGTGATGCGCGAGGCCTTACGATGTGAAGTTGAAGGGCAGCGCACACTGGATGGGAGCGCGACGGGAAGCATGGCCGGCGTCGCCCCCCATCCCGCACAAGATAGCCGCACGGCGGTTGGACGCTCTGCGACACGAGCGAGCGCCGCTCCCGCACGCGGCTACCAGTCGAGGTCGTGCCGCAACTCCGCGTCGAGATCTTCCCGCTCGGCGTCGTGCGCGTATGACTGCGCAAATTTCCGAAGGAAGGCCGCAGTCCGCGGCCAACGCGCCGCGACCGTCGCCGCGTCCGCCTCGTAGCGTTCGACGATGGCACGCTCGAGCGCTCCTCCAGTGAGCGGGTGCTTCGACACGACGCCGCGCTGATTGAAGCGACCGGTCCGAAGGCCCCTCAGAAGCTCGTCGCTCCGCGTCTGCTCCATGACGTCACGCACAGGCTCCGCGGGCCACGCGCCGTCCGTCCCCGGAGGCGAGCCGCTCAGCAGCTCTCCGATGAGGATGTCCCCAATGGCCGCGCGGTTCGCCTCCGCAAGGCGGCGCCGCGCCTCCGTCACCCATGCAATGAGTTGCACGCCGTCGATCACGCCATCCACGAGCCCAGGGGGCGTTCGCCAGCCGTGCAGCAGCTCGTACGCAAGCTGCGCACGCCCCTGCTCCTCCGGAGTGAGGTCGCGTGGGGCCTCCCCCTCGCCACGGAAGGCAAGGCACGCCGCGTCCACGAACAGGGTTGGCTCACGCCCCATGGCCGCGTGGAGGAGCCGCGGCGGCCGCTCGTCGGAGATCGCGGGAAGGTAGAGGAGCTCGAGTTGTGCGACCTCCTCTTCCCCGATCTCGCCGGCGGCCACCGCCCGCTCGAGGAGCTCGAACAGCGTGGTGATCTCATATCCCGACACACGCTCTCCGTTGGCGTCGAGAGCAAGCCGGGCAGCGGCGAGCAGCGTCTCCCTGACGACTGCTGCAACAGGTGCGTGCGGCTTATCGGCATACGCGGCCGCCAAGTCAAGCGCGGCTTGCGCCCGACCGTGGCGAACGAGCTCCCTCATCGCGCGCTCGACGTCGGGACCCTCAACCCAAAAGTGCGGCGCCTCGCCCCAATAGTGCGCCTGGCCGGTGTCGTCGAGGCGATCCACAATCGCCCATGTGGACTGTCCCATAGGGAGTGCCAAGACCGCCTCCGCTCGGACCGTGTGCGGCCACGCGGCGCCCTCGACGTCCACCAGTGCGGGGATCGTGTCCGGTCCGCGCAAACGCGTCGCTGTCACGAGGTACGCTCGTCCTGCCACCCGCGCGCCGCGTGCCGCGCTCGCGAGCGCGGAGTGCACGAACGCCGCCTCGTCCGCACCTGCTTCGACGAGCTGCGTCTCGGCAAGTGCCTGGCCGAGCGCGTCCGGCCGGTCGAGCCGCGCGGCGAGCTCGAGGACTCCCGATACACCGAGCAGCGGGTACCAGGCCCGCATGGCATCAATCCGACGTTCCTCGACGCGACGACCGTGGTCGCGGTAGTCGCCCCTTCCGTCCGGGAGTGCAGGGCGGTTCGAGAAGAGCCAGGCGTAGCGCTCGACCAGCTCCTCAGGCTCGAAGCGGCGGAAAATCCCGTCGATGGCGTCGAGCCGGTCGTCGGGCATCCGCCAGTCAGCCTCGTTGACCGAGCGGTGCCTGTGGAGAAGCTCGCGCAGCGCGTTCCAGACCGCCGTTCGCGTCGCCGAAGGCAGAGCCGCATCCGCTGCGCCCGCGAGGGCCCCAAGGAGCGCCTCGTGCGCCGCGAGCGGGACATCGTCGACCGCTTCGACCAGCACGCGCCACCGCGACCCATCGGTCCCTACGTCCGCGATGAGGCGACGAACCATCTCCTCGGCGTGCCGCTCGAGAACGATCCCAGTCGTGCGCGTCTCCCCGTGGGGGGCCCACTCGCGCCAGTCCGGCCGCCCGGCGCGCATGTTCGAATCGTGCCAGCGCGGGAGGAGGTCCGCCATTAGCTCCCACGCGGCCTCAGGTTCACGCTCGCGCAGCAAGTCGATCACTTCGAGGCGCGTCTCCATCGGCGCCGCCGTCGCGGACATCCACGGCAGGAAGATCGACCGGAGGCTCTTACGTGGCCTGTTCTGGAGCGAGCCTCCTGGGTCACGCCGTGCGAGCTCCGCGAGCACGAGGGCCGCCCTCCCGAGGAGCGCCGGGCTCCACGCCACCCGCTCGAGCGCCCAGAGCAAGTGCGTGTGCGGAGACGACGAGAAGGTGTGAGCGACGTCGTGGCCAAATAGTCCCATGACCGGCGACGGCTCATCGCCCGCGAGCCCCGCCTCGAGCGCGTTCAGAAAATCGTCGGGCGCCGCCTCGGCAAGTGACGGCATCACCGGCGCGAGCGAGGCCCAGCGAGTCCAGTCGCGGCCTGCCTGCTCGAACAGGCGGCGCACCGCCCTGGCGGCGATGTCGGCGGCCGTCATACCGCCACCCACGCTCCCGACGCCAACCCGCGCCCCGAGGAGCGCAAGAGTGTCGGCAATCGAGCGCGTAAGAAGCCCCGAATGCGCGCGCTTCTTCTGATACAGTCCTGCCGCCCAGCGTTGGTCGGGCGGCAGCTCGAAGCTCGGGTCCGGAGTACCGAGCGCGCCAACAGCCACTGTCTCGAAGCGCTCCAGCAGAGTGCGGGCGATGTAACGGGACAGTGCCTCCCAAGCGTCGGCCTTCGACGCCAGGTACCACACGCTGCCCCTGCGAAGTACTGGAGGGTCCGCGGCGGCCGCGAGGCCGACCAACCGCGCGAGCACTGCGTCGGCGGATTCACCGGCAAGCGCCGTCAGAACATCGCGGTCACCCTCAATCTGATCGTTCAGCGCTCCGAGGAGCAGCATTGGGAGCAGATTCGGGCCGACCTCAGGACCCGCCCACGCCGGCTGTCCGACGGCCGCGCTCGTGGCCAACCTGCGCCGGAGTGCGAGCATGCTCCGCCGTGCAAGCCCACCAAGCTCACGCGCGCGGTCGTGCGAGAGACCCATGACCTCGAGCGCGGAGGTCGCTGCCTCGCGGTGAGGTCGCGGCACGTTGAGCGTGCCGGTCACGCCCTCCCCACGGACGCGCGGGATGAGCACGCGGTGTCCCGCCCGCACGGCGCGTTGCGCGAGGTCACCCGGTGCGAATCCACACACGATGACGAGGGGCTCGCCGCTGCCCGCAAGTTGCGTGAGGGCGTCGGCGTCGTGAACCAGAACGGTGCGCGCAAGCGCGGCGACGCGCTCCTCCGGCCCGAGGGACTGGATGGCAGCGGCGATCAGCGCGACGGTCTCCTCCGGCGATTCCGACTCGACGCCGAGGGTAGGCGAGGTCGCGCCTGCGTCGCCCTCCGCTACCGCGAAGCCAAGCCGCAATCGCATCCCGCGAGCCCTCTCGGCCGGCGAACATCAGCGCTGGCGAAAGCGGCGGATTCGTGCTCTGTGCCCAATCCTGCCACACCTCTCCGAGGTCGTCCGCCCCCGGCGGACGCGCCCCTACGCGCCCGGAGAACCAGACGTGGGTCGCCGGCGCTTGCTCGAGCCACGCCTCAAGGTCGTCGGCGTCGAGTACGCGCACGTCGCGCCATACGCCTTCGCGCCGGCGCGCCTCCGCCCACTCGGCCTTCGCCGGCCAGCGGCGTGGAGTCACGAACACGAACGTCGTTTCAGCCGGCACGACGCGGCCCCAATCGCTCACCGGCTGCTCGCGCGTCCGCTTCTCGTAGTCGCCGTTCGCCTTGGTCGCCACGTGCGCCGTGACGCCCATCTCCCAGACTGACGCTCCGTTCGGGACGAAGGCGTGGTCCTCCGCGATTACGACGATGCCGTCGTACCCGCCGATCTGCACGGCATCGCCGGCGGGAATGCCCACCCGCGTCGCGGTCGTCGTGGTCGCGTGGATAAGCCGACGAACGAGTGTCGGCAGCTCCTCCTGCGCAGTTCGGTAGGCGGCCCATCGCGCGAGGTCACGAGCGGTAGCAAGGACGAGTGACTGCATGCGGTAGCGAGATTAGCAGAGCTGCGTCCGAAGGCTCTCCGGCTGCCGGCCCACGAGTTCGGGCTCCGGCGACGCCGCGCCCGATGTCCCGGAGCGCGTGGGGACGACCATGGCAAGCCGCACTATTTTGTCAGCTTCTTGTGCGTCATGATGTCCAGCACCTTCCCGCCGGGCATGAGGCTGATCGCCGTGTGCTGATGTGCGAGGGCGAGGGGGATGCTGGCGTTTGTGTAGAGGTCCGACTCGAAGTAGTCGAGCACCTTGAGGATCTTCGCGAGGTTCGGATACCGCTGCAGTTCGAGCTTCGCCTGCTTGAACGCCTTTCCCGTCTGCGCCTTGGACTCAGCTTTTGACTCAAAGGGGTACGGGATGGCAAACACGAAGGTCTTCGAACCCGGCGTCTTGTAGATGAAGTCCTGGCCATAATAGGTCTCAAGGCCAAAACCGATCTCGTCCTTTGGGTCCATCTGCGACACGTCGCGTGGCGACACATGCTTGTAGCGATACTCATCGCCTACCGGCAGGATGCGGTCGGGCCCGACGAAGCGCTCGATGAGGTCCACGTGCTCGCGGAGGCCGCCGGTTTTCTGCAGCCCGAGCATGTGCATCGGCTCGCGTCCTTTGGCCACGAGATACGTGTTGATCTTGTTGTACATCCGGAGAATGCCGGCGTGGATCCAGGCAGCGTTCCCGAAGACGGCCAGCGGTCCGTCGACGAAGAACGTGACCCCGGAGATAGCGTCCAGGTCGGCCGCGGCAATGTTGCGGGCGTAGTGCATCGGCATGATGTGCTCGACGACAGACATCGTACGACCGAGGGCTTCGCCGATCGGGGCGCCTTCCGCCACGGCCTCCCAAATGCGAAGGCAGTCCGTAGCGAAGATCTCGCCGCTGCAATGAGGGCAGTGCTGAGGATCCGCGACGTCGTGAACTTCGATCCGCTGCCCTGGCCCAGCAACCTCGTCACAGTTCGGGCACTTGTGGAGCCGGATGACCTTGGGATCGCCCGTGTAGAGGCTCGACTTCTGGCTGCGGTTCGCCGCCAACGCGAAGAGCGTCGCCCGCAAGCTCTTTTTCGGGTCGTCGTCAACCCACGTGTTGGGGCTGAGGAAGTGCCTCTCAAGGGCAGCTCGGAATCCTTCGCGCACCGTGGCGCGACCGCCGTAGCGCACGTTGGGCCCCGGGAGAGCGATCGATAGCGCGCTGGCGTCGTCGTGGAGCCTCGCCAGGCGGAACGGGTCAACCAAGCCCGAGGCCTGGTCGACGACTCCCGCGAACTGGTGAGTGTCGATCATAAAGGTGCTGACCTTCACGTAGCCGACGCGCGTGCTAGGCAACTGCCCCGGGTAGACCTGGGACTCGTAGAGGCTCCCGTCGAGGGCGATCACGGTCTGCGGCAGATCGACGCCATCGCGCGAGGGCGGATCGACGAATTGCGAGGCGAACGCCATGCCCTCTGCGTCCGTGGGCGGCGTCATCACCTGGCACTGCGAGAGGAAGCTGACTACGTCGGGATTCCGCAGCACGTCGCCGTGCGACGTTTTGTTGGAGCGCTCGTTCTCGAAGGGCATGGCGGCGACTCGGCAGGCTTGAGGGCGTTCGACCGCCTACTGCCGCGCGCTCGGGTCGAACTTGCTGATCTGGACCGGGATGACGAATGGGCTCGACAGAGTCTTCACCCGGGCGAAGCCAACGTCCTGCGCCTGGATCAGGGAGTCGCTGAAGTCCGCGAAGTCGTAGAACTTCGCCAGCTCCTTCACCTCGTTCGCATTGTTGATGTGCGTCACGAACCAGTTCTCGGTGTTGGCGAGAATGTTCGGGTGCATGGAAGTCACCTCCTGCGTCGCGAACACCAAGCCGATACGATACTTCGAGCCCTCCTTCGCGAGCCGAGGCCACGTCTCCGTGATCTCCATCCCCCGGCCGAGGAGGTTGTGGGCTTCCTCGACGAAGATCATCACGTTCGGTGGCGTCTTCCCCG
Organism: Gemmatimonadaceae bacterium; assembly: GCA_025934775.1. Lineage (GTDB taxonomy): Bacteria > Gemmatimonadota > Gemmatimonadetes > Gemmatimonadales > Gemmatimonadaceae > JAQBQB01. Next base: position 23,821 of record JAICWO010000006.1, on the reverse strand, counting down.
TGATGAACGTGCCCATGGACTTGTTGAAGATGTCGGCAGCGATCTGCTTGCTCAGGCGCTCCCGCAGCGTCGGGTCGCCGACCGAGAGGTCGAGGATGACGATCTTGCCCGCGACGAGATGGGCGTACACCTCGTCCCCGACCTCCTGCGCGCGGCGCGGAGAGTGGTAATCCCGGGCCGGAACGAGCACCTTGAAGCCGCGGATGTAGATGCCGTTCTTGTTCTGATTGACGAGCATGTTCAGGATCGCGTCGGTCTCGGTGTCGACCCAGTCCTTCCCGCTGGAGCTCTTCAGCGCGGATTCCTTGTTCGCCTTGCGGAGTGCAACGAACCAGTCGATCGCGTCATCGAGCGTCAGGCCCGCTGACGGGTCCTTGCACGAGGCGTTCGCCTTCTTCACCGCGTCAAGGACGCCCTGATTGGCCTTGAAGCGAACCTTGAAGTTCTCCGGGGCCTCGAAACCGGCCTTGTAGAGCAGCGCCTGGAACGCCGCGACGCGCACCTGCCAGCGATTGTGTTCGCCGACGTCGGCCTGATCAGGCTCCTCGAATGAGGCGTTGAGGAACACCTCGACGTCTCCCGCAGCTTTGTTCGCCTTGTCTTCCGACAGGATTTTGCTGATGATGGCGTGGCCCTCGACCACCTGGCGGTAGAAGTTGTTCTGCATCTCCTCAAACCCGGGCGTCTTCACCATGCGATAGCGGACGGTGTGCTGAGGGAACATGTCCGCGATCGAGCCCTTGTCTTGCTGGTTCGCGTTGGCGTACTCGCCGTTAATGTCGTAGATGATCTGTCCAATCTTGACGCCGCTCTTGTCGGCCACGCCCTTTACGACTGACACCATTGTTTTGACGGTGTTCGACTTTCCGGTACGAGACATCCCGAGCACGGCAGTCCGGCGTGCGAGAAAGTCCTGAGGGAAAATCGTGACTGGTACGAGCTCTTCCTCTTGCGCGCGATGCAGCCGGGCAGTCGACGTGTAGCGGACGTCGCCGATCCGGATCGGCTCCGGCATCGTCGCCATGCCGGCCGCCTTCGCGAGTTCCTCAGCCTGGGCCGCGCGCGTCGGATCGACGTGGTTCACGATCAGGCGTAGGGCCTCGCCTTTCGGGCGGAAGACCCTCAGGCGCGCCGAGGCGCTGAACGTCTCCTGGTCGCTTCCGAGATGGAGTACACCGTCCTGCATGTAGAACGTCCCGAGGATCCGACACTCCAGGCCGCCGTACTGGATTTGGCCCTGGGTCAGCGTGTCGGTCGTCTTTTCGACCATCTCGAACTTGTCCTTGATCGCCTGCGCGCTATCAACCTTGATGCGCGTGAGGTCGTTGTCGTGTGGAAGAGGGCATGAGCCAACAACCCGAAGGAGCAGCACCTCCTGCTCGAACTCGTCGACGGACATGAACTTCTCGGGGTCGAACGAGGTCGCCACCAGGAAGGCGTTATGCGGGATTCCGCGAACGGCCCGTTTGAAAGCGTCATTCGTCAACACCTTCACGGCGTCGAAGCCGACTTGGTACGTCCAGCCGACGAAATTGTCCTGCTGAACGAGTTTGGGTAACGCGCTGTGTTTCGCGGCCAGTTTGTTGACAACGTTCATGTCGGTCTCCGCACGTTCATGCTGACTCTGTCCAACCCGGCTTGGTGCATCCAGGCCCACGCCGCGGTGCACGGAACGTGGGTGCGGGGGCCGATGGGACACACCGCTCCTCCTCGCGCCCGAGACCGGCGGGATCCTCTCGTATCATAGAATCCTCAAGTATTCGCTGCGACCGCGAGGAAGGCCTCGCCTCAAAGCCCGCGACTGCCATGGCTGCATATCGCCCATTCGAGGCAACCCGCGCGCATACACTATGCGACCCGCGTCTTTTGGGGCTTCGCAGCCTTCGGTCGCTCGCCGCCGTGGGCTTTGGAGCGTCGGCGCTTGTCCTCCACCGAGGGGATCGGGAGCCTCGGCAGGTTCGACAGGATGACCTCCGTCGCCACCCTTCGGTCGCCGCCTCCCGACGTGCTGTACAGCAGCTCGATGTGCGTCGACTCGGGTCTGTCGCCATATAGCTCTTCCAACCGGTCTGCCATGTCGTAACTGAGTACCCACGGTTCGCGCGCATGGTCGGTCATGTCGACAAGGGCATCGCGAAGGGCGATGTGGTCGGCGTCGTCGAAGTAGAAGGTGTAGAGCTTCTCGGCCTTCTCGAAAAACGGCGGATCGAAGTAGTAGAACACATCCTGGGGGAGTTCGTCTGCGGCCTGTTTCGTCCGGACGTCCATCAACGCTTGATCCCAAGACGTGTTCCATATGAACGCCACGCGGTCCCGATACGCGGCGATTTTCTCGATGCGATCGATGAGCGTCTCGCGGGTGAACCGGCAGTCGATCTTGAACTCGCCCTTCTGTTCGTACCCGCCGATTGGACCCGACCGCGGATTCAAGATGCCCGAGAAGCTCGTGCGATTGAGGAAGAGGCAGACGAGTGCGCGGGTACGGTCGCTCCGCGGCTTCGTCGCCCGGTAGGTCTCCCACTGCGCCAGCGTTACGGGGACCTTCGCGATCTCGCGGCACAACCACTTTGTATCAAAGAACACTGTCCGCCAGAATGCCGCGATCATCGGGTCGAGATCGACGAGCCCAATCGACTTGACCCGCCCGAGTTGGAGCAGGCGAATGGCGACGCTCGCTCCGCCCGCGAATGCTTCCACAAAGAGCTCGGGGCTACGCTCATTGAGGTCGAGAATCTCACCGACGTGGGTGGCCAATCGGCGTTTCGAGCCCGGATACCGCAGTGGGCTTAATAGCGGGGCCTCGGCGCGCTTGCGACCGCTCCGACGCGTTTGGCCTGCGGTCGGGGCGGCGCGAGGACGTGCAGACGACGCCGATGTGCTGAGCGGGTCGGAAGGCGAGCGCATGCCAGTGCAGGACCGTGGGAGGATTTGCGGGCCGTAGTATCGCCTAGCACCGCGCGGTATCGAATCGTCGAGTCACCGCGACGGGCGCGGCTCGTCGTCTCGATAGGCGATGCCGGGCCCCCAAATGTTCACTGCCGGCGCCAGAACCGCTAGCGGCGATTGCGTGATACGAGCCCCGTCGAGGCGGGGCCCTACACCAAAATTAAAGACCTCTAATGTTGCCTCGGTGGGCCGCCTCGCGGGCAGTGCAGGCCCGCTGCGGGGAACTGTCAAAACCGCTAACTTGTCGGTTTTTCAATGGCTTCCGAGCGTCGGTGCCGGGTGCTGTTTCTCGAAAAACCGGGGTTTGACGGGGGCAACAGCACCGCTGTTTCACGCGCTATACGCCTGCGGGTCGACAAGAGTTGTGCTACGAGATTCCCTTGAGGAAGGACGCATTCGCTGATCGCGGCTGGATCGAAAGTGGCGTGCCCGTACATGACGTGCCATTCACCCCGGCGGTGGATATGGGTCACTGCCGTGGCTGTCCTTGTCGCGGATTCGATTGTGGCGGTCGTGAATGACCAGCTCCGACCGATTGTTGATGGCGAGCGGGCGTGCAGCGTTGATCGCGTCTGCCTGAGTGTCATGCAGACTCGATGCGCGCGAATCTCCCTCTCCGATCACCGCCCACGAACCGTCCGCACGATGTGTGACATGAATGTTCTTTCCCATGGTGGGGCTCCCCTGAGGGCGAGTTAAAGTCCGCGAACAACCAGCGGAATACCGTCTGGCGTGTCGCCGTCGAGCAGAAGGTGAGATACGTAACCGGCGGCGAAGCCGAGAGCGAAGGCACCGAACGCACGCCAAGCGAGCGCCTTCCACGATTCCGAACTCGCGAGAGCTGAGCCGGGCGTTGCCGCGGCCGAGCGCGATTCACATCCCGACGCGCGTTCGGCGCAGTAGGCGCGAAGATGGGTAACACCGGCGATTACCCCCGCTCCGCCGACAAGTATGCTGTGGCAAGTCGCCCGATGCTGCGGCGAGGTTGCCGGTTCGAGAACGTCTGGCGCTAATCCGCCAAATACGCCTCCGAGACCCGCAAATGCGACCTCGATCGCGCGATGTTCCTCTGGCACGGATACGGCAGCAATCCCGCCGATCGCCGCGCCGGAAACCAAACCAACGACTGCGTGTGTGTTCTTGTTGGGCATTTCGATCAATCCAGTTGGCTACCGCTGCCGAAGAGGCACCGCATCGTGCGCCTCCTCGGCAACGGCCGCTTGTTAGTCGAGTCGAGCGCAATGCGAGCACAATGGCTTCCCGCCTGTGCCGGACCGACGGTTTTCCGTCTCGATGTTGTTGCCTTCGGTGCACTTCGTATTGTCGTGGTGCACCGACTGCTTGATCGAGTGCCACGGCGAGACTTTCGCCATACAACCTCCCGAAGCTGAGGACTGAGATTACCGCGACTGGGGTCTGCGGGTCTCAGTCTATTAGCGAGCGGTAGCGCCGACGATCGGCGGAGGTGTGGCGGAGATTGCGGCCAAGTTCCGTCAATTTGACGGATCCTATTTCAGGCTCTTTTCGATCGTCTCTGCAAGGGAAATGATCCGAGCGTCGTCCACTGCACCGAACTTTGCCGCGTTGCAACAGCGCACGACCACGGCATTCGTAAGTCCATACTCGCCGTGACGGTCGTTCGTGATGACGTCGATGCTACCAAGCGCTGGTTTCAGGGCTAGCCGGAGACGAGAGACCGCTTTGAATCCTTGATGCTTCTTGTGCCCAAGAGCAACTTTGTGGACCGTTTTGCCGGATTGATGCGCCGCGATCAGCTCAAGAAGCGTCCGGAGTTCGCTGTCTGGTAGGCTGAGGGTGTGTCCGGCGACTAGAACTTCCGTACGCCGACCATCGCGCGATCCCGGGAGCTCGATCGCGACTTGGCCGTCAGGTTCGGGCTGCGACACTGGTGGCCGCGAGCAGCGCTCGTGTGTATCTCTGCCACATCGCTCAAGTTCGGCGTGAAGCTTCTCTACGATGACCCGATCCTTGAATGGCTTTTCGATCAAAGTTGCAGCGCCATCACGCATGATTTCGATTGCCTCGGCGCGCTCGGAGGCGAACCCGCTGACTACCACCACCGGCAACCAAAACGCCCGCCCTGTGTGCTCCTGATGCAGTTGCCTGATTTGCCTCAAGAGTGCTTTGCCGTGTGACGTGTGCCCCTTGATTGCGTTGCCGTCGCCTTTGATCTGCAAGTCCAGTATAACAATACAGAACTTGTTGGCCTGCAGACGGCTTACTGCATCGGTTCGATTGTCGACAATGACGCTGCGCCAGCCCTCTGCAGAAACTATCTGCTGGAGCGCGTCGGCGGTCTCGGCGTCATCCTCGACTATAAGTACTAGGTGCCCTTCACTCATGTTTCGCCCAACGCCTGTTCGCGAGGGAGGATCACCTCTACTTCGCAACCCTGATCGAGTTCGCTCCTAAGCGTCAACCGACCTCGATGCTCCGACTCGATGATCTTGATCGCGAGTGGTAAGCCGAACCCTGTACCGTTCGGCTTATTCGTCGCAAACAGCGTTCGTGCATCGACGACGGCCTCCGGCGACATCCCGCAGCCATTGTCTTTAATCACCAGAACAACGTGCCCTTGCCGCGCGTCTGCACTGACGTAGATCGGCTCTCGCGAATCTCTTCCGTCATAGGCTTCGATCGCGTTCATCAGCAGGTTTGTCAACGCCTGAACAAGCCGACTGCGAGCGACCTGCGCGCTCGCTTCTGCGGGCATCTCAATCTTGATCGCCGGTACTGCGAAGCCAGTGCGCGCAACTCGTGCAAGACCCCACGCCTCGTCCACGACTTCACGCAGCGTCTCACTCGCGAAGTTCAGCCGCGGTACGGTCGTATAGGAGCGCATCGCGTCGAGCACCGCACGCAGTTGCCGGACTTGCCGATCTATGCGAGAGATCTCCGCGTGCGCTTCGCCGGCAATGCGCGTGTCAGCCGCAACAGTGACTTTCAACCGTTCCGCCGACACCGCGAGTGGTGTAAGCAGCTTTACTACCTCGTGGTAGAGTTCTCGCGCGAAGAGGTTCGCAATCTCATCAGCCGCTCGCTTCACGCCGGCGCGACCGCGAACACCAAATCTCGTCTCAATGTCTTCGAGCAGGGCATTTATGCGGTCTTCATGTTGCTTGCCGAGCAGACTCGCCTGACGGCCATCACGTCGTCGTAGTACTGCTTGCTCTGCGGCTTGGCGCACTCGCGCGTTGTCATCGACGACGAGACGTACGAGCGGGGCTTCAAAGGCGCGACTGAGGCAGTGCGCAGCGGTGAGAGCGACGGCACGGCGGATTTCCCACTTGGGATGATCTGCGAGAGCGGCAACCGCTTCGGTCACGGAAGCGGCGTGCGCGTGTCCCGGCATTGCCTCCCGAATCCACGTATCAGCTCGCGATAGAGCATCGAGTACGTCAGCCCAGTCATTGCCACGCAACGCTGCAACGAACGCCGGTAACGGCTCTCCGGCGCCGTCGTCGATTTCAATGACCATAGCGCGTCTTGCGCTCGAGAAACGCTTCTCGACCGCCTTCGAGAATACGCTCGATCAGATCCTTGCAATCGTCGACTGTTCCCGATGACTGCACCCGCGCATTCTGGCCATCGGACGCGAAGACGAACACACGTTCGGCTTCACCCAACACGGGGATGTTCGGATTGTGTGTAACAAGAATGACTTGCCGGCTCCCCTTCACGGCGCGAAGCGCTGTTACAATTGTGTCGTAGACGAATGCATTGTCGAGATTGTCTTCGGGCTGATCGATCAACAAGGGCCGCTCATTCTGGACAAGTAGGATTGGCAGTATCGTGGTGCATCGCTGTCCAGTTGATAGTCGCGGCGACTCTTTGTACTGCTCACCGTCTCGTAACTCGATGCAGGGCCGGTCCTCAATGTCGACTATCTCAATGTCGTACGCTCCGCCGTCTGCACGGAGTGCATCGACGATCTTCCTTGCCCTCTCCGCCTCAAACCCGCAGCGATCCTCGATAGCTCTGACGTCGTTGGCGGCCAGAAGGGCGGCCAACTCCGCAGGCAAGAGCACTTCGGAGATACGCTCCGCCGCCATTCCTTGCTTTACACCCACTCCCTTGAGACGAGCGGCAAGCAGTTCACGATAGGCCTGCAGGTCGGCGGCCTGAGCAACGCTGACTCGCAACGCAGTGAATTGCTGGGTAAGGCGTTCAGCCACGCGCTTGCGAAGTAAGTAGCGATCATCGCGCAACTCGGAGACGCGATTCGTAAGCGCCCGACGCGCCGAAGTAACATCTCCTCTTTGCCTTTCCTTCGCGCGAAGCTCGATAGCAGCAGCCTGGGATGCCGCAAGTGAAGCCTGAAGCGACGCGCGCTCAGCCGCTCTCCCTCCCTCTTCCTTCGACTGTTCGAGAAGATCGCGGTACGCGGCGCCCTGAACAGCATGACGCTCTTCCAGCGCGGTTACCCAACGACGAATCGCAGATTCCGTCGATCGAGACGAGGATCGAATTGAATCAAGGGCTTGCCCGACTGCGGCCTGAAGAGAGCTTAATTCTGATTCCAAGCTGCGGAGGATGTCGCCGTTTTCACCCGTGCGAACTGCCTCGTCAAATTGGTCGCGAATCGAAGCGGCAAACCCAGCCTCTGCTTCAGCGATGCTGGTAGCCAGGCGAGCAAGAGTATCGAGAGCGATCTGGAACAAATGCTGCTCACGAGCACGTAAGGCCTGTGCTCCATGCGCAGAGTTCATTCGCTCTGCGTCCGGCCCGGCGACTGCCATTAGGCCACGCAGACGTTCCTCGATAGCCGATGCTTCAGACGCCTTCGCGCGTAGTGCATCCATCTCCTCATCTAACCGACGCAAGAGATCGTTCGACCGCTGGAGTTCTTGATCCAACTGCGCGAGTTCCCGCGAAATAGTTGTCGATGCCTGCTCCTGGAACCGGTCGAGTAGGTCGAGCTGAGCATTCGGATTCGATGCAATCTCCTCAATCTGGTTCTGGCTAAAGACGTCTGCGCTGAAAATATGATCTCGGTCGAGAGTTACCGGGACGGCGACCCCCTGCTCATTCAATACCTCCACACTCTCACCTACGGCTCGTCTTGCCGTGTAGAGCATTTCAGCTTTCGTCTTCAATTCGATGTTTAGTCGGCCACCGCGCAAGTTGGCCTGGACGAGGCTGTCGAGCGCTTTGAACCGCTGCGGGCTGGCCTTTGCATCGGGCATCAAACCAAGTCCGTAACGCAGGAATTCAAGGGCAGTAGTCTTGCCGGCGCCGCGTCCACCGATGAAGCAGTTCAGGCCATCGGCGAGTTCAATATCGACGCCGCCCAGAAAGCCTCCTGTGACTCGAAGGCGCACTACACGATGATGCGCGTGCTGTCGCGTTGAACTGTTGCTTTTTTGCATGGGCGCAGACTTACGGACAAGCGCGGCACGGCGTCGCGCTAGGTTTATGGAGTGGGTACGTGTTCCGACGCGATCAAGCGAACCATCCCAAACGAGTTTGCGACGTGGAAACGAGAGCGTCAAGTGAGCGACCGCGCCAGTCCGCGTATTAAAGTCGTTTTAATGCTCGGCGTCTAAGTCCGGTATATCAGCCGCAGTAATCAGCAAGCGGCCAGACCGTCGAACCCTCGCGATAGGACATGCGATGTGCAGAGTCGGCCGTTGGTCTCAGCAAGTCGAGGGGTTTGAAACCGCCGCTGTCGCCCCTATGCCTTCCCGCCGCTCAGAACGAGAAGTGACGCTGACTTGGTGACTGATCCCTTAGCCATACGTGGCCAGCGCACTTGGCTTCGCCCGTAACGAGCAGCTCTTGTGAACCTGGCGAACGATCTGCGACATTGAGCTCGGCAACCGCGAGCGCTTAGGCCCGTTGATGGCACGCACGATGTGCCGCCGGCGCGCATTTTGTCCCGCCCTGTCTCGTCCCTACTTCTCTCTCCGGAACTCTTCTGGTGTTTCGCTGTACTCGGGCTTTCGGATGACGCCTTTCCCACGACTACCGAACGAAGAACGCCTGACCTCGTTGCGGCCCTATCAAACGGATTGCATCGACAGCATTCTCGCCGCGTACAAGCACGGTCGTCGTCGGCTGCTCGTTTCGCTGCCGACAGGCACCGGGAAGACCGTTGTCTTCGTCAGCTTTGTGCGAGCGTTTCGAATGAAGAAGAAGCTCCTTGTGCTTGCGCATCGGGACGAACTTCTCGAACAGGCTCGGGACAAGCTCAAGCAGCACGTACCTGAGGCGTCAGTAACTATCGAGCAGGGGGTGCGACATGCCGACCGCGCCGCGAAGGTCGTAGTCGCCAGCGTTCCGACGCTTGGCAGGGCAAATAGCAAGCGACTCGAGAACCGGCCCTAGCCACGCTGCAAGGGCTTGAGAAATGGTTTGCGGCGCAACCGCAAACAAATCCATAGCTTCTCTCTCAGCTTCAGCGTGGACCTGACCCGGTTTGATGGACACCTCACGCGCCCCAAATTGAGGGCGGAGGTGTTCAATGACAGCACGACGGAAGCAGGCAGTCGAAACGAGTAAGGCGCTGCGGCGAGAGCGCGGCGCGTTCACCGAGGAATTCAAGCGCGAGGCCGTGCGCCTGCTGCATGAGCGGCCATGGCGCGCATCAGCTACCCGACGGGGCAGCTCTTACGACGGGAAGTAAATAATACATGTGTGCAAAGCCTCCTTTGCGATACGCACATCAGCTACCCGGTGCTGTGAGCCCCAATTCATGAGACAGATTGGGCTAACCAATTAGACCAATGCCAGCACTTCGGCGCGGTACTGCCAGGGCGATCGGTAGCCGAGCGCCGAGTGCGGCGCGATCGCGTTATAGTCGTCGATCCAGGGCGCAACTTGGTCGAGTAGCGCGGCCGCCTCACTCCGATCGGCCCCGCTCACGTAGTCGCGCTTGAGCGTGTTCACAAAGGCTTCCGACATCCCGTTCGACTGCGGACTGGCCTTCGGCGTCGTGATGGGTTCGAGGTTGAGTCGCTCCGCGGTGCAGATCGTGTCGAGCGCGGTGTAGATCGAGCCGTTGTCGCTCAGGAATTGAATGGGCCCATCCGGGCGCCGTCCCACTCCGAAGCGCTGGGCCACGGCGGCGTGCATGAGCTGCTGAATGTCCCGCGCCGTGAGATCGCGGGGCACCGCACACCACGCGAGGCACTCGCGATCGTGGCAGTCGAGGACGAAGCCGACCTGGATGTACTCGCCGTTCCAGCACGCGACCTCGAGCCCATCGCTGCACCACCGCTCGTTCGACGCGGGGCGTTGTACTTGCCCCGTGTGCGCGCGGCCCGTCCGACGCCGCGCGCTTCGCGGCAACTTCCAGCCCGCGATGTCCATCACGCGCCGGATGCGCTTGCCGTTATAGCCGGTGTCGAAGGCGCGATTCACGAGCGCGCACGTCCGCCGCGAGCCGTACGTGGCGCGCGTGCGGATCACCTCGCGAATCTGCGCCGTCACCACGCGATCGTCCGCCTTGACGTAGCGCGGGCCACGCGGCTTCTCTTTGCGGTACGCCGAGGCGCGGCCGATCCCGAGCACCCGACAGATGGGCGCGATCTTCCGGCCGGTCATCGCTTGGACACGCCGTACCAACGTGGCTTTTTTTTGACTTCGTCTCGCGCGGCCTGGAGGATCTCCACCTCCATCGTCTTCTTTCCGAGCGCGCGTTCAAGTTCCCGAATGCGCAGCTGGGCCGCGCGGAGCTCGCTCGCCGGCACGACATCCTCGTTCGCCGCCACGGCCGTGCGACTCCCGCGATCGACCAAGTGCTGCCACCGACGAACGACCGACTGATCGATGCCCAGCTCGCGGCTCAACTCCGCAAACGTGATCTCCTTGCGCAGCACGCGCGCGACCTGCTCCCGCTTGAACTCGGCGCTGAAGAGCCGCCTCCCATCCGAACCCCGGCGTTGCGTTTCCATCGAACGATCCTCAGTTGAAAAGCCAACCTACGCTTTCCAAACTGTCTCGTCCAATTGGGGCTCACAGCACCGGCGGGTGGTCTCGTGCAGTCCGGCATGCGTACATCATTACTGCTCGAACCAAGCCGTCGAAATCCTGCGTTATGTTCGAGCGACCAAACTCGTTGTCAGCGCCGCACCGGAGCTACCGGCGCAGCTTTTGTACTTGACGTGCAGGCACGCGATTGCATTGATACAGGAAAGCGGCCCGGCCACCGAAATGTGGCCGAGCCGCTTTCCCGCTACCCGCCGCTACGACCAGATGATGACGGTCCCCAAGGCGCACACGCCCCAGATGACGACATCGCTGATGATCGCCAACATCTTGCCTCCCCTTAGATGAGTGGACCTACGCGCTCGCGATTCGGCCGGAGCTAGCAACGCGACCGATCGCGTTCGTTTCGAGTTATCTCAACTCTCCAGTCTCGACCCAGACGTGGATCGCGAATTCCGGCCGATCAGCCCCGAGGCTGCTCGCCGGCCCGACGCCTCAACGTCCTTGCGGACACACATCTGGCGACTGCTCGACGTGCCGGACCCTGAGCGCCAGCCAGCGCGGCGTCTGCGCCTCGACCGACGCTGCACGTAGACCGTTCGCATCCGCCGACGTGCACATCACTCGCGCGTCGACGTTCGTAGTATCGAGCCGGATTCGCAGCGCTAGATACACAGAGTCGCTCGCCTTCGGCATGCTCACTTCTGCGTGCACGCTGTACGGCGGCTGCCGAAGGTCGAACGTGGCGTGGCGCTCCATGCTCGAGTCGTCCGCGAGATGTGCCCCGAGGACTCCGGAGAGGGAGTCATTCGACACATCCGCCGCATGTCGCGACGCCTTCTCCCGGTGCAGCGCGTGATCCAGTTCGGCCGCGTGCTGCGCCAGTTGAAGTGCGCGCGCCTTCTCGAGAGTCAGAGAGTCACCGAGGAGCTCCGCGGCACCCGTGCTGGGTTCGGAGAGCGAGTACCTCGAGACCTGCGCCGAATGTGAGCGGTCCAGCGCTCGTGCCGGTGTGCTGTGTCCGACGGATACGGGAGCGACGATGGCCACCAACACCGCGGCGCATAGCGCCACGGCAGTTCGTTTCATCATGATTATTCTCAGTTGTGAGTTGTCTACCGGAGCCGATTCCGCATGGCCGCGACGTCGATGATCGGCTGGCGGTCGGATCGCACACCGGTCGGGTCGACCTTACGGCCGGTGTGGCCCCACAGGAGCCGGTTCGGCGTGTATCTCGACGTCCAAACGGCCTGGGCATCGTGACCAACGAGCCGCTCGTCGAGTGAATCCGCGGGCCAACCGTGATAGTGCAGTAACGCCGCGCAGATCATCGCAATGGATTCGAGCTGTGCGATCGTGGCGGGCACGAGCCCGTTCGTCGCCGCCGAGATGCCGTAGTACGCGGAGTTCGCGTACGGCGTCGTACACGGTCCGGCGTGCGGCGTGCGCATTTGCGGGTCGGCCAGCTCGATCACCGCGCCGCTGTCCAACACCAGCCACGTATAGCCGTTCGTGCAGCGCGGATCGGTGAACCACTCCACGGCCCAATCATCACGCGACGAATCGTCGTAGTGGAGCATGACGCCCCGACGCGGCGCGGCGAGTGGCGCTTCGAGAACGTGCGTCGTGAGCTTGCGGTCGATTCGGAGATTTGGAATACGCATGTGTGGCTTTCCTCAGTCGCCGCGGTGATCGTCGTACTTCGATGGCTCCCGAGCCCCGACGTCCCCGATGCCGAACCGGCTAAGCAGCGTGGTGGCAAGCGCCACGACATCCTCGGGCCGCACACGCTCGAGCGCATTGAGGATCGGTAACGCCAACACGACCGCGATCGACTCCGTCGCCTGGGGCCAGCCCGCCACGCCGGCGCGCCACGTCAGCCTGATGAGCACCACCGCGAACGCCACGACGATGACTCGGGCCATGGAGAACACGATCGGCAGGCCCAGGTGCTCCGTCTTGCGAGCGTTCTTCTCGAGCAGCGGCGTCGCTAACGCCAGCGCCGCGCCGCGAACGCCTCGCACGGCGCTGAAACTCGTTGACTCGTCCATCATGACAGCACCACCTGCTCGAGCCGCAGCAATCGGCGGTCGACTTTGGAGTGCCGCCGCGCCTCCTTTGCGCGAGCTTCGACTGCGATGGTCGCCATGTGGTCGAGGCCATCGATCCGCCGCTCTGTGCGATCGAGCCGCTCGTTCACCGCGGCTTCGATTCTTTTCACGGCCGCTAAGACATCGGCTCTCGTGTGCTCCATCGCTTGATGCCAGCGACCGAGGCGGTACACTGCGATCGTGAGCACCGTGAGCTGGCCCGCGATGGAGAGCACGTGGCCGATTTGACTGAGGCGCGGTACGCCGTCGACCACCTGCACCGCGGCCGCCCAGCCCGCGAACGAGAGTATTGCGTTGCGCATGACCATTAGCCCCTCGGCGGGAACGGGTCGACACCGTGGCTGTCCTTGATCCGGATCCTGCCGCTGCGCGCCTGAACGATCAGCTCACTGCGATTCGCCCGAGCGATGAGTCGCGCGATACGGATTGCGAGCTGCTGAGAGATGGGCGGGGTGAGCACGAACCCCGTGCACTCTTCCGTCACGGCGTACTTTCCGCCGCGACGCACCACCCACACGTTCGGGCCGTGGCGCGCGAGCCGACGCCTGTGCCGGGCTCGCGTCATGCGCTCGCCGATGGTGTCGCCGCCGTCGCAGGTGCCGGATGTGTCGGTGGTGCCGGCAGCGGCGGTGCCGCAGGCGCGGAGCCCGCCGGCGTGCTGGGCGTGCTGGGCGTGCTCGGCTTACTCACGCTCGTTTTCTGCGGCACGTGCTTCACGATTCTCCAGTCAGCGAGCAGCGCCGGTTCGGTGCCGCCCAATGCGCGTTTCACGAGTGCGTCGAGCATGTTGATCACCTTGCGCGCGTCACTCGCCGTGACGGTAAGCCCCGCCGTCGCACCACCGCGCTTGCCGCGGCTCGTCGCGCGATCGCTCAACGATGCCATCATCGAGTCCGACGCTGCGGTGATCTGCGCGAGGAAGTCGGCCGGAAGGCCCGCCTTGGTAAAGACGGCCACGTATGGCGCCGCAGCCGTCGCCATGCCATTCGCGAGCGCGGCGAGCTTCGGCGCGCTCAGCTTGCCCCTGGGTATGCGGAGCGACTCGATGGCCGGCGTGCCCGCGAGCTCCGCGGCTGCGATCCGCGCGATCGGGCGCACGTGATCGCGAAGCAGCGCGGTGCGGCGGTCGCGGTACGTCTGCGTGGCACCCTGCGCGATGATCGCGTGGCCGTCCTGCGCGGTTGCGTGGCCGGAGAGCCTGGCGATCGCGTCGTCGAGCCGCTGCCGCGCTCCGCTCCCCGCGATGCCCGGCAACTTCGCCGCATTGTCGTCGAGGAAGCGTTGGACTCCGGTTAGCGTCTGCTGAACTGCGCCCTGCACACTCTTCATGCTGTTCTCCAATGCATGGGTGTGATCGCGAGATCGTTGTCGGATCGCGCGCGTGTCGCGTCGCGCGCGCGCGTTCCCTCCACCAGATGAGTGATGGCCGCCTCCCAGTGTTGAGCTTATGAGTAGTTCAGTATTCGCAGGAACCGGTGCGTGGTCTCTCTCGGCTGCTGCGTACACGCGGCTGCGTGGTGCGACTCGTCTGACTACCGGGGCGCTTGCTCACGCGCACGATCTCATTCAAGTGATCGATGACGGCGCCGAGCTCGCCCGCGCTGTCCTTTTTCGAACGAACGGTGTCGGAGCGCTAACGTGTGGTGCCGTACATCACGCGAGCGGGATCGCTCGCCGCTCCGGTGGCGCTGTTCGACACGCGTGTAGCGCGAGCGGCGTCGCGAGCTGAGCTCGCCGGCTCACCGCTGATCCCCGTGGCATCGCAAGCGGCGCCGATCGACGCGCTTGCGCGACATCTCTTCTCACCGGCGATGGCTCTCGCTCCGTGAGTGATCCGGGCGCTGCGGCCTTCGGTGCGCATCGAATCACTATCAGTGGCGTCAGCCTCGCGACTGAGGCTCGTCTCCCGGCTAGCGGTGCGCGCGGTGTTGTGAAGGGGTTCAGTCGCCTCAGCCACGGTGCTGATCAACTGCCGAGACTTCGCGCTCGCGTCGCCGCAGGCGCGCACTCGCGAGCTGGATCGGCGGCTCACCGGCACAACGACCCCGAGTTCCTCGAGCATTCGACGGAAGGCCCGCTGCGCGATTACCATGTGCCTCGACACGCGCGAGGTCGAGACGCCGAGTTGCGCCGCCGCCTGGGCGTGAGTGAGTCTGCCTTCCCGAACGGTGAGGAAGATTCGCCGTGTGAGTCGCGGGAATTGCGCAACCGTTTCCTCATACATGCGATCGTAGAGGCGCGCTTCAGCCGACGAATCGGGCCGCGACCATTCATACACGCTGGCCATACGCTCGCTCGCGAACTGCGCGTCCTTGCGGCCGGAGCGATTGATGCTGCGAAATCTCTGTTTGGCGCAGTTACCGGCGATCCGACTCACGTACGCGTCGAGCTCCCGCGTGGGCATTGCGACGAGGTCAATGCCGCCGCGCTCCTCGATCGTGTAGCAAAGGAATGCAACGTCTTGCGCGACATCATCGGCATCGGGGCGCTCGACGCCCAGGCCGCGCGCAGCCGTACGCGCCATGTCGAGGATGCAGCGGTAGACGTCCGCTTCTGTGCGGGGCAGCGATTCGGCGGCGGGGATTACAGGGAGGTGGTTCACGCTGGCTCCGATGTCGAGGAGGTGCGAGGCGCGTTTGCTCGCGCCGTGCACAGCAAGAAGACCGACCCCCCGTATTTACTTAGATTTCTGCCTGTATCATTTCGCGAATTAGCAAATTATTTCAGGGCAAGTCGGCAAGTTCGAACGCTTAGGCTTGTGATGCGTGACCCCATTAACCGCGTTTTCTCGTGCCGAAGGTCCTCAACGCACCGGGTCTCGCACAGTTTCGCCTCGCAGGAATATCGTTCGAAGCGAGCGCGGATCGGCGCTAATGCGGTGCATCTTCGCATCACGCCAGCTAGTGTACACACTATGCGTGAGCGCGGCGTGAGCGCGCCGGCGGTCTCGCGCCGCGGATCGTCTACTCGGTGTTGAAGATCGCCCGGCCAACGGGTCGCTTCGCGGCGCGCGGTGCTCACAGCTCTGCTCAGGCCTTGCTGGACGATCAAACTTGGTGATGCGACGGCGAGCCCCGAGCCGGAGCAGTTGCGCGAGAGCCGAGCGGTGGTCGCCAGCGAGCCGCGCGGTGTCGTGCTCGTGGATGCCGCTATCCGCACCAGGCGCCGGATCGTGCCGCACACTCAGGCAAAGCCGCAACAGCGTGAGAAAGCCGCGCACAAAGGGGCACTCGAGCACCCGTGGCGGCCCATCGTGAGATGCGGCGCGATCTGCGGCGGAATGCTCGAGAGCGTCTTCATGCGAAGCTCATCATTGTTCGGGAATCTGACGTACGCTCGCCAGGATGTGCCGTCGTGAACCCGCAGCCGTTCGCTTCGCGCGTGATCTCGATGCGATCGTGGCGGAGCGCACGCGGCACATCGCGGCCTGAGAAGACGCGCGGGGGCGAAGTGCTGGCGATCGACGTGACGCGTTACAGCGCCAGCACTTCGACGTGCACGACGTGCAGCCGGATGGACATTGAGCGCTGCGCGTAGTGCTCGTCAAAGTCGCACTCCACCGCCTCGGGGAACGTCTCGCGGAGCTCCTCGAGCGTGTCGCTCTCGGTGACGATCGACGCGGACGGCGTGCGCCGTGTACCGGCCTTCCTCGGATTCTTCAACAATAAACGGGATTTCCGATGGCGGCATGGCACCGAGGTAGCCGTCATCTAGGCACGTAGGATCCCGAACGGGCAGAGTTAACAAGCGGGCGTCGAGGCGCGATGTTAGAGCGTTCGCGCATTGGCACGTCGCGATTCCGCGCTCGTTAAGCGCTCACCGAGAGATTGTTAGTCGAGGCGCGCGCATCGGTGCCGCGGCGTTGTAAAATCGCCACGCCCAGCTTGGCAGTAAGCGCAACTGAATCGGCGACAGGATCCTGGCAAATTGGGCTTGGACGTCAGCGCGAGTCATATCCCAGGCAGAATCGATAACACTGTTTTGTAGCTTGAGCTCCTCGTCCGTATTGAACTGATCTCCGATCGCGGCGAAGCGTTTGGTGAGTGGCGCGAGAACGGAATCGATGCGCACGCGGTAAGCCACATGGGCTTGAGCGAGTTCGTCGACCTGATCCCTTGAGAGCAGTAACGAGTCCGACTGCTGGAGAAGCGCAGCGTACGGATCAGGAACGGCACGCGAGTAGTTCGTCAAGAGCTGTTGCTCGGTGAGCCGCGCTCCCGCATGTCCACGCCGCCCCGGCCTGAGGGCTCGTTCCAGTTGCTGCTCTTCCCATGAATGCCCGAGATCGATGCTTACATCCAGCGTGATACGGAATGGCGCAGTCAACCGGGCAAGAGCCGGACTAGTCTGCCCAAAGTGCGGGTTAACTGTGTACTTGAATGCTTGAGCCGACGGATCGAAACCGACCACCGAGAGCAGTGTTGGATCGGGCTGCGAGGCACCTCCCCATCCTCTCAGCGAATTACTGCCATGCAGCAGCTCATCAAGCACGGCGGCCGGGTTTGCAAGGTTTAGCGTGACCGCAGCTACGCGCTCTGGTAAGTGAAGCGCTGCGCCTGTGAGGCTCAGCTGGGTGTTCATCTGAATCGACCACGGCCCGTCGCAGCCGTTCGTATCGGCGGCATGCCCCAACTGCGACGCGAGGCACATCCGGGCCCGGCGGCTATCAGCCATCAGCAGGCGCATGCCATTGGCTACACTCGAATCAATCGTGTGGGCAGGGTCAAATACGAAGGCGCGGTCGTTTGCCAGGCCATCGCCGTTCACATCTCCCCGCACGATTGGTGTAAACGGAAGTCCCGACATGAATGACGCGTACAGCACGACTCTCGCTGCCGGAGTCGCGTAGCCGGCGCGCAACAGAATGCGATCACGAACGTCTAGCGCACTCCGAGACCAGGATAGCTCGGCTGGATCTCCAAAGGTCGTGCCATCGAAGCCACGTTGCTGAACGTGGCTTGACGCCAAGGAGTACGATGCCGACCCGATCCATCGGTTGAAGCCGATCACACGGAAGTCTGGCTGGACGGTCAACGTCAGGAGCTTCGCGATGGATCGAGTATCGGAAACGCTCGTGATGACACGACCGAAACTTGAATCTGCACGCGAAGTCGCGGCGGATAGTGCACCAGTCCGGGGATCAATTGCGCCGACACTCGCGTAAACGGGCCGGTGTTCCCCGCCTGCGAGAAACTGCGGCAGCCGTAAAAGGTTCGCATCAATTACTCCCGGCTGCCTCACGTTTAGTGAATACGTAGCGTCGACAGACCAAAGCAGGCGCGCGAAGCCTCGTGAATACCCCAAGTTTGCGCGCCAACTTTGGGGCGCCGTGTAACCCGGCTTGAAGTAGTGTATGTCTGGCTGTAAATCCGAAAACGCCGTGGACTCTGGCTCGACGCACTGCACCGGAATGGAAGACGGATTCGCGGCGTATTTCGCCCATTCCGGTGACGGCGCCGAGGCCGCGAGGCATGTTAGTTGACCGGCTCGACCGACCTCCTGGGCAGTCGTCCCACTTACGAGCGTCGGCGCTAGCGCGCCGCGGAAGAGGCCAATACCGCCACGGAGAGCAGCCGTCGGTCCCCTGTAGACGGGGCCGAAGCGGCTGAGTGCCGTAGTCCCGTCGTTGTTTCCAAGAAGCCAAGTGAAGCCGAGTCGCGGGCTGACACCCCACGTATTCGGCAATCTATTCGTAAGGACTCCAAGCTGCCGGAATACATTCGCATCGTACGCGGGCGTCGTGAGAAAGCGATTCACCTCACCGCGCATACCGTATTGAACCTGAAGCCGTGAGTTTGGACTCCACGTGTCGCTCGCAGCCGCGAAACTACTCCACTCCGAGGACGAACTCGATAGGCCGCCAACAGTCCGAGTGAATGATGCCGGCTGATTCGCAACAAAATCGGACAGTGACGCAAAGTAGAAGGCGCCGAGGTCAGCGTCGGGCGAAGCGCGTGCGAAATGATCGAGCTTTGCGTCGGCTGTCAATTTAATTCGATGATTCGATCGATGATTCAAGTAGAATTGCAGTTCTTGCGACGTCTCCCACGAGATTGCCCGACGATCATTGGAAAGCGATGGATCCGCCCCAACGTTCACGAGGTCCGCGCCGCCCGTACCATTAGTGCCCGTCGATCGGAGCAGGACCTGGCTTGCAGGAATGCGCAGATATGGGCTGGTCACGTTCCGCGAATAGCTGAGAGCCGTTTTCGTGTCCGCGAGGAATTGATTATTGAAGTAGTGTGAAAGTAGTCCCTGAAGTACGAACGCACGGCCCAAACTTCGGCCGGTCGCGGAGATGGTGCTGAGCGGCGACAAGCCCGCACCGTCATCGTCCACCATTCGCGCGTAAGCAGTTATCGCTTCGTGTGTGGGCGAGGGTTTCAGGTTTTCCCAATCAAAAGGGGTATGATCGATCCGGGCGATCGCAAGCACGTTCTGAGTGACGCGATAATCCGGCGCCGACCGCTCGGGCTCCGGAATCCCCGCGGCGGCCACCGCACCGAGCAATCGGCTCACGGAGTCGGAACTGATGCCAAGTTGCTTCAGCAAGAACGGGCCTGCATTCGACAATGGCATCGAGCTTCGCGATGCACGGCCAGCCTGAACACCATAGCTGTAGAAGTACTTGTCGTCATCCGTGATACCGCCGCTTCCGCCCATGCTGGCATCTAAGCGCGAAATCCCGGAGCTGGTGGAGGGAAACGATTCTCGCGTTTGGAGATGCGGGGAGTCGGCGGTGACGTGCCCGGTACGCGTCGCAAAAATGCTGCCGGGCTGGACGTCGATGTCGACGTTTCCGCCACTGAACCAGCCTATCGCTGGGTCAAACGAGCTCGTTGCGACCCTGGAGATTACGGGCAAGTCACGCGGGATATCCGCTCCGCCGAAGGCGAGCCCATTTAGGGTGGTCGAGTTTTGCGCGCTCGGAAGACCGAGCGCCGAGAATCCATCTGGGGTGCCAATAATACCTGGTGTTTGTGCCGCGATCGACGCGATGTCACCACTGAGATCGGGAGGCAGGACGCCAAGAACTCCGTCGACAACTGTCTCACCACCACCGGGGCTCGGCTGGATATCTCTGCCCCTCTGCGGCAACGGGTTGGCCGCCCTCACGCGAACGGCGGCAAGACGAACTGGCGCCGCGGAGCGGAGGCTCGCATCAACATGGAACACTGAATCGCTGGCGGCCCCGCGAGTTATGCGGCGGCGTGATCCAACGCGCCCGACGGCGCCGATGTGAACCAGGTAGTCACCGGTTCCATTGGAGATTTTCAATGCGTAGTTGCCCGCCGAGTCCGACGCTGTTTGGAACAGCTCCCGGTTCGGCGCCATTGTCGCAATGATGCTGGCTCCTTGAATAGCCACACCACTGTCGGTCGTGACCCGTCCCGTAATGACGTCGGCATGCGGAACTTGCACTTGGCAGTTAGCGCGCGCGCCGAGCACGAGGATCGCGCAGACTAGGGCGATTCGCGTCGGGTTCATTCGGGCAACTTGCAGTGAGGCATGTGGCAACTCGTATGAATGCATGCGTCCGCGCTGGCGTTAGTGCGTCACGTCTCCGCGTGACGAATTCAGCTGCCGCTTGATGATTGCATTGAAGTCGCTATCGGACAATGTACCTGTAATTAAGAATTGATTAACCAGGTACGTCGGTGTTGCTTGTACGCCGAGCTGGCTCGCGGCACTCAGGTCACGAGTGAGCTGCGCTTGCGCCTGAGAGCTCCGGCGACACCTACCAAATGCAGCAGTATCCCGAATTCCGGCACGCAGCGCGAGTTCGCTCCATCGCAGTATCCCGAGAGAATCCTGCAATGAAAACAGCAAGTCGTGCATCGGCTTGAATCTGCCCGCGCGCGCCGCGCAGATACCCGCGAGGGCCGCCGCACGCGCTGCAGGGTGGTCATTCAGCGGAAAGTTCCTAAAAACCAGCCGAATCTGACCGGGGTATCTCTTGTCGGCTGAGGCGAGCCGCCGCGTGAGCATGCGGCAATACGGGCATTGAAAGTCCGTAAACTCAACAATCGTAAGCGGCGCCGAGTGTGGTCCGACTTGGGCGATGCCCACTGCGAACCGTGCCCAATCGGCTCGTTGGGTAACTCTGGCGCCCCCGCGGGCGTACAAGCGGAAACTGCTGCGTAGCATAGCCCCAGCTGCAACAAGAGCCGCCATTGTAAACAACGCTGCGCCCAAAGCAGTGACCTTTTGGCGATTCATTGTCTTCGCTCCGCGAGTGAACCGGTCTTGTGCAGAGCATAAATACTTACATGCTGAACCCCGGTGACCGAGTCTCGCCTAACCGCGATTAGTCGTGAGCCAGAGATCCCGATAACATCAACGTCGCAAGGGATTGTAGCATCTCGAATTACGGCGCCGCCGCGGTTGAAGGCCCGCAGGCGCGTCGTTGCGTCTCCCGGCGACGAAAGGACGACCCAGACGACTCCGGCAGAGTCGGTGAGGATCTCTGAATAGGGCGGAAGGCGAGGCGGCATCGGGTTATTTGCTAGCATCCGAGCAGCCGTCGCGCGTTGCGATTCCACGGTCAAGAAGGCCGTCATTCGGTCGATCGCGCGCTTCTTGTTGCTAATTGTTGGCGCATGAGCGGCTACGCCGGTGCGGATTGCACCCGTGAAAGTCCCTGCCGCAGAATACCTGTCCACGTATGCGGAGTCACCGGTGCCGACGAAGATGCTAGTGTTTGTGCGCGCAATCCGGGTCACACGCCCAAACGGCACCGCGTATCCCGCAACTACTGGCCGAATGTTCCCGACAATGCTGCCGAGATCATTCACTAGCCACACTCGAGCTTC
This sequence comes from Gemmatimonadaceae bacterium, assembly GCA_025934775.1. Lineage (GTDB taxonomy): Bacteria > Gemmatimonadota > Gemmatimonadetes > Gemmatimonadales > Gemmatimonadaceae > JAQBQB01. Next base: position 2,001 of record JAICWO010000006.1, on the reverse strand, counting down.
TAGGGCCGTTCCATCGCCGCGCTTGATACGCTTCCCAAGGTCCTGTGGAGTTCCGAGAAGTGCGAACTGGCCGTCAGGCGAGCAAGAGACGATGACCGGCTTCACCGGAAATGCAAATTCACGCGCGATCCGACCCGTTGGCCCTAAGACTTCCACCCGATTTTTCACTCTGTCCCAAACGAAGATGGAGTCGGGGCGGCACTCTCCAGCCCAAGCAGCCGAAGCCATCCGGGCGGTGTCCCTCGTTGACGATACGAGTCGCCCGGTGCGATCGAACAGGCTAACCGACGCAGACCATCCGCTAACAACGAGAACCGCTCCCGTCGAGAGCTCAACCGCGCCTACGGCGCCTGCGAAATTGCGTTCGCCGTCATCTCCCGTGGCGGCGACGTCGAAGACCGGCGATGCGTCGGCCACCCAAGTTTCTGCCGCAGTGAGATCCCGCTCCTTCAGCGAATTCGACTCGGACGTCGCGCACGCGACTGAAAGCATGGCGGCAGAAACGGCCAGAATGCTGATGTACGCCGCACCTCGGTGATGGACCGAGCTCATGGCGCGGACCTGTCCAGATGTCGAGACACGATACTTTCCAGCCCAAATGGAATGCCAACGTACTCCTCGTTGTCAACGAGTAGAGTCGGTGTCCCCACGACTCCAAGTCGCCGGCCGTCGGCGATGTCCGCGTCAACAATTCGAGCAGTGGCGGGACTGCCGGTGCATTTGGCAAAAGCCGTGGTGTCGCCGACGCCGGCCGCCTGTGCCCAACTAACCATCGTTTTACCTTCGAGGGTTGGCGCCTGCACAAGCAGGCTGTCGAACTGTTCAAGCTTGCCCTGCTGTTCGGCGCATACGGCAGCCTTCGCCGCGAGCGGAGCGATTGGGTGCCCCTCGAGAGGAAATTGACGTATGAACACGGCAAGACGAGTCGGATATTCCCGCCGGAGCGCTCCGAGCCGCTTTGCAAGCTGCTTGCAGGCGGGGCATTCGTAGTCCGTAAATACTATAATGCTGACACGCGGCCTAGCCGGACCGATGCGCAGGCTCGTCCGCTCGTAAGACTTCCAATTCGCGACTGAATCCCACGGCTCCGTTGGAGGAGTGTGGTTGCGGGCGAATGACGTGCGCACGTTCGCGATTGTCATCACCAACGCGCAAAGACCTAGAATCGCAGCGGCCGCAGGGGTGACTATCGAGACTGTCTTCATGAGACGCGTGAACTCCGACTGATGAGAATGCAGGGAGGGAGAGTCTTGCAGGTTTAGTACGTCACGCCAGGCCTGCGTCGGACTGGCCGGTCCGGATCACCCCTGGTTTTCAATGCACGTCGGCCCGAAAGGATTCGCAAAGCAGGCGCAACTCCCGGTGGAGGACGCGAGGCCGCTACAGTCTGAAAGCTGTTTGCAGGAGCCGGAGCAAGACGCGATGATTTCATCCTGCGCAAGCGCGCGCGATGCGTATGCGGCATTCGCAACGCACACGAGCGCAAACAGCATTGTCACCTTCTGAAGCCTTTTCTGCATGGGAATCTCCTGTTTTGGAATATGAATTTGGCAATCGAAAATGCTGACTCTCCCTGCCCGCTACTTCTGCGCTCTCCAGGCGCACAAAGCGTGACTGCCACAACGGGAAGCGGCAGACACGCAGCCTCGACCACTATCTCGAATTGGCGCAATTGCTGTGGGGCACCGCCCTTCCGGGCACCAGGCAGCACAGCGATTCCTCAGATTGGAAGGCCTTAATTTCTGAGTGCGTGCGAACACCTCAGCTGCGCGACAATATGGATAGGAAGCGTGAGCGCACCGTGAGCGCGCCTCACGGGAACCGTGAGCACACCGTGAGCGCAACGTGAGCGCGCTTCACCTAAGAACCGGTCTCAAAATTTGCTGAATGTGGGATGGCTTGGCGTTGAGTATGCGGATCGACCGGCGCATGGACAAGCGCTTCAGTACGATTCCCGAGCCGCTCTGGCAGAAGTTGAAACTGCTGATCCCGCCGCCGGCG